>NZ_JOEZ01000008.1 GCF_000721175.1 Streptomyces anulatus
AGATGTCGCAATCCACACCGAACCCGGAAGGCCCTCACTCGTTCAAGATCCCTAAGCCGTGGGATCCGTCACCAACCTCCATGGACAGAACACCTAGAGGTTTGTGATGTTGCCCGGGGTCATCCTCGGGGCCCTGCGGGACGGAGTGCGGCCCGAGAGCAGGATCAGCCGGGTCGCTCGGTGGCGTTGGCCCTCGTACGGGGTCAGCAGGGCCAGCATCTCCTCGTCGTCCGCGTCGCGGTTGTCCGCCAGGGCGTGGCCCACGATGCCCGGGAGGTGCAGGTCGCCGACCGTGACCGCGTCCGCCGCGCCGTTCGAACGCTGGAGGGTCTCGGACGAGGTCCAGGGGCCGATGCCGGGGATCAGTTGCAGGCGGGCCTGGGCCTCGGGGAGGTCCATCGTCGCCGCCTCCTCCAGGCGGCGGGCCACGCGTACCGCGCGCAGGATCGTCGACGATCGTTTGGCGTCGACGTTCGCCTTGTGCCATTCCCAGGACGGGATCATGGCCCAGCCGCGCGGGTCCGGCATGACGTGCAGGCCCAGGTCCGCGGTCGGGCCCGGGGCCGGGGTGCCGAAGCGGCGGACCAGATGGCGCCAGGCACGGTACGCCTCGTCCGTGGTGACCTTCTGCTCCAGGATCGAGGGGATCAGCGATTCCATGACCAGCCCCGTACGCAGGAGGCGCAGGCCCGGGCGGCGGTGCCTTGTCAGGGCCAGCAGGCGGTGGCGTGGGACGAACGCGTCCGGGTCGTCCTCCGCGCCCAGGAGTGCGGGGAGCCCCGCCAGCAGCCAGTGGGCGCCGGGGCCCCAGGCCGCCGCCACCACCCGGTCGCCGCGCGCCGCCACCCGCAGGGTGCCGGGACCCTCGGGCGTGCGGGTGGCCCGCCAGAACGTGCCGTCCGCGGCCATCCGGAACGTGGGGTCCGCCGGGCCGCGGCGGAGGGGGCCGAGGACCAGGCGGAGGTCCAGCGGGCCGGGTGGGGCCCATTCCCTGGTCAGCGGGGGGCCGTCGGGCGAGGAGGACGGCGCCGCCTTGACGGGCGGAGCGGCGGCCTGGTGCGGCAGCGCTGGTCGCGCGGTGCGGGGGGCGAATCGTCCTGCCACGGGGGCCTCGGTGTCTCAGTGTCTTGGTGTTGTTGCTGTTCTTGGTGCGGGGGGACTGTCCTTCTGCGGGTTCTTCGAGGGTACGGGTACGAGGGCTACTGGTCCGAGCTGAAGCGGACCGAGGCGTCCGGCAGGACCGCGCCGCACCAGATCCTGACCCCGTCGCGCAGTTCGTTGTCCGCGCCCACCTGCGCCCCGTCGCCGATCACCGCGCCGGCGAGCACCGTACGGTCGCCGACCCTGGCGCCTGCCCCGACCAGCGAGTCCGTGATGACCGCGCCCGCCTCGACGACCGCGCCCGCCAGGATCGTCGAGCCGTCTATCCTCGCGCCCGCGCCGATCACCGCGTCCGCGCCGACCACCGTGCCGCCGGTGAGCTTGGCGTCCGGGGCCACGGTGGCGGTCGGCAGGACCAGGCGGTCGCCGCAGCGGCCGGGGACCGCCGGGGACGGGGCGCGGCCGAGGACGAGGTCGGCGGAGCCGCGGACGAAGGCCCCCGGAGTGCCGAGGTCCAGCCAGTACGTGGAGTCGACCATGCCCTGGAGGTGGGCGCCGGAGGCGAGCAGTCCGGGGAAGGTCTCGCGTTCGACGGAGACCGGGCGGCCGGACGGGATGCTGTCGATGACCGAGCGCCGGAAGATGTACGCCCCGGCGTTGATCTGGTCGGTGACGATCTCTTCCGGCGTCTGCGGCTTCTCCAGGAAGGCCGTGACCCGGCCCGTCGCGTCGGTCGGCACGAGGCCGAAGGCGCGTGGGTCCTCGACCCGGGTCAGGTGGAGGGAGACATCCGCACCGGAGTCGGTGTGCGAGGTGACCAGGGCCCGGATGTCGAGCCCGGTCAGGATGTCGCCGTTGAAGACCAGCACCGGTTCGTCCGGCCCCGAGAAGAGCTTCGGCGCGACGTTACGGATGGCTCCGCCGGTGCCGAGCGGCTCCTGCTCGGTGACGTACTCGATGTGCAGGCCGAGCGAGGAACCGTCGCCGAAGTACGGCTCGAAGACCTCCGCCAGGTAGGACGTGGCGAGCACGATGTGCTCCACCCCGGCCGCCCTGGCCCGCGCCAGCTGGTGGGTGAGGAAGGGGACCCCCGCCGCCGGGACCATCGGCTTCGGGGTGTGCACCGTGAGCGGGCGCAGCCGGGTGCCTTTGCCACCGACCAGGAGAATCGCTTCTTTTGCCTCTGTCACAGCACCGTCTCTGCTTCCTGCTGGGCCTGGCCTGGTTGTGGCTGGCCAGTCTAAGCAGACCGGTCGGATACGCCCCGGTCAGCGGCCCTGCAGTTTGGCGGAGCTGGTCCGGGCCTTGCCGAGCTTCTTGTAGAGACGCGCTCCGGGGCATTCGGTTGCGAAACCGTCCCGATGACCCGAGATGACGTTCATCTTGACCTTCGTGCCGGCCCTGTACTTGTTGCTTCCGCCGGAGGTGAGGGTGACCTTCCCCTTGGGGTTGGCCCCGAACAGACCGAGCTTCCAGGCGGTGAGCTTGGAGACGGCGGTCACCGCGGCGGCGGGCGGGTTGGTGAAGGAGTAGCTGCCGAGCACCGCGATCCCCATGGTGTTCGTGTTGAAGCCCAGGGTGTGCGCTCCGAGGACCGCCTTCGCGACTCCTCCGGCCCGGCCCTCGTAGATGTTTCCGCACTTGTCGACGGCGAAGTTGTAGCCGAAGTCGCGCCAGCCGCTGCTCTTGACGTGGTAGCGGTAGATGCTGCGGAGCACCGAAGGGGCCTGCTTGCAGGTGTAGTTGTTGCCGGTCGCGCTGTGGTGCACGAAGGCCGCCCTGACGGACTTGGTGTACGCGAAGTTCCGCTCGCGGAGCCTCTCGTCCGCGCCCCAGCCCTTACGGGTGATGATCTTCGGCCGGGGTCCGATGTACGGCCTCGCCCCGGCTGCGACGATCGCCGCCGCCTCCTCCGTCTCCGCCTTGGTCAGCGCGGGGATGACGGCCGCGCCGAGCGGCGCGAGGTCCGCGTTGACGGCCGAGGTGGCGGCGGATTCGGCGGTGAGCGCCTCCGGCACGGCCGCTGTCGTCGTCGGCGGTGCCGGGTTGGCGGCGAACGTGGCCGGGGTGGCGGACCGGCCGACGGGGGCGGCACGGCCCGCGGGGGCCTCGCTGGCGGGTTCCGGCGCGGGGTCCTCGCCGGGGTCGACGAGTTCGAGCCGCAGTCCTTCGGGGAGCGGCACGGCGGCGGACCGGTGCTGCGGGTCGGCCGCCTCCGGGCGTACGCGTACCTCCACGCCGTCCGAGTCACCGACCCAGAGCGGGGCCGTCGCTCCGCGCACGGCGCCGGACGTCCGCTCGTCGCTCCCGAGGTCGGCGGCGTGCTCGGCGTTGTGGGTCTCGACGTCCTGCCAGTCCGACCAGCTCGTGCCGCCGGCCGCCCGGGTGCGGACCTGGACCGTGCCGTGCAGTTCGGCCTCGGCATCGTCCCAGACCACGCCCACCAGGGAGAACGGGCGGGCGTCGCGCTGGGCCAGGCCCTGGCCGGCCGCCGCCGGGCCCACGACGCGGTCGGACGGTGCGGTGAGGGGCTCCAGGGGCAGGGACTGCGTCGAGCCGGCCGGCTCGGCCGCGCGGGTCTCGCCGGCCCGTGCCGACGGTGGGGCGGTGTCGGCCGCCCGGAAAGGTGCGGGTTCGGCCGGCGTGATTCCGGGGAGCTCGTTTCCGGCGGGCTCGTTTCCGGCGGGCTCGTTTTTTCCGGCAGGCTCGTTTCCGGCGGGTGCTGCTTCGAGGGCTTCCGCTTCGGCAGGTGCGGCTTCGAGGGCTTCCCCTTCGCCGGGGGCGGCTTCGGCCCGTGCCGACGGCGGCCCGGATCCCGGCGATTCGGGGGACACGGAAGGCGGCCGGGCGGAGTGCGGGGCCGGGGCGGACAGGGCGGGGGCGGCGAGCGGCAGAGTGAGGGCCGCCGCGCAGGTGACGCCGACTGAGGTGACCAATAGTGCACGCATACGCATGATCCTGGCCATACAGCCATAGCTCCGGCTACCCGGACATCGGCCTCGACGTGACGCTCCGTCTGCCGAACCGGTGTACGTGACACCCGTTCAGCCCGCCCCGCACAGCGTCCCCGCGTACGCTTGCGCGGATGAACTCCAGCGACCGCACCCCTGCCGACCTGCTGCGATCCGCCCTTGCCGCGGACCCGGCCCGCCCCTTGGTCACCTTCTACGACGACGCCACCGGAGAACGCGTCGAACTGTCGGTGGCGACCTTCGCCAATTGGGTGGCCAAGACCGCCAATCTGCTCCAGGGCGACCTCGCCGCGGAGCCCGGCGACCGGCTCGCCCTGTTGCTCCCCGCGCACTGGCAGTCCGCGGTCTGGCTGCTCGCCTGCTCCTCCGTCGGGGTCGTCGCCGATGTCCAGGGCGACCCGGCCGCCGCCGACCTCGTCGTGACCGGCCCGGACACCCTGGAGCGGGCGCGGGCCTGCCGGGGTGAGCGGGTCGCCCTCGCCCTGCGTCCGCTGGGCGGCCGGTTCCCGCAGGCGCCCGAAGGGTTCGCGGACTACGCGGTGGAGGTGCCGAGCCAGGGCGACCGCTTCGCGCCCTTCGCCCCGGTGGACCCCGAAGCTCCCGCGCTGGCCGTCGGCGGGATGGAACTGACAAGTGCGCAGCTCGTCGCCAAGGCCCGCGAGGATGCCGGCGTCCTCGGGCTCGTACCGGGGTCCCGGCTGCTCACCGGGCGTACGTACGACACCTGGGACGGGCTGAGCGCCGGGCTTTTCGCGCCACTGGCGGCCGGTGCGTCCGTGGTGCTCTGCCGCCACCTCGGACAGCTCGACGCGGATGGACTCGCCAAGCGCACCGAGAGCGAGCGGGTCACCGACACCGCGGCATGACATGCGCTCCGAGGTCCACCCGTCCGGCCCACAGCGGGCCGAGCCCCCGGTGCA
Source organism: Streptomyces anulatus (assembly GCF_000721175.1). Classification (GTDB taxonomy): domain Bacteria; phylum Actinomycetota; class Actinomycetes; order Streptomycetales; family Streptomycetaceae; genus Streptomyces; species Streptomyces anulatus_C. The sequence goes on from NZ_JOEZ01000008.1 coordinate 4,994, forward strand.
CAGCACCGGAGCGGGTAGATGATCGGGCGGTACAGACCACTCTCCTTGCTGTGCACAACCAAGCGTGAGTTTCAGCCGTCTACTCCTGCGACCGGCGGCCCCTCACGCCGCCGAACGTGAAGGATGGACGCAGACGTGACCGACAGTGCTGGCCCGCCGTCCGACCCGGACAACCCGGCCGGGGACAAGCCGCAAGGCAGGTCGCAGGAAGAGTCCGGGGCCGAGGGCGGAGCCCCGGAGGACGTGACCCCGAAAGCCGTGACCCCGCAGGACGTGACCCCGAAAGCCTTGGCCCCGCAGGACGGAGCTTCCGAGGACGGGGCTCCTGAAGCCGCCGAGTCCGAGAAGGCCGAGGGCGCGGAGCGTGCGGAGAGCGCCGCGAACGCCGAGAGCTCGGAGACCTCGGAGAGTTCCGGGAAGGGTGAAGGCGAGGGCGCGGGCGGGGCCGAGGGTGATCCCGGCCCCGGTGACCCCGCCCCCGTCGGCGCGGCAGCGAGCGGTGACGGCGAGCAGACCTGGGCCGATCAGCCCAAGGACGGCGTCGTCGCCACGCGCAAGAGCCACTGGCTGCGCTGGACCGCGCTCGCCGCCTCGTTCCTCGTGCTGGTCGCGGCGGGGGCGGGCTGGTGGCTCTACAAGAAGCTCGACGGGAACATCACCACCGACACGAGCGCCGCCGCCGAGCTCAAGGCGTACGAGAAGGAACGGCCGGCCCCGGTCGTCATGGACGCGCAGAACATCCTGCTCATCGGGTCCGACAGCCGGGCCGGGGACAACCGTGAGTACGGCCGGGACGACGGCGGCAGCCAGCGCTCCGACACCACGATCCTGCTGCACCTCGCGGCGGACCGGAAGAGCGCGACGGCCGTGTCCCTCCCCCGCGACCTCATGGTGGAGATCCCCAGCTGCCGCACCGCGGACGGCAAGGAGACGCGGGAGCGGTTCACCCAGTTCAACGCGGCGTTCGAGCTCGGCGGCACCGCCTGCACGATCCGCACCGTGGAGCGGATGACCGGCATCCGCGTCGATCACCACATGGTCGTCGACTTCAACGGCTTCAAGGACATGGTCGACGCCGTGGACGGGGTCGAGATCTGCCTCAAGGAGCCGATCGACGACAAGGACGCGCACCTGGAGCTCCCGGCCGGCCGGCAGACGCTGAACGGCGAGGAGGCCCTCGGCTACGTACGGGCGCGCAAGTCGCTCGGCAACGGCAGCGACACCGAACGGATGGAGCGCCAGCAGCAGTTCCTGGGCGCCCTGGTGAACAAGATGCAGAGCAACGGCGTCCTGCTCAACCCGACGCGGCTCTACCCGGTGCTGGACGCGGCGACCAAGTCACTGACCACGGACCCGGGGCTGGACTCGCTGCGCGACCTCTACGACCTGGTGCGCGGGATGCGCAACGTACCGACCGAGCAGGTGCAGTTCCTGACCGTGCCCCGGCAGCCGTACCGCAACAACGCGAACCGGGACGAACTCGTCGAACCGGACGCGGGTGACCTGTTCAAGCAACTCCGTGAGGACCGGCCCGTCGCCGTGGTCCCGGCCGACGAACTGGAGGAGGCGCAGCAGGACCAGAAGAAGGAGCAGCACGGAAAACCGGACGACACCGGGTCCCGAAGCCCGACGCCCGCACCCACCTATTCGGGCTCGAGTGCGGCGGACGACCTGTGCAAGCAGTAAAGCAATTGCCAAGACCGAGAACACAATCGACGCGTAATGGGAAGAATGCCCGGTTGTAAGGGGCGTTGAATGTGTCACGCACGTCGCTCGACGCGGAATCGGCCGGATAGTGTGACGCGATCCGGTGCTTCCGGCCGTCAGGTCGTGCACTGCTGGAGCGAAGGAACGAGCGCCTTGCCGGGGGAGGGCGCCTCGCGTGGCACCGACGGAGGACGCAGGCAACCGTGGACGCGCACAGTCGTGGACGGGCGGACGATATCGACCCCGCCGACCAGTGGGTACTCAACCCGCACACCGGTAATTACGAATTGCGACTGGACCACTCCGCAGGGGAGTCGAGCAGTCCTTCGCGTACGGCCACGGCTGCCGAAGCAACCGGTCGCCGCGGTGACTCCCGGACCGGTTCGGGGCGTCGCGGGGCCGCCGGCACGCGTGAACGTGAGGGCGCTCCGGACGGGCCGCGCCGCGAGGTGCCCGGGCAGCGCAGCCGCCGCAGCTCCCAGGCGGCACGTGCGGCCGCCGAGCCGCCCGCGTCCGGCCGCCGGAAGCGCAAGCCGCAGAAGTCGCGCAAGAAGAAGGCGCTGCTGTGGACGGGCGGGGGCACGGCGTTCGTCGTCGTCGCCGCCTCGCTCGGCGTGTACCTCGTGTACCAGAAGCTCAACGGCAACATCGACACCATCGACGTGGGCGACGCCGGCAGCAAGAGCGTCCTCGGCGACGGCCCGATGAACATCCTGATCATCGGCACCGACAAGCGCACCGGCAAGGGCAACGAGGGGTACGGCGACAAGGGCAGCGAGGGCCACGCCGACACCACCATCCTGTTCCACGTCTCCGAGGACCGGACCAACGCGACGGCGATGAGCATCCCGCGCGACCTGGTGACCGAGATCCCCGAGTGCGAGGCGAAGAAGCCGGACGGCACCTCCACGATCATCCCCGGCACCCCGAACGAACGCTTCAACACCAGCCTCGGCCAGAACGGCCGTAATCCCGGCTGCACCATGAAGACGGTCGAGAACATCACCGGCCTCAAGCCCGATCACTTCATGATGGTCGACTTCAACGCGGTCAAGGACCTGACGACGGCGGTCGGCGGCGTCAAGGTCTGCATGGCGAAGCCGATCGACGACCCGAAGTCGCATCTGGTGCTGCCCCAGGGCGAGTCGAAGGTGCAGGGCGAGAACGCGCTGGCCCTGCTGCGCACCCGGGACAGCTTCGGCAACAGGAGCGATCTCGACCGGATCAAGGTGCAGCAGCAGTTCCTCGGCTCCATGATCCGCGAGATGAAGTCGAGCGACACCCTGACCAACCCGAAGAAGCTGTACTCGCTGGCCGACGCGGCCACCAACGCGCTGACCGTCGACACGGGCATCGGCGACGCGAAGAAGCTGATGACGCTGGCCCAGGAGATCGGCAAGGTCGACACGAAGAACATCAGCTTCCTCACGATGCCGGTCGTCGACAACCCGGCCGAGCCGAAGCCCGTCACCGTGGTCGTGGACCCGGTCAAGGGTGAGCAGCTCTTCGCGATGATGCGCTCCGACACCTCGCTGACCGAGGTGAAGCAGAAGGAGAAGGCCGCCAAGGGCAAGCAGGCGGCCCTGCTCAAGGGCCCGAAGGCCGAGCCCGCCGACGTACGCGTGGACGTCCTCAACGGCGGTGGGATCCCCGGCGCGGCGGGTTCGACCGTCACCTGGCTCCAGAACGAGCAGGGGGTGCTGAAGTCCACCAACAAGGCCAACGCACCCGAGAAGATCAAGAAGACGACGCTGGAGTACGCGCCCAACCAGGCCGATCAGGCCCGGGCACTCGCCGCGATGATGGGGCTGCCCGCCGCGGCCATGAAGCAGGGCACCGCCGACGCCGAGGGGCTTGAGGCGATGGTGCTCACGCTGGGGGCGGACTTCAAGGGCGCCGGCCAGCTCATCACCGGGCCGGCGAAGGCTCCGGAGGGCGTCGAGCAGGCAAGCGCCGACAAGGCGGTATGCGCCAAGTGACACCGGGTCACCGCGCCACAGCGGAAATCTGAACAGCATGGGGGGTCCGGTGGTACGGAGCAGCACGCGCGGGGAGGGGACGCGATCACGTGTCCGCCACGCTGATCAACTCGGCCGGGACGAGAGCCTGCACGAGGGTGACGGCGACGGAGCGGGGGGCGGGGAGGGGCCGGGGACCGGCCATCGGTCGGCGAAGGGCCGACGCGGCAGCGGGGGCGGCGCCCAGGGGGCCGGCAGCCGCCGGGCCCCGAAGAGCGGCACGCGGCGCGCCCTGCGCTGGAGCGCCTCCGTGCTCGCCGTGCTGATACTCGGCACCGGCGGCGCCGGTTACCTCTACTACGAGTACCTCAACAGCAACATCAAGAAAGAGGATCTGACCCTCGGCGACAAGCAGATGGCCGACCACAAGGCCAATGCCGCCGGGCAGACCCCGCTCAACATCCTGCTCATCGGCTCCGACGCCCGGGACTCCGAGGCCAACCAGAAACTGGGCGGGGCGAAGGAGACCTTCGGAGCACCGCCGCTGGCCGATGTGCAGATGCTGCTCCACATCTCCGCGGACCGCTCCAACCTCTCCGTGATCAGCATGCCGCGCGACACCATGCTGAAGATGCCCAAGTGCACGGCCCCGGACGGCGAGGTCTTCCCGGCCAGCACCGGCGACGTGCAGACCAACGAGAGCCTGGGGCGCGGCGGTCCGGGGTGCACGGTGGCCACCTGGTACGAGCTGACCGGCATCCGGATCGACCACTTCATGATGATCGACTTCGCCGGTGTGGTGTCCATGGCCGACGCCATCGGCGGCGTCCCGGTCTGCGTCGACGCCAACATCCGCTCGAGGAACGCCGACGGCAAGGGCTCCGGGCTGGAGCTGGAGAAGGGCACCACGTACATCCAGGGCGAGCAGGCCCTCCAGTGGCTGCGCACCCGGTACGGCTTCGAGGACAACACCGACCTCGGTCGGGCGAAGGCCCAGCACCAGTACATGAACTCCATGGTCCGCCAGCTGCGCAAGGGCACCAAGCTCACCGACCCGGCGAAGCTGACGAACCTCGCCGAGGCGGCCACCAAGGCGCTGACGGTCGACAAGGGCCTCGACACGGTCAAGAAGCTCTACGACCTGGCCGAGGAGTTCAAGAAGGTCCCCACGAAGCGCATCACGATGTCGACGATGCCCAACGTGTACGGCACCGGCTCGAACAACGGCCGGGTCTACCCGAAGGCCGGCGACGCGGAGCAGCTGTTCCGGATGGTCCGCGACGATGTGCCGCTGGACGGCAAGGCCTCCAAGCGGAAGAAGCCGGAGGAGCCCAAGGACCCGTCGGCGCCGGTCGGCGAGATCGCCGTCGCCGTACGGAACGGGACCGCCACCGACACGCTCGGACCGGCCTCGGGGCGTGCGGGGGACGTGGCGGACCAGCTGAAGGAAGCGGGGTTCGGGAGGACCACCGTCGACCCGAACAGCGTGACCGGGTCGGCACGGACGGCGATCCTGTATCCGAGCGCGGATCTGGAGGGCGACGCGCAGGCGGTCGCCAAGGCGCTCGGGGTTCCGCTGTCGCAGGTGAAGAAGTCCACCGACGTCTCGGGGATCTCGCTCGCCGTGGGCGCGGACTGGCGCGAGGACGGGGCCTATCCGGTGTCCAAGGGCACGGAGAAGACTCCGGAGTCGGCGGGGGCCCTCAACGGCGAGGAAGAGGGGGCCTGCATGAAGGTCAACCCGAACTACACCTGGTGACGCGCTGCACCTGGTGACGCCGTGCGGGGGGCGCACACGGCGAAGGTCCCCACCGCCGAGCGGTGGGGACCTTCGTGCGTCGTGGGCTCAGACGGTCTCGCTGCTGCTGCCGGTCATCGCCGGCCGACGGCTCGCGATGACCCGCCTGGCCAGGGACCGGGGGCTGGTGAGGAAGCCGAAGCCCCAGCACATGTGCATGGTCGCCAGCGCCACCGGGATCTGGGCGCGGGCCTTCAGCGAGAGGCCCTTGCCCGCGGGCAGCGACCCGGCGACGATCGCGGCCACGTAACCGCCCGGGACGACCAGCGCCCACGGGGTGACGGCCGCGCCCAGGACCAGGCCGGCCGCGATGGCCACGACGGCGGTCGGCGGGGCCAGGTAGCGGAGGTTGATCGAGCCGGGGTGGTAGCGGGCCACGACGTGGCGCCAGCGGCCGTAGTCCTTGTACTGCTTGGCGAGCGCCTTCACCGTGGGGCGCGGGCGGTACTGCACCTTCAGTTCGGGCGAGAACCAGATCAGCCCGCCGGCCTCGCGGATGCGGAAGTTCAGCTCCCAGTCCTGGGCGCGGATGAACTCGACGTTGTAGCCGTCGGCCCGCTCCAGCGCCTCGCGGCGGAAGACGCCGAGGTAGACGGTCTCGGCCGGGCCCGCCTGACCGCCGGTGTGGAAGGCGGCGTTGCCGACGCCGATCTTCGAGGTCATCGCGGCGGAGACGGCCTCCTCCCAGGCGTTCTCGCCCTCGGCGTGCATGATGCCGCCGACGTTCTGCGCGCCGGTCTCCTCCAGGAGGCGGACGGCGGTCGCGATGTAGTTCGGCGAGAGCATGCCGTGACCGTCCACCCGTACGACGACGGGGTGGCGGGAGGCCTTGATCGCCGCGTTGAGGGCGGCGGGGGTGCGGCCGGTGGGGTTGGGCACGGTGTGGACCCGGGGGTCCTCGGCGACCAGTTCGGCGGCGATCTCGTCCGTCCGGTCGGCGGAGGGGCCGAGCGCGATCACGACCTCCATCTCACCGGCGTACTCCTGCTCCAGGATGTGCCGGACCGAGTTCCTGAGATGGCGTTCCTCGTTGAGCACCGGCATGATCACGGAGACGGCGGGGTACTGCGCGGCAGACATGTGGTCCTCGGGGGGTCCTCGGGGGCGCCGGGGGTTCGCACCCCAGGGGGCGGCGTTATCCGGCCGCCACGTTACCGCGAATGGGGGACACCGGTGCGCGCCGCTGGGTCGTCGGCCGGGGTGGAGATCGTATGGACCTACCGTGTGATTGGTCCCCTCGCACCGCAGAGGTGTCTCCTTTGCACCCCGGAGGTGTCTCCCCCGTGCCCACACCGCAACGACCGCAGCGCCCGCCGCACCCCCGCACCACTCCCCCGCGACGCCGTGCACCCCAGGGCACCCGGCCGGTCCGCCCCCGCAAGCAGGACGAGCGGCCGCGCTGGGGCATGCGGGTGGCCACCGGTCTTTCGGTGCTGGTGCTCGGGGCGGGTGGGATCGGCCACGCCGTGGTGAGCAGCCTGGAGGGCGGGATCGGCCGGGTCGATCCGTTCAAGGACATGAAGAACCGTCCGCAGGGGGGCCACGGCACGAATCTGCTGCTCGTCGGCACCGACGGCCGGGACACGATCACCAAGGCCGAGAAGAAGAAGTACAAGCTCGGCGGCGCGCCCTGCCACTGCACCGACACGATGATGCTGGTCCATCTGTCGGCGGACCGGCAGCGGGCGAGCGTGGTCAGCCTCCCCCGGGACAGTTACGCGGAGATGCCCGCCCACACCGACCGCACCACGGGCAAGCACCACGAGAGTCACCCGGTGAAGCTGAACGCCGCGTACGCGGAGGGCGGGCCCACCCTGACCGTGCGGACCGTCGAGGACATGACCGGGGTGAAGGTCGACCACTATCTGGAGGTCGACTTCACCAGCTTCATGAAGACGGTCGACGCGGTCGGCGGCGTGAAGATCTGCACGGCCCGGCCGATGAAGGACTCGTACACCGGTCTGAACCTGCCCGCCGGCACCCATGAGCTGGACGGCGGCCAGGCGCTCCAGTACGTGCGCTCGCGCCATGTGGACGTGGCCTCCGACCTGGGCCGGATGGAGCGCCAGCAGAAGTTCGTGGCGGCGCTGATCAAGCAGGCGACGGGCAGCGGCGTGCTGCTGAACCCGGTGAGGTTCCAGCAGGTCGCCGCCTCGGCGCTCGGCTCGGTCCGGGCCGACACGGGCTTCGGTACGGAGCAGATGCTGGCGCTCGGCAAGGCGATGAAGGACTTCGGCCCGGCCTCGGCGGAATTCGCCTCCGTGCCCATCGGCAACCCCAGCTTCCTGGTCAAGGGCATCGGCTCCACGGTGCAGTGGGACGCGAAGAAGTCGAAGAAGCTGTTCCAGGCGCTGCGCGAGGACAAGCCGCTGGCCCCGGCGAAGCCGAAGCCCGCGGCCGGTCCGGAGCAGCCTCCGGCCACGCTCGTGGACGTGGCGCCGAAGGAGGTCCGGGTGCAGGTCTACAACGGGACCCCGAAGGACGGCCTCGGCGGGACCGTGGACGAGGCGCTGCGGGCCACCGGCTTCACCACCAACGAGGCCCCGCTCAACGGGGAGCTGCGGGATCTGAAGCGGACGCTCGTGGAGTACGACCCGCGCTGGGACCGCTCGGCGAAGTCCCTGGCCACCGCCCTGCCCGGGAGCGAGCTGAAGGCGGTGAAGGGCCAGGGCCCGCAGATGAAGGTGACGGTGGGTTCGGACTTCACGAAGGTGCAGCGGGTGAAGGCGGAGAGCCGGCAGACGGGCGAGTTCTCCACGGTGACGGGCGACGAGGTGGTGTGCCCGTAGCCGGTGATCCGGCGACCGCACGGGGCTGTACCGGTCACCCGGCGACCGCACAGGGCTGTCTCAGTCACCCGGCGACCGCACGGGGCTGTCTCAGTCACCCGGCGACCGCACGGGGCTGTCTCAGTCGTCGATGCCGTCGGCGGCGCGCTTCTCGCGCAGTTCCTTGATCGCACGGCGGCGGGCGAGCCGGTGGGTGCGCCGGATCTGCGCCTCCTGGTAGCGCCGGTTGTCGCGCTCGGTCTCGGGGATCACCGGCGGTACGCGGCGCGGCTTGCCGTCCCCGTCGACGGCGGCGAAGACCAGATAGGCGCTGCCGACCTGCTGGGCGGGGGTCGACTCGTTCCAGCGTTCGGCCATCACGCGGACGCCGACCTCCATGGAGGAGCGGCCGGTCCAGTTGACCTGCGCGCGTACGTGAACGAGGTCACCGACCCTGACGGGCTCCAGGAAGACCATCTCGTCCATGGAGGCGGTCACGGCGGGCCCGCCGGAGTGCCGGCCGGCCACCGCGCCCGCGGCGTCGTCGACCAGTTTCATGATCACGCCACCGTGCACCGTGCCGAGGAGGTTGGTGTCGTTGCCGGTCATGATGTGGCTGAGGGTGGTCCGGGACGCCGCGGTCGGCTTGCCCGTAATCTCGCCCTCCGGGCGGGTGGCCTGATCTGTCATACAGTCCACCTTATGCGGGGGCCCGCGTCACGCGGAATGCATCAGGTTCGCAACAGCCCTGGTGCGATTTCCCTTACACCCTGTAATAGCTGTGGGCCGGGACGGCACACTGTTCGGATGAACGATTGGCCCGATCGACGGACCGGCGACCGCAGCGAGCGCTACGGGCGGGGCAGTGCCAGCCCCCAGCCCGAGAGTGCGCGGGCGATGCCGCACATCCAGCGCCGCCCGGCCCCGCCGCAGAGGCCTCAGGTCCCGCCGCAGAGGCCGCAGACCCCGCCGCAGAGCCATGGGTACGACGACCGCCACCAGGACGGCGGCTACGGCAACAGCCCCGACCCCGGTTACGACAGCGGCTACAACACGGGCCAGGTCTACGGCTCGGGCAGCGGCGGATCCGACGGCCGGGGCGGCGGCGGCCGTCGCGGCGGCGGTGACGGGGGTTACGTCCAGGGCGGCCCGGCACCGGACTGGCGCCGCCGGATCAAGCTCGGCGCGCTGACCCTGGTGGTCGTGGTGCTCGCGGTCTCGATCTCGACGTACTTCTGGGCCGACTCGAAGCTGAAGCGCGAGGTGGACCTCGCGAAGGTCATCGAACGGCCGGAGTCCGGCGACGGCACGAACTACCTGATCGTCGGGTCCGACAGCCGCGAGGGCATGTCGGACGAGGAGAAGAAGCGGCTGCGCACCGGTTCCGCCGAGGGCAAGCGCACCGACTCGATGATGATCCTGCACGACGGCTCCAGCGGCCCGACGCTGATCTCGCTGCCGCGCGACTCCAACGTCGAGATCCCGTCCTTCAAGGGCTCGGAGTCCGGGAAGATGTTCCAGGGCACCGGCCGGCAGGTGAAGCTGAACGCCGCCTACGCCGAGGACGGCCCCGAACTGCTGGTCCGTACGGTCGAGTTCAACACCGGCCTGCGCATCGACCACTACGTCGAGATCGGCTTCGGCGGCTTCGCGAAGATCGTGGACGCGATCGGCGGGGTCGAGCTGGACATCCCGAAGGCCTTCAAGGACAAGAAGTCCGGAGCCGACTTCCAGGCGGGCAAGCAGACGCTGAACGGCGAGCAGTCACTGGCCTTCGTCCGTACCCGCTACGCGCTACCGGGCAGCGACCTGGACCGTACGAAGAACCAGCAGAAGTTCCTCGCGGCACTGGCGAGCCAGACGGCGACCCCGTCCACGATCATCAACCCGTTCAAGCTGTACCCGACGCTGGGCGCGGGCCTGGACACGCTGATCGTGGACAAGGACATGTCGCTCTGGTCGCTGGCCAACATGTTCTTCGCGATGAAGGGCGTCACGGGCGGCGAGGGCACGTCGATGAACATGCCGATCTCGGGCACCACCGGCTCCAACCTGGTCTGGGACAAGGCCAAGGTGAAGCAGCTGGTGCAGCAGCTGAACAACGACGAGAAGGTCACGGTCAAGGGCAACTGAGGCCCGATGCGCATCACGCGCTCGACGCGCACGACCGCGAACCGGGACCGCCGAGCGCGCTCAGCCGCCCATCGGGGCCGCTGAGCGCGCTCGGGCCGTGCGGGGTGGTGCGTGGGCGTCAGCTGCCGGAGGCGTACGGGACGAAGTCCGCCCAGGCGGCGGGGGTGAAGCCGAGCGGAGACCTGGCGAGGTCCTTGGAGTCGCGGACGTACACAGTGCTGCGGGCGGCGGCGACCTCGACGCATTCGGGGCCGTCGTTGCTGCTGTAGCTGCTCTTGAACCACTCCAGGGCGGAGCCGTCTCCGCTCGGGGCTATGCGTGTCATGTCTCTCCCAGCACTTTCTCGACGAAGGCCAGCGATTCCCGGGGAGTGAGACCCTGGGCCCGGACGAGACCGAGCCGCTGCTCCAGGATCCGGATTTCCTTGGGGTCGAAGGTCAGGCGGTTGAACAACTGCCCCTCCCAGTGTCCCACCGCCGTTCCGTCCTTGAACTTGAGGAGCTGGAGCTGACCTCCCATCCCGGCGTGGTCCTCCCGGTCGGTCGGCATCACCTGGATCTCGACGTTCCGCAACTGCCCCAGTTCCAGAAGGTGTTCGAGCTGGCGGCGCAGCACCGCACGTCCGCCGAGCGGTCGTCGGATCGTCACCTCCTCCTGGACGAAGGTGAGCATGGTTAATGGCTTCCGCCGGAAGATCTCCTGTCGCGCCATGCGTGCCGCGACGTACCGTTCGACCTCGTCTGGACCGAACGCCGGCCGCCGCATCTCATAGAGCGCGCGGGCGTATTCAGCGGTCTGGAGAAGCCCGTGCACGTTGTGATTACCGTACGCGCCGAGCTCGACCGCTTCCCGTTCGAGCTTGGCAAGGTCTTTCACCTTCTTCGGGTAACGGGCCTCCGCCACGTCCTGCTTCATCGCGGAGATCTTGCCGCGCGCACCCACGACCCTGTCCGTAGCGTCCAGGAACTCCGGCTTGGGAATGCGTCGTCCGCCCTCGACCTTGAAGACGAGGTTCTCGCTGTACCCGATGGCCGCGCCCAGCTCGGCGGCGCGCAGCCCCGCCGCCTCCCGCCAGAGTTTGATCTGCCGCCCCACGGCGGCCATGACCGCGCTCGAATCGTCGGCCGGATCGATGTCGAGGTCGAGATCCGGCTCGGACACGCTCTCGTCCGCCGCTGCTCCCGCTTCCATTTTGTGCGCTGCCGCGCCGCGCCTGCCGTCTTCGTCAGCCATGGTGCGCAGCGTAGGGACGGCGGGCCGCAACAAGGGTCGGATCACCGGAAATCCACCCGAATTCGCTGCTCACACCGGGTCGTGGCGCGTCACGACCCGGTCGCGGTCCACCGGGTCGTGGCCTACCGCGACCCGGTGGACCGCGACATCAAGTACTTAAAGAACCAAGAGAAATCACCCAACCCCACCCCACCCGATCCCGATGGTCAGCCGCAGGAGGGGCTGGTCACTCACACGGGTGAGGTTTGCCAACTGAGCTGGATTTCGTACCGGTTGGCAGGCATATGCTCACGCTGACCGCAACCCCAGACATGAGACGGCCCCCGCCGGGACGGCAATCCCGGGCGAGGACCTGACCACCAAGGAAGGCACAAACTTCCCGATGGATACCCAGCACGATATCGCCCTCACCCGCGCCCTCGCGGGAGTTCCCAGGCCTCTCCCGTCCTCCGGCGTGATCCACGTCGCGGCCCCGCACCCGAACCGGTTCACGATCGTCGGCAACCACCTCGCGCAGCATGCCGAGTTGTCTCTCACCGCGATCGGGCTCGGCGTCCACATCCAGTCACTGCCCGCCGGGGCCAAGGTCGGCATCAAGGCGCTCACGGCCCACTTCACCGAGGGCGAGACGACGATCGCCTCCGCCCTGCGCGAACTGGAGGCCCACGGCTACCTGCACCGGACCCGCGTGAGGCTGGCGAACGGCCGGATGGTCACCCGCACGGTTTTCTGCAACCAGCCGGGGGCGGTGCTGCGGGGCGGAGCCGTGGTGGTGCCGATCCCTGTGGTGGCGGCGCCGGTGCCGGTGCCGGAGGTGACGCCCGTGGTGGCGGCTGCGGTGCCTGAACCTGTGTCCGGCCCCACCCCCGTACCGGCAGAATCGCACCCGCCGGTCCGCTTGCCGTCGCGCACCGCGCCCAAGCCGCCGCGCCCGCCGCTCCCCCAGCCCCGCGAACTCACCCCGGAGCTGCAACGGACCGCCTCCGCGCTCCTCGCCGGCCTTCGGCGTCACGCGAAAGAGCTGGTGCTCTCCGAGGACGACGTCGAGGAGCTGATTCCCGGCGTGGCCGCCTGGCTGGAGCGCGACATGCACCCCGACGCGATCCGCCATGCGTTGACGACCGAGCTCCCGTAGCCGCCGAAGTACCCGGCGAAGATCGTCAAGCACCGCCTCACCGTGCTCCTGCCACCACCGCTCCCCGGCACCGAGGACCTCGCGCCTCCCCGCAGAGCTGCGGCCACCCCTTTCCAGACCTGCGAGGGCTGCGACCGGGCCTTCCGCTCCCACCGCCCCGGCCACTGCCGCGACTGCCGGGCCCAGTACTGGGAGGCGGCCTAGCATGAAGGGGACGACCCTGACCCCCGGGCACGATCGAGGAGCTCGCATCATGACCATCGCCTCGGACGATGTACAGCGGGATGCTGCGCACTATCGGGCCATGCGCGACATCGTGGAGCAGATGCGGGAGCGCATCCCGGGCAAGTTCGAGATCACCAAGGAAGGGATCGTGCACGACATGATGGCCCCGGGGCGGCCCCACGAGCTGACGGCGGCCCAGGTGCGCCTGACACAGGCTCTGCGGCAACGGCGGCTTCTCCACGTTGTCGGGCCAGACACTCGCCGTCACCACCGCCACTCCCGCGACGCCGAGCACCACGGTCAGCGGCAACCACTTCTTGTCCATCGGTTGCTGTCCTCTTCGCTTGTCGTGTGTCAGGCGGCGCAGTCGTACTGCTTGGTCAGGTTTTCCACGGCCTCAAGGATCACGGTGCGCGAGTCCTTCTTCAGCGACGCGTAGTCCCAGTCCCGTCCGACGATGGCAACCGGTGAGACCTTGAGGGTGACGCTGATGTACTGCGCGTCGGGCCGCCTCATCTCCTTCGCGCACCTGTCCGGCAGTTGGACCTCACTCCGCCGCTGGCCCACCCAGCCCGTGAGGCCGTCCCCGATGGGGGTGGCGCCCTTCGGGGGGTCGTTCAGCGTTTCGGTGGGCCGTACGTCCAAGGTGTACTGGAGCCGCATGCCGCTCTTGTCGTCGGCGTTCTCCCGATTGACGAAGCAGATGGTGGAGAAGATCGGGTCCACCGACCTGGACACGGATCCCGAGCCCTCCGGGATGAGCCCGTCGACCACGACGGCTCCGCCCTTGCCGTCCTGGAGCAGGCCGGCGGTCCGCTCCGTCAGCATGCCCAGGCACAGGTTCCGCTCGCGCAGCTCCTTGAGCTCCGTCGGCCAGAGGTTGACCGTCGCGACGACCGCCGCCGCGACGGCGAGCACTGCGGGCAGCACCAGGTACTTCTTGTTCATGGCTACGTTGGTCCCGACGGTCAATCCGCGCAGTCGTACCGCTTGGCGAGCCTGGTGGCCACTTCCCGCATCACGGTCACGTTGTTACGCAGCGCGATGTCCGCGTCGACAGGCCGCTTCTCCTCCAGCCTGGCCAAGCGCTCCTCATCCTGCGAGGGCACGTCGAGCGACACCTCGATGTACGGAGCAGTCGAGCCCATACGGGCGGCGCAGCCGGCAGGCAACGTGACCTCGGCTTCGTCGGGAAGCGCCCAGCCGGCGAAGCCGGGACCGAGAGGGACGGAGTCCTTCTTGCGGCCGGGGGCGCTCCGGGTATCCGCGATGAGCAGCTTGTAGACCCCGCGCGGATAGTCGTTGTCCGAATTGGCGCGCAGCACGTAACACGATCTGAATACCGCGTAGTCAGTGGTCTTGCCCTTACTCTCCCACTCCTCCGCGCTGACCTCTCCCCCCTTGCCGTCGTCGATCAGCTCCGCCGTCTCCCGGCTGAGCGCACCATGACACAGGCTCTGCGGCAACCGCGGCTTCTCGACGTTCTCAGGCCAGACACTCGCCGTCACCACCGCCACCCCGGCGACGCCGAGCGTGATCGCCAACGGCAGCCACTTCTTGTCCATCGACTACTGCCCCATCAGCTTGTCGGCCTCGGTCAAGCCGTTCAGGTACCACTCCTTGGCCTTCGGCTGGAGATGGTCCTCGTACTCGCCGGGGCTCGCGTCCAGATCCGTCATCGAGAGCCCTCGTTCCGTGGCCATCTGGCGCAACATGCCGTACATCTGCTTCTGGCCGTAGTCGTAGTGCTTGATCATGTTGTTGCGGGTCTCAGCATCAACCTTGGCGTTCTCCTTGTTCAGGTGCTCGTTCAGACCAGCGTCCACCGTTCGCTGCATCGCATCGCCAGCGAACGGGATGGGTGTGAGCAGCCCGCCGACGATGTGGTAATTGAGCACCCTCTTGTAGGCGTTGGCGTCCTTCTCCGCCTGGCCCAGGTCGTAGATGACATCACCGCGCACGCCGTCGAGGTGACCGAGCACGAAGGCAGACTGCTTGACCCATGCCCGCAACTCTTCGTCTTTCTGGCGGAAGGAGTGTGCCTGGAAGCGATCGAGCCCCTCACTGGTGACCACGGACTGCGAGGCGTGAATCATCTTGTAGGCGTTGGGATCCTCTGCTGTCGCTCGGATGATCCGGGTGAGGTCACCCCGGTCGATCTCGAGCTGGTTGAAGTCGGTAACCCCGTCCATCTCCTTGCCGAGGATCTGGTGCACGTCGGAGCCGTAGTCGGCGATCATGTCGGCCATCGGCAGGCGCATGGTGACGGGGATGGCGCTCTGGTCCTTGTGGAGAGCCGCCGTGTACTCGCCCATCACCCGCTCGAAGATCGCGGTCTCGGCGGCGTCGTGGTGAGCCGGAACCAGGTGCATCGGGGAACCGGGCGCGCGGCCGGTGGCCGCGGCCTCAAGTGCGAGGCCGAGCTCGGCGCGGGCCGAGGTGTACTGCTTCTCGTCCGGCATCTTGCTCTGGACTTCGCCGCCGGGCCACTCCCGGTCCTCCAGGAAGTACTTGAGGTTGTCGGTGGTGTTCGGGTCGAAGTAGTGGGTCGAGGCGGACGGGTTGCGGCTCATGGCGTTCAGCAGGCCCTTCATCGGGTCCTCCTGCGTGCCCTGCCAGTGCCTCAGGGGGCCGTCGTAGGCGTCGTCGTTGCCCGTCTCCCACTCACGGATGGTGTCGCCGACCTCGGTCAGGAAGGCCTCGCTGTAGACCGGGTCGCCCGCGTCCTTCTTCCAGGGCGAGGACTTCTCCTTGGGATCCTTGTTCGGGTCGTACACGGCGTTGTCGCCGGCGTCGGCGGCCATCAGGTCCGTGAGGTTCTTCAGGGTCGCGGCACCGCCCCCGATGGTCCCGGGGTGCTGGCGGGGCAAGCCGTTGCCGTCGCGGGCCGTGGTGATGAGCTTGTCGGTCCAGGCCGAGGTGACACCACCGGGGGAACCGATCGAGGAGTCCGGTCCGGTGGCGGTGGCAAGAGAGCCGGACAGCGCCTTGTAGAGGCGGGCGTCGGTGCTGGAGACCTGGCTGTCCCGGCCGCCCGACTCCAGGCTGCTGGCGAGCAGCAGGACGGCCTCCTGCTGGTCACGGCCCCGGTAGCTGAGGTTCGTCATCAGCTGCTCGGCGAAGGCCGGCGAGTTCTTGCCTTCCTCGGCGAAGGTGAGGAGCCGCTCGCGCTCGTCGTCGTCGAGGTGTTCCCAGCGCGCGTAGAGCTTGGCAGCCTCACGGCCGTTCTCCGCCTGCTGCTTCTCCTCGGCGCGCATCCTCTTGGCGTCGGCGATGCCATTGAGGTCGGTGCTGCCGAAGTCGTTGGGGTGATTGCGGATCAGCGCGCGCAGGCCCCAGGCGCAGATCTCATCGGCTTCGTTGGCACGTTTCAGGATCCCTTCGAGCTTGCCACGCAGCGCCTCGAACTGCGCCTCGGTGGCGAGGGGTTCGGTGCTGTCCTTGGAGCGGCGGTCGGGGTGGACTCGATGGCTGAGAACGCCGTTGGGGTAGATGATGATGCCCGGCGGCGGATTCTCGTACGCGTACTTGAGGTCGTCCTGAGCCGACTTGAAGAGGGTGTGGGCATCACTGAGAAGGTCGCGTACCGACTCCGCTTCGGTGACAGCGTCACTGAATTCATTGGCGGTCTTGGTGACGAACCCCTTGGTTACGGAGGCGTTTTCGCCCGCCCAGCTGGACTTGCCGGCCTTGGACTCCATTGCCTTGGCGTCGGTCTGGAGAGGCGATTTCAGCTTGCCGATCATCTCGGTCCACTGCGTCACCGCCGTGGCGAGCGGGGTGAGCCGGGCGGTGAGGAGCTGCTCGAAGGTGGGCACGGTGGCGACTCCTTACCGGAAGTACTTGCTGATCTGGGAGGCGGGAACGGCCCCGTCCGCCTCTGGGGCAACGGGACCGATGATGCGCAGTTGCGCCTCGATCCACTCGTCGTCGGCCTTGCTCGACTTCTTCGTGTAATCGAGGTGATTGGAGATATGAGCACATGCCTGCAGGAGGGTCTTCACCTGCTTCTCCCAGGTCCCGATCACTTCCGTGAACGCCGCGCCGGTGTCGAACCCGTCGCCCTTGAGGCCCTTACCTGCGGTCTCGCTCGCCGCCTTCGCGTGCTTTCCGGTCGATTCGAGGCCGTTGAACAGGTCGAAGGCGGCGTGACCGATGTCCCCCAGCTCGTCGTCCGCGACCACGTAGTCGGCAGCCCCTTTCGGCCCGGAACCTCCGGTTCCGCCGGTGCCGCCGACCTGGTTCAGCCTCATCGCAGCGGCGGCCTTCAGCTCGCCCCACTCCTGTTCGAACGACATGATCCACACCCCGTGTACTACTAGACAGTCGCCTCGCGCGCGTCACCCTACCTGTGTGATCAAACGATTCTCCAGCAGCGGATCTCCGGCTCTCCCCCCTCTACGCTCTCCCGCGCGCCAGCAACGCGGCGTGCGGCAGCGCCAGCAGCCCGTCCGCCGAACGGAATTCGGCGCACAGCTCGTCGTACGCACGCCGGGCCTCCGCAACGCCTTCCAGCCCCCCGCTGTTGAGGACCTGGCCGATCGCGCCGATCCCCCGCTCGGCCCCCGCCCACCAGGTGTCGGGGTCACAGCGGTGCTCCCACGCGGCCTCGGAACACTCCGCCCCCATGAACCCGGCCGCGTCGAGCAGGGCCGCGAGCCCCTCCCGCGTACGGGGGAAGTCGTCCTCGGCGGCGAGTGCCGGGAGCCAGTCAGGGCGGGTGAGGCCGGCCTCCTGGGCGGCGCGGCCGATCAGGGCCTGGCCGAGGGCTCCGGGTGATCGCCAGATGGTGACCGCCACCCGGCCGCCCGGGCGGGTGATCCGGCGCAGCTCGGCCAGCGCTTCGCGCGGGCGGCCCACGTGGTTGAGGACGAAGTTGCAGACGACCGCGTCGAACGTGTCGTCCGCGTAGGGCAGTTCGGGCAGACGGGCGATGTGCGCCGCCGCGATGCCCGGCACGGCCAGGCGGGTCGCGGCCGCCATGCCGGGTTCGGCGTCGGCCGCGTACACCGTCGCTCCGCGCGCGACCGCCTCCGTGCTCACGGTCCCACTGCCGCAGCCCACGTCCAGGACGCGGCTGCCGGGCCCGGCCTCGGCGGCATCGAGGAGGGCCGCCGCCGGGTGGGCGCAGAGCCGGGCATAGGTGCGGGCGTACGCCTCTGCCTTGCCGGACCAGATGCGCCGCTCGGCGCGGTCGAAGGGAGTGGTCACGTCGGTCACGGCCCGATCCCCTTCGGTTCGAGTTCGGCGAAGTCCTCGTGGAGGGCGTCGAGATGGCGGCCGGTCGGCACGCCGGCCGGGGTCAGTTCCGCCAGCCGCCAGCAAGGCAACTGCTCCTCGACCTCGGTGGGAAGCGACCCGTCCGCCGGGTCCGTCAGGGCGTACAGCACCCCGAACGCGGTCTCCCTGGCGACCTCGCGGGCCAGCGCGCCGAGGTCCTCGGCGGTGAGCCCGGCCGCGAGGGCCCGGTCGACGGCGTCGGCGGCCACCCCGTCGGTTCGGTAGGCGTCCACCCACTGCGGGGCGGCCGTGCCCCAGGCGTCGACGTCCTGCCACACCGTCCGCAGGAGGCGGTAGCGGGCGAGCTGCGGCAGCCCTTCCTCCGCCTCGGACTCGGCCCAGTCCCGGGCGTCGGCATCCGCCCCCAGGGCGCTGAAGAGGGCTGTCAGCCTGTCGAGTTCGGTCATGGGGAGGGAGGCTACCGGCCGTGGCAGGATCGTGGCCCGGGACGGTGGGCAGTGCGGGGACCGATGAGTTCTCGTGGGGCGCGCGGTCAGTACATCCGTAAGAGTGAGAAGCGACGCCGGGCACCGACCGGGGCCCGCCACGACACAGCCAGGAGATCTGATGCGCACCCTGATCAGCACCGCCTTCGTTTCGCTCGACGGCGTCATGGAGGCCCCGGGAGGCGAGCCCGGCTACCGGAACTCGGGGTGGACGTTCAAGGACGTGGAGTTCCTGCCGGAGGCGTACGAGCTCAAGAACCGGGAGCAGGAGGAGGCCACGGCCCTGCTGCTGGGCCGGGCCAGCTACGAGGCGTTCAGCCCGGTGTGGCCGGGCATGGAGGAGTTCGCCGGGTACAAGGCGATGCCGAAGTACGTCGTCTCCACCAAACTGACCGACGGCGACCTGGTGTCCGACTGGGGCGAGACCACGATCCTGCGGTCGCTGGACGAGGTCGCCGCCCTCAAGGAGACCGAGGGCGGCCCGATCATCGTCCACGGCAGCACCGAGCTGAACCGGAACCTCGCGGACGCCGACCTCATCGACCGTTACCACCTGCTCGTCTTCCCGCTCCTGCTCGGCGCGGGCAAGCGCCTGTTCAGCACGACGGACAAGGACGCCCAGAAGCTGAAGCTGGTCGAGCACGAGGCGTACGCGAACGGCATCCAGAAGAACGTCTTCGAGGTCGTCCGCTGACGCGCCCCCGCCCCCGCCCCCGACTCTGCCGGGCCGGTCAGCCGGTGCGTACTCCTTCCAGGACCGCCTCCGCGACCCGCGCGGGCACGATCCCCGTCGTGTCGATCACCTGAGCTTCCCGGCGGAGCCAGTGCAGGGCCTGCTCGTAGTCGGTCAGGTGGTCCAGGCGCCACCGCCGGGCGTCGGCGCTCTCCGGCGCGGTGTCGGTCTCGATGCGTCCGACGAGGGTGTCCCGGTCGGTGTGCAGCAGGAAGTGGTGCACGGGGATGCCGGCCTTCGTCAGGCCGTCGTGGATCTCCTGCCAGTACGCCTCGACCAGGACCGTCTGCGTGACCACCAGCGTTCCGCCCACGTGGTCGAGGACCTGCCGTGCGGCCTCCACCACAAGGCCCCGCCAGGGCGGGAAGTCCTGGAAGTCCTTCTCCGGCACTCCCAGCACGTGACAGAGCATCTCGCCGACCTTCTCGGTGTCGAAGAGCCGGGACTCCGGAAGGAGCGAGGTCACCTCCTTCGCGGTGGTGGTCTTGCCCGCGCCGAAGGTGCCGTTCAGCCAGATGATCATGCCTCCACCCTAGGGCTCCGCCCCGATGGGTTCGCGGGAATCTTTCGATGCTCGGTCGGCATGGACGTACCTCGCCCACCCTCCGTAGGCTGGTGATCACCTACGAGGGGGCAGAGTGAACGGCAATCCGCTGTACCACTGGATAGCGCTGGCAGTGTCCACGGCGCTCGTGTTGCCGGTGCCGGTGGCGATACTGGCAGGGTGGACACCGCCGTGGATGCGGAAGCGACGCGCCGGGATGCGGCTTCGCGCCTACGGCGTCCTGTGCGTCTACGCCTTCCTGCTCGTCAACAGCATCCCCCGGATCGCCGACGCCTCCTTCGACACGGTCATGGCCTGCATGAACGTCGGCTTGGGCTTCATTGCCGCCGGTGTCGTCCTGCTACTGCTCGCGGAGCGCAAGGATTCAGGCGCCCAGCACGCGAGCCCGGTCGAACCTGGGGAGGGCTGAGCGACGCTTCGCCGCGCCTGACCGACGCCCTCCGAGGCCGACGGCATCATCGTGCACCGGCAGCGCACCGCCTACGGCGGTCACTGACGCCAGACCAACGTGCAGCGCCACAACAGGCGTCGGCGCGGCCGGGCGCCGGGCAGAACTCGGCGGGCGGCCGGATCTCCGCTGCCCGATCCGATGTCCGGAGCTCTGTCGAAGCGCCTGGGAAGCTGCCGCATGATCCACCGGTGGTGGTGAGCGGTACGTTCCCACGGGTGGGCGGCTGTGGAATCGGCCGACCGTCTGAAGGACGCGGGCCGCATGGCCGCCACGGCAGGAAGTCCACCATCTCGGGAACGTGACTGCCAGAGGTCACAAGGACCCGGCGGTCCCAAGGACAAGGACAGGGAGCTCGCATGGCATCCATCCACCGCACCACCATGACGCCCACCAAACTGGAGCTCATCACCGGCTGGCTGCCGAAGCAGAGCTGGTACGTGGGCGGCGCGGGAACGCCGGACCTGGTCAAGGCCGGCGGGTTCCGTCTGGATGATCCGGAGGGGGCGGTCGGGATCGAGTTCATGGTCGTGGTGGACGTCGCCGCCGCGCAGGAGCCGGTGGCGTATCTGGTGCCGCTGGGCTACCGGGGAGCGGCGCTGGAGGGCGTCCCCGGCGAGGCGCTGATCGGCACCTCCGAGCATGGGGTTCTCGGTACGCGGTGGGTCTACGACGGGGCCCACGACCCGGTGGTGCTGGCGCAGTTGAGCGCTCTTCTGCGCGGTGAGGCGACACCGCAGCACCAGAGCCTGAGCGACACCCTTGACCCGACGGTCACCGTGCACGGAACCGGCCCCGGCCACGACCACGGGTCCGACGTTCGGATCAGCCGCGTCCTGCGGCCGACGGAAGCCGAGCAGGGGCCGTCGGTACGTCTCGTCGCCGGATGGACCTGGCCGGACGGAACGGCCGCACGGGGAGTGTTCGCGGCCGTCGCGCCGCAGTAGGAGGAGCAGGAGGCACGCGAACGGCCCCCGGCAGGTTGTCACCGGGGGCCGTACAAGAGGCGCTGCACAGAAGGCTGTTACGGCAGGTTGCGCGCCAGGCCGCTACGGCAGGTTGCGCGCCATCACGATGCGCTGGACCTGGTTGGTGCCCTCGTAGATCTGCGTGATCTTGGCGTCGCGCATCATGCGCTCCACCGGGTAGTCCCGCGTGTAGCCGTAGCCGCCGAGCAGCTGGACGGCGTCCGTGGTGACCTCCATGGCGACGTCGGAGGCGAAGCACTTCGCGGCCGCGCCGAAGAACGTGAGGTCGCCGTCGACGCGCTCGGACTTGGCGGCGGCCGCGTAGGTGAGCTGGCGGGCCGCCTCCAGCTTCATCGCCATGTCGGCGAGCATGAACTGTATGCCCTGGAAGTCCGCGATCGGCTTGCCGAACTGCTTGCGCTCCTGGACATACCCCTTGGCGTAGTCCAGCGCGCCCTGGGCGATGCCGAGGGCCTGGGCCGCGATGGTGATGCGGGTGTGGTCCAGGGTCTTCATCGCCGTGGCGAAGCCGGTGCCCTCCTCGCCGATCATCCGGTCGGCGGGGATGCGGACGTTGTCGAGGTAGACCTCGCGGGTCGGCGAGCCCTTGATGCCGAGCTTCTTCTCCGGGGCGCCGAAGGAGACGCCCTCGTCGGACTTCTCGACGACGAACGCCGAGATGCCCTTCGAGCGCTTGGCCGGGTCGGTGACCGCCATGACCGTGTAGTACTCGGAGACGCCCGCGTTGGTGATCCAGCGCTTCACGCCGTTGAGGACCCAGAAGTCGCCGTCGCGCACGGCCTTCGTCTTCATGCCCGCCGCGTCGGAGCCGGCGTCCGGCTCGGAGAGGGCGTACGAGAACATCGCGTCGCCCTTGGCGAGCGGGCCCAGGTACTTGGCCTTCAGCTCCTCGGAACCGGAGAGGATCACCGGGAGCGAGCCGAGCTTGTTGACGGCCGGGATCAGGGACGAGGAGGCACAGGCGCGGGCCACCTCCTCGATCACGATGACCGTGGCGAGCGCGTCGGCGCCGGCGCCGCCGTACTCCTCGGGCACGTGGACGGCGTGCAGGTCCGAGGCGACCAGGGCGTCCAGCGCCTCCTGCGGGAAGCGGCTCTCCTCGTCGACCGCGGCGGCGAAGGGGGCGATCTTCGTCTCGGCGAGCGCGCGGATGGTCTCGCGGAGCATGTCATGCTCCTCGGCCGGACGGTACAGGTCGAAATCGGTCGAACCCGCCAAGACGCTCACTCCCCAGATGCTAACTACCGTTAAGTAACTCAATTTTAGTGCGACGACCGCCCGACGGCATACGCGACGAGCACGTGAGCTTGCCGACAGGGGTGGGACATAGGTGATGTACCGGTCAGATGGAGCGATGAATCCCGCCCTCCCGGCCCCCGACTATGCTCGGTCCGCACGTCCGTCCGCATCTCCCAGGAGCACTCCATGGCCCTCAGGATCACTGTGATCGGCACCGGCTATCTCGGCGCCACCCATGCCGCGGCCATGGCCGAGCTGGGCTTCGAGGTCCTGGGGCTGGACGTGGTGCCGGAGAAGATCGAGCTGCTCTCCACCGGCCGTGTGCCGATGTACGAGCCGGGGTTGGAGGAGATCCTCCAGAAGCACGTCGCGGGCATCGAGGGCTCCACCGGGCGGCTGCGGTTCACCACCTCCTGGGAGGAGGTGGGGGAGTTCGGCGACGTCCACTTCGTCTGTGTGAACACTCCGCAGAAGCACGGCGAGTACGCCTGCGACATGAGTTACGTCGACAGCGCCTTCGACTCGCTGGCCCCGCACCTGACCCGGCCCGTCCTGGTCGTCGGCAAGTCGACCGTCCCGGTGGGCTCCGCCGCCCGCCTCGCGGCCCGTCTCGCCGAGCTGGCCCCGGTGGGCGAGGGAGCCGAGCTGGCCTGGAACCCGGAGTTCCTCCGCGAGGGCTTCGCCGTGAAGGACACCCTGCACCCCGACCGGATCGTCGTCGGCGTCACGAGCGAGGGGGCCGAGAAGCTGCTGCGCGAGGTGTACGCCGGGCCGGTCGCGGATGGCTCGCCGTTCGTGGTGACCGACTTCGCGACGGCCGAGCTGGTGAAGACCTCCGCGAACTCCTTCCTGGCCACCAAGATCTCCTTCATCAACGCGATGGCCGAGGTCTGCGAGGCCGCCGACGGGGACGTCGTGAAGCTCGCGGAGGCCATCGGGCACGACGAGCGCATCGGGAAGAAGTTCCTGCGGGCCGGGATCGGCTTCGGCGGCGGCTGCCTGCCCAAGGACATCCGCGCCTTCATGGCGCGCGCCGGCGAGCTGGGCGCGGACCAGGCGCTCACCTTCCTCCGCGAGGTCGACTCCATCAACATGCGCCGCCGCGGCCACATGGTGGAGCTGGCCCGGGAGGCGGTGGGCGGCGACTCGTTCCTCGGCAAGCGGGTGGCGGTGCTCGGCGCCGCGTTCAAGCCCGACTCCGACGACGTACGCGACTCCCCCGCCCTCAACGTCGCCGGTCAGATCCACCTCCAGGGCGGCCAGGTGACCGTGTTCGACCCGAAGGGGATGGACAACGCCCGGCGCCTGTTCCCGACCCTCCGCTACGCCGACTCCGCGCTGGAGGCGGTGCGCGGCGCGGACGTGGTGCTGCACCTGACGGAGTGGCGCGAGTTCCGGGAGCTGGACCCGGCGGAGCTGGGCGAGGTGGCCGCCCGGCGGATCATCCTGGACGGCCGTAACGCCCTGGACAGCGCGGTGTGGCGCGAGGCCGGGTGGACGTACCGGGCGATGGGCCGCCCGAAGGCGTAGGGCGGTTCAGGGCCGGACAGGCCCTGGGACCGGCACGGCTCCAGGGGGCGCGATGCCCTCCGGAGCCCTGCCGGTTCTACCGGGTGCCCGGAGACCTCTGGCGGAAGGCCTGACCGTCCAGCTCGGCGATCGTCGCGTGGGACGGACCGCGCCCGCTCCGCTCGTCACGGGCCACGGCTTCCGCGTCGCGCAGCACCCGTACGGAGTTCTGCCAGGTCAGCTTGGCGAGGTCGCGCTCGGACCAGTTACGCCGCAGCAGCTCGGCGATCAGGTTCGGGTAGCCGGAGACGTCCTCCAGGCCGCGCGGGGTGAACGCCGTGCCGTCGTAGTCGCCGCCGATGCCGATGTGGTCGACGCCCGCGACCGCGCGCATGTGGTCCAGGTGGTCCGCGATGGTCGAGGCGGTGGCCTCGGGGCGTGGGTTGGCCGCCTCGAAGTCCTCGTGGATGCGCATCGCGACCGGGGTGGTGTCGAGGTGGTGCAGGCCGTGCTCACGCATGTTGCGGTCGGCGGCCAGGGTCCAGGCCACGGCCTCGGGCAGCACGAACTTCGGGACGAAGGTCGCCATCGCGACGCCGCCGTTGGCCGGGAGGGCCGCGAGCACGTCGTCGGGGATGTTGCGCGGGTGGTCGCAGACGGCGCGGGCCGAGGAGTGCGAGAAGATCACCGGCGCGGTGCTGGTGGCCAGCGCGTCGCGCATGACGCCGTCGGCGACGTGCGAGAGGTCGACCAGCATGCCGACGCGGTTCATCTCGCGGACGACCTCGTGGCCGAACGCGGAGAGGCCGCCGAGGCGCGGCAGGTCCGTCGCGCTGTCGGCCCAGTCGATGTTGTCGTTGTGCGTGAGCGTCATGTAGCGGACGCCCAGGTCGTACAGGGCGCGCAGGGTGCCCAGCGAGTTGTTGATCGAGTGGCCGCCCTCGGCGCCCATCAGGGAGGCGATGCGGCCCTCGGCGCGGGCCTTCTCCAGGTCGTCGGCGGTGAGCGCGCGGCGCAGGTGCGTCGGGTAGCGGGCGATCAGCTCGCCGACGACGTCGATCTGCTCCAGCGTGGCGCTGACGGCCGCGTCCCCGGTCAGGTCGGTGCGGACGTACACCGACCAGAACTGGCCGCCGACCCCGCCGGCCCGCAGCCGGTTCAGGTCGGTGTGGAGCAGGCCGCGCTGGTCGGCGGCGATGTCCCGGGCGTCGAGGTCGTAGCCGACCTGTTCGCGCAGGGCCCAGGGGAGGTCGTTGTGGCCGTCGACGACGGGGTGGGCGGCGAGGAGCTCGCGGGCCCGCTCCAGGTGGTCCATGGTCCGCCCCTACTTTCCGAAGCCGAAGGAGTCCGCGCCCTGGACCTTGGCGCGCAGACGTTTGCCCTTCTCGGTGGCCTGGTCGTTCAGCTCCTGCAGGAACTCCTGCATCCGCTCCTGGAGCGCGGGGTCGGCCGCGGCGAGGATCCGGGCGGCCAGCAGGCCCGCGTTGCGCGCGCCGCCGACGGAGACGGTGGCGACGGGGACCCCGGCGGGCATCTGGACGATGGAGAGCAGACTGTCCATGCCGTCCAGGTACTTCAGCGGCACCGGAACGCCGATGACCGGCAGCGGGGTGACCGAGGCCAGCATCCCGGGCAGGTGGGCCGCTCCGCCCGCGCCCGCGATGATCGCCTTCAGGCCGCGGCCCGCCGCTTCCTCGCCGTACGCGATCATCTCGCGCGGCATGCGGTGGGCGGAGACGACGTCGACCTCGTACGGGATCTCGAACTCGTCGAGCGTCTTGGCCGCCGCCTCCATGACGGGCCAGTCGGAGTCCGAGCCCATCACGATGCCGACGAGAGGTGCGGTGCCGGGGGAAGTCATTCGGTGATCGTTCCTCGCAGGTAGTCGGCCGCGTGCCGGGCGCGCTCCCGCACGTCCGCCAGGTCGTCGCCGTAGGTGTTGACGTGGCCGACCTTGCGGCCGGGCTTCACGTCCTTGCCGTACATGTGGATCTTGAGCTGCGGATCGCGGGCCATGCAGTGCAGGTACGCCTGGTACATGTCCGGGTAGTCGCCGCCCAGGACGTTGCACATGACCGTCCAGGGGGCGCGCGGGCGCGGGTCGCCGAGGGGGAGGTCCAGGACCGCCCGTACGTGGTTGGCGAACTGGGAGGTGATCGCGCCGTCCTGGGTCCAGTGGCCCGAGTTGTGCGGGCGCATCGCCAGCTCGTTGACCAGGATGCGGCCGTCACGGGTCTCGAACAGCTCGACCGCGAGGTGGCCGACGACGTCCAGCTCGGCGGCGATGCGGAGCGCGAGCTGCTGGGCCTCGCCGGTCAGCGCCTCGTCCAGCTCGGGCGCGGGGGCGATCACCGTGTCGCAGACGCCGTCGACCTGGATGGACTCGACGACCGGGTAGGCGACGGCCTGGCCGTGCGGCGAGCGGACGATGTTGGCCGCCAGCTCCCGTACGAAGTCGACCTTCTCCTCCGCGAGGACCGGGACCCCGGCGCGGAACGGGTCGGCCGCCTCCGTCTCGGAGCGGACCACCCACACGCCCTTGCCGTCGTAGCCGCCGCGCACGGTCTTGAGGATGACGGGGAAGCCCCCGGCCTCCTCGGCGAACGCGGCGGCGTCGGCCGGGTCGCTCACGATGCGGTTACGGGGGCAGGGGGCGCCGATCTCCGTGAGCTTGGCGCGCATCACCCCCTTGTCCTGCGCGTGCACCAGGGCATCGGAGCCGGGGCGCACGGGGATGCCGTCCGCCTCCAGGGCCCGCAGGTGCTCGGTGGGCACGTGCTCGTGGTCGAAGGTGATCACGTCGCAGCCGCGCGCGAAGGCACGGAGCGTGTCCAGGTCGCGATAGTCGCCGATGACGACCTCGCTGACCACCTGGGCCGCCGAGTCCTGGGGCGTGTCACTGAGGAGCTTGAATTTCAGGCCGAGGGGGATACCCGCCTCGTGGGTCATACGGGCGAGCTGACCGCCGCCGACCATGCCGACTACCGGGAACGTCACGCCTCCAGGGTATCCGGCGCGCCGACGGCTTCCGGACGGCCGTAGGGATGGCCGTACGGGCGCCGCCCCCGCGGACTCAGGGGCGCCACACGGGTGGGCTGGTTAGCATGGCGGAGTTGACGTGGTTACGTCGACACGTCATCCAGACGCCTTCCGACGGACGGGGACAGCGATCACCATGAGCGAACGGGGCGCACTGCGGACCCGGCTTGAGCTGCTGTCCCGGGAGGTCGCCAAGTTCGGCGCGGTCGGCGCTTTCGGCCTGCTGGTCAATATCGTGGTCTTCAACCTGCTGCGGCACACGACGGACCTCCAGGTGGTCCGGGCGAGCGTGCTGGCGACGTTCGTCGCGATCCTCTTCAACTACGTGGGCTTCCGCCACTGGACCTACCGGGACCGCGACAAGACCGGGCGGACCCGTGAGCTGGCCCTCTTCCTGCTGTTCAGCGCGGCGGGCGCGGTGATCGAGACGGGCGTGCTGTACCTCGCGACGTACGGCTTCGGCTGGAACGGTCCGGTCCAGAGCAACGTCTTCAAGATCCTCGGCATCGGGATCGCCACCCTGTTCCGCTTCTGGTCCTATCGGACCTGGGTCTTCAAGAGCCTGCCCGCCAAGGAGGCCGTGCTGAGCGCGGAACGGTTTCTGGAACAGCGCAGGCCGGCGGAAGAGCGGGTAGCGCCCGACCCCGTACGGAACTGACCCGCCGCCCCCGTCGTTGTTCAGCGCACCGGGCGCTCAGGAGTCCTGCGGTCCACCGGGACCCGGCTGAGGAAGAGCGCGAAGACCGCCGGGTGCTGCTGGAGCAGCTCCAGGCGCCCGCCGTCGGCCTCCGCGAGGTCGCGGGCGACGGCCAGGCCGATGCCGGTGGAGTTGCGGCCGCTGATGGTCCGCTCGAAGATCCGCGCCCCCAGTTCGGCGGGGACGCCGGGGCCCTCGTCGGTGACCTCGATGACCGCCTGGTTCCCGGTGACGCGGGTGCGCAGGGCGACGGTGCCGCCGCCGTGCATGAGGGAGTTCTCGATCAGCGCCGCCAGGACCTGGGCGACCGCTCCCGGGGTGCCGACGGCCCGCAGCCCGTGCTTGCCGGAGCAGACCAGCGCGCGGCCGGCGCTGCGGTAGGCGGGGCGCCACTCCTCGAGCTGCTGCTTGACGATCTCGTCGAGGTCGAAGACGACGGCGGAGCCGGTGCGCGGGTCGCGGGAGTTCGTCAGGAGCCGCTCGACGACGTCGGTGAGGCGTTCGACCTGGGTGAGGGCGATGTTCGCCTCCTCCTTCACCGTCTCGAGGTCGTCGGTGACGGAGATCTCCTCGATCCGCATGGAGAGCGCGGTCAGCGGCGTCCGCAGCTGGTGCGAGGCGTCCGCGGCCAGCCGGCGTTCGGCGGTCAGCATCCGGGCGATCCGCTCGGCCGAGGCGTCCAGGACGTCGGCGACCCGGTCCAGCTCGGGCACCCCGTACCGCTTGTGGCGTGGGCGGGGGTCCCCGGAGCCGAGGCGTTCGGCGGTCTCGGCGAGGTCGGTGAGCGGGGAGGTCAGCCGGTTGGCCTGGCGTACGGCGAGCAGCACGGCCGAGACGATCGCCAGCAGCGCCACCGCACCGATGATCAGGAGCGTGCGCCCGACCTCGCGGGTGACGGCCGAGCGGGACTCCTCGACGGTGACCGTCTCGCCCTGTTCCCCGGTCTCGGTGGCGCGCAGGACGCTGCCGACGGGGCGTTCGCCGACGGCGATGGGCTCGCGGCCGGGGATCTCGACCAGCGCGTAGCGCTTGGGGTCGATCTGCTCGGCCAGCACCCCGGGGTTGATCCGCTCCGCGCCCAGCAGCCGGCTGTCGACCACGCTGATCAGCCGGAGCGCCTCGGACTCGACGCTCTCCTGGGCGCTGGCGCTGATGGTGCGTGTCTCCACGATCACCAGCGAGACGCCGAAGACGGCGATGACGACGAGCACCACGGCGAGCGTGGAGTTGATCAGCCGGCGGCGCATACCCGCCTCGTCAGGTCGTCGGGACGTACGTCGGCACGCACATCGGCACGCACGTCGGCGCGGTCTTCAGGACGCATGGGAGCTTCGTACGTCAGCTCTTCTCGAACCGGAAGCCGACGCCCCGGACGGTGGCGATGTAGCGCGGATTGGCGGCGTCGTCGCCGAGCTTCTTGCGCAGCCAGGAGATGTGCATGTCCAGGGTCTTGGTGGAGGACCACCAGGTGGTGTCCCAGACCTCGCGCATCAGCTGGTCGCGGGTGACCACCCGGCCGGCGTCCCGGACCAGGACCCGCAGCAGGTCGAACTCCTTGGCGGTGAGCTGGAGTTCCTCCTCGCCCATCCAGGCCCGGTGCGACTCGACGTCGATCCTGACCCCGTGGGTGGCGGGCTGCGCGACGGGCTCGGAGGCGCCACGGCGCAGCAGGGCGCGGACCCGGGCGAGCAGCTCGGCGAGCCGGAACGGCTTGGTGACGTAGTCGTCGGCGCCCGCGTCCAGGCCGACGACCGTGTCGACCTCGTCGGCGCGGGCCGTCAGCACCAGGATCGGGATCGTGTGGCCGCCGGCCCGGAGCCTGCGGGCGACTTCGAGACCGTCCATCCCGGGCAGCCCCAGGTCGAGAACGACCAGATCGATGCCGCCCTGGAGTCCGGCGTCGAGTGCGGTCGGACCGTCCTGGCGGACCTCGACCTCGTAACCCTCCCGACGCAGTGCGCGCGCCAGTGGCTCCGAGATGGATGCGTCGTCCTCGGCGAGCAGTACACGGGTCATGGACTGAATGGTAGTCCGGACGGAGGTCCGGAAGAGAGGCCCACGACGTCACCTGCGGGTCAGCGCCACAAAGAGGACGGAGACCTTTGAATATGGGAGTGTGGTTCCACCAAGACCTGTGATCCACATCTCAAGTCCTTTCATATCCTGCGGTGTCGTGTCGTATGGTGTTCCGACGCCTGTTGCACTACTCAAGGACCTTTGGGCAGCCATGAGCGCCAAAGGTCCCTTTTGCGTGCGGGGCCGGTCCCCGCCGGCCCGCTTCGAGTGAATGACCTGTGAGCCGGGCCCGGAACGCGAGAGCGCGTGACGGGTGTGGATCCCGACGCGGTTCTTCCCCGCTCCGCCGCCGCAGCTCCGTCAGGAGTCCGGCCGCGCGGAGCACGTCCCCCTCAGGCGTGGGGACGGGGTGCGCCACGCCGGTGCCGGCTGCCCCCCACCGGGCGCGTACCGCTCACGAGGCGTCGCGTCCCGACCAGCAAGGATCGACCATGGCGTCCAGCCTGACGAAGGATTCGCCCAGTTCCGGCGAGAAGACCTTCTTCGGCCACCCCCGCGGTATGGCCACCCTGTTCATGACGGAGATGTGGGAACGCTTCTCCTGGTACGGGATGCGCGCCATCCTCACCCTGTACTTGGTGGCCGCTGTGCTCGACGGCCCCCTGGAGGGCCGGGAGGCGCTCGCCGCCTCCATCTACGGTGTCTACAACGCCGTCGTCTACATGGCCGCGATGCCCGGCGGCTGGGTCGCCGACCGTCTCTGGGGCGCCCGCAAGGCCGTCCTGGTCGGCGGCATCGTCATCGCGCTGGGCCACTTCACCCTGGCCCTGCCGAGCGACATCGCGTTCTTCTTCGGTCTGGCGCTGATCGCGGCCGGTACGGGCCTGCTGAAGCCGAACATCTCGGCGATGGTGGGCGCGCTCTACGAGGGCCAGTCCAGCGCCCGCCGTGACGCCGGTTTCACCCTCTTCTACATGGCGATCAACATCGGTGGCCTCGCCGCCCCGCTGCTGGTCGGCTACCTCGGAGAGAACGTCAACTGGCACCTCGGCTTCGGTGTCGCCGGTGTCGGTATGACCCTCGCGGTCATCCAGTACGCGCTGGGCTCCAAGCACCTCGGTGACATCGGCAAGCTGCCCGCGAAGCCCGCCTCCCCCGTGGAGCGGCGGCAGATGCTGCGCAAGGTGGCCCTGTGGTCCGGCGTCGCGGTCGCCGCGCTGCTGATCGACCTGGCGCTGGGCACGTACGACATCGAGCACATCGTCAACGTCCTGGCCGTGCTGGGCGTCGCCGTGCCGATCGCCTACTTCATCACGATCTTCCGGGACCCGGCGCTGACCGAGGAGGACCGGCCGAAGATCAAGGCGTACGTGTGGTTCTTCGTCACCGCCGTGCTCTTCTGGATGATCTACGACCAGTCCGGCTCGCTGCTGACGATCTTCGCCGACAACAAGACGGACCGCTTCATCGGCGGCTGGGAGTTCCCGGCCTCCTGGCTGCAGTCGGTCAACCCGGCCATGGTCATCATCCTGGCCCCGGTCTTCGCCGGGCTCTGGGTCAAGCTGGCCACGCGCAACCGTGAGCCCAGCACCCCGATGAAGTTCGCGCTGGCGATGCTCCTCATCGGCGGCTCCTTCGGCATCATGGGCCTGGCCGGCGCGGCCGCGGCGAACAGCGAGACCGGCAAGGTCACCGTGTTCTGGCTGCTCGCCGTCTACCTGGCGCAGACGATGGGTGAGATGTGCCTCTCCCCGGTCGGTCTGTCGCTGTCCACGAAGCTGGCGCCGAAGATGTTCGTCGGCCAGATCATGGGTCTGTGGTTCCTGGCCACCTCGACGGGCAACGCCCTGAACGGCTGGACCACGAAGCTCAACGCGCCGCTGGGCGACGCCGCGTACTACACGCTGCAGGCGGTCGTGGCGGTCGCGGCGGGTGTCGCCTTCATGGTGGCGGGACGCAAGATCCGCGCGCTCATGGGCAACGTCAAGTAGCTGCGTGAAGCAGTGCCCCCGACCGCCTCGGGGTACGACAGCGGGTCCGCGCGAACCTCTCGTGCGGACCCGCTGTCGTCGTGTGGTCCTGCGGTCAGGCCGTCGCCGTGACTACTCGGCCTGGACCTCGACGCTCCGCAGCCTCCGCCACGGGGTGAAGGTGAACACCGCGCCGCCCAGCAGGATCGCCGTACCGGCGACCAGGCCGAGCGCCCGCAGCGAACCGTCGTCCTCCGCCCCGGTGGCGGCCAGGCCGCCGCCGGAGTCCGTGCCGCCACCGGACGCCGCCGCTCCGCCGGAGCCGGCCGCGCCGCCGCTCCCGCCGGACGCGCCGCCCGGCTGGGCGGAGGTGTCCAGTTCCAGGGAGACGGCCACGCCGTCGGGCGGGGTGCAAGTCGTCGTCGTACCGGCGGCCATCACCGTCAGGACGCCGGGGCTGAGCGTGGACGTACCGCTCGCGCCGGGCTTGTACGTGCCGGTGAGATCGGGGATCTCGATCGGGGCTCCGGTCTTGATGACCTCCTTGTTCAGCGGCCCCTCGACCTTGACCGTGCCCTTGTCCGCCCCGCCGAGCCTGACGTCCATGGACGGCTTGACCTGGCCCGCCGGGATGTCGATCGGGCTGTCCATCACGGACTTGCTGAACTCCACCGTCAGGCCGTACTCACCGCCGTTCTTCCTGGCGCTGATCCGGACGGGCGAGGTGGCGTTCCTGTCCCCGATCGGGGTCTTGCACGCGTAGGCGACGGACACCTCCTTGCCGGGGAAGTCGGTCTGGCCGCCCCCGCCGCCGGTGCTCCCGCCGGAGTCGCTTCCTCCGGTGCCGGTTCCTCCGGAGTCGCTGCCTCCGGAAGTGGTGCCGCCCGAGTCCGTGCCGCCGTCAGCGCCTCCGTCGGCGCCGCCGGTCGTCGTACCGCCGGTGTCCGTGCCCCCCGTCGTGGTGCCCCCGCTGTCCGTGCCTCCGCTGGTCGTGCCGCCCGTGGTGGAGCCGCCCTCGGTGACCTTGATCGTGGCGCCCGGCCGGACCTCTTCCTTCGGCGCACATTTGGTGTCCGTGGAGATCGGCTTGGACACGTTGATGTCGTACGCGCCCGGCGTCAGCGTGATCTCCCCGGCGGCCTCCAGCTTCAGCGTGCCCTTCATGTCGGGCAGCACCATGGGGCTGTTCTTGGGAATGGGCGGGTTCTGCCGCGGGCCCTCCAGCTTCAGCTCGCCGCTCGCCGCACCGCCCAGGGTGACGGTCCCGGTCGGCTTGACCGTGTCCGCTCCCAGGTCCAGCACGTCCGGGTTCCTGGACGCGGCCTCGACCGTCTTCCAGACGACCTCGATCTCGTCGCCCACCTTCGCCTCGGCCGGGGCGGTCAGCTCCACCTTCGTGGTGCCCTGCACCGCGGGCAGTCCCGAGATCGGCGGCGGAACGCACTCCGTCGCGTAACTGACCTCGGCGGCCCGGGCCGGACTCGCGGCCATCAGGATGCCCGCGCCGCCGAGCATCAGCGCGACTCCGGCCGCGCTCATCCTCCGTTGCGTACTCACGCTTGTCCCTTCGTCGTGGGTCGGGGTCGGTTCTCTGACGGTGCGGAATCCGGGGTGAACCACGGCAGCACGGCCGTGGTCGTGTTCGTGTCGTGGTCGGCGCTCGTGGGCGCGTTGTCCGTACGCGTGTCGTGGTCGGCGCCCGCGCCGCCGAGCCTGCCCGGCCCCGTCCACCTGGCCGGCGCCCGCGTACGGTGCGAGCCGGCGGGGCGGGGCCGGACCTTGTCCACGACCGCCATGCCGACGCGGAAGACGGCCGCCGGGACGACCAGGCAGAGCAGGACCCAGAAGAGCGTGACGCCCCAGGGGCGGCCGACCCCCCACGGCTGTTCGGCCAGCACCTTCTCCCCGTACCGCAGGGACACCTGGTAGTCGCCGTGCGCGCCCGCCGACAATTCGACCGGCAGCTTGATCTGCGCCTTGCCGCCGGGGGCGACCGTGCCGCGCCACTGGCGTTCCTCCCACTGCGGCGCGTAGACGCCGTGCGCGGTGCCGATCTCGAAGACGGGGTCCTTGACGGGGGCGGACCCGAGATTGCCCACGGTGAAGACGAGTCGGCGTGCGGGCGGGGCCCCGAACCAGGTGAGCAGGGAGCTGTCGCCCTCCAGCCGTGTGGTGGCCAGCACCGCGAGCTTCCCGCCGCCGCTCTCCCGCGGCGGCTCGGCCGTGGGATGTCCCGCCACCGTGAACACCGCGTCGGCCAGCGCCTGTTCGCCCGTCACCGTGGCGACGTGCACCACGCAGGGACACGGCTTCGGCGGTTCGGTGACCGGCAGCTTCCTGCTGAAGGCGCCCTTCTCGTCGGTCGTGACGGCGCGGCCGTCGGCGTTGGCGCAGGAGTTGGTGCCGCCGATCACGCCCCGCTCCGGCGTGGACTGCCCGCAGATCAGCAGCATCAGCAACGCCTCGGCGCGCCAGCCGCTGCCGCTGACGGTGATCTCCCCGCCCTTGCCCGCCTCTTTCTCGGACAGGGTGACGGTGGGGTCGCCGTCGGCCGCCCGCGCGCCCGGCGCGGTCACGACGAACAGGGCGGGCAGGAGCGCCAGGAGGGCGGCCACGAACAGCAGGACGGGCGACGCGGTGCGCCGGGAGGCTTCGGGGCCGGGCTGCTGCGTCACGATTCCGCTCCCGCCTTCACCAGGGGTCCCGCCTTCACCAAGGGCCTCGTCTCTGTGGTCGGTGGCCGGTCGTCGTCGGTCTCCAGGGGATCTGGCGGTTCCTGGGGCTCCTGGGGCTCCTGGGTGCCGGGCCGCGTGCGTCGCCGCCGGTACGCGCCGGAGCCGAGCGCGGCCAGGACGCCGAGGACCAGCAGCCCGCCGCCGACGGCCGGGGCCACCGGGAGGTACGTCGCCGAGGCCTCCGCCTCGTCCCGGGCGCCCCCCGAAGCGGTGACCCTCAGCCGTACGGTGACCGCGTCCAGGGCCGGGGCGTCGGGCCAGGGTTCGGTCCGCTCCACCCGCCGGCCGGGGGCCAGCTCCAGCGGCAGGGGCCGTTCCGGGCGGTCCAGCAGCGTGCCGAACAGCCCGTCGGCGCGCACCGCCAGCCGGGGTTCCAGCACCGCGTTGCCCCGGTTGACCAGGGCGTACCGAATGGTCCCGCCGGATACCTCGACGTCCTCGACGGTGATCGCCGCCAGCGTCGGGCCACCGATCCGGACCCGTACCGGTACGCGGACCTCCACGCCCCCGTCGACCGCCACGACCTCCCCGGAAGCGTCGCCGGGCACCGCGTCGGGCGGCACCGTGAGGGCGAGCGGCACCTCGGCGCGGGTCCGGGCCGGGACGCTGACCGTGTCCGCGGCGAACCGGATCCAGGCCCCGGCCCGGCCCGCGCCCCGCAGCCGTACCGTCAGCCGGGACCGGCCCGGGTTGGTCACCGCGAGGCGGTCCTGGAGGGCCGTGCCGGGGGTGCCCTCCAGATAGACGTACGGCCTGCTGTCCGGGCCGGTGCCGCCGGCGGGCCGGGCCGTCCAGTCCGCCGCCGGGCCGGCGTCGTCGTCGGCAGCGGCTGCGGCGGCCGGGGGCGACGTGAGCGCGCACAGCAGCGCGGCGAGCACCGCCGTGCGGACGAGCAGCCCACGGCGGAGGCGCGGGGTGGGTGGCGACATGGGCGGCTCCTCTGCCGGGGAGGGATCAGCCTGCGGAGCGCTGTCCTCGCCGGGTCAGCCAGAGCACTCCGGCCGCCCCGGTCAGCAGCACGGTGCCGCCGAGCGTGCCGAGCGCCGCCGCCGAGTCCAGCGGTCCGGTGCGGGGCAGTTCGCCGCCGCCCGAAGCGCCACCTGAAGCGCCTCCCGAACTGCCGCCGGTCGAGCCGCCGGTGGAACCGCCGCCCGGTGAACCGCCGGCCCCCTGGACGTCGAGTTCGAGGGAGGGGCCGGGGCTGTTCCTGGGCGTACAGGTGGTCGTCGTACCGAGGGCCTTGATGGTGAGGACCCCGGCGGTGAAGGTGACCTTGCCGCTCTTCTTCGGGGTGTACGTCCCCGACAAGTCACTGATCTTGATCGGGGTGTTGGCCGGAATCGCCTCGGTGTTCGCCGCGCCGGAGACCTGGACCTTCCCCTGCTCCGCGCCGCCCAGCTCGATCACGGCGCTCGGATTCATGGCCCCTTTGCCCAGTTCGACCGGGCTGGAGGAGACGCCCTTCTGGAAGGACATGGTGAGCTTGTAGCCGGCGCCGCTCCTGACGCCCTTGATGTCGATGGGCGAGACCGCCCCTTTGGGCCCGATGGGCGTCACGCACTGGTAGTTGACGTCCACGACCTCGGCGTGCGCGGCGGGCGCGCCCGCCACCACGATCGAGCCTGCCAGCGCAGCCGCCAGCGCGAGAGTTGTCCGCTTCTGGTTCGACACCTCGTGCTCCCCTCATGCCGGACGCCGCCGCGCGCCACGCCCCGTACGGGCGCCCATTACTGACGGCACATCAGATTTGGCGCCCAAGGTACGCCCGAGGTCTGATGGAGGGAAGACAAAGAGCGCGCCGATCCGGCGCGCTCTTCTCGGTGCGGGGGACAGGTACGGGTGAGGGGTGCGGCTGAGGCTTGCGGGTCAGGGGGGCTGAGGCGTACGGGTCAGGGGCGCGGGCGAGGAGCGCACCCAGGGCGTGTTTCGAAAGTAGCGCCGTCCGTCCGGAGGGCGGACTCGGCGGCGTCTGGTGCGTGCGATCGCAAGGCGGAGGGTCGTCCCGATACCGGATGTATCGGGGTGATCCCGACAACGCGGCGAGCGTGCGTGCCAGGCGTCGCCGAGCAGGCGGGACTTTCGAAACACTCCCTAGGCGGGGGCGGCGAGCTCGGCCCAGACGGTCTTGCCCGGGGCGTCCGGCGTACGCGTGACACCCCAGTCGAGGCAGAGGCGCTGCACGATGAACATGCCGTGCCCCCCGGGCCGCCCGGCGCGGTGCGGCGTACGGGGTGCGGGCTGTCCGGCCCCCCGGTCGACGACCTCCACCCGCAGCACCTTGGAGGTGCGGCCGATCCGGAGCTCCTCGGGGCCCTCCGCGTGCAGACAGGCGTTGGTCACCAGCTCGGAGACGACCAGCAGGACGTCCTCGGCGGCGGCCCGGCGGTCCGCGCTGGAGGCCGGGAGCCAGCCCCAGTCGTGCAGCGCCTGCCGGGCGAAGTCACGGGCCGTCGGGACGATGCCGCCGGCCTGCCCGAGTGAGAGCGTGCGCCACTGCCGCTCGGCCGGGGCGGGCGAGGCTCCGCCCGCTTCGTCCGGCTCGCGACCGAGGTCGCCCGGCGGATGCTGCCGGGTGGTGCTCATCAGCGCTTCACCTCACCGATTCGCCATGTCGCCATGTCGCCGTTGAACGGATAGTGATCAGTTACCGAGTGTGCAGGAGCCCTCGCGGGGCACCGCCGGGGTGTCTCCTGCCCTGCCGTTTCGCAACAACACCCACTTGGGGCACACGATCGCGTGACACGGCCGGCATCGGGGACGTCCGAGGTCACACGCTCGTGCCGGGTCAGCCGGCCAGGGCCTCTTCGAGCGAGGCGTGGACGGTGAAGACCGCCTCCGCACCGGTGATCTCGAACACCCTCGCCACGACGGGCAGCATTCCGGCCAGATGAACCCCTCCTCCGGCCGCCTCCGCCTTGAGGCGGGCGCCGAGCAGCACGTTCAGCCCGGTGGAATCGCAGAAATCCAGGCGGGAACAGTCGACCACCAGGCGTGAGCGCCCCTGCTCGACCGCACTCTCCAGGGGCTCGCGCAGCAGATCGGCGGTGTGGTGATCGAGCTCACCCACCGGCGTCACGACCTCGCTGCGCCCCTCGGTCCGGGCCTCGACCTGAAGTCGACCCCGGTTCGCACTGCCGACCGTCCCGCGGTCCATGCCTGTCCCTCTTCGCCGTTCGTCACTGTGCACGTCACTGCCCGTGCGGCTGTATGCGTAGCTGCCGCCGACGTGCGTGAAACAGTACGCGTTCCGTTCGCCACGCGGTAGTCGGAGACCTCAACAAACCGGACATATAGCAGCATTTGGCGCTTGTCACTGCTGGTCAGGACCGGGTATGGGTAGAGGGACACC
This sequence comes from Streptomyces anulatus, assembly GCF_000721175.1. Lineage (GTDB taxonomy): Bacteria > Actinomycetota > Actinomycetes > Streptomycetales > Streptomycetaceae > Streptomyces > Streptomyces anulatus_C. Next base: position 42,966 of record NZ_JOEZ01000008.1, read on the forward strand.
CGAAACACGACCGGCTTCGGAGGCGCCGCTTCACCGCAGGAACACGTAGGGGCATCGGCAGCCATATGCCGAGAACGATGGAGGAGAACCATGTCACCCCGGCTCGACGAAGCGCGTACCCGCAACGCGTCGTCGGCATGTCCTCAGGGACCGACCAATTCCGACTCCCCCGCCGCGAGCGCCGTTCCCGGCCCGCGCACCAGCACCACCAGCACCACCAGCACCACCTCAGACTTCCACGGCGCGGCCGGCGAGGAATTCGAGGGACTCGAAGGGCTTCCCGAGATCCCGCCGTACGCCGAAGTGGGCGCTCTGGACGCCAGGGCCCTGTCGAAGACGCTCTTCGAGCGGCTGGAGTCCCTCGAAGAGGGCACCCACGAGTACAGCTACGTACGCAACACCCTCGTCGAGCTGAACCTCGCGCTCGTCAAGTTCGCCGCCTCCCGGTTCCGCTCCCGCAGCGAGCCGATGGAGGACATCGTCCAGGTCGGCACCATCGGCCTGATCAAGGCGATCGACCGGTTCGAGCTGAGCCGCGGAGTGGAGTTCCCCACCTTCGCGATGCCGACGATCGTCGGCGAGATCAAGCGCTTCTTCCGTGACACCAGCTGGTCCGTGCGCGTGCCGCGCCGGCTCCAGGAGCTGCGGCTCGACCTGGCGAAGGCGGGCGACGAGCTCTCCCAGCAGCTGGACCGCGCGCCCACCGTGGCGGAGCTGTCCGAGCGCCTCGGCATCACGCCGGAGGAGGTCGTCGAGGGCATGTCCGCGAGCAACGCGTACACCGCGAGCTCGCTGGACGCCAAGCCCGAGGAGGACGACAACGAGGGCGCCCTCGCGGACCGCATCGGCTACGAGGACCACGGCCTCGAAGGCATCGAGTACGTCGAGTCGCTGAAGCCGCTGATCGCCGCGCTGCCCTCCCGGGACCGGATGATCCTCTCGCTCCGCTTCGTCAGCAACATGACGCAGTCGGAGATCGGCGAGGAGCTGAACATCTCGCAGATGCACGTGTCCCGGCTGCTCTCGCGGACGCTGACCAAGCTCCGTAAGGGTCTGACCCTGGAGGAATGACCCCGCCCCGGCCCCGCCGCCCCGCCACGGGGCTCCACGGCCGTCGAGCACCGCGGAAGGACCCGCCCCGGATACCGGGAGCGGGTCCTTGCGCGTGTCGGGCGGTGCGCCGGGTCCGGATCGGCTACTCAGCCACGCCGAGTACGCCACCGGAGGCGTCCGGGAACGTACGCCGTCAGCGCCCATGCGGACTGTGGGAAGCTCCCCACCGGCTTCGACGAGTACGCGTGGCCGGAGGCCGGCTGGGCCCCGGCTCCGGTCCCCGGACCGCCCGTCACACCACCCGCTGTCCGCTCCGCCAGACCGCGCTGACCAGCGGGACGCCCGGGCGGTAGGCGAGGTGGACGTGGCTCGGGGCGTCGAGGAGGACCAGGTCGGCGCGGGCGCCGGGGGTGATCCGGCCGATGTCGCTACGGCGCAGGGCGGCGGCCCCGCCGGCGGTGGCCGACCAGACCGCCTCGTCCGGGGTCATCCCCATGTCGCGCACGGCCAGCGCGATGCAGAACGGCAGGGACGAGGTGAACGACGAACCGGGGTTGCAGTCCGTGGAGAGCGCGACGGTTGCCCCCGCGTCGAGGAGGCGGCGGGCGTCGGGCCAGGTGGCGCGGGTGGAGAACTCCGCGCCCGGGAGCAGGGTCGCCACCGTGCTGCCCTGGCCGAGTGCGTCGACGTCCGCGTCGGTGAGGTGGGTGCAGTGGTCGGCCGATGCGGCGTCGAGCTCGACGGCGAGCTGGACACCGGGGCCGTACGTCAGCTGGTTGGCGTGGACGCGGGGGTGCAGCCCCTTGGCGCGGCCCGCGGTGAGGATGGCGCGGGCCTGGTCGCCGTCGAAGGCGCCCTGCTCGCAGAACACGTCGATCCAGCGGGCGTGCGGGGCACAGGCCTCCAGCATCGGGCCGGTGACCAGGTCGACGTACCCGGCGGGGTCGTCGGCGTAGTCGGGGGACACGATGTGGGCGCCGAGGTAGGTGACCTCGTCGGTGTGGCGGCCCGCGATCCGCAGGGCGCGGGCCTCGTCCTCGACGGTGAGGCCGTAGCCGGACTTGGTCTCGAAGGTGGTGGTGCCCTGGCGCAGGGCCTCGGCGAGGTAGCGGGCGACGTTGGCGGAGAGCTCCTCGTCGGAGGCGGCCCTGGTGGCGGCGACGGTGGTGCGGATGCCGCCCGCGCGGTAGGGCTGCCCGGACATCCGGGCGTTGAACTCCTGGGTGCGGTCGCCCGCGAAGACCAGGTGGGAGTGGGAGTCGACGAAGCCCGGGATCACCGCGCGGCCGGCCGCGTCGAGGACGTTGTCAGTGGCGGGTGCTTTGCTGGATTCACCGGTCCAGACGATGCGGTCGCCGTCGATGACGACGGCCGCGTCCTGGATCAGGCCCAGGGGGGTCCCGTTGCCGAGGGAGGGGTCATTGGTGACCAGGCTGGCGATGTGGGTGACGGCGGTGGTCGTCATCTGGAGAGTGTTCTCCTTGCGTTCCGGGAGGTCCGGGGGGTGCGGGCTTCTTGCGCGTTCGGGCGGGTCCGGTTCCGCGGGCGCGTCCGCGGAACCGGACGCGCCCGCGGTCAGCCGTGCAGGGCGGCGACGGCCTCGGCGAGCGCCCGGGGCACGTCCTCGATCTGTGTGTGACGGCCGTCCCGGACGATGTGCCGGCCCGCCACGACCGTGTGCCGCACATCAGCGGCGGAGGCGGCGAATACGGCGGTCTCCGCTGCCAGTCGGGGCACCGGCCCGGCCGTTCTGACGGAGTCCAGGGCGACGGTCGTCAGGTCGGCGGGGGCGCCCGGTTCCAGCACGCCCGCGTCGGGGCGGCCGAGTGCGGCGTGCCCGTCGGCGGAGGCGGCCCGGAGCAGGGCGGCGGCGGTCCAGTGGCCCCGGATGTGCGTGCGCAGCCGCTCGTTGAGCTCCATCGCCCGCGCCTCTTCGAAGAGGTCGATCACGGCATGGCTGTCGCTGCCCAGCGAGAGCGGCGAGCCCGCCTTCTGGAGGGCGGCGGCGGGTCCGATGCCGTCGGCCAGGTCGCGTTCGGTGGTGGGGCACATGCAGGTGCCGGTGGCCGAGGAGCCCAGCAGTTCGATGTCCGCCTCGGTCAGGTGGGTGTTGTGGATGCCGGTGGTGCGTGGGCCGAGGACCCCGTGGTCGGCCAGCAGCCGGGTGGGGGTGCGGCCGTGGGCGGCCTGGCAGGCGTCGTTCTCCGCCGTCTGCTCGGAGAGGTGGACGTGCAGCGGGGCCTCGCGCTCCTCGGCCCACTGCGCGACGGTGGCCAGCTGTCCGGCCGGGACCGCCCGGACGGAGTGGACGGCCGCGCCGATCAGTGTGTGGTCGTCGCCCTTGAGGAGGGAGGCGCGCTCCGCCCAGGCCTCGGCGGTGATGTCGGAGAAGCGCAGCTGGTGCCGGTTGGGCTTCTCGCCGAATCCGGCGGCGAGATAGGCGGTGTCCAGCAGGGTGATCCGGATGCCGGCCTCGGCGGCGGCCGCGATGAGCGCCTCGCCCATGGCGTTCGGGTTGGCGTAGGGGGTGCCGCCGGGGGCGTGGTGCAGATAGTGGAACTCGCCGACGGAGGTGATGCCGGCCAGGGCCATTTCGGCGTACGTGGCGCGGGCCAGGTCGAAGTAGGTGTCCGGGGTGAGCCGGGAGGCCGTGCGGTACATCAGCTCGCGCCAGGTCCAGAAGGTGCCCGAGCCGACCTGGACGGTGGCGCGCAGGGCCCGGTGGAAGGCGTGCGAGTGGGTGTTGGCGAGGCCGGGGAGGGTCAGGCCGCGCAGCACGGTCGCGCCGGGCGGCGGTGCCTCGACCCCGGTCCTGATCCCGGCGATGCGGCCGCCCGCGACGTCCAGGGTGACGCCCGGCTCGACGTGGGTGCCGAGCCAGGCGTGGTCCATCCAGTACGTCGCGGTGACGGGCCCGCCCGTCGTCCGGTGTGTCAGCTGCACGCGAGACCTTCCAGTACGTCGGCGAGTGCCTCGATCCCGGCCGTGCAGTCGTCCTCGGCGGCGTGCTCGGCGGGTGAGTGCGAGATGCCGGTGGGGTTCCGTACGAAGAGCATGGCGGTGGGCACCGAAGCGGACAAAATACCCGCATCGTGGCCGGCGCCGGTGCCGAGGACGGGCACGGGCCGTCCCGTGTCTCCGGTCCCCTCCAGGATCCTGCCGAGCTCGTCGCGCAGCGCGTGCTCGAACTCGACGACGGGTGTGAACGATTCGCGGACGACGTCGAGGTCGATCCCGGCCCGCTCGGCGTACTCCCGGGCGGCGCGCTCGATGCCGGTGACGACGGCGTCCAGGGTGGCCTGGTCGGCGGCGCGGGAGTCGAGCCAGCCGCGTACGAGGGAGGGGATGGCGTTGACCCCGTTGGGCTCGACCGCGATCTTGCCGAAGGTGGCGAGCGCGCCGGTCAGTTCGGCCTCGCGGCGGGCGGCGAGGACGGTCTCGGCGTACGTGAGCATCGGGTCGCGGCGGTCGGCGAGGCGGGTGGTGCCCGCATGGTTGGCCTCGCCCCGGAAGTCGAACCGCCAGCGGCCGTGCGGCCAGATGGCGGAGGCGATGCCGACGGGGTCGCCGGTCAGGTCGAGGGCGCGGCCCTGCTCGACGTGGAGTTCGACGAACGCGCCGATCCGGGCGAGCCGTTGCGGGTCGGGGCCGATGGTCCCGGGGTCGTATCCGGCCCTCTCCATGGCAGCGGGCAGCGTGACGCCGTCGGCGTCGCGCAGCCGCCGGGCGTCGGCGACGGCGAGCTGTCCGGCGGCGAGCCGGGATCCGACGCAGGCGAGGCCGAAGCGGGCGCCTTCCTCGTCACCGAAGTTGGTGATCGCCAGAGGGCGGGTGAACTCCACCCCTCTGCGGTGGAGTTCATCGAGCGCGGCGAAGGAGGAGACCACGCCGAGCGGGCCGTCGAAGGCGCCGCCGTCCGGGACGGAGTCCAGGTGCGAGCCGGTGACGACGGCGTTCCCGGCCAGGGGGTCGCCGAGCCACGCCCACTGGTTGCCGTTGCGGTCGCTCTCGTGGGTGAGACCGCGCGCCTCGGCCTGCGCCCGGAACCAGGCCCGGCAGTCGACGTCCGCCGCCGACCAGGCGTAGCGCCGGTAGCCGCCGCTGTCGGGGTGGAGTCCGACGGGGGCCAGCTCCCGCCACATCGAGAGGAAGGAGTCACCCGCACGCCACTGCCGCGACGTACCGGGAGAGGTGGCGGATGCGCCGGGCGGGCCCTTGGGCGTGCCGGACGGCATCAGTTGCCCTCCGTCATGGGGACGCGTACGCCTTGGTCGGCGGCGACGTTCTCGGCGATGTCGTATCCGGCGTCCACGTGGCGGATGACACCCATGCCCGGGTCGTTCGTCAGGACGCGGCGGATCTTCTCGCCCGCGAGCTTCGTGCCGTCCGCGACGGAGACCTGGCCCGCGTGGATGGAGCGGCCCATGCCGACGCCGCCGCCGTGGTGGAGGGAGACCCAGGAGGCGCCGGAGGCGACGTTGACCATGGCGTTGAGCAGCGGCCAGTCGGCGATGGCGTCGGAGCCGTCGAGCATGGCCTCGGTCTCGCGGTACGGGGAGGCGACCGAGCCGCAGTCCAGGTGGTCGCGGCCGATGGCCAGCGGGGCGGCCAGTTCGCCGCTCGCGACCATGTCGTTGAAGCGCTCGCCGGCCTTGTCGCGCTCGCCGTAGCCGAGCCAGCAGATGCGGGCGGGCAGACCCTGGAAATGGACGCGTTCGCCGGCCATCTTGATCCAGCGGTGCAGCGACTCGTTCTCCGGGAAGAGCTCAAGCATCGCCTTGTCGGTCTTGTGGATGTCGGAGGCCTCGCCGGACAGCGCGGCCCAGCGGAAGGGGCCCTTGCCCTCGCAGAAGAGGGGGCGGATGTAGGCGGGGACGAAGCCGGGGAAGTCGAAGGCGCGGCCGTACCCGGCGAGCTGGGCCTCGCCGCGGATGGAGTTGCCGTAGTCGAAGACCTCGGCCCCGGCGTCCATGAATCCGACCATGGCCTCGACGTGGCGGGCCATCGACTCGCGGGCGCGCCGGGTGAAGTCGGCGGGCTTCTCGGCGGCGAGGTCCGCCATGTCGTCGAAGTCGACGCCGAGCGGCAGGTAGGCCAGCGGGTCGTGGGCGCTGGTCTGGTCGGTGACGATGTCGATCGGCGCGCTCTCGGCGAGCATCCGGGGCAGCAGTTCGGCGGCGTTGCCGAGGAGGCCGATGGAGAGCGGGCGGCGGGCGTCGCGGGCCTCGACGGCGAGCTGGAGGGCGTGCTCCAGGCTGTCGGCCCGCACGTCCAGGAAGCGGTGCTCGATCCGGCGCTCGATGGCGCGCGGGTCGCAGTCGATGCAGATGGCGACGCCGTCGTTCATGGTGACGGCGAGCGGCTGGGCGCCGCCCATGCCGCCGAGCCCGGCGGTCAGGGTGATCGTCCCGGCCAGCGTGCCGCCGAACTTCTTGGCGGCGACGGCTGCGAAGGTCTCGTAGGTGCCCTGGAGGATGCCCTGGGTACCGATGTAGATCCAGGACCCGGCGGTCATCTGGCCGTACATGGTGAGGCCGAGCGCCTCCAGGCGGCGGAACTCCTCCCAGTTGGCCCAGTCGCCGACCAGGTTGGAGTTGGCGATGAGCACGCGCGGCGCCCACTCGTGGGTCTGCATGACGCCGACCGGCCTGCCGGACTGGACGAGCATCGTCTCGTCCTGCTTGAGCGTCCGCAGCGTGCGGACCATCGCGTCGAAGGAGCGCCAGTCGCGGGCCGCCTTCCCGGTGCCGCCGTAGACGACGAGCTTGTCGGGGTGCTCGGCGACCTCGGGGTCGAGGTTGTTCTGCAGCATCCGCAGGGCGGCTTCCTGCTGCCATCCCAGGGCGCTCAGCGTGGTGCCTCGCGGTGCCCGTACGGGGCGGGGTCCTGACATGGCGGTGCCTCCTCGCGACGGTGAAAATCTATTCACATCCTGCTGCTCTGAATAGTCGTAGTCAACAGGTGCGGTCCTCGCCGTGGCTGGGAACAGGTTCTCCCTAGCGACCCGGAGACCGGACCGGAGACCGAACCGGAGGCATCGATGAGCACTGCCGGCACACCCGCACCGACGGAACCCGAGGGCCACGGGGGTACGGAGAGGCTCGGAGGGGCTCCGCCGCTCAAGCGTGCCCTCGGCCCCAAGCTGCTGATCCTCTTCGTCGTCGGCGACATCCTGGGCACCGGCATCTACGCCACCACCGGGGACGTGGCGGGCAAGGTCGGCGGCGCACTGTGGCTGCCGTTCGCGATCGGCTTCGTCGTCGCCCTGCTGACGGCGGCCTCGTACGTGGAACTCGTCGGGAAGTACCCGAAGGCGGCCGGGGCGGCGCTCTACACCCAGAAGGCGTTCAAGGTCCCCTTCCTGACCTTCGTCGTCGCCTTCATGGTGATGTGCTCGGGCCTCTCCTCGGCGAGCGCGGCGGCACGGGCGTTCAGCGGCGACTATCTGGCGGAATTCACCGACGCGGTGCCGCCGACCCTGATAGCGATCCTGTTCGTCCTCGCCCTCGCCGCGATCAACCTGCGCGGGGTCGCCGAGTCGGTGAAGGCGAACGTCGTCCTGACCCTGGTCGAGGTCAGCGGACTCGCGGTGATCCTCGCGATCGGCGCGTACGCCGTGTTCAGCGGCGAGGGCGAGCCCTCCCGGCTGACCCAGATCGAGACCGGCGGCACCGGGTACGCACTGATCACCGGGGTGCTCGGCGCCACCGCACTCGGCTTCTTCGCCTTCGTCGGCTTCGAGGACTCGGTGAACATGGCCGAGGAGACGAAGAACCCCGCCCGCGCCTTCCCCCGCGCGATCTTCATCGGAGTGGGCATCACCGGCACCATCTACGTCCTGGTCGCCCTGGTCTCCTCGCTGCTGGTCGACTCCCGCACCCTGGCGGGCTCCAGCGGCCCGCTGCTGGAGGTGGTGAAGGCCGGGGGCGTCGATTTCCCGCCGAAACTCTTCGCGCTGATCGCTTTGTTCGCCGTCACCAACTCGGCGCTGATCAACATCATGATGGCCTCGCGACTCTGCTACGGCATGGCCAACGAGCGCATCCTGCCGCCCGCCATGGGCAAGGTGCTGGCCGGCCGGCGCACCCCCTGGGTCGGGATCGTCTTCGTCTCCGTCCTGGCGATCGGCCTGGTCTCCACCGGCGAGATCGAGGGGCTCGGCGACACCACCTCGTTCCTGCTGCTCTGCGTCTTCGCCGTGGTCAACGTCGCCGTGCTGGTGCTCCGAGGGGACCGGGTGGACCACCGCCACTTCCGTACGCCCACGGCGCTTCCGGTGCTCGGCGCGCTCACCTCGCTGATCCTGGCGAGCCCGCTCGCCGACCGGGGCTCAGACGTGTACGTACGCGCCGGGATCCTGCTGCTGATCGGCATCGGCCTGTGGGCGCTCAACAAGGTGGTGATGACGTCCCGCGAGAAGTCCGGGGCCCCGGACGCCTGACGGGACGCCACCCGCCGCCCCCACCGCAGCATTCCGGCCGCCCCTTTACACCGCGGGCCGCATGTACCAAAGGAAAATGCCAGAACCTCCACCTGCCGTGAGCACGTTGCGTAGCCTCTGCGTCACAGCCGTACGCCACGTCGGGAGGGGAGATCCGCGTGCCCGGAATCGACGAGTGCCTGCTCGAAGTCATGAGGCTGCCCGGCGCCCGGGGCGCCTCGGTGGTCGACTGGACGAGCGGTCTCGCCCTCGGCACCATCGGGGAGTCCCCCAACGGCGACCATGAGGCGACCGCCGCGGAGACGGCGGAGGTCGCCCGGATGACCGCCGAACAGCCGGCCTTCACCCGCCTCGCCGCGGAGGGCGACCGGTCCGCTGACCCGCCGAGCACCCCCGTCGAGGACGTCATCGTCACCACCCACGACGGGTACCACATGCTCCGGTTCGTCGAGACGGCTTTCGACAGCAGCGTCTTCCTGCATCTGTGGCTGGACCGCTCCGAGGGCAATCTCGCCCTCGCCCGGATGCGGCTCGGCGAGCTGGCCGAGCGCCTGGTGCTGGCATGAGTGCGATAGCCGCCGACCTCGACACCCCCGGGCCTGGCCGGCTCCCGGTACTGAGCCCGATGCTCCAGCGCCTCGCCGCCGAGCGGGCCACCGGCGCCCTCATGCGCGACCGCGGCACGCTCTACCTCGCCGACGGCCAGGTCGTGCACGCCGAGAGCCCCGCCACCCCCGGCATCGACGTCCTGCTCACCACCGGCGGGACCCTGCGGCACGAGGGCTGGTGGGACGCCGTGGCGCAGGCGGGGGCGCACCGCCGGGTCGGCCGCTATCTCGTGGACAGCGGTCACGTGCCGGGCGGGGCACTGGAGTTGTGCCACCTGGGCGCGCTGTACGACGCCGCGTTCTTCGCACTCGCCCCGACCGGGACGCCCGCCCGCTTCCGTTACGGGGTGGCGCACTGGATCGGTCCGGTACGGCCCGTCCCGGTGGCCGCCGTGGAGCGCGAGACGCTGCGCAGACGGGAGTTCCTGGACCGGATCTGGCCCGACCCCGCCTGCGACGGCGCCCCGCTGCGGCGGACGGCGGCACACCCGGCCGACGCCCCGGTCCCGGCCCGGCAGCGCCGTCTCCTGGAGCTGGCCGACGGGGTCCGCACGGCCTCGGACATCGCGCAGTTACTGGGCCGTTCGGCGTTCCACATCCTGGTCGACCTGCGACGGCTGGCGGCGGCCGGTCTGGTGGAGGCGGTCCGCGCCCAGCCCCTGCCGGCCGCTTCCCCACCCGGCCGGATCACGCTCCCCGAGGTGACGGCCGACCCCGACATCGCCCTGCTGCGCCGGCTCCGAGACGCATTGGAGGCCCTGTGATACGCGCGCTCAGACAGCGTGCCGGGAGGAGACAGCTGATGGTGCCCGAGGCCGAAGTGCGTGATGTCCTCGACGAACTCCAGCGGTTACGCGCCCGGGTCCCCCTGCTCTCCGGGGCGCTGGCCGCCTCCACCGACGGGCTGGTGCTGGCCCACGACACCCCGGGCGTCGAGGCGGAGGGCGTCGCCGCCCTCACCGCCGCCGCCCTCGGCGTATCGATCCGGATGACCGACGCCACCGGGCGGGGCGGCTTCCGTGAACTGCTGGTCCGCGGCAACAGCGGCTACATCGCCACCTACGCCGCGGGCTCCTCCGCCGTCCTGACCCTGCTGGCCGAGGACCGCATCAACGTCGGCCGGCTCCATCTGGAGGGCCGCCGCGCGGGCGCCCGGATCGGCGAACTCGTCGACGCCGCGCTGGCACGCACCGAGCGCCCCGCCACCGCCGCCCGCGCCGCACCCCCGCACCCCGCCACCGCGCCCAACCGCACCCTGCCGCAACGCCCCACGTAAGACGCCCCCCGCAGAAGCCCGCACAGAATCGGACCCGGTCACCACGACCGGCCAGGGAAAGGAAACGAGCCTCCATGGCGAACACCGAAGCGTCACTGAAGGAAGCGATGAGCTCGATCGAGGGCACCACGGGTGTCGCCCTCGTCGACTACACGAGCGGGATGGCCCTGGGCACGCTCGGCGGCGGCAAGGACTTCAATCTGGAGGTCGCCGCCGCGGGCAACACCGATGTGGTCCGCGCCAAGCTCCGCACCATGGAGCAGCTGGGCATCAAGGACGGGATCGAGGACATCCTGATCACGCTCGGCACCCAGTACCACCTGATCCGGCTGCTCAAGTCCCGTGGCAGCAGCGGTCTGTTCCTCTACCTGGTGCTGGACGCGAACCGGGCGAACCTGGCGATGGCCCGCCACCAGCTGAAGAAGATCGAGGCCGACCTGGAGGTCTGAGCACCTCCGGAATCCTCACCGGCGGCGACGCCGCGCCCCGCCCGGCGCGGCGTCCCCCGCCTCCGGACCCGTCGTCCGGTGGGCCTTCACCCGCTTGCCGACCGGGCTCCCGGGTCCGGACCAGTCGGTGCGCACCCAGTACAGGACGTCCTCGCGGCGCTCGCGCTGTCCGATGCGTACGGCCTTCGCCCAGAGACCGGCACCCGTCCCCGCGAGCACCAGTCCGCCCGCGCCCGGCAGCGCGAACGAGGACGCCACCGCCACGACGAACGCGCCCAGCAGCCACCACCTGCGCCCGCGCCGCCACCCCCGTACGGTCACGGCCCGGTCCTGGAGGAAGTCGCCCCGCCCGGCGCGCGACGCGCTCCGGGCCAGCTCCGCGTACCGCTTGCCGCGCGCCAGGGCCACGACGGCCGCGGTGACGACGAAGAGCGCCGCCCCGGCCAGCAGCCCGATCCGGCGCCCGGTCAGACCCGGAACGAACGCCCCCGCCGCCGCGGCCACCACACCCGCCCACCACAGCGGCGCCGCCCCGGCCCGTACGGTCACGGCCACCCTCGCCAGCGACTGTCCTTGGCGCCCCACGTCCGTACCCCTCTCTCCGCACTGCCGCGAAACCCGCGTTCCCGCGCACCGCCGACGCGGCGGTGTGTCTGGGCGCGGAGGTTAGCGGCCGCAGATGAGCGATGCCTGAGAATCCGCGAGACTGCCGGGCGGGCGGTGCCTCACTCCACGAACAGACCGCGCGTCGCCGCCCGTACGTCGAACTCCTCCAACCGCGCCTGGGCGTCGGGCAGTCCGTCGCACATGGCCTCCAGCAGCACCCGGCCGAGCAGCATCGGCGCGCAGACGGTGTCGAAGGAGAGTCCGGAGCCGATCGCCGCGGGGAGCAGCAGATCGCTGTGCTTGGCGACGGGCGCGAAGGCGGAGTCGGCGACCGTCACCACGGTCAGCCCCTGGTCCCGGGCGTACGCGAGCGCGTCCACGCTCTCCTTGGGGTGGCGCGGCAGCGCGAAGCACATCAAAGCGGTGGCCCCGGCCCGGCGGGCGGAGTCGATCCGGTCGGGCAGCATGCTGCCGCCCTCGTCGAGCACCCGGACGTCGGGGTGCACCTTGGCGGCGAAGTAGCCGAACCCGCGCGCCTGCGAGGAGGCGGCGCGCAGCCCCAGCACCGGCAGCGGCCGGGAGCCGGCGAGCAGCCGCCCGGCCCGCTCGACGGGCGCGGGGTCGGCGAGCACGTCACAGAGGTGCTGGAGGTTCTCGATCTCGGCGCGGACGGCCTGCTGGTACTCGTTGTACGTCTCCCCCGCGTCCTCCTGCTCCGCGTCGGCGGGCGCGACCTCGCGCAGGTGCCTGCGCAGCGCCGGATAGCCGTCGAAGCCGAGGGCGACGGCGAAGCGGGTGACGGAGGGCTGACTGACCCCGGCCAGCTCGGCCAGCTCGACGCTGGAGAGGAACGGCGCGTCGGCGGCCCGGCGGACCATGCAGTGCGCGATGCGCCGCTGGGTGGGTGTGAGCCGGTGGCCCTCGAAGAGCCGCTGCAACCGTGCGGCGGGGCTGCTCCCACTCATGCTGTCCCCTTGCTGGATCCGTCGCGCCACGACCGGCGCCGACCGTTCTATTCAGCCAGGAAGGCCGCTGTATGTCCATATGCAGGGCGGGGACGGGAGTGGGCGGACAGGGGGGTTAACCCCACGGAACCTGGGGGCTGGCCCCACTGTCGGCGGGGGCCCGGATCCGTAACGTGGTCGGCATGGAAGCCCGTGACCCCGAGCTCAAGAAGGAGCTCGCCGCCACCCTCCAGGCCCGCGGGGAGCTGGGCGCGGAGTACGAGACCGCGCTCATCGACTCGTTCCTGGAGAAGGTCGAGCAGCGCCTCGACACCACACTCGACCGCCGGGTCCGCCGTCAGCTCGCCGAGCAGCAGATGACCGTCGCCCGTGGTGCGCGCCCGGCCGGGCCGGGGAGCTTCGGGGAGCGGCACGGCCTGGGGATCGTCTCGCTGGTCATGGCGGTCCCGCTGTCCGCGATCGGGGTCGTGAACGCCGGGATCGAGGGTCTGGTCGTGGCGTGGCTCGGGATCGTCGGCGTCAACGCGTTCCAGGCGGCGCGGGGCGGCGGGCTGTTCCGCCGCCGGGACGAGCGGGCGCCGTCCGACTGGAACGGCTGAGCCCGCCGCCCGAGGCCTCCCGGACACGGCAAAGGCCCCGCAGGCATGCCGCGCGGCCGGACCCACGGGGGGCCGGCCGCGCCGCTGTGTGCGGAAGCATGTCGCGGGGACCGCCGCACCCCCGGTCGCCCGGGGGGCGGGACGACGGCGGTCCCCGCGAGGGACGCGGTCCGGGTCAGGGCCGGGTGCCCGCGTCCGGGCGACGGTGGAGGTCCGGGAGCCGCTCCGTAGTCCGGTGTCGCCGTTCTGGGTGCCGGCGGGTTTCCCTGCCGACACCCACCAATGTGCCGGAGCCGTGTTAAGCGGGTGCTGCGCGGACGTGACACGCTCGTGCCGTTTTCGCGAACCGCGCTCCGGGGCGCCGGACCGGGCGACGGCCGGCTCCCGGCGCCGGTCCGCCGGACGCGCCCCGGCCCGGCGACCGCCCCGTCAGGCCTTCGCCGCGCCCGCGTCCTTGGCGAGGAACGCCAGCAGGTCCTGCCTGCTCACGACCCCCTTGGGCTTGCCCTCGACGAGCACGATCGCCGCGTCGGCCCCGTCCGTGCCGCTGAGCACGGCCATCAGGTCCTCGACCGGTTCGCCGGAGCCGACCTGCGGCAGCGGCGCCGACATGTGCTTCTCCAGCGGGTCGGTCAGCGAGGCGCGCCGGGTGAACAGCGCGTCCAGCAGTTGCCGCTCCACGACGGAGCCGATGACCTCGGCGGCCATCACGTCCGGGTGGCCGGCGCCCGGCTTCACGATCGGCATCTGGGAGACGCCGTACTCGCGGAGCACCTCGATGGCCTCGCCGACCGTCTCCTCCGGGTGCATGTGGACGAGGGAGGGCATGGGGCCCTCCTTGAAGTCCAGGACCGCACCGACGTTGGCGGAGGCGCCGGTGTCCTCCAGGAAGCCGTAGTCGGCCATCCACTCGTCGTTGAAGATCTTGCTGAGGTAGCCGCGCCCGCTGTCGGGGAGCAGCACCACGACGACGTCCTCGGGGCCGAGCCGCTTGGCGACCTCCAGGGCCCCGACGACCGCCATGCCGCAGGAGCCGCCGACGAGCAGCCCCTCCTCCTTGGCGAGCCGGCGCGTCATCTGGAAGGAGTCCTTGTCGGACACCGCGACGATCTCGTCGGTGACGCTGCGGTCGTAGGCGCTCGGCCAGAAGTCCTCGCCGACGCCCTCGACCAGATAGGGCCGCCCGGAGCCGCCGGAGTAGACCGAGCCCTCCGGGTCCGCGCCGATGACCTGGACCGCGCCGTCGCTGATCTCCTTGAGGTAGCGCCCGGTGCCGCTGATCGTGCCGCCGGTGCCGACGCCCGCGACGAAGTGGGTGATCTTCCCCTCCGTCTGCTCCCACAGTTCGGGACCGGTGGTCTCGTAGTGCGAGCGCGGGTTGTTCGGGTTGGAGTACTGGTCCGGCTTCCAGGCGCCCGGCGTCTCGGTGACCAGCCGGTCGGAGACGTTGTAGTACGAGTCCGGGTGCTCGGGGTCAACGGCGGTGGGGCAGACGACGACCTCGGCCCCGTACGCGCGCAGCACGTTGATCTTGTCCGTGGACACCTTGTCCGGGCAGACGAAGATGCACTTGTAGCCCTTCTGCTGGGCGACGATGGCGAGCCCGACACCCGTGTTGCCACTGGTCGGCTCGACGATCGTGCCGCCGGGCTTCAGCTCCCCGCTCTGTTCGGCCGCCTCGATCATGCGCAGCGCGATGCGGTCCTTCACCGACCCGCCGGGGTTGAAGTACTCGACCTTGGCCAGGACGGTCGCCTGGATACCTGCCGTGACGTTGCGCAGCCTCACCAGCGGGGTGTTGCCGACAAGACTGATCATCGAATCGTGGAATTGCACCGTGTACTCCGGGGTCTCCGAGATGGTCCGGCCCAGAGTATGCGTACAGGACGGACTCCGCGTACGGAAAGGAGTACACGGAGCCCCTCGCGGGGCAGGAAGGTACATACGGCTGTACGGCGAGGAGGAGGTGGACCGGACTGTGTCGAGCGCAAGAGTGGCACGGCGGATCGCGGCGGGCGCGGCCTACGGCGGTGGCAGCATCGGATTGATCGGTGCGGCGGCCGTGGGCGTGTTCCTGGCGGAGGTCCAGCTCGCGAAGAGGCAGGTGGGCGGCGCGACGGCTCCGGTTCCGCCGAGCGCGGACGGACGGTACGGGGTGGCGTTCGCCGGGCCGAACGACCCGGTGCGGCTCGGGATGCTCGGGGACTCGACGGCCGCCGGCCAGGGGGTGCGGCGGGCCGGGCAGACCCCGGGGGCGCTGCTCGCGTCGGGGCTCGCGGCGGTGGCCGAACGGCCGGTGGACCTGCGGAACGTGGCCCTGCCGGGGGCCCGGTCGGACGATCTGGAGCGGCAGGTGTCGCTCCTGCTCGCGGATCCGGCGCGGGTCCCGGACGTCTGCGTGATCATGATCGGGGCGAACGACGTCACCCACCGGATGCCCGCGACCCAGTCGGTGCGCTGTCTGACGACGGCGGTGCGCAGGCTGCGGACCGCGGGGGCGGAGGTGGTCGTCGGGACCTGCCCGGACCTCGGCACGATCGAGCCGGTCTACCAGCCGCTGCGCTGGCTGGCCCGGCGGGTGAGCCGGCAGCTGGCGGCCGCGCAGACGATCGGGGCGGTGGAGCAGGGCGGGCGCACGGTGTCGCTGGGCGACCTGCTGGGCCCGGAGTTCGCGGCGAACCCGCGTGAGCTGTTCGGCCCGGACAACTACCACCCCTCCGCAGAGGGCTACGCCACGGCGGCCATGGCGATGCTGCCCACCCTGTGCGCGGTACTGGGCCTGTGGCCGGAGACCGACCGGCTGGACGGTGCGCGGCGCGAGGACATCCTCCCGGTGGCGAAGGCGGCCTCCCAGGCGGCCCGGGAGGCCGGTACGGAGGTCACGGGGGCGCGCGCCCCCTGGGCCCTTCTCAAGCACCGCAGGCGGCGGCGTCTGCCCGCCTCCACGGAGCCCGTCCCGCACCCGCACCCGGACGCCGCCGGACACGCGTAGGAGCCCGCGGACACGCACAGGACCCCGCAGGCCTGAGCAAGCGCTTAGAAAAGAGTCCCGCATCACACGGCCTGCCGGGTGACCGCGGCGATACGTCCGGGTAACTTCCAGAGGAGTTCCGCCCGTCCACACAGCCTTCCAGCCCCCTTGGAGCCGCGTGATGCCCGAAGCCGTGATCGTCTCTGCCGCCCGTTCGCCGATCGGCCGCGCCTTCAAGGGGTCCCTGAAGGACCTGCGCGCGGACGACCTGACCGCCACGATCATCCAGACCGCACTGGCCAAGGTCCCCGAGCTGGACCCGAAGGACATCGACGACCTGATGCTGGGCTGCGGCCTGCCCGGCGGCGAGCAGGGCAACAACCTGGGCCGCGTCATCGCCGTGCAGATGGGGATGGACCACCTTCCCGGCTGTACGGTCACCCGCTACTGCTCCTCCTCGCTGCAGACCAGCCGGATGGCGCTGCACGCGATCAAGGCGGGCGAGGGCGACGTCTTCATCTCGGCCGGTGTCGAGATGGTGTCCCGCTTCACCAAGGGCAACTCCGACAGCCTGCCGGACACGCACAACCCGCTGTTCGCCGAGGCCGAGGCCCGCACCGCGGCCCGCGCCGAGGAGTCCGGCGCGAGCTGGCACGACCCGCGCGAGGACGGCATCGTCCCGGACGCGTACATCTCGATGGGGCAGACGGCGGAGAACCTGGCCCGGCTCAAGGGCATCACGCGCCAGGACATGGACGAGTTCGGCGTACGGTCGCAGAACCTCGCCGAGGAAGCCCTGAAGAACGGCTTCTGGGAGCGGGAGATCACCCCGGTCACCACCCCCGACGGCACGGTCGTCTCCAAGGACGACGGCCCGCGCGCCGGCGTCACCCTGGAGGGCGTGCAGGGCCTGAAGCCTGTCTTCCGCCCCGACGGCCTGGTCACCGCGGGCAACTGCTGCCCGCTCAACGACGGCGCCGCCGCCCTGGTGATCATGTCCGACACCAAGGCGCGCGAGCTGGGCCTGACCCCGCTGGCCCGGATCGTCTCCACCGGCGTCTCCGGCCTCTCCCCCGAGATCATGGGCTACGGTCCGGTCGAGGCCAGCAAGCAGGCCCTGAAGCGGGCTGGCCTGACCATCGACGACATCGACCTCGCCGAGCTGAACGAGGCGTTCGCCGCACAGGTCATCCCCTCCTACCGCGACCTCGGCCTGCCGCTGGACAAGGTCAACGTCAACGGCGGCGCGATCGCGGTCGGCCACCCCTTCGGCATGACCGGCGCCCGCATCACCGGCACGCTGATCAACAGCCTCCAGTTCCACGACAAGCAGTGGGGCCTGGAGACGATGTGCGTGGGCGGCGGCCAGGGCATGGCGATGGTGATCGAGCGCCTGAGCTGAGCCCCTCCGCGTCCCTCACGGACGGGTCGCGAACCCCACCGAGCTCCGACCGTGACCGAATCTCCCCCAGGATGTGATCTGCATCCTGGGGGAGAGTCGTTTCTGCAGGTCATCGTCGTACAGGGCTAAACATCGGACCGAAAGACCTGTCCATTTCGTGACGTAATGCACTGACAGCACGTACCGGTACAGGCCAAGCTGATGTAGGAAGTCGGGGGTATCGATTGAAACCGGGAGTACGTCAGTGAGCGCCATGTCATTTGCCCTGTTGCTGACCACCGCCGCTGCCACGGCCGTCGGCGCCGCCGCACTGCACGCCGCTCACGGGCTGCGCAAGCAGGTCGCGGCGCTGCGCACGGAGCTGGCCGCCGGCCACGCTCTCGGCGCGTCGGTGCCACCACAGAGCCGCAGTACGGCCACCCCCGCCGAGGAGATACGCGCGGCGGTCGCCGAGGCGCTCGCCGAGGAGCGGGAGCGCGAGCTGGCCGAGGCGCGCGCCTTCTGGGCCGCCCAGGAAGCCCGCGACGCCGCCGACGCCCCGTCCCTGCTGGGCGGTCTGTCCGGACTCGGCGACGACGCCCCGTACTACCTCCCCCGGCAGGCCGACTTCGCCGGCCTGGAGTCGATGGACGCCGAAGCGGCCGAGGCGATGGAGGAGCTCGCGGAGCTGACCGAGCGGACCCTCGCGGAGCACGAGACCGGCGAGCTGACCGACCTTCCGGAGATCGCGGAGTTCCCCGAGGACTCCCCCGAGCTGGCCGCCGCCCGCCGCCGCCACCCCTCGCACCCGGACTTCGTCCCCGTCCAGACACCGGTGGTCACCGACCACGAGCGCACCGTGAACCGCCTCGAGGAGCTGGCCGACACCGCGACCGAGCTGACCGATGTGCGGCCCGGCCCGCTGGGCACGCTCGA
Source organism: Streptomyces anulatus (assembly GCF_000721175.1). Taxonomy (GTDB): domain Bacteria; phylum Actinomycetota; class Actinomycetes; order Streptomycetales; family Streptomycetaceae; genus Streptomyces; species Streptomyces anulatus_C. The sequence goes on from NZ_JOEZ01000008.1 coordinate 61,251, forward strand.
CGTGTACGTCTTCGCCGACGGCACCACGCTCTGCATGACCCCCGGCCACCGCGAGACGGCCGAGCGGCTCGCCGACGCCCTGCGGGCGGGCCGGCGGCCGGTGCTGCTGGGCGGCTCGGGCATCTCGGGCGCCTACGCCCTGACGTTCTCCTGCGGCGAGGACAACGTGTACATCCTCGCCGACCGCGTCATCGCCTCGTTCTGACCGCCGGGCGCGGGCCGCTCACGCGAGAACCCGCGCCATCACGCGAAAGCCCGCGCCGCCGCTTCCCCGACATACCGCACGGCCTCGTCCAGCTCCTGGGACGGGGCCGTTTCCAGTGCCACGGCCAGGTCCCGCCCGGCGACGGCGAGTTGGTCGCCCACGGCGAACACCCCGGCGTCCGGCAGCTCACGCGGCTCCGCGTCCGGGTTCTCCAGACGCTGGGCCCGTACGGCGAGTTCGCGGGCGGCGGCCAGCGCCTCGGCGGCCGCACCGCGCTGCAGACGGCTCTGCGGGGCCGAGCGCAGCCGGTCGGCGAAACGGTCCACGGCCAGGATGAGGGGTGTCGTATCGAGCACCCGGCCGACCCTACGCGCCCCTCCCGCACGGCCGCCAACGGCCGGCCGACGCCCCGGAACACGGAACGGCCCGCAGGCGCGATGCCTGCGGGCCGTTCCGGTGTCACGGGTACTGCGGGTGCCGAGCGGTCGGTCAGTCGTCGCCGCTGAGGATCGCGACCAGGCGCAGCATCTCGATGTAGATCCACACCAGCGTCACGGTGAGGCCGAAGGCCGCCAGCCAGGACTCCTCGCGCGGAGCGCCGTACGCGATGCCGTCCTCGACCTGCTTGAAGTTCAGGGCGAGGATGCACGCGCCGATGACGATGGCCACGATGCCGAAGACGACACCGAGCGCGCCGCTGCGGAAGCCGAGGCCGTCACCGCCGCCGAACACGGCGAACAGGAGGTTGACCATCATCAGCAGCATGAAGCCGATGGCGGCCGCCATCACGAAGCCGTAGAAGCGGCGCGTGACCCGGATCAGTCCGGTGCGGTAGGCGATCAGCACACCGGCGAAGACCGCCATGGTGCCGAGCACCGCCTGCATCGCCGCCCCGGGGGCGACGTACATGCTGACGATGTTGCTGACGATGCCGAGGAAGACACCCTCGAACGCCGCGTACGTCAGGATCAGCGGCGGCGAGGGCCGGCGCTTGAACGAGTTGACCAGCGACAGCACGAAGCCGATGATCGCGGCGCCGATGGCCACGCCGTAGGCGCTGCCGAGGTTCGCCTGGTCGACCGGCATGATCCACCAGGCGGCGGCCGCGGCCACGATCACCGTGCCGAGCGTCATCGCCGTACGCGTCACCACGTCGTCGATGGTCATCACGTCGGGACGGGCGGGTGCCTGCGGGGCGCCCTGGATGTCCGTCTGCGCGTAGGGGTTGGTGGCGTACGGGTTGGCGGCGGTGCCCTGCGCGTACGGGTTGCCCGTCGCGGTGGCCCCGGCCTGCGGCGGCGCGTTGAAGCCCGCGTGGCCGTTGTCGCGGCTGAACCCCCGTCGCGAGAAGACCGGGTTGCTGCTCCTCATCTCACTCCTCCATGGCCACACTGCGTGGCCTTGCCACAAGAGTAATGGGTAGGCAAAAGAATCACCCTAGTGCCAGGGGAGGATCTTTGCGGCAGCCGAAACGGCGGGGCTCCGCGAAGGGCCCGGGAGGGGCAGTCACGCAAGGCCGGGAGGCCAGGAACCCCGGGAGCCGGACGCCGGTCACGGACTGGGCCGTCCGGGTCACGCACGGTGCGGCGCGTGGTGCCCGGAGCCGGACTCGAACCTGCTCCGCCCTGACGCCCTGACCAGCAGAAACGCCCTCACCTGCAAAAACCCACCCCGCGTCAGACCCAGCCAGACCTAGCCAGGGGCAACCAGAGGGAGCCAGTCAGGCCCCTGTGCGCCAGATGGCGCACGGCTTGGCGCACCCCCGGGAACGGCGAAGGCCCAGCAGTCACCTGCCGGGCCTTCATCTGCACGCGGGTGACGGGTCAGCGGCGAGCGGTCACGAGGAGCGTGCCGATGTGCCCGGCCGTCGGCGCGTCGAGGACCCGGGCGTCGACGTCACGGAACCCCGCCGCCTCCAGGAGCTCGGTCCAGCCGCGCGGCGTGTAGCTGTACCGGTAGGTGTACATCGCCTTACCGGCAAACCCGCCCTTGTACATGCCCTGCGGCCCGTACGCCCCGGGGATCGCCGGAGGGTGGGAGAACGCGAACGTCCCGCCCGGCCGGAGCCGCTCGGCGACGAGCGGGAGCAGCTTCGCCGGGTCGGTGAACCAGACCGCACCGAAGATCGAGTAGACGGCGTCATAGGTCGCCTCGTCAGCCGCGAGCGCCTCCAGTACCTCGCCACAGACGAAGTCGGCCCCGGTGCCGGCCCACCGCTCCGTCACCTTCTTCACCATCACCGGGGACAGGTCGATGCCCGTTGCCTTGACCCCGCGCCCGGCGAGCAGGGCGAGCGCCCGGCCGGTACCGCACCCCAGCTCCAGCACCGACCCCGGATCACCGAGGATCTCCGGTCCCGGGCCGTGCCCGGCGTACTGCGTCCAGCAGAACGTGGGTTCCATGTCGTCCTGGAACGCGCTGCCGGCGTAGGTGTCCCAGAGCTCGGTCTCGGCTGCGATGTCGTGGTGTGCGGGCACGGCGCCTCTCTCAGCGGTTGACGGGGAAGGCCCCTGCCCTCCGCGCGAGAGGAGAGGCAGGGGCCAGCGTAGGGGGCGCGAGGCCCGGATCAGTGGCTGTCGGGAACCTTGCTGTCGCACGGGGAACAGTTCGCCCCGTCGATCGCCCACAGCTCCTCGTCGACGTCCCAGCCGTCGGCCGCGAGGAAGTCCGCGGTACGCAGGCACAGGCCGTCAGACCGCCGCTGAATGAACGGCGCGTGATGCTTGTACCGGCCGCCGTTGTGGACCTTGCAGAGAGCGAAGTACACCGGGGTGTCGAGGATCAGCTGATGCACCCCGATGTCGACGAGCTTCCCGACACCCAGGTGCACGTTGGGGTTCTCCATCGCGCACACGGAGTACGCCACGGCCTGGCCGAGGATCCGCTCCGCCATGTTCCGCACCATGGTCTGGTCGCGGAGCAGGAGGGCGATCTCCCGCTCCCACAGGGGGCCGCCGTCCATGACGTTGACCGTGAGGTGTTCGACGTGCGGCGCCAGTGCGTTGAGGATCTGTTCCGGGTCGCTGGTACGGGCGAGGGTGGGCGGCTGAACTGCGATGGTCATCCTGTCCTCCGTCGTTCGTCAAGTCGTGCGATGGAACCCCTCACCCCGGCCGACCGGGGTGAGGGAGCTTTGTCGGGCCAGCCGTCAGACCGTGCCGGCCACCTTCTCGAGTGCGGCCACACTGGCCGGCACGTCGTGGCTCAGGCGGACCCGCAGGTGCGGCATCATCGCGAGGCGCGCCGACACCTCGTCGCGGGCGCTGCGCCGACCGCCTCCGTCGACGCCGCGCGCCAGCTCGAAGATGTCCGGGTAGCGGTCCTCTGTCGCCCCCGACATGAAGTCGTCTTCGCTCAGGCCGAGCGTCTGCGCGCCGTCGACGACGTCGGGCGAGCCGTTCGCCTCGACCCGGGGGAAGAGGAGCCCGGCCGCACGGCCGCCCGTCGCGAGCTCGACGCCGAACAGCTCAGGGAACTGGTCGGGCCACACCTGGACCTTCCGCTCCCGCGGCCGGTCGTCCTCCCACAGCGGTGTGAAGTCACTGGCGAGGAGGGCGTCCGTCACCGCGTCGTGCTGCGTCGGGTGGAAGCTCCCGCCCTCCTGCAGGTGGCCGCGCGCCGCCGCCCCCCAGCCGAGAGCGTCGACCAGGCCGAGACCGAGAGCAGCCGCTGAGGGCCACGGCACCACCTCGACATCGCGTTCACCGGTCGGCCGGGTCAGCACCCGGTCGTTCGCGAGGAGCTGCCACCCGGCCGACGCGAGCAGGAGCGCGGTCGTCGTCTTGCCCGCACCCTTACCCCCGAACGCGAGGAGCGTCGCCCCGTCGGCCGGGCGCACCACGGCCGACGCGTGCAGGACCGCCCACCCGTCCCGCAGCAGCTGCCCCCTCACCACCTCACGGGCCAGCCGTGCGGCTGCCAGCGCCAGCTCCATCACGCCGACACCGGAGAGCACCAGGCGCTCCGTCGACGGAGTGCACCGGTAGCCGATCGCCTCGTCCGGCGACGTCGCGATGATGTCCTCGCCGTCCCGGGCGACGAGCATCCGGTGCCGCGCGTACTCCACCTCTTCGGTATGCCGGCCGTCGTGGACCTGGAGGCTCAGCTCCTCGTACTCGGTCGGGTCGACGTCCGCGACGAGGACCGCGCCCGCGCACACCTGCGTCGCGTCGACCGCGGAGGCGTTCCACCACTGCCCGAAGTACCGGGCCGACCAGTCCGTCACCTCCGTCCGGTTGCTCAGGACGGTGACGGCCGCCGAAGCGGCCTCAAGCCGGGTAGCGCTGATCATGCTGGGATCCTCTCGGTAGGTGCAGGCAGATGGGTGTAGGCGTCTCGGAGGCTGCTCGCGGCGGAGTCCAGAGAGAGACGCTCGTAGCGGGTGAGCGGCGGACAGCACGGGGCCGGCACGCCCCCGGTGAAAGCGATCGGGATGCCCAGCCACACATCCCCGTACGGCACAGACAGCTCCTCGACGCCGTCGACCAGGCCGAGGGTCTTGCGGAGCGTGGAGACGACCGCACCGGCCGGGCCGCACCGCGTACGGCCGATCCCCGCCCGGATCAGTGCCGGGCGCTCCTGGAGCCCTTCCACGACCGCACGGGCCCGGCCCTCGACCGGCAGCCCGTCGACGGTCGTCGACGACAGGCAGGGAACAGCCCGGTCGCCGTGCTCCCCGATCACATGGCCGCTCACCCGGTCCGGGGAGACCCGGGCGTACCGGGCGAGGAGCAGCCGGTAGCGGGCGGAGTCGAGATTCGACCCGATCCCGTAGACCCGGGCGCACCCCGACACCTCGGCGAACCGGCGGGCCATCAGATCCACCGGGTTCGTCACGACGAGGACGCTGCCCTCGTACCCGCGCAGCTCCCGGGCGAGAGCGCCGAGGGCGGGGGCGTTCGCCGTGGCGCCGCCGCGGCGTATGTCCTGGACGGCGCTGTTCGTGAAGTCGGTGCGCAGGGCCACCACCACGGCGTCGCACCCATGGAGGTCCGGAACATCACCGGCCTCGACCCGGGTACGCGACCGTACGGACAGCGCCATGTCCTCCAGGTCAGCGACCAGGCCGCGCGCCTGCTCCGTCCGCCTCGACACGACGACGAGCCGCCCCGGCAGCGCCACCGACACCAGCCCGGCCGCCAGGACCTGCCCGACCGCACCCGCGCCGACGACACCGACCACCGGCCCGTTCACCGCAGGTCCAACGCGCTGTGCTCGACCTCGTGGAAGACGGCGTCCAGCAGACTCAGCCCGGAGGCCGACCCGATCAGGAGACCGCTCACCCGCTCAACGACGGCCGCGACGCGATGCGCCTCCGCCACAAGCGCCAGCTGGCTGCTCGTCAGCGGCAGGTCTGCCGGCGCACTCAGGCATGTGCTCAGGATGTTCACCGTGTCCATCAGCCACAGGACCATCACCTCGCGGAGCCGCTCGGCCCGGTCGGTCCGGTCGCTTCGGCTCACACTCTGGGAGTGCCGGCTCAGCGCCGACATCACGCCCTCCGTGATCTGCCGCTCCGCGCGCAGCTCGTGATGGCAGAAGCCGAGGAGCAGTGTCCGCCCGAGGAGTTTCGCCACGTCCGGCTCCGGCCCGGCCGCCCACTGGAGCGCCGGGTCGATGAACGTCAGCCGGTGAGCGGACAGATAGACGTGCTCCGGCTTCAGGTCACCGAACACCGCGGTCCGCTGACGTGGCCGAATCGCGCCGGTGAGCCGCAGCAGTCGGCGGACCGCATTCCCGAGCAGGTCGACGACCACCAGGCGCTCATCACCCACGAGCCTGCCCCGCCCCAGCCCCGCGAAGTACCGGGCCCCGAAACTTCCTCGCGAACACGTCGACGACGCTGCGCTCATTGATGGGCCAGGCCTGCCGCAGATACCGCGCCCCCTCCTCGCCATGCAGCTCCCGCAGGGACAGCAGCACCGAGTCGAGTAAGGGCGCCGTGTCCCACGGGCGGACAGCCAGCTCCTCCGCGACCGTTGGCCCCGCCACCGCCCGCGTGAAGAGGACACCGCCGCGGAAACCCGCCGTCTCACAGACCCGCGGGCGGCGGAGCCGCTGCAGAAACTCCAGGTGCTGATACTCCCGCCGCGTCACCAGGTCGACGGACTTCACATACGGCTCCTGCGCCTCCTTCACGTCCGCCCAGGTCCCCCGCGCACCGCGCAGGATCGACACGAGCGACGAGCTCAGCCAGGGGTATTTGGCGTACAACTCCTGCCCATCCACCAGGACTTGACAGACGTACGACGTCACACCTGGGAACTGCGGGCCGAGGACCGCGCCCCGGCCGGGCCACAGGTCCTCGGCCGCCTGAGCGATAGCCCGACGGCTCGCCTCGTACAGCAGGGGCGCGGACACCGTCGTCTCCCCGCTCGTGGTCAGCGTCATCAACCGCCTCCTTCTAGATGTCAGCCGCGCGCACGGCGCAGCCGGGTCAGGTCGAGTTCTGGGAGATGCCGAGACAAATCGCGGTGAGGAGCGAGGCCAGGGCCAGCCAGTACAGGACCTGTGCGGTGCGCTCGCTCATCGGGCTTGTCCTCCTGGCCAAGGTCGGCCCACACGCGCTTGCCCCACGGCAAGGGCTGGACGCCCCACCGGCCGCCGCTCAGTGTCGCCACGATGTCCAGGCCCCGCCCGGACTCCTGATCGTCACCAGCCGCGCACGCTGCCGGCAGGTCGCGCGACAGGTCCACCACAGCGACCCGGACCCGCCCCTCTCCGAGCCGCATCGCGGTCACCCGGACAGAGTCCCGCCGGGCATGCAGCACGGCGTTCGTCAGCAGCTCGCTCACGACCAGCTCGGCGTCGTCCTGCACACCGGTCAGCCCCCCACACGTCCAGGGCCAGGCGCACCAGGCGCCGCGCACTGTGCACGGAGGCGGCGACCCTCGGCAGCGTCTCGGTGTACGCGGGCATCGGGCCCGCTCCGGTCTCGACCATCACGAGCGCTCCGATCCGTCTGGATGAGCGTCGGCGGACGGCCGGGGGCGAGAACACCACGGGCACGGCCACCGGCATCAGCGTGTCAAGCACCGGGGCCGCCCTCGGCGTCCCCGGGGGCGCCAGTCCCCTGCTTCACCAGAGCGGCCAGCAGGTCCGGGTCACACAGCAGCCCGGGGCCGTCCAGGGGCACCACCCACCACGGGCGGCCGGCACGCTCCGGCCTCACCACCTGCGGCGCGGGAACCTCCAGCAGCGCCCTCCGGTGATGCGGGAGCGACCCGTTCACCGACCACACCAGCGCGACGGACGCCGGGACCAGCGCCGTGTAAGCGCCCTCCCTGCCGAATCCCTCGTCGCTGTAGAAGACAGGTCCGCCCACGTCAACCAGGGGCGCACACTCGACCGGGCTGTCCGCGCCGAGCGCGGCATGAACCACGTCGGCGCGGATGACGACTGCACCGAACAGGACGCCCGGCCTCAGCCACGCCGAGCCGGATTCCTCCCAGTCGGCCCGCGCCACCTGGACGGACGAGGCCGCCCCCAGCAGCCAGTGCCCGCCCGCAAGCCGCTGCTCGCGCCCGAGTTGGACGGTCACGCCAGTCAGTTCATGCATCGAAGCAACTCCGGTGCGGAGCCGTGGGTACGCTCAAGCACGGCGACTCCTAGTCAGTCGTCGCCCCGGGACAAGCGGCGGTCACCGCTCCCGGGGCCTTGCCGTCCGAGAGTGCTTTTCTGCCGAATGCCGCGCGTGCCCGTCGCGGGTATACCCATCATGGGTACACCCCGTGGAAGCTCCTCCCGCACAGTGGGAGGCGCAGGCAGGAGAGCCGCATGACCTACCAGCCGCCGACAGCTCTGCCACGCGACTTCATCGACCAGGAAGACGTACACCGCGCGCTGGTGGCCCACGACTTCGGGACCGTCTTCCGCCTCGCGCGCGAACGCGCCGGCATCTCGTACTCCAGGATCGCCACGGAGTGCGACATCAAGCCGAACCGCGTCGGGGAACTCGCGAAGGGCATCGGCCGGATCACGACCTTCGAGAAGATCGTCCAGATCGCCGACGCCTTACGTGTCCCTGGACACGTACTCGGCCTGGCCGCCCGCCCGTGGGAAACGGACTCTCCTGGACACACCAGTGAAGAGACGGGACAACCACACGTGCGACGCCGAACGATCCTCCAGGCCGCCACCACCACCGGCCTCGCCGCCGCTCTCCCCGCCCTCCACCGGCCGGAGCCGCCCCGCCGCATCACCCCGGCCTACGTCGAGCAGCTCCGCGCCCGCGCCGCCCGCCTCCGCCGCCTCGACATCGTCCTCGGAGGAGGCGACACCCACCGGGTGTACCTCGCAGAGGTCCAGCACACGAAGGCACTGCTCCGCGACGCCGTCTTCACCGGCGACTCCCGTCAGAAGCTCACGGGCCTTCTGGCCGAGCAGGCCCAGCAAGCCGGATGGGCAGCCTTCGACGGCGGCCGAGCCCGGGAAGCCAGGAGCCTGTACGAGGAAAGCCGGACACACGCCCGCGACGCCCACGATGACGACCTCTACGGCAACGCCCTGGCCTTCCTCGCCTATCAAGAGCTCGCCGACGACCGGAGGGCCGCCGTCTCCGTCGCGCGAGCCTCCTGCGCCACCATCACCCCCACCACCCCGTCCACCGTCCGCGCGCTGCTCTACGAGCGTCTGGCATGGGCCTGCGCCGTCGACGGCCACGCAGCCGACACCGAGCGCGCACTTGACGCCGCTCGCGATGCCCTGGACACCGCCGAGGACGACGAGCCGCAACCGGACTGGTCAGCCTGGGTCGACCACACCGAACTGGAGATCATGACGGGCCGGTGCTGGACGGAACTCAACCGCCCCCTACGTGCCGTGCCCGTCCTCACCCGGGCACTCAGCCGCTACTCCGACGACAACGCGCGGGACAAGTCCCTCTACCTGTCATGGCTCGCACAGGCCTACCTGACCGCCGGGGAGGTCGAGGAGGCCGCACGGCACGTCAGCCGCGCGGCCACCCTCGCCTACGGGGTCGCATCGCAGCGCCCCGCGCAACGGCTCACCCCGCTCATCACCCATCTACGCCCGCACGCCGGCATCGGAGCCGTCCGTGAACTCCTGGACCGCGCCGCCGTCTAGGACGGCTCCACCGACTTCTGGACCCACTCAACGCATCGGTCGGCACCCAGGACGATGGGCACGGCGCACACCTCCGGGTTGTCCCAAGGATGGATATCGAGCAGGTAGCTCTCCAGCTCCGGATATCGGTCCTTGGTCGTCTTGAGCAGCAACTGCCACTCCTCCCCCGTGCCCTGCTTGCCCAAGTGCCAGAAGACGCTGACGACGGGGCCGACTACCTGAGCCCCTGCCGCAAGGCGCTGCTCGACGGCACCGGCCGCCAGAGCTACCGCCTGGTCACGCGTCTCTGTGGCTGTCGATACCTGCACGCATTCAGTCATGGCGGTGAGCCTACGAGAACGCCCTACCCCAGCTGAAGATCGCTTCCGGCCTCCGAGCGGCCCAGACACAGAGAAGAAGCCGCTCCTCGACACCCATGTGACACTGCTGCCGTGACTTGGGAAACGACCTTCCTGCCCGCGCTCGCCATCATCGCGTCGGTCGTGGTGGCTGTTGCGTCCATGCGGTTTCAGCGACGCCTCACCGAGGATGGGCAGCTTTAGGTCTCCGCCATCTTGTTGACCCACTTCTGCACCGTGCGCTTCTGGAAGTGGTCCGTCGACCTAACGTCGCACTCGCCGAAGGTCGGGAGGAGGTAGGTCCGCAGTTCCTTCTCGATCGCGCTCTTGTAGTACGCCTCGACGCCCGTGCGGTTCCGTACGGACTCCAGCGCGTAGTTCTTGAAGCGGTACCGCTCGTCGTCGGGCTGCTCGGCCGCGGGGTCGATGTACCCCTCGCCCTTCACCCAGCCCGGCGGCCATTGCTGGCCATGCTCGTCGACGGCGTTCTTGAAGACCTCGGCCGACACCTCGTCGTCGAAGCGCTCGTTCTGCGGGTCGCCGCCACGGCTTCCGCCGAGCCGCCACTTCACCTGGTAGCTGGTGATCTCGCCGTGCTTGTTCTTGCGTGGGTGCACCGATGCCATGACGGAAAGTTAGCGGCGTGTTCCCACAGTGTTCCCACGGCGACACACGTGGGACATGAACTCGGGCCGTTATGCCTGGTCACACCCTGTGAGGAGTGTGGTGCCCGGAGCCGGACTCGAACCGGCACGCCCCCGAGGGGCAGCGAGGTTTAAGCTCGCCGTGTCTGCGTTCCACCATCCGGGCGTGCCGCGCGGCTCCGCGTCTGGCTACCGACCCTATCCGGGGACGTCCCTCGATCAGCGGAACAGTGGCGCGATGTTGTCTTATTTTATTGACCGCTTGAGGGTCCGTCAGCACATCCGGCCGGGCTGACCACACACCCGCGGCCGATCATGGGTGGTCGGCGGACGGCACGGGAATGACGGAAAGTCGCCGCACTCGGACGGCCCAACGCGCCAGGTCCGCGCCAGGCCCCGCCAGGGCGTCCGCCACCCTCGGGTCCGGCGCCGCTCCGGCTCCGGGTCCGGTGCCGCTCCGGAGGGCCCGCACGCCGCCGCCGCGGCCGCCGCCCCTTTCCCGCGTCCTCATGAGCTCACGCTGGGTGACCACGGAGCGGTGGCCGCGACTCCGGTCAGGGTCGGTGTCATACCCGAGGAGGACGGATCCACGCCTGTGATGCGACTCAAGAGGGCCATGGGAACGGGCATCGGGAGTGACGACCCGGCGCGATCGGGACGTAAGGATGGAGTAAGTCCCGAGGCATGGCGTCAGCGCCCGCCTCAGAGCCTGTCGGGTCGCCTTCGACCGGAAAGCGGACGCGGTCCGGTGCGTGCGGTTCCAAGGCACCGAGAGGTCCTCGTAGCGGAGCTACCAGGACATTTCGGCAACGCCGGAAGTGTGCGTGCCAGGCGTGGCCGCCCGATCGGAGGTCACCCGACAGGCTCTCGGCACGGCCCCGTGTCCGAGCATCCGCGTCATCCGAACCAGGAGTGTCCCTGTGACCACCACCCCCACCGTTCACCGCGCCACCGCGGTGGCTGCCCGCGCCACGGAGCTGTCGAAGGTCTACGGCGAGGGCGAGACGCAGGTCGTCGCCCTGGACCGGGTGACCGTGGACTTCCCGCAGGGCGAGTTCACGGCGATCATGGGCCCTTCGGGCTCAGGCAAGTCGACGCTGATGCACTGCGTCGCCGGCCTCGACAGCTTCAGCAGCGGTTCGGTGCGCATCGGCGACACCGAGCTGTCCACCCTGAAGGACAAGCAGCTCACGCAGTTGCGCCGGGACAAGATCGGCTTCATCTTCCAGGCGTTCAACCTGCTGCCGACGCTCACCGCGCTGGAGAACATCACCCTGCCGATGGACATCGCGGGCCGTAAGCCGGACGCCGCCTGGCTGCAGAAGGTCATCGACATGGTGGGGCTCTCGGACCGGCTGAAGCACCGCCCGACCGAGCTCTCCGGCGGTCAGCAGCAGCGGGTCGCCGTGGCCCGCGCCCTGGCCTCGCAGCCCGAGATCATCTTCGGTGACGAGCCGACCGGAAACCTGGACTCCCGCTCCGGTGCCGAGGTCCTCGGATTCCTGCGCAACTCGGTGCGCGAGCTGGGCCAGACCGTGGTGATGGTCACGCACGACCCGGTGGCCGCCTCCTACGCGGACCGGGTCATCTTCCTCGCGGACGGCGCGGTCGTCGACCAGATGCTGCACCCGACCGCCGAGGGGGTCCTCGACCGGATGAAGGCGTTCGACGCGAAGGGCCGCACGAGCTGACGCGCAGGGCCTGAGGCCACCGCGTCCCCGACCCCTTTCCGGAACCCATCCCAGGACTCACAGACATGTTCCGTACCGCCCTGCGCAATGTGCTCGCGCACAAGGCCAGGCTGCTGATGACCGTGCTCGCCGTCATGCTCGGCGTAGCGTTCGTCTCCGGCACCCTGGTCTTCACCGACACCCTCGGCAACGCCTTCCGCAACCAGTCCGCCAAGAGCTACGACAATGTCGCCGTCTCCGTGGAGACGTACGCCGGGCACGACGAGAAGACTCCCGGCATCGACGATGCCACCCTGGAGAAGATCCGGGGCCTGGACGGCGTGGCCTCCGCCACCGGGCGGGTCTCCGGCTTCGCCGGGGTCGCCGACCCGGACGGCAAGCTGATCGGCAACGGCTGGTCCAACACCGGCGCGAACTTCGCCCCCGGCGAGGACGGCAAGGACGCCCAGTACGTCTTCACCGACGGCTCGGGCCCGGCGAAGGCCGGCTCGGTCGCCCTCGACAAGGACACCGCGGGCAAGGGCGAGTACCGCGTCGGCGACGCGGTGCGGGTGGCCACCAACGGCCCGGTGAAGGAGTACACCCTCTCGGGGATCTTCACCACCGAGGACGGCGCGGTCAACGCGGGCGGCAGCCTCGTGCTGTTCGACACCCCGACCGCCCAGAAGCTCTACCTGAAGCCCGGCGTGTTCAACGACGCCACCGTCACCGCCGCGGGCGGCGTCTCCGATCAGAAGCTGCTGGACGCGATCACTCCGCTGCTGCCCGACGACGCGATCGCGCAGACCGGCAAGGCGCTGGCGGACCAGCAGGCGAAGGACATCGAGAACGGGATGTCCGGCCTCAACGGCATGCTGCTGGCCTTCGCGGGCATCGCGCTGTTCGTCGGCGTCTTCCTCATCGCCAACACCTTCACCATGTTGATCGCCCAGCGGACCCGTGAGCTGGCCCTGATGCGGGCCATCGGAGCCACCCGCCGCCAGATCAAGCGCTCGGTGCTGCTGGAGGCCGCCGTCGTCGGCACCATCGCCTCCGTCATCGGCTTCGCCCTCGGCCTCGGCCTCGCCACCGGCCTGCGCTCCGCGATGGGCCTCCTGGGCGGCAAGATCCCCGCCGGCCCGCTGATCGTCTCGCCGACCGCCGTCGTCTCCGCCTTCGCGGTCGGTGTCCTGATCACCGTGCTGGCCGCCTGGCTGCCCGCCCGCCGGGCCGCGAAGATCGCCCCGGTGGCCGCGATGGGCAGCGTCCACGCCACCGCCTCCACCAAGTCCCTGGTCGTACGGAACTCCGTCGGCGGCGTGATCGCCCTGCTCGGCGCCGCGGGGATCGTCGGCGGCGCGGCGGCCGGCGGCACGTCCGGCAGGCAACTGGTCGCGGGCGGCGCGTTCTTCGCCCTGATCGGCGTGATCATCCTGATCCCGCTGCTCTCCCGCCCGGTGATCGCCCTGGTCCGACCGCTGCTGAAGAAGCTGTTCGGCGTCTCCGGGAAGCTCGCCTCGCAGAACGCGGTCCGCAACCCGCGGCGTACCGGAGCCACCGCCTCCGCGCTGGCCATCGGGCTGACCCTGGTCACCGGCATCTCGGTGCTCGGCGTCACCCTCGGCCAGGCCATCGACAAGATGACCACGGACAACATCAAGGCCGACTACATGGTCACGATGGCCAGCGGGGACGCGCTCGACCAGTCCGCGCTCAACGCCCTGGCGAAGGCCGACGGCATCGCCGCGCTCTCCCCGCAGCAGGCGGCCTGGTTCGAGGTCGACGGTGAGTACCAGTCGGCATCCGGCGTCACCCCGGGCGACGTGGAGAAGGTCTTCTCGCTGACGACCGTCTCCGGCTCCCTCGGCTCACTGAAGGACGGCCAGGTCGCGGTCGGCTCCAAGACCGCGAAGTCGAACGGCTGGAAGACCGGCGACACGCTGCCGGTGAAGTTCGACGACGAGGAGAAGGGCGAGCTGACGATCGGGGCGCTCTACGAGGAGAACGAGTTCCTCTCCCCCTTCCTCATCCCGAAGGAGATGGCGGACGAGCACAGCGCCTCCTCGCGTCCCGACATCCGCGAGATCTGGATCAAGGCGGACGGCGGCGCGACCAAGGCCAACGAGCAGTCCATCGTGGACGCGCTCGGCGACAACCCGGCGATGAGCGTCATGGACCGGCAGGACATCCGTGACATGTTCGGCGGCTTCATCAACACCGCCCTGAACATCATGTACGGGCTGCTCGCCATAGCCCTGCTGATCGCGGTCCTCGGAGTCGTCAACACCCTCGCGATGTCGGTGTTCGAGCGGCAGCAGGAGATCGGCATGCTCCGCGCGATCGGTCTCGACCGGGGTCGCGTCAAGCGGATGATCCGTCTGGAGGCCGTCGTCATCTCGGTCTTCGGCGCGGTGATCGGGGTCGGCCTCGGCGTCTTCCTCGGCTGGGCGATCGGCCGGACCCTGTCCGCCGACATCCCCGGCTACGCCCTGGTCATCCCGTGGGACCGGCTCGGCATCTTCCTGCTCCTGGCCGGCCTGGTGGGCGTCCTCGCCTCGCTGTGGCCCGCCCGCAGCGCCGCCAAGCTCAACATGCTGACGGCGATCAAGACGGAGTAGCCGCAGGTCCCGGGGCCGGGACGGAGGGGCGACGAGGGGCCGGTGCACCGCTGGAAAGCGGCGCGCCGGCCCCTCGCCCCTTGCCGTACGGGTACGGGTCAGCCGTCCGTGTCCTCCGCGGCCTGTGTCCACCTGCGGGCGCGCAGCGGCATCCGGGAGCCGCCGCCGTCCAGCGGGCGCACCGCGAGGATCTGGTTGACGCCGATGTTGTTGTGCTCGAAGGAGAGCGCCGACGCCGCCATGTACAGCCGCCAGACCCGGGCCCGGCCCGGGGATGTGGCGCGTACGGCCCGCTCCCAGTGCTGCTCCAGGTTGGCCACCCACCGGCGCAGGGTCAGCGCGTAGTGCTCGCGCAGCGCCTCGACGTCCCGGGCCTCGAAGCCGGCCTCCTCCAGGGTGGTCAGGGTGCGGCCCACCGGGGCCAGTTCGCCGTCGGGGAAGACGTACGCGTCGATGAACGCGTCGATGCGGTAGGCGTCCTCGTCCTTCTCGGGACGTCGGGCGATCTGGTGGTTCAGAAGGCGGCCGCCGGGCTTCAGGAGGGCGTAGAGGTCGTCGGCGTACTCCCGGTAGCGCACCGAGCCGACGTGCTCGGCCATGCCGATCGAGGAGATCGCGTCGTACGGCCCGGGTGGGGTATCCCCTGTTCGAGCGGAGCCGAGAGCTTGGGGAAGGACGTCCCGGTAGTCCTGGACGCGGATCTCGATCCGGTCGGTCAGGCCCTCCTCGGCGATGCGCTTGCGGGCGTGGGCCGCCTGCTCCTGGGAGAGGGTGATGCCGGTGACCTGTGCTCCGTACTCACGGGCGGCGTGGATGGCCATCGAGCCCCAGCCGCAGCCGACGTCCAGGAGCCGGTCGCCCTCCTTCAGGCCGAGCTTGCGGCAGACCAGGTCGAGCTTGTCGCGCTGGGCTTCCTCCAGGGTTTGGCCGTCCTGCCAGTAGGCGCAGGAGTAGACCATGGAGGGGCCGAGCACCAGGGCGTAGAAGTCGTTGCCGACGTCGTAGTGGTGACTGATGGCCTCCTTGTCGCGGCGTCTGGTGTGCAGCGGCCCGGTGCGCCGGCGCACCTCCTCGGCGGGCGGGGCGGGCGGCGGCCAGGGCCCTGCGAGGTCGAGGAGGCCGCGGGCGAAGGCGCGGACCTTGGGGTCACGGACCGGGTGGACGGTGTCCTTGGCGTCGGCGCCGCGGTCCCAGAGCAGCCCGGCCAGATGGCCGAGCGCCCCGTACAGGTCGCCCTCGACGTCGATCTCGCCGGCCACCCAGGCGCGGGCCAGGCCCAGTTCGCCCGGTTTCCACAAAATTCGGCGCAGGGCGCGGCGGTGGCGGATCACGAGGACCGGGGCACCGGGCGGCCCCGATTCGCTGCCGTCCCAGGCCCGGATCCGGACCGGCAGGGGTTCCGAGAGCAACTCTTCGGCGAGAGCGGTCAGCCGCGACGCGGCGTCTGGCATGGCGCACACCTCCGTGGTGTTTCCCGACAAGCACAACAAGCACAACAAGCACAATGCGCACAGACATGCCCGTAATCCCGCCACCACACCCCGGTGCCGCAGCGAGGTACACCTGCGTCAACTCTCCTCGCACACTCCGTCATCCCGCTACCGGGCAACGAACCAGGAATGCGCGTGTATGTACCATTCATATGGGCGGGAGCGGGCCGTCGCCGCGCTCGCGGTCCCGGTCCGCGGCCGATGGCCGGATACGCCGAAGGGGCCGTCCGCACCACGGATGGCGGACAGCCCCTTCGGGTGTCGTACGGTGCGCTCCTCGCGGAGCGTCTCACCGAGGGGTCAGGAGGCCTTGACCTTCTCACCCTCGGGCTTGACGGCGGCCGGAGCCGGGGCCGGGGCCGGCTTGGCGGCCTCGTAGAACTCCTCGCGCGGCGTCTCCATGGCGCCGAGCGAGACGACCTCGCGCTTGAGGAACATCGCCAGCGTCCAGTCGGCGAAGATCCGGATCTTGCGGTTCCAGGTCGGCATGGCCATGCCGTGGTAGCCGCGGTGCATGTACCAGGCGAGACGGCCCTTGAGCTTGATCTTCACCTTGCCCATGACGATCATCGCGACGCCCTTGTGCAGGCCGAGACCGGCGACCGCACCCTTGTTGGCGTGGCTGTACTCCTTCTGCGGGAAGCCCCGCATGCCGGAGATCACGTTGTCGCCGAGGACCTTCGCCTGACGCAGCGCGTGCTGGGCGTTGGGCGGGCACCAGGCGTTCGGGTTGCCGGCGCGGCGCCCGACCATGTCCGGCACCTGGGCGTTGTCGCCCGCGGCCCAGATGTAGTCGGTGCCCTGCACCTGGAGCTTCTCGGAGGTGTCCACGTGGCCGCGGGGGCCGAGCGGCAGGCCGAAGCGGGCCAGCGCCGGGTTCGGCTTCACACCGGCGGTCCACACGATGGTGCTGGAGTCGACCTCCAGGCCGTTCTTCAGCACGACGTGGCCGTCGACGCAGGAGTCCATCGAGGTGGAGAGGTAGATCTCCACGCCGCGGCTCTCCAGGTGCTCCTTGCCGTAGGCGCCCAGCTTCGGGCCGACCTCCGGAAGGATCCTGTCGGCGGCGTCGACCAGGATGAAGCGCATGTCCTCGCGCTTCACGTTGGTGTAGTACTTCGCCGCGTCGCGGGCCATGTCCTCGACCTCGCCGATGGTCTCCGCGCCGGCGAAGCCGCCGCCCACGAAGACGAACGTCAGCGCCTTGCGGCGGACGTCCTCGTCGGTCGTGGAGTCAGCCTTGTCCAGCTGCTCCAGGACGTGGTTGCGCAGGCCGATGGACTCCTCGATGCCCTTCATGCCGATGCCCTGCTCGGCGAGGCCCGGGATCGGGAAGGTACGGGAGACCGCGCCCATCGCGATGACCAGGTAGTCGAAGGGCAGCTCGTAGGCCTCGCCGACGAGCGGCGCGACCGTGGCGACCTTGCGGTCCTGATCGATGGTGGTGACACGACCGGTGAGAACCTCGGCCTTGGGCAGCACGCGTCGCAGCGGGACGACGACATGCCGAGGCGAGATGCTGCCGGCAGCAGCTTCGGGGAGGAAGGGCTGGTACGTCATGTACGACCGCGGGTCGACGACCGTGACGGTCGCCTCTCCGTATCGCATCTTCTTCAGAATGCGACGAGCTGCGTACAGGCCTACGTACCCACCGCCTACAACGAGGATCCTGGGACGCTCCGTGGTGCTCATGGCATCGAGTATCCACCCCGCCCCAGGGGGGTGCTCGTGAGCCCCTTCACAAGGATTGACCGACCCTCTGCTACACTTCGCCGCCCACGTGACCCAGGTCATGGGCGCGAAAGGGAACCACGACACCGCGGGAAACGTTGCTCACCGCTTGTGAGCTGGCCGTTGGCCCTTCGGACGGGGTGAACCACCCCCCTCCCGCATACGGACGCAACGCGCTCGGAACACCCGCGCAGCACCTCCGTACGAGCCAGGGGGCGACCAGTTCAGGCCTGATGGGCCCCAACCGCGACCAACAGGGCCCCATTCCTTGTGAAGAAGTTCACGAAGTTTCTCGCGGCGTGTCCCGAAGGGGACCCCCGGGCGGCCCGCAGGGACCGGATCCGGGCTCAACGGTGCAGGTGGCGGTGCGTTTGAGCAGTGGCCCGAGGGCTGCCCGCCCGTACCGGCCGGCCTTCCGCCCGAGACGTCTACCGCGACCCGTGACGCCCCACCCGACACCGAGACCGCCGGGCGCCGCCCCTCAACGCACCCCGCTCGCCGTGAGGTGAGCGATGCCGTCGAGGATTTCCGATGGACGCGTCTCCCGTACGCGGCGGCGTCCCACACCTGGCCGGTGTACACGGAGATGCGTACACTACTTTCATGACCGATAACACCGTGACCGTCAGGGAAGCACGCGCACACCTCGCGGAACACATCAACCGCGCCGAGGAAGGCACTCCGACCGTTATAACGCGCAACGGCACCCCTGTAGCCGCGGTCGTGCCGATCACCGACTTCGAAGCGCTGGAGGAGGCGGCCGACGTGATGCTGGCCCGGGAGGCGGAAGCAGTTCTGGCCGACGGCGGGCCCACCGTTTCCATGGCCGAGCTGCTGGCGGACCTGTTCAGCGAGCGCGGTGAAGGCGCCGCGTGAAGTACGCCTTCCGGTTCGCTACCGCTGCACAGCGGCAGCTTCGGGCCATCAGCCGGCACGACGCCATGCGCATCCTGACCGCGTTGACCGCGCTCGGTGACGATCCGTACCGCGAGGACGCCGATGTCAAGAAGCTCACCGGCCCGTCCGGGCTCTACCGGCTCAGGGTCGGCAGCTACAGGGTCGCCTACCAGATCAACGATGGTGAGCTCGTCATCCTCGTCGTCAAGGTAGGCGACCGGCGGGACGTGTACCGCAACCTGTAGGCGGTCAGGCCAATGACCAGCCGATGCCGTCCAGGATGTCGTGCTCGCTGACGACGACCTCGTGGGCTCCCGTCCGCTCCATCACGGCGAGCAGGACGAGCGCACCGGCACCGATCACGTCGACCCGGCCCGGGTGCATCACGGGGATCGCGGCGCGCTCCTCGTGGGTGGAGCGGAGCAGGTGCTCGGTGATCGCGCGGACCTGGCCGCGGGAGATCCGGGAGTGGTGGATGGCCTGGGAGTCGTACTCCTCCAGCTCCAGCGCGATCCCGGCGACCGTCGTGACGGTGCCCGCGAGGCCGACGAGGGTGCCCGCCCCGGTGAGCGGCACGGTCTGCTCGGCGAGGTCGAGGGCGGCGTCGATGTCCGCACGGATCGCGGCGGCCCTCTCGTGGCTCGGCGGGTCCATGACGACCCCGTCCACGACGAGATGGCGCTCCGTCATCCGTACGCAGCCGATGTCCACGGACCGGGCCGCCTCCACCCCGTCCGAACCGAGGACGAACTCGGTGGAGCCGCCGCCGATGTCGACGACCAGATACGGCTTCGCCAGGTGGTCGCTGCCCGCCAGTTCCCTGGTGGCCCCGCCGAAGGAGAGCTGCGCCTCCTGGTCGCCGGTGATCACCTCGGGCTCGACGCCGAGGATGTCCCGGACCCCGGCCACGAACTCGGCGCTGTTCTCGGCGTCCCGGGAGGCGGAGGTGGCGACGAAACGGATCCGCTCGGCGCCCAGTTCCTCGATCGCCGCCGCGTACTCGCGGCAGGCCGCGAACGTTCGCTCCAGCGCCTCGGGGGCGAGCCGGCCGGTCCTGTCCACGCCCTGCCCCAGGCGGACGATCGTCATCCGCCGGTCCAGCTCGGTCAAGGCGCCGGTGGCGGGGTCCACGTCGGCGACGAGGAGCCGGATGGAGTTCGTACCGCAGTCGACGGCGGCGACCCGGGTCACGCGTCCTGCCCTTCCGCGTCCACGGCGCACGGTGTGACGCAGGGGCCCTTGGCCCACCACTCGGGCAGCATCGCGATGGCCTCGTCGCCCAGCGGGTTCACCCCGGGCCCGGCGGCCAGTGAGTGGCCGACCAGGACATGCAGGCACTTCACCCGGTCCGGCATGCCGCCCGCGCTCGGGAAGCCCTCCAGGACCTCGATGGCGTCGCGACGGGTGATGTAGTCCTCGTGCGCGGCCCGGTAGGCGTCGGCCAGCTCCGGATCGGTCTCCAGACGGGCCGTCATCTCCTTCATGACCCCGTTGGCCTCCAGCGTGCCGATCGCCGAGGCCGCCCGGGGGCAGGTCAGGTAGTACGTCGTCGGGAACGGCGTGCCGTCCTCCAGACGGGGCTGGGTCTCCACCACGTCCGGGTTGCCGCACGGGCAGCGGTGCGCGATGGCGCGCAGTCCGCGCGGCGGGCGGCCGAGCTGCTGCTCGAACGCGGCGATGTCCGCGTCGGTGGGCTTGGTGGACTCGGTCTGCGGAGGGGGCGTTTCCATGCCTGCCTTGGTTCTGCTCGGAAGCTCGTCGGAGGAAGAGGAGAAGGTGGACGTACGGTGGTCGGTCGGTCAGTCGCGGTCGGCCCGGTCGGCGCTGTCCACGCCGTCCCAGAGGTTCGAGTGCCAGGGGTGGTCGCTCGCGCCCGGCTCGCCACGGCGGTCCTGCGCCGCGTCGGGGTCGGCCACGGTGTAGCCGGTCTCCCCGGGCAGGACGTAATGGAGGTGCTGTCGGGCCAGACGCATGATGTACGCGTCGTCCTGGAGCCGCGCCTTCTCGTCCCGCAGCTCCTCGGTGCGCCGCTCCGCCTCCTGCGAGAGCCGCTCCTGCTCGGCGATCTCGTCGCGCTGGTAGAGGTACTGCCGCATCGGGTAGGCGAGCGCCACCACCAGGGAGCAGACCACCAGCGCCAGGAACGCGGCCCGGCCGGTGAGCCGGGAGCGGCGGGCCTGGCGGCGGTTCTGGGATCGGTACACGCGGGCAGCGGTCTGCTCGCCGAGCAGTCGCAGCCTGGTCGCGGTGGAGAACCGGTCGCGGTCCTTCCCGGCCATGTCTCCCGCCTCCCCGTTACGCACGTCCGTCCCCGCACACGGTACGGGACCGGGTGCGGGGACGGGCGGAGGCTACCGTCCTGCGACTACGGGTCAGCCCTTGAAGCGCGGGAAGGCGGAGCGGCCCGCGTACACCGCGGCGTCGTCGAGGATCTCCTCGATGCGCAGCAGCTGGTTGTACTTGGCGACGCGGTCCGAACGGGCCGGGGCGCCGGTCTTGATCTGGCCGCAGTTCACGGCGACGGCGAGGTCGGCGATGGTGACGTCCTCGGTCTCACCGGAGCGGTGCGACATCATGCACTTGAAGCCGTTGCGCTGGGCCAGCTCGACGGCGTCCAGGGTCTCGGTCAGCGAACCGATCTGGTTGACCTTCACGAGCAGGGCGTTGGCGGAGCCCTCCTCGATGCCGCGGGCCAGCCGCTCGGGGTTGGTGACGAAGAGGTCGTCGCCGACGATCTGGACCTTGGCGCCGATGCGGTCGGTGATGACCTTCCAGCCGGCCCAGTCGTCCTCGTACAGCGGGTCCTCGATGGAGACCAGCGGGTACGCGGAGACGAGCTCCTCGTAGTACTCGGTCATCTCGGCGGCCGAGCGGGACTTGCCCTCGAACTCGTAGACGCCGTCCTTGTAGAACTCGGACGCGGCGACGTCGAGCGCGAGCGCCACGTCACGGCCCGGGACGTAGCCGGCCTCCTTGATGGCCTCGAGGATGAGGTCCAGGGCGGCGCGGTTGGAGTCCAGGTTCGGGGCGAAGCCGCCCTCGTCGCCGAGACCGGTGGACAGGCCCTTGGCCTTGAGGACCTTCTTCAGCGTGTGGTAGATCTCCGCACCCCAGCGCAGGGCCTCGGAGAAGGACTCCGCGCCGATCGGGGCGATCATGAACTCCTGGATGTCCACGTTGGAGTCGGCGTGCGAGCCGCCGTTCAGAATGTTCATCATCGGAACGGGCAGCAGGTGCGCGTTCGGGCCGCCGAGGTAGCGGAAGAGCGGCAGGTCGGACGCCTCGGATGCGGCGTGCGCGACGGCCAGCGAGACGCCGAGGATGGCGTTCGCGCCGAGCGAGGCCTTGTTCTCGGTGGCGTCCAGGTCGAACATCGCCTGGTCGATGAGGCGCTGCTCGGTGGCGTCGTACCCGACGAGCTCCGGGCCGATCTGCTCGATGACGGCGAGGACGGCCTTCTCGACGCCCTTGCCCTGGTAACGGTTGGGGTCACCGTCGCGAAGCTCAACAGCCTCGAACGCACCGGTGGAGGCGCCGGACGGAACAGCAGCACGGCCCGTGCTGCCGTCGTCGAGGCCAACCTCGACCTCGACGGTGGGGTTGCCCCGGGAGTCGAGGATTTCCCTGGCTACGACGACGTCGATGGACGGCACGAGGCATCTCCTTCTGGGATCTGACACTGGTTGTGCAGGGTCACTGTGGCCTTGCGGCACGAGCCTATCCGGCCCGGCCGCGTCGGTCGGCCGACCGCCCGCCTCCTGGGACGAAAAAGGACCCAGGAACCTGCATCACGGGACAAAACTCTAGAAATCTACTGGACAGTAATAAGCACTGCCGACAAGAGGTGAACGCATGCGGGCCCCCGGACGCCCGCCGCTCACGAAGAACCCGGCCCGGCGCGCTGGGGGATGAGCGCGCCGGGCCGGGGAGCCGTGCGAGGAGAAGTGCAGCCGGACGATTCTCCTCCGGGGAGGAGATGCGGCGCCTACTTCAGGTGGAGCTGCTGACCCGGGAAGATCAGGTCCGCGTCCTTGACGATGTCGTCGTTGAGCTGGAAGAGCTTGCTCCAGCCGCCCTTGACGTCTTCCTTCTGAGCGATGCTGCTCAGGGTGTCGCCGGCCTCGACCTTGTACTCGCCGTCGCCCTTCTGGACCTTCTCGCCGGTCGGGGTGGTGACCGTCTTCTTGCTCTCGGCCTTCTTCTCGGCCTTGGGGGCCTCGCGCTGCTCGCTGCGCGTGGTGGGCTGCTCGGCCTTGCGCTCGGGCTTGCTCGCGGACTGGCCGGAGCCGGTGTTCACGCCCGGGTCCACACCGTCGTTGGTGAGGCCGCCGGCGCCGGCGCAGGCCCAGGCGCCCGGGCCCTGCAGGTCGA
The DNA here is from genome assembly GCF_000721175.1 of Streptomyces anulatus. Classification (GTDB taxonomy): domain Bacteria; phylum Actinomycetota; class Actinomycetes; order Streptomycetales; family Streptomycetaceae; genus Streptomyces; species Streptomyces anulatus_C. Next base: position 84,299 of record NZ_JOEZ01000008.1, read on the forward strand.
GGAGCTTCTCGGCGGTGGCGATCTGCTGGTCCTTGGAGGCCAGGTCGGCGCGCGAGGCGTACTGCGTACCGCCGGCGGCGGCCCAGCTGGACTGCGAGAACTGCAGTCCGCCGTAGTAGCCGTTGCCGGTGTTGATGGACCAGTTGCCGCCGGACTCGCACTGGGCGACGGCGTCCCAGGTCTCGACGGAGGCGGCGGAAGCGTTGGTCGCGCCCATCAGCGGGACGGCGACGGCGGCACCGGTGACACCGGCGAGGGTGGCGAAACGGATGGCCTTGGACGGGCGGCGGTGCTTGCCCTTGCTGTTCAGCGGCATGGAACATCTCCTCACCGACGCCTACGAGGTGAGCTGTCGGGTTCGGGCTGATGAGTTGCCCGGTCGCACGGTGCTGCACGCGACTTCACCCCTAGCCGGTCCCGTACGTCCCCGTCCTTCGACGAGGCGTCCGGACCCGGCGGCTTACCTGGGTCCCCCGCTCCTGCCTACGGCGCTTACGCGTCTGTTCCCTTCGACCGACGGCAGGATTCGGCGTGACGGTCGACGGGGCCCGCGGTGCGAGCGGCTACGACCGTAAACACAGGCAACCCCGACATTCAAAGATGGACATAGGGGGCAATCACCCCGAACTCGCCGCGACCGATGGGGCGTTTCCGCAGGTCGGGAGCGATGCGCGCGGACCGGCCGGGCAAAACGCGCCAGTTGAAGCAAAGAGACCCATGTCTCACTTACACAAAAGTGGACATAGGTCTCTGAACTACCCGGATTTCCGAGGCGTTTTCTCCCGTATGCGATCAGTTGGCGGCCGGCTCCTCGGCACCCTCCGGTGCGATCCGATCCGCACCCTTGCCCGCGCCCTGGTCCGCCCCCTGACCCAGTCCCAGATCCAGGCTCTGGCCGGGCAGGATCAGGTCCGGGTCGGAGCCCAGGAGGCCCTTGTTCGTCTCGTACAGGCCGGTCCAGCCGCCGGGAAGTTCCTGTGCGTCAGCGATCGCCCAGAGGCTGTCCCCGGGCCGCACCGTGTACGCGCCGGCGGTCGCCGCGCCACCGTTGCGCGCATCGCCCTCACCGCGCGAGGCGTGCCGGCCGGACTCACGGGGGCCGCCCTTCTGGCCGGCGTCGGCCTCCTCGGGTGCGGGGGCGCCCCGGTGCTTGCCCCCCTTGCCGTCCTCGCCCGTCGAGGCGTCGGGGGCGCCGGAGGGATCCGTGGCGCCGGGAGCGTCGGGGGTGCCGGAGGCAGGCGGAGCGGAGGGCGTCACCGAGGAGTCGGGAGTCCCGCTCCCCTTCTCCGTACCGCCACTGCCCTCGTTGTCATCCTTGTCACCCTTGTCGACCTTGTCGCTGTTGTCGCTGTTGCCGGATTCATCCGCCTTGTCGGTCGAGCCCGAGCCCTCTTCGCCGGTCGGGGTCGTCGTCGGGTCGGCCGAAGGATCGGCGGACGGGCCGGGAGACGGTGAGGTGCCCGGGTCGACGCCGGGCAGGCTGCCGTCCACCGCGAGGCCGGAGATGACCGCACAGCTGGGCCACGCCTTCGGCCCCTGGTCGCCCAGGACCTTCTCGGCGACGGAGATCTGCTGCGACCGGCTGGCGAGGTCGGCGCGGGGCGCGAACGCCGTGCCGCCGTACGCCGACCAGGTCTCCTGCGAGAACTGGAGCCCGCCGTAGTAGCCGTTGCCGAGATCGGCGCTCCACATGCCGCCGCTCTCACACTCCGCGACCCGGTCCCAGGTGGTGGCCTCGGCCGCGTGCACGCCGCTCGCACCGAGCAGCGGGATGGCGATGGCCGATCCCGTCACACCTGCGGCGACGACGATGGCGGGTGCCTGGCGAGGGCGGCGGTGTCTGCCGTTCGCGGAGCCCATGGGTATGCCTTCCGTGCGACTGACGAGCGAGTGACCTGAACGCCGCGCAGCAGGAATCGGTGCCTGCACCGGCGCACAGGTGACGCGTGAGCAACGTGCGGCCGACGCGTCGAACCGTGAACCTAGCGGGACTCGAACGTGTGTCACAAGTCGATGCAGCGCAGATCACGTGAAAGTCACAGAGTTGACAGCGTGTCACCATTTTCGGAACGGCTGCCCGGCTCGAACTCGACCGGAAGGGTGCGCAGTCCACGCATGATGAGCCCGCCGCGCCAGCGCAAATCGGCAGGTTCTCCCGCAAGTCGCAGGTCGGGAAGGCGTCTCAACAGGGTGGCCAGCGCGGTCTGACCCTCCAGCCTGGCCAGCGGCGCCCCCAGGCAGTAGTGGATGCCGTGCCCGTATCCGAGGTGCTGATTGTCACGCCGTGCAAGGTCCAGAGTGTCCGGTTCCGCGAACCGGTCCGGGTCCCGGTCGGCCGCCGCCAGCACCACCAGTACGGGGTCCCCGGCGGCGATCTCCTCTCCGCCCAGGGTCAGCGCCTCGGTGGCGTACCGCCAGGTCGCCATCTCGACCGGCCCGTCGAACCGGAGCAGTTCCTCGAGCCCGGTGGCCAGCAGCGCGCTCTCCCCCGCCGCCAGCGAGGCCTCCAGCCGGGCGCGCTGCTCGGGGTGGCGCAGCAGCGCGTAGGTCCCGTTCCCGATCAGGTTGACCGTCGTCTCGAACCCGGCGAACAACAGGATGAACGCCATCGCGGCCGCCTCGTTCTCCGTGAGGTGCTCGCCGTGGTCGCTGGCCCGGATCAGCCCGGAGATCAGGTCGTCGCCCGGGTTCTCCCTTTTGCGGTGGATGAGTTCGGCGAGGTAGCCGCGCATCTTCTTCACCGACCGGGCGACCCCGCCGCGCGGCCCGCCGCCGTGCCGGATCATCATGCCCGCCCAGTCCCGGAAGTCGCCCTGGTCCTCCTCGGGGACGCCGAGCAGGTCGCAGATGGCGTAGATGGGGAGCGGGAAGGCGAGGTCATGGATGAGGTCGGCGTTGCCCTTCTCCACGAAGTCGTCGATGAGCCGGTCCGTCAGCTCCTGCACGCGGGGCGCGAACTCCGCGACCCGGCGCGGGGTGAACGCCTTGGACACGAGCCGGCGCAGCCGGGTGTGGTCCGGCGGGTCGATGTTGAGCAGATGCGTCATCAGCTCCGCCTTGCGCTCCCCCGGGATCCCCGTCTTCCCCTTGACGTGCGGCGACCCGGCGTGGTTGGCCGGGTTCTTGGAGAGCCGTGCGTCGGCGAGCGCCTGCTTGGCATCCCCGTACCGGGTCACGAGCCAGGCCTCGACCCCGCTGGGCAGTGCGGTGCGGTGCACGGGGCGGTGCTCGCGGAGCCAGGCGTAGACGGGGTAGGGGTCGGTGGCGAACTCCCAGGTGAAGAGTTCGGGTGCGGGTGCGGCCCTCTCGGGGGTGGCGGCGCTGTGCGGGCAGGAGGAGGGCTCGGGGGTGCGTGGGGCGGGGCTGTCGTTCACGCCTCGACGTTATCGGGCGGCGGGTCGCGGGCCTCCTGCGGCCGTCCGGCGAAATGCTCCACGATGACGGCATCGAGCGGCAGGCTGACGGCCTCCCGCAGCCTTCTCGCGCACTCTGCCGCCGTCGGGCTCCCGTCCTCGACGCTGCGGTCCAGCCAGAAACACCGCCCGGTCGACGAGCACGGTCACGAGGTGGTCCGGTGCGTCGGCGTTCCCGGCCTCCGCCGCCTCCCGCTCCAAATACGGAACGGCCGACCACGTCTCCCCGGGCCACGAGAGCCCGGCCGTCGTCGGCCCAGTTCGACACCGGTTTCCGGAGGTCGGGCTGCCCGCTCACAGCCTCCAGGGCGTGCAGCCACAGGCGGAGCGGCCCGCACGGGGCGTCCGGGCAGGGCGTCCGGGCAGGGCGTCCCGGTACAGGAACGGTGAGGCCCTCCAGGTGTCGGGCTCACCCCGGCCCAACGCGTCCGCAGGCGCCTCCAGTTCGGCATCCACGCCTGCCCCGCCCCTCGTACGGCCCCTGGTGTCGCCGTACTATCCCGCGCCGCCCTCCGCCGCCAGGATCGCGTCGCGGTAGGCGCGGGCCGCCGCGCGCAGGGCGGCCTCCGGGTCGGTGCCGTTCGCCTCGGCGCGTACGGCGAGGGCGAGGAGGTCGTAGCCGATGGTGTCACCGGTGGGCAGAGGGACGGTGAGGCCGGCCGTACGGACCCGGCTGCCGAGCTTCGCGGCGAGGGCCAGGCCGGGCTGGCCGAGGGGGACGCCCTCGGTGACCGAGGTGCGCTGCTTCTCGATCGCCTTGGTGCGCAGCCAGTGGGCGCGGACGTCCTCCGGGGTCTCGGCGCTCTCGTCGCCGAAGACGTGCGGGTGGCGGTGGATCAGCTTCTCGACGAGGCCGCCCGCGACGTCGTCGATGGCGAAGGGCTCCTCGGGATCCTCCTCGGCGATGCGCGCGTGGAAGACCACCTGGAGCAGGACGTCGCCGAGCTCCTCGCGCAGTTCGTCCCGGTCGCCGTCCTCGATCGCCTCGACCAGTTCGTACGCCTCCTCGATGGCGTACTTCGCCAGGCCCCGGTGCGTCTTCCGCGAGGTCCAGGGGCACTCGCGGCGGATCCGGTCCATGACCTGGACCAGGTCCAGCAGGCGCGCGCCGGGCAGGTCGTACGAGCCGGGGAGCAGTTCCAGGTCCGGCATGGCAACCCGGCCCGAGCCGCCGAGGCGGGCCAGGCCGTCGGTCAGCCGGCTGTCGCCCTCGCCGCCGACCAGGACGACGACGGTCCGGCCGCCCGCGCAGTCGGCGACCAGTTCGTCCGCGGAGGGCGTGGCGTGCTCGACGCGTACGCCCGCCTCGCGGAGGTAGGGCAGTTGCGGCTGGTCCGGGTCCGCGCACAGGACGCGGTCGGCGGTGTGCAGCGTCTGCCAGGCCGGCCAGGACAGCAGGCCGGGCGCGACCCGGTGGCTGGCGGTGAGCAGGACGATGCGGCCGGGGTTCTCGGGGGCGTAGGAGGCGTCGGGAGCTTCAGCGTTCACCCCGCGAACCTACCTCCGGCCCCGGCGTCTCCGGCCCGCCGGTTCAGAGCCCGTCGGGTGGCCTTCGATCGGAAAGGGGACGCCGCCCGGTGCGTGCGGTTCCAAGGCGCCGAGATGTCCTCGTAGCGGAGCTACCAGGGCATCTCGGCAACGCCGGAAGCGTGCGTGCCAGGGCGTGGCCGCCCGGTCAGAGGTCACCCTACAGGCTCTCAGGCGTCCTTCGGCGGGAACTCGGTGCGCTGGGTGATCCAGGGCGCGCTGTAGTCGCCGAGCTGCATCTTCTGGTCGTCCCAGGTGCCGAAGCGCGGGTTGACGTCGATGTCGAGGGCCTTCGACGCCTTGGTGAGGGCCTCGCCGACGGCCTGCTGACCGGCGGGGGTGCCGAGGTCCGCGCCGAGCGCCCGTGCGAGCTTCGGGAGCTGGACCTCCTGGCGCATGTCGGCGTCGATCTGGTCCGGGGCGACCCAGCGCTGCTGGAGCATCATCGCCTCGAACTGCTCCTCGCCGCCCTGCTGGGCGCGGCTGGCCTGCCGCATCTCCTGGATCTCCTTGCGGCTGACCGTGACCCCCGCGTCCTCGGCGGCGCGGTCGAGGATCCGGCCGAAGATCAGCCCGTGCAGCTTGGCGCGGTTGAGCTGGCCCGACTTGTTCACCAGCTGGGCTGCCTGCGGGGAGCTCTCCTGGGCGCTGCGGACATCCGCGGCGCGGGCCTGGACCGCCGACACCTCGATCCGTTCGCCGCCCACGACGGCCGCGGCGCCGGGGTGGGCCTGGTTGCCGCAGGCCGACAGGAGCGGCGTGGCGACGAGCGTTGCGGCGAGGACGGCGAGCGCGGTGCGACGACGGCGGTGCAAAGGAGCCTCCCGGGGAGAGTTTGTGCATCGGTGCACAAAGCCTTGCGGTGATCGATGTTAGGCAGTGGATGTGGCGGGTGCCACTGATTCGGCCAACGATTCGGAAGGAGTTGGGGATGTGGCCCGGTATGGGGTCGCTGTCAGCCCCCGCGGACGTCCCGCTGGTGGCTGAGCAGGCGCCGCAGGTCCATCGGCAGCGGGTGGTGCGGCCCGTAGGTGCGCTCGGCGTCGTACAGCAGGGCCTGGAGCTGGGCCCGGCCCGCGGTGTGGTCGCCGACCGCCAGGAGCAGCTGTCCGATGCGGTGCCGGATGTCGAGGGCGCGGCCGGGGTCGGAGGTGACCGCCCCGTAGGCGTTCTCGTAGTACGGGAGGACCGCGCGGTACTCGCCCAGCGCGGCCCCGGCCTCGCCGAGCTGTTCGAGGCACTGGGCGGCGTCGTAGCGGAACTGGAGGGCCTGGGCGTCGGCCGGACCCGCCTCGGCGGCCCGGTCCCCGGCGAGGCGGCGCAGTTCGGGCAGGGCGCGGCGGTACTGCCCGTCGTCCATCAGCGTCGCGGCGTACTGCTTGCGCAGGATGCGGACGACCGGTGAGTGCTCGCCGTGCTCGGCGGCGGCGGCCGGCAGGGTGGCGCCGAGGACGTCCACGGCCTGGGTGATCCGGCCCTCGCCGAGCAGCTTCTTCACCTCGTCCACGGCCCGCGCGACATCCGGCCGGGCGGGCGGCGGGGTGGCGTGGGGCGGGGTGCTCGGGGGTACGGGGGTGGCCCGTGCGGGGGACGCGAAGACGGCCGGGGTGGGGGTGAAGGACGGCGGGGCCGCGAGGGTGGGCGTCGGCGCGGCGAAGGTGGCGGGCGCGGGCACGGAGGCGGGGGTCGCGACCCGGTCCGGCCAGGGGGCGTGCGGGCGCAGGAACGGCCGGGTCGGGTCGAGCGGCTCGGCGGGCGTCCCGTGCTTGGGCAGCAGCGGGGCCAGGTCCTCGTACACCTCCTGCGCGGAGGCGGGCCGGTCCCCCGGGTCCTTGGCGAGCAGCCGCAGCACGAGGGCCTCCAGTGCGACGGGGGCCTCGTGGCGTAGCTGCCGGACCGGGACCGGGGGCTCGTAGAGGTGGCGGTGCAGGACGCCGAGCGCGGTGGACCCGGCGAACGGCACGTCGCCGCTGAGGAGTTCGTGCAGGACGACCCCGAGGGCGTACAGGTCGGTGTACGGGCCGACCGCGCCGCCCATCGCCTGCTCGGGGGCCATGTAGGCCGGGGAGCCGATGGGAGACCCGGTGTGCGTGAGGCGGGTGGTGTCCGTGTCGAGGACGGAGGCGACCCCGAGGTCGAGGACGCTGACGGTGCCGTTGGGACGGACCATGACGTTACGGGGCTTGAGGTCGCGGTGGACGATCGGCACCGCGTGCACCGCGCTGAGGACCGCGCAGAGCTGGGCGGCGACCGCGACGGCCCACGGCCAGGGGTACGGGGCCCGCTCGGCCAGATGGTCGGCGAGGTCGGCGCCTTCGACGTACTGCATGACGAGGTAGAGGTCGTCGTCGTCGCTGCCCGCGTCGTGCACGGTGACCAGGCCGGGGTGGTCGACCTGCGCGGTGACCCGGCACTCGCGGACGAACCGGCGGCGCAGTTCGTCGGCCGCGTCGCTGCCGGTGGGCCCGGCGACCCGGTCGGGGCGCAGCAGCTTCACGGCGACGCGGCGGTCCAGGCGCCGGTCGTACGCCGTCCACACCTGGCCCATGCCGCCCTGGCCGAGGATCGACGCCAGCTCGTACCGGTCGGCGATGATCCGCCCGCTCACCGGCCCTCGCCCTCCTTGCGGAGGTAGTCGCTCAGCTCGTCCAGCTCGGCACGGACCTGGTCGAGGCGCTGGGGCGCGGGGGTGGGCGTGGGCGGCGGGGCCTGCTGGGTGTACGGGTTGGGCTGCTGGTGCTGCTGCTGGACGGGGCGCTGGGCGGGGTGCTGCTGGTACGGGAGCGGCGCGGGGTGCACGGGGATGGGGGTGGCGTACGGGGGCGGGGAGCCGAGGGAGCCGTAGTGGCGTATCTCCGCGTACAGGTAATAGGTGATCACCCCGGCCAGCACGCCGACGAGCCAGAGGAAAAGGATCAGCGCCGACGCGTCCGACATGTCGTCGGGGTCGTCCGGGGTGTTCACGATGAAGGCGAACAGCCCGGCGTTGAGGACGATCACGACCGCCAGCAGGACCCAGTCGCGCGGCCTGCGGGTGACGATCGCGAGCCGCAGCATCGCCGCCCAGCCCAGCAGGCCGCAGCTCAGAACGGTCACCGCCACGAGGATCACGCGCACCGCGGTGAGCGTCGCCGAGGACGGCCGGGGGGTCGTCGGCTGCTGCGGCGTAGGGCCGTAGCCGTGCATGTGCTGCTCCTGGGACGCGTATGGCGGACGTGTGGGGTGAGCGTATACACCTCCACCGACCGGCCGACCCCGGGTTGTACCCAACCGTTGTGGTTCACCTCACGCGGGTGTGACCGTGCCGTCCGTCAGGCCGTCGTACATCCCCTGGACCAGTAGCCCGCCGAGCCGTCCCGCCGTCCGCAGCGCTTCCTCGAACGCGGCCAGTTCACGGAACCGCTCCCCGTACCTCCGCTGTTCGGCGAGCGGCATCCGGGGCAGGTGGAGGCGCCGGGCGTCCAGCCGGGCCGCCGTGGAGGCGTAGCTGCTGGCCTGCCGGTTGTTGGCGGTGCCGCGCAGGAACCCGGCGAGGAACCACGGATCGAGGGCGGCCGGATCGGGGCGCAGCAGTTGGAGGTTGCGGCCGAGCGCGGCACCCGCGTCCCTCTCGCCGACGACCCGGACGACGGTCCCGCCGCCGAGCACGGGCACCACGACGTCGCCGGGTTCGAGCACGACCGGCTCGTCGGGGGCCGCGCCCGGGGCCTCCGGACCGGTGAGCGGGGTTCCGGCCGGGCCCGTGAGCGGGGTTCCGGCCGGGCCCGCGCCGGTGAGGACATCGTGCTCGGTGAGCACGGGCCCGGGGCCGCCCGGGGCCGCGTTGCCGGTGTGCAGCGAGAGCGCCCCGCCGCGGGCGAGTTCGCCGACGGTGACCCGGGGGCGGTGCGCGGGGACGGCGGGGGCGGCGGGGGGCGGGGTGAGGCGGGCGGTCAGCCGGAGGGTCTCGGCAAGCCGCTCCCGCACCTCGCCGAGTCCGGAGGCGTCTCCCCCGGGCGCGGGGCGCGGCAGATACCGGGCCGGGGCCAGGTCCACGTCGTCGTCGAGGAGTTCGACCACGGGCACGACGCGGCTGACGCCGGGGAGGTCGGCGCGGTCGCGCCAGGCGTCGAGCACGGCGGCGCGCACGACGGGCCAGTCGAGCCGGTCGCGTCCGCCGCCCGCCGCCTTGCCGCCCGTCTCCCCGGCGGACGCCGCGAGCCTGGCGGTGTCGGCCAGGAGGAGGTCCGGCCCGGGGCGGACTCCGGGCGTCGGCCTGCGCAGGACCCAGAGGTGGAGCGGAATGCCGTACGGGGGTGCGGTGCCGGCCGGGAGGGCGATGACGGCGCGGAGGGCTCCCCTGCGCAGGAGGTCGGCGCGGATGCGGCGGCCGGAGCGCCGGGAGGCGGCGGCCGGAGGCATCAGCAGGACGGCGGTGCCGCCGTCGCGCAGCCGGGCCAGGGCGTGCTGGACCCAGGCCAGTTCGGACTCGACGCGGGCGGGGAAGCCGTACTCCCAGCGCGGGTCGTAAGCCAGTTCGTCGTGGCCCCAGTTGCGGTCGTTGAAGGGCGGGTGGCAGAGCACGGTGTCGGTCGCGAGCCGGGGGAACGCGTCGGCCCGCAGGGTGTCCCCGGTCCGCACGGCCAGGGAGGGAGGGGAGCTGTGCGTTCCGCCGGGGCCCAGGGCGAGGCGCAGTGCGGTGAGGGCGGCGAGCCCGGCGTCGGCCTCCTGGGCGTACAGCGCCGCTGGTCCTGCGACGGCGCGGAGCAGGGCGCCGGTCCCGGCCGCCGGATCGAGGACGCTGCGGAGCGGCCGGTCGGGGGCCGGGCGACCGGCGTCCTTCGAGGGTTCGGCGAGGTCCGCCATCAGCTCGGCGAGGTGCGGCGGGGTCAGGGTGTACTGGCGCGGGTTGGCATCCAGGTACCGACCGAGCAGGAACTCGAAGGTCTGACCGGCACCGATCCCGGCGGCGAGTTGCGCGGCGGCGCGCAGGAGCGGCACGGAGGGCAGCAGGGCCTGCGCGGTGGGGGTGCGAACGGCTCGCGTCCTGTGAACTCCCGGAGCCTCGGGCGTGTTCGCCGGGTGAACCACCGCGGGCCCGGACGCGGTCGATCCCGGCGTGGTCGGGCCGGGCGCCGTCGATCCCGGCGTGGTCGAGGCGAACGTGGTCGAGCCGGACGCGGTCGAGCCGGACGCGGTCGAGCCGACGGTTCGCGGTGTGCCGACGGTTCCTGGGGGTGTGGCCCGGCCGGGGCCCGGGACGCCTGAGGGGGCGTCGGGGCCGAGCCGGGCGGTGAGGACGGGGTCCACGGCGGGCGGCAGCGCGTCGGCCATCCGTTCGTCGGACGCGGCGGTCAACTCCAGCCAGGCGGTGGGCCGGTCACGGATGAGCAGCAGAGCGCAGCCGGTGTGGACCAGGGCCTGCGCGGCCCCTGCGGGGTGGCCGGCTACCTCCTGCCAGACCCGCTCGCGAAGCGGCACCTCGGCGAGTTTCCCCTGGTCGCGCAGCCACTGCTCCACATCGGACAGCGCGAAGGAAGGGCTGGCCGCGGTGCCGCCGACGGGCTGAGGGAAGTCGGCGTGACGGCGGCGCCAGTTGCTGACGGCGGCACGGCCCACTCCTGCCAGCCGCGCGATCCCGGCCGCGGTGACCTCCGTCGCGTTCTCCGGCACTGGCTCTCCCTCGGTCCGTCCGCGCTGCCTGCCCGCGAGCATAGCGAATCACCCGCACCACACCGGAAAGTCTCGTTGCCCGACCCGTCACGAACCTTTTGTGTTGACTCAGTTCACAAGCTCTGTTGTTATTGGTCCGCCCCGCCAGGGCCGCTTTCCTCTCTCTACTGACCGGCGCCGCGCGCCTCTCCTTCCGGAGCCTGACCCATGCGTCTCATCACCCGTATATCCGTCAACACCGTCTGCGCGATGACCCTGCTCGGTCTCGCCGCCTGCGGCACGGACTCCCCGAAGGAGACCGGGCCGTTCGCCGGTGTGTCCGGTCCGGAGGTCGTGAACAAGGCCCTCACGAAGACGACCGGGGTCAAGTCCCTGCGGATCGGGCTCGACATGACCACCTCCGACGGCCGGGTCGAGGCCGACTTCGCGACGAGCCTGGGAGGTGACTGCGCCGGAACGATGACCATGGGCGGCACGGGCACGATGGAGGTCCGCAAGACCGGCGACACGGTCTACACCAAGCTCGACGAGACCCTGTTGCGCGAGCAGTCGAAGGGCGAGCCGAAGGCGGACGTGGACGCGGCGGTCAAGCTGATCGCGGGCCGCTGGATGGAGTCGAAGGCCTCCGACCCGGACACCAAGGACAGCATCGAGTTCTGCGACCTGCAGGGACTGCTGAAGGAGTTCGAGGCGGGCGACAACGCCGCCCGCAAGAAGGGCCCCACGACGGTCGCCGGCAAGCCCGCCCTGCGCCTCACGGAGAAGGAGGGCGAGGAGACGTTCACCATCGACGTCTCCGCCGAGGGCGACCCGTACATCCTGCGCGTCGCGTCCCGAGGCGGCGAGGAGCCGATGACGATGAACCTGTCCGAGTTCGACGTGCCCGTCGTGGCGGAGAAGCCCGCCGCGAAGGACATCGTCGACCTGGAGCAGTAGGACCCAGCCCGCGCGGGCCTGCCGCCCCCGGTCACCCGGCCGCTGCCGGGGCTCCGCCTCCGAAGTCCACCTCGGCCGCCGGCAGTACGCCGTACCCGGCGGCCCGGGTAGCGGAGGTTGCGGTAGATCTCGTTGGGGTGCGCGACGGACGCCTCCGGTGCGGCGTACGGGCCGGGGCCGGGGCGGACGGACGTGGTGTGCCCGTCCGCGACGAGCACCACGTCGTATCCCCGGCTCAGCGCCTGCCGGGCCGTGGACTCGACGCAGATCTCGGTGGCGAACCCGGCGACGACGACCTCGGTGACCCCCCGGGCGCGCGGTACCGCGTCCAGTTCGGTGTCCAGGAAGCTGTCCGGGGCGGCCTTGGGCATGACCGTCCCACCGGGGGCGGGGGCCGGCTCGGGCACGATCCGCCAGCCCTCGGCCCCGGGCTTCAGCTCCTCGTCCCGCTGCCGCACCAGCACCACCGGCACGCCGGCCGCCCTGGCCCGCTACTGGAGACGGGCGATGGCCGCGACCGTGCCTGATGCCCGGTACGCCATCGCCGCCAGAGTGTTCTGCATGTCGACGACGAGGAGCGCGGGGGTGGGCGGCAGCGCGGGGGTCGCGGTCACGCCGGGCGCCGTCACAGTCGGTGCCGTACCCAGACGTTGGGCTCGACGTAGACCGCGTAACCGTGCGCAAGCGCGCAGTGCACCGGGACGAGCGCCCCCGGAACCTCCACCGGACCGTCCGTGTCGAACGGCAGCCCGGTCCACTCCCGCCACTGCGCGAGCGAACCGCTCACGGTCATCGACACGGTGGCGACCGAGTCCACCACTCCGCCCGCCCGGGCGTGGACCCGCAGCCAGGGGTCCTCGGGCAGCCCGTCCTCGGGACGGGTCAGCCGGGCGTACTCCTCCATCGGCAGGCCGGACCGCAGGTGCTTGCCGCTCGGCCGCACCGGGGCGACGAGCTCCCGGAAGCCGAGCAGTTCCGCGTTGTCGCGCATCGCGGCGAGCATCCGGCCCGATATCCCCCTGCCCTGGTGGCCGGTGGCCACCGTGATCTCGATCGCGCCGACCGTGTCGGGCGTCCGCCCGCGCCGCAGGTCCGCGAACGCCCACAGCAGCATCCGGTCCCAGCCTCCGACGGGCAGTTCACCGCGCCCGGGGGCGTCCAGCACGAAGGGCACGCTGTAGGCGCGGGCGACCACGACTCCCTCGGGATCGGTGGCGACCAGCACGTACTGGGGGAACTCGACGGCGATCCGGGCGAAGTTCGCCCAGCCGACGATGTCCTCCAGCACGAACTCCGGCCAGGTGTCCGGCATCCGGTCCAGGGCGTCGGCCAGCTCCGGGCGCTCGGCGAGGGTGGTGATGTTCAGCTCCATACGCGCGACCCTAAGCAGCCGACGCCCTCCCGACCAGCGGATATCGGCTCGGCCCCGAACCACTGGAGCGCCCGCCGCCCCAAAGGCCCAGGCCCGCTTCCCCGAGCTGAGCGGGCTCACGATACGGCCGCCAGACCGACGCGATCCGGCCGGAACCATGAGGTGCGCATGCCGCGTCCCCACCCGTGACTTCGTCCCCGTGCACCACCCGTCGAGGAGCAGAACCATGACCCAGCCAGGCACAGCACCGACCCGCCCCCGCAGAGCCGCCGGGTGCCTGCAGAGCCTGTTGGTGCTCGCTGTGATCCTCGGCCTGGGCTACGGAGCGTCCAAGATCTTCGGTGACGAGTCGTCGAAGTCGTCCTCGTCCTCCTCCTCGTCCGCCTCGGACGGCAAGGGCGGGTCGTGGGAGATCGGCGACTGCGGCGGTCCGGACCCGGAGAACAAGCCGGACGGCTACCGGGCCTACGACTGCGACGAGTCGGGAGCGACGTTCAAGGCGCTGGAGCTCAAGCCCGCGAGCTTCATGCCCGACTCGATCCAGTGCCCGGCCGGCACGGACCTGATCATCCAGGTCTCCCGGGTCTTCGGCTCCGGCGACGGCAAGAAGGGCGGCGGCATCCCCACCCACACGGTCTGCGGCCGCAACCTGTCCGACGACCACCCGGGCGACGCGGGCGCCGGCGGCGGCCAGCTCGTCGAGGGCGACTGCATCTCGGCGACCGCCAAGGAGATCACCTGCGCCTCGGCCGGGGCTGAGGACTTCAAGGTCCTCGGACTCGTCAAGGACAAGAAGGAGTGCCCGGCGGCGACCACCGAGCCCATGCAGCTGATGATGGCGATAGGCCGCCCGTACGACGTCATCTGCGGCGGCAAGGTCTGAGGTCCGCTCCCCGGTGCGGCGGCGCCGCTCAGCCGCCGCACTGGGTGAGCATGGCCTTCTTGTCGGCCTCCGTGACCGGGAGTTCGTACTTCAACGAGACCTGGGCGAACCGCACCGCGTAGGAGCAGCGGACCGGCTTGTACGGCGGCAGCCAGGAGGCGGGGCCCGAGTCCCTCTTGGCGTTGTTCGCGGGGCCGTCCACCGGGATGAGGTTGAGCGGGTCGTTGGCGATCTGTTCGCGCTTGGACTCGTTCCAGCGGGCCGCGCCCATCTGCCAGTTGTAGGACAGCGGCATCACATGGTCGATCTGCACCTCGGTGGCCTGCTGCTTGCGCCAGTCGATGCTCTCGCCGGTGTAGGGGTCCTGGAGGGTCATCGACATGACCACGCAGTCGGATCCCGCCTTGCGCTCGATGTCCTTGCCGTCCCGGGCGAGCAGGTCGTTGCGGGTTATCTCCATCTCTCTCCCGATCGCGATGCACATGAGGCACAGCCGTAACCCACTCCTGTCCCTCACCGTTATCAGTCATGCCATGAGGCACATGAGAGACGACGGAGACAGGAAGCAGATCCATGACGTTACGCACGGAGAAGGCCGTCTCGCCCAGCAACGGCGAGACCACCTGGCTCCTGGTCGACGAGGAGACGTACGCGCCCCACCCCGAAGTCCGTGGGTTCTCCCTGTACCTGCGCGGAGCCGGGCGGTCACCGCAGACACAGCGCGCGTACATCCCCAGAATCGGCCGCTTCCTCAACTGGTGCGCAGAGCGGGGTACCGACTGGAGGACCGTCCGGCTCGGGGACATGAGTCTGTTCAAGTTCCACGTCGAGCGAACGCCGACCCAGTACGGGCGGCCTCCGTCCGGCAGGACGGTCAACGCCACGCTCACCGCGGTGTGTGAGTTCCTCCGCTTCTGTGCAGTCCAGGGACACGTGGCCCACGAAGTCGCCGCGCGTCTCAGCGAGCCGCGCTTCCTCGCCCACGCCCCCGCCGGCTTCGATCCCGGCGAGGGCGGCCAACACCTGATGATCAAAGCCCGCGTCCTGAAGGCGCCGGAGATCGAGCGGGCACCGCAGACGCTCACCCGAGCCCAGACGGATCAGATCCTCAGGGCCGCTCGCACCGCGCGTGACCGGCTACTGCTGACCGTCCTCCTGGAAGCCGGCCTCCGCATCGGCGAAGCCCTCGGACTGCGGCGAGAGGACATGCATCTACTCCCCGATTCCAGCCATCTCGGCTGCCGGACTGGTGGCGCGCACCTGCACGTCAGGCCTCGGCAGGACAACGTCAACGGGGCACGGGCCAAGGCCGGGCGCCCTCGCATGGTTCCGCTGACGCCAGAGGTGGTGCATCGCTATCGCGATCACCTCGCCGAGCGTGAACAGGTGGCCGGCTCCGCCGCCTGTGACTACGTCTTCGTCAATCTCGTCGGCGTGCACGCGGGACGGCCCCTGTCGTACTCCAACGCCAAGCAAGTGGTCGAACGGATCGGGAGACGCTGCGGTCTGACCGCCCGGCCGCACATGATGCGGCATACGGCCGCCACCCGCTGGATTCGCAACGGGGTCGCTCCGGACGTCGTGCAGACACTCCTGGGCCATGCCTCGTCGGCGAGCACAGCCGTGTACGTGCACGCCCAGGACGAGGATCTCCGCGCGGCCGTCGACAGCCTCGCTTCGGAGCTGCTGCGATGACCATCGCACCTCTCCGCTCAGCTGTCGTTGCCTCCGGCTCCGTCGAATGGCCGTCATGGCTCGCGGCGCGCCTCCCGTCGGCCTGGCGGACAGATGAGTGGGACCCCGTGCAGGCACTGTTCACTGCCGATCCTGGTAATCCGACGACCAGCGTGTTCGTCTGCTCCGTGGCCTCCTGCACCACCCATGTGGCGAGCCATGGCTCCCGCTGCGACGCCTGCCGGAAAGCCCGATACCTCCTGGGGAACCCTGCGGACTTCGACACCACGCACACCCCAGATCCGTCTCGCCGCAGGCCCAACGCCTCCGCGAACGGGGCGATGCCCGGCGTCTCCCAGTTCTCGCTCGCGGGTATGAGCCCCGCGGTCCGCCAGGAGCTCTTGTATGGACTACAGCAGCGCGACGACGCCGGAATCAGCCTGGTCCCCCAGCGGGTACGCCGCATCGTGGCCGGCCTCCCCGCCGGACTCGGCTCGCTCCTCGACCTGGACGGCTCCTTCTCCTCCGGGCTTCCGGCTGCGGCCTCCGGCGTCCTGAACGGTGTTCTCCAGCACGTCCGACGCGCACGCATCGAGTTCGAGGGCACCGATCCGACCTCGGGCGACGTATGGGAGTGCGCTCTCATCGGGCTGACGGCAGGGCGCGGTCGCAAGTACACCGCTGTCCACGGCGACATCGACTTCCGTCCGGTACGGCAGCGTTGGCTGCGGGAGCTGGTCAAGGAGTACGGCCGCACGGCACGCCCCAACGTCATGGACCTAAGGCAGACCGTCTACGCGGCGACCATCGCGTCCTCCGCGCTGGCAGGCCGCCCCCACGGGGATGAGCCCGGGCTCCTCGCCATGGCTGACATGAACGCCGTGGTGGACATGTTCCGCATCACCAAGCGTCCCGAGGACGGTCACGACTACTCCACCAGCCACCGTAGAGCCCTGCTCCGGCACTGGCGCGCGTTCCTGGACTACGCCCGTCAGGCCGGGATGATGGATCACGTGCCCGGCGGGTTCGCGCTCAACCCCCGCTTCCACAGCATCGCCGCCGTGGAGGTGACCGAGGACGATCTCGGCCGTGCGATCCCCGAGCATGTCATCGCCCAGCTCGACGCGCACCTCGATCTGCTGGGCACCTCGACGGGGTACGCGAGCGGCGGCTGGGCGGCTGCCGACTTCGCGCGGATGTACCAGGTGGTCTACGCGGTCCTCCGGGACACCGGCCGGCGTCCGGGCGAGGTCACCAGCCTGCGCCGCGACTGCCTGGAGCGGGTCGACGGCAAACCGACGCTGATCTACGACAACCACAAACGGCGACGCCACGGCCGTCGGCTGCCGATCTCGGAGAGCGCCGCCCAGCTGATCGAAACCTGGCAGAGGGAGCTCGAAGCGCTACCGGCCGTACCGGCCTGCGCCCAGTGGCTGTTTCCCTCGCCCGGACAGCGCAACCGTCCGCGCCGCGGGCATCTGAACACTTCGCACTTCTGCAACCGGATCTTCCGGAACTGGATCGACGAACTTATCCCAGACCTTGTGGACGACCGGCTCGACGAGGACGGCGCCCCGCTCGCTTACGACCGGACCCAGGTCGTCCCGTACGGCTTCCGCCACGCTTACGCCCAGCGCCATGCGGACGCGGGCACTCGCCCCGACGTCCTGCGGGAGCTCATGGACCACCGTTCACTGGACGTGACCATGGGGTACTACAAAGTCTCCCTCAGCAGAAAGCAGGAGGCCGTGCGCACGGTCGCGGCACTCGCCGTGGACCGGCACGGAGCAGCCTGCGGATTCGGCGATCCCCTCGCCTACGAGGTGGAAAGCGTCGGTGTTCCCTACGGCGGCTGCACCGAGCCGAGCAACGTCAAGGCCGGCGGCGGGCACTGCCGCATCCGGTTCCAGTGCGCCGGATGCGACTTCTACCGCCCCGATCCCTCCTACCTCCCCGCCCTGGAACAGCAGGTCGCGGACCTGCGAGCCGACAAGGAAGCCGCCCTCGCGATGGAGGCCGCCGACTGGGTCGTACGCAATCTCGATGACCAGATCCGCGCATACTCGAAGTCGGCCGACGAGATGCGGCGGAAGCTCGACGCCCTGCCCGCCGAGGAGCGGGCCGCCGTCGAATCCGCCTCACGCGAGCTGCGCAAGGCACGTTCGGCAGCAGCCTTCATCCCTCTGCAGGCGCTCACGACACGGAGCTCGGAATGAAGATTCCTGCTGCTTCCGGCGGCAACGACCGGAGCGCCCGGGTCGAGCGGCTGCGCGTCAGCCGCGCCAAGGACAGCGAAGACAAGACGAGGCGTGCACTCGACGCCGTGGATGCCCTTCTCCGCTCAGGGCGACGGATCACCGTCGCCCAAGTGGCACGGGATGCCTCGGTGTCCACGTGGTTCGTCTACAACCAGCCTCAGGTGCACCAGGCCGTTCAGGACGGCATCTCCGCCCAGCGGACGCGAGGTCGCCAGAACTCCCACACTCCAGAAACGTCCCAGGTGTCTCCGGCCGGGTTGCGAACGGACCTTGCACTGGCCCGCGAAGAGATCAAGGACCTCAAGAAGGAGCGCGATCGGCTCCGTAACCGGGTCAGGCTCTCTCTCGGCGCCGAGTTGGAGGGCGTGAACCAGCACGAGCTGATCGATCGGGTACAGCAGATCGAGCAGCGGAATACCGCGCTGGAGCAAGCGCTGTCAGAGGCCAGAGATCGGATCGCCACCCTGGAGGGCCAACTGCGTGAGGCGGAGGACGACCTCACCGCCGCGCGAGCCAGTCTGCGCCGTGCCATGCGGGCTGTTCCGTCCCCGTAGCTCGCGTTCCACCACCACCTGCGGCTGTCCGGCTTGGGTGTTGTCTGCCGGGCAGCCGTGAGAGGCGGAATCAGAATGGGGGATCACTGAAGAACGAGCCGGTCCGGACAGGGGAGACCAGCTCGGAATCACGCTGCTGAAGGAGTGCGACGGCATCGCTGACGCGCCCCAGGTCGATGAGGTGGCCGGCAAGTTCGTTGCTGTTCTTGGGGGCGTGCCGTTCGAGAACGGCAACAGCGTCCTCGGGGCGTCCGGCGCCGACAAGCAGCTCGGCGATGTGCGGCGCCGCGTACGAGGTGGATCCCTCAGGGTGGAAGCAGGCCTGTGCGACCGCTGCATCAACGCCGTCGCGAGCGGCGATGAGTGGCGGCAAACGTATCCAGTACAGGTCCCAGTCCTCCTCGCCCCCGCGGGCGGCTGCGAGGGCGTCAAGGTGCGCCAGGCCGTCCTCGGGGCGGCCCTGTGCGAGGCACAGGTTGGACCACGTATGCAGGATCCAGTCGTCCCCGTTGTGGGCCTCGGCCAGGACTCGCATCAGATCGACCGCTTCGCCCCCTCGGCCATGCCGTGCCAGGAGCTCCGCCAGTCGCACCATGCCGTGGCGCCGGAAGTCCTGCGAGCCGCCCGACTGCCTGTACACGGCGATCGCGCCTTCCAAGTCACCGCGCTCCTCCAGTGCCTCAGCCAGACGCTGCGCGGCGTGACCGAGACGATCGGTCACCGCGTACGCGCGCAGTTCCTCGATCCGACCGTGTCTCGCCAGCAGGTCGGCCAGCTGATCCCGGTTGTTGACCGAGGTGATGTACCGGGTGCGCAGCAGGGCGATCGCTTCGTCGACGCGGCCCTGGCGCTCACGGATCGTGGCAAGAAGCCCGATGGCGTCGTCGGGGTCGAGACCGTGGCAGCACCATGGGTTGTCACAGCGGTGCTGGTCCGGGATACGGGCAGCCAGTAGCGCAGCGACGTCTTCGTCCCAGCCTGCTCCCTCGGCGATGTCGACCAGAGCGGCGGCAAGAAGCCGGTCCTCAATTCCTGCGCTCAGCCGAGTAACTGCCTCGTCCGTACGACCGTGCCGCGCCAGCAGACGCGCGAAATACTCCAACGGGGGCCCTCCCGTGCTCGCGTACGGCAGGGCCAGCGCAATCGCTTCCTCTGACCGCCCCCAGCTCTCCAGCAGCTCCGCCTGGGTCCATGCTGCCGACCACCAGCCAGTGGCAACGTACGGAGAAAGCACCTCCAGCGCCTCGGCTTGCCGACCCCGGTCACTGAGCAGCTGCGCCCAGGCCCGCGCGCAGAACCACTCCCCGCGACGGGCTTGGGCCTCCACCTCTTCACTGTGGCCGATCTCAAGAAGCCGGGAGACCAGGAGTGGAGGAATGCACCCGGACAAGGTCCGGGCCTGACGGTCGAGATCGGCAGCGTCCATAACAGCGCACCTTAGCCACCATGTCCGAGACAGAACCCTCAACGCCGAGGCCCGGATAGCCATGGGGATGCTGTCAGCCCTGGCATTGCTTCAACATCGTCGTCCTGTCCGCCGCCGTCACCGCGAGGTCGTACTTGAAGGCCACCTGTGCGAACCGCACTGCGTACGAGCACCGGATCGACTTGTTCGGCGGCAGCCAGGACGCCGGGCCCGAGTCCCGCTTGGCGGAGTTCGCGGGACCCGAGACCGGCAGAAGATTCAGCACGTCGTTGGCCAGTTGCTGCCGCTTCTCCTTGCTCCAACGCGAGGCGCCCATCTGCCAGGCGTACGACAACGGCACCACGTGGTCTATCTGTACCTCGGTGGCCTTGGCCTTCTTCCAGGCGATGGCCTTGCCGGTGTACGGGTCGTACAGGTTCATCGACACGACCACGCAGTCGGAACCCCTACGAAACTCGATGTCCTGTCCATGAAGTTCCAGCAAGTCGTTCCGGGTGTCACAACCGTTCCTCGCCAGCGGCACCCCATCCGCCGTGTCCATCCACGCATAGCCGAACTTGTCGCGTTCGTAGCCCGTCTTCGGCCCACGCCCCTTGACTGTGAGCTTGTCGACGAGCTTGCGCGCGTTCGCCTTGTCCGCCTCCGACGCGAGCGCGCCGAGCCCCGGCTTCGTTCCGTCCGGATTCGTCAGCGGGCTCGCCGCCCGCCCGGCAGCGGCGTCCGGTCCGGATCCCGCGGAGCTTCCGCCCGGCTCCAGGCCATCACAGCCTGCGACGAGCGTGACGGCAACGGTGGCCGTAAGGACGACCCTCTTCCCGCGCGTACACAGCGGCCTGTGACTCATGTGCCTCTCACTACGCACAGCCGACCACACCCTGCATACGCTGCGAGAACGGATCCATCACGGCGCGAAGCATAGAGATAATGCGGGTGTCGCAGCCGTTGCGGGCGAGCGGGATGCCGTCGATGCCGTCCTTCCAGGCGTAGCCGAACTTCTTCCGCTCGTAACCCGTCTTCGGGCCGCGCCCCTTGGTGGCGACCTTCTCGATGACCTTCCGGGCGGCGGCCCGGTCCGCGTCGGTGGTGAGGGGGGCCAGGCCCGGCTTCGTACCGTCCGGGTTGTCCAGCGGGCTCACGCCGAAGCCCTCGGCGGACTGCGCGCCGCCGTTGGTCCCGCCGCTCGTGCCGCCGCCGTCGGCCGCGAGGTCGTCGGGGTTGCAGCCGCCCGCCAGGGCGATCGCGACGAGGGCGCCGAGGGCGGGCAGGGCCGCTCGGGAGGTACGGGGAGCTATCACGTGAAGCCGTCCTGACGGGGGGAAGACCGAACACCGAGGATCCTATGGGCGTCTTCCCCGCCAGGAGCCCTTCCATGACTGCGCTTCAGCACTCAGCGCTCCCCGATGCGGGTCACACCTTCCCGATGCCGAGGGTGTTCTCCGCGGGCAGCATCCCCGAGCCGATGACCTCCAGCCAGGGCTCCCCCAGCAGTTCCGCCAGCCGCTCGCGCCCCGGCTCCCCCAGCGCCCGCCACGGCGCGGCGGCCTCCTCGTCGGTGCGCAGCTCCACCTTCGCGCGCAGCTCGCGCCCCGCGTCCGTGGCCGTACCGTCCGCCGCCAGCAGCCCGCGCTCCTGGAGGCGCTGCCGGGCCGCGCCCCACTCCTCCGTGCGCCACCCCCGGCTTGCGAACACCTCGGGGCGGGCCGCGCCGACCGCCGCGAAGGAGACCAGCGACTCGACCGGGTCGAGGCCGGCCTCGGTCAGGGCGGCGACGTGCCCGTCGCCCCGGTGTTCACGCAGAACGGTCGCCGCTTGCCAGAGCGCCAGGTGCGGGGTCTCGGGCCAGGGCAGCGCGGAGTTGGCGGGGCCCATGCCGTCGGACACCTGACCGCCCGGGGCCGCCCCCGCGCCCTGAGGGCCCCGGGCCGCCTCCGCCGCACGGCGGGCCAGTGCGGCGGCCTCCGCGAACTCCGGTCCCTCCACCCGGTCCCCGAACAGCGCCCGGTAGGCCCGGTCGACCGCCCGCAGCCGGGCCGCGAGCACGGCCTCGGGTCGGGCGGTCGCCCAGACGGCCGGAACGTGTCGGTCCACCATCGCCGGAGCGAAGCTGTGGAACGTCCGGACCACCTCCGCCGCTCCCACCGCCCCCAGCGGAGCCGCGCGCCAGGCGAAGTAACTCGACCAGCGCTCCTCGGTGTCGTACCCGAGCACGGCGGCCTCTTCGAAGGCTCCGGGGGCGTAGTACAGAACGGCGTGCAGGGGCTCCAGGAGGTGCCACATCTGCCTTACTCGGGCCGGTTCTCCGGTCATGATCTCCGCCTCTCCCGGGCTTCCCGGACGGGAATCGCACATCTAGTCAATGCCTAGATTGGATCTCCAGCATGCGCGCCCCGCCCAAACTTGTCAATGACTAGATACCGGGTAGGGTTTCCCCATGAGCAGCGAGCGCGAACGCACCTACCACCACGGCGACCTGCGGCGCGCCGTCCTGACCGCCGCCCTCGACGTCATCGCCGCCGAAGGCCCCGCCGCCCTGAGCCTGCGCGACCTGGCCCGCCGGGCGGGCGTCTCGCACGCCGCGCCCGCGCACCACTTCAAGGACCGCACGGGCCTGCTGACCGCCGTGGCCGCCGAGGGGTACGCGCTGTTCGCCGACGCGCTGACCGGGGCACCGGACCTCCGGGAGCGGGGCGTGGCGTACGTACGGTTCGCGGCGACGCACCCCGCGCACTTCCAGGTGATGTTCCAGCCGGACCTCTACCGGACCGACGACCCGGACCTGCTCGCCGCCCGCGCCAGGGCGACCGACGCGCTGCGCGCGGGCGTGGCGGACCTCCCGCCGGACGGACGGGGCGAGGACGACCGCCTCGCGGGGGTGGCCGCCTGGTCCCTGGCCCACGGCTTCGCGACGCTGCTGCTCAGCGGCAACCTGTCGGACGCGATGGAGGGCCGGGATCCGGAGGAGGCGTTCCGGTCCCTCACCGCGTTGATCTTCACTCCGGAGGACGGCCGCGACGGCTGACGGGGGCGCCCCTGGGCTGCCCCACGGGCGTTTCCTGAGCGCCGTACGAGGTCCCGCCCAGGGCCTGGCGGGAGGCGGGGATCGCCTGATGCCTCATCGTGATTCGCGGGTGTACAACCCTGTGTTGATGCCGGCTGTCTGTAAGGCGCCGGAGGGATGCGCCTTCGGTGCCTTCCGTACGGAGATCGGAGATCAGGTGGGGAAGCAGGTCTGGAGAGTCGTCGTGGCCGGTGGTGCGGCGGCGGTGTTCACGGCCGTGGCCGCGGTGCCGGCCGGGGCGGCCGAGGGCGGGGCATCGTTCACCCGTGTCCAGGTGAACGGCGGCAAGCCGATCGTCATCGGGACGACGAAGGAGGTCGCGGTGCCCGCCTCCTTCCGGATGACGACCACGAAGCCGTGGAAGGCGCCGGGGTTGGTGTTCCTCCACCGCAACAGTGGGGAGGAACAGCTGTGGCACTCGATCGAGACGAACGACTGCCCCAACCAGGTCGGCGCCTGCGACATCAACGAGACGATGTACTTCGACCCGAGCG
Organism: Streptomyces anulatus; assembly: GCF_000721175.1. Lineage (GTDB taxonomy): Bacteria > Actinomycetota > Actinomycetes > Streptomycetales > Streptomycetaceae > Streptomyces > Streptomyces anulatus_C. Next base: position 107,546 of record NZ_JOEZ01000008.1, read on the forward strand.
TGTGGGACATGCGTAACAGCGAGGCCGGGGCCTGGAGGGTCGGGGCCGAGGTGCGTTTCAAGGACGGCAGCGGTGACGTCGACGACAAGGGCATGACGGTCTACGTCCAGCGCAACTCCCGTCTGACCGTCAACGCCTCACCGGAACCGGTGGTCAAGGGCAGGACCATCACCGTGACCGGAAAGGTCACTCGGGCCAACTGGGAAACCAGGAAGTACGCCTATTACGGTGGCCGCCACGTGAGCTTGCAGTTCAAGCCTTCCGGCTCGGCCTCCTACAGCACGGTCAAGAAGGTGTACGCGGACGGCTCGGGCAAGCTCAAGACGACCGTGAAGGCCTCCAAGTCGGGTACGTGGCGCTGGGCGTACTACGGCAACACCACCACCGGGGCGTCGACGTCGTCCGGGGACAACGTCGTGGTGAAGTGACGTCTGCCGTGTCGGCGGAGCGGTGGAGGCCGAGGACTTTGGACCGCTGAGCCGGGAGACCACCGCCGAGGGATGACAACGGCCTTCCCTCGCCCGGGCGTCGATGCGGTCCGATCGACGCCCGGGCCCCCGGTTCCCCGCGACGGCCCAGGACCTCGTACAGGTCGGTCCGGCAGGTCAGCACGACCGGCGCCGGTTCCAACCCGCTCTGGTAGCCGGTCAGCGCGTCCACCACCTGCTGCGCTCGTGACTCCGGGAGCGGCATCACCGGCTCGTCCAGCTCGTCGAGTCCGTCGAGTCCGTCGAGTCCGTCGAGGACGGGGAGCACGAGGCCCGAGTCCATCAACTGAGCGGCATGCGCGGAGGTGCTGCCGTAGTCCCGTACGAGATGCCTGACGACCCAGTCGCGGAAGAGCTCCTGCCGTCCCCAGTCACCGAGCGGCGGCAGCACGGGCACCGGTTCCTCGTCCGCCCGGCTCCTGTTGAACTCTGCGACGAACACTCGCGCCAGCACGGACTTTCCGGCCCCAGGCTCACCCGTGATCACCAGGCGGCGGGGGCGGATGGCCCGGTGGTCCACGACCAGCCCGTCCAGCGTTCCATTCGGAACCAAGGGTCTCGTTGCGCTCCTCCCGTGCGGAGAAGGTCGGAAGGCGAACGAGACGCGCACAGGAACCCGGTCGCCGCCAATGACACGCCGCGACAACAGCTCCGCACTCGATACCGCCTGCGTAAGCCTCCCTGCCAGGGCCGCTCCATCCTCCGCCGGAACAGCTTCCGTACCTCGCCGAAGGGCGACGGCCAGCGTCAGGACACCCAGCGCCGCGCTGACCACGGCCACCCGGTCCGTCAGGCTCTTGGCACCCTCACCGAAGCCCAGTACGTACGTCAGACAGAGCACCAGCACCACGCACGTACCCGCGATGAGGGTGGTTCGGGCTCGCCGCCCTGCCTGCCGATTCCCCTTCACCCACGCCACTCTGCCATCCCCCACTGGCATCCCTAGGGAGAGCGCCCGGGCGTCACTCGGGCGTGAACTCGTACTGAACCTCGTACAGGTGACCCGCCTTGACCATCACCGTGGCCTCGATGGGCCGATCGTCGTCGCTGAACACCACCCGCAGCGTACGCAGGACCGGCAGGTCCCCGGGGAGCCGGAGCAGCCGGTACTGCTCCTGCGTCGCTACACGCGCCGACACCCGGTCGACGCTGAGCCGGGGCGGGTAGCCGAGCGAGGCCAGGAGGGTAGGCGTGCCTCCGGGGATGCGGCGTGTTTCGGTGATGGCGGTGCCATCGGCAATGTCCGGCGGGTAGTACGAGGAGACAAGTTCCGCAGGTTCGTCGTCGATCGACAGGAGTTGGTGGCGGAGGATCGCCGTGCCGCCCGGCTGGAGCGCCAGCGCGTCCGCGACGTCCGCCGGCGGTTCGGTCTGCGTAACGTCCAGGAGCGTGCTGCGGGCGCGCGTGCCCCCGTTTGCCGCTTCGGTCAGCCAGCGGTAGGGCTCTCCCGTCGGGGACGGCGCCATGTACGCGGCAGGCCGTATCGTGCGCTGCCGATGTTCGCGTACGGTCACCGACGCGCCTGCCCTGCCGACCACGAGATGCTCGCCCTTGAGGAGCTGCAAGGCCTTCTGAACCGTGGCGTTCGCCGCGCCGAACCGCTGCTTCAACTGTGTGGTCGAGGGGAGGCTGTCACCCGGAGCCAGGTCCCCGGCCATGATGTCGTCCCGCAGGTCGGCCGCGATCCGCTCGTGCAGCGGACGGCCGTCCGCCTCTTCCGTCTCCGGTCCGTGCACCGTTATCCGATCCTGATCTCGTACCGCAGCTTCTGGCCTCGGGGAGGCATGACCATCACATCGACCTGGACAGGCCGGTCATCCGCGTCCAGGGTGAGCCGTGTCAGTTCGAGGACCGGCTCGTCGGCCATCAGGGCCAGCTCCGCCCGCTCGCGCTCGGACGGCATGCGGGCGGCCACGTCTTCCCTGGCACGGACTCCTACGTGCCCGAGTTCGGCGAGCAGCCGGGCGGCTCCTCCTCGGATCTTCGCCGTGCCGGCCAGCCCTGTGCCCCGCGCGATCTCCACGGGGTAGTAGGTGTCGGTCAACTCGCACGGTTCGCCGTCGAGATACATAATCCGTCGCCGTCCGACGACCTGTCCGCCCTGTTCCACCGCAAGCAGGCCGGCCACCCGCTCCGGGGCGGCGACTTCACCGGCGCTCACGATCTTCTGCGTGCCGCGACGCCCCGCCGACGCCGCCTCGGCGCTCCAGACGTCGCCTCCGCCCTCCGTCGGCGTCAGGTAGTGAGCGGACGCGCTGATCACTTCACCCTCGCCCATGGCCTCCTCCTTCGCCGACGACGGACCTTGCCGGTGCACACGGTAGGCGACTCCGTCGAACACCCCAAAGAGTATCTTGCCACCTTTCGCGAATAGCAGTACGGTCATCCCGTTGCGGCCCACGAGCAAGGCGGTGAACCACCGTGTCCTCTTCGCAGTTACGGCGCTTTCCCCGACGGCGCACTTCCGTCGGTGCCTCACGCGCTTTCGTCGCCCAGGTCCTCAGGGAGTGGCAGCTCACGGACCTGATCGACGACATACAGCTCTGCGCCTCGGAGCTGGCGACCAACGCCCTGCTCCACGGCGTCCCACCGGGACGGGAATTCGCCGTCCGGCTCGACCTGACGGACGACCTCGTACGACTGGCGGTCCGGGACAGCGGCGACGGGCAGCCGGAGATTCAGCACGCGGACGGCAGCAGTTGCTCAGGGCGCGGGCTGTTCCTCGTCGGTGAACTCGCCGCAGACTTCGGCGTCGACCACCACGTCGTGGGCAAGACAGTGTGGGCCGCGTTCAAGCGGCCCGCGACGCCGTAGCGGCTCCGGGGCCAGACGCGTCGGGCCCCGCCGGTCAGCCCGGCGGGGCCCGTCGTTCACTCGGTACGCGGGCCTACGACCCCAGGATCGTCGTCAGGAACTCCCCCGTCCACGCCAGCAGTTCGCGGCCGATGACCGGCTTGCCGCCGATCTTTCCGGCCGTCGGGCGCGGGACCAGGATCTGGTGGGCGGCCGGCTTGATGACCGTCTTGGGGTGCAGGCGCTTCAGGCGCAGCTCCTGGGACTCGCGGAGCTCCACCGGGGCGAAGCGGATGTTGGAGCCCTGGAGGACGATCTCGCCGACTCCGCAGGCGCGGGCCAGCATGCGCAGGCCGGCGACCAGGAGGAGGTTCTCGACCGGTTCGGGCAACGGGCCGTAGCGGTCGGTCAGTTCCTCGCGGACCGCGCGGATGTCGTCCTCCGACGAGGCCGAGGCGATCGCGCGGTACGCCTGGAGGCGCAGCCGCTCGCCGGGGGCGTAGTCGTGCGGGACGTGCGCGTCGACCGGGAGCTCGATCTTGACCTCCAGCGGCGGCTCCTCCTGCACGCTGCCGTCCATCTGGGCCCGGTAGTCGGCGACGGCCTCGCCGACCATGCGGACGTACAGGTCGAAGCCGACGCCCGCGATGTGGCCGGACTGCTCGCCGCCCAGGAGGTTGCCCGCGCCGCGGATCTCCAGGTCCTTCATCGCCACGTACATGCCCGCACCCATCTCGGTGTGCTGGGCGATGGTGGCGAGGCGCTCGTGGGCGGTCTCCGTCAGGGGCTTCTCGGGCGGGTAGAGGAAGTAGGCGTAGCCGCGGTCGCGGCCACGGCCGACCCGGCCGCGCAGCTGGTGGAGCTGGGAGAGGCCGAAGTTGTCGCCGCGCTCCACGATCAGGGTGTTGGCGTTGGAGATGTCGATGCCGGACTCGACGATCGTCGTGGAGACCAGGACGTCGAACTTCTTCTCCCAGAAGTCCACCACCACCTGTTCCAGGGACTGTTCGGACATCTGGCCGTGCGCGGTGGCGATCCTGGCCTCCGGGATGATCTCGCGGAGGCGGGCGGCGGCCCGGTCGATGGACTCGACCCGGTTGTGGATGTAGAAGACCTGGCCCTCGCGCAGCAGTTCACGCCGTACGGCCGCGCCGATCTGCTTCTCCTCGTACGGTCCGACGAAGGTGAGCACCGGGTGGCGCTCCTCCGGCGGAGTGGTGATCGTGGACATCTCGCGGATGCCGGTGACCGCCATCTCGAGCGTACGGGGGATGGGGGTGGCGGACATCGTGAGCACGTCGACGTTGGCGCGGAGCTTCTTCAGCTGCTCCTTGTGCTCGACGCCGAACCGCTGCTCCTCGTCCACGATGACCAGGCCGAGGTCCTTGAACTTCGTCTCGGAGGAGAAGAGGCGGTGGGTGCCGATGACCAGGTCGACCGAGCCGTCCCTGAGGCCTTCCAGCGTCGCCTTGGACTCCGTGTCCGACTGGAAGCGGCTCAGCGCCCTCACGTTGACCGGGAACTGGGAGTAGCGCTCGGTGAACGTGCCGTAGTGCTGCTGGACGAGGAGGGTCGTGGGGACGAGGACCGCGACCTGCTTGCCGTCCTGGACCGCCTTGAACGCCGCCCGGACCGCGATCTCCGTCTTGCCGTAGCCGACGTCGCCGCAGACCAGCCGGTCCATCGGGACGGTCTTCTCCATGTCCTCCTTGACCTCGGCGATCGTGGACAGCTGGTCGGGCGTCTCCGCGTACGGGAAGGCGTCCTCCAGCTCGCGCTGCCAGGGGGTGTCCGCGCCGAAGGCGTGTCCGGGGGCCGCCATCCGGGCGGAGTAGAGCTTGATCAGGTCCGCGGCGATCTCCTTGACCGCCTTCTTCGCCCGTTGCTTCGTCTTCGTCCAGTCCGCGCCGCCGAGCCGGTGCAGGGTCGGGGCCTCGCCGCCGACGTACTTGGTGACCTGCTCCAGCTGGTCGGTCGGGATGTAGAGACGGTCGCCCGGCTGGCCGCGCTTGGCGGGGGCGTACTCGACGAGCAGATACTCGCGGGTCGCGCCCTGGACCGTGCGCTGCACCATCTCCACGTACCGGCCGACACCGTGCTGCTCGTGGACGATGTAGTCGCCGACCTCCAGCGTCAGCGGGTCGATCGTCTTCCGGCGGCGGGCCGGCATCCGGCCCAGGTCCTTCGTGGCGGTGCGCTGGCCGGTCAGGTCCGTCTCGGTGAGCACGGCGAGCTTCAGCGCCGGGGCGACGAACCCCTGGTCGATGGCACCGCAGGAGACGTGGACCAGGGACGGGGTGATCTCGGTGAGGTCCGCGTCGAGGCGGGCCGCGATGCCCTCGCCGCTCAGTACTTCGACCGTACGGGCGGCGAGGCCCTGGCCCTCCGTCACGTACACCGTGCGCCAGCCGTCGGCCAGCCAGCCCTTGGTGTCGGCGAGCGCGCGGGCGGTGTCGCCCCGGTACGCCTCCGGGGCGTGCATGGAGAGCTGGAGGGTGTCGTCGTCGTGGTCGGCGGCGTCGGCCGCGAACGGGGAGATCGACCACCACATCATGTCCAGCTCACGGGCCCGGTCCCGGACGTCCGCGATGCCCCACAGCGAGGCCGCGCCCACGTCGATCGGGGCCTCGCCGCCGCCCGCGCTCGCCGCCCACGACGCCTGGAGGAACTCCTGGCTCGTGGCGACCAGGTCGGCCGCCCGGGTGCGGACCCGCTCCGGGTCGCAGACCAGCGCCATCGCGTCCTTCGGCAGGACGTCGAGCAGCAGCTCCATGTCGTCGACCAGGACCGGGGCCAGGGACTCCATGCCCTCGACGGCGATGCCCTCGGCGATCTTGCCGAGCAGCTCGCCCAGCTCCGGGTGGGCCTCTGCCAGCGCCGCGGCCCGCTCGCGGACCTGGTCGGTCAGCAGCAGCTCACGGCAGGGCGGGGCCCACAGCCCGTGCGCCGCGACCTCCAGGGACCGTTGGTCGGCGATCTTGAAGTAGCGGATCTCCTCGACGTCGTCGCCCCAGAACTCCACCCGGAGGGGGTGCTCCTCGGTCGGCGGGAAGACGTCCAGGATCCCGCCGCGTACGGCGAACTCACCGCGCTTCTCGACCAGTTCGACCCGGGAGTACGCGGCGGCCGCCAGAGCGTCCACCACCTCGCCCAGATCCGCGCTCTGCCCGCTGGTCAGCGCCACCGGCTCCAGCTCGCCGAGCCCCTTGACCTGCGGCTGAAGCACGGAACGGACCGGTGCGACGACCACCGAGACCGGGCCGGTCTCCGGGTCGTCCGCACGGGGATGCGCCAGCCGCCGCAGCACGGCGAGCCGGCGGCCCACGGTGTCCGAGCGGGGCGAGAGCCGCTCGTGCGGCAGGGTCTCCCAGGACGGGTACTCCGCAACGGTGTCCGGCGGCAGGAGGGTGCGCAGCGCGGCGGCCAGGTCCTCGGCCTCCCGGCCCGTCGCGGTGACGGCCAGCACGGTGCGGCCGGTCTGCCGGGCCAGCGCGGCCACGGCGAACGGCCGGGCACCGGGTGGGCCCACCAGGTCGACATGTGTCCGGTGCCCGTCCCCGGCGGCCTTCACCGCCTCGGCGAGCGCCGGGTCCGTAACGACGACATCCAGCAGACCGTGCAGGCTCATGAAGTTTCCGTCCGGGATCAGATCAGGGGTAGCTCAGGGGTCCCTGGCAGCCGGCTGCTGCCAGGGGGCAACGCGAAGGGCCCGACACGTCGTGGGTACCCGGCGGATCAGGGCCGGAAAGGGCCGCGCGTCCGGTGCGGCGCATCGCAAGGCGCCGGAGCGTCCTCATCGCGGAGCGATTCGGGCGCTTCGGCAACGCCGCGGTGTCGTGCCAGGCGTCGTGGCCCCGGCCATGATCCGCCGGGCACCCCCGGGGGCCGGGGGTTCCCAGCCTACGGCTCGGGGGTGACAGTCGCGCCCGCAACGGGCGAGCCGGCGGCCGTCGCCCGTACAACCGGCCCGTCCGCACGTGTCATGTGACCGGCGGGCCGGAACGGGGAACGGGGGCGAGGAACGCGGGCCGACGCGGAAAACGGGCGGCCGGAGAACGCGGGCCGACGCGGAAAACAGGCGGCCGGAGAACGCGGGCCGACGCGGAAAACAGGCGGCCGGAGAACGGGGAACGGGCTCGGCCCCGGGGCGTTTGGAGGAACGCCCCGGGGCCTGCTGGTCATCCTACGGTGACACCCGGAAGGTCACCGCTACCGGGCGGACGGGCCCCGCTCACCCGTCCGTCGCGATGGCGTTCAGGACGTTCATCCGGCCCGCCCGGAAGGCCGGGACGAGAGCGGCGAACAGTCCGACGAGGGCGGAGCAGGCGAAGACCGTGAGGATCGTCGGCCACGGGATGTCCAGGACCTCCAGGCCCTCCAGAGCCAGCAGCTTCTGCGCTGCCGTGCCCCAGCCCATCCCGAGTCCGAGTCCCAGCAGCGCCCCGAAGAGGGCGATGACCACGGACTCCAGCCGGATCATGCGGCGCAGCTGGCGGCGGGAGAGCCCGATGGCGCGCATCAGACCGATCTCGCGGGTCCGCTCGACCACGGAGAGGGCGAGGGTGTTCACGACACCGAGCACCGCGACGATGATCGCCAGGGCGAGCAGACCGTAGACGATGTTCAGCAACTGGCCGATCTGGTCCTTCAGCTGTTCCTTGAAGTCGGCCTGGTTCTGCACCTGGTAGACCGGGTACTCGGCCATGGCGCTCTTGAGGGCCGCGTACGCCTCCTTCTCCTTGCCCTCCTCTGCCTGGGCGAACATCACCACGTTGTGCGGCATCCGGTCGGCCGGGACGTAGGACGCCGCCGTCGTGAGGTTGGTGTACATCGCGCCGCGGTCGATGTTGGTGTCGTCGGAGGTGATGGCCGCGACCTTGAGCTTCGCGGTCTCGCCCGCCTTGAAGGCGACGGTGATCGTGTCGCCGACCTTCACCCCGTGCCGCTCGGCGTACTCGTCCCCGACGGACATGGCGTCCTTGCCGTACGCCTTCGCGAGGTCACCGGAGACGACGGTGCGGCGGACGTCCTGCTGGTACGTCGGGTCGGCGGCGGTGATCCCCTCGTCCTCCGTCTTCCCGTTCGGGGCGGTGATCTTGGCCTGGACGAAGGTGTAGTCGGTCATGTGCGCCAGGCCGGGAACGGCGCGCACGGCGTCGGCGGCCTGGGGCACGATCGGGCGGCCGGTGCCGCTGTCCTGGACGATGAAGTCCGCGCCGACCGACTTGTCGAGCTCCTCGGTGGCCGAGGCCACCATGGACGACCCGACGACGGACAGGCAGGCCACCAGGGCGAGCCCGATCATCAGGGCGGCGCCGGTCGCTCCCGTACGCCGGGGGTTGCGCAGGGCGTTGCGCTCGGCCAGCCGGCCGACCGGGCCGAAGAGCCGCAGGACGACGACGCCCAGGGCCCGCACCACCACACCGGCCAGGAGCGGGCCGATCACGATGAAGCCGATCAGGGTCAGCAGTACGCCGACGGCGAGGAACATCGAGCCTTCGGTGGCCTTGTCCGCCTGGGTCGTCGCCCACAGGGCCGCACCGCCGGCTGCCGTGAGGACCAGGCCGATACCGGCCCTGATCCAGCCGGACCTGCTGTCGGCGGGGGTCCCGGCGTCGCGCATCGCCGCCATCGGGGAGACCTTGCCGGCCCTGCGGGCCGGGACGTACGCGGCGAGGACGGTGACGATGACGCCGAGCACGAGGCCGAGCGCCGGGGTCGTCCAGGCGACGGTGAGGTCCCCGATGGACAGCTCCATGCCCACGGCGCCCATCAGCTTCATCAGCCCGACGGCGAGTCCGACGCCGGCGGCGACGCCGAGGACGGAGCCGACGATGCCGAGGAGGACCGCCTCCAGCAGCACGGACCGGTTGACCTGCTTGCGGCTGGAGCCGATGGCCCGCATCAGGCCGATCTCGCGGGTCCGCTGGGCGACCAGCATCGAGAAGGTGTTGACGATGAGGAAGATGCCGACGAGGAGGGCGATTCCGGCGAAGCCGAGCATCGCGTACTTCATGACGTCCAGGAAGGCGCCCATGGAGTCCTTGTTGGCGTCGGCGGCCTCCTGCTGGGTCTGGAGCTTGTACGCATTCGAGCCGTCGAGGGCTGCGGCCACGTTCTTCTTGAGCTGGGTGTCGCTGACGCCGCCCTCGGCGGTGACCGAGATCTGCGTGAAGACGTCGGGGGCGCCGAGGAGCTGCTTCTGGGCGGTGGCGGTGTCGAGGTAGACGATCGCCGCGCCCGGGTTGGTGACGGTGAAGGCGGCTATGCCGCTGATCTTCGCCCTGGTGTCGCCGGTGGCGGCGATGGTGCGCAGCTCGTCACCGATCTTCAGCTTGTGCTTCTTCGCGGTGTCGGCGTCGACCATCACGTCGGTGGGGCCGCGGGGCGCGTGTCCGGAGGTGATCTCCATGGAACGCAGGTCGTTCTCGGTCCAGTTGCCCGCGATCGTCGGGGCTCCGGTCTCGGAGCCCATGTTCTTGTTCTCGCTGTTGACGACGGTGACCGCCATGGAGACGACGACGCCCTGGGCTCTCTTCACCCCGTCGGCCTTCTCGACCTCCTGGATGACGGAGGCGGGCAGGGTGACGGGCTTGCCGTTGTCGGGCTGCTCGTCGTTCTCGCCGGCGTTCTTCGGGCTGACGGTGACGTCGGGCGAGGTCACGGCGAAGATCTTGTCGAAGGTGGTGTTCATCGTGTCGGTGAAGACGAGCGTGCCGCAGACGAACGCGACGGACAGCAGCACCGCCACCGCGGAGAGGGCCATCCGGCCCTTGTGCGCGAAGAAGTTGCGCAGGGAGGTCTTCCAGACAGTCATGACGTCCGCCCACGTGCGTCGAAGTGCTTCATGCGGTCGAGGACCTGTTCCGCGGTCGGGTTGTGCATCTCGTCGACGATGGAACCGTCGGCGAGGTACAGCACCCGGTCCGAGTAGGAAGCGGCGACGGGGTCGTGGGTGACCATGACGATGGTCTGCCCCAGCTCGTCGACCGACTTGCGGAGGAAGGACAGGATCTCGGCCCCGGCGCGGGAGTCCAGGTTCCCGGTGGGCTCGTCACCGAAGATGATCTCCGGCCGGGCGGCGAGCGCCCGGGCGACGGCGACGCGCTGCTGCTGACCGCCGGAGAGCTGGGTCGGGCGGTGCTTGAGGCGCTCGGCGAGCCCGACGGTCTCCACGACCTGCTGGAGCCAGGCGGCGTCGGGCTTGCGACCCGCGATGTCCATCGGCAGCGTGATGTTCTCGATCGCGTTGAGCGTCGGGAGCAGGTTGAACGCCTGGAAGATGAACCCGATCCGGTCGCGCCGGAGCTGGGTGAGCTTCTTGTCCTTCAGCTTGGTGATCTCGGTCTCGTCGAGGAAGATCTCGCCCGACGTCACCGTGTCGAGCCCGGCCAGGCAGTGCATCAGCGTCGACTTGCCGGAGCCGGACGGGCCCATGATCGCCGTGAACTGCCCACGGGCGATGTCCACGTCGACATGGTCGAGCGCGACGACCCGGGTCTCACCGGTGCCGTACGCCTTCACGACCTGCCGCGCTCGCGCCGCGACGGCCGTACGCCCTCCAGTGCCCCCGTGCCTGGGAATGGTCACAGCCGTTGTCACGGTGTTTCTCCTATGTCGGTCGTTGACTGGACGTCATTGGGTACGGTCCGAGTCTGGGTTCTGGACGGTGTCCGGCGCGATGGTGCCCAGCGCAGTCTTCAGGTGGGGTTTTCCCCACCTGCACCCCTGCGGTGGGCCGTAGCGGCGACGTAAGAACAGGTTAAGGAAACGCCCCCTGCCGCCACGTCCTCCGCCGGGAGGAACGGGCCCTGGCCACTATGAGGGGTCGCCCCCTAGGGGAATCGTCCCCCTGGCGGAGGCGAGGTCAGGGGCATCGTTCGCCCAGCGGGACGGCGGGCGGAACGGCCGGCGAACCGGAGCGAAGGAGTCCGCCGGAGCCCCGTCGGCACCCTGCCCTTCCGTGCGGCCTTCCCCGCACCTTTCCGTGCAGCCTTCCCCGCACCTTTCCGTGCGGCCTCCCCACACCCTTCCGTGCGGCCTTCCGTGCGCCGTTCCCCTGGGCCCTCCCCCTCCAGCGCCCCGGATGAGAAAGTGCCCCGGGAGATACGTGCATAGGGAAGGAAACCCGGTGGGCGGGACGGACGGCAAGAACGGCACAGGCGATACGGGCGCGGGGACCGGTACAGGCTCGGGCGGCACCGGCGCGGACCCCGGCCCGGACGGCACGAGCGCGCCGCCGCCCGCCCTCACCACCCCCCGGGGCCGTCGCCCCGTCGTGGCGGCCCTCATGCTCGGCATGGCGCTGGCCGCCATCGACGGCACGATCGTGTCCACCGCCGTCCCTCAGATCGTCGGCGACCTCGGCGGGTTCACCGTCTTCTCCTGGCTCTTCTCCGGCTATCTGCTGGCCGTCACCGTCACACTCCCCCTGTACGGGAAGCTCTCCGACACCTTCGGCCGCAAGCCGGTCCTGATAGCCGGGATCATCCTGTTCCTGATCGGGTCCGTCCTCTGCGCGGCCGCCTGGAACATGGCCGCGCTCATCGCCTTCCGCATCGTCCAGGGGCTGGGCGGCGGCGCACTCCAGGGCACGGTGCAGACCATCGCGGCCGACCTCTACCCCCTCAAGGAACGACCGCGCATCCAGGCGAAGTTGTCGACGGTGTGGGCCACCTCCGCGGTCGCCGGACCGGTGGTCGGCGGGCTGCTCGCCGGGTACGCGGACTGGCGGTGGATCTTCCTGATCAACCTCCCGGTCGGAGCCGTCGCCCTCTGGCTGGTCGTCCGCCACCTCCACGAACCCTCCCGCCCCCGGCCCGCCGCCCGGCCCCGCGTCGACTGGGCGGGCGCGCTCGCCGTCTTCGCGACCGGCACCCTGCTGCTCACGGCACTCGTGCAGGGCGGCGTCGCCTGGCCCTGGCTCTCGGCGCCCTCGCTCGGCCTGTTCTCGATCAGCGCGGTGCTGGCGGCGCTGACCGTCGTGATCGAACGGCGGGCAGCGGAGCCGATCATCCCGGGCTGGGTGTGGCGGCGGCGCACCATCGCCTCGGTCAACCTGGCGCTCGGCGCGATGGGCCTGCTGATGGTCGCGCCGACCGTCTTCCTGCCCACGTACGCCCAGTCGGTGCTGGGACTGGGCCCGATAGCCGCCGGGTTCGTGCTCTCCGTGATGACGCTGAGCTGGCCCGTCGCGGCGGCCTTCTCCGACCGGGTCTACAACCGCATCGGCTTCCGCCGGACCGCCATCACCGGCATGAGCGCGGCCTTGCTGATCCTGCTGGCCTTCCCGCTCCTCCCCTACCCCGGTGAGCCCTGGCACCCCGCCCTCCTCATGCTCCTGCTCGGCGCGGCTCTCGGCCTCTTCCAGCTCCCCCTGATCGTGGGCGTCCAGTCGACGGTCGGCTGGGCGGAGCGCGGTACGACGACGGCGTCGGTCCTCTTCTGCCGCCAGGTCGGCCAGAGCATCGGCGCGGCGCTCTTCGGTGCCGTCGCCAACGGCGTCCTGGCCGGCCGCCTCCTCGACGCCCCGGTGACCGGACTCCCCGACGGCCTCGACGCGGTGGCCCGCGCACTGGAGGACCCGGGCGCGCTCTCCGCGGCGGCGACGGACCACCTGCGCCGGGCGGTCGACGCGGCGGTCGACCACGTCTACATAGGGGCCGCCGGAGCCGCGGCCCTGGCCCTGCTCGCCCTGATCGTCCTCGCCCCGCGCCGCTTCCCGGTCATCACCGAGGCCGCCGCCCCCGGGACCGCCGGGGCGGCCGACCGACAGGGCACCCCTTCCTAGGGCGCGTATCGAGTCGTGATCAATTTGCGGGAAGCGCCCTCGCGGCGGGGCCTGGACCGGTAGTTCTTCTTGTGTGACGCGAGTGCAGCTGACTGACGAGGATCAACGTGACCAGCCTCTTCGTCGACGACCAGGAAAGGCCCTGCGCTTCTACACGGACGTGCTGGGCTTCGAGAAGAAGCACGACGTGCCGCTCGGCGGCGAGAACCGCTGGCTGACCGTGGTCTCTCCGGAGGACCCCGACGGCACCGAGCTCCTCCTGGAGCCCGACAAGCACCCCGCCGTGAAGCCGTACACGACGGCCCTGGCCGAGGACGGCATCCCGGCCGCATCCTTCGCCGTGGACGTCGTCCACGGGGAGTTCGACCGGCTCAGCAAGCTCGGCGTCCGCTTCACCCAGGACCCGTTGGACGTGACTCCTCCCCCTCGTGAATGAGGGGGCTTCTCGCTATGCCGGGTTGGCGTCGCGACGGACCAGCCCGGCCCGTAGAACGTTGACAGCTCCGACTGTGTCGGCGTGCGCGCTGTGGCCGCACGAGACGCAGTGGAACTTGTCCTGTGTGGGCCGGTTCTCCTTGGCGGTGTGCCCGCATTCGGGGCACTGCCTGGAGGTGTTGCGGGGGTCCACCGCGATCACCTCCCTACCGGCGCTTTCAGCCTTGCTGGTGAGGATCGTCAGGAACACCCCCCACCCGGCGTCGGAGATCGAGCGGTTCAAGCCGGTCTTCGCGGCGGCCCCGTTGGGCAGGAAGACGCCCACGTTCTCGGGGTCAGGCTTCGGCTCGACGGACTTGACCATGTTGCGGATCTTGAGGTCTTCGTGCGCGATGAAGTCGTGTTCGCGCACGAGGTCGAGCGCGGTCTTGTGCGCGTGGTCGAGACGCTGACGCCGCACCTTCCCGTGCAGCCCGGCAACCTTCTCGACGGCGCGGCGGTGGTTGGCGGTGCGCTTGTCGCGGCGGACCCGGGGGAAGCGGGCCAGGGCGCGCTGTGCGGCTTCGAGCTTCGCTGCGGCCCTGCGGCCGTGGCGCGGGCTGGGCACGAACTCGCCATGGGAGTCGGCGAGGAAGTTCGCGATTCCCATGTCGATGCCGACCACGGACCCGCCGGCCGGGGGCAGCGGTTCGGGCTGGTCCTGCTCTGCGGTCAGGACGACAAACCACTTACGGCCCTCGCGCTTGACCGAGACGGTCTTGACCTTGCCGACCACGGCACGGTGCTGGTTGACCCTGATATGTCCGACACCCTGGAAGCGGACGCGGGTGACGGGGCCGTGCGGGGTGGAATCCCAGCGGCAGCCGTCGCCGTCCTTGGGAAAGTCCACCGTATCGAACCAGCTCACTCCGCGAAAACGCGGATATCCGGGCGTCTCGCCAGACTTGATGCGCCGGAAGAACGCGGTGAACGCCCTGTCGAGACGGCGAAGCGTGGCCTGCTGCGAGGAGAACGACCATCGGCCGTGTCGCTCGGGGTCGAATGCCCGGATGTCCTTGAGCTGTGCGGACTGCATCCCGTACTTGACGCCCGTCTTCGAGGGGTGCCGGTAGGCGTCGCGGCGTTCCTGCAACGCTCCGTTGTAGAGGCCGCAGTGATCGCGAAGCATCTCGGAGAGGGCCTGGTCCTGACGGACGGTGGGCCGCATGAGGAACTTGTACGCACGGATCACCCGGCCCACCCCCCTTTTCGGTTCGATCACCATAATACGCTTGGTGTATGCCACCACGCTGGGAACCAAATCCCGATATTCGTAAAGGTCGTCACGTCGTCTGCAACCTTCACGCGCACCTGGTGTTCATCACCAAGTACCGGCGCGGGATCTTCGACGACGAGATGCTGAAGCGCTGCGAAGAGATCATGCGGGAGGTGTGCGAGGGCTTCGAGACCGAGCTGAGGCAGTTCAACGGCGAGGCTGATCACGTGCATCTGCTGGTGCACTACCCGCCGAAGGTCGCACTCTCGAAGCTGATCAACAGTCTCAAGGGCGTCAGCTCCCGGTACCTGCGCACCGAGTACACCGGCCGCATCAACCGGACCGGTATGGGATCGGTGTTCTGGTCCCGCTCGTACTTCGCTTCTTCGTGCGGCGGAGCACCGTTGGAGACCGTCCGCCAATACATCGAGCAGCAAAAACGTCCGCTGTGACCTGCGGGTCAGAGCAACCCTGAGATGCGTTTCCCTCCCCAGCCAAAGCAGGGGATACCCACGCAAGATCAAGGGATGGGGCAGGTTCATCCGGCTCCGGAGGAAGACCCTCACCGCACGAAGATCACCGAGAGCAATCTGACCGCCGTGTGGGCGAACTTCGCCCAGCTCGGCCACCGCCGCCTGATCTACACGAACACCATGAGCGTGCTGCCGGAGACGACGGGCATGTTCGAGCGGGCCATGGGGGCCGGAGTGGGCATCGTACGAGTCCTGCTCACCGCCTCCGACTCCACCGCCGGAGAGCGACTGGCAGGACGGGAACTCGGCTCGGAGCTGGAGCACGAGTTGCAGGCAAGTCTCCGTAAGGCACGGCTCCTGGACCAGCGGGCCCATGCGGAGACCGTGCGCGTGGTGACGGACGGACGGCTCGTCGGCGACATCGCGCGGGAGGTGGTTGCCGCCACCGGCTGGACCGGGCCTCACTTCGCCGCCGGGTCATGAGCACCCGAGCGCCCGGGGCCCACCGGCGGGCCGCACCGCCGTCACCTCCGCCCACACCGTCTTCCCGATCGGGTTCCGGAGCTCCCACCCCCACCGCGACGCCAGGCACTCCACGAGGAACAGGCCACGCCCCGACTCCTGGTCGTCCGGTGGCAGAGCCGGAGCCCCGGGCGTCCGGCCGAGCAGGGCGTCGGAGACCTCGATACGGAATCGGCTCGCGGGTCCTTCGTAGTCCACCCGCACATGGAAGTTCCGCCCCCGGAGCCGCCCGTGGCACACCGCGTTCGCGGCCAGCTCCGCCACCACCAGGGCGACCGCGCACGACGCGTCCGTCATCGGCCCGAACCCCCAGGCCCCCAACTGCCGCACCACGGTGCGGCGGGCGAGCCACGCCCCTCGGGGCGTGGAGTCGAACTGCCGGGACAGGGAGCCGTATCCGTTGGCGGTCAGCCCGAATCCGCGCGGGCGGGCCGGGGCACGCCGGAGTCGTCGCCCGCTGACGCGCGTGCCGGCCGAACGGGCCGCCCGGGACGGGGATCAATACCCTCCCGTTTACTGGTGTCATTGAGCACTTACTGGTGTCATCCTGGATCTACCGGTGCCGCCGGTGCCGTTCGAACGGTCCGGCGAGGTTTTCCAGATTGACCGAAAAGAATTCTTCCGCAGCGACCGTCTCCGCTTCACGGCTTGATTCGCGGCTTCGTCCGAGGCTCACCGGCGGGTGCATCGCACACACCCCGACCGACCTCGGCGGCCGGTGTCCGCCCCGGCGCCCGCCACCGCGAGCGCACCGCCGCGCAAATACCACAACACCCACAGGCCGCTGGCCACTTCTCGACAAAATTACTCTGCCAACGGACTATGCCGCAGACCGGATCATCCGCCGCACAAGCATGTCTACGATGTGGTCAACCCCTGACAGGAAAGACCGCTTCCGTCTTCCTCCGATGCACCAAGGTGATCTGCACCTTCTCGGAGCGGCCGCATACCTTCTGCCCGGTAGAACTGAGGGACCGCATCCATGCCGAAACCCGCACCAGCCAGCCAGCACCGGCCGAGGAGAACACCGAGGGCCGCGACAGCCCCGCTCGTGGCCGTGTTGTCGGCGAGTGCCGTCGCCGGAGCCACGGCAGCGGCTCTGGCACCTTCGGAGGCGCGCGGCTGGGTGGTGGCGGTGGTTCTCACCGCCTGGGTGGTCCTGGCCGTCACGCTGGCCGCCGCTCACGGCGTCATCCGGCGGGCACGGCGCTCGGCCTCGGCCCAGGTCGCGGAGACCGAACGGCTCAAAGCCTCGCTGGCCGCTCTCGAAGCGGATACGGCGCACACCGCCGACGTGGCGCTGCCCGCGTTGATCCAGCTGGTACGCGGCAGGGTGAACGCCACCGACGCCCTCGGCCGGATCCCGTTGCCGCGCAGTCCGCGTCAGCGCAAGGTGCTGCACGTCCTCGCGACCACGGTCGAAGGGCAGGAACAGCAGACCGCCTCGCTGCGGACGGAGAGCACCCGGGTCCACGACGAGCTGGGAGCGGAGAACGCACGGCTGCGTGAGGAGCTGCACGCGCTGACCTCCGAGGTGGAACGGTTCACCCGCGAGACGCTGCCGACCGTGACCGCCAGGCTCCGGGAAGGCGAGTCCGGCGCCACGGTGCAGGCGGAGGTGTACCTGCCGGAACAGCCGGTGCTGCGCGCGTCGGTCGAGGCGGTTCTCCGGGAGCTCGCGCTCAGCGAGCGCCGCGCTCTCGCGGCGACGACCGCCTCGGCCAAGGCGCTCAGCCGTGTCCAGGCGAAATCCGTCAGCATGCTCGCCGATCTGCGCAGCATGCAGGAACGTCACGGCGAAGAGGTGTTCGGGGATCTGCTGAAGCTGGACCACAGCACCTCGCAGCTCGGTCTGATGACGGACCGGCTGGCGCTGCTGATGGGCGGCCGGCCGAGCCGCGCCTGGAACCGGCCGATCGTCATGGAGAGCATCCTGCGCGGTGCGGTCGGCCGCATCGCCGCCTACCAGCGCGTACGGCTGCACTGCTCGTCCAGCGTCTCCATCTCCGGCTTCGCCGCCGAAGGCGTCATGCACCTGCTCGCCGAACTGATGGACAACGCCGCCAACTTCTCACCGCCCATCGACGAGGTGCACGTCTACGTCGAGGAACGCGGCACCGGCATCGTCGTCACCATCGAGGACAGCGGTCTGAAGATGGCCGACGCGGCCATGCGACGGGCGGCGGACTCCGTCGCCGGCCGGACGACCGACCTCGCGACCCTGCAGGGCACCCGGCTCGGCCTCGCCGTGGTGGGACGGCTCGCTCTCAAGCACCGGATCAGCGTCAACTACCGCCCGTCCTCGCGCGGCGGCACCGGCGTGGTCGTCCTGCTGCCGCGCCATCTGATCGCGCAGGAGCCCCGCGAGAACCACCCGGCCCCGACCCACCGCGCAGCCGCCGCGCCCGCGGCGACGCCGTCCGCGCCCGCCTCCCCGGCACCGGCTTACCCGGCGTCGCCGCCCGCACCCGAGCCCACGCCCGTACAGCCGTCACCGTCCTCCACACCGCCGCCCGTCACCCCCGCGCCCCTGACGCCCTCCGTGCCGGAAGCGGTCGCGCCCACCGCCGGAACGCCGCAGGACCCGTTCGCTCCGCCGGCGCCCGCAACGGCGGAGAACCACCGCGTGGCCCGTCCGCGCGAGGCCGGGCGGAAGGCCGTCGGCCCGGCGGCGAACTCCACCCCCGGCGGCCTGCCGGTACGCACGCCCGGCCGCACCATGGCGGAGGCGGACCGGGAGCGCGGCCGCCACCGCGGCTCGCCCGCGCCCGCCACTCCGGGGGACCCGCGCGGCAACACGCCGCGGACCTCGCCGCCACGCAGCGCGGGACAACAGTTCGGCGCCTTCCGGCGCGGTACCAAGCCCGGGGACAAGGCCCAGAACCCCGAGGGCAGGGCCGGAGGACCCGACGGCGGGACCGTACCGCCGACGACCGCTCCGTAACCCGGAACGCCCATCCCTACGGTGTCCGGTCCACCGGACGCGCTCGCTCGAACACCCGAGATTGGAGGTACGGGCCGTCGGCCGCTCCCCCGGCGCCACGGTCCCGTCACTCATCATGCAGACCACAGACAACAGCCTCACCTGGCTCCTGCAGAGGCTGCTCGAGCAGACCCCCGGTACGCGGCACGCCCTGGCCCTGTCACGCGACGGGCTCAAGCTCTGCTGGACCGAGCACCTCACTCTCGACCAGGCCGATCAACTGGCGGCCATATGCTCGGGCATGCAGGCGCTCGCCCAGGGCGCCTCCATCGAGTTCGGCGACAGCACCGGAGGCGTCCGGCACTCGATGACCGAGTTCCACGGCGGCCTGCTCTTCATCGTCGAAGCCGGTGAAGGCGCGCATCTGGCCGTCGTCGCCTCGGAGGAGGCCGACCCCAGTGTGGTGGGCCACCAGATGACGGAGATGGTCGAGCAGATCGGCGAGCACCTGCGCGCCGCGCCACGCGGCGAGGTACCGGGGAGCGCGTCATGACCCTTCGGCCCGTCGACACGGGAGCCCCCGACCGGCTCTACACGGTCACCGGCGGACGCAGCCGCTCCGCGGACTCCTTCGATCTGGTGACCCTCGTGGTCAGCGAGTGCCGGCCCACCGCCGGAATGCAGTCGGAGCACGCGCAGATCCTCGACCTGTGCCGCCACCCGACCGCCGTCGTCGAGATCGCCGCCGAACTCTCGCTTCCCGTCACCGTGGTGCGCATCCTGCTCGACGACCTCCACGACCTGGGCCGTATCACCGCCCGCCATCCCCGCACGGCCGCCTCACGCAGCGCGCTCCCCGACTCCGACCTGCTGAAGGAGGTGCTCCATGGACTCCGGAAGCTCTGAGCTGCCGGACCGGCGCACGCCGCTGGCCGACGCCGCGGAAACCGGCTTGAAGATAGTCGTCGTCGGAGGATTCGGCGTCGGCAAGACCACGCTCGTCCACTCGGTGAGCGAGATCCGTCCGCTGAACACCGAAGAGGTCATGACCCAGGCGGGCGTCGGCGTCGACGAGACGGACGGCGTCGACGCCAAGACGACCACCACGGTCGCGTTCGACTTCGGACGCATCAGCCTCAACGAGCGCATCGTGCTCTACCTGTTCGGCGCACCGGGCCAGGAACGCTTCTGGTTCCTGTGGGACCGGCTGTTCTCCGGCACGCTCGGCGCCGTGGTCCTCGTGGACACCCGCCGGATGGACGACTCCTGGTACGCGATCGACCGGCTGGAACACCACGGCACACCGTTCGTGGTGGCGGTCAACCGCTTCGACGACGACCTCGCCCACTCCCTCGACGAGATCCGTCAGGCGCTGGCCCTGCCCCCACACATCCCGATGATCGACTGCGACGCCCGGGTCCGGCGGTCCAGCAAGAACGTACTGATCACGCTCGTCGACCATCTGCGCACGATGGCCATCGCCCGGGAGACGACACCATGAGCACCTCCAGCCCGTCCTTCGGTCCCCAGGCCCCCTCGGGCTGCCCGGTCGGCTCCGGCGCCGCGGTGCGCCTGTCCGGAGCCTCCTACCAGCAGACGCCCACGGACCTCTACCGCACGCTGCGGCGGGAGCACGGGGCGGTGGCGCCGGTACTGCTGGACGGTGACGTTCCGGCCTGGCTGGTGCTCGGCTACGCCGAACTGTCCTACGTCACCACGCACGACGAGCTGTTCGCGAGGGACTCGCGCCGCTGGAACCAGTGGGAGACCATTCCCCCCGACTGGCCGCTGATGCCGTTCGTCGGCTACCAGCCGTCGGTGCTCTTCACCGAGGGGGACGAGCACCGGCGCAGGGCCGGCGTCATCACCGAAGCCCTCGAAGGCGTCGACCAGTTCGAGCTGGCACGCGACTGCCGGCGCATCGCCGACCGGCTCATCGCGGACTTCGCCGGAAGCGGCCGGACGGAACTGATGAGCAGTTACGTCCACGCCCTGCCGATGCGGGCCGTGGTCCAGATGTGCGGCATGCCGGTGTCGGGCGCCGACACCCAGCAGTTGGTGGACGACCTGCGCATCTCGCTCGACGCCGGTGAGGGGGACGATCCGGTGGCGGCCTACGGCCGCGTCGGCGAGCGGCTGCGCCAACTGGTCGAGGACAAGCGGGCGGCCCCCGGAGCCGATGTCACCTCCCGCATGGTGACGCACGCGGCGGACCTCACGGACGAGCAGATCGTCCAGGACCTGATCTCGGTGATCGCCGCGGCCCAGCAGCCCACCGCGAACTGGATCTGCAACACGCTGCGGCTGCTCCTGACGGACGAACGCTTCGCGGTGAACGTCTCCGGCGGCAGGCTCAGCGTCGGCGAGGCGCTCAACGAGGTGCTGTGGCTGGACACTCCCACGCAGAACTTCATCGGCCGCTGGGCCGTACGGGACACCCAGCTCGGCGGCCGGCACATCCGGGCGGGCGACTGCCTGGTCCTCGGGCTCGCCGCCGCCAACACCGACCCGGAGATCTGGCCGGAATCGTACGTCGGCGCCGAGAACTCGGCCCACCTGTCGTTCAGCGGGGGCGAACACCGCTGCCCCTATCCCGCACCACTGCTGGCGGACGTGATGGCCCGTACGGCGGTGGAGACCCTGCTGGAGCAACTGCCGGACCTGATGCTGGCGGTCGACCCGGCGGAGCTCTCCTGGCGTCCTTCGATCTGGATGCGCGGGCTGTCGACGCTGCCGGTCCAGTTCAGCCCGATGGCGCGGTAGCGGCCCCTCAGAGCCTGTCGGGTGGCCTTCGACCGGAAAGCGGACGCGGTCCGGTGCGTGCGGTTCCCAGGCGCCGAGAGGTCCTCGTAGCGGAGCTGCCAGGGCATGTCGGCAACGCCGGAAGCGTGCGTGCCAGGGCGTGGCCGCCCGGTCAGAGGCCACCCGACAGGCTCTCAGCGGTGCGAGCGGCCGGAGTCCGCGGATCCGGCCGCTCGGGGACGACGTTCCGGTCAGCCGGACACCGGCGTGAAGCGGACCGGCAGGCTCTGCGGTCCTCGGGTGAAGACGCCGCGTTCGACCGGGTCGAAGCCGTCGGCCGGCCGCAGGTCCGGCATGGCGTCCAGCAACTGGCCCACACCGATCTCGACCTCGGCCTTGGCCAGCAGAGCGCCGACGCAGAAGTGCCGGCCGAGCGCGAAGGCGAGATGATCGGCCGCCGCCGAGAAGGCGTTCGTGGCGGTCAGGTCCTCGCGGAAGATGTCGAAGACGTCGGGGTTCCGGTAGCGGTCCTCGTCACGGTTGGCAGCGCCTATCAGGCAGGTGACGGTGGAGCCCGCCGGTATGGTGCCGCCGCTCAGCTCCACCTCCGTCGCCGACTGCCGCATGATCATGTGGACCGGCGGTGTGTAGCGCAGCGTCTCGGCGAAGGCCCGGGGTATCAGACCGCGATCGGCGCGGACCGCCTCCAACTGCTCCGGATGCCGCAGCAGGTTGGCGAAGATGCCGGCGATGGCCTTGTCGGTGGTCTCCCCTCCGGCGGCCAGCAGCAGACTGCAGAACGCCTTGATGTCCTCGTCGCCCATCCGGACGCCGTCGACCTCGGCGGTGCACAGCGTCGACAGCAGATCGTCGCCCGGCGCCTCCCGCCGCTCGCGGATGATCGGCAGCATGTACTCGGCGAACTCGACGCGCGTACGCTCGCCGGCCCGCGTCACCTCCGGATCACCGGAGAGATTGCCGAGAAAGGCGATGACGGCCGTGTACCAGCCGTGAAATCGCTCGTAGTCGGACTTGTCCAACCCGAGCATGTCGGCGATGACGTTGACGGGAAAGCGGGTGGCGTAATCGGCGACCAGATCGACAGAACCGGACGCGCGGAACGTATCAATCAATTCACGTGAATTGCGCTCGATGACCGGTAAGAACTTGTCCCGCAGATCGCCGCCCCGGAAGGCCGGTGCGACCAGGGCCCGACGCACGGCGTGCTCGCGCCCGCTGAGCTGGAGGATCGTCCGCCCGTGCACGGGTTCGATCTGCCAGTCGTAGTTCTCCGTGGTGAATTCGCCTTTTTTGTCCTTGAAGACGCGCTCGACGTCCTCATAACGCGAGACGATGTAACTTCCGGTGGCCTCATGCCACAGGAGAGGTGCGTCCTGACGCATCAGGCGATATGCCCGATACGGGTCTCTCTCGAACTCGGGGGACAGAATGTCCGGCGCTGGGACCGACATGAACACTCCCTGCTGAACGGAGAACGGAAACGTGTGAACTGAACCCTCCCATCACCTCCCGAGAACGCGCGTGCGTCAAGAGTTGCCACCCGTTGCACCCCGTCGTGACCTGCCCGGACCGACTCAGAGCCTGCCGGGTGGCCTTCGATCGGACAGCGGACGCGGCCCGGTGCGTGCGGTTCCCAGGCGCCGAGAGGTCCTCGCAGCGGAGCTAACAGGGCATTTCGGCAACGCCGGAAGCGTGCGTGCCAAGGCGTGGCCGCCCGGTCAGAGGTCACCCGACAGGCTCTCAGTCCTCCGGACCGCCCCCCGAAGCCACCCGCCCCGTCAGCGCCGCCAGCGAGCCGCGCACATGCGCCATGTGCGCCTGGACCTCCTCGCGGCCCTCCTCGTGCTCCCGCAGGATCCGCTCCGTCTCCCGGACCACCCGCTCCTCACGGACCCGGGCCCCGGCCAGCAGCTCCGCCGCCCGCGCCTCCGCGTCCTCCTGACCGTGCCGGGCCGCCTCCTGCGTGGCTGCGAGATCCCGGGCCGCCTCCGCGAGCAGCGCCTCGGCCCGCTCGGTCAGCTCCGCATGCCGGGCCTCCGACTCCGCTTCCGCCGCCGCGATTTCAGCCTCCGCCGCCTTGCTCCGCTCCGCGTGCTCCTGCTCCTGGCGGGCCAGCACGCTCGCCGTACGGTCACGGGTCTGCGCCATCGCGGCCTCGGCAGCCCCTCGCACCTCCTCGGCCTCCGCGCAGGCCGCGGCGAGCAGGCCCTCCGCCTCCCGGACCGCCTCGGAGACCCGCTCCTCCGCCGCCGCCACCGCAGCCGCGCGCACCGCGTCCGCCGCCTCCCGCGCCGCACCCCCGGCCGCCCGGCCCTCGGCGTCGGCCGCGTCCGCCAGCTCCTGGCCCGCCGCCTCCGCGTCCGCCCGCAGCGACTCGGCCTGCTCCCGGGCCAGCAACAGAATCCGCTGGGCCCGCTCCCCCAACTCCGCGTAGTCCTGCTCGGGCAGCGCCGCCGCGGTCTCCGCCAGCCGGGCCGCCCCGTCCGCCAGCTCCTCCGCCAGAGCCGTCAGCCGCGAGAGCTCCGCGAGCGCCATGTCCCGCTCGGCCGTCCGGGCGGCCAACGCCCGGTCCACCTGCTCCGGACGGTAGCCACGCCCCCGCAAGCCGACGACGTCGAACGCCGACCCCGGTCCAGCACTCATCCCCGAAACCTCTCTCCGACCCACCGACACGCTCCGCCCCTGCGATACGCCAAGGATGCGGCAATTGGTGCCGGAAGTCGGAATCGATCAGCGGCATTCAGGCCGGAAGCGACCGGCATCACAGACCCGGGCGAACCGGCATCACCGGCCCGTCCTCCCGGCACACGGCAAGGCGCCCGGACCCCTACCGGGTCCGGGCGCCTCGTACCCGCTCACCGCTCAAAGCGGCGTACGGCTCAGATCAAGCCGTCCCACATCTGCTCCAGCAGCACAGACCACCAGCTCTCCGGCGACGCCAGCGCCGCCGGGTCCAGCGCCACCAGCTGTGCCTGGAAGTCGACGGTCCAACGGCCCGCCTGCTCCGGGTTCAGCCCGAACCTCAGCCGCCACATCCGGCCCAGCAGCGCCATCGACCGCACGAACTCCGGCAGCCCGGTGTTCACGAACTGCGGCGGCACCGACTGCCCGCCGGGCCCCGCCTCCACCGGAACGGCGACGATGTTCGCCGTGCCGTACTGAACACAGAGCGCCTTGCCGAAGTCCGTACCCACCACCAGGTACGACCCCGCGTCCGGCGCGGGCTGCACCTGACGCTGCGCCGCCAGCTCGGCCAGCGTCGGCACCACCGGCTGCCCCGGCTGCGCCCAGAAGAACGGCCCGAAATCGGCGGGCAGCCCCGCCCACACCAGGGTGTGCGCGACCACCTCGGGCACCCCCTGACGGGACACCGCCCGCTGGTCGAACCGCAGGATGCCCTGCGGACCGAACGCCTGCGCCAGCTCCTCGGCCACCGCCTCCGGCGGCAGCGCGGGCGCGGGCGGCATCTGCGGCAGCGGCGCCCGCACCGGAGCGGGCCGCGCCGGGCCGTCCGCGACCTGGTGCAGCTCGCCCTGGTGCGTCAGCAGATGCCGCATGCCCTGCTGCCGACTGGCGTGATCCGTGCCGTACGGAGCGACGCTGGTGATCCGCACCTGCGGCCACGTCTCCCGGATCATCCGGGCGCAGTACCCGCCCGGCAGCTCGCAGGACGCCAGCTCGGTGTGCAGCTCGATGACCTGCTGCGGCGGCACGTTCATCGCCCGCAGCTCGTGCAGCATCTGCCACTCGGGGTGCGGGGTGCCCGGCGCCGAGCGGCGGATCAGCTGCTGCTCGCTGCCGTCCGGAGCCCGGAACCGCAGCACGGCCTGATAGCCGGGGCCCACGGTCGGCTGACCGGTGGGCTGCTGCGGATAGCCGTAGGCCGGGGGCGGCGGGGTGTGCTGACCGGGCGGCGGGCCCGGCGGACCGGGCGGCTGCGGTACGGGACCGGGGGCCCCGCCCAGCGAAGCGCCCGGGGCCCCGGGAGGACCGGGCGGGCCGGGCGGACCGACCTGGCCCGGACCCGCGAACATCGTCTCCGCGTGGTGCACCCCACCACCCGGAGGCGGCGTGGAACCCGGCGGCGGCCCCGGCGGACCAGGAGGCTGCGGCGCCCCCGGAACACCGGGCGGACCAGGAGGCTGCGGGGCCCCCGGAGCACCGGGCGGGCCCGGCGGCCTCGGCGCACCCGGGACGCCCGCACCGATGCTGCTCCCGTCGGCGAGCATCGTCGCGGCATGGTGCATCCCACCACCCGGAGGAGGCGTGGAACCGGGCGGCGGACCGGGAGGAGCGGGAGGCCCGGGAGGCGGCGTGGAACCCGGCGGCGGCTCCGGAGTCGAGGTGGCACCGGGCGGTCCGGGCGGGCCGAGCTGGGAGACGAGCTGCGTCGGGACGTACCCGCCCGCCGGGGCACCGGGCGCACCCGGACCCGAAGGCGGCGGCGTCGCTCCCGGAGGCATACCGGGAATCCCCGGCGCACCGGGCGGCGGCGGAGTCGCCGAACCGCCCCCGCGCGCACCGCGCGGCGGCACCACGGCCTTGCTGGTCGCCGCGTCGGCGATGTCACCGGCCCCGCCCTGCGCACCCCGGTCCGGCCGGAGAGCCGGAGCCACCTGCGTACGTGGCAGCTGACTGCCCCCGGACATCAGCGCGGTGGGCGCCTCCGCCGGGACGACAGGCGGCGGGGCCTCCTCGTCGTCCGTCCCCGACAGCGGCGGCGCGAACACCGTCGCGGGCAGCGGCACCGCCCCGTCGTCGGAGTCGGAATTGGTGTCCGTACCCGCCCAGGGGGTCGCCCCGGCGGGCACACCCTCGGAAGCCGTGGGCTCGTAGGCGTCGCCACCGCCGGCGGCGGGCCACGACGCTGCGGACCCCCCGGCGGAAGAAGAGGACGAAGAGGAAGAAGGGGGAGAGGAAGAGGAGGGCGGAGGTGTCGCGTCCGAAGGACCGGGAACGGGAGCCTCCCCCGCCGCCGATACCGACGGGGACGGGGAGGAGGGCGGCGACGGCTCGGCCGCCTCCGACTCCCGCCGCTCCGCACGATGATCCGGAATCCCCAGCTTGTCCGCCGCCTCCTGGAGCCACTCCGGCGGAGTCAGCAGGAACGACGTCTGGTTCAGATCCACCCGCTGCGGCGGCTCAGGCGCGGCGGCCGGCGCCCCGGCCGGAGCCCCGTACTCCTCCTCGTACCGCCGGATCACCTCACCCACCGGCAGCCCCGGCCACAACGTCGCCTCACCGCTGTCCCGGGCGATCACCAGCCGCTGACGGCCCCCGTCCGAGACCGGACCCTCCGGCCGGTCCTCGGCCCACACCACGAAACCCAGCTCGAACTCACGGACCCGCACCTCACGGTGCTGATACGCGGGCACGTCACCGTTGACCCACTCGTCGGCCCGCTCCTGCGCCTGCGCGAAAGTCACCACCGCGCTCACCCCTCCACCGGGACGGCGCGCGCGAAGCCGCCGTCCACCATCAGGTTCGCCACGGTCTCCAGCTCCGGCGGATTCCCCGCCAGCCGCTGGAGGAAGGCGTCGAAGTCCGCACCGCAGGGCAGCAACAGCCGCTCCACACGCTCCTGGACACTCCAGCCGTCCTGGTCCCGGGCATCGTCGTACGGGCAGAACCACACCGAACCGACGTCCTGCCCGCGCACCTTCACCGCCAGGATCCCGCCCTGGACGAACGCGACACCCAGGTAGTCCTTGGTGAAGTGGTCCCGCAGGCACTTGTTCACGTACACCAGGTCGTTCACCGCGGCCTCGTCACGCACCGTGAAGAACGGCTGGTCCACCAGCAGCCCCAGCTCCGCGTCCAGCGCCGCGCCCACCGGGGCCGAACCGCCCGCCGCCTTGAGGAACGAGCGGTACGCTCCGGGCAACCGGTAACCGAGATCCTCCTCGACGCCCTGGACCTGCTGCTCGCTCACCGCACCCGCGCCCTTGGGCAGCCGGAAATGCGCCGGACGGGTCTCCTGCAACGGGCGGGTGCCCCGCCGGTTCTGGTCCACGTCCGTACCCGCCAGACCGCCGTGATGACGCAGCAGCGCCTTCACCTCGACCGGCACCAACTCCATCCGGCGGCCACCCGGCACGTGGTGCCACGTCCAGCCGTGCGGAGTCGCCACCGCGGGAATCGTGTCCCACAGGTCGTGACCGCTCGCCGCCAACGCCGCGTTCGCCGACACGTAGTCGGTGAGGCGCAGCTCGTCGATGCCGAAGCCCGGGGGCGGATCGGCGATCTCGGCCGCGGCACGCGCGTACGGCGAAAGAACCGGGTGGCCGCTCCCGTCCATCCGCACCCCTCTGGGGTGACGGGACGCCCGGACCGGGTCCGGAAAGTTCACGACCTGCCCGGCGTAGGCGGCGTTCGGTGGCGCGGCTTGCTGCCCGAGCCGACCTGTCGTCATGGCTGTTGCCCCCTGCTGCGTCCGGTGTTCCGCACAGCCTAAGCGGTGGGGCAACAGGGGATCCCGTCCCGCCGGTTCCGTCACGAACGGTCACATTCACGTGACGGTGAGGCGACGGTCTCGCACCTTCGGGCGACACGCGGACGCCATTCCCCGACCCAGCTTCCCCACCACCCGGCACATTTGGCAGGCTGTCCCCGCAACTCGGGGGATTGCAGGGAGGGACGCCAACACGATGCATTCCACACAAACCGCCACATCAGGGGATCCGCGACTCACCTGGAGCAGCACCGAGACCAGCCGCACGCCCCGCCTGATCCACCGCCGCGACGGGATCCTCCCCGCCGTGGCCGCCGCCCTGTCCGTACGCGGCGAGACACTCACCTGCACCGCGGGCAAGGGGGACCAGCCACCCGTGCTGCACCCGCTCGTCCAGGACTTCCTCGACACCCTCACCAGCGGCCAGCGCGAACGCTTCACCGGCCGCTGCCCCGAAGCCATACTGCTCTCCCGCCAGCTCACCGCCGCCGAGAGCGGTCGCTCCAAACGCGCCCAGCGAAAACCCCTGACCAACGGGGAAGCCCGCCGCGCGCTCAAACACTCCCGGCTCACCGCCCGCCGCATCCGCGAGGACGGCGACCCCCTCCACGGCAGCTACGCCCCGCCCTGCCGATCCTGCTCGGCACTCCTGTCCCACTTCGGCGTACGCCCCGTCGACCTCACCTCCACCGGCGCCGCGACCACCGCCGAGAAGGGCTGACCGCCCACCGATGCACGACCACCAGCAGCACTCCTCCACCCGCTTCCCCGTCGCCGTCGACGCCGCCCTGCGCGAAGCGGGCTGGCAGCCCGGCCGCTGGGACATCCGCCAGGCGGAGGAATGGGCCGACGCGCTGCGCTCCCACGCCTCACCGGCCGGCCACCAGCACGCCGTCTTCCCGGCCGCGGTCGAGGCCTGGGCCGAGTTCGGCGGCCTCCACATCACCGCGTCCGCGCCCGGCCGGCACATCGCGCCCGCGTCGGTCCGCATCGACCCGCTGAGCGGACTCCACCTGGCCCGGACGCTCGGGGACCTCGGCCGCGCCCTGGAGACGGAGGTCAGCCCCCTCGGGGCGGAGGGGGAGGAGCAGGCGGTCCTGGCGATCGACACGGAGGGCCGGGTGTACAGCATCGACCACACGGGGGACTGGTTCCTGGGCCAGGACATCGACGAGGCCCTGGCCACCCTGGTCACCGGCACGCAACCGGCCCGCCTGACGTCGGCGTAGCCCCCACCGGACCGACCACCCCCAGCCCGCCCGGCGCGCCCCCGAACGGCACCGTCGCACCATCCGGCCCGCCCGGCGTTCGACGACGGAACCGTCGCTCGGGACGAACGGGCGCCATCGCTTCCCGGCCATGAAAGGGTGCCGCTCCCCACCGCCAGGGTTCCGTCCTCGAACGCCGGACGGGCTGAGATGGGCGGCCGCCCCAAAGCCGGACGGCCTGAGATGGCCGGCCCTCACACGCCGGGACGGCTGGAGTGGCTAGCCCCCAAAGCCGGACGGCTGGAGCGGGCGGCCCGCCAAGCCGGACAGGCGCACCGCCGGACAGGCGCACCGCCGGACAGGCCGGGACAGGCTCAGGCGCCCGAGCCGTCAGGCAGCACCGCCGAGACCCGGAAGCCCCCCGCCTCCGTGGGACCGGACACGAACACGCCCCCCAGCCCCAGCACCCGCTCCCGCATCCCCACCAGACCGTTCCCCCCGCTCGGCAACCCCGCATCCGCCGCCGCCGAGTCCGAAGGACCGTTCTCCACCTGCATCGCGACCTCGGCCTCCCGATGCGCGAGCCGCACCCACGTCTTCGCACCCGCCGCATGCTTGTGCACGTTCGTCAGCGCCTCCTGCACCACCCGGAACGCCGTCTGCTCGACCTCCGGCGGATACGGCCGCAGCTCACCGTCCACCGACAGCTCGACGGTCATCCCCGCCTGCCGCGACTGCGCCACCAACGCCTCCAGCTCGTGCAGCCGGGGCCCGTCCTCGGACGCGGCGGCGGCGGCCGCGACGGCCGCCTGCCTCACCGACGCCAGCGGAACCGCCCCCGCGGCGGCCGGCGCGATCAGCGCGTCCCCGGTCCGCAGCACCCCGAGCATCTCGCGCAGCTCCGTCAGCGCCTGCCGGCCCATGTCCCCGACCAGCGCCGCGTTCCGCACCGCCTTCGCCGGGTCCTTCGGCGCGACGGCCTGGAGAGCGGCGGCATGGACCACCATCAGGCTCACCCGATGCGCGACCACGTCATGCATCTCCCGGGCGATCCGGGTCCGCTCCTCCGTACGCGCCCACTCAGCCCGCTCCTCGGCCCGGTCCGCGAGCAGCGACAGCTCCCGCTCCAGCGAATCGGCCCGCTCCCGCAGGCTCTCCATCAGCCGGCGTCTCGCCCCTATGTAGAGGCCGAACAACACGGACGGGGCCGTCAGCCCCACCGCCATGAAGACGGACATCAGCGGGACGTACCAGTCCCCCGGCCCGAAGTCGGCCTGCTCGGCCACGCTCTGCCGCAGCCGCACGTAGGTGACGATGAACGTCCCCACCAGCGCCATCCCCGCCAGGACGACGGTGATCCGGCGCGGCACCTCGGACGCGGCCAGCGTGTAGAGGCCCACCAGGGCCATCAGGAAGCCCATCTCGGCCGGCGTCATCGCGATCGTCACGAGCACCACGGCGATCGGCCACCGCCGGCGCACCAGCAGCACCGAACCCGCCAACAGCCCGAACACCACGCCCACCGGCACCGGAACCCCGGTGTTCCGGGCGAACTCCACCCCCTCCAGGCCACACTCCAGCGCCGACACCAGCGCCAGTCCCACGTCCAGGGCGACACTGCGTCGCCGCTCCCACCACCAGTAGCCGCGGGTGGTCGATCCCGCCGCTTCCCGGTCTGCCCCCGTTGCGGTCATGGCATCCAGCCTACGGGCGGACGCATCTCATTTTCCGGTGACCGGCAACAGCACGTTCCGCGTTCGAACAAGCACGAAACACATGCCGATCGCCTGAAATGGCGAATCGACCGCACTTTCGACCCGGACGTTCGCATTCCGGACGACGATCTCCGTATGACGGAAACCACAGGCAAGTACGCCGACTTCGAGGGATTGCGCGAGCGGGCGGTGGCGCTGCGCCGGGAGGGGCTCAGCCGCCGCCAGATCCGCGACCGGCTCCACGTCGACAACAACGACATCCTCAACCGACTCCTGCAGGGAGAGCCCGCGCCGGAGTGGACGAAGCGCCCGAACGCCAAGGACGACCTCCGGGAGAAGGCTCGCGAGCTTCGGCTCCAGGGCATGACCTACGACCAGATCCAGGTGGAGCTGGGCTGCTCGAAAGGGTCGATCTCGTCATGGGTACGGGATCTGCCGAAGCCGGAGCGCAAGCGCACCCGAGAGGAGTCCTCCGCCATCGGACGACGCGGCTGGGAAGCCGCGCTCCAGCGGCGGGACACCGAGCGCCAGGCCACGAAGGGCAGGGCGGCGGACGAGGTCGGCGAGATGACCGGTCGCGAGCTCTTCCTGTTGGGCGTCGCCCTCTACTGGGCAGAGGGCCGAGCAGTACTGGATCGCCCTTACGGGGGCCGGCCCTTCAGCGTTCGGCAAGACGTCCCTCAAGACGCACTCCCCGAAGACGAATCGTAAGAACATCGGCGACAACTACCGGGGCTGCCTTTCTGTGCGTGTCCTGAAAGGTGCCGACCTGTACCGTCGCATCGAAGGCTCCTGGTGCGGCATAGTAGGGGCTGCAAAACGAGCCGATCAAGAGAATCGGACATAAGTGGCGATACCATCCCGGGTCGTCTAATGGCAGGACAAATGGTTTTGGTCCATTGAATGAGGGTTCGATTCCTTCCCCGGGAGCACGCCTGCGGGCCCCGACCACACCGGTCGGGGCCCGCCCCCGTTTCCAGCGGAAACACCCCCGGTATCCTGCGGATGACCACCACCCGAAGCCGAAGGGCACATCCGTGAGCGCAACCAGCCCGGCAGCCGTCGTCGTCCTCGCAGCGGGTGAGGGCACCCGCATGAAGTCGAAGACCCCCAAGGTTCTGCACGAGATCTCCGGGCGCTCGCTCGTCGGACATGTCGTCACCGCCGCCCGTGAGCTGGACCCCCAGCACCTCGTCGTGGTCGTCGGCCATGCCCGCGAGCAGGTCACCGCACACCTGAACGCCGGCGACGCCCCCGTGCGCACCGCGTTCCAGGCCGAGCAGAACGGGACCGGGCACGCCGTCCGCATGGGTCTTGAGGAGCTGGGCGGGAGCGTCGAGGGCACCGTGATCGTCGTCTGCGGCGACACCCCTCTGCTGTCCGGCGAGACGCTCGGCGCGCTCGCCGCCACCCACGCCGCCGACGCCAACGCGGTCACCGTCCTGAGCGCCGAGGTCCCCGACTCCACCGGCTACGGGCGCATCGTGCGCGACCCGGCCACCGGTGCGGTCACCGAGATCGTCGAGCACAAGGACGCCACCGACGAGCAGCGGGCGATCCGGGAGATCAACTCCGGGGTGTTCGCGTTCGACGGGCGGCTGTTGGGCGACGCGCTGGGCAAGGTGCGCACCGACAACAGCCAGGGCGAGGAGTACCTCACCGACGTGCTGTCCATCCTGCGCGAGGCCGGGCACCGGGTCGGGGCGTCCGTGGCGGGCGACCACCGCGAGATCCTCGGCATCAACAACCGGCTCCAGCTGGCCGAGGCGCGCCGGCTGCTGAACGAGCGCCTGCTGGAGCGGGCGATGCTCGCGGGCGTGACCGTGGTGGACCCGGCGTCCACACTGATCGACGCGACGGTGACGTACGAGCGTGACGCCGTCGTGCATCCGGGGACGCAGCTGCTCGGCTCCACCCATCTCGCGGAGGACTCCGAGGTGGGGCCGAACTCGCGGCTGAAGGACACCGCCGTCGGGGCGGGGGCCCGGGTGGACAACTCCGTGACGGATTCGGCCCAGGTGGGGCCGGGGGCGTCGGTGGGTCCGTACGCGTATCTGCGGCCGGGGACGCGGCTGGGGACGAAGGCCAAGGCCGGTACGTACGTGGAGATGAAGAACGCGACGATCGGGGAAGGGACCAAGGTCCCGCATCTGAGTTACGTCGGTGACGCGACGATCGGCGACCACACCAACATCGGTGCGGCGAGCGTCTTCGTGAACTACGACGGCGTGGCCAAGCACCACACGACGATCGGCTCCCACTGCCGTACCGGTTCGGACAATATGTTTGTGGCACCCGTCACGGTCGGGGACGGGGTCTACACCGCCGCCGGGTCGGTCATCACGAAGGACGTGCCCGCCGGTTCGCTGGCCGTGGCGCGGGGCCAGCAGCGGAATATCGAGGGTTGGGTGGCCCGGAAGCGTCCGGGCAGCGCCGCCGCGCAGGCCGCTCAGGCGTCGTCGCAGGAGACCGACGGGCAAAGCTGACCGGAAACAGGTGCGCCGGTGACGGCGTACCGTGATAGATGCTCACCCATTTCGGCTGGCTCGTTGCACATCGGGACCTATGCGTGCAGCGCCAGATACACGTCTGAGGAGACTGTGCTGTGACCGGGATCAAGACGACCGGCGAGAAGAAACTGATGCTCTTCTCCGGCCGCGCCCACCCCGAGCTTGCCGAGGAGGTCGCCCATCAGCTGGGAGTCGGCCTCGTGCCGACGAAGGCCTTCGATTTCGCCAACGGTGAGATCTACGTGCGCTTCCAGGAGTCGGCACGTGGCGCGGACTGCTTCCTGATCCAGAGCCACACGGCTCCGATCAACAAGTGGATCATGGAGCAGCTGATCATGCTGGACGCG
Source organism: Streptomyces anulatus (assembly GCF_000721175.1). Lineage (GTDB taxonomy): Bacteria > Actinomycetota > Actinomycetes > Streptomycetales > Streptomycetaceae > Streptomyces > Streptomyces anulatus_C. The sequence continues at coordinate 141,219 of NZ_JOEZ01000008.1, forward strand.
CTGAAGCGCGCTTCGGCCCGCTCCATCACGGTGATCGTGCCGTTCTACGGGTACGCCCGCCAGGACAAGAAGCACCGTGGCCGTGAGCCGATCTCGGCGCGCATGGTGGCGGACCTGATGGCGACGGCGGGTGCGGACCGGATCCTCACGGTCGATCTGCACACGGACCAGATCCAGGGCTTCTTCGACGGCCCGGTGGACCACCTGTTCGCGCTGCCGATCCTGGCGGACTACGTGGGTGCGAAGGTCGACCGCTCGAAGCTGACGATCGTGTCGCCGGACGCGGGCCGTGTCCGGGTCGCCGACCGCTGGTGCGACCGGCTGGACGCGCCGCTGGCGATCGTGCACAAGCGCCGTGACAAGGACGTGCCGAACCAGGTCTCCGTCCATGAGGTCGTGGGTAACGTCGAGGGCCGGGTCTGTGTGCTGGTCGACGACATGATCGACACCGGTGGCACGATCTGTGCCGCCGCGGACGCCCTGTTCGCGCACGGTGCGGAGGACGTCATCGTGACGGCGACGCACGGGGTGCTGTCGGGTCCGGCGGCGGACCGGCTGAAGAACTCGAAGGTGAGCGAGTTCGTGTTCACGGACACGCTGCCGACGCCGGGTGAGCTGGAGCTGGACAAGATCACGGTGCTCTCGATCGCGCCGACGATCGCGCGTGCGGTGCGTGAGGTGTTCGAGGACGGTTCGGTGACGAGCCTCTTCGAGGAGCAGGGCTGACAGCGGTGCTGATCACCCTTTGGTGATCCACTTTGGGGTGCGGCCTCCCCGCCGGGTAGACTCAGCGAGTTGCTCGGCGAGGGAGGCCGTACCTGTGTGTACGGCGGTCCGTTATCGACGCGCTCTTCGTAGCAGGCCTGTCGTGGGCCGGGTGACCGTTCGTGTTCCGTCTCCCGACGGCTCACCCACCTGACGAGGAGTGCAACCATGGCTGAGATCAAGCTCGCCAGCGAGGTCCGTACCGAGTTCGGCAAGGGCGCCGCCCGCCGTGTGCGTCGCGCCAACCGCGTTCCCGCGGTCGTCTACGGCCACGGCGCCGAGGCGGTCCACGTCACGCTGCCGGGTCACGAGCTGCTGCTGGCGCTGCGTACGGCCAACGTGCTGATCGGTCTGGAGATCGACGGCAAGGACGCGCTGGTCATCCCGAAGGCCGTGCAGCGTCACCCCCTCAAGGGCACCATCGAGCACGTCGACCTGCTGACCGTGAAGCGCGGCGAGAAGGTCAACGTCGAGATCGCGGTGCACGCCGAGGGCGACCTGGCCCCGGGCGCCAACCTGCTCGAGTTCGTGCTGAACACGCTGCTCGTCGAGGCCGAGGCCACCCACATCCCCGAGTCCGTGACGGTCTCCGTCGCGGGTCTGGACGCCGGTGACTCGATCATCGCCAAGGACATCCCGCTGCCGAAGGGCTCCGTGCTCGCCGGCGACGAGGACGCCATCGTGATCCAGGTCGTCGCCGCGCAGGCCGAGGAGCCGTCCGCGGACGAGGCTGCCGAGACCGCCGCCGAGGCCTGAGCCTCACCGCTCACCGTTTCACCTGCACCACCTGCACCACGTGTTCCACCTGCTTGACTGACGGGGTGGTGGTTCCCTTCCGGGAGCCACCGCCCCGTTTGCCTGCCATCCCCCTGGCTTTCCCTGCGTGCGAGGAGACCGAGCGCTGATGTCCGACGCCACCGACCCCTGGCTCATCGTGGGCCTGGGCAACCCGGGTCCCGACTATGCGGCGAACCGGCACAATGTCGGGTTCATGGTCGCCGATCTGCTGGCCGAGCGGATCGGCGGGAAGTTCAAGCGGGCGCAGAAGGCGCAGGCGCAGGTCCTGGAGGGGCGGATCGGCCCGCCGGGGCCGGCGAGCCGTCGGGTGGTCCTGGCGAAGCCGATGTCGTACATGAATCTGTCGGGCGGGCCGGTGACGGCACTGCGGGACTTCTACAAGGTGCCGACGGATCATGTCGTGGCGGTCCATGACGAGCTGGACGTCGATTACGGGATGCTGCGGCTGAAGCTGGGTGGTGGGGACAACGGGCACAACGGGCTGAAGTCGATGACGAAGGCGATGGGTCCGGACTATCACCGGGTGCGGTTCGGGATCGGGCGGCCGCCGGGGCGGATGCAGGTCGCGGATTTCGTGCTGAAGGACTTCTCGTCGACGGAGCGCAAGGAGTTGGCGTTCCTGGTGGACCGGTCGGCGGACGCGGTGGAGTGTCTGCTGGCGGAGGGGCTGGAGCGGGCGCAGAGCGCGTACAACTCCTGAGAGCCTCGCAGGTTCGTACCGCGTCCCCGCCGCGGACAACTCCTGACATTCCTGGTGCTGGTGGGGCGTTTTTCGGCCACAGGTTGACCGGGGGTGCGGGTCTGGCCAAGGATCGGCCCCCATGAAGCGGAGCTCTTCCCACCGCGCGGCGGTCGCGGGCCGCCGGGCGGCCATGGGGCTGGTCGTCCTGGTGCTGCTGGTCGCGGGTGCGTGGTCGTCGTGGGACACCGCGCACCACATCGTTCTGGCCAAGGGCCGTGACCATGGCACGGTGACGGTGGTGAAGTGCGGCGATGAGACGTGTACCGCTTCGTACGAGCCGGACGCGGTGTCGCGGGAGCGCCCGCGGGTGAGCGTGGGCCGGTCCGTCGCGGCGCGCGAGGGGGATCGTTTCCCCGTGGTGGTGAAGCCCGGTACCGATGCGGTGGTCCGCACGGGGCTGCCGGGGTTTCTGCATGCCTGGTTGCCGCTGGGCGGGGCGTTGGTGCTGGCCGCGTTCGTGATCGGCGGCGGGCTGCGGCTGGCGCGGACGGCGTGGGGTGTCGGTACGGCAGGGGCGGTCCTGCTGGTGGCGACGTTCGTCGCGCTGTAGCGGGACCGCCCCTGGGTCTTCCGTACGGTCAGCCGGTGTTGCGCAGGCCTGCCGCTACGCCGTTGACGGTGAGCAGCAGGGCGCGGGAGAGCAGCGGGTCGGGCTCCTCGCCGCGTGTCGCGGCCTGGCGCTGGCGGGCGAGCAGGGAGACCTGGAGGTAGGAGATCGGGTCCAGGTAGGCGTCGCGGATGGAGAAGGTCTGCTGGAGCACCGGGTTGGTGCCGAGCAGTTGGGTGCCTCCGGTGATCCGCAGGACTTCCTGGACCGTGAGGGCGTGTTCGGCCTCGATGGCGTCGAAGACGTGCTTCAGCTCGTCGGGGACGAGGGTGTCGACGTAGTGCCGGGCGATGCGCAGGTCGGTCTTGGCGAGCGTCATCTCCACGTTGGAGAGGAAGTTCTGGAAGAAGTGCCAGTGCTCGTGCATCTCGTCGAGGACGGTGTCGAGACCGGCTTCGCGCAGGGCCTTGAGGCCGGAGCCGACGCCGTACCAGCCGGGGACGATCTGCCGTGACTGGGTCCAGCCGAAGACCCACGGGATGGCCCGCAGGCCGTCGAGCGAGACGCCCGAGCCGGGGCGGCGGGAGGGCCGCGAGCCCAGGTGCAGGTCGGCGAGCTGGTCCACCGGGGTGGAGGCGAGGAAGTACGCGGGCAGGTCTGGGTCCTCGACGAGCTTGCGGTAGGCGCGGTGGGCCGCGTCGGAGACGGTGTCCATGGCCGCGTCCCAGCGGGCTAGGGACTCGTCGGACTGGCGGGGTGCGGTGTGCAGGGCGGAGGCCTGGAGGGTGGCCGCGACGGTCAGTTCCAGGTTCTCGCGGGCGAGGGCGGGGATGAGGTACTTGTCGGAGATGACCTCGCCCTGCTCGGTCACCTTGATCTCGCCCTCCAGCGTGCCCCACGGCTGGGCGAGGATCGCGTCGTGCGAGGGGCCGCCGCCGCGGCCGACGGTGCCGCCGCGGCCGTGGAAGAGGCGCAGGCGTACCCCGTAGCGGTGGGCGACGTCGCGCAGGCGGCGCTGGGCGCGGTGGATCTCCCACTGGGAGGTGGTGATGCCGCCGAACTTGGAGGAGTCGCTGTAGCCGAGCATGACCTCCTGGACGTCGCCGCGGAGGGACACGAGGCGGCGGTAGGAGGGGTCGGCGAGCATCGCGTCGAGGATGACGTCGGCGGCCTTGAGCTCGTCGGTGGTCTCCAGGAGCGGGACGATGCCGATCTTGGCCCAGCCGGCGTGGAGGTCGACGAGTCCGGCCTCGCGGGCGAGGACGGTGGCGGCGAAGACGTCGTCGGCGCCCTGGCACATCGAGATGATGTAGGACTCGATCACTTCGGGGCCGAAGCGTTCGAAGGCCTGCTTGATGGTGTGGAAGACGCCGAGGGTCTTCTCGCCGGCCGCGTCGAGGGGGGCCGGGGTGGGGGCGAGTGGCCGGCGGGAGCGGAGTTCCTTGGCGAGGAGCTTCTGCCGGTAGTCGCGGGGCATGTCGGCGTAGCGCCAGGATTCCTCGCCGAGCCGGTCGAAGAGCTGGCCGAGGGCGTGGTGGTGGGCGTCGGCGTGTTCGCGTACGTCCATGGTGGCGAGCTGGAGGCCGAAGGCGGCCAGGGTGCGGATGGTGCGGTCCATGCGGCCGTCGGCGAAGAGGCCGCCCTTGTGTGCGCGCAGGGAGGTCTGGATGAGCTCCAGGTCGGCGATGAGTTCGGCGGTGCCGAGGTAGTCGCAGCCGGGGCGGTGGGGGGTGCCTTCGGCGAGGCGCTCGCGGGTGTTGACGAGCTTCTGCCGGATGCAGGTGGCCTTGAGGCGGTAGGGCTCCTCGGCGTTCAGCCGCTTGTAGCGGGGGCTGATGCCGGGGAGGCGTTCCAGGTCGGCCTGGAGGGAGGCGAGGAGTTCCTCGGTGGCTCCGGCGTAGCGGATGGAGTTGGAGAGGAGGCCGCGGAGGTGGTCGATCATCTCCAGGGCGTCGGTGATGCCGTGCTCGTGCTGGAGGATCAGGATGTCCCAGGTGACGGCGGGGGTCACGTTGGGGTTGCCGTCGCGGTCGCCGCCGATCCAGGTGCCGAAGGTGAGGGGGCGGGTGCCGGCGGGCAGTTCGACGCCGACGCGCTCCAGTTCGGCGGCGAGGTCCTCCAGGACGTCTCCGACGGCTCCTGCGTGGAGTTCGTCGAGGTAGTAGATGGCGTTGCGGGCCTCGTCGGCGGGCTCCGGGCGGACGACGCGGAGTTCGTCGGTCTGCCAGATGAGGTCGATGTTCTCGGCGAGCCGGAGGTCGAGGCGGCGGCGGTCGGCCTCGATGGCCGGGGTCTCCAGGAGGGCCGCGATGCGGCGGAGCTTGTTGAGGACCGAGCGGCGGGCGGCCTCGGTGGGGTGTGCGGTGAAGACGGGGCGGACGTTGAGGTTCCTGACCGTCTCGCGCAGGTGCTCGGGGTCGGCGTCCTTGAGGCGGTCGGCGGTGCGGGCCAGCAGGCCGCCCTCGGCGGAGCGGCGGTCGCGCATCTCGTGGGCGCGGTGGACCTGCTCGGTGACGTTGGCGAGGTGGAAGTAGGTGGAGAAGGCGCGGACGAGCTGTGCGGCGGTCTCCAGGTCCGTGTCGCCGAGGAGCTCGGCGGCGGCTTCGCCGTCGGTGCGGGTCAGGGCGCGGACCCGCTCGACGAGGTCGAGGAGCTCCTGGCCCTCCTGGCGTACGAGGGTCTCGCCGAGGAGATCGCCGAGGCGGCGGATGTCGGCGCGCAGCGCGGGGCTGGCGGCAGGGGTCTGGTCGGCACTGCTCACAGTGTGCGGCTCCTTGCAGTGAATGAGGAGGTGCGTTCGCTTCGCCGTCCCCACGTGGGTGGTGGTGGGGACGGGTGGCGGGGTCCGGGGCCCTGCGGCTGGCAGCGGTGCTGTCGCCACGCCCCGACGAGCGGGTGCGGACCGCGCTGTCCGACGCTCCCAGGATAGGTGTCGTCGCAGGCGGCGTGTCCGTGGCCCCGGCGGGGGTCGCGGTCGCCGCCCGGGACACCCGGGCCCTTATCCCCTTACCCCATGGGCGGGCGGGCTACCGCGTGTGACGGGCTGGAGCGGCCTCTCGTGTTGTGGGGCCCGTCACTGCCATACTTACCAAGCCGTAGGTTACGGAACCGTAGCCACGGCCGTCCGAATACCGCTCCCTCACCCTCCGAGGTATTCCCCTATGCCGGGCACTCCCCATGCTCCCCGTGCGATCGACGAGACCGAGCCTCCCGAGGCCGCTGCGGCTTCGCTGCCCCCCGCCACGCTGGGCGGTGACAGGAAGCGGTCGATCGAGCAGTTCGCGCTTCTGGCGTTCATCGTGGTGCCGTTCGTGGCCCTGGTCGCGGCGGTGCCGCTGGCGTGGGGCCGGGGGGTGAGCTGGCTGGATGTGGGGCTGCTGGTGGCGATGTACTTCATCGGCTGCCACGGGATCACGATCGGCTTCCACCGGTACTTCACGCACGGTTCGTTCAAGGCGAAGCGGCCGTTGCGGATCGTGCTGGCCGTGATGGGCTCGCTGGCGGTGGAGGGGCCCCTGGTGCGGTGGGTGGCCGATCACCGCAAGCACCACCGGTTCTCGGACGCGGAGGGTGATCCGCATTCGCCGTGGCGGTTCGGGGAGAGTCTGCCGGCCTTGATGAAGGGGTTGTGGTGGGCGCACATCGCGTGGATGTTCGACGAGGAGCGGACGCCGCAGCAGAAGTACGCCCCCGATCTGATCAAGGACCCGGCGATCCGGGGGATCTCGCGTCACTTCCTCACCTTCACGGTCGTGTCGCTGGCGATTCCGCCGCTGGTCGGCGGTCTGGTGACGATGTCGTGGTGGGGTGCGGCGACGGCGTTCTTCTGGGGTTCGCTGGTGCGGGTGGCGCTGCTGCACCACGTGACGTGGTCGATCAACTCGATCTGCCACGCCGTGGGCAGGCGCCCCTTCAAGTCCCGTGACCGGTCGGGGAACGTGTGGTGGCTGGCGGTGCTGTCGTGCGGCGAGTCGTGGCACAACCTGCACCACGCGGACCCGACGAGCGCCCGGCACGGTGTGATGCGGGGGCAGATCGACTCCAGCGCCCGGCTGATCCGCTGGTTCGAGAAGCTGGGCTGGGCCACGGATGTGCGGTGGCCGGATGCCGCGCGTATCGACTCCCGGCGCACGTCCGTACCGGTTGACGCGGCATGATTGACGACGTGGCGACCGACGGCAGCACGAGCAGCGAGAAGAGCAGTCCTTCCCCCTCCCGCCGGGCCCGGCGGGTCCGGATGACGGGCAAGGAGCGCCGCGAGCAGCTGCTGGACATCGGGCGCGCCCTGTTCGCCGACAAGGGTTTCGAGGGCACGTCGGTGGAGGAGATCGCGGCGCGTGCCGGGGTGTCCAAGCCGGTGGTGTACGAGCACTTCGGCGGCAAGGAGGGCCTGTACGCCGTGGTGGTCGACCGCGAGATGCGTCAGTTGCTGGACATGGTGACGGGGGCGCTGACGGCGGGCCACCCGCGCGAGCTGCTGGAGCAGGCGGCGTTCGCGCTGCTGGACTACATCGAGTCGTACACGGACGGTTTCCGGATCCTGGTGCGGGATTCGCCGGTGGCGCAGTCGACGGGCACGTTCGCGTCGCTGATCAGCGATATCGCCACGCAGGTGGAGGACATTCTGGGCATGGAGTTCAAGGCCCGGGGTTTTGATCCGAAGCTGGCCCCGCTGTACGCGCAGGCGCTGGTCGGAATGGTGGCGCTGACGGGCCAGTGGTGGCTGGACGTGCGGAAGCCGAAGAAGGCGGAGGTCGCCGCCCATCTGGTGAACCTGTGCTGGCACGGGCTGGAGAACCTGGAGGCGAAGCCGCGGCTGATAGGTCACCGGAAGAGCTGATCGTGTCCCCCTTCCCCTGTTCGTCACCCGTTGTGATGACGGGTGCGGATTTCCCGCCGTAGTGTGGTCGGGAGGGCAGAGGATTCGTCCATGGGAGGAACCATGACCGCCGAGCCGACCACCGCGCACAGCTCCCGCTGGCCGGTGCCCCCGCAGGACGGATACACCGTGGACGATCTGTTCACGCTGCCCGATCTCCCGCCGCACACAGAGCTGATCGACGGGAGCCTGGTTTTCGTGAGTCCGCAGCGCAAGTTCCACAGCATGGTGATCGATCTGCTGATGGCAGGGCTGCGCAGTACAGCACCGCCGGAGGTGAAGATCCGCCGCGAGATGACCGTGGTGCTGGACCGGCGGAACGGGCCGGAGCCGGATGTCTCCGTCGTTCGCAGCGAGGCTGACAAGAAGGGGATGGAGCAGACGTCGTACGCCGCCGCCGACGTCCTCCTCGCCGTCGAGGTCGTCTCCCCCGACTCCGAGGCCCGCGACCGTGAGGCCAAGCCGCACAAGTACGCGACCGCCGGCATCCCGCACTTCTGGCTGGTGGAGATGACGGGCACCGACCAGCACCCCGTCGTACGGGTCTACGAGCTGGATCCGGTGACGAAGGCGTACGCGCTGACCGGGATCCACCACGACCGGCTGAAGACGGGCGTGCCGTTCCCGGTGGACATCGACGTCTCGGCGGACGCGCTCAAGGAGCTGTAGCGCCCTTCGGTCACGCGTCCGGCTCCAGGTACTCCAGCCGGTTGCCGACCGGGTCGTGGGCGTGGAAGCGCCGGTGGCCGGGGAGGTTGTCGTCCCATGCGACGTGGACGCCGTGGGCCTCCAGGCGGGCCGCGTATTCCACGATTCCCGTCACACGCAGTCCGGGGTGGGCCTTCTTCGCGGGGCGGAAGTCCTCCTCGACGCCCAGGTGGAGCTGGACCGGGCCGGCGGCGAACCAGCAGCCGCCGCGGGCGGCGAGCACGGGGGGTTTCGGGATCTCGGTCATGCCCAGGGCTTCGGCGTAGAAGGCGCGCAGGGCGTCCTCACAGCCGGGCGGGGCGGCGAGCTGTACGTGGTCGACGGCGGTGAGGCCCACCGAAGCGGTCACGGCTTCCCCTTGCGGGCGACGGCGAAGATGCGGCGGAACGGGAAGACCGTGCCGTACGGGCCGGGCGGGTAGGCCTCGCGGAGCAGGTCGCGGTATTCGGTGACGAACGCGTCGCGGGCCCCGGGGTCGTCGGCCAGGGCGGTGAGGACGGGGCGCAGGGCGGTGCCCTTGACCCAGTCGAGGACCGCGTCGTCGCCGTGCAGGGTCTGGAGGTAGGTGGTCTCCCAGACGTCGGCCGTGCAGCCCAGGTCGCGGAGGCGGGTGAGGTAGTCGGTGGGTTCCAGGACGGAGGCGGTGCGGTCGCCGATGCCGTGGAGCAGGGGGCGCCAGCGGTCGGACTCGCGGAGGCCTGCCAGGAGGGTGTGGCTGGGTGCGGTGAAGTTGCCGGGGACCTGGAAGGCGAGGGTGCCGCCGGGGGCGAGGGCGTCGAGCCAGCGGGGGAAGTGTGCGGCGTGGCCGGGGATCCACTGGAGTGCGGAGGTGGAGACGATCAGGCCGTACGCCTCGGTCGGCTCCCAGGTCGCGGCGTCGGCCTCGGCGAAGTCGAGGAGGGGCGGCCGGGTGTGGGCGGCGGCTTCGGCGAGCATGTCGCGGGAGGTGTCGTAGCCGGTGATGCGGGCGTTCGGCCAGCGGTCCGCGAGGAGGGCGGTGACGTTGCCGGCGCCGCAGCCGAGGTCGGCGATGCGGGGTGCGGGGTGGCCGGGGAGGGTGCCGATGTGGGCCAGAAGGTCGTGGAAGGGGCGGGTCCGGTGGTCCGCGTGGCGCAGGTACTGCCGCGGATCCCAGGTGGGCTCGGTCACGGGCGTCATGGAGAACAGGATCACGCCCAGCATCTCTTGATGTCAAGACACTTGAATTCAAGAGACTTCATATCGAGGGACCCTCTACACTGATCGATATGGAGGACGAGGTCGACCGACTGGTCGCTGCATGGCGCCGAGAGCGCCCCGACCTCGACGTGGAACCACTCGAGGTGCTCAGCCGCGTCTCCCGCCTGGCGCGCCACCTGGACCGGGCCCGCCGCATAGCCTTCGCCGAGCACAACCTGGAGCCGTGGGAGTTCGACGTACTGACGTCGCTGCGCCGGGCCGGCGCCCCGTACCAGCTCTCCCCCGGGCAGCTGCTCACCCAGACCCTGGTCACCTCGGGCACGATGACCAACCGCATCGACCGGCTGACCAAGAAGAACCTCGTCGAGCGGCTGCCCGACCCGAGCGACCGGCGCGGCGTCCTCGTCCGGCTCACGGCCGAGGGGCGTGACAAGGCCGACCAGTCGCTGGCCGGGCTGCTCGACCAGGAGCGCGCCATCCTCGGCGAGCTCTCCCGCCACCAGCGGGGTGAACTGGCCGGGCTACTGCGCCAGTTGACCGCCCCGTTCGACAACATCCCCACTTAGGGGACGCGTCGCCGGCTCGGCGGGGCCGACCCCCGCCCGGCGGGCCAGCGCCACCGCGGCCAGCGTCGAGTGCACCCCGAGCTTGCCCAGCACGTTCTGCATATGGGTGCGTACCGTGTGCGGGGACAGGAACAGCCGCTCGGCGACCGCCTTGCGGCCGAGCCCCGCGATCATGCAGCGCAGCACCTCGCGCTCCCGGGGCGTCAGCGACTCCACCAGCCGCTCGCTCTCGGTGCGGTGCCTGCGAGCGGCGGTCAGTTCCCGCAGTACGCCGGTGAGCAGGGCGGGCGGCAGATGCGTCTCGTCGCGCAGCACGCCCCGGATCACCGACAGCAGCCGTTGCAGCGAGCAGTCCTTGGCCACCCAGCCCGAGGCCCCCGCCTGGAGCGCGCGGGCCGCGGCCCGCGGGTCGTCCTTCTCGGCGAGCACCACCGACCGCACGGCGGGCCGGTTCGAGCGGACCCCGGCGACCAGCGAGATGCCGTCGACGACGCTCCCCTCCTCCGGCCGGGGCGCGGGGACGGGGTGCGTGCCGCCGGTCGTCAGGGCGCCCAGCTCGGCGTCCACCAGCAGCACGTCGTAACCGCGCCCCTCGGTGGCCGCGCGCTCCAGAGCGCGCAGCGCGGCGGGGCCGCTGCCCGCGGCCGAGACGTCCACGTCCGGTTCGGCCGCGAGGGCCGCCGCCAGCGACTCGGCGAAGATGCGGTGGTCGTCGACCACCAGAACCCGGATACGCGCCACAGAACCCCCATCGGTGGGGGCGGAAAGCCGCGGGTACGACGTCCGGGGCTTCGCTGCGGCCTGGCGACGCCGACGGCCGCCGCCGTCGAACCGCCTGCCGCCCTGCCCCGGACGCCGTACCCGGCTCTCTCGCTCCCCTGAATCGGCACCGGCCCCCACCGGTGCTGAGCATCAGCGTACGGGCGGTGGCCACGAGGGGAAGGCGATTCGCCGAACTGGTTGCCCCCGGTGTTTAGGGTGTGCTTCATGTTCCGTCTTGAGACAGAAGTAGACAGAGAACGTCGCATTCTGCTGAGCGGGCGTCTGCACGAGGACAACGTGGCGGCTTCGGCCGGCCTGCGTGCGCTGCTTTCCACCGCTGCCGAGCACGAAGTTCCGCTGGAGGTGTGGGCGTTGGACGAGCACGGCGCCCTGGCCGGCGGGCTGACCGGGCGGACCTGGGCGTACTGGCTGCATGTCGACCTGCTCTGGGTCGACGCCCGGCACCGGGGCTCCGGCCTCGGCGCGCGCCTGCTCGCCGAGGCCGAACGGACCGCCCGCACCGAGCGCGCCTGCACCCGCTCACGGCTGGAGACCTGGGACTTCCAGGCCCCCGGCTTCTACCGCAAGCAGGGGTACCAGGAGATCGGCCGGGTCGCCGACTACCCGCCGGGCGTCACCGAGTTCATCCTGGTCAAGGACCTGTGAGCGCGGGACGCCGCGGGCTCAGCGCAGTCGGCGCGCTCCGGCCGACGGGATGGCGTCGAAGATCCCGGGGGCCGCGTGTCCGGCCGCCGCGAACGCCTCGCTGACGGCCTTGGCCACGGTGCCGGCCGCCGCCTCCTCCACCAGGACGACCGCCGAGCCGCCGAAGCCGCCACCGGTCATCCGCGCACCGAGCGCACCGGCCGCCATCGCCGCCTCGACCACCAGGTCCAACTCGGGGCAGGAGACCCGCAGATCGTCGCGGAGGGAGCGGTGGCCCTCGTTCAGGACGGGGCCCGCGGCCCGGACGTCGCCCCCGTCGAGCAGGGCGATGACCTGCTCGACCCGGCGGTTCTCGCCGACGACATGGCGTACGCAGCGGATCACGGACTCGTCCGCCCCGGCGTCGGCGAGGGTGGTGAGCGCCGCGTCGAGGTTCGCGTACGGCAGGTCGCGCAGCATCGGTATGCCGAGCAGCCGGGCGCCCTCCTCGCAGCCGGCCCGGCGCTCCGCGTACGCGCCGTCGCCGAGCGCGTGCTTGACCCGGGTGTCGACGACCAGGAGCGTCAGGCCCTGGGAGGCCAGGTCGAAGGGGACCTGGCGCAGGGAGAGGTCGCGGGTGTCCAGGTGGAGGGCGTGGCCCTCGGTGCAGCAGGCCGAGGCCATCTGGTCCATGATCCCGCAGGGCACGCCGACGAAGTCGTTCTCGGCGCGGCGGCCGGTCACGGCGAGTTCGGCCGCGGGGAGGCCCAGGTCGAAGAGGTCGTTCAGGGCGAGCGCGGTGACGACTTCGAGGGCGGCGGAGGAGGAGAGTCCGGCGCCGGTGGGCACGGTGGAGGTGAGAGCGATGTCCGCCCCGGTGACCGGGTGGCCGGCCTCGCGCAGCGCCCAGAGCACGCCCGCCGGGTAGGCGGCCCAGCCGTGGCCGGGGTGCGGGGCGAGTTCGTCGACCCGCAGCGAGACGACGCCGCCGGGGACGTCGGAGGAGTACAGCCGCAGGACGCCGTCGTCACGGCGGGAGACGGCCGCGCGGGCGGTGTGCGGGAGGGCGAGCGGCAGGACGAAGCCGTCGTTGAAGTCGGTGTACTCGCCGATGAGGTTCACTCGTCCGGGTGCCGCCCAGATGCCGTCGGGCTCGGTTCCGTACAGCTCGGTGAAGGTGCTGGCGGGGTCGGTCCCGTGCTGCTCGGCAGCGGTCGCGTCGGGGTCGGTCCCGGACGGCTCCGCGGAGGCCGTGGACGGCTCGGTGGTCTCGGTCATGGCGTGGTCGTGTCCTCTCGGCGGGCGAACTGCCAGGCGTCGGCGATGATTCCGGCCAGGTCGGCGCGGGTCGGCCGCCAGCCGAGGCGCTCGACGGCGGTGGCGGCGGAGGCGACGAGGACGGCCGGGTCGCCACCGCGGCGGGGGGCGGCGGTCTCGGGGACCGCGTGGCCGGTGACCTTGCGGACGGTCTCGATGACCTCGCGGACCGAGAAGCCGTTGCCGTTGCCGAGGTTGCAGATCAGGTGTTCGCCGGGGGTGGCGGCCCTGAGGGCCAGCAGGTGGGCGTCGGCGAGGTCGGCGACGTGGATGTAGTCGCGGACGCAGGTGCCGTCGGGGGTGGGGTAGTCGTCGCCGTACACGGAGATCGACTCGCGCTGCCCCAGGGCCACTTGGAGGACCAGCGGGATGAGATGGGACTCGGGGGTGTGGCGCTCGCCGCAACTTCCGTAGGCCCCGGCCACGTTGAAGTAGCGCAGCGAGACGGCCGCCAGGCCGTGGGCGGTGGCCTCGCCGCTGATCATGTGGTCGACGGCGAGCTTGGACGCGCCGTAGGGGCTGGTGGGGGCGGTGGGGGCGGTCTCGGTGATGGGGCTGGAGACCGGTTCGCCGTAGGTGGCGGCGGTGGAGGAGAAGACGAGGGTGCGCACGCCGTGCTCGCGCATCGCGGCGAGCAGGGTGGTGGTGCCGCCGACGTTGTTGACCCAGTACTTCTCCGGGTCGACGACGGACTCGCCGACCTGCGAGAACGCGGCGAAGTGCAGGACGCCGTCGTAGGAGGGGTCCAGGTGGCGGGCGGCGTCCTGGACGCGGCCCTCGATGAACGTGGCGCCGGCCGGGACTCCGGCGCGGAAGCCGGTGGAGAGGTCGTCCAGGACCGTCACCGCGTGCCCGGCCTCCAGCAGGTGCTGGGCGACGACGCTGCCGACGTATCCGGCGCCGCCGGTGACCAGGTACTTCTTCGGGTCGCTCACGTTCTGGGGGTTACTCACTTGCTCGCTACCTCTCGCAGTCGCTCGGCCGCGGCCTCCGGCGGCACGTCGTTGATGAACACGCTCATGCCGGACTCGGATCCCGCGAGGAACTTCAGCTTGCCGGAGGTCCGGCGAATGGTGAAAAGCTCCAGATGCAGGGCGAAGTCCTCCCGTCCGGGGACCCTGAACGGCGCCTGGTGCCAGGCGGAGATGTACGGGGTCGGCGGCTCGGCGGGTCCGAAGATCCGGTCGAAGCGCCTCAGGAGTTCCAGATAGACCTGCGGGAACTCCGTCCGCGCCTCCTCGTCCAGTTCCCGCAGGTCGGGGACGCGGCGGCGGGGGTGGAGGTGGACCTCGTAGGGCCAGTGCGCCGCGTACGGGACGAAGGCGGTCCAGTGGTCGGTGGCGAGGACGATGCGCGAGCCGTCCTTCTCCTCGCGGGCGACGACGTCGTCGAAGAGGTTGCGGCCGGTCTCCTCGCGGTGGCGGGCGGCCGAGCGGAGCATCAGTTCGGTGCGCGGGGTGACGAAGGGGTAGCCGTAGATCTGGCCGTGCGGGTGGCCGAGGGTGACGCCGATCTCGGCGCCGCGGTTCTCGAAGCAGAAGACCTGGGTGACCTGGTCGAGTGCGGCCAGCGCGGCGGTGCGGTCGGTCCAGGCGGCTAGGACGAGGGCGGTCTGCTCCTCGGTGAGGCCGGCGAAGGACGCGTCGTGGTCGGAGGTGAAGCAGACGACCTCGCAGCGGCCGGAGTCGCCGGCCAGGGAGGGGAAGCGGTTCTCGAAGACCGCGACGTCGTAGTGGTCGTCGGGGATCTCGCTCTGCCGCCCGTCCCGGGTGGGGCAGAGCGGGCAGGCGTCGGCCGGCGGGTGGTAGGTCCGGGCCTGGCGGTGCGAGGCGATGGCGACGGCGTCGCCGAGCAGCGGGTCGCGGCGGATCTCGGACGAGGTCGAGACGGGATCCAGGGGGCGACGGTCGACGGCGTCGCGGACGGTGTCGTCCGCGGAGTCGTAGTAGATCAGCTCACGGCCGTCGGCGAGGGTCGTAACCGTCTTCTTCACCAGGGTCCTCCACCAGATCCTCCCAACACAATCGCACACAACAAACCATGAACGAACATCTCCGTCAATGGTTCGGCCGCCCGCACGGCACGGCACGGCACGGCACTCGTCGCGGACTCCTCACGGGCGGCCGAACCTCGGCGCCACCGAGATCCCTCGGCGTGATCGTCACAGTCGCCGGCATCAGCCCGTCCGACGCCGGCCCGAAGAAGACCGAGGGCGTCCGGACGGGCCTCGCCATGCCGGCGCCCGGCCTGTTCTTCCTGGTCCGGATGAGGCCGCGCCCTGCCGAGGCCCCGGCGGCTCCGGAACCGGCGCCGTCACCGGAGTCCGACGCGGGCTGAGGCCGCAAGCCCGTCCGTTCACGTCCCGCAGGGCCCTACGTCACCCGCTCTGCCCGGGGACGTACGGCCCCTGCGGCATGCCGCCGTTGCCCGCGGCCCGCTCCAGCAGTCCCGTACGGGCGGCGAGCGCGGCGGCTTCGAGGCGGGAGCCGACCCCGAGTTTCATCAGGACCCGCTGGACATGGGTGCGGGCGGTGCTCGGGGCGATGTCCATCCCGGCCGCGATCAGCCGGGTGTCCTCGCCCTCGGCGACCCGCACCAGCACCTCCGCCTCGCGCGGGGTGAGCATCCGCAGCAGCCGCCGCCCCTCGTCGTCGGGCTGGGCGGCCGGGTTGAGCAGTTCGGCGAAGGCCCCCCGCAGCAGCTGCGGGGCGATGGCGCTCTCCCCCGCCCGCGCCTTGAGCATGGCCCGCTCGACGCCCTCGATGCGCTCGTCGTGCCGGACGTACCCCGCGGCCCCGGCGGCGAACGCCGCGGCGATCCCGCGCGGGCTGGGCACCGGCCCGAGGACCACCACCGCCACCTGCGGACGCTCCCGCCCGATGCGCGTGATCGGGTCGAAGGCCCCGGGGGCGGCGGGCGAGGCCGTACCGAACAGGCAGACCTCCGGGGCCCTGCTGACCACCAGTTCCGCGGCCCCGGACGTCGGCGCGGCCGCCGCGAGCACCCGGTGCCCGCGCAGTTTCAGCGCCGAGGCGAGTGCCTCGGCGAGCAGACGGTGATCATCGACCACCATGAGCCGCACGCCCATCGGTCCTCAGCCCCCAAAGCCCTGTTCGCCCGGCCCCCCGGACTCCTGCCCCGGCAAGCTACACGCTTGTCCGACGCCGCGCGGCCCTTCTGTGGGGGAAGCCCCCAGAATGCCGAATTCTGCGCGGGTCGGGGCTCGTTGACCGGCTGTCGGTGATCGGCTCGGCGATGGAAAACGATCGGCCCTGCCGGTCGGTGATCGACCGGCAGGGCCTGGAGCGCGGATCGCGCCGCTCGTGGAGGTGAGCGGTGGTCAGTCGGTGCGGTAGCCGACGACGAGGTAGAGCTTGTCGTCGGCGTCGACGACGCTGCGCTTGCTGACCAGGATCTTCGACTTGAAGAAGTGGCCGTCGGAGTACAGGAGTTCGGAGTGGTCGGTGGAGAACCGCCGCTCCGCCTCCCGGACCGCCTCGTTGCTCGGGTTCTCCATCAGCAGGGTCTGCTTGAAGGTCTCACCGTCGATGGAGACGATCTGGCCGCCCTTGTCGTAGGGGGGCTCCTTGTACGCGATGACGTTGGTGCCGTCCATCCGCAGCGGGATCAGGCTGTAGCGGTCGCCCGCGTCGGCCCGGCCGCCGAGGAGCTTCCCGGTGGTCAGGTCGAAGGCGACGACCTCGTTGGTCTCGCCGTACTCGCTGGTGCCGTCGTGGTTCTCGGTCGGCAGGTAGAGCCGGTTGTTGCCGACGGCCAGGTTCTGGCAGCGCTCGACCTCGGTGGAGCCGCAGCGGGCCGCGTACTGCTCGGCGTCGGCGGAGATGCGCACGATCAGCTTGCCGGTCGCCGCGTCGATCGAGAAGAAGTCGGAGATGCTGCTGCCGTCGCCGGCGGTGTCGCCGACGTCGGCCGCGACCACCAGCGGCTTGGTGGAGACGATGCTCGCGTAGTCGACGCCCGCGGGCATCTGGAACGAGGACAGCGGGGCGCCGGTCGTCGGGTTCAGCGCCTGCACGGTGAGCTGCGGGCTGTCGTACGTACCGCACTTGCGGACCACGGCGAGGGCTTCGCCGCCCCCGTAGCCGCGGTCGTAGCAGCCGTCCGCGCCGACCTTCGGCTTCCAGAGCTCGGCGCCGTCCTCCAGCTTGAAGGCCGCGCCGCCCGAGGTGCCGCCGGCGGCGACGGTGGTCCCGCTGAGCGTGACCTCGTCGAAGCGGATCTGCTTGTCACCGCCGGTGGCGGAGGTGACGCCCTTGCTCCACAGGAGCTTGCCGGCGGTCAGGTCGATCGCGCCGACCTGGTTGCACGACGGGTACTTGTTCTCCTTGGTCGCCTTCGTCTCCTCGAAGACGATGGCGGTCCTGTAGTCCTCGCTCATGTGCCGGGAGGCGGAGCAGACCTCGCCGGGCAGCGGGATGGACCAGAGCTTGGTGCCCTTGTCGCGGTCGTAGGCGGTGATCTCGGCGACGCCGGACTTCACGTACGCCTTGTCGGTGAGCCAGGAGCCCATGACCGTGGTGATGTCGGTGACCACCGGCTCCGGGAGCTGGAAGGCGACCTGGGACTTGGTGTTGGCGGGTGCCTTCTCGTCGCCGCCGGCCAGGCCGCCGCTCTCGCCGCCCTTGGCCTCGCCGCCGGTGGAGCCGGACGAGGAGGCCTCGTTCCCGCCGCCCTTGCCGTCGTCGCCGGTGGAGGCGTAGATGACCCCGGCGCCGATGATCAGCACCACGGCGACGGCCGCGGCGACGATGATCTGCATCTGGGTGGTGAACTTCTTGCCGCCGTTGCCGTCCGGCTGCGGGGCCCCGTACTGCGGCTGCATCGGCTGGGTCGGGTAGCCGTAACCCTGCTGCGGCATCCCGGGCTGGCCGGCGGGCCCCTGCGGGTAGCCGTAACCCTGCTGCGCGGCCTGGGGGTAGCCGTATCCGTTCGGCTGCGGCGCGGGCGGGGTGGGGTAGCCGCCCGGCGACGGGGGCGGCGGGGTGCCGTAGCCCCCGGCGGGCGCGTCCTGCGGCGCGGCGGGCGGCTGCTGCGGCTGCTTGCCGAAGGGGTCCGCGGGCGGCGGGGTCGGCTGGCCGAACCCTCCCGGCGGCGGGTCCTGCGGCGCACCGAACCCACCGGAGGGCGGCCCGGCCGGCGTCGGGGGCGTGTTCTGCGGCTCGTTGGGCGGCTGCTGCGGTGGCTGGGGCGGCTGGGTCATGGTGTGCGTACCTCGGGAGACGAGTGGGTGTGGGGGCGCGGGGAACCGGAAGGGGCCGGCTGCTGTCGGACGCCGGGGCGAGCCGTCACTTCTCGAACACCAGCAGGGTCGACTGCTCCAGCTCTTCCTTGTCGTTGCTCGCGCTCACGCGCTCGCTGAAGATGAAGGACCGGTCGCCCTGGTAGACGACCTTGGCCGAGAAGAATCCGTTCTCGATCCGGCCGGCCGACTCCGGGTGCTGGAGCAGCGTCTTCGGTGTGCCGCCGGTCGGCGGGAGCGTCACGATGGCGCCGGCGGCGTCGTACTTCGGGCGCATGTAGAGCACCACGTCGCCGCCCTCCATGCCCAGCGGCTTCAGGACGCGCTCGGCCGGGGCGGGCGCCTCCCACTTGGGCTTTCCGGTGTTCAGGTCGAAGGCGATGACCTTGTTCGTCCGGGCGGTCCCGCTGGTGTCGTCCTTGGTCGCGATGTAGAAGGTGTTGGCGTCGGCGGCGACGCCGCTGCACCCTTCGAGCTTCTGGCCGAAGACCGCGAAGCCGCTCCCGCAGTCGGCGGTGAGCGCGTCGCCCCTGGCGGGCGAGAGCTGGGACCGGAGCTTGCCGCTCTCGGTGAGCGCGGCGATGGCGTACTGCTTCTTCTCCTCGTGGTCGAGCTTCACGACGAGCGGGCTGACCGAGTAGACCTTGCCGACTTCCCAGCCGCGCGGCGGCTGGTACGTCCACTTGGGCTTGCCGGTGACCGGGTTCAGCTCCTGGACCTGGTGCTGCGGGTTCTTGACGTCGTCGGTGCGGCAGTTGACCGCGGCGATCAGCTTCGCGCCGCCGGCGAAGGCGAAGGGCTTGCAGTTGCCCTCGGGGTTGCCGAACAGCTCCTTGCCGTCGCTGACCCGGTAGGCGTTGGAGTTGCTGGTGCGCCCCACGGTGACGGTGTCGCCGCTGATCGCCAGACCGATGTCCGACAGGAAGTCCCAGTTACCGTTCTTCTTGACCGTCTTCTTCCAGCCGGCCTTGCCGGTGTTGAGGTCGATCATCTGGAGGACGGAGCAGTTGGCCCGGTCCGTGGTGCCGTCCTTCACGCCGATGACGATCTTGCCGTCGGCGGTCGGGGAGGTGGGCGCGGCGCACACGTCGGCGGGGAGCGGCAGGGTCCACTTCTGCTTGCCGTCGGCGACGGAGTAGCCGGAGACGCCCCGGTACATGGCCTTGGCGATCACGTCGCCGGAGAACCAGGGGCCGTGGACGGAGGAGCCGTTGCGCGGCAGGTCGACGTCGTTCTTCTGGAGCCAGGCGACCTTCGCCTCGCCCGGCTTGCGCCCGGCGTTGAGGTCGTCGTCCGCCTCGCGGCCGTCGCCGGTGCCGTCGCCCGCGTCGACCGTGGGCGACTCGCTCGGGGGCTTGGGGTCGTTGCTGGTGGTGGCGACGGGCTTCTTGTCCTCGTCGCCGCTGTCGCTCACGAGGAACCAGGTGCCGGCTCCGGCGGCCAGGACCACGGCGAGCGCCGCCGCGACGATGATGCCGGTCTTGCCCTTGAGGAACCCGCCACCGCCGGAACCCGGTCCGCCGGGGGCGGGGGCGCCGGGGTACTGCTGCTGCGGGTAGCCGTAACCGGGCTGGGGCTGCTGGCCGTACGGGCCGGGAGCCTGCTGGCCGTACGGGCCCGGGGCCTGCTGGCCGTACGGGCCCGGGGCCTGCTGGCCGTAGGGGCCGGGCTGCTGGCCGTACGGGCCGGGGGCCTGGCCGTACGGGCCGGGGGCCTGGCCGGGCTGCTGCGGGTAGCCGTAACCGGGCTGCGCCGGGGGCTGCTGCGGGTAGCCGTACGACGGGGCGCCCGGCGGGGGCGTCTGCGGCGGGCCGGCCGGGGGCTCTGCGGGGGGCGGGCCCTGGGGCGGCTGACCGGGCGGCGTCTGCGGCGGCTTGGCCAGGTCCGGCTGGTCCTGGGGCGGCTGAGGAGCTTCGTTCGGCGGCTCCTGCGGAGCCCCGAAGCCTCCCTGCGGCGGTTGCTGGCTGGGCGGCTGGCTCATCAGCACGTCCCCCTTCGTGCGGTCCGGTGCCCGATTCGGTCTCCCCCGCGATTCCGAGAGGGGTCAATTCCCCTCGGAAAGGAGCGAATCGGGCATGGCTTCCGCGGTGTTACGACAGTCGGGCGGGGCTTCTTTGTACCACCCGTCCGCCACCCGCCACCGGATCGGTCCACCCCCTGTTCCCAAGGGAGAACCGCCTTGTGATGCCCTTGTTACGCCCCGGACGGAGGTGATGGTCAGTCACCGAAGGCGATGATCGTCCGCACGTCCATCTCTTCCTCGTCACTGTCCCCGCCGACGCGGCCGATGACGATCAGGGAGCGTCCGTCGGAATAGCGGATAGCGGGCTCGAAGACGTGCTCGGCCGTCGCGGCCGACGCCGGATGCCGCAGGACCGTTCGCAGAGCGCCGCCCTGCGGTCCGAGCGCCATGATGCCGCCGCCGGTCCTGGCCTTCGAGTCCGGCGGGCTGAGGTACAGCAGCACCTTGCCGTCCTCGACCCTCATCGGCTGCAGCGTCTGCGCGGGCGGCGCCGGCACCTTCCACTTGGTCTTGCCGGTGTCCAGGTCGAAGGCGACTACGGCGTTGGTGAACTCGCCGTCCACGTACTCGGGCTTCGTGGCGAGGTAGAGCGTGTCGGCGTCGGCGGCCGCACCGATGCAGTCGTCGAGGTTCTCGCCCTGCTCGCCGCACCGGACCTCGAAGTCCTCCTTGCCGGGGACGGGCTGAGCGCGGTAGGTGCCGTCGGTGTTCAGGAGCGCGATGGCCCACTTCGGCTCCAGCCCGTCCTGGCGCAGCGAGACTACCGGCGGGTCGACCGAGTAGAACTGGTCGATCTTCCAGCCCTTCTTGACCTTGTACGTCCACACGGTCCTGCCGGTGGCCGGGTCCATGCGCCGCACTTCCTCGTCGGGTGTGTCGTCGTCGCTCGGAGCCTTGCGGCAGTCGACCGCGGCGAGCGGGACGTCGCCGCTGGCGAAGCCGTACGGCTGGCAGAAGCCCGGCAGCCGGTCCCACAGATGCTTGCCGTCGCTGATCCGGTAGGCGTCGGTACGGGTCGTGCGTCCGACCGTCAGGACGTCGCCGTTGACCGCCATGACGATGTCCGACAGCCCGTCCTGCATCCCGGAACGGTCGAGCGTGGCGGTCCAGCCCGCCTTGCCGGTGGCCAGGTCGATCATCTGGAGCTTCTCGCAGGCCGCACCTTCGTCGGTGCCTTCCCTGATGCCGATGACGATCTCGCCGTCCGCGCTCGGCAGAGTCGGCGAGGCGCAGACGTCGGCCGGCAGGCGCAGGCTCCACTTCTGCGAGCCGTCCTCGAGGGAATAGCCGGTCGCCGTGCGGTACATGGCCTTGGCCACGACGCCGCCCGTGATCCACGGACCGCGCACGGCGGCGCCGGCCGCCGGCACGTCCACGTCGTTCTTCCGGACCCAGCGGACCTTGGCCTCGCCCTCCTTGCGGCCCTTGTTGAGCTCCGCGGCACCCGGGGCGGGCGTCGCCTTCGGGCTCGGCTCGGCGCTGGGCTGCTTCGGGGCGGTGCTCTCCCTCGCGACGGGCTTCTTGTCGTCGGCGCCGTCATCGCCGCCCACCGCGAACCAGACGCCCGTCCCGACGACGAGGACTCCGGCGAGCACGGCGGCGACGAGACCCGCGACCCGGCCCCGCGAGCGTCCGCCGGAGGGCTGGTGCTGGGGCCCCGGGTAGCCGTACGGCACGGTGGGCGGCTGCGGCTGCGGCTGCGGCTGCGGCTGCGGGTAGCCGTACGGCGCCGTGGACGGCTGACCGTACGGGCCGGGCTGCGGCTGGGGTTGCACGGGGGCTCCGTACGCACCGGGCTGCGGTTCGTACGGAGCGCCGAAGCCCTCCTGCTCCCCCGGCCTGCCCTGCGGCGGCGGCTGCGACATCGGTGTACTCCCCCTCGAACGTACGGTCCCTGCCGCCCCGTTCTACCACCTGCCGCACCGGTCTCCGTCAGGCGTCCTCGGCCAGCTCCAACCAGCGCATCTCCAACTCGTCGCGCTCGGTGACGAGTTCACGCAGTTCGGCGTCGAGCCCCGCGACCTTCTCGAAGTCGGTGGCGTTGTCCGCGATCTGCTTGTGCAGCGCGGTCTCCCGGGTGGAGAGCTTGTCGAGCTGCCGCTCGACCTTCTGCAGCTCCTTCTTCGCGGCGCGGGCCTCCTGCGCCGATACGGCCGGGGCCGCGGCGGATCCGGTGGGCGTACGGGGCGCGGCGGCGGAGGGGGTGGACTCCTCCTCCATCTTCTGGCGGCGCTCCAGGTACTCGTCGATCCCGCGCGGGAGCATCCGCAGGGCGCGGTCGCCGAGGAGCGCCATGACCTTGTCCGTGGTCCGCTCGATGAAGAACCGGTCGTGGGAGATCACGATCATCGACCCGGGCCAGCTGTCGAGAAGGTCCTCCAGCTGGGTAAGGGTCTCGATGTCGAGGTCGTTGGTGGGCTCGTCGAGGAAGAGGACGTTGGGCTCGTCCATCAGCAGCCGCAGGATCTGGAGCCGGCGGCGCTCGCCGCCGGAGAGGTCGCCGACGGGCGTCCACTGCTTCTCCTTGGTGAAGCCGAACTGCTCGCAGAGCTGGCCCGCGGTCATCTCGCGGCCCTTGCCGAGGTCGACCCGGTCGCGCACCTGCTGGACGGCCTCCAGCACGCGGAGGTTCGGGTTCAGCTCGGAGACCTCCTGGGAGAGGTAGGCGAGCTTGACGGTCTTGCCGACGACGACCTTCCCGGCGGCGGGCTGCTCGTCGCCCTGGGTGCGGCAGGCCTCGGCGAGCGCGCGCAGCAGCGAGGTCTTGCCCGCGCCGTTGACGCCGACCAGGCCGACGCGGTCGCCGGGGCCGAGCTGCCAGGTGAGGTGGGTGAGGAGCGTCTTGGGCCCGGCCTGGACGGTCACGTCCTCCAGGTCGAACACGGTCTTGCCGAGGCGGGCGTTGGCGAACTTCATCAGCTCGCTGGTGTCGCGCGGCGGCGGCACGTCGGCGATGAGCTCGTTGGCGGCCTCGATGCGGTAGCGCGGCTTGGAGGTACGGGCGGGGGCGCCGCGGCGCAGCCAGGCCAGCTCCTTGCGCATCAGGTTCTGCCGCTTGGACTCCTCGGTGGAGGCGATGCGTTCCCGCTCGGCGCGGGCGAACACGTAGTCGCTGTAGCCGCCCTCGTACTCGTGGACGGTGCCGCGCTGCACGTCCCACATGCGGGTGCAGACCTGGTCGAGGAACCACCGGTCGTGGGTGACGCAGACGAGGGCGGAGCGCCGGGTCCGCAGGTGGCCGGCCAGCCAGGAGATGCCCTCGACGTCGAGGTGGTTGGTGGGCTCGTCGAGGACGATCAGGTCCTGCTCCTCGATGAGGAGCTTGGCCAGGGCGATACGGCGGCGCTCGCCACCGGAGAGCGGGGCGATGACGGTGTCGAGCCCGTGCTCGAAGCCGGGGAGGGCGAGGCCGCCGAAGAGCCCGGTGAGCACGTCACGGATCTTGGAGCTGCCCGCCCACTCGTGGTCGGCGAGATCGCCGATGACCTCCTGGCGGACGGTCTTCGCCGGGTCCAGGGAGTCGTGCTGGGTGAGGACGCCGAGACGCAGCCCGCCGTTGTGGGTGACGCGGCCGGTGTCGGCGTCCTCCAGCTTGGCGAGCATCCGGATGAGGGTGGTCTTGCCGTCGCCGTTGCGGCCCACGACACCGATCCGGTCGCCCTCGGACACCCCGAGGGATACACCGTCGAGCAGGGCACGGGTGCCGTACACCTTGCTGACCTGCTCGACATTGACCAGATTGACGGCCATTTCACTCCTGTCCCGGGGGTCCCTGCGGCGAGGACCGCTCGACGTACCAGAGTAGTCGCCGCGCGGGGTGCGATAACGTGCCGCGATCGATCATGGGGAGTAGCCCCAGGTCGGAGCGGTGCGGAAGACATCCGGGGTGGGGGACTTCATGACGATGGCGCGTGGCACGGTACGGGGCCTGATACCGGCGGTCCTGGCGGCGGTGACGCTGGCCGGCTGTTCGTCGTCGGCCGGGGCGGGCGACGAGAGGCCGGGCGGACCGGCGGTCGGCAGCGCACCCGCGAAGGCGGCGGACGAGGCCGGGGCGGAGAAGACCGGGGCGGACGAGGCCGAGGCCGACGCCCCGAAGGTGGCGGAGAAGGGCGGGCGGGTCGGAGGCGCGGGTTCGGCGTGCGACCTGCCGGTGACCTTCGATACCGCCGCGCACTGGAAGCCTCGGGGGGCCTCGACGGAGCTGGACTCCGAGCTGGCCGAGGAGCTGGCCGACCTGACCGAGCAGGGCACCGTGAAGGTGGTCTGCGAGATCGACGCCAAGCCGGCGGGGAGCATCGGCTTCCTCCGGGTGTGGCAGGGCGAGGCGTCCGATGACGACCCGCGCGCGGTTCTGAAGGCCTTCGTGGCGGACGACCCGAACGCGAGCAAGGCCACCTACACGCAGGTGACGGCAGGTGCGCTCGAGGCCGCCGAGGTCGGCTACACCGTGTACAGCGAGCTGATGGACGAGTCGAAGAAGGAACGCGCCTTCGCCGTCACGACGCCCGACGGCCCGGTCGTGGTGCACCTGGGCGGGCTGGACTCCGAGGAGCACGCGCAGATGCTGCCGGCGTTCGAGCTGGCGAAGAAATCCCTGAAGCTCGGCTGACGGGTGTCGGTGCCGCTGGTGTCGCCCCGGGCGGTGCGGGGGCGGGGAGGGCTGCGGCGGCCCGGCACCCCGCCGGAACCTCGGAAGCACGGCTTCCACGGCTACCGGTCCCGCCGCATCACCGACGAGCACCGGCTCATCCCCGAGGTGGTCGACGACGAGGTCCGCATCGCCGCCTGCCGCTACCACCACGGCCGCCGACTTCCGGCCGCCCGCCCGCCCGGCCCCCGCCCCGCGCGCTCCACCAGCAGCCAGCCGCACAGGGTCATCGCGACGGCGGCCGGGGCGCTGACCGGAACCGCGATCAGCAGGGCCGTCCGGCCGTCCAGGAGGCCGCCGAAGCCGACCATGGACAGGCCCAGGACGCCGAGCAGGCAGAGCGTCGCACCGAGGGCCGCGAGCGGGCCGGCGCCGCCGGCTCCGGGGGTCGCCGGGGCCGGGCGTTCGAAGGGGCGGAAGGCCGCGACGAGCCCGGCGGTGAGGGCCGCCGCCAGCGCGATCCGCAGGGGGACCTGGGCCCACCAGGCGGCCGACGCGGGCTCGGGGAGCGGGACGTCGAGGGCGAGCATGGCCCCGTACACCCCGAACATCGCCGTGAGGTGCCAGAGGAACGCGGTCATCGCCACCCCGTTGGCCGCCACCACCGTGCGCCAGACCCGGGGGCGCTCCAGCAGGCGGGCGGCCGGGGCGCGGAGCAGTTCGACCGCGCCGACGAGCCAGAGGCCGTGGCAGAGCAGGGCGAAGCCGGCCGGCGGCTCGATGACCGCCTGCCCCGACGGCAAGCAGGGCTACGCCTGCACGTCCAACGGGCACCCCGTCGTCGACGGACAGTTCTGCGCGAAGGCCGACCGGGGCCGCACCCTCATGGCCACCAACCGGACGATGGTCACCTGCTCCTACGACCCCAGCATCACGCCGTACCGCTGGCAGTGACTCACGGACGCACCGAGGCACCCGGCGCCGGCGACGCCGCCGGGCGTGCGTTGCGGCAGGTCCCGGACGCCAGCAGCGCGTCGGCGACCTTCCGGCCCGTCTCCTCGTCCGGGACCAGGAACGCCGTCGTCGGCCCGGATCCGGAGACCAGCGCGGCCAGGGCCCCCGCCTCCGTGCCCGCGGCCAGGGTGTCGGCAAGGGAGGGGCGCAGGGAGAGCGCGGCGGGCTGAAGGCCGTTGCTCAGGGCTCCCGCCAGTGCGCCGGAGTCGCCGGAGCGCAGGGCGGCGAGCAGCGCGGGGGACGCGGTCGGTTCGGGGACCTCGACGCCGGCCGTGAGGCGGTCGAACTCGCCGTACACGGCAGGCGTGGAGAGGCCGCCGTCCGCCACGGCGAAGACCCAGTGGAAGGTCCCGCCGACCTCGATCGGGGTGAGCTTCTCGCCGCGCCCGGTGCCGAGCGCGGCCCCGCCGACCAGGCTGAACGGCACGTCACTGCCGAGCTCGGCGCAGATCGCGAGGAGTTCGTCGCGGCTCGCGCCGGTCCCCCACAGCGCGTCGCAGGCGACCAGGGCGGCGGCACCGTCGGCGCTGCCGCCGGCCATGCCGCCCGCGACCGGGATGTCCTTGGCGATGTGGAGGTGGACGGCGGGTGTGACGCCGTACCGCTCGGCCAGCGCGAGGGCGGCGCGGGCGGCGAGGTTGGTGGTGTCCAGCGGGACCTGGGCGGCGTCCGGGCCCGAGCAGGTGATGCGCAGCTCGTCGGCGGGGGTGGCGGTGACCTCGTCGTACAGGCCGACGGCGAGGAAGACGTTGGCCAGGTCGTGGAAGCCGTCCGGGCGGGCGGCGCCCACGGCGAGCTGGACGTTGACCTTCGCGGGGACACGGACAGTGACAGCCGCAGCCTTGCTCACGAGACTCACAGGGCCGCCTCCGGCTTGTCCTCGGCCGGTACGGGCGCCTCCGGCTTGTTCTCCGCGATCGCCGCGAACTCCTCCACCGTCAGCGCCTCCCCGCGCGCCTGCGGTGAGATCCCGGCGGCGACGAGCGCGGCCTCGGCGCCGGGTGCGGAGCCGGCCCAGCCGGACAGTGCGGCGCGCAGCGTCTTGCGGCGCTGGGCGAAGGCCGCGTCCACGACCGCGAAGACCTCGGCGCGGCTCGCGGTGGTGGCGATGGGCTCGGTGCGCCGGACGAGCGAGACGAGGCCGGAGTCGACGTTCGGGGCGGGCCAGAAGACGGTGCGGCCGATGGACCCGGCGCGCTTGACGTCCGCGTACCAGTTGGCCTTCACCGACGGCACGCCGTAGACCTTGTTGCCGGGGCGGGCGGCGAGCCGGTCGGCGACCTCGGCCTGGACCATGACGAGGGTCCGCTCGATGCTGGGGAAGCGCTCCAGCATGGTGAGCAGGACGGGGACGGCCACGTTGTACGGGAGGTTCGCGACGAGCGCGGTCGGGGCCGGGCCCGGCAGTTCCCTGACCTGCATGGCGTCGGAGTGCACCAGGGCGAAGCGGTCGGCGCGCTCCGGCATCCGGGCCTGGACAGTGGCGGGCAGGGCGGCCGCGAGCACGTCGTCGATCTCGACCGCGACCACCCGGTCCGCCGCCTCCAGCAGCGCCAGGGTCAGCGAGCCGAGCCCGGGGCCGACCTCGACGACGGTGTCGTCCGGGCGGACCTCGGCCGTGCGCACGATGCGGCGGACGGTGTTGGCGTCGATGACGAAGTTCTGACCGCGCTGCTTGGTGGGGCGGACCCCCAGCTTGGCGGCCAGGTCGCGGATGTCTGCGGGGCCCAGGAGGGCGTCGGGCTCTGTGCTGCTCACCCGGTAAGCCTACGGCCGCAGTGGGGCCACGGACTCGCCCCCCGGAGCACGTACAGCTTCTTCGCCCGGTACGTCTGCTCGGCGGCCGGTGCGTCCTGGGGCGCGGCGCTCGGCGGCCCGCCCGGCGCCGGCGCGGGTGGGCCCCTGCCGGGGCACCTCGGGCGGCGGGCCGGCGAGCGGGGTGTCCACGACGGTCGGGGCGTGGGCGCCGGGGCCCGCCGCCCACGCCCCGTCGGCCAGGGTCAGCTGGTCGTGGAACGCGCCGAGGCGCCTGTCCTGCGAAATGCTCACGCCGCTCCTGAAGATCCGCCGGTGCCGAAGATCCGCCCACGCCACCCCGTCGTGCGCGGGGACGATAGCGGAGCTTCGGTCACTCTCCAAAGCGACCCGGCTGCACGGAGTGTCCGTGAAGGTCCGGCCGGCGGTCAGAAGTCGAACGCCCGCGCGGTGTTGTCGTAGATCGCGGCGGCCAGCACGTCCTCGTCCAGGCCCTTCACCTCGGCCATGGCACGGAGGGTGACCGGAACGAGGTACGGCGCGTTGGGCCGTCCCCGATACGGGGCGGGGGTGAGGAAGGGGGCGTCCGTCTCGACGAGTACCAGCTCGGCGGGGGCGACGGCCAGGGCGTCCCGCAACGGCTGGGCGTTCTTGAAGGTCACGTTCCCCGCGAAGGACATGAAGTACCCGGCCCGCGCGCAGATCCGGGCCATGTCGGCGTCGCCGGAGTAGCAGTGGAACACGGTCCGCTCGGGTGCGCCCGCGTCCGCCAGGACCCGCAGCACGTCCGCGTGCGCGTCCCGGTCGTGGATGACCAGGGCCTTGCCGTGCCGCTTGGCGATCTCGATGTGGGCCCGGAAGGACTCCTCCTGGGCGGCGACGCCCTCGGGGCCGGTGCGGAAGAAGTCCAGGCCCGTCTCGCCGACCCCGCGCACGTGGTCGAGGGCGGCCAGCGCGTCGATCTCCGCCAGCGCGTCGTCCAGCGCCGCCTTGCCGCCGGGCTCCCGCGCACCCTGCCTCGCGGTGCCGTCCGGGTCGCCGTGGACGATGCGCGGGGCCTCGTTGGGGTGCAGGGCGACCGAGGCGTGGACGGCGGGGTGGGTGGCCGCGGTGTCGGCGGCCCAGCGGGAGCCGGCCACGTCGCAGCCCACCTGGACGACGGCCGTCACGTTCACCGCGGCGGCCCGCGCGAGGGCCTCCTCGACGGTGGCGTCCTGCATGTCCAGGTGGGTGTGGGAGTCGGCGACCGGAACCCGCAGGGGTTCGGGCAGCGGCGGGGCTTCGGTACGGCTCATGCCGACGATCGTACGAGGGTCCCGGGCGACCGTACGGGCGCCCCGCACCGTCGCCTCACCCGCGGAGGAACGCGTGCGTCACCTGCGGCGGCAGACGCGTCACCTGCGGTGGAAGGGGTGGAGCAGGTCGGCCGGCCGCCAGTGACGGGCCGGGGCGGCGGCGGCCGGCACCGCCCGGTCCTTCGCGGCGGACTCCGCGCCGCGCGGCGCCTGCTGCTTCCGCAGCAGCTCCTGGACGCCGGCGACCCGCCCCGCCCGCATGATGCGCACCACTTTTCCGTCGCAGTTCGTGCAGGTGGGCGTGGAGAGCGGGGACGGCACGCGCTCACCGTCCGCCGTGTAGACGACGAACCTGTGCCCGTGGACGTCGACGTGGTGCTCTATCTCGTAGGACTGCTCCCAGCCGTACCCGCACTTCATGCAGGCGAAGGCATACGCCTCATGGACCGTGGACGCTGCGATCTCGCTCATGCCCGCTCCTTCCGGCCGCCGCGGTCACCCGCTCCGGGGACGACCCGCCCGCCCGAGGGGTTCGAACAGCTGGCCCGCCCCTTCCAGTGGACACCTGCACCCGGACGGACGCACCAGCTCAGCGCCGATGTTGGTGCGTTCTTGGCCTCCTTTTGCCGCCCTTTGCCGATGCATGGCGCAAGGCAGGGCCACGGCAGGACAGTGCGTGACCGCCGGGCCACCAAGCGCCCCGACGCGCGCGACGCGCCCCCTCGCCGATCGTGAACGCGCCCGCGCGCCACCCCCGCACGCTCCTCGGCTTTCCCTGCGTTCCCGGGCTTTCACCCCGCCCACCCCTCCACGATTTCACCATTCAATTGAATGCGCGATTTCCCCGGATGTCGCACGCCGATTTGCGACACCCGCATTTCTCCTTTTCACTCGTCACGTCCACCTCATTTACCGCAGGACGGGGAACAACCCCCATGTTCACCACGGACACCACTGCGGTCGGCGGGATGCCGGATGGGGACGAGGAGTCGGTGTTCGACCTCGTCCACCACCCGACGCCGGTCGCCGCGTTCGCCTCGGCGCTGGCGATGTCCCGCGCCCTGTCCGGCCTCAGCGCGACGCCGGCCCCGGCATGACGGACGCGCAAGCGGTGCCGGTGACCGCCCCCGGCGAGGACGAGTCCACCGCACGCCTCCTCGCCGCGGCGGCCCGGGCGGTCGACGCACCGGACCTGGTGCTCGCGGTCAGCCGGAACGGGGTGCGCACGGTCCACACCGGCGGCGGCGCGGAGCCGGGCCCGGTGGAACGGGAGCGGCTGGGTTACGAGCTGGGCTCGGCGTCGAAGCCGTTCGCGGGGCTGCTGCTGGCCCGGCTGGTGGCGCAGGGCCGGGTGCGGTACGCGGACCGGGCGGCGGACCTGCTGGCCCCTGGCCTCCCGGTGCACCCGGCGGTGCGCCGGATCACGCTGCGCCATCTGCTCACCCACACCTCGGGGCTGCCGGGCCTGCCCGCCGACTTCTACCCGCAGGCGGTGCCCCGCTGGTCGACCGACCCGTACGGCGGCTACCCGGCCGACCGGGTGGTCCGGGCCTTCCTGCGGGCCCGTCCGCGCCACCTGCCCGGGACCCGCTGGCACTACTCGGACTTCGCCGTCTCGGTCCTCGGCCACTCCCTGGCGGCGGCCACCGGGACCCCGTGGGAGGTCCTGCTGCACCAGCAGGTGCTGGCCCCGCTGCACCTGGACGCGACCCGGGTGCGCCCGGGGCCGGAGGGCACGGACGCGGTGGGCCACCGCCGCGACGGGGCGCCGGTGCCCGCGCTGGACACCGGGGGCTTCGCGGCGGCGGGTGCGGTGCGGGCGACCCCGCTGGACCTGCTGACGTTCCTGGAGGCGCACCTGGGCGGGCCCGAACCCTTGGACCCGACGCTGAGCGCGGCGCTCACCGACGTGTGCCGCCCGCTGCTCCGGCGCGGCTGGCGGCACGCGCACACCCACACCCTCACGTGGTTCCAGCACCCGTCCCCGTACGGTCCGGTCCTCTTC
Source organism: Streptomyces anulatus (assembly GCF_000721175.1). GTDB lineage: Bacteria > Actinomycetota > Actinomycetes > Streptomycetales > Streptomycetaceae > Streptomyces > Streptomyces anulatus_C. Next base: position 172,070 of record NZ_JOEZ01000008.1, read on the forward strand.
CACGCCGGAGCGACGCTCGGTCAGCAGGCGTTCCTGGGCCTCCGCCCGGACACGGGTCTGGCGGTGGCGGCGACGGCGACGCGGCGGGTGCACCGGGGGGACACGTTCGTCGCGACGGCCTACGGGCTGCTGACGGAAACGCCGTAGGAGCCTTACGGCCTGGGCGGGGCCTTCTCCGCGTTCTTGGCGGCCACCACCGCGTCGAACACGTCCCGCTTCGGCAGCCCGGCGGCGGCGGCGACAGCGGCGATGGCCTCCTTGCGCCGCTCCCCCGCCTCCTCGCGCACCCGCACGCGCCGCACGAGCTCCTCGGCGTCCAGTCCCTCGTCGCCGGAGTCGCAGGCGCCTTCCACGACGACGGTGATCTCGCCCCGCACCCCGTCGGCGGCCCACACGGCAAGCTCGCCGAGCGGACCGCGCTTGACCTCCTCGTACGTCTTGGTCAGCTCGCGGCAGACGGCGGCGCGGCGCTCGGCGCCGAAGACCTCGGCCATGGCGGCGAGGGTGTCGTCGAGCCGGTGCGGGGCTTCGAAGAAGACCATCGTGCGCCGCTCGTCCCCGACCTCGCGGAGCTTGGAGAGCCGTTCACCGGCTTTGCGCGGCAGGAACCCCTCGAAGCAGAAGCGGTCGACGGGCAGACCGGACAGGGCAAGGGCGGTCAGTACGGCGCTGGGCCCCGGGACGGCGGTGACGCGGATGTCCCGCTCCACGGCGGCGGCGACGAGCCGGTACCCGGGGTCGGAGACGGACGGCATCCCGGCATCCGTGACGAGGAGCACCCGAGCGCCCCCGGCCAGTGCCTCCACCAGCTCCGGCGTACGGGCGGACTCGTTCCCCTCGAAGTAGGAGACGACACGCCCCGAGGTGTGGATGCCGAGCGCCTGGGTGAGCCGGCGCAACCGCCGGGTGTCCTCGGCGGCGACGACGTCGGCCCGCTCCAGTTCGGCGGCGAGGCGTGGCGGGGCGTCCGCCACGTCACCGATGGGGGTTCCTGCGAGCACGAGCGTTCCAGTCGTTCCAGTCACATCGGCCATCCTCGCAGCACGGGCAGCGCCCTTCGCACAGATGCGTTCCCTACGATGGCGCGGTGACGAGTACCGCACCCGAGACCCAGCGGGGCCAGGACGCCGGGGACCCGCTCGGCGAGCAGCCGACCTCCTGGCAACGGCGGCTGCGCCGCTTCGGCCATGTTCCCCGCCCGGAGCCTTCGCTCCGCGACCGGCTGGACCCGCCGTACACGCGGCCGGGGCGCCAGCTGTGGTCGGTGCTCGCGATCCCTCCGCCCGTGGCCGACCGGCTGGTGCGGTGGTCCGGCTGGGGCGGCCCGCTGCTGGTGACGCTGGTCGCCGGGCTGCTGCGCTTCTGGAAGCTGGACCAGCCGCACGCGGTGATATTCGACGAGACGTATTACGCGAAGGACGCGTGGGCGCTGGTCAACCAGGGGTACGAGGGGTCCTGGCCCAAGGACGTCGACAAGCTGATCCTGAAGGACCCGTCCTCCGTCCCGGTCCCGACCGACCCGGGCTATGTGGTGCACCCGCCGGTGGGCAAGTGGATCATCGGGTTGGGCGAGCAGATGTTCGGCTTCACGCCGTTCGGCTGGCGCTTCATGGTGGCGGTGCTCGGCACGGTCTCGGTACTCCTCCTCTGCCGGATCGGCCGCCGGCTGTTCCGCTCCACGTTCCTGGGCTGTCTGGCGGGCCTGCTGCTCGCGGTGGACGGGCTGCACTTCGTGATGAGCCGGACCGCGCTGCTCGACCTGATCGTCATGTTCTTCGTGCTGGCCGCGTTCGGCTGCCTGGTGGTGGACCGGGACCGCGCCCGGCGCAGGCTCTCCGACGGGCTGCCGGTGGACGAGGAGGGGGTGCTGCGCCCGGACGCCGAGGTCGCGGAGACCCTGCGCCTGGGGTGGCGGCCATGGCGGCTCGCGGCGGGCGTGCTGCTGGGCCTGGCCTTCGCCACGAAGTGGAACGGCCTGTACGTCCTGGCCGCGTTCGGCCTGATGACGGTGTTGTGGGACGTCGGGGCGCGGCGCACGGCGGGCGCGGTGCACCCGTACCAGGCGGTGCTGCGCCGCGATCTGATCCCCGCCTTCGTCTCCACGGTGCCGGTCGCGATTCTCACGTACGTCGTGTCCTGGACCGGCTGGATCGTCACGGACAAGGGCTACTACCGCGACTGGGCGGCCACCGAGGGCAAGGACTCCTCCTGGAGCTGGCTGCCGGACTGGCTGCGCAGCCTGTGGCACTACGAGAACCAGGTGTACGACTTCCACGTCGGCCTGACCTCGGGCCACACGTACGAGTCCAACCCGTGGAGCTGGCTCGTGCTGGGCCGGCCGGTCTCGTACTTCTACGAGGAGCAGGCCGGCTGCAAGGAGTCGGCGACCGGCAAGTGCGCCGCCGAGGTCCTCGCCATCGGCACCCCGCTGCTGTGGTGGCTGGCGTGCCTGGCCCTCGCGTACGTGCTCTGGCGCTGGTTCTTCCGCCGCGACTGGCGGGCCGGCGCGATCGCCTGCGGTGTGGTGGCGGGCTGGCTGCCCTGGTTCTTCTACCAGGAGCGCACGATCTTCCTCTTCTACGCGGTGGTGTTCGTCCCGTTCCTCTGCCTGGCCGTGACGATGATGCTGGGCGCGATCCTGGGCCCGGCGGCGAACGCGGGCACCCGGGCCGAACTGGGCCTCGCCCCCCAGGACCCCACCGGCGAACGCCGCCGGACGCTGGGGGCGATCGCGGTGGGCGTGCTGGTGCTCCTGATCATCTGGAACTTCATCTATTTTTGGCCGCTGTTCACGGGGACCTCGATCCCGGAGGACCTGTGGCGGGCCCGGATGTGGCTGGACACGTGGGTGTAGGCGCCGCGGTGTGACGGGAGCCAGAGGCCGAAATGCGGGCGGGCCATCCCCACAAGCAGGCCGATAATCAGCAGAATAAGTCCAAGGACAATCATTTTCTTTCCCATCGTCAAGTCGGTTCAGACGCGTATGCGCCTGCACTTCACAACGGCCTCAGTGCACCCACCGGAACGTCCCGGCTCCGAATGCCGCCAGGACCTCGTCGCGAAGGTCCTAGTGCCCGGCAATTCGGCACTCACACATTTCATCGAAACCATGTTCGTCGCTGTCGTGCCAGAAAGATCGCGGCCACCCCCGACAGGGTCAGGAACAACAGGGCGGCCCCTCCCGACATCCACGCCAGCAGGGCCGCACCGCCGCCCCCGACATCGGCGTCACGGGCCACCACCCGCGGATCGTCCGCCTGGTACCGGACGGTCATGGCGGCACCGACGGACTGCCTGCCGCCTCCGCTGCCCACCGGGAGATCCGCCACCAGGATGCGCCCGCCGGCCTCGAACTTCACCTCGCACTGGCCCGCCATGCAGGATCCGGCGGTGTGCAAGGTCGCCTGGGCCCGCTCGCCGCCCTGGAGGGAGCGCAGGTGCTCGGCCGCCGGAAACATCACCAGCGCCGACAGTGCGCCCAGCAGCAGGGCGAGGGACAGCGACATCAGCAGGGACGCGCGAGGCCCCAGGCTGTTCGCGCCGTCGCCGGCCGCGCCGCCGTTCGCCGGAAGCTGCGCTCCGGGCGCGCCCCCGTCCGCTTCGCCGTCCATCCGGCTCGCCCCCCTGTCCGTCGTGCCGAGCCGGCGTTACGCCTCCTCGGGTCCGTGCAGGGTAGGCGGGGCGCCGGGGTGATTTCAGGGGGTGATGTCGGCACAGCGGACCGGTCCCGGCTGCCTGGTGTCGGCAGCCACGGCCGGGGGTGTCGATGCCCTCGCGTAGGTTGAGCGCCGTCGCAGTCGAACGGGAGGCACACGGTGAAGGCATACGACCTGGGGTTCGGGGAATCCGCGGACGAGCTGACGGTCCGGCCGGGCAAGACCGTCGGGATCGATCTGCCCGATGCCCGCGTCGCCGGGTGGTGCGGCGGGCGTGCGCCCGGTATCGGGGCGGCCTCGTGGCCCCGGAGTCCTGTCACCGGCCTGCCGATGACCCATGTCATCACCCTCGGACTGCCGGAGGACTACCGGCGCAAGGGCGCGGACCTGGTGGCCATCGCCTTCTTCCACGCCGACGACCATGTCGCCGACGGCGTCGAAGGCGTCGCCGAGCTGCTGGCGGGCATCCCGCCCACCGCGGAGCAGGCCGCCGACCCGTTCCTCGCCGAGGTGGCCGCGACGGCGGCGGCACGCCATCCCCAGCAGCGGGACCTGGAGGACCTGATCGGCGGCGCGCACGCGCTCATCTTGCTCACCGCCGAGGAGTTCGCCGCGCCACGCATCGGCCCCCCGGCCGACATCCGGCCCGCCGGGCTCGGCGACCGGTACCGCCGGGGCCAGAACGCCTGGGACGACAGCGCCCCCGAGATCACGGTGTGGATCGGCGACCGCCCCGGCGACCCGAACACCGGCATCGCCCCGGCGGCGGGCGGCGCGGGCGGCTATGTGGAGGCCTGGTCCTCGGACGACGAAGAACTCTCCGCGTTCTGGTCGTCCGAGGAGGGCGTCTCGCACCTCGGCGGAACGGTGATGCCCTGCCAGAGGCTGCCGGAGGGGCTGACCCCGTACGTGTTCGAGCTGGAGGACGGCGTCGGCGGGCTCAACCTCGGCGGCGGCAACGCGCAGATCGACCTGGAGTCGGGCGTCTTCGACTGGGCGCAGTAGCCGGCGCGACGGGGCGGCCCGCCGCTGTTGAGGGCCGGCGACCGGCGGTGGACCGGGATCACAGCCTGTCGGGTGGTCTTCGACCGGACGGCGGACGCGGTCCGGTGCGCGCGGTTCCCAGGCACCGAGAGGTCCTCGTAGCGGAGCTGCCAGGGCATCAACGCCGGAAGCGTGCGTGCCAGGGCGTGGCCCGCCCGGTCAGAGGTCACCCGACAGGCTCTCAGTCGCCCCCGCAGCCGCCGCCGCAGCTCGATCCGCAACTGGAGCCGCAGCCGACCCCGTTGTGCCGGTTGTCGTCGCGCCGCCCGTTGTTGCCCGGTGGCCGGGGCCGCGGGGGCGGGTTCCTGCGGCGCTCCGCCGCCTCGCGCTGCGCCCTCCGGTAGCGCTCCGCGCCCTCCTCGGCCTCGCGGAGCCGCTCGCGCTGCCGGGCGGCGCCGTCCGCCGGCTCCCAGGGGCCCAGCCCGTGGCGGCGGTCCGGGCGGAGCGGGGCGGTGGTCACGGTCGCGTACATCCGCCCCATCCCCTGGTGGCGGTGGTACTCGGCGCAGGCGTATTCGAGGACGACCTCGTCGCCCTCCGCGAGGGTGCCGTACAGCACCGCTTCGAACGGCTCGTGCTTCGGGTCGATGTCGTGGTGCCCGTTCCCCTCCCCGAACGCCGACCCGCTGCCCAGCAGTCGCGTCATGGCGCGGGTGTCGCGCTTGCGGGGGAGGTACGCGACCAGGGGCCTCGCCGTGCGGGTGCGGGCGTCCGCGCACACCCAGTGGCGCCCGTCCGACCCGGCGCGCACGCCCACGATCAGGGCCGGCTGCTCCTCCTCGTACAGCCGTCGCGCCGCCCGGTAGGCGAACTGGCCCCAGCCGCCGAAGGTCGTACCGGCCACGAGGAGCACCAGGCCGATGCGCTGCTGCCCGACCGCGTCGTACGCGACGCCGCCCGAGGTCAGGTCTGCGACCAGGCCGTCGGTCAGGATGCCCGCGGCGACAAGGCAGAGCGCCAGCCCGAGGTACACCTGCGCGTGGCCGCGGTGGCCGTCCGACTCCGGGACGCGGTCGGGCAGCGGGAAGCGACGCTTTCCGGCCGATGCGAGGGCCAGGGCCCGCTGCCGGCGGCGGGCCCACAGCCGCAGGCAGCCTCCCGTGAACGCCACGGCGCAGGCTGCGAGGACGACGAGGTGGCCGGCTGTCGCAGGGTGGTCGGTGTCGCCGGACCGGGCGAGGGACAGTCCTGCCTCCACGGCGACGTAGAGCGCCGCCGCAGCGGCCGCGACCGGAACGTACCGGTACCAGAACGGAAGGGCGGTCAGCAGGACCACGCCCGGGTACCTCAGCCAGTCCGTCCCGTCCCCGGTCCCGCCGCCCCAGGCTCCGGACGCGGACGAGAGCCCGAACAGGAGGACGTACGCCGCCACCACCAGGGCGGCGAGGATCCAGCCGCCCACGACCGGGGCGAGCACGGCCGGGACTCCCGCCTTCCGCCACCGCTCGGCATCGGCCACGGGCCACGTGGCGACGCCGCCGGACAGGCGGGTGGCGAGACCACTTCCGGTCACGGACCAGGTGACGGATTCGCCGTCGGGCAGGATCTCGGGCGGCAGACGCTTGATGTGATACGCCGTCACCGGTCCACCGCCGCGCACGCCCGTATCCCCATGCCGCCGCCCATGCCGCACGCCCCCCGACGCTCGCTCCCCCGTGCGTTCCCCGCCAGTCTGCCCACGACGGTCCTCCATCACACGGCAGAGAGCGCTTTCCAGCCAAGCATTCCGGTCCGGTAACAACGCCGACACCATCCGCCACAGCCCTTTAGGGTTCCTCACAGTTGCCCCTTGAACATGTTCAAGGGGCTCTCCTGGGGAGGGGACTGCGAGATGAACAGTGGAGCGAAGGTCGCCGTCATCGGCGGAGCGTTCGTCCTGGTGGCCGGTGGGATCGGCTATGGGGCGTACAGCATGCTCGGGGACGCGGGCGGCGGGGGCGGCGGTATGCGGAGCGCGTCCGAGTCGTCGAAGGTGAAGACAGGACCGCCGAGCGCGGAGGAGATAGCCGAGACGTCGAAGAGCTTCTTCGACGCGTGGACGGCCGGGGACGCGACGGCGGCGGCCCTCCTCACGAACAACGAGGCGGGCGCGGAGCCGGTGCTCGCCTCGTACGGCGAGGACGCCAGCATAGGCAAGGTGAAGATCACCCCGGGCCCGGCCGTCGGCACGAAGGTGCCCTACACGGTCAAGGCCACCGTCTCGTACGACGGGAAGTCCAAGCCCTTGTCGTACGCCTCGGAGCTGACGGTCGTACGCGGCCTGACGACGGGCAAGGCGCTGGTCGACTGGGCGCCGACGGTCGTGCACCCGCAGTTGACGGAGGGCGCGACGCTGAGGACCGGCGAGTCCTCGACGCCGACGATCGAGGCCGTCGACCACGACGGGACGGTACTGACCAAGGAGAAGTACCCCTCGCTCGGGCCGATCCTGGACACGCTGCGCGAGAAGTACGGAAAGAGCGCGGGCGGTTCGGCCGGCATCGAGACGTGGATCGAGCCCGCCGACGAGGCTCAGCCGGACATCACCTTGGTGACCCTCGCCAAGGGCAGGCCCGGCAAGGTGCAGACGACGCTGGACGCGGGAGCGCAGGCGGCGGCGGAGCAGACGGTGAAGAAGTACGCGCAGGCCTCCGTGGTCGCGGTGAAGCCGTCCACCGGGGCGATCCGCGCGGTGGCCAACAACCCGGCGACGGGGTTCAACGCGGCGCTGCAGGGAAAGCAGGCGCCCGGCTCCACGCTGAAGATCATGACGGCGGCGATGCTGCTGGAGAAGGGGCTCGTCACGGCGAACAAGGCGGTGGAGTGCCCCGAGGAAGCGATATGGCAAGGCCGCAGGTTCCACAACCTGAAGAATTTCTCGCTGCCGGACGGCTCCACCTTCACCCAGAGCTTCGCCCGTTCCTGCAACACCGCCTTCATCAAGCTGATCGACGACACGAAGGACGACGCCGCCCTGCCCAAGATCGCCCGGGACGTCTTCGGGATCGGCCTGGACTGGCAGACCGGTGTGGTCACCACGGACGGCAGCGTGCCGGAGGAGGTGGGCGGCGAGGCGGCCGCCCAGTACATCGGCCAGGGCACCGTCCAGATGAACGTCCTCAACATGGCGTCCATCACCGCCACCGCCCGCACCGGCACCTTCCGGCAGCCGGTCATCGTCCCGCAGTCCCTGGACAACCGGGAGTTGGCGACGGCTTCGCGCTCGTTGCCCACGTCGGTCACGCAGCAGCTGAACACGATGATGCGCGCCACGGCGGCCTGGGGCACCGGTGCGAAGGCCATGGCCTCGGTCGGCGGCGACAAGGGAGCGAAGACGGGCTCGGCGGAGGTCGACGGGCAGGAGACCTCCAACAGCTGGTTCACCGGCTTCAGCGACGACCTCGCGGCCGCGGCGGTCGTCCAGACCGGAGGCCACGGCGGCGACGCGGCGGGCCCGGTCGTGGCGGAGGTGCTGAAGGCGGGCCGCTGAGGCCCCGGGGTCCGACGTGACGGGCGGCGGGCCTACCCCGCCGCCCAGTCCCCCCGCCCCGCCAGGTCCAGCACCAGCGCGGCGATGTTCCACGCGTCGTCGTCGCCCCGGTGGTGGCGGCCCTCCAGCGGGAGGCCGGCCACCTCCAGCGCCTGCGCCATGCCGGGCCGGCGGCGCAGCCCGTAGGAATCGGTGAAGGCGACCTTGGCGTTCGTATGCCGCCGCCCGAACGGGTACTCCACGCCCGTCGCCCGGCACTGGCGGGTGAACTGGCCGCGGTCGTAGTCGCCCCAACTGGCCCACGGCAGAAGGCCCGTACGGTGCTCGGCGGCCAGCTTCCGGCAGGCCTCGGCGAAGGACAGGCCGCCGTCCACCTCCGTCTGCGTCAGCCCGGTCAGCTCCGTGCAGAAGGGGCTGACCGTCGAGCGCGCGGGCCGGACCAGCAACCGGTGCTTGGCCAGCCGCTCGCCCGCGCGCAGGTCGACGACGGTGAGACCGATCTCGATGATCTCGCTCACCTGGCCGGCCGGCGGCCGCCCTTCCCAGCAGGTCGCCTCGACGTCGACCACGTTCAGCACATGCTCGCTCTGCTCCCCCATGTCCATGAGGGCGAGCGTAGAAGGACCCCCGCCCCCGGTCATCCGGGTTTCGCGGCCCCGCTCCCGGAGTGCGCGGCGGCGGACCCGGGCGACTCAGCACGCGGTACGCCCGGTTCGGGCAGGGTGCGGAAGAACAGCCAGCTCAGCACCGGCATCAGCACGAGCGGTGCCAGGGCGGTCCGCAGGGACGTGGCGTCGGCGAGGCTGCCGATGGCGGGGCTCGCCAGGCCGCCGATGCTGACGGTCAGGCCGAGGGTGATCCCGCTGGCGGTGCCGACCCGGGAGGGCAGGTAGTCCTGGCCGAGTGTGACCTGCAACGAGAAGGGCACGAACAGGCCGGCCGAGGTCAGTGCCACGAACAGGTAGATCGCCGGGCCGGGCACCCACACCACACCCGCTACGGCCGCGGCCGTGATCAGGTACGACCAGCGCGAGATCGCCACCCGGTCCCACCGGGCCGCCAGGGACCCGCCGAGCACCGAGCCGACCGTGCTGCCGAGGTAGAGCACGGTCAGGGCCGCGGTGCCCGTGGCCGTGCCGCCGCCCAGACGCTGGCGGACGTACAGCGAGATGAAGGTGCTCAGGCCGATGAAGGCGATCGACCGGAAGACCACGGCCAGGGACAGCTTCACGAAGGAGGGGACGTCGTCGCTCCCGGCCGCCGGCGGCGTACGGGGTCCGGCGGCCTGCCGCCGCTGCAGGACACGCACCACGGGCAGGCACAGCGCGGCGCCGGCGAGGGCCGGCAGCACGAGCAGGGGCGTCCAGCGCAGTCCTCCCGTGGCCACCACGGCGGCGACCATGAGCGGGGCCAGGGCGAAGCCGATCGTGCCGCCCATGGAGAACCAGCCCATGGCCCGGTGGCTGCCCCGGCCGGCGATGCGGGCGACGCGGGCGGATTCGGGGTGGTAGGCGGCGACCCCGATCCCCGACAGCGCGACGAACGCCAGGGTGAGCGGGTAGGAGCCGCTCAGGCCGCTCAGCGCGATGCCGGCACCGCCGAGGAGCGTGCTGACCGGCAGCAGCCACGGCATGGCCCAGCGGTCGGTGAGGGCGCCGAACACCGGCTGCGCCACGGAGGACAGCAGCGAGGCGGCCAGCACGATGCCCGAGGCGACCGCGAGGGAGTAGGAACGCTCGGCGATGAAGAACGGCACCAGGGCCGCCACGGAGCCTTGGTAGATGTCGACACAGGCATGGCCCACGGACAGCAGAACGATCGGCGTGTTCCTTCGCATCACGCCATGCTCCGGCCCGGAAGCCCTGTCGCGCTTTCGATAAACTGCCAGGTGATGACGAACATCCGCCACGCTGCCGTCCGCCACGATCCCGTGGCCCCGACCCGCACGCGGCGGCTGGCTCCCGGCGGCTCGATCGACGCCCACCGGCACGACGACCACCAGATCGTCTACGCCGGGCGCGGGGTACTGACCGTCACGACCGGCGAGGGATCCTGGGTGGCCCCGGGCACCCGCGCGATCTGGGTCCCCGCCGGCGTCGTGCACGCGCACCGGGCCTACGGCGAACTCGATCTGCACCTGGTCGGGCTGCCCGTCACCGAGAATCCGCTCGGCCTCGACGCACCGACCGTGCTCACCGTCAGCCCCCTGCTGCGCGAGCTGCTCATCGCCTACACCCGCGCCGATGGCGACGACCGCCCCGAACGGGCCCGCCTTCGCGCGGTGCTCCTCGACCAGCTGCGGGCCTCCGCGCAGCAGCCGCTGCACCTGCCCACCCCCACCGCACCCCTGCTGCGCGCCCTGTGCGGCATCCTGCAGGCCGACCCGGGCGACGGCCGTACGCTCGCCGAACTCGGCCGCCAGGTCGGGGCGAGCGACCGCACCCTGTCCCGGCTGTTCCGCAGTGACCTCGGCATGACGTTCCCGCAGTGGCGCACCCAGCTCCGCCTCCACCACGCCCTGATCCTCCTGACCGAGCGGACGCCGGTGACCGCCGTGGCGCATCGGTGCGGCTGGTCGTCCACCAGCGCCTTCATCGAGGTCTTCCGCCGCACCTTCGGCCACACCCCGGGCTCCCACCCGACGGGTTGAGAGCCCGCACACGTCCGGCCGGGGGCTCGCGCCCATCACAGCCCTGCCCGCACACGACGTGATGCCCCCCGCCCCTGCGGACTGGCAGGGGCGGGGGGCATCAGCGGGGGGTCATGCTCAGACGTTCGCCTTCTCCGGCTCTCCGCCCTTGTCCCCGTCGGCTCCTTCGGTTCCGTCGGCTCCGCCGGTTCCACCGAGCTTCCGGACCCGGACGTATTCGAGGAAGGTGTTGAGCTCGCGCTTGACGACGGGCGCGAGGAGGTAGAGGCCGATGATGTTGATGACGGCGAGAGTGAAGAGCACCGCGTCGGCCAGGTCGATGAGGGTCTGCAGGGTGAGCAGCGACCCGGCGACCGCGAACAGGGTGTAGAGGACCTTGTAGACGGTCTCGCTGGTGCGGCTGCGGCCGAAGAGGTACGTCCAGGACTTGAGGCCGTAGTAGCCCCAGGTGAGGACCGTGGAGAACGCGAAGAGAATCACCGCGACGGTCAGGACGTACGGGAACCAGGGCAGCACGGTCTCGAACGCGTCCGAGGTGATCGTCACGCCGCCGATGGACTCACCGTCGCGGGCCTCGCCCCAGCTGGCGGGGTTGGCGATGACGATGGTCAGCGCGGTCATGGTGCAGACGACGACCGTGTCGATGAACGGCTCCAGCAGGGCGACCAGGCCCTCGCTCGCCGGGTGCTTGGTCTTGACCGCGGAGTGCGCGATCGGCGCGGAGCCGAGACCGGCCTCGTTGGAGAAAGCGGCCCGCTTGAACCCGATGATCAGTGCACCGAGCACACCGCCCGCGACACCCTCGGGGTTGAACGCGCCCTCGATGATCGTGCCGATCGCGGCGGGCACCGCGGTGACGTTGACCAGGATGACCACGAGACACGCGACGATGTAGAGGCCGGCCATCGCGGGGATGAGCCTGCTGGTGACCGAGGCGATGGAGCGGATGCCGCCGAGCAGCACGATGCCGACGAGCGCGGCCACGAGGATGCCGAAGAAGAGCGCCCCGGCGGAGGAGCCCATCGCACCGTCCTCGCCGCCGGTGACGGAGACGAGCTGCGCGTAGGACTGGTTGACCTGGAAGAGGTTGCCGCCGAAGAGCCCGAAGAACAGGATCATGATCGAGGCGAGGACGGCGAGTACCTTGCCGAGGCTCTTGCCGTTCTTGCCGAAGCGTTCGGCCAGGCCCTTGGGCAGGTAGTGCATCGGCCCGCCGGAGACGGTGCCGTCGGCGTGGACCTCGCGGTACTTCACGCCGAGGGTGACCTCGACGAACTTGGTGGCCATGCCGAGGAGACCACAGAGGATCATCCAGAACGTGGCTCCGGCGCCGCCGATGGAGACGGCGACGGCCACACCGGCGATGTTGCCGAGTCCGACCGTGCCGGAGACGGCGGCGGTCAGCGCCTGGAAGTGGTTGACCTCGCCCGCCGAGTCCTTGTCGTCGTACTTGCCGCGCACCACGTCGAGGGCGAGACGGAACTTGCGCACCTGGACGAATCCGAACCAGCCGGTGAAGACGAGGCCGGCCACCACGAGCCAGGTGACGATGAGCGGCACCTCCGCCCCGGCGATTTTGACGGAGTAGAAGACGATCCCGCCCAGCCATTCGGCTATGGGCTCGAAGAATCCGCTGACGGATTCGTCGATGTTCTCGGTGATGGAGTCGAGTGTCACGTTGGCTACCTCGATGACGCGGGAACGGCGGACTTGGGGGTGCCCTCGCCGGTCGGTGTGCGATGGGGGGATGAGCGAACGACGCTGTCCGGACGGCGATCCGGCGCGCCGCACGGGCGGGCTACGACGGTGATCGCTCTGACGTGCTGCCGGTTGAACCCCGGCACTCCGCTGCGACGGTGGTTCCGCCCGCGAAGTTGGGCATTTGTACCACGCCGTTTACCGATCCCTTAGTGGCGTGGGTCACATTCCGGAATATTGCGGGTGAAGATGCTGGGCAGGTGACGTCATCGTTATGCGGAACCCCGGATACGTTTATCGGACACCTATTTGAGGGACGGAGCGGCCTCGAACGGCCCATGGCGACGTCGGTCTCCGGGTGCACGCCCCGGCGAGGCGCATCAGCCCACCAGCCCCGCGCGGAACTCCTCCACCGCGGCGGAGACCTCGACCGGCATGAGGGCGTCGGCGATGAGGGGAACGCTCCTCCCGTCGTCTACGTCTTGTGCGCGGGCCAGCCGAGAATCCGGGCCCCGATGACAGCGGTCTGCAGGGCGTAGCGGTGCCGGGGGTCGGCGGGGTCGGACCCGGTGAGCTGGTGGATGCGTTCGAGGCGGTACGTGAGTGCACGGACGCTCAAGGAGAGGTGCCGGGCGGCCTGGGTGGTGACGCAGCCGGCGTCGAAGTACGCCGCGAGGGTCTCCAGATGCGGTTCCGGGCCACCGCGGGCCTTGAGAAGCGGCCCCAGGGTGGTCCGGACGAGGTCCGCCATGGCCTGCCGGTCCCGTGTCAGCACCGGGTAGACGAGAAGGTCCGCGGCGTAGAGCACCGGGTCATCCAGATCGAGACGGCCCGCCAGGTCCAGGGCCCGGAGTGCTTCCTCGTACGAGTGGACGACGCCACCGGCACCGGGGTGCGGCCGTCCGATCGCAGCCCGTCCGCCGTCGGTCGCGGCGTGGGCCTGCTTGGCGAAGTACGTGAGGACCCGGCGCTGGTCCCCGGGGGCGATGCAGATCAGCCGGCCGTCCTTGGTGGTGAGGAGGATGCTGCGCTCCCCGAAGCGACCGGTCACGGCCCGCTCCACGAGACGGGGCACGGAGTCTCCCTCCGCGTACGGGGTGGGGCCCTCGGCGACGGCGACGGCATGCGCGTGGGAGAACCGCAGTCCGAGCCGCTCGGCGCGTTCGGCCAGGATCCCCGGTTCGCCGCTCCCGTACAGAAGATCGTCGATGAACTCCCGGCGGGCGGCCTCCTGCTGCCGGACGGCGAGTTGCTCGGCACGTTCGTAGCCCTCGCAGAGCGCTTGGACGGCCAGTTGTACGGCGGCGAGCACGGGGTCGGACCCCGCGGGCCCGGTGGGCCAGGCAGCCCGGGTCCGGGACAGGTGGTTCACGACCAGGGCCCGCAGAGTGGTGCCGTTGACCGCGGCCCCTTCCCCGAAGGACCGGAGCTCTTCCAACTCGGCCTCGGCGAGCCCCTCTCCCGTTGCCGCGACCGCGTCCAGCAGAGCTTCGAATCCGGGATACGTCGGTGCACCGGTCGACGGGGAACTACCGGGCTCACTCGGCGCGGGTGCGGCAGCCTGCCGCCCACCCTCGGGCGGCCTCACCGGCGACCGCGGGACCGGGGTCTTCCGGACGGCGGTGGGCTTGGGCGTTTGGCTCGCTGGCGCAGGCTTTCGTCCACGACGGACTACCTTCCGAAGTCTCGGCAAGCAGAGGGGCGGCTGCCCCTCCGACGCCGACCAGACTTCCCGGCACACCAGCGCGCATAGCGACGCGTTGCCCGCATCATAGTGGCGGGCGGGAGATCAGCGCCCTGCGGCGTACGCGACGAAGCCCGCCCACGCGCCGGGGGTGACGGCGAGGCGAGGCCCTTGGACGCACTTGGAGTCGCGTACGTGGACGGCGTCCGTGGCGGTCGCGACCTCGACGCACTCGTTGCTGTTGCTGCTGTCGCTGTAACTGCTCCTGACCCACGCCGGCGTGGAAGCGTCCCCGGCAGAGGTATCGCTGATCATGTCTCTCCCAGTACTTGCTCGATGAAGGCCCGCGACTCCCTCGGGTTGAGAGCCTGCGCCCGCAGGATGCCACACCGCAGCTCGATGATCCGGAGGTGCTTCGGGTCTGAGACCGGTCGGCTGCCGAAGTCACCCTCCGAGCGTCCCACCGCCGAGCCGTCCTTGAACTTCAGCACCTGCATCTCACCGCCCATTCCGGCATGCTCGTCGCGGCTGGTCGGCATCACCTGAACTTCAACATGCCGCAATTCGCCTACTTCAAGAAGCCGTTCGAGCTGCCGACGCCACACCATTCTGCCTCCGAGGTGGCGCCGTAGCGTCACCTCTTCCTGGACAAAACTGAGCTCCGGTGCGGGCGAGCGGCCGAAGACGGACTGCCGGGCCACGCGAGCGGCCACCAGCCTCTCCACCTCGTCCTGCGAGAACGCGGGCCTCCGCATCCCGAACAACGCCCGCGCGTACTCCTCGGTCTGCAAGAGGCCATGGATGTTGTGGCTGCCGTAGGCCGAGAGTTCCACCGCTGCGGCCTCAAGCTTTGCCAGCTCACGGATCTTCTTCGGGTACCGCACCTCTGCCAGGTCGGACTTCATCGCCGCGAGCTTGCCGCCCGCCCCCAGTGCCACGTCCACGCCGTCCATGAACTCCGGGCGCAGGATGCGCCGCCCGCCCTCGACCTTGTAGACGAGGTCCTCGCCGTACCCCATCGCAGCCCCGAGCTCACAGGCCCGCATTCCCGCCGCCTCGCGCCATGCCTTGATCTGACGGCCCACGGCGGCCACCACGGCCACCCCGGACTCGTCCTCCGGATCGACCTCCCAGCCGGGCTCGTCCACCCCGCCGTCCCCGAGCTCCGTGCCGTCGCCAACCACGCTCATGCGAGCCCTCGCTTCCGAAGCAACTGCCGTTCTTCCATCAACCGCGCCCCTTCCCCGCGCGTCACCGGGGACGGCCAGGACAACGCCGGACAAGCCCAGGACAGTGACCGTACGCAAGGGCTTCGTCACTGTTCACGGTAGGCAGGCGCGACCACGCTGGGTGACATGAACCAAGAAATCGCCCGCACCCAACACGCGCCCGCCGAACGGGCGTTCACCGTGCTGCTCTCGCCCACCCGCCGAGGGGCCAGGCTCGCCCGACTGCTGACCGCAGCCCATCTCGGGGCATGGGGGCTGCCCTCGGAATCGGCGGCGCACATCGTCGCCGAGCTGGCGGCGAACGCGACGGTGCACGGGCGCGTGAAGGGCCGGGACTTCCAACTCAGCCTGACCGTCGGCGGCGGCACGCTGCGGATCGAGGTGACCGACACGCGCGGCGACAGCGTTCCGCCGGGCCCGGGGGCCGTCAAGCCGCCCGAGGACGACGCGGATGCGGGGCGCGGCCTGCTCATCGTCGAGGCGCTGGCGGACCACTGGGGCATCGCCCCGGGGCCCGTTCCCCGCAAGACCGTATGGGCGGAGATCGACCTCGTACGGTGACGACTCCCGCCGGGTCGTGCGCAGGCGCGACCCGGTGCGCCACCGGGACTCCCGCGACACGCGCTTCACCGGATCGCTCCCGGCCGCGACCCGGTGAAGCGCGACATCAACTACTCAAAGAAACAAGAGAAACAACCCAACCCGACCCACCCCCGGCAACCACCTGACGCACCCCAGGGGCGCCTTCGGGCGCCGTCACCCACACGGGTGAGGTTTGCCAACTCGGCTCGCTTTTCGACCGGTTGCCCGGCATATGCTCACGCCAACAGCACACCGGACATACGTCGGCCCCCGACCGGGACTGCAATCCCAACCGAGGGCCTGACCACCAAGGAAGAGACAGCTTCCCGATGGATACCCAGCAGAATACTGCGCTCACCCGCGCCCTGGCAGAGATTCCCGGGCCTCTCCCGGCCCGAGGCGTGATCCACATCGAGATCCCGCACACCGCCCGCTTCACCGTGGTCGGCAACCACCTCGCCCAGCACCCCGACCTCAGCTGCACCGCCGTCGGCATCGCCGTACGCATCCAGTCCCTGCCCCCGGGAACCAAGGTCGGCGTCAAGGCACTCGCCGCCCACTGCCGGGAAGGCGAGAAGCGCATCGCCACCGCCCTGCGCGAACTGGAAACCCACGGCTACCTGCAACGGGCCCGCTTCCGTCAGCCCAACGGCCGGATCATCACCCGCACAGTCTTCTGCAACCAGCCGGCCGCACTGCTACGCCCCCTCCCGGCGGCCGCGCACCAACCCGCCGCACCGCCCGAGGTGCCCGCACCGGCCCCGGCCCCCGCGCCGGAGACGCCCGCAGCCCTGACGGGACCGCCCCCGGCCCCCGCGCCGCCGATGCCCGCAGCACCCCCGGCACCCCCGGCCCCACCCGTCGTACCGCTACCGCTCGTGCCGCCCCCGACCGCACCCAAGCCGCCGCGCAAGCCCCTCCCCCGGCCCAGCGAACTCACGCCTGAACTCGACCGTGCGGCCACCGCGTTCCTCAGCGACCTGCCCCGCCACGCACCCCAGTTCGTCCTCGCCGAGGACGCCGTCCGACGTCTGGTTCCCGGAGTCGCCGCCTGGCTGGAGCGCGCGGCCCACCCCGACGCCATCCGCCACGCCCTCACCGACGACCTGCCCGTCCCCCTCAAGCACCCCGCCAACTTCCTCAGACACCGACTCGTCGAACTGCTCCCGCCCCCACCCCCAGGCATCCACGACCTCGCCGCACTCGACGCGCTCGCCCGCCCCCGCGTCGCCGTCACGCCCTTCCAGACCTGCGACGACTGCGACCGGGCCTTCCGCTCCCCCACCCCCGGACACTGCCGCGACTGCCGCGAAGACCGCGCGTACCGGGGAGACCGAACCGCAGACGTGCGGACCGCCGCCTGAGGAACTCGCTCCGCGGCCCCGTGGCCCCGCAGCTCACGCACCCAGGGAGTTGAGTGCTCCGTTGTCACTGAACGGCCGCATGGTCAGCCTGTCGGACCCCTTCTTGGATCCGGCCATCTTGATGAACGTCTTGACGGTGATCTTGAATTCCGCGTTGCCGCGGTTGGGGTCCTTGTAGGTGACGTGCCCGGTGGACTTGTCGTAGTTGGTCAGAAGGACCGCGTGGACGGTGCTGTCCAGCGATTCCCCCTCCCTTCCGGTCCAGTCGAACGTCTTCCTGTACTCGCCCTTCAAGATCTCCTGCCTGGCCGCCCGCATCTCCTCCCTCTCCTCGTCGGTGGGCCTCATGACGGCACGCACGCTGAGGAACATGGGGAACTTCTCCTGGTTCTCCAGGGACATCCTGACGTCGTCGACGTCGTCGGTGAAGTCGACCCAGGACACGCCCATCTTCAGGAACTCCGCGACTTCGTCGCCTTCTCCGCCGACATGCCGGGTCAGGATCCCCGCCCGGGCGTGGGCCTTCTCGAAGTTCTCCACGATGTCCCGGAGGTCAGCGTTTCCGTCCTGGTCGAACTCCAGGATCTGCACCCATGCCGTGCCCATCTGGATCTGACGGCCGAAGTCCCTGAGCTGGGTTTCCGAGATGCTGTCTCCGGAGAGGCCCCGCAGGAGGCCCAGCAGCGTTTCCAGGCGCTCCACCATCATGGTCATCGACGTCTTGCGGCGGCTCTGCTCCCGGCCGGCGGACTTGTCATCGGCCACCCTGGCCGCGAGGGCCGGGCCCGTCGGGTGGGTTCCCATGGCCAGGCGCAGGTACTTGGTGTCGATGCCGTAGGCCTGGGCGATGGCCTCGAGGACGAAGAGCCAGCACGAAGGCCCTTGCTGGGGGAACAGCCGGTTCGGCTTGGCCTCCGCCACCCGCTGGACGGCGTGGCCCACGTCGTGGGCGTACGGCCCGGGAGCTTCCGTCGCCTGTCGCTGAACAGCCGCCTCCCGTACCGCGGGGGCACGCATCACCCGCGTCGCGTTCGCTTCCGCCGCGCGTTCGAACCGGTCGGACGGATCGGAGACCTTCAGCCCGTCACCGGTGTCCGTGCCCGCGACCTGCCCCTGCCGTTGCTGGATGACGTGGGTGAGTTCGTGGGCGAGGGTGTGCTTGTCCGCGCCGCCGTCGCCGATGACGACATGGCTTCCGGAGGTGTAGGCGCGGGCGCCGACCTCGGCGGCGGAGGCCTTGGCGGCGGCGTCGTCGTGGATACGGACGTCGGAGAAGTCGGCGCCGAGCCGGGACTCCATGTCGGTGCGGGTGGCGCTGTCCAGCGGCCGGCCGGCGCCGCGCAGCACGTCGTGGACGGTGGAACGCTGCACGGGGGCCTGGTCTGCCCGGCCGTGACCGCAGCCGTCGCCGTGCTGGTGCTGGTCCTTGAGGCGCGAGTGGCCGGAGCTCCGGAGCATCTGGACGACGGCCGCGTTCCCGATCGTGCTCTGGAGGGCGAGAGGGCCGTCGAGTGATGGTCCGCCCGCCTCGACGGGCTTGCGGGCCCGCGCCTGAGCCTGGCTGTTCTTCGCACCGGCCTCTCGGGCACCGTCCTGGCTGTACATGGAGACCTCTTCACTGCTGAGGGAATGGCTCTTCCTTCATACGCGGGGGCACCGCCCGGTTCCAGGTCCCCAAGGGCACAGTTGACTGGCCCGGGGATCACCTGCCGGTCGGCCCTCCGCCCCGTCCCACCCCGCCAGGCAGCCGAAGCCGCGCCGAAGACCGTCCCCATGGCCCGTCCCCCACAGATGGCCGTCCCCCACAGGCGGAGAGCGCGGACGAGGCCCGCGGTGAGGCCTCACTCAGCCTCCGCCGCCACCATCCGTCACGGCTGCTCCATCGCCTGCCGGAAGCCCGTGTTCACCGCGAGGATCCCGCCGTCCACCCGCAGCGTCGTCCCGGTGATCCAGGCCGCGTCGGTGGAGGCGAGGAAGGCGACGGCGGACGCGATGTCCTCGGGGGTGCCGACGCGGCCGAGCGGGTAGAGGGCGGCGGCCCGGGCCAGTTCGGCGTCGCGGCCAGCCCAGGCGTCGGTGCGGATCGTGCCGGGGGCGACCAGGTTGACGCGTACACCGCGCGGTCCCGCGTGGCCCGCGAGCGTACGGGTCAGGCTGGCCAGGCCCGCCTTCGCCGCGCTGTACGCGTGGCCGCCGAAGGACTGTTCGCCGTTGACCGAGCCGATGGTGACGATCGCGCCCCGGCCCGAGGCGGCCAGGTGCGGCAGGGCGGCGCGGGCGCAGCGGAACGGGCCGGAGAGGGTGATGTCCAGGTCGCGTTCCCAGACCTCGTCCGTCTCGTCCTCGAAGAGCGGCTCGTCCTCGCCCGCCGCGTAGGCGTTGTTGACCAGGACGTCGAGCCGGCCGAAGGCGGCGACCGCGTGGGCGACGGCCGCCTCGACCGCCGCCCGGTCGGCCACGTCGCAGGCCAGGGACTCGGCGGTGCCGCCCGCCTCGCGTATCGCCGCCGCGGTCTCGGACGCGCGCTTCGCGTCCAGGTCGGTGACGAGGACGAAGGCCCCTTCCGCCGCCAGGCGGCGGGCCGTTGCCGCGCCGATGCCCTGGCCGGCGGCGGTGATCAGGACGCTGTAGCCGGCAAAGCGGGCCGGTGTCCGGGCTGGTGTCATAGCGCCGACCGTACTGCCCTGACCAGGGCTTGGGCACGGGGGTCGGCGGTGACTCCCTTCTGAAGGCCGTTGGTCACGTAGCCCAGCGCGATGCCCGACTCCGGGTCCGCGAAGCCGAGGGATCCGCCGCGTCCGGGGTGGCCGAACGAGCCGGGGCCGAGGAGCGGTGCGGCCGGGCCGTGCAGCATGTAGCCCAGGCCGAAGCGGGTGTTGACGACCAGGACCCGGTCCGGCCCCGCCGACTCCTCCGTGCGGGCCAGGGTGAGCGTGGCGGGGGCGAACAGGCGGCGGTGGCCGTCGACGGGGCCGATCATCGCGGCGTAGCAGCGGGCCAGGCCCCGGGCGGTCGCGATGCCGCCCGACGCGGGGAGTTGGGCCGCGCGGTAGGCGGGGTCGTTCTCGTCGGGGAACGGGTCGATCGCGCCGAACGCCCTGCGGGTCAGCGAGTCCGGGTCGCGGTAGGCCTCGACGACGGAGCGTTTGGGGCGTACGCGCAGGGCGCCCGACGCTGCGGCGGACGCCGGGGGTTCCACGGGTCCGATGCGGCCGATGCGGTGGGCCTCGTCGGCGGGGAGCCCGAACCAGAAGTCGAGGCCGAGCGGGCGGGCGATCTCCTCGGCGATCCAGCGGCCGATGGTGCGGCCGGTGGCACGGCGGACCAGTTCGCCGATCAGCCAGCTGTAGGTCTGGGCGTGGTAGCCGTGGTCGGTGCCGGGCTCCCACTGCGGGCGCTGGGCGGCGACGGCGGCGGGCCCGGTGACCCCGTCGGCGGCCTCGGCGGGGGTGAGGGCGGTGTCCAGGGCGGGGACGCCGGCCCGGTGGGCGAGGAGGTCGCGGACGAGGACGCGTTCCTTGCCGTTCTGCTTGAACTCCGGCCAGTAGGTGGAGACGGGGGCGTCCAGGTCGACCTGCCCGCGCTGGTGGAGGAGGAGCGGGACGGCGGCGGCGATGCCCTTGCCGGCCGAGCGGACGATCTGGACGGTGTCGACGGCCCACGGTTCGGTGCCGTCGACGTCTCGCGTACCGGCCCACAGGTCGACGACCTTGCGTCCGTGGCGGTAGACGGCGACGGCCGCGCCGCGTTCCCCGCGCTGCTCGAAGTTTCGGACGAACGCGTCCGCGACCGCTTCGAATCCGGGCGCCACCGTGCCCCGTACGTCCACGTCCACAGCCGCGTTCACGGCCACGGCCGACTCCCCGCCCGCTCCCGCATCCGGTTCCGCTTCCGCCCCCGCCGTGCTCACTCCCGCGCTCCCGCTCATCCCCCCATGGTGCACGTCCCGGCGGGGTGTTGGGGGAGCGGGTCGCCGTGACCACCGCACGGTCACGATCTGTTTACGGCGCTGGAACGGTGACGAACGCGGATCGAAGCCGAACGGCGACTCCAGCCGGTGCGAGCGCATCGGCTTCTCGTCGCATGAGGAGGTCTCAGGGCCGCGCAACCCGGCGGAGGCCGGCCCGGGGGCGACGTCCTCGCGGACGGTGGGCACTCGTCCAGCTCGCGGCGCGCGCCGCGCAGACCGACGGCTACGGCGCCGCAGCGCCGGCGGCGCCGCAGAGACGACCACGGAGACAGGTGCATCGATGAAACCACCGGGTACACGCAGGGGGAGGCTCCGCCTTCTGCGGGTCCGCGCGGTCTCCGCGCCCGTGCGGACGCGACCCTGCGGGCGGGGTCCCGAACCCATCAATAGCAGTGCCCTCCCGCGGACCACGCGCAAGGGCAGAGGCTCGGCCCCCGTGTCCCGCGAGCCCAGGCCCGCCCCTGGGGCTCACCCGCCGCCACGCGGGACCCCCCGGGGGGTCACCCACCGTGACGGTGGGCGGGCGCTCACCGCGCCACTTCCGCGAAATGTGGGACATTAGAGGGCAAAGCTACACATATAGGAGGAGCCGGCCTATGTCCCCCGTCGTTGAAGTGCACGCGCGCGCCCGGCTCATCACCGATGGCCCTCTGACCCGTCCCGTCCCCGTCGACCTGCGCTACGACCCGGCCGACGAGCGGCGGACCGTCCACATCAGGCTGCCCGACGGCACCGACTGGGCGTTCGGCCGCGACCTCCTGGAGCGCGGTCTGCGCACCCCGATCGAGCGCGGCGCCGTCCGCGTCTGGCCGTGCGGCCGTACGCAGCTGATCGTGGAGCTGCACTCGACGGACGGGGTCGAGGTGTTCCAGTTCGAGATCCGGACGCTGATCCGCTTCCTCGCCCGGACCCACGCGCAGACACCGGCCACGTCACCGGACGCCGACCGGGAGCCACAGCCGCCGGCCCGCACCACCGCCCGCCCGGAGCGGGGTGCCCAGCCAGCACGTGGCTGAGAGAACGCACCCGGAGAACACCAAGCACGCAGAGAACGAGGAAGGCCCCCGTGCTGTTGTTCGCACGAGGGCCTTCACTGCGCCCCGGCCCCCGTCCCCACAGGTGACCGGCGCTTCCGGGGCCGCGCTCCGCTCAGACGCGGACCCGGAGCTGGGAGGACACCGTCAGGAAGGAAGGACGGGTCAGACGCGGACGAGCCGGCGCTCACCTTCGCCGCCGCCGTCGCCGGGCCCCTGCTCGGAGCCGGGCTCGACGGTCAGCTGCTTCTGCAGCTTCTCGCCCTCCACGTCCACGTCGGGCAGCGCCCGGTCCAGCCAGCGCGGCAGCCACCAGGCCTTCTTGCCGAGCAGGGCGAGGACCGCGGGCACGATCGCCATCCGGACCACGAAGGCATCGAAGAGAACCGCGACCGCCAGCGAGAATCCGATCATCTTGACCATCTGCTCGCTGGAGCCGATGAAGCCGGAGAAGACCGCCATCATGATCACCGCCGCGGCCGTGACCACCCGTGCACCGTGCTGGAAGCCGGTCACGATGGCCTGGCCCGGGCTCTCACCGTGGACGTACGCCTCGCGCATCCGGGTGACGAGGAAGACCTCGTAGTCCATCGCGAGTCCGAAGACCACGCCGACCATGAAGATCGGCATCATGCTCATGATCGGACCGGTCTGCTCGACGCCGAAGAGCGAGCCGAGCCAGCCCCACTGGAAGACCGCGACGACCGCACCGAGGGCCGCGACCACCGACAGCAGGAAGCCCAGGGCCGCCTTCAGCGGGACCAGGATCGAGCGGAAGACCAGCATCAGCAGCAGGAACGCGAGGCCGACGACGAGCGCCAGGTAGGGCAGCAGCGCGTCGTTCATCTTCTGCGAGAAGTCGATGTTCATCGCGGTGGCGCCGGTGACCAGCACCTCGGCACCGGTGTCGGACTTGATGTCCGCACCCGCGTCGCGGATGGAGTGGACGACGTTCTCCGTGGCGGCCGAGGAGGGCCGGTCCTTCGGGATGACCACGATCGTCGCGGTGTCGCCGGCCTTGTTGAACTCGGCCGGGACGACGGCGGCGACGCCGATGGCCTCGATCTCCTCGGAGACCCGCGCGGCGGCGGCCTTGCCGTCGGAGCTGTTCTTCGTGTCGACGACGACCATCAGCGGACCGTTGAACCCGGGGCCGAAGCCGTCCGAGAGCATGTCGTACGCCTGACGCTGCGTGGTCGACTTCGGCTGGGCGCCGTCGTCGGGCAGACCCATCTCCAGCGAGGCGGCCGGTACGGCGATGACGCCGAGGCCGAGGACACCGACGAGCATGACCCAGACCGGCTTGCGCAGCACGAACCGCGCCCAGCGGGTGCCCATGTTCGGCTTGGGCTCAGGGCTCTTCTCCGCCTCGGCGGCCTTGCGCGCCTTGCGGCCCATGACCCGCTTGCCCGCGAAGCCCAGCAGGGCCGGGACGAGGGTCAGGGCTATGACGACGGCGATGGCGACCGTACCGGCGGCGGCGAAGCCCATCTTCGTCAGCATGGGGATGTTGACGACGGCGAGGCCGACCAGGGCGATGACAACGGTCAGGCCCGCGAAGACGACCGCGGATCCGGCCGTGCCGACGGCCCGTCCGGCGGCCTCCTCGCGCTCCCGGCCCTCGGCCAGCTCGGCGCGGTAGCGGGAGACGATGAACAGGGCGTAGTCGATGCCGACCGCGAGGCCGATCATCATGGCGAGGGTCGAGGTGGTCGAGCCGAGATCCAGGACGTTGGCCAGCGCGGTGATCGACGAGACCCCGATGCCGACCCCGATGAGGGCGGTCAGCAGCGGCAGCCCGGCGGCTATCAGCGAGCCGAAGGTGATGACCAGGACGACGGCGGCGATGGCGACACCGATGATCTCGGCGGCCCCGGTGTGCGGCATGACCTGGAGGGCGTCACCGCCGATCTCCACCTTCATGCCGCTGTTCCGCGCGTCCTTGCCCGCGTCCTTCAGGGCGTCCGTGGTCTTGTCGGTCAGCTCCATGGAGTTGACCTTGTAGGAGACCGAGATGTACGCCGTCGAACCGTTCTGGCTCACGGCCTGCCGCTCGAACGGATCGGCGACCTCGGCGATCTGGTCCGAGCCGGACCGCAGCTCCTTGACGATGCCGGTGATCTCGCGCTTGTTCGCGGGGTCGGTCACCTTCTCGTCCCCGGGCGCCTTGAAGACGACGCGGGCGGTGGCACCGTCGGCGCTGGAGCCGGGATTGCGCTGTTCCAGCAGGTCGAAGGCTCGCTGCGCCTCCGTACCGGGGATCGAGAAGGAGCTGGAGGTGGCGGTGGACGCGGTGGCCGCACCTATTCCGGCTGCCGCCAGCAACGCCACCCAGATCAGGGCGACGAAGCGGCGGCGGCGGAAGGTGAGCCGTCCGAGCTTGTAGAGGAAAGTGGCCACGGGGGCGTACTCCCGGTCAGGTCGTATGAGTGGAACTGGGCGTGAGGAACCAGCCCGACGACGAGAGCGGCGTGTCAGGTGGGCGTCGGGGAGAGGGCCGTACGGGTGGGACGGGGACGTCAGACACCGAGGGCGGGGAGAACCACGGAGTCCACGTAGTCGACGAGGAACGCCTGGTCGAGCGGGCGGTCCTCGATCAGGTGCCGGGCGGCCAGCGCGCCGACCAGCATGTGCGGGATGTACTTCAGCGCCGGGTTGTCCGCGCGCAGCTCACCCCGGTCCACCGCCCGTTGCAGCAGCTGGTCGAGACCGGTCATCTCCGGTTCGATCAGCAGCTCGCGCAAGGCCTGGAGCAGCTCGGGGTACTCATGGACGGCATGGCTCAGAGCCCGCATCAGCGCGGCGTCCTTCTCCATCTGGCAGTCGTCGGTCCGGCTCAGCGCGGCATGGAAGTCCCCGCGCAGCGAACCGGTGTCGATGTCCGAGAGGCTCCCCGGCTTGTTGTGCCGCAGCGCCTTCGCGACCAGCTCGGGCTTCGAGCCCCACTGCCGGTAGAGGGTGGCCTTGCTCGACCGGGTGCGGGCGGCGATGGCGTCCATGGTCAGGGCGTCGTAGCCGACCTCGCGGAGCAGGTCGAGGACGGCCTCGTACAGCTCGCCCTCACGCTCGGGGGTCAGCCTGGTGCGTGCCACGTGCCGGCCCCCTTCGCTTCCGCCTCCGCTTTCCGGTCGGGGACCCCGGCCGGTCTCGCTCAGTCCCGCCCGACATCGAACGAAACTGTTTCGTACACCTGAACCGTACCCCCACCCGCCAGCGAAACGAAATCGTTTCGCTTGTGTCCTGCACCACAAGTTGCCCCGGGCCCCGAGCACCGAAAACATTGGGGTGTGAGTGACGACGTCGCGTATCTCCGTTTCCCGCACCTCCACCAGGACTTGCTGTGCTTCGCGGCCGAGGACGATCTCTGGGTCGCCCCCCTCGCCCCCGCGGGGCACCGCCCCGGACGGGCCTGGCGGGTGACCGTCGACCGGACCCGGGTCAGCCATCCACGCTTCTCGCCCGACGGCACCTCCATCGCCTACACGAGCTGGCGCACCCTGGACCCCGAGATCCACCTCGCCCCGGTGGCCGGCGGCCCGGCCCGCCGGCTCACCCACTGGGGCTCGACGGACGCCCGGGTCTGCGGCTGGAGCCCCGATCCGGGCGAGGCCAGTCAGATCCTCGCCGTGTCCTCGCACAACCAGCCGTTCTCGTACTTCTCCTGGGCCTACAGCGTCCCCACCGACGGCGGCCCCGGCGGCAGGCTCCCCTGGGGCCCGGTCTCCGACATCGCGGTCGCCGACATCGACGGCGAGCGCCGCACCCTGCTGCTCACCGGCACACCCCCGCACGAACCGGCCGCCTGGAAGCGCTACCGGGGCGGGGCCATGGGCCGCCTGTGGCTGCACGGCGAACGCCTGCTCCCCGACATCGACGGCCACCTCGCCAACCCGATGTTCGTCGGCCGCCGCATCGCGTTCCTCTCCGACCACGAGGGCGTCGGCAACCTCTACTCCTGCCGGATGGACGGCACCGGCCTGCGCCGCCACACCGACCACGACGCCTTCTACGCCCGTAACGCCTCCAGCGACGGCCACCGGGTGATCTACCAGTGCGCCGGGGACCTCTGGCTGGTCGAGGACCTGGAGTCACCCGACGCCACCCCGCGCAAGCTGGAGGTACACCTCGGGGGCCCGCGCACCGGCCGGCGCGTCCACCAGGTGCCCGCCGCCAGCAACGTCGACTCGCTCTCCGTCGACGAGACGGGCCGGGCCAGCGCCGTCACCGTACGCGGCAGCCTCTACTGGCTCACCCACCGCGACGGCCCCGCCCGCACCATCGCCGACACCCCCGGCGTCCGGGTGCGGCTGCCGGAGATGCTCGGCAGCGGCGGGCGGGTCGCGTACGTCACCGACGCGGACGGCCCGGACGCGGTCGAGATCGCCTACCTGCCGCGCGCCAGCGGCGACCGGCCCCCGCGCAGGCTGGCCTCCGGGCAGCTGGGCCGGGTGCAGGAGATGATCTCCGACCCGGAGGGCGAACGCCTCGCCATCGCGTCGAACGACGGCCGCCTGCTGCTCCTGGACACCGGGGAGCCCGAGGCGGAGCCCATGGAGACCGAGGAGAAGGCCCCCAGCGGCTCGACCCGCGCCGACCTCCACGCGGCCACGGGCGCGGCGGCCCCGGACAGCGCCGCACCGGTCGACGAGCACCCCGGCCTCACCGAGCTGATCCGCTCGGTCAACGGCCCGGTCCGCGACCTCGCCTTCTCCCCCGACGGCGACTGGCTGACCTGGTCGCACCCGGGCGTCGGCCGCTCGCTGCGGCAGATCAAACTGGCCCGGATCTCCGGCCCCGGCGCCCCGGTGATCGTGGACATCACCAACGGCCGCTTCGAGGACGAGAACCCGGTCTTCACGGAGGACGGCCGCTATCTGGCGTTCCTGTCCTGGCGGGGCTTCGACCCGGTGTACGACGTCCACACCGGCGACCTGTCCTTCCCGCTCGGCTGCCGTCCCTACCTGGTCCCGCTCTCCTCGGCGACGCCCTCCCCCTTCGCGCTCTCCCCGGACGGGCGGCCCGCGGCGGGCGGCCTGGACCCGGTGGACGTGCCGGACGGGGGTACGTCGGAGGGGTCGACGGTGATGGTGGAGTTCGAGGGCCTGGAGAGCCGGGTGACGCCGTTCCCGGTCTCCGCCTCCAAGTACTCGGCGCTGGCCCCGGTGAGCGGCGGCGGTCTGGTCTGGCTGCGCTGGCCGATCTCGGGGGCGCTGGGCGAGACGTTCGCGAACCCGGCCGACATGTCGGGGCGGCCGACCCTGGAGCACTTCAACATCGCGAAGGCCCGCAGGACCGAACTGGTCGACCACCTTGACTGGTTCGCGGTCAGCGGCGACGCGTCCCGCCTCGTCGTGATGGACGACGGCGAACTGCGCGCCCTGCCGGCGACCGAGCCGGGCGACACGGACTCCACGGTCTACCTGGACCTGCGCCGCATCCTGCACGAGGTCGACCCGGCGGCGGAGTGGCGGCAGGCGTACGGCGAGGCGGGGCGGATCATCCGCTCCTACTTCTGGGAGCCGGACATGTGCGGCATCGACTGGGACGGGGTGCTGGACCAGTACCGCCCGCTGGTCGAACGGGTCGCGTCCCCCGACGAGTTCGCGGACCTGCTGCGCGAGGTGCTGGGCGAGCTGGGCACCTCGCACGCCTACGTCACCCCCGCCCGCCGCAACGAGGGCCCGCCGCACTACCAGCGGGCGATCGGCCTGCTGGGCGCCAACCTGGTCTGCCGGGAAGGCGCTTGGACGATCCAGCGCATCCTGCCCGGCGACTCCTCCGACTCCAAGGCGCGTTCGCCGCTGGCGGGTACGGGGATCAGGGAGGGCGCGGTCCTCACCCACGTGGACGGCCGCCCGGTGGACCCGGTCTCGGGCCCGTACCCGCTCCTGACAGCAGCCGGGGGCACGACGGTGGAGCTGACGTTCTCCCCCTGCGGCGGCGGGCCTTCCCGCCGGGTGGCGATCATGCCCCTGGTCGACGAACGCCCCCTGCGCTACCAGGACTGGGTGGCCAAACGCCGCGGCGTCGTACGGAAGTTGAGCGGCGGCAAGTGCGGCTACCTGCACATCCCGGACATGGGCGGCTCGGGCTGGGCCCAGTTCAACCGGGACCTGCGCCTGGAGGTCTCCCGCCCGGCCCTGATCGTGGACGTACGGGGCAACGCGGGCGGCCACATCAGCGAGTTGGTCGTGGAGAAGCTCACCCGCACGATCCTCGGCTGGGACCTGACCCGCAACGCCCAGGCGGTGAGCTACGCCTCCAACGCGCCGCGCGGCCCGGTCGTCGCCCTGGCCGACGAGGCGACGTCCTCCGACGGCGACATGATCACCGCCGCGTTCCGGCTGCTGAAGCTGGGGCCGGTGGTGGGCCAGCGCACCTGGGGCGGGGTGGTCGGCATGACCGGCCGCCACCGCCTGGGCGACGGGACGGTGATCACGGTGCCGATGAACGCGGCCTGGTTCGACACGTACGGCTGGTCGATCGAGAACCACGGCGTGGAACCCGACGTGGAGGCCCTGCGCACCCCGCTGGACTGGGCGGAGGGCCGTTACGCCGTCCTCGACGACGCGGTCCGCCTGGCCCTGGACCTCCTGGCCGCCCACCCGGCGTCGACGCCACCGTCGTACGACACGGCCCCGAACCTGCGCAGGCCCCCGCTGCCGCCGCGGTGAACCGGGGCTCCGCCCCCGGACCCCGCTCCTCGATCGCCGGAGGGGCTTGAGAGCCAGGAACCGGAGGGGCTTGAAGCCAAGAAGGAGGCGCACCCGGTCACCCGGGTGCGCCTCCTGACGCGACGCGTACGCACGCGCGAACCGCAGCGCGCACGCGTCACACCTCAGTGACCGTCAACGGTCAAAACGCTCGCGCGCCTGGTCCTTCGCGTCCTGGGCACGGTCCTTCATGCCCGGGGAGGAGTCCGACCTCTGGTCGCGGGCCCGCGAGGTCCGGTCCTTGGCCTCACCCTTGCCCTGACCGGCCTTCTGCTTGGCCTGGTCGGCGAGCTCCTGCGCCTTGTCCTTGAACTGGTCCGAAATACCCATGCTGTTCACTCCTGTGGGATGCGTGGGGTACGTGGGGGATGGCCCCCTGCGGGGGCCTCGCTCAGCGTTGCACGACCCGACATTCCACGCATTTCGGACCGCTACGCAGCGTCACGCACGGTCCGCACGCTCCGCACGCGCGTCCTGGTCCGCCGCTCCCCCGGCCCCCACGAGCCCCTTCGACACGGTGTGGAGGCGCGGCTCGAAGCGCCGCATCTCGCGCTGCCCGCCGATCGCGATGACGGAGGGCAGACAGCCGCGGACCGACTGCATCCCGCGCAGCCACCACTGGGCGTACACATGCGGGGAGCGCCGCGCGATCCCGTCGACGATCCGGTCGACGGCCGGGCCCAGCGGATACGTACGGTTCATCGGCCACGGCAGCCGTCGGCGCAGCTCGCGCATCACGTCGTCCTGATCCGCGCCGCGCACCATGTCGGTGTCGGTCCAGGAGAGATAGCCGACGCCGACCTTGACGCCCTTGTAGCCGACCTCGGCGCGCAGGCTGTGCGCGAAGGCCTCGACGCCCGACTTGGACGCGCAGTACGCGGTCATCATCGGGGCCGGGGTGATCGCGGCCAGCGACGCTATCTGGAGGAAGTAGCCGCGGCTCTCCATCAGCACCGGAAGGAAGGCCCGGCCGGTGACCGCGCCGCCGATGAGGTTCACCTCGATGACCCGCCGCCAGGCGTCCGGGTCGGAGTCGACGAACGGGCCGCCCGAGGCGACGCCCGCGTTGGCGACGACGACGTCGACCTTGCCGAAGCGTTCCTTCACCTCGCGCGCCACCTGCGCCATCGCCGCGTGGTCGGTGACATCGGCGAACCAGTGGTCGCTCTCGCCGTGCAGCCGCTCGGAGACCTTCTTCAGCTCGTCCCGCTCCAGGCCGACGAGTGCGAGCGTCGCCCCGCGCGCGGACAGCTTGCGGGCCAGCAGTTCGCCCACGCCCCGGGCCGCGCCGGTGACGACGACGACCTGGCCCTCCAGATTCCGCCTGCTGCTCATGCGACATCCTCCTTCTCCGCCGTGGCGGCCGTCCCCGTGCCGGCCGTCCCCGTGGCGACGTACCGGGTGACCAGCTCCCTGATCTTCGCCGTGACGGCCTCCGGGGCCTCCACCGGCGTCATGTGCCCCATGCCCGCCAGCTCGGTCAGGCCGAGACCGACCGGCAGGGCGGCCGCGACGGTCCGCGCGAGGACCGGCGGGGTCAGCCGGTCGTCGCTGCCGACGATCACCGCGGTCGGCACCCGCAGCTCGCGCACGCCCGCCGCGAGGTCGAGTCCGGCGAGCACACGGCCCCACTCCACCCGGGCTCGGCGCGGGCAGGCGTGCACGACGCGGGCGCAGGCGTCGACCCGGTCCGGAGCCGAACCGGCCCCCATCGTCGCGTACTTGAGGATCTTCTTCGAGACGGGGTTGACCGGCCCGAGCGGTGCCTTCGCGCGCAGTGCGGCGGTGGTGAGCCGGGTCCGCAGCGCACCCGCGCGCAGCGGCAGGACACGGGCCTCGGCGGCCAGCCGCGTACTGCCGGTGGAACAGAGCAGCACGGCGGCGGCGTGCTCGCGCAGTCCGGGGCGCGAGGCGGCGGCCATCACCGTCATCCCGCCCATGGAGTGCCCGGCGAGCACCGCCTTGCGGCCCGGGGCGAGCGTCGCGGCGAGGACCGCTTCGAGGTCGTCGGCCAGCGCGTTCGTGCTGTAGCCGCCGGGGCCGGGTTCGGGGGTGAGCCCGTGGCCGCGCTGGTCGTAGGCGATGACCCGGTGGTCGGCGGCGAGATCACGGATCTGGGCGTCCCAGAAGCGGGTGTTGCAGGTCCAGCCGTGGGCCAGGACGACGGCCGGGGCGTCCTCGGGGCCGTGCAGTTCGACGTGGATCCGCGAACCGTCGGCGGACCGCGCGGTCAGTTCGGCCGCGGGCACCGGGGCGGCGGCGTCGCGGGGCAGCAGGCGGCTCATCGTGCGGCCTCCTCGGCGACGGATGCGGTGTCCGAAGCTGCGGTCACGCTCTCGCGATCGGTGCGGCCGGGCTGTTCGGGGATCCGCCCGGCCCCGGCGGCCCGTTGCGCACCGCCCGCCACGCCGGCGCGGATGACGTCGTACTCCGCGAGGTCCACCGAACGCGTCTGCCGCCGGAACTCCCCCGTCGTACCCGGCCAGACCGTCGTGTTGCGGCCCTCGGCGTCCAGGTACCAGCTGGTGCAGCCGCCGGTGTTCCACACCGTGCGCTTCATCCGCTGCTGGACCCGGTCGTTCCACGCGGTGACGGCGGTGGAGCGGGCGCCGAGCGCGGCGCGTCCGCCCAGCACGTTCAACTGCCGCAGGTAGTCGGCCATGTAGTTCAGCTGGGACTCGATCATCAGGATCATCGAGGAGTTGCCGAGCCCGGTGTTGGGGCCGATGATCGTCATCCAGTTGGGGTACCCGGCGGCGGTCGCGCCGCGCAGGGAGTTCATCCCGTCCTTCCAGGACTCGGCGAGCGTGATGCCCTCCTCGCCGACGACCCGCTCCGCGATCGGCATGTCCGTGACATGGAAGCCGGTGCCGAAGATGATCGCGTCGACCTCCGCCTCGCTGCCGTCGGCGGCGACCACCGTGCTGCCGCGTACCTCACTGAGCCCGGAGGCGACCACATCCACGTTGGGCTGGGCGAGGGCCGGGTAGTAGGTGCTGGAGAGCAGGATCCGCTTGCAGCCGATGCGGTAGTCGGGGGTCAGCTTGGCCCGCAGGGCCGGGTCCTTGATCGCGCGCGCCATGTTGGACTTGGCGATCTTCTCCACCAGACCGAGCTGGTCGGGGTGCTTGGTGAAGGCGCTGACCTGCAACTCCCTTATGCCCCAGAGCAGTCCGCGGCGTGCCGTGCCGGTGACGGGGACGGCCCGGTGCAGAGCGCGCTCGGCCTTGCTGATGGTGCGGTCCATGCGCGGCATGACCCACGGCGGGGTGCGCTGGAAGAGCGTCAGCTTCGCGGCCTTCGACTGTATCGCCGGGACGATCTGGATCGCGGACGCGCCCGTTCCGACCATGGCGACGCGCTTGCCGGCCAGGTCGTAGTCGTGGTCCCAGCGCGCGGAGTGGAAGACCTTGCCGGGGAACGTGCCGAGCCCGGGTATGTCCGGCATCTTGGGGTCGGAGAGCGGCCCGGTGGCGGAGACGACGACATCCGCGTGGAGGGTCGTGCCGTTGGCGGACTCGATCACCCAGTACAGGTTCTCCCTGTCCCAGCTCATCAGCTTCACCTCGTGGTTCAGCCTGATGTGCGGGCGGAGCCCGAAGGCGTCGGCGACGCGCTCCAGGTAGGCCCGGATGTGCTCCTGGCCGGAGAAGGTGCGCGGCCAGTCGGGGTTGGGCGCGAACGAGAACGAGTAGAGGTGGGACGGTACGTCGCAGGCGCAGCCGGGATAGCTGTTGTCGCGCCAGGTGCCGCCCACCGAGTCTGCCCGCTCCAGGACGACGAAATCGGTGATGCCTTCGCGGCGCAGCCGGACGGCGGCCCCCAGGCCCCCGAATCCGGTTCCGATCACCGCCACACGTACGTGCTCCTGCTGGGCCATGCTGCCGCCTCCCGCGGTACGTCACACGACTCTGCCAGCAATCACTGGCATTGTTCGGAGACTAGAGCAGGACCGTACTGATGGGTAGGGGGCGGAGCGAGGAAAGTTACCGGCGGTACAACATAGGGTGCCTCTGTGGCTGAAGGACGCGAGCACCGCGAATACCGCATGGAGGAGCTGGCCAAGGAGGCCGGCATCACCGTGCGGACCCTGCGCTTCTACCGGGAGCGCGGACTGATCCCACCGCCTCGCCGCGAGGGCCGCATCGCCTGGTACGACGACCACCACCTGGCCCGGCTGCGGACCATCGCGGGCCTGCTGGAGCGCGGTCACACCCTCAACGGCATCGCCGACCTGGCCGCCACCTTCGAGAGCGGCCGCGATGTCGCCGAGGTGCTGGGCCTGGGCGAACCGACCGAGGAGACTCCGGTCCGGCTCACCCCGGAGCAGCTCGCGGACTACTTCGAGGGCGAGGTCACGCCGGAGAACCTCGCCACCGCGCTGGACCTCGGCTATCTCGCCACCGACGGGGACGAGATCGTGCACATCAGCCGCCGCCTCCTGGAGGTGTCGGCCGAGCTCGTACGGGAAGGGGTGCCGCTGTCCACGGTGCTCTCCTCGGGCCGCCGCGTCCGCGAGCACGCGGACGCGCTCGCCGAGATCTTCGTACGCGTACTCCATGCCCACACCAAGGAGACCGAGCCGACCCAACTCCGCCCACTGGCCCGCGCGGTGGTGGACGCCGAGCTGTCCATGGCCCTGGACCGCAGGCTGCGCCGCGAGGACGGCACCCAGCCCCCGAAGGCGTAGCGGCCCGCGCCACCGCTCGTGGACGCCCGCTCGTGGACGCCCGGACGCCACGGCCCGTGGACGCCCGGACGCTACCGCTCGTAGACGACCGTCACCGGCGCATGGTCGCTCCAGCGCTCGCCGTGCGTGGCGGCCCGCTCGACCCAGCCCTTCACCGCACGCCCGGCCAGCCCCGGGGTCGCCATCTGGTAGTCGATACGCCAACCGCTGTCGTTATCGAAGGCCCGCCCCCGGTACGACCACCAGCTGTACGGCCCCTCGACGTCCGGGTGCAGTTGCCGCACGACGTCGACGTACGCGGCCTCCTCCAGGACCCGGGTCAGCCAGGCGCGCTCCTCGGGGAGGAAGCCGGAGCTCTTGCGGTTGGCCTTCCAGTTCTTCAGGTCCGCCTCCTGGTGGGCGATGTTCCAGTCGCCGCAGACCACGACCTCACGACCGTCCGCCGCCGCCCGCACTTTCAGACCCTGGAGGTAGGGCAGGAAGGCGGCCATGAAGCGCTCCTTCTCGTCCTGGCGCTCGGTGCCGACCTCGCCGGAGGGCAGGTACAGGCTCGCGACGGTGACACCGGGGAGGTCGATCTCCACATACCGGCCGCTCCCGTCGAACTCCTCCGCCCCGGGGATGCCGAAGCCTCCGAAGCCGATCTGGACCCGCTCGGGGGCCTGCCGCGAGTAGAGCGAGACGCCGGCGCGACCCTTGGCGGCGGCGGGCGCGTGGACGGTGTGCCACCCTTCGGGGGTGCCGACCCCTTCGGGCAGCTGGGCGAGCTCGGCCCGCACTTCCTGGAGACAGACCACATCGGCGTCGGTCCCCGCCAGCCACTCGACGAAGCCCTTCCTGGCGGCGGCGCGGAGCCCATTAACATTCACGGAGGTCACTGTGAGCATCCCGGAACAGTACCCACTCCACCCCTACGCATAGATGTACGATACTTAGCATGCTTATTCAGCCTCGTCCTTTCGATCACCCCGACGCCGTCAAACTCAACGACCAGGTGCAGCTCGAATACGACGAGCGCTACGGCGATGGGGGCGATCTCACACCGCTCGACCCCTCGATGTTCCTCCCGCCGCGCGGCCTGTACCTGCTCGCCTACGACGAGCTGGAACGCCCGGTGGCGACCGGCGGCTGGCGGACCCAGGACCGCAACGCCGAGGGCTACCGGGACGGCGACGCCGAGATCAAGCGGATGTTCGTGATTCCCGAAGGGCGCGGCAAGGGCCTGGCCCGGCGGATACTGGCCGCCTTGGAGGAGGACGCGCGCGCCGCCGGCCGGATCCGGATGGTCCTGGAGACCGGCGACCAGCAGCCCGAGGCCATCGCGCTGTACGCGTCCAGCGGCTACGCGGTGTGCGAGAAGTTCGGCCACTACCGGGAGTACGAGAGCAGCATCTGCATGGCCAAGCCGCTCCAGCAGCCCGGAGCGTGATCCTTCGCCCCGGGGTACGGCTCCGGGGCGGGGGTCGGCGCACCCGCGCGACCCCCACGTCGACCGCGTAGTTGTCCTGGCCAAAGCGTGTGCCGCCCTACGCGCACGTGGTCACCTGGGCGCGGCGATGGCCTCACGCGTCCGCGTCTGCTCCCGCGCCGAGCACCAGGACCACGTGCTCGTCCTCCCCGTGCCGCACCGTGCCGGTCGCCGTGAACCCGCACTTCTCCAGCAGACGTATCGAGCCGGTGTTCCCGGCGACGGGGTCCGCGTACAGCGGGCGGACCGTCTCCCGCTCCAGGAACGCGGTCAGCGCCCGGGTGCCGATGCCCCGGCCCCAGTAGGGACGGCCGAACCAATAGCCGATGTAGCGCCGCTCCCCCTCCCACCAGGCCACGATGTTCCCGGCAGGCTCGTCGTCCACGTCGACCGTCTGGACGAGGACCGTGGGGTCCCCCAGCACCCTCGTCGTCCAGTGCGCCATGAACGCCTCCCGCTCCCGGGGAGCGAAGCGCGATCTCCGGACCGCCTCCGGGTCGTGCTCGTACGCGAGGAAGACCTCCAGGTCCGCCGGTCCGACATCTCTGAGCCGCACACCGTTCTCCATGCCCACCGAGTCTGGCACCCGCCACTGACAACGGGCCCGGCCGCTCACCGCGGGGTGGCCAGCACCTGGGTCCAGTAGGGGCCGCGCGGGGAGTCGGCGATGCCCACGCCCACGTGGACGAAGTCGCAGTTGAAGATGTCGTCGTCGCGGCCGGGGCTGTTGCGCCACTCCTCGACGACCGCGGCCGGATCGCTCATGCCGGTCGCGATGGTCTCCCCGACGGCCGACCAGTCGTAGCCCGCGGCGTCGACCCGGTCGCCCGCGCCCCGGCCCGAGGAGTCGGTGTGGTCGAAGTAGTTCCGTGCGGCCATGTCATCGGAGTGCCGCTGGGCGACCTCGGTCAGCCGGGGGTCGGTCTCCAGCTCCGGGCAGCCGTTCGCGGCGCGCAGGGTGTTGACCCGGGTGACCACACGGGCGTCCGGACCGGGGCGCGGCTCGGCGGGCGCGGGCGATGCGGAGGGCGACGGGGCGACGGCGGGCGGCCGGGAGACGGCAGCCGTACGGCTCGGCGAGGGCGTGGGTGAGGGCGAGGCCGTGGAGGGCGTGGGGAGCGGCTCGGCGGGGGCGGCCGCGGGCGGCGGGGGCGAGGGGCTGTACGTGACGCCGCCGCCCCGGGATTCGGGTGGGGCGGGGGCGGAGGGCCAGATCAGTACGGCGAGGGCGGTCGCGGCGGCCGCGCCGGCTATGAGCCCTGCGGCCTTCCCGGCCGAGAACGCGGCAGAGGCGGAAGGGGCCGACGCGGAGGCGGAAGGGGCCGCTGCGGACGGGACGCCGGCGGACGCGGTGACCGGCGCGGCCGATGAGGCGAAGGCCACCGCCGTCTGCTGCCCGCTGTCGTAGAGCGGCACCACCAGGGCGAGCCCGGAGAGCAGGCCCTCCGGCGGGACCAGCCCCGCACTGCCGTCGGAGCAGGAGGCGCAGCCCCGTACATGGCGGGCGATCCGCTTGCGCCACAGCGGCGTCGGCGTGCCGTCCCAGTCGCCCAGCAGCTCCTCCAGGGCCGGGCAGCGGGGGTCGGAGGCCAGGGCCCGGACGATCGCGCGGCCGACGTCGAGCTGGTTCTTCACGCGCTGGACGCGTACGGCGGCGTGCTGCGGGGAAAGGCCGAGCGCCTCGGCCAGTTCGGGCCGGGTGAGGTCGCCGGTCGTCTCCAGCCACCACAGCGACAGCACATCGCGTTCGGCGTCGTCCAGCCAGCGGGTCGCCTCGGCTGTCTCGCGTCGCTGCCCGGAGAGTTCGAGGCGCAGGATCGTCAGGTCGACGAAGTCGGCGGCGGGGTCGGCGGGGTCCTCGGTCGCCTCCAGCGGGGCGGGGCGGTGGCCGAGACCGGACCAGCGGGTGCGGACCTGGTTCATGGCGATGGCGACGAGCCAGGAGCGGAAACGGGAAGGATCGCGCAGGGAGGGCAGCCCGGACAGCGCCCGGAGCATGGTCTCCTGCACCACGTCGTCCACGTCCGGATGGCCGTTGAGGGCGCGCCCGACGACGTTGTAGACCAGGGGGAGGTACTGGGCGGCCAGCCGTTCCCCGGCGGCCCGGTCGCCGTTCCTCGCCGCGATGACCAGAGCGGTGCTGTCCACGCCGTTCACGCCCTTCGTTACGTTCACCAGGTGCTCGCGTCCCCGGCCGGGAACGCGTGACGGCGTCTCCGAGGGGATGTGGGACAGGTCACCCCTGGGGGTTTTGTTATCCGTCCCCCGTCCGGTGGTCAACCAGTATGCGGGGGCCTGTAGGCCGTACCGCCGAGAGAGTGCCGGGAAGGGGAGGGACATGTCGAGCAGAACGGACACCGATGTCGTCGCGCTGCCTGAGGCCACGGGCGGCGGAGCGAGCGACCCCATAGGTCCGGGCCTCACCGGTCCGGGCCCCACCGGTCCGGGCCCCGTCGGTCCGGGCCCCACCGGCCAGGACCCCGCCGGTCCGGGCAGCCTCACCGGAGCGAAGGTCACCGAGGCGCATGTCACCGCGGCGCGCACGGGCGAGGCCATCACCACCTCGGCCCTGCACGCGGCGGCGACCGGCGCCGACACCTTCCCCGGGGTCCTGCGGGAGGCGCTGAACCGCCGCGGGCTGTCCCTGGAGCGGGTGAGCGAACGGCTCAGGGTGCGCGGCATCACCATCAGCCAGGCGACCCTCAGCAGTTGGCAGCGCGGCCGAAGCCAGCCCGAACGGGCCCGGTCCCTGCGGGCGGTGGAGGTCCTGGAGGAGATCCTGGAGCTGCCCGCCGGAACCCTGCGCTCGCTGCTCGGACCGCGCCGCCCGCGCGGCCGGATCACCCCGCCAGGCGCGGAGGGGGCGGCGCTCCAGATCCTCGGGGAGGACTCGGTGGTGGAGAAGGCGCTCGGCGCGCGCTTCCGTCACTTCAACCAGGAGTCCGGCTCGCTGGTCGTCCACGACATCGTGAAGGTCGGCGAGAGCGGCACCCTGAGCGGGATCTCCACGACGAGCGTGCTGCGGGCCAGCCGTGCGGGTGCGGACCGGGCGATCTTCGTGCTCAGCTTCGACGACGAGGCCGCCGAACCCGTCGACATCAGGGTCACCTGCGGACGCCTCGTCGAGGCCACGTATCTGAAGGGGCTCAAATCCCTGGTGCTGGAGATCCACTTCGGCCGGCAGCTGGCCAAGCTGGACACCACGGTGGTGACTTACGCGGTCGATGTGAGCCCGTCCGAGACGCCGGCCACGCACTACGAGCGGTGGTCGCGGACGAACCTCCACGAGTACCTCCAGCAGGTCTTCTTCCACCCCGGCGCCCTGCCGTCGGACTGCCACCGCTACGTCCGGGAGAAGGTCGGCGCCCCGCCCCGCTCCCGGCGGCGCATCCCGCTGAGCGACTCGCACGACGTCCATGTCCTCACCTCCCGGTGCAAGCCCGGTGTGCACGGGGTGGCGTGGGACTACGGGACGGGAACAGATGGAACGGGAGGCCGCCCAGGATGAGTGGACGGCCTCCCGTGTCTGGGGGGGGTGGCCTTGTGCCGGTCTGTTCCTGCGGTGGGACTACTTGGTGTTGAGCGTCAGCCCGTAGTACGCGAGGGCGTCGTCGAGCGGCTGGAAGTAGGACGAGCCGCGCGAGTTGACCTGGCCGTTGCAGCGCTGGTTGCTGGGTCCGCCGGACGTCATGCCCTGGGCCTGGTCACCGGAGATGTACGCGCCTCCGCTGTCCCCTCCCTGGGTGCAGACGCTGGAGCTCGCCAGGCCGGTCACGACGGTGTCCGGGCCGCCGTTCTGGTCGGTGTAGGTGACGCTGACGTTGTACGAGCCGACCTTGCCGCAGGTCCACTGGGTGGTCTGGCCGGACTTGCAGAGCGCCGCGCCGGAGGGGGCCCGCTTGCTGCCCTTGACCGGGACGGTGCCGGCCCTGCCGTACGTGGTGACGTCGAGGCCGATCGAGTTGCCGGCGTCGACAGTCGCGATGCCCATGTCGACACTGCGGGTGCCCAGCGCGAACCGGGTGTGGGTGCCCTTGGCGAACCGGGTGCCGTTGTACGCCAGTGCGGGCAGGTCCTCGATGCAGTGCCCGGCGGTCACGAGCACCTGCTGGCCGTCACGGTCCTTGGCGCCGTAACCGACGGAGCAGAGGTAGCCGTTGAAGGTCATCCGGCTGCCGGGCGGAACGACGGCCTGGGTCTCCAGCTTCTCCTGCCCCTCGACCACGCGTACGGCGTCGCCGTTGCTCTTCGCTGCCTTGAGGAAGCTGCGGGTCGCGGCGTCCGAGTCGCCGTTGACCTCGACGGTCACGGTGTCCGACGCCAGGTCGACCGACCAGGCCGACACTCCGGCCGGGGCGCTCTTGAGCGCCTTGGCGTCGAGCTGCGCCTTGATGCGGTCGAGCTCGCTCTCCCCGCGCTCGGGGACCCGTGCCTTGAGCCCCGCGGCCCGGACCTCCTCGGCCGCATCGGCGTCGGCGGCGTTGACGACCAGCGCTCCGTCCTTGGTGAAGAAGGCCCCGAGCGTGTCGACCCGGTCCTTCCGCAGCTCCGCGAACCGGTCCTGCTGATCGGCTTCCCGGTCCAGCCGCTCCACGGCGGCCTTCTCACTGACGCCGAGGGTCGTGGCGAGCGCCTTGACCATCTCCGGCTGGTACGCCGGAGCCGCGGGGGCCGAGGGCTCCCCCGTCGTACCGGCGTACGCACCTGTGGCGACTCCGGCCGACAGGAGAGCGCCGATGGAGGTGGCGACGATGTATCTGCGCGCGTTCTTCTTCCTGCTGTGCTTCACGCGTTTCCTTCCGCTACGCAGGCGAGCGTCCAGACAATGGGGGGGTGGCCACACCACGCCTGGGGAAGCGCGATGTGTTCCATGGACACTGCCTGGCGGCGATGACATGTTCCTGTCGCCGCGACTCGAACTCTGGCGCAGCCGGAACTGCCGCGACAAGAAGCGGCGGTGGGGTTCTTTTCTACAGAACTGGCCGAGAACTGTAGAGAGATCGCCGGAAAGCCCAGGTGCGGACCTTCGCGCCGGGAAAACGCGACCGCACCCGAGTCCGGTCCGAACACCATTTCCCAGCAGTGGAGTTGCCTTCCGAATGAGGGGGGACGGAGCCGTGAACACGGGCCGAAGAGCCGTACCGATGGGGACGGACCTGGCGGTCGCCGTGCTCGCGGGAGTGCTGTCCTTCCTCAGCTGGGACCGGGCCGCCGGCGTGGCGGCCGGGCAACTGCCCCTGCTGGCGGCCCTGTCCCGGAACGAGCGGCAGGGCCGCTTGGCGGAACGAGAGGATCCCGCCCGGTCTTTCGGCGGAACGGGTGGTCATCCGTCTGGCTGGTATCACCGCGCGGATCGGGTCACGCCGTCACGGCCGCTGACAGCGGCCGCGCGCACCCGGCGGGCCGGCGTCTCCGGCGTCGGGGAGCGTCGGTGACTACTCACTGGTGAGCGTGACGAAGCGCACGGGCTCGGTGAGGACCTTGTCAGCGCCCTCTTCGTCCGCGGTGCGGGCTGCGAGGGTTGCTTCGGCCAGTCGGGGTGGGAGAGTTTCACCGAACTTGAGGCCACGGACCGCCCTGCCGTCGATCTCGGGCAGGCACAAGCCCGTCCCGGTATCGGAGAGGGCGGTCCGCCAGCCTTCCCGAGTGAGGTCGTCGCGTAGCTTGATCCACTGATCGTTGACACGCCGACGCGGGGCCACGACGGAGGCCATCGAGGCGGCCAAGGTGGCGTTGGCGCGGTGGCCGGCCCAGGTCCACCAACGGATGTCGCCGTCGGTGTGCCGGATGACGACCGTCCCTCCGGGGTGGACGCTGTGCAGGTACGTTTCCCGCGCCTCGGCGAGCTGGGCCGTGGCCCTCTTGGTCAGGCGTACTGGCGGGTCCTCGCTGAGGAGGATGTCCCGAGCGGCCCGGGCGAGAGTGAACGAGCGGATGCGCTCCGCGCCGAAACCGTTCCACCGAGCCCGCCCTCCCTCGTCGGCCGGTTCCACGAAGCAGCGCTTGCGGCTCCAGTCGATGTACGTCACCAGCCAGTTGCGGCCCGCGAGCAGTAGTCTGCGCGGGCCCTCGATCTCTTCGGTGAGCAGGTCGGGGTCGGTGCGGCCGATCTCTGTGCGGCCGTTGAGGACGGTGAACTCCGGCGGGGCGGTGAAAACCGCAGTCAGGTTCATGAAGTGGCGATGTCCGTAGCGGCGTTCGGCCTCCGGCCCGACGAACAGCAGTCCGCCGTCCTGGTCCAGATAGCCCTGGTCCACCAGGTGGCGT
This sequence comes from Streptomyces anulatus, assembly GCF_000721175.1. Classification (GTDB taxonomy): domain Bacteria; phylum Actinomycetota; class Actinomycetes; order Streptomycetales; family Streptomycetaceae; genus Streptomyces; species Streptomyces anulatus_C. The sequence goes on from NZ_JOEZ01000008.1 coordinate 213,588, forward strand.
ACTACGGGGGCCGCTCCCGGCCCGAAGGGCCCGATGCCGCCCCACCATTCCTGCCACAGGTTCTCGCCCACCCGGTGCTCCTGCAGGCACAGGGCCAGGAGCTGCTGGGCGACCAGGTGGCGTGGCTCGGGAGGAGCGACGACGGTTTCCACCCAGCCGCGGGACCACTGCAGAAGGAGCGCGGCCGCGGAGAGCAGACCGTCTGCGTCGAGCGCGAGGAAGAGGCAGTTGCGTGTGGTGCCGGGGCGGCGGCCGGTACGCCCGAGACGCTGGAGGAACGAGGCGACGGTCGACGGCGCGTCGAGCTGGATGACGCGGTCCAGGTCTCCGACGTCGATGCCCAGTTCCAGCGTACTGGTGGAGACGATCACGCAGTCCCGGGCTTCGGCGAACGCGGTTTCGGCACGCCGCCGCTCGTCCACGGAGAGCGAGGCGTGGGACAGGAATGTCGTCACGCCCTTGAGCCGCAGCTGCTCGCCCAGCTCCTCGACGGTGCGGCGGCTCTCGCAGAAGACCAGCCGCTTCTCGCCTCGGTGCAGGGCCGCGATGACGGTGGCGGCGTTCGCGACGGATCCGACGTAGTCGACTTCGATGTCGCCGGGGGGCGGTACGAGGAGGGCCGCTCCGTCCGCCGGTTGTTCACGAAGGTGGGGCGCGACGACCCGGGCAGGACGGCGGCCGTGTCCGGAGCCCTGGAGCCACGCCAGCAGTTCGTCGGGGTTGCCGACCGTCGCGGACAGGCCGACCCGCTGGAGGGGGTGACCGACGACACGGCTGAGGCGCTCCAGTACGGCCAGCAGGTGCCAGCCCCGGTCGTCACCCGCGAAGGCGTGCACCTCGTCGACCACGACGGCGTTCAGCCCCGAGAAGAAGGCCTGGTGGTCGACATGCGTGCTGACCAGCATCGACTCCAGCGACTCGGGAGTGGTGAGGAGGATGTCCGGGCGCTGCGCGAGGATGCGGCGCCGTTTGCCGGTGGTGATGTCGCCGTGCCAGAGCGAGGCCGTGCGGCCCAGCCAGCCCGCGTACGTCTCCAGGCGGGGGTGGAGGTTGTTGAGCAGGGCCTTGAGCGGGCACACGTAGAGCACGCTGGTGCCCTTCCAGCCGCGCCGGTTCATACGGGTGAGCAGCGGAAAGGCTGCGGCTTCGGTCTTTCCGCCTGCGGTGGGTGCCAGCAGCACCGCGTCCTCGCCGTTGAGGAGCGGTTCGATGGCCTCTTCCTGCAGGGCACGCAGGGAGCGCCAGCCGAGGGTGTTGACGATGTGGTGGCCGAGAACGGGGTCGAGGTGATCGAAAGGGTCGACCGGTTCCGTCATGGCAGATCCAGTTCGATGTCTCCCGCGCCGGTGGCCGCGCTGCGTTCGGTCTCGTTCAGCTCGGAACTGCTCAGCGTGAGGGCGTAGTGGGCGCGTGGATCGAAGTCCGCGAACTCGTCGACCCTGTCCATCACGTCGGCGACGAGTTTGCGCAGGTACAGGCGAGGGGCGATACCGACCTTCCCGCCGAGCGACCCGGTGACCGCACGAGCCAGTTCCCTGAGGTAGGCGTCGTCGACACACGCGGCCAGCCGTTCGGGGTGACGAGCCGCCCCTGCGTAGACGTCGCGCACGTTGGCGCCCAGTTCGGCCAGCGAATCCAGGTCGAAGCCCGCCAGGCGCAGTTGGACGGCACGCGGGGAGTCGAAGCGGGGAGCGGTGGTGAAGTCCGTGGCGAGCCGCTGAGCGAGGGGCGCGAGGCGCTGGACGCCTTGCTGACCGTCGTAGAAGGCGGGGGTGCCGGTGATGATGAGGAACAGGCCGGGGAAGCGTCCGGCGTCGATCTCGTCGAGGAGCTGCCGGAGCGCGTTGAGGGATTTCTCGCGTACGTCGCCGCGCACCCGTTGCAGGGTCTCGACTTCGTCGAGTACGAGGAGGAGGCCGGGGTGTCCGCAGTCACGCAGGACGGTGAGAAGCCCCTGGAGAAAGGCGAGGGCGCCGAAGTGGTCGAGGTCGCCCCGGATACCCGCGGCGCGCTTCGCCGACGCGGCCACGGACTTCTGGCCGCCGAGCCAGGCGATGAGTGCCTCGGCCCGGGCGCCGTCGCCCGCGGCGACGGCCTGGCGGTAGCCACGCAGCGCGGCAGAGAAGGCAGGCGTGGTGCGGGCGACATCGGCGAGGCGGCGCTCCAGAAGTTCGTCGACGGCCTCGGCCAGAGCGTCCTCGTCGTCCTCGGGGATGTCACCTTTGTCGAGGGCTTCTTCCTCCAGTGCGTAGAACCAGGAGTCGATCACCGGCCGGAGGGCGGAGGGCTGGTGGGTGGCGGTGGTGAGGCGTTCGGTGAGCCTGCGATAGACGGTCTCCAGCCGGTGCAGCGGTGTCTCGGTCTCGGAGATCTGCACTTCGCTGACGGCGAGACCGTGCCGCTTGGCGCGTTCGGCGAGCCAACGGGCGAAGAAGGTCTTGCCCGAGCCGTACTCGCCGCGCAGGGCGTGGAAGGCGGAACCGCCGCGAGCGACGGTGGCCAGGTCGTCGTCGAGAGTGGCTTCGAAGCGGTTCAGGCCTACGGCGAACAGTCCGAGCCCGGACTGGGGCACCGTCCCGCGCCGCAGGGCGTCGATCACGTCGCGCCGGCGTGCCGTGCTGATCTCCGAGCCCCCGGTGGTCATGCGGCACCCCCGAGGAACTGCTGCTGGAGCAGGGACTTGTCGAGCTGGACGGTGCGCCCTGATTCGATGAGCTGGAGCACGGGATAGCCGTCGATGTTGAGAAGGCGTTCCAGGACGGTCGCGAAGCGCTCCGGGTTGCGCTGCGACTTCCCGGTGGCGGCCTGGGCTGCGGCGGCCACCGCGCCCGGGGACAGCTTTCCGCCCGCTGCGAGCAGGGCGTCGAGGACGGCGGCGACGGCCTTCTCGCTCGGGGCGAGGCGGACAAACTCCCGCTGTGCCTTGTACGGGGCGGACTGTACGGCTTGTTCGCCGGGGGTGCCCCGGCCGGGCAGCATGAAGATGCCTTCGCTCTGCTGGTCCTGCTCCGGCTTCTTCCTGCGCGGCTTGGCCACGGGCCCGCCGGTGGTGGCGGGAGCGGGCGCGGTCGCGTCGGCCCCGCCCCTGCCCTGCCACCAGTCCGGTGCGGTGCGTTCCGCGGGCAGCAGGGTCCAGCCCGGCGGGATCAGTTCGGCGGACGGCACGAGGGTGATCACGGGAACGGTGACCTCGGCGAGGGAGGCACCGCCGTGGTAGCCGGCCTGCCGGCCGGTGTAGCGCAGGTCCTCCCGCCAGGCAGCGGTGATCCGTCCGCTTCCCGCCAGGACGCGGGGTCCGGCCAGCGCGACCTCTCCGTGCCTGGGTGCGCCGGTGTGCCAGCGGGCGCCGCCCACTCCTTCGGCTTCGGTCTGCTGGTGGCCGCGCGGGGTGCGGTCCAGGACGTGGCCGTGGTCGGAGACGAGGACGACGGGTCGGCCGTAGTCACGGGCCGCGTTCATCAGGTCGGACAGCTTGGCGATGTCACCGATGCTCCACCGGCCGCGTGCTCCCTCGCGGCCGTCGGCCAGCGCGTCGTCGATGGTGTTGACGACGACGGCGACGATGTCGTCGGATGCGAGGGTGTCCAGCAGTTCGGGGGCCAGACGGTGACCGGGTGGTCCTTCGTAGCCGCCCTTGTGGAAGAGGTGCGCGCCCCGGTGGCGTTTGCGCCAGAAGGCGGCGAACCCGGCGCGTTCCACGCTCTGCCCGCCCTGGGCCGACTGCCCGCAGAGCAGTGACGCCCTGCTGATCGTGGTGAGGGAGGGCAGCATGGATACGGCGGCCCGGCGTGCGGGCTCCCTGCCGGGCCGGGGTTTGGGCACCACCTCGGTCCACACGCGCCGGTCCAGCTCGGCGGCGAGCTGGACGGCGACGTCGGCGCTCATGCCGTCGAGGACGAGGATCAGCGGCCTGCCCCCTTCGCGTGCGAGCGGCGCGGCGGCTTCGGCGAGGACGTCCTCGATGAGCAGGGCACCGCCCGGTGCCTGGGGGGAGGCGGTTTCCGTCCAGAGCGCGAGCTTGCGGGCGAAGTCCTCGTCGAGCCGCGTCCGACGCGCGCGGACCGCCCCTATCAGCTGGTGGTAGGCCTCGCCGACGGCGGTGTCCCGTGAGGTGTCGCCTTCGGAGAGGACTCCGAGGGCCATGTCGGCCCAGCCGGATGAGGAGATGTGTTCCTGTACGGCCTGGGCGACCGAGTCGGCCGCCGGCTTCGGGGCGTTCAGCCACCGCACGAGGCGTACGGCGGTGCGGGCCGTCTCGGTGGATTCGGCGTTCAGCGCGGACAGTTGGTGTTCGGCCAGTTCGCGCAGGGCGGCTTCGGCGGGTGCGAGGGGGCCGTCGAGGGTGGCTGTGAGGGTGCGGAGCCGGCTGCGGTAGCCGGAGGGGAGCATCCGGTCGGCGCCGATCAGCGGGCTGAGCCGGGCGTCGGCGGCGAGCTGGTCGGCCCGGTCGAGTACGGCGAGGACACGTGCGCGGGTCTCGGTGCGCTGCTGGCCGCTGCCTTCTGCCTGGGCGACCCAGCGGGTGACGACACCGGTGGCGGCGTCGGCGAAGGGCCGTAGCGCGTCGAAGGAGGCGAGGGCGGAGCCGAAGAGGGTGCCGAGTGCGAAGCCGGCGGCCTCCGCCGACTGTGCGGAGAGTGCGGCGGACGCGAGTGCGCCCAGGGGCAGCGCGTCGGCGCCCCGGTTGTCCGCGGCCAGGGCGAGCAGGGTGGGTGCGGCGGGGCCGACGGCCCGTGCCAGCCATTCGCTGAGGCCGGTCCGCTCGGCGGCGGGCAGTGCGGCGAAGAGGGCGGGGCCCGCCGGGGTCCGTGTCCAGGCGAAGAGGGTGTCCGCGTCGAGGTCGAGGGTGTCGGCGGTGGTGTCACCGAGTCCGAGCCGGGCGGCGAGCAGGGCCCGCACGGCGCGGTCGCGGGTGAGGACGGTCCCGCCGCGTGGCCAGCCGTCCACGGGTTCGGCTGCCAGCAGTGCGTCCAGGAGCCAGGTCTCCTTGAGCATGCGGGCGTCGAGGTCGGTGGCGCCGAAGAGCTGCTTGACGATGTCGGCGGGGTCGACGGCGAGGGGGCGCCGTCGCACGGCGTGGGCGCGCAGGTCCCAGCCGAGCTGGTCGGCGGGGACGGCGCCGGTGACGACGAGGACGCTGTCGCCGCCCGGGTCCTCCTGGGCCCGGTGGCGCTGCCAGGCGTCGGCGATGCCCAGCGGGGAGTGCTGCTCGGTGATGCGGACGCTGCGGTTCCGGCCGTTGATACGGACGGTGAACGCGGTGTCCTGGTCGCCTCCGTCGTAGGTCGCGTCGACCAGCACCAGCCGCGACCCGTCGGCGTGCGGGAGTTCGGTCTCCAGGAGTACTTCGATGGCGCGCCGGCCCGCGGCGGGGCGGGCCGCCATCAGCCGGCCCCTTCCGTGCGGTCCTCGTCGTCCCGCACCGCACGCCAGATGACTTCCACCGGGGTGTGCGGGTGCGCGGCGCGGAAGCGTTCGATCTCCCCGCGTACGGCGTCGAGTTCGTCGCTGAGCCGCGATTCCAGGGGGGAGGTCCCGGAGGCGATGACCCGCCGGGCGGACTGCGGGCTGCCGTCCGCCGGCCCTCGTGCCGCCTGCGGTTCCTGCTCGGGCCGGCGTACGGGTTCGGAGGGCACCGGGGGGTTCCCGTGCCGCGACAGGGGGATCTGTTCCGGCCCCGGGGCGGGCGCCGGCGGCTGGACCGGCGGCTGAGGAGCCACCGCGTCCACGTTGAGGGCCGCCTCCACGATCGCCATCCCGGTCTCCCGGACCCCGCCGAGCACGGGCACCAGCGAGCGTTCGAACTCGGAGGCGCGGGCGGTCTCGGCGACCTGTGCGAGCAGCCGGCGGGCCCGGTCGCCCAGGCTGTCGTCACGGTCGCCCAACAGCCTGACGTTCTTCAGCACCCGCCATACGGCGTCGTCGTCCAGGATGCGGAGGACGTCGGCGGCTGTGCTCATGGTGGTGGCCAGGTCCCGGTCCGGGCTCTCGTAGGAGGCGCCGGCCAGTTCCCGTACGAGTGCGGTCGCGTCGCTGCCGTGGCGTCCGATTCGGGCGAGCAGTCCGGCGGCCTCGCGCAGCATCGCCGTGCGGGGTGCGGGGGTCCCGCCGTCGGGACCGTCGAGACCCAGCAGGGCCGCGTGCCGGTCCAGTGAGGCGCGTACGCCCACCACGCTCTTCTCGTACTCCGCGACCTTGTCCCGGACGTCCTCGGCGAGCTTGTTGATGTTCCGGGCGAACAGGGCGGGCTTGGCGCGGGCGCCGAAGAGGCGCCCGGCGCGGTCCCGGGCGCGCGCGTACTCCTCTTCGCTGGGCAGCGGCTGCGAGCGCAGCGCCCAGCCGGGACCGATCGCCGCGAGCTCGGGGGCGGCGGTCTCGGGTCCGGAGTGGTAGACCCAGGCGCGGTCGTCGAGCAGGGCGTACGCGGCGATCAGGAGGTTGGTGGTCTGTTTGTCGAGGCCGGCGTAGCCGAGGTCCTTGGTGATCCAGCCGCGGATGTCCTCGGCGGCGAGGTCTCCGCGCTCCTGGTGCTGGGCGGCGGCCTGGTTGATCCGGGTGCGCCAGTCGGCGCGCAGCACGAGCGGGCCGTCGTGGACGGTGCCGAGCTCCAGGGGTTCCACGACGCGCTTGACGGTCTTCAGCTGGTGGCTGTCGACCTCCACCCGGCCGCCCTCGTCCATGGCCCGGGTGATCCACTCCAGGGTGGTCCGCAGTTCGCCGGCGGTGACGGCCTTGCGCCGGCCGCCGGTGTCGGGCCCGAAGTCGGGGTGTTTCGGGTACAGGGCGCCGAACAGGTGGTCGGCGAGGAACAGCGCGTTGTCGGCGAACGGTTTGCCGCCCTCCGGCTGGACGCGTGGGAACTCCGGTTGCAGGGAGAGCACATGGCGGCCGTCGACCACCTCCGCCGCCCTGGTGCCGTCCTTGACCTCCGTGATGCCGTACACCTCGCCGAGCGAGGCGGTGAGCGTGCGGGTGAGGGTCTCGCGGCCGACCTCCAGCTGGCGGCGGGCCTTCGCCCGGTCGTCCGGCGGGTAGTTGCGCGTGTAGTCGGCGAGCCGGTCGCGTTCCAGCAGGAAGTTGATCCGCATCAGCCGGCCGAGCTGGGCCTTGCGCTGCTCGGAGAAGAAGTCGGTCAGCCAGACGAGGGTGGCCGCGGTGTGGCCGTTCCTGCTGAGCTCGGTCACGCGCTGGTAGTCGTCGGTGGGGAACTTCCCGGCGTCGTCGAACGGGTAGTCGATGACGAAACGGATGTTGCCCGGGGTGGCCGGCGTGAACTGCTCGTCCGACAGGTCGCGCGGGTCGCGTACGTTGCCGAACACGAACTCGGCGGTGCGCCGGGTGCCCCGCCAGATGATCTCCTTCTCCGGGACGAGCTGGCCTTCCTTCACGCCGAGCTCCTCCCACAGCCTGTCCCGCAGCCAGACGCGTCGCACGCCCGCCTTGTCCTCCCCGGCGGCGGCGTCGAGCAGGGGCTCGACGTCCAGGTCGGACAGGTGGAGGGAGAAGACGGGGTCGGTGTCGCCCTCGGCGCGCAGCTCGGTGGGGTATTCGCCCTGGAGGGCCCGCATCCGGTCGATGACCTTCTGCCCGACGGGCACGGTCCGCGACCGTACGGAGCCGTGGTTGAGGGCCGCGAGCCGGGCCCCGGTGAGCCGGCGCAGCGCGGGCACGTCGGGGGCGAGCGCGGCCAGCAGCAGGGTCTTGACGAAGCGGTCGTCGGCGAGGAAGTCCGGGTGGTCCTCCCGGCCGTACTTCTCCAGCAGGTGGGCGCGGGCCTTGGCGTGGAAGCGCTGGGCGGCCTCGGACTCGTGTTTCAGCTTGTCGGTGAACGCGGCCCCGGTCCCGTCGATCAGGACGTCCCACAGGTCGCCGAGCGGGATCAGCTGCCCGAGTTCGGCACCGGCGTTCTTCTCCAGGAGCTGCTGGACGAGCTTGAGGCCGGTGCGTTCGCGCTGGAGCGCACCGGACAGCGCGACGAGCACGTTCAGCAGGGCGGGCGAGAGCGGGTAGACGGTACGGAAGTCGTCCCATCCGGCCTGGGTGGCGCCGCCGTCGTCCAGCAGGACGTCCTTGACCAGCGGGCTGAACCGGTCGACACCCGCGAAGGCGGCGTCCAGCACTCCCTGCTGCCCGGGCCTGGGTTTGAGCACCCGCTCCTTGATGATCTCCGGGAGGTTGCGGTCCTCCAGGTCGACGACGGTGAAGCGCTCCTGCAGGTATTCCAGCGCGTGCTCCATGTTCTGCACGTCGGAGCCGAGGATGTCGGAGCCGACGAGCTGGGAGAGGTCACGCTGGCGGGAGATGAAGGAGATGATCGGCACCGGCCGGTCGGGGTTGCTGGACTCGATCAGCTTGACCAGTTTCTGGATCTCGTCGTTGACGAAGGTCCGCTGCTGCATGCGGGCCTGCAGCCACAGGATCAGCTCGTCCAGGAAGAGCACCACGCCGTCGTAGCCGAGCGACCGGGCGTGGACGCTGATGGCGCTGAGCCCGTCGTCCAGGGACAGATAGGCCGCCGCGTCTCCCCGGATACTGTCCGCGTACGCCTTCATGGGGCCGCTGACCAGGGCGGACACCAGCCGCTTACGCCGTTCGTCCCCGTCGGGTGCGGCGAAGGCGGCATCGAGCTCGGCGCCGGTCCACGGGGTGTCGGCGACGGCGCCGATCACGGCCAGCCCGTCCTCGTCCACCACGGGTTCGGGCGCCGCTCCGGCGGTGGGCAGCAGCCGTACGAACGCCTCGTCCCCGAGGGAGGCCCGCAGGTTCCGGGCGTCGGACAGCAGGGAGTCCGCCTTGAAGACCAGGGGTGTGGGTGCGTCGGGATGCCGGTCGCGCACGGTCTTCGCGTACCCGCCGAGCAGCGCCGATTCCAGGTTGGCGGCGCCGACCAGGTGGTAGGGCACCATGAGGAACTTCTTGCCGCGCAGCCACTCGTCGTGCTCGGCGACCACTTCGCGCAGCCGGGGCTTCTGCCGGGTGGCGGGCTCCCCGTTGAGCACGGCGTGCAGCACGGTGAGGAAGTGGCTCTTGCCCGCGCCGAACGAACCGTGCAGGTAGGCGGCGTGCGAGCTGTTCTTCTTCACGGCGCTGCGGATCAGCTTCAGCGCCGTCTCGAACTGCTCCCGCAGCTGCGGGGTGACGACGTACTCCTCGACCGAGCCGGCCGAGGAGCCGGTGAAGCCCTGCGACAGCTCGACCTTGAAGTCGCCGGCGTGGACGTCCTCCTTGATGTCGAGGACGTCCCTCAGCGCGATGTTGCTGCCCCTGGCCATCAGCCGCTCCTGGCTCCCCGTACGTCCGGCCCCGGCCACCCCAGCCGGGTACTCGGCGGAGCCGACCGGTCACCCGTTCCGTACCGCCGCACAACCCCTCCATCCTGCCAGCTCTCGTCCGGGGACGAGGACGGGCTGAGGGGATTGCCGATGGGTGGGGTGGGGCACTTTCGGTATGCGGGCGACCAGAGCCACTGAGTACGGCACAAGCGTCCGGGGTCACCCGGGAGCGGTCTCCAGGACCGCCCACACGGTCTTGCCGGGCGCTCCCTCGCGCGCCACGACGCCCCACTCCTCGGCGAGCGCCGCGACCAGGACCAGCCCGCGTCCCGTCTCCGCGTCGGCGGGCAGGCCGGTGGGCGAGGTCGGCAGCCGCTCGCCCCGGGTGTCGCTGACCTCCACCCGCAGCCGCCCTCCTGCTTCCCGGATCAGCCGGAGCAGCACGTCCCGGCCCGGCACCAGCCCGTGCGTGACCGCGTTGGCGGCCAGCTCGCCGACGACCAGGCTCACCGTGTCGTTCACCTCGGATTTGTAGCGGTGACCCCACTCGTGCACCCGGTGCGAGGCCAGTCGCCGGGCGAGGCGGGCTCCGCGCGGGGTGGCGGAGAAGCGGAGTTCGAAGGTGTCGCCGGGGTGCGGCGCGGTGAGGCCGGGGATCGTCATGCGCCGAGGCTCTCGCGACGCGCACCCCCCTCACCAGGGGTAACGCCCGTACGGCCTGGTCCTGTCGGGGTCGGGGACGCGACTGGCGGGGCTGTACGGGCGTGGCGTGCCGGGCGAGCAGCGCAGGGCGGTGGACCGGGACCGCCCTCGCCGGCCCGGTCCACGACGAGCCCGCCGCCCCTACGGCGAGGTCGTGGCGGACGCCGTCCGCTTTCTTCGGCTGGACCCCGGGCACGCCCGGCGCGAAGTCGGCCCTGGCGGGCGACCTGTACCGCCTGCGCGACCAGGGGCGCATCACGGGTCGGCCGGACAGCCTGGTGGGCAAGGCGTCCTCGTAACTCCTGGGCGGCTGCCGTACGTCACTCACATGACGGACATTCATACGGATTCACTTCCTGCCGCCCCGCCCCGTCCTAACCTGCTGCCACTGCATGCCGACCGAGGGAGCGAGGGAGCATGGACGTTGCGGTGGCCGGTGCCGTCGAGAATTCCGCAGATCCGGGAGGCGGCTTCCTGCGCTGCTTCGGCCGTCAGGTCAAGCTGCTGCGCGAGGCCGCGGGGCTCACGCAGGCGGAGTTGGGGGCGAGCGTCGGGTACGGCGAGGCGCACATCGCCTCCGTCGAACAGGGGCGGCGCATCCCCAAGCCCGAGATGGTGGAAGCGGTGGACCGGGTCGTGGGCGGGCGGGGTGTGCTCGTCGCGATGAAGGGGGAGGTGGAGCGGGCGCGGTATCCGTCGTTCTTCCGGCAGTACGCGCGGTTGGAGGCGGAGGCTACACAGCTGCACGCGTACGACAGCCACGTGGTCAAGGGTCTGTTGCAGACGGAGGAATACGCGCGAGCAGTCTTCGAGATGTGGCGCCCGCTTCTGGACGCCGACATCGTCGAGCAGCGTGTGTCAGCGCGCATGGAACGTCAGAAGCTCTTCTCCCGACGGCCTGCACCACTCCTGAGCTTCGTCATCGAGGAGACCGTCCTCCGCAGGCCCCTCGGCGGACAAGCCGTCTTACGCGGCCAGTTGGAGCAGCTCCTCTTGTACGGGCACGAGCGGAACATTGAGATTCAGGTCATGCCGACCAGCCGTGAAGAACACGCCGGGCTGGCGGGGGCGTTCACGTTGCTCCACATCGGAGATCAGCGCAGGATGGCCTACATGGAGGTGCAGGACGAAAGCGCACTGCACTCGGAACCGAAGAAGGTCGGCGCCTTCGAATCGACCTACGGCGTACTCCGGGCCCAAGCACTCACGCCGAGGGAGTCGCTGGCCTTCATCGAGAGGCTGTTGGGAGAGCAATGAGCACACAAGGACCCGCGTCGCGCACAAGCGAGCTGGCTTGGTTCAAGAGCAGCTACAGCGCCGGCAACGGCGGGGATTGCGTGGAGGTGGCGGCCGCAGACACGTCCGTCCACATTCGCGACTCGAAGCAGTCCGGTGGACCGATCCTGAGCGTCGGGGCTGTCCAGTGGACGACGTTCGTACGGATGGCTGCGCGCGGCTGACGTACGGAGGACCGCGCATCGGATGCGGGTGGAGCCGGAATTTGGCTCCACCCGCATCCGTACGTACGCCTACTCGGCGGCCTTCTTGCGGCCGCCCCGCTTCTTCTCGGGGCGCCAGGCGCGCAGGTCGGACTCCGACAGGTGGCGCTCGGTGCGGCCGAGGTTGAGCGCGCTCTGGAACTCCTCGGCGGGGTTGCCGTCCCACTCATCGTCGAACTCGTCGTACCACTGGTGCACCCAGGGCATGGCCTCCTGGAGCCCGGCCAGGAGCGGGACGAAGCGGGCGTCGTCCTTTGGCCAGCCGTCCCTCTCCGCGCGATCGTGGACGAGGTTGGCCAGGACCTCGGCCTGCTCCCGGTGGTTCCAGCCGGCCCAGCCGAGGAGGAGCGACGAGTCGTTGTCGGTGGACGCGCCCGGGTAGGAGATGAACCGCTCCTTGGGCACATCGAGCTTGCCGCGGTTCGACCAGTAGGACTGCTTGACGAAGTCGGCACCCGTGTACTTCGGCGGGACCTTGATGTCGAGCCGCTTCCCGGTGCGGTCTTCTTCGCGCTGCTGCTCCCAGACGTGCTCCCACTGTTCGCGCTTGCGGAGACCGGTCTCCTTGTAGCGCAGGACACTGAGGTACGGGACGTGCTCGGGCTCGATGATCGCTGCGAGGACGGTCGCCAGGGAGGCGTCCCGCTTGCCGAGGTGGTCCTCTGCGTAGAGGGTCGCGACGGCCTGGACGTCCTCGTCGTGGCGGAGGGCGTCGGCGAGCTGGTTCACGGTGAGGGGGCGGGGCGCGGTGAACTCGTTGCGCTCCTCGAACCACAGGTCCTCGCGCTCAGCGGCATCCAGCAACCAGGCGCGCAGAGCTGCGGCCTCCCGCTTCTCCCACGGCTCAATGGACCAGCGGCGCTTGTACTCGGGGCGCTCGATGAGGCGGATGTCCTTGTTGGACTCGATGAGATCGAGGCGGGTCTGTACGACTTTCTTGTAGGACTCGGGCCACTCCTCAGGGATATCGCAGACCGGAGTGGACTCGTGCCGTCCGAACCAGACGGTCTCGGCTTCCTCATCACGTACCCTGCGAGCCAGCGCGATTTCGAAGGAGCGCTGGCCGAGTGCGAGTTGCGGTACGTCGCTGGCACTCAGCTCGGAAGGATCTCCGGAAAGAACGGTCCGCGTGACCTCCGACGGTGTGAGTAGGCCGTATGCCCCGTATACGGTCCAGTCCAACTCTTCCTGAAGGGCGAACATGCGGGACCGGATCTTCTCCTGAGCTGCACGGGCTTCATCGAGCGCGCCGCGGGTGGGCGTAGCCGAGAGCGCGGAGGGCTCATAATCAGCGAGTTTTCGGGCAAGCCTGTCGAGTTCACGACCAAGGGTGAGCGGAAGCGTGACGGGGAGAGGGAATTCCTGAAGCTTGGTTCCAGTGAACTCGAAAAAGCGCTCCCATTCGTCGTGCATGAATCCGCCGGTGCCTGACTGGCTTCCTTTGTCATGGCTCACCTGCTTCAACCAGAAGCAGGCCACCGAAGAGTTCAGCACCCCCAGCAACTCCAGGTGCCGCTCCTCGCTGGCCCCCTCCGGCAACTTGATCACCGGCGCGGAACGGTTGAACACCTTCCCACCCCGATCCAGCACGAAGTGGTTATGTGTGGCCACAAAAGCGAACGCAATTCCAAGAGGGATCGTGTACCGCTCGGGGTGCCATCGGCTCCACTCGTACCAAGTGAGACCGACTTCCTCATGTGTGCCGCCTGGTTCCCGCCGTTCCCGAAGTTCGGATCGCAACAACCATAGAAGATGGGCAACCACAGGTTCACTCAGATCCGCGGAAAGCTCACCATTGTAAGGGAAAAGCGCCTCAGTTTCGGGCGTCAAGTCCCAGTCGCGGATGACAGTGCCCTCGACTAGTACTCCAGCCGTAGATCGTGATCATGTTGGCCCGCCGCCTGCTCGGTTGTAGTGGTTTGCTTGGGAGCGGTCCTGGTGGGAGTGGCTGTGCCGCT
>NZ_JOEZ01000009.1 GCF_000721175.1 Streptomyces anulatus
TTCAGCGCCGATGGTACTGCAGGGGGGACCCTGTGGGAGAGTAGGACGCCGCCGAACAATTTTTCCGGGAAAGCCCCGCACCTTTTGGTGCGGGGCTTTCCTGCGTTCCCGGGCACTTTCCGCAGTGGCTTCGCTCCACCCCAGTGCACCGGGCGGGGGAAGCTGAGGGTAGGGTCAGGGGGCATCATTGGCACGTTCTTCACAGGAGGCTCCCGGGTGGAGGTCCAGGAGACTCGGGTTCAGACAGACCGGGTCCTCACCATCCCCAACATCCTCAGCATGGCTCGCCTTGTCGGGGTACCGCTCTTCCTGTGGCTGATTCTCCGCCCCGTGTTCGGAGGGCCCAACAGCGACAACTGGGCGTTGTTGGTGCTGATGCTCAGTGGTATCAGCGACTACCTCGACGGGAAGCTCGCCCGCAAGTGGAACCAGATCAGCAGCCTCGGCCGGCTGCTGGACCCGGCGGCGGACCGCCTCTACATCCTTTCCACCCTGCTTGGCCTCACCTGGCGTGAGATCTTGCCCGTCTGGGTCACCGCGGCCCTTCTCGCCCGGGAACTGATGCTTCTCGTGATGGTGGCCATCCTGCGCCGCCACGGCTATCCGCCCCCCCAGGTCAACTTCCTCGGGAAAGCTGCAACGTTCAACCTGATGTACGCGTTCCCCTTGTTGCTGCTCAGCGACGGGAGTGGTTGGCTGGCCACACTGGCTGCCGTTTTCGGATGGGCGTTCGCAGGATGGGGTACAACGCTCTACTGGTGGGCAGGAATCCTCTACGTGGTTCAGGTCCGCCGTCTCGTGCAGGCGGACGCAGTAGCCGATTGAGCTCGTTGAAGCGGTGCCGCGCAATGTGGCCGGCCCGCGGCAGAAGTTTCGAATGATGCCCCGACGGGCGAACTCGGCTAACCGTCGTCTCTTCTAGGAGGACGTTTCCGACATGAAGGCCGTCGTGATGGCTGGCGGCGAAGGCACACGTCTTCGCCCCATGACCTCGAGCATGCCCAAGCCGCTCCTGCCCGTGGCCAACAGGCCGATCATGGAGCACGTGCTGCGGCTGCTCAAGCGGCATGGGCTCAGCGAAACAGTAGTGACCGTCCAGTTCCTGGCCTCCCTCGTCAAGAATTATTTCGGGGATGGCGAGGAACTCGGGATGGAACTCACCTATGCCAACGAGGAGAAGCCACTCGGCACCGCGGGCAGCGTGAAGAACGCCGAGGAGGCCTTGAAGGACGACACGTTCCTCGTCATCTCCGGTGACGCGCTCACCGACTTCGACCTCACCGACCTCATCGCGTTCCACAAGGAAAAGGGCGGCCTTGTCACGGTCTGCCTGACCAGGGTTCCCAATCCGCTGGAATTCGGGATCACCATCGTGGACGAGAACGGTCAGGTCGAGCGGTTCCTGGAGAAGCCGACCTGGGGGCAGGTCTTCTCGGACACCGTGAACACCGGCATCTACGTCATGGAGCCCGAAGTCTTCGACTACGTCCAGGCCGACACCTCGGTCGACTGGTCCGGAGACGTCTTCCCTCAGCTGATGAAGGAAGGCAAGCCCATCTACGGCTATATCGCCGAGGGCTACTGGGAGGACGTCGGCACACACGAGAGCTACGTCAAGGCCCAGGCGGACGTCCTGGAGCGCAAGGTCGACGTGGAGCTCGACGGCTTCGAGATCTCGCCCGGTGTGTGGGTCGCCGAAGGCGCGGAGGTCCACCCCGACGCCGTGCTGCGCGGGCCGCTGTACATCGGCGACTACGCCAAGGTCGAAGCGGACGTCGAGATCCGGGAGCATACGGTCGTCGGGTCGAACGTCGTCGTGAAGACCGGCGCCTTTCTCCACAAGGCCGTGGTGCACGACAACGTGTACATCGGACAGCACAGCAACCTCCGGGGCTGCGTGGTCGGCAAGAACACCGACATCATGCGCGCGGCCCGGATCGAGGACGGTGCCGTCATCGGAGACGAATGCCTGGTCGGCGAGGAGTCGATCATCCAGGGCAACGTCCGGGTGTACCCGTTCAAGACCATCGAGGCCGGCGCGTTCGTCAACACCTCGGTGATCTGGGAGTCCCGAGGACAGGCGCACCTCTTCGGAGCGCGCGGGGTCTCCGGGATCCTGAACGTCGAGATCACCCCCGAACTGGCCGTGCGGCTGGCCGGCGCCTACGCCACGACCCTCAAGAAGGGCTCGACGGTCACGACCGCGCGTGACCACTCCCGAGGCGCCCGTGCTCTCAAGCGGGCCGTCATCTCGGCCCTCCAGGCCAGCGCCATCGACGTCCGGGACCTGGAGAACGTACCGCTGCCCGTGGCACGTCAGCAGACCGCCCGGGGCAGCGCCGGCGGCATCATGATCCGCACGTCACCCGGGGTGCCCGACTCGGTGGACATCATGTTCATCGACGAGCGGGGGGCGGACCTCTCGCAGGCGCAGCAGCGCAAGCTCGACCGGGTCTACGCCCGCCAGGAGTACCGCAGGGCCTTCCCCGGCGAGATCGGGGACCTGCACTTCCCGTCCAGCGTGTTCGACTCGTACACCGGCTCCCTCCTGCGGAACGTGGACGTCGAGGGCATCGCTGAGTCCGGGCTCAAGGTCGTCGTCGACGCCTCCAACGGCAGCGCCGGGCTTGTTCTGCCCAGCCTCCTGGGGCGGCTCGGCGTGGACGCGCTGACGATCAACCCCGGGCTCGACGAGTCGCGGCCCACCGAGTCCGCCGAGACCCGGCGGGCCGGTCTGGTGCGGCTCGGGGAGATCGTGTCCTCCGCGCGGGCGGCCTTCGGGGTGCGGTTCGACCCGGTGGGCGAGCGACTCTCCCTCGTCGACGAACTGGGCCGGATCATCGAGGACGACCGGGCCCTGCTGGTCCTCCTCGATCTCGTCGCCGCCGAGCGGCGCAGCGGTCGTGTCGCCCTGCCCGTGACGACCACGCGCGTCGCCGAGCAGGTGGCGGCCTACCACGGCACCCAGGTGGAGTGGACGACCACCTCGCCCGACGACCTGACCCGGGTGGGCCGTCAAGAGGACACCATCTTCGGAGGAGACGGGCGCGGAGGGTTCATCGTTCCCGAATTCAGCAGTGTCTTCGACGGGACCGCCGCCTTCGTCCGGCTCATCGGTCTCGTCGCGCGCACCCAGCTCACGCTGAGCCAGATCGACGCCCGCATTCCCCGGGCGCACGTCCTGCGGCGTGACCTGGCGACGCCCTGGGCCGTCAAGGGGCTCGTCATGCGGCGGGTCGTCGAAGCGGCCGGTGACCGCAGCGTGGACACCACGGACGGGGTCCGCGTGGTCGAGGCGGACGGGCGGTGGATCATGGTGCTGCCCGACCGGGCGGAGGCCGTCACCCATCTGTGGGCGGAAGGCCCGGACGACGCCTCTGCCCAGGCACTGCTCGACGAGTGGGCCGCGGTGGTGGACAGCGCGGGCGAGTGATGCGACGACGGTGCGCCGCGCCCCCCGGGCAGGGGGTCGCGGCGCACCGGTGGGGCCATTCGGCGGCAGCCGTGATGACGTGCGACGATGTGCGGCATGTCGCAGCAGTCCCCCGATCGGAGCACCGCCTCGCCGCCCGCACGCCCCGACGCCTCCATGTCGCTGCTGAACAACGTGATGGACCACAGCCTCGACGACGGGTACGCGGAGGCCTCGGCGCGACGCAAGGCCGACGGGAGCGCGGGGCTGCCCCGTACGCTCAAGTCGAAGCTCGGCCTGGCCGCCGGACTGGTGGTGGCCGCCCTGGTGGTCACTCTCGGCGCCGCCGAGGCGCGGATCTCGGCGCCGGTCGTCGCCAAGGAGCGCGAAGAGCTGATCGACCGCATCGACGCGGAGACGCAGGCCGCGGACACGCTCGAGTCGGATGTCGAGGCGCTCCGCTCCGATGTGAGTGAACGTCAGCGCAAGGCCCTGGAGCGGCACGGCGGAGACCAGGGCGAGCTCGTGGCGCTGCTTGCCGGAGCGACTCCGGTCGAGGGGCCCGGCGTGAAGCTGATCGTCGACGACGCGAAGAACACCGACCAGGGCGGGGGCGGCCCCCGTGAGTCGTCGGGCTTCTCCGACACCGGACGGGTGCGCGACCGGGACATGCAGCGAGTCGTCAACGGCCTGTGGGAATCCGGTGCCGAGGCCATCGCCATCAATGGGCAAAGGCTGACGGCCCTGTCGGCCATCCGGGCCGCCGGCGACGCCATACTGGTCGACAACAGGCCGCTCGTACCGCCGTACACGGTGCTCGCGGTGGGGGACGGGAAGAAGCTCGCGACCGCCTTCCAGGACAGCGCGGACGGCCAGTACCTGCAGGCGCTCAAGGAGAGCTTCGACATCCGCACCAGCATCTCCGATCAGTCGAAGGTGAGGCTTCCGGCCGCGCCGAGCCTGATCGTTCGTACAGCAGAGCCGAAGGCCGCCGGCAGTGGTGCGGCAGACACAGGGAAGGGCACATCGTGATCGCCGTACTGGGCCTCGTCGTGGGAGTCGTGGTCGGACTGTTGGTCCGGCCCGAGGTACCGGCGGTGGTCGAGCCCTACCTGCCGATCGCGGTGGTCGCCGCGCTCGACGCCGTGTTCGGCGGTCTGCGGGCCATGCTCGACGGCATCTTCGTCGACAAGGTCTTCGTGGTCTCCTTCCTCTCCAACGTCGTGGTGGCCGCGCTGATCGTCTTCCTCGGCGACAAACTCGGTGTCGGAGCTCAGCTCTCCACGGGTGTGGTGGTCGTGCTCGGCATCCGGATCTTCTCCAACGCCGCCGCGATCCGCCGGCACGTCTTCCGGGCTTGAGGCCGATGAACAACGACGAGAATCCCCGCAGCGAACAGCCGGAGGGCGGCGCGTCCGCCGTCCCGGACGCTCCCGCGCCGCCGCCCGCGGCCGAGGAGGTGTCCGGTCGGCAGCGGCTCAAGGCGGGGCTGTGGCCGCCTCGGCTGAGCCGGGCCCAACTCATCGTCGCCGTGCTGCTGTTCGGGCTCGGTCTGGGGCTCGCCATCCAGGTGCGGTCCACCAGCGACGACAGCGCGCTGCGTGGCGCCCGGCAGGAGGACCTGGTCCGCATCCTCGACGAAGTCGACGACCGGACCCAGCGCCTGGAGGACGAGAAGCAGCGCCTGGACGATCAGCGCGCCGAGCTGGAGAACAGCTCCGACCAGGCCGAGGAGGCCCGGAAGCAGACGCTGGAGAAAGAACGCCAGCTCGGCATCCTCGCGGGCACCGTGGCGGCCGAGGGCCCCGGAATCACGCTGACGATCACCGACCCCTCGGGGGCGGTCGCGCCCGACATGCTGCTCGACGCCATTCAGGAACTGCGGGCGGCGGGTGCCGAGGCGATCCAGGTCAACGGTGTGCGGGTGGTGGCCAACACCTACTTCTCCGGCGACGCCGGGGACGTCCGGGTGGACGGAAAGAAGATCGAAGCGCCGTACGAGTTCACGGTGATCGGCAAGCCGCAGGATCTGGAGCCTGCTCTCAACATCCCCGGCGGTGTGGTGCAGACGCTGGAGAAGGAGCAGGCCACGGTGCTCGTGGAGCGGTCCGACGACATCGTCGTGGACGCCTTGCGACCGGCGCAGCGGCCTGACTACGCTCGGTCGTCATCCCTGTGAGCCGGGCGAGCGAGACGGCCGGCGGACCGGGTCGGACGGTTGCGGGGGGTCGGCGCACCGGATTGGTGGTGCGTGGTGGAAACTGTCGGGTGGATACGGACGTTGTGAAGATGTCCGGGTCGGCAGGTGTGTTCAATCAGGGTTCGTCCTGCCCCACGGGCGGGTCTATGTCGGTCAAGGGGAATCGCCCGTGAAGTTTTTTGCGAAGTTGTTCAGGAAGAGTGCACGCGAGGACAGCAACAGTGCTGCCCGCCACCGCGCGCCGCGCCACGGTCAGGGCGAGGAGCAGGAGGCGGAGCGTCCGCTCTTCCGTGACGAGGTGTCCGGCGCCCCGGGTGGTGACGGCGTGTCGTCTGTTGACCCTGCCGGTGCCGGACGCATAGGTTTCGGCGAACCATCAGCCTCGAGTACGGGTGGAGGGTTCACCCCGGAGGGCTCGTCGATGCCGGTCTGTACGAGGTGCGGTCACCGCAACGCGGAGGCCAGCAGGTTCTGTTCCAACTGCGGCGCGCCGCTGCGGGGCGGCGTTCCCGAGCGTCCCTCGGAGACGACGTCCACGATCTCCATCTCCGGTCTCGAGGCGTACGAGGCGGAGGCGACGGGCCAGACCGCTCTGCCTTCGCTCTCCCCGGAGGCCCAGGCCGCGGTCGACGCGCTGCCCAGCGGTTCGGCGCTGCTGGTCGTGCGGCGCGGCCCGAATTCCGGGAGCCGCTTCCTGCTCGACAGCGACCTGACGACGGCCGGCCGCCACCCTCAGAGCGACATCTTTCTCGATGATGTGACCGTGTCGCGGCGTCATGTGGAGTTCCGCAGGAGCCCGGACGGTAGCTTCACCGTGGGTGATGTCGGCAGCCTCAACGGCACCTACGTCAACCGTGAGCGCATCGATTCGGTCCAGCTGTCCAACGGCGACGAAGTCCAGATCGGAAAGTACCGCCTGGTCTTCTATGCGAGCCCGCGGGGCGTGTGACCAGCCCCCGGACTCCGTCCGGGGGGACCCCCAGGAAGGCCCATGCTGCGAACACCGACAGGCGGTGCCGGCCACGGCACCGCCACCGCGGAAGCGCGCCCGATGAGCATCGGAACGGTGCTCATCCAGCTGCGCGAGGAGTTTCCCGAAGTCACCATCTCCAAGATCCGGTTCCTGGAGGCCGAGGGGCTCATCGAGCCGCAGCGCACTCCTTCCGGATACCGGAAGTTCGCTCCGCGTGATGTGGAGCGCCTGGCGCAGGTGCTCCGCATGCAGCGGGACCACTACCTGCCGCTGAAGGTCATCCGGGAGCACTTGGACGCGCTGGCCCGGGGGGAGCAGCCCGTGCTGCCCTCGCCCGGCGACCGGCGGGACCTCGCCGAAGGAGTGTGGGAGGCCGATGCCGGCGCGGCGACCGCCGCCCGGATCGGGCGGGCCGAGCTGCTCGCGGCGGCCGAGGTCGACGAGGACCGGCTGGCCGAATGGGAGTCCTACGGGCTCATCGTCCCGGCCCCCGAGGGCGGCTACGACGCCGCGATGGTGACCGTCGCCAAGCTGGTGGCGGATCTGGGGCGTTTCGGTCTGGAACCGCGTCATCTTCGTGCCATGCGAGCCTCCGCCGACCGGGAGGCGGGGTTGGTGGAGCAGCTGGTCGCGCCCCTGCGCCGACACCGTAATCCGCAGACCAGAGCCCATGCCGAGGCCACCGCGAACGAGCTCGCAGAGCTGTCCGTACGGCTGCACGCGGCCCTCGTGCAGAGCGCTCTGCGCAGCCGTCTGCACTGACCTCGGCGGAGCCCGACTACCCAAACATGGCGAGCACGTCCTAGGGTTGCTGTGTGAACGAGCTCGACGTTGTCGGTGTCCGGGTGGAAATGCCCTCCAACCAACCGATCGTTCTCCTGCGTGAAGTGGGAGGCGACCGGTACCTCCCCATTTGGATCGGTCCTGGAGAGGCGACCGCGATCGCCTTCGCCCAGCAGGGCATGGCTCCCGCCAGGCCGCTGACCCATGACCTGTTCAAGGATGTGCTCGAGGCCGTGGGCCAGGAGCTCACCGAGGTCCGCATCACGGACCTCCGCGAAGGGGTCTTCTATGCGGAGCTCGTCTTCGCCAGCGGAGTCGAGGTGAGCGCACGGCCTTCCGACGCCATAGCGCTCGCCCTGCGGACCGGCACGCCGATCTACGGCAGTGACGGCGTGCTGGACGATGCGGGCATCGCGATCCCCGACGAGCAGGAGGACGAGGTGGAGAAGTTCCGCGAATTCCTCGACCAGATCTCTCCGGAGGACTTCGGTACGAACAGCCAGTGACCGTCCCGCAAGGGTGCCGTCAGCGCATCCGAGAAGCCTTTCCCGGAAACGAGACACGGGAAACCACCCTGAGGGTGATTATCACTCGGCGTGCCGAGTGTGGCGATCGTTGACGCACCCCGAGTGACTGCCTACCTTCGAGTGGGCAGGTCAAGGACGGAGGTCGGCGTGAGAAGCAGCGGCGACGGTACGGCGGAGGGTGGGCCGTATCCGCAGCACGGCAGTGGAGCCGACCCCGCCATCAGGCAGCCGGTTCAACCGGCAGCGGTGGCAGCGGGCGGCGTGGCAGCGGCGAGTGATTCCGGTGACATCGGCTATCGCGGACCGACGGCGTGCGCGGCGGCGGGGATCACCTACCGCCAGCTGGACTACTGGGCGCGTACGGGGCTGGTCGAGCCCAGTGTGCGCCCGGCCTACGGGTCGGGGACCCAGCGTCTGTACAGTTTCCGGGACGTGGTGCTCCTCAAGATCGTCAAGCGGTTCCTGGACACCGGGGTCGCTCTGCAGAACATCCGCACCACGGTCCAGCATCTGCGGGCCCGCGGTTTCCAGGATCTTGAGCGGATGACGCTGATGAGCGACGGGGCCACGGTCTACGAGTGCTCCTCGCCCGACGAGGTCGTCAGCCTGCTCCAGGGCGGGCAGGGGGTCTTCGGGATCGCCGTCGGCGTCGTCTGGCGGGATGTGGACGCGGCGCTCTCGCAACTGCACGGCGAGCGGGTCGACACCGGCGAGACGCTCGTCGGCCACAACCCCGCGGACGAGCTGGCGCGGCGCCGCAACCGGGCCGGCTGAGCTCGCTCGACGAACGGGACGACGAACAGCATGACAGCGGGACGGTCCGGCTCTCCTTGGAGCGCCGGACCGTCCCGCTGTCAGTGCCGTAGGGCAGCATCGACGGTGTGAGACCCGCGCCCACCATCCTTCACCTGGACATGGACGCCTTCTACGCGTCGGCGGAGCAGGCGGCCAAGCCGAGCCTGCGCGGCAAGGCCGTCGTGGTGGGCGGCCTCGGCCCGCGCGGAGTGGTCGCCACCGCCTCGTACGAGGCCCGGCGCCTGGGCGTGCACTCGGCGATGCCCACCGCGCAGGCCCGGCGCCTCGCACCGAACGCGGCCTACCTGGTGCCCCGCTTCTCCCTGTACCGGTCGGTGAGCGACCAGGTGATGGAGCTCCTGGGGCGGCTGTCGCCCCTGGTGGAGCCGCTCAGCCTGGACGAGGCCTTCGTGGACCTGGAGGCCGGCGGGACGGCGGACGACTCGGCGTCGGCCCGGGCTACGGGGGAGAAGCTGCGGGCGGCCATCCGGGCGGTGACCGGCCTCAGCGGATCCGTCGGACTCGCCGGTTCCAAGATGCTCGCCAAGATCGCGTCCGAGGGGGCCAAGCCCGACGGGCTGCTCGTCATCGAGCCGGGCACCGAGCGCGAGCTGCTCGCCCCCAGGTCCGTCCGCATCCTTCCGGGGGTCGGCCCGGCCACCGGGGACCACCTCAGACGCGCGGGAATGACCACCGTCCACGACCTGGCCGAGGCGGGCGAGGCGGAGCTCGTGCGGCTGGTCGGCAAGGCCCACGGCCACGGGCTGTACCGGATGGCGCTGGGGCTCGACGACCGGCCGGTGGTCGCCGAACGGGACACCAAGTCCGTATCGGTGGAGGACACCTTCGACGTGGACCTGCACGACCGGGTGCGGGTGCGCGCCGAGGTGGAGCGGCTGGCCGTCCGGTGCGTGGAACGGCTGCGTGCCGCCGACCGGTCGGGCCGCACGGTGGTGCTGAAGGTGCGCCGCTACGACTTCTCCACGCTGACCCGCTCCGAGACCCTCAGAGGCCCCACCGACGACCCCACGGTGGTCCGTGAGGCGGCGGCGCGGCTGCTGGAGTCCGTCGACACCACGGGAGGCGTACGGCTCCTGGGGGTCGGCGTCACGGGTCTCGCCGACTTCACGCAGGAGGACCTGTTCGCCCAGGCCGCCGACGCCCGGGAGCTCGCACAGCGGGCCCAGGAGCACCGGGCGCCGGCCGTGGAGGGCGGCGAGGAGACCGGGCCGGAGCCCGAGACGGACGGCCCGGAGCTGCTCACCGCCCGGCGCTGGCCCGCCGGACACGATGTGCACCACGAGGAGCACGGGCACGGCTGGGTGCAGGGCAGCGGCGTCGGCCGGGTCACCGTCCGGTTCGAGGAACCGTGGAGCGCGCCCGGCCGGGTTCTGACGTTCCGCATCGACGATCCGCGCCTGCGGCCCGCCGATCCGCTGCCGCTCGTCCGCGAAGCGGCCGACTACTCCTCCTGGCCCGCCAGCTTGCCGAAGTCCCGGTCGGACGCCGGATCCTCCGGGGGCGGGGAGTCCAGCCCGTAATGGCGGTAGAGCTGCAGTTCCTGCTCGGGCGAGAGGTGCCGGCCGACGCCGAAGTCGGGCGCGCCCTTGATCAACGCGCGGTCGAAGGGGACACGGAGCACGTCCTCGACGAATTCGCTGGGTTCCAGGGGGACGAAGGCGTCCCTGCTGAACAGGCCGGTGCGGACGGCCGCCCACTCGGGCACGCCCGTCGCGTCGTCGAGATAGACCTCATCCACCGTTCCGATCTTGGCGCCCTTGCGATCGAATGCCTTGCGGCCGATCAGGCGGCGCGGATCGATATCGGTCTGCACGGTGCCTCCCACTGGTCGCAACTGCTCAGGGTGTTCCCTGTCGCTCCACCAGCACCACACAAGTGCAGATCCGTGGTGTCGGCCACTCGAGAGCTCCGGCGCAGTGGCCGCTGGTAGGCTGGCAGTGGCTGCTGACCCCGTGCGGGAGAGTCCTCCGGTGCAGAATCCGGAGGCGCCGAAGGAGCAACTCCTCCCCGGAATCTCTCAGGCCCCCGTACCGCACGGTTGAGGTCACTCTGGAAAGCAGGGCGGTTCCGTGCGGGCGCAGGCTCTGACGGACTCGACCCTCACCGACGGTGAAAGTCGGCACGCCTGCGGGCGGGCCGGTGAAGCTCTCAGGTTGAGATGACAGAGGGGGAGGCCGTTCGGGCACCCGCGCCGTGGTGCCCCTCGCAGGTCGTGACAGACCAGGAGGCCTCCACCATGACCCCCCGTCGCACTTCGCTCTCCCAGCTGGAGCAGGGAATTCCGTTCGAGCAGCGCCACATAGGCCCCGACGCCGGAGCCCAGGCGAAGATGCTTGCCCAGGTCGGTTACGGCTCCCTCGACGAGCTGACCGCCGCCGCGGTGCCCGATGTGATCAAGAGCGCGGAGGCCCTTAACCTTCCCTCGGCGCGCACCGAGGCGGAGGTCCTGGCCGAGCTGCGGTCGCTGGCCGACCGCAACAAGGTGCTCGCCCCGATGATCGGCCTCGGCTATTACGGCACCTTCACGCCGCCGGTCATCCTGCGCAACGTCATGGAGAACCCCGCGTGGTACACGGCCTACACGCCGTACCAGCCGGAGATCTCCCAGGGCCGCCTGGAGGCCCTCCTGAACTTCCAGACGATGGTCGCCGAGCTGACCGGGCTGCCCACCTCCGGCGCATCCCTGCTCGACGAGGGCACCGCGGCCGCCGAGGCGATGGCGCTCGCACGGCGCGTCGGCAAGGTCAAGAAGGGCGTCTTCCTGGTCGACGCCGACACCCTGCCGCAGACCGTCGCGGTCATCGAGACCCGCGCCGAGCCCACCGGCGTCGAGGTCGTCGTCGCCGACCTGAGTGACGGCATCCCCGCCGAGATCGCCGAGCGCGGCGTTTTCGGCGTCCTGCTCCAGTACCCGGGCGCCTCCGGTGCCGTGCGCGCCATCGAGCCCGTCATCGAGCAGGCCCACGAGCTCGGCGCGATCGTCACCGTCGCCGCCGACCTGCTGGCACTCACGCTCCTCACCTCGCCCGGGGCGCTCGGCGCCGACATCGCGGTCGGCACCACCCAGCGCTTCGGCGTCCCGATGGGCTTCGGCGGCCCGCACGCCGGCTTCATGGCGGTCCGCGACAAGTTCGCCCGCTCCCTGCCCGGCCGCCTCGTCGGTGTCTCCGTCGACGCCGACGGCAACAAGGCCTACCGCCTGGCCCTCCAGACCCGCGAGCAGCACATCCGCCGCGAGAAGGCCACCAGCAACATCTGTACGGCTCAGGTGCTGCTCGCCGTCATGGCGGGGATGTACGCGGTCTACCACGGCCCCGAGGGCCTGCGGACGATCGCCCGGCGCACCCACCGCCTTGCCGCGATCCTGGCCGACGGTCTGCGGAGCGCCGGCGTCGACGTCGTGCACGGCGCGTTCTTCGACACCCTGACCGTGCGCGTCCCCGGCAAGGCCGCGGGCATCGTCGCGGACGCCAGGGAGCGCGGGGTCAACCTCCGCCTCGTCGACGCCGACCACGTCTCCATCGCCTGTGACGAGACCACCACTCGGGGGCAGATCTCCGCCGTCTGGGCCGCCTTCGGCGCCAAGGGCGACATCGAGGCGCTGGACGCCACGGTCGCCGACACGCTGCCCGAGGCACTGCTGCGCACCGACGACATCCTCACCCACCCGGTCTTCCACCAGCACCGCTCCGAGACCGCGATGCTGCGCTACCTGCGCAAGCTCGCCGACCGCGACTACGCGCTGGACCGCGGCATGATCCCGCTCGGCTCCTGCACCATGAAGCTGAACGCGACCGCCGAGATGGAGTCGATCACCTGGCCCGAGTTCGGCGCGCTGCACCCCTTCGCCCCGGCCGAGCAGGCACAGGGCTTCCTCACCCTCATCCGTGAGCTGGAGGAGCGCCTGGCGGAGGTCACCGGCTACGACGCGGTGTCCATCCAGCCCAACGCCGGCTCCCAGGGCGAGTTCGCGGGTCTGCTTGCCGTCCGGGCGTACCACCGGGCCAACGGCGACGACCAGCGCACCGTCTGTCTCATCCCGTCCTCCGCGCACGGCACCAACGCCGCCAGCGCCGTGATGGCCGGCATGAAGGTCGTCGTGGTGAAGACCGCCGACGACGGCGAGGTCGACATCGCGGACCTGCGCGCCAAGATCGAGCAGCACCGCGACGAGCTGGCCGTGCTCATGATCACCTACCCGTCCACGCACGGGGTGTTCGAGGAGCACGTCGCCGACATCTGCGGCGAGGTGCACGACGCGGGCGGCCAGGTCTACGTCGACGGCGCCAACCTCAACGCGCTGGTCGGGCTCGCCAAGCCCGGCAAGTTCGGCGGCGACGTCTCGCACCTGAACCTGCACAAGACCTTCTGCATCCCGCACGGCGGCG
The DNA here is from genome assembly GCF_000721175.1 of Streptomyces anulatus. Taxonomy (GTDB): domain Bacteria; phylum Actinomycetota; class Actinomycetes; order Streptomycetales; family Streptomycetaceae; genus Streptomyces; species Streptomyces anulatus_C. The sequence continues at coordinate 13,100 of NZ_JOEZ01000009.1, forward strand.
GCGGCCCCGGCGTCGGCCCGGTCGGCGTCCGCGCCCACCTCGCCCCGTACCTCCCCAACCACCCGCTCCAGCCCGCCGCGGGCCCGGAGACCGGTGTGGGCCCGATCTCGGCCGCCCCGTGGGGCTCGGCGGGCATTCTGCCGATCTCGTGGGCGTACGTCCGCCTGATGGGCGGCGAGGGTCTCAAGCGGGCCACGCAGGTGGCCGTGCTGGCCGCGAACTACATAGCCAAGCGCCTGGAGCCGCACTTCCCGATCCTGTACAACGGCCCGGCCGGTCTGGTCGCGCACGAGTGCATCGTGGACCTGCGTCCGATCTCCAAGGCGACCGGCGTCTCCATCGACGATGTGGCCAAGCGTCTGATCGACTACGGCTTCCACTCGCCGACCATGTCGTTCCCGGTGGCCGGCACGCTGATGATCGAGCCGACGGAGAGCGAGGACCTCGCGGAACTCGACCGGTTCTGCGACACCATGATCGCGATCCGGGCCGAGATCGAGAAGGTCGCCACGGGGGAGTGGAGCGAGGACGACAACCCGCTGTCCAACGCCCCGCACACCGCGGCCGCGCTCGGCGGCGACTGGGAGCACGGCTACAGCCGTGAGGAAGCCGTCTTCCCGGCCGGTGTGTCCGCCGCGGACAAGTACTGGCCGCCGGTGCGCCGCATCGACGGGGCCTTCGGCGACCGGAACCTGGTCTGCTCCTGCCCCCCGCTGGACGCGTACGACGACTGAAGCCGCCTGTCGTAGGGCGTGCGCCGTGAGCGGCGTACGCCGGACATGCGTCGGGGCCGGTGCGGAGATCTCTCCGGGCCGGCCCCTGTTCGTACGACCGTCCTCAGGCGGCCTTCACCACGCGGCCGGCTGCCAGCGGCCGGTGCGGGGCGATGATCTGCCCGTCGGGCAGCAGTTCGCCGGTGTCCTCGAAGAGCAGGACGCCGTTGCACAGGAGGCTCCAACCCTGCTCGGGATGGTGGGCCGTCAGGCGGGCGGCCTCCCGGTCGGGTGAATCGGCGGTGGGGCAGGGTGGCTGGTGCTGGCACATGGATGGGTTCTTTCGCTGCGTCGAGTCGAGTGGCCTGCGGCTGGATGAGGTCTTCATGGCCGCCCCCGTATCAGTCGGTCCGGTCCCAGTGTTGCCTTACGGGGAAGATTCCGCAGGGATTTCGCTGCAGCACCCGTACTCCTCCCATGACGCGTCACCCGCGCGGAGGGTTCACCGCAACTGCACTGTCCCTTTGGGTGGTTCGGGGTGGCCGGATGGGGCTAGTCCGTGTGGGCAGCACATCGCCCCCGCAGTGCCCCCTTCCGCCGTCCGGTCTGCGGGCGGATCAGGGGTGCTGCGGGGGCGATGTGCCGGGGTGGCGCCGGTCAGGCCGAGCTGAGGAGCGGCCCGGGGGCCACGCGCAGCGAGATGACGGGCAGCAGATCGGCGACCCGGTGCGGGCGGTGGGCGGCGATGCCCGGCGGGGCAGGGGCCAGGGGCACCAGGACGTCCGTCGGCGCGAGCACCCCGTCGGCCGGATCGGCCTCGGTGTCGCCGTGCAGCCAGAGGGTGAGCATGTACAGCTCCGGGATGGACAGCAGCCGTGCTTGGCAGGTGCTGGCCGACGCCTCCGCCTGCCGGACGGCCAGCTCGGTCGAGGCGAGGTAGGGCCCCTCGAAGAAGTGCGAGAACGTCCAGCCGTCGGGGGTGAGCACCGTGTCCGCCGCGGCGACCGCGCGGCCCTCGCTCCGAATCAGGAAACGCCAGGCCGCGAGGCGTGTCAGGGGTGCTGTCCGGGTGGGAGTGATCCGGTCCAGCACATGGACGGGAAGCGGTAGTTCGGGGCTCAGCGGTCCCTGGACGGACCGGAGAGCGGACGTTCTGGCTTCCCGGACGGCGGTGGGAGAACCGAGGGCCGCGAGAACGCTGCGCAGGGCGGGCGCGGGGGCCGAGGGGACATGCAGCGGCATAGTGGGTCGCCTCTCACTTGGAGACACGGTGGAGCTTGGGCGGGTGCAGACGGCGCTGTCGGCATGCGGGGCCGGAGACGGCCGGTGACGGGCGAGTCGTATCAACTCTCTGCCTCGTTGAGCGGAGTTTATATGACGCATGCTCACACAGTGTTTCCGCTAGCAGCCGGGGATATGTCGCACAAGGCGTCATCCGGCCTTCGAATCACGGTATTTCCTGGTGATTTGATCTCGTGTTGCCGACCTCGGCCTGGGACCCTTCCGGCTGTGCGGTCGGCCGAAACTCGTCGGTGTTTCCGCCACGCATGGTCCAGCTGAAAATTCGGGCAGCCGCATGCCGCGGGAATGTGCCCCGGTCTCCTTCAACCAGACTATCGGGTATCGGAGGTCCATGGGGGCGTTACGGATCACTCCCGCTGGGCATTATCGATCGTGATGCGAGCGGCCTGGGCCGCGGGCCGCCCACTGGAGGAAGGACCCCTAGATGGGGGAGAAGGTCGTGGCGGTAGCCGTTGACCTGTCCGATCGACAGGAGTACCGCACCAAGCTCAACCAGTGCCTGGAGGCTCTGGGCAGACTCCTGGAAGAGCGGAGGTTCGACCGTCCGCGGAACCTGATGGGGCTGGAGATAGAGCTGAATCTCGCGGGTTCCGACGGGATGCCCCGGATGATGAATCAGGAAGTTCTCCAGCGCATCGCGAGCCGGGATTTCCAGACCGAACTGGGGATGTTCAATCTCGAAGTGAATATCGTTCCGCACCGCCTCGGCGGCCGGGTATTCGATCAGCTCTCGGAGGAGTTGCGGACCGGCCTCGCCTATGCGCACCGCAAGGCGGGGGAGGTGGACGCGGGGATCGTGATGATCGGAATCCTGCCCACCCTGGGGGAGCACGACGTGGTGTCCGCGAATCTCTCGGACGTGGATCGTTACACCCTGCTCAACGATCAAATGGCGGCCGCCCGGGGGGAGGATTTCGCCCTCGATATCGAAGGCGTCGAGCGACTGGTCTGTACCTCGCCCTCGATCGCCCCGGAATCGGCCTGCACCTCGGTCCAGCTGCACCTCCAGGTGACGCCGGCCCGGTTCGCCGACGTGTGGAACGCCGCCCAGGCGATCACCGGCGTCCAGGTCGCGCTGGGCGCCAATGCCCCTTTCCTCTTCGGCAAGGAGCTGTGGCGGGAGTCGCGGCCACCGCTGTTCCAGCAGGCCACCGACGTACGGCCGCCCGAGCTGGCGAACCAGGGCGTGCGCCCCAGGACCTGGTTCGGGGAGCGCTGGATCCGATCCGCGTACGAGCTGTTCGAGGAGAACCTGCGCTACTTCCCGCCGCTGCTGCCGATCTGCGACGACGAGGACCCCCTGACGGCGCTGGACGAGGGCAGGGTGCCCGAGCTGGCCGAGCTGGTGCTGCACAACGGCACCGTCTACCGCTGGAACCGCCCGGTGTACGGGATCGCCGACGGCGTTCCCCATCTGCGGGTGGAGAACCGGGTGCTGCCCGCCGGGCCGACGGTCACCGACGTGATCGCCAACGCCGCGTTCTACTACGGGCTCGTGAGGGCGCTCGCCGAGGAGTCCCGGCCGGTGTGGAGCAGGCTGCCGTTCGAGGCCGCCGAGGAGAATTTCACCGAGGCCTGCCGGCACGGCATCGAGGCCGAGCTGCTCTGGCCGCGGCCGGGCCGCTCCGGCCAACTGGCCAGGATCCCCGCCGTACAGCTGGTGCTGGAGGAACTGCTGCCGCTGGCCGCCGCGGGCCTGGACGCCTGGCACATCGAGCCCGCGGACCGCGACCGCTATCTGGGGGTGATCGAGGAGCGCTGCAAGCGGCGCGTCAACGGGGCCTCCTGGCAGGTGGCCACGTACCGCCGGGCCCTGGACGCCGGACTCGGGCGGGACGCGGCACTCGCGGCGACCACGCGCCGCTACGCCGAGCTGATGCACGCGGGGGAGCCGGTGCACACCTGGCCGGTGGGCTTCCCGGCGCCGTGAGGGCGCCGCACCGGGCGCCGGTGACCGCACGGCGGTGCCGCATGGCAGTGACGGGTCCGGTCCTGGGCCGGTCACTGCCATGCGGTGCGCGCGGCTTCCGCCCGCTCACTCCTGTGCGGCGCGTCCGTTCTGGCCCGCTGCCATGATGGCCTGCAGGATCACCGCCTGGATCTCCGCCGGGTCGCTCACCGCGTAGCCGTCGCCGCCGGTGACCCGCGCGATCTCGGCGACCTCGTCGCGGTCCGCGTCCGGGCCCACCGCGATGGCGATGACCGGGACGGGGCGCTCCGGGTCGCGGAGCTCCTTCAGTTCCGCGATGAGCCCGCTCCGCGAGATGCCGTGTCCGTCCTGGTCGGAACCGTCGGTGAGGATCACCAGGGCGTTGAACTTGCCCTTCACGTAGGTCGACCGGGCCTCCTGGTACGCGGCCAGCGTGGTGTCGTACAGCCCGGTCGCACCGCCCTGCACCGGCTGCAGGCCCGTGAACGCGGCCGTGAGCTTCTCCCGGTGGGTCCCGCCGCCCGTGGCCGGGTCGCCGAGCCGCTTCGTCGGCATGAGCCGCCGGTAGTCCTTCTCGCCGTCCAGCGTGGTGGCGAACTCCCACAGCCCGATCTCGTCGTTCGGGGTGAACTGGCCCAGCGCCTGGATCAGCGACTCCTTGGTGACGTCCATCCGGGACTGGCCCCGGCCCGGTACGAGCGTCGCCATGGAGCCGGAGGCGTCGACCACCGTGGTCAGCCGGGCGCTCTGCACGGTGATGGTCCACATCCCGAGCGTTTCCTGGAGCTCCTTCGCCGAGGGCGCCTCGGCGGCCGGTTCGGCGTACGGCTGGGGCTTCCTGCCACCGGCCGCCACGACGAGGGAGTCCTCCGCGGTCCCGTCGCCGGCCCGGAACCCGTGCTCGGCGAAGGTGTCCTGAGCTTCCCGGTCGCCCAGCAGGTTCATGAAGCGCAGGGCCGCGCGGGACTCCGCGGTGCTCAGGCGTACCTCGTTGACCAGCGTGTACGGGTAGTCCAGCAGCGTAGTGCCGTCTTCCGGGTAGAACAGGTCCAGCTTGCCCCCGCCGGTCGCCTCCGCGTTGTGCGTGAACGCCGACTGTTCGGAGACCAGGACCGCCTGGTTGCGCTTCGGGTTGCCCTCCTCGGCCCCGGACGTGCTCCGCGCCAGGGTCTCCAGCACCTGCGCGTCGCCGTCCGACATCCGCTCGGCGAGCACCTTCGCGGTCTGGGCGACCCGGGTGTCGCTGTCCCCGCCCTGCCGCGCGGACGAGGCGCCGATGCCGGCGAGCGCCAGCAGCCCGGTGGCGCTGCGCGCCGGGTCCGCGGCGCCGAGACGTACCCGGTCCGACCCGAGTGCCCCGGCGACCAGCTCGGCCCAGGTGTACGTCTTCCCGGGCCAGCCCAGCGCCCGCGAGGCGGACGGCACCATGGCCAGGGCCACCGGTGAGGAGGCCACCGAATCGGACGGGGAGACGGGAATGCCCTCGCCCAGCCCCTTGGCCCGCTCCAGCCACAGGTCGGAGTCGGGCAGCCAGACCTGGAAGTCGGGATCCGCGCCCCCGGCGGCGAGGGCTTCGGCGACCTTGTGCGAATCGCGGGCCAGCACCTCCACCACGAGGCAGTGACCGTCGGCCCTGACCTCGTCCGCGCGGGCCTGCTCGGCTATGGAGCGTACGGCGGGGGCGATGTCCGGGGACGCGACCACGGACAGACGCACGGCGGAGTCCTCGCAGGATTCGGAGAACGACAACAGGCCGCCCTTGGCCGCTACAGCCGTTCCCGTCGCCACGGCGAGGACGAGCAGGGTGGCGATGACGACCGTACGACGCCGGCGCCGGGAGTTCGGGCGGTCCCGGCCTCCTTCCGCCCCGTAGCCGTCGGGCAAGCTATGACGTCCCATGTCGGTGGTGCCCCTCCTTGAGGTGAAACAAGGAAAAGGGGGACCACACCATCAGCGATGGCGGTCGTCCCCCGGCCTGTCACGCATGATCTTCGTACCTGCATTCGAGACCCTAGCGGGACGGTGAGTGGGATGAGACGCGATTGCAGAACTAAAGGCAGGTGTACAGGTGGAGACCGGGCGCATGGCTGATTCTTTTCCTCAAGAGGCCGTGTCACGAAGGAACCTGCGGTCCGAGACGGTGCTGGTCCTGGCGCTCTCGCTGGGTGCCAGTGCGGTGTCCTCCCTCATCAGTTTTGTCGGATCACTGACGAAACCGGGAGGTCTGAAGGATCAGGCGGCGAAGCTCAACGGCTCGTACGCTCCGGACCGTCCATGGCTTGATCTGTCATGGCAAATGTTCGGAATCGCAACGGCTCTGGTGCCGGTCGCGCTGGTCGCACACCTGCTGATCCGGGAGGGAACGGGTCTGCGGGCCATCGGCTTCGACCGGGCCAGGCCCTGGTTCGACCTCGGCCGGGGAACCCTGGTCGCGGCCGGCATCGGCAGCACGGGCCTGGCCTTCTACCTCGTGGCCCATGCCACCGGATTCAGCCTCACGGTCGTACCCGAGTCGCTGCCCGAGGTCTGGTGGAAATTCCCCGTACTGATCCTCTCGGCGATCCAGAACTCCGTGGTGGAGGAGGTCATCGTCGTCGGATATCTGCTGCGCAGGCTCGGACAGTTGGGCTGGACGCCGATGGCCGCCCTGGTGGCCAGCTCCGTGCTGCGCGGGTCGTACCACCTGTATCAGGGGATCGGCGGCTTCATCGGCAACGTGGTGATGGGCATCGTCTTCGTGCTGCTCTACCGGCGCTGGGGCCGGGTGGGTCCGCTGGTCGTCGCGCACGCGCTCCTGGACATCGGGGCGTTCGTCGGATACGCGCTGCTCGCGGGCCGGGTCGACTGGTTGCCGACGCCCTGAGTGCGGTGCCCTTGGAGGTGGACGCCCCCGGGCGGTCAGAGCGTGGTGAGCAGCTCCCCGTCGATCACCGTGACCGCTGTGCCGGTCAGCAGCGTGCGTTCGCCGCGCAGCGCGGTGCGGACCAGTCCCGAGCGGGCGGACGCCTGGAGGCCGGTGAGGTCGTCGCGGCCGAGGCGGGCCGACCAGAAGGGGGCCAGCGCGGTGTGGGCGCTGCCGGTGACCGGGTCCTCGTCGATACCGACACCCGGGAAGAAGCCGCGCGAGACGTAGTCGTAGCCCCGGGCGGGGTCCTCGGCCGCCGCGGTGGCGATGACGCCGCGCCGGGAGTGGGCCGCCAGCGCGGCGAAGTCCGGGGCGAGCGCCCGTACGGTCGCCTCGTCGCGCAACTCGACGAGCAGGTCACCGATGTGTTCGCCGGTGTCGTGCACCGATACGGGGTCGGCCCCGAGGGCGTCGGCGAGCCCGCGCGGCACCGGCTCCTCGGTCAGCGGGGAGGTCGGGAAGTCGAGGGTGAGGGAGCCGTCCGGGTGGGCGGTCGAGCTCAGGATCCCGCAGCGCGCCGCGAACCGCACCGGGCCCGTGGCCAGGCCCGCGGTGTGCAGGACGTGGCCGGTGGCGAGCGTCGCGTGCCCGCACATGTCGACCTCGGTGGCCGGGGTGAACCAGCGCAGCGCCCAGTCGGCCGTGCCGCCGGGCGGCAGCGGGTGGGCGAAGGCCGTCTCGGAGAGGTTGACCTCGGCGGCGATTTCCTGAAGGCGTTCGGCGGCCGGGAACGCGCCGCCCTCCAGCAGGAGCACACCGGCGGGGTTTCCGGCGAAGGGGCGGTCGGTGAACGCGTCGACGATGCGAATCCTCATGGGGCGACCGTAGAGCGTCGGCGGGGAGACGGACCAAGGCCAATTCCGGGTGTCTGGCCCCTGTCCGTCTCCGTCTGCCCGCCTCTCCGTCTGCCGGCTCTTCGTCCCCCCGGCCGTCCAGGGCCGCGGTCGGCGTCTCTTCCACGACGGTCACGAGGTTCCCCGGCTGCGGCTCCTTGAGTCGAGGGTGTTCCGCAGCCGGATCACGCCGCAGCGGTACGCCCCGGCCTGTCCCGGCCCGGCGTGGGTCGTCCCGGCTCACGTCGTTCCGTCGGCCGCTGTCCCTCCTGCGGGGCCCGGAAGCACACGCCCCAGGCGGGCGAGCGGGGACGCGGCCATCAGGAGCGGGGACAGCATCATGCCCGCGGCCGTCACCAGGAGGCCGGAGCGCAGACCCCACTCCTGCGCGAGGAAGCCACCGAGGAGTGATCCGAGCGGGGTGAAGCCCATGCCGACGAAGGTGATCGTCGCGGCCGCACGCCCCTGCATTCCGGCCGGTGTGACCGCCTGGCGCACCGACATGACCGTGACGTTCACCAGCTGGCTGAAGGTGCCGAACACGAAGTTGGCGGCAAGGAGCGCGAGGACCGTCGCGGCCGAGGATCCGTGCAGCGCCGGTACGCACAGCAGGGCCCCGTTGCCGAGCAGCGCCGCCGACACGAGAACCACGCCGTGGCCGAACCGCCCCGGCAGCCGCGCTGCCAGGACCGATCCCAGGAGCGCGCCCGGCCCGGTCGCCGCGAGTGCGAGGCCGACGGTGGCGCCCGCCAGGTGCAGTTCGCGCGGGAGGAAGAGCAGGTAGACGGTCATCGTGGCCGCGAAGGAGAACTGGAAGGCGGCCGAGGCGAGGCACACGGCCCGCAGCCAGGCGTTCCCGGCGACGAAGCGCAGGCCCTCGTGGATCCGGTGCCGTACCCGAGAGGTGCGCTGCGGGTGCTCCGGGCGGGCAGAGAGGTCCGGCCGGTCCGAGCGCTTCGGGTGCTCCGGAACCGGTGCCTTGCGCTCCGGTACGGCTTCGGCCCGGCGGATCCGCCGCAGTGACACGAACGACACCGCGAAGAACAGCGCGCCGGAGGCGATGGCGACCGGCGCCGACAGCAGTGACACCAGCGCACCACCGAGCGCGGGGCCGCCGATCTGCGCCGCGGACCGGCTGCCTTCCAGCGCACTGTTGCCCTGCACGAGCTGATCGCGCCGCACCATCCGTACGAGGGACGCCTGATACGCCACGTCGAAGAGCACGGACAGGGCACCCACGGTGAACGCGACCACGAACAGCGCGGGCAGACCGAGCAGCCCGAGGAGACCGGCCACGGCTGCCGAGCCCAGTGCCACGGCACGGGCGGCGTCGGTGAGCACCATCACCGTGCGGGCACGCCACCGGTCCACCAACGCACCGGCGAGGAGCGACAGCAGCAGGATCGGCGCCTGTCCCACGGCGCGGAGGGCGCCCAACTGGCCCGCGCCCGCGTCGAGCGCCAGGACGGCGAAGAGCGGCAGAACCACGAGCATCGTGTGTTCGCCGAGCTGGGAGGCGGTCTGGCCCGCCCAGAGCCTGCGGAAGTCGGCGTCCCGCCACAGACGCGAGGGCACGGCCCGACCGGAACCCGGACAGCCGGAGGAAGAAGGAAAGGAAGGGGACTGCACAGGAACCTCTGGGGTCGCCGGGAACGAGATCCGCCGCCCGGCGCGCGAAAGCGCACCCGGGCATCGGGCGGGTAAGGGCTCGCTGTGCTGCGACCTCAGGGGCAGCACGCGATGACGGGCCGGACTCGGCCTACGACGTCAGCGCGCGCTCGGACGACCGGGCATGTCTCTCCGCTCCTGATGGGTCATGCGTCGCCCGGAATGCTAGCGCTCGGCGGGCGGGGGCGAAAGGCGATTGATCGCCCCTCCGCCCGCACCGCTCGCGCCTGTTCGGCCGGCCCGGGCGGTACAGGCGGTGAGGCCGCGTCACGCGACGGCGGTGCCCTCGAGCTCGACCATCAGGCCGGGGACCGCCAGTCGCGTCACCCCGAGCATGGTGCTGGCCGGTGCCACCCCGGCCGCGCAGGGCCCGGACCGCGCGGCGCGGTCCGGGCCCTGATGTCGTGCGGTGCCGCCCTGCGGCGGCGGTGCGTCAGCTCTGTGCGGTGTCGTCGCCCGTCTGTCCGGTGCTCTCGGTCGCGCCGGCCTTCTCGCGCATCTTGCGCACCAGTTCCGCCTTCTGGTCGGCCGCGTCCTGGCGGTCGAGGTTGCGGTGCGGGCCGTTGTTCTGCCGTTCGGCGCGCGACAGCCTCTTGCGCTGGCCGCCTCCCTGGCCCACGGGGTTGTTGATGTTCTTGCTCACGGTCACGGGTTCTCCCGGTCAATGATGTGAAGTGATCTACGGATTCATCGGTGGGGGACGGGCGGCGACGTCGAGGGACGTCAGCTGCGGCCCGTCACGCTCTCACTCGTGGATCGGCGTCTGGAATGACGAAGACGTTACCCGGTTTCGCCGGTCCCGCACACCAACCTCTCCGAGGCCCCGCCGTCGGCTGCCCCGTGCCGTCCCAGGTTGATCGTTCGGCGCGCAGGTGGGCGGGCAGGGCCCTCACCTGCGGCGACGGCGGCTACCCGGGTCCTCGGGCAGCAGGTGTTGCCGGATGGATCCTCAGGAACCGAAGGTCTGTCGAAGCCTGTCGGCGGCGAGCGAACACCCATCGGTCGTCGGTTCCCGGGTCCTCGGTCAGCCCTCGTTCGCCGGGCCCCGTACCGGGCCGGAGTCCAGGACTCCGGCAGTGAAGTTCGCCGATCGCGCCCGCATCTTCTCGCGCGGGACACCCTGATGTCCGGCCAGATGTTCGACAAGATCGGCTCGGTGCTGCGGCCCTTGTGGTTCGTGCGGAACTTCACCGGCACGCACGCGCACGCCGTGAGCATCCGGTGAGGAAGGCGCCATCTGGACCGCGGCCGGGTCGGCTTCGTGGACGTTGGGGACATCGCGGCCGTCGCTGTCCATGCCCTGACCGACGTAAACGCCCCCAACGCCGATCTCGTCCTCGCCGGGCCGGAGGCGCTCAGCTACGACGACATCGCCACCACCGTCACCCAGGTCACGGGCCGACCCGTGGACCACCACCGCCTGTTCTACGAGCAGATGCGCGACCGCTTCACGGCGCACGTGCCGCTGGAGTTCGCCTCGATGCCGGCCGGCATGGACCGTGCCATCGCCGAGGGGGCGGAGAAGCCCTACCTGATCCTCGCCGACGAGCACTGAGCCGCGAAGCGAGTCGTGCGTGATGAAGGGCTTGGGGGAGGGGCCCGCGGGACGATTCCGCGGGGCCTTTCGCGTATCGTGCGGCCGGGCGCGATCAAGGGGTGACGAGCCCGCCGAGCTTGCGCAGCGACTCCTGGAGCGCCGCCGTCGCGGAGTCCTTGAGCTTGCCGCCCATCAGGGAGACCGCCGCGCCGGTGAACTCCCCGTCGATGCGCATCGTCGTGGCGTCGCCCTCCGGGGTCAGGGAGTACCGCATGGCCAGGTTGACCCCCATCGGGCCCTTGCCCCGGGTCGCCAGCAGGCGGCCCTTCTCCAGTTCGTCGACCGTCCAGGTCACCTCGGCCGGGAAGCCCATGAGCTTCATGTTCTCCTCGTAGGTGGCCGCGAGCTCCAGTTCCGCCGGGCCGCCCCGGGGGAAGCTGGTGTGGGTGGCGTTCCACTCCCCGTACGACGAGAAGTCCGTCAGGCGGACCCAGACCTTCTCGGCGGGTGCCTCGATGCGTGCCTCGGCGCTGACTTCAGCCATGCGACCACCCCTGGTTCGTCCGGTTTCGGTGTCGCGGAACGTAGCGGCGGTCGCGCCAACATTCAATACTGACGAACTGTCAGATCTCTTGGGGCTGCCGGTTCCGCCAGATCACGGCGGCGTCGAAGCGGTCCGACGCCCGGGGGTGAGGGCCCTCGTCGTGGCAGTGGAAGGCCGTCCAGAAGAGATCGGCGGGCAGGGCGTCATCGGGTGCGTGCACGCGGTAGACGTACTGCAGCCCGTCCTGGGCGAGCAGAGCGACCATCCAGAACACCCGTTCCTCCCTCCCGTCCCCGCCCTCTGTGCTGTGGCGTGAGGGACGTACGCGCGGGGGGCCGCGGTTGCCGCGGGGGCGTGCGATGCAAGGCGGCGCGCGCCCCGAGACGACATGGTTGTGCCTCTCGGCGCGATCTCATCCGCAAGGATGAGGGGTCGCTCCGGAGTCCCCAACTTCGGTGGGATGCCCGATGGGTCGCTCCGGGGATGTCCTCCGGCCGCCGGACTGATGGGGTAGAGGTGTGCAAAACCGGACGCCTCGCATGCCTGAACCGCCCGCACCGAACCACGCCGAACTCGATGCCCGCTTCACCGTGGAACTGGCATCGGTGCTGACGGGTGCGCGCAGGCGTGCGCTGCGTGACGGGGACCGGCAGATCGACACCGCTCACCTCCTGCACTCGCTGATCGAGACGGACCCCGAAGTCCGCGAGGCCTTCGACGGAGGCCCGCAGCCGGCCAGGGTGCTCGGCTATCTCGTCCAGCGCAGCATCGGCTACGGGCTCCGCTGGCAGGGCTCCGTCGAGGACTCCGGTGCCGTTCCGGTGGTGCGCGCCCCGGCCGTCGACGGCTGGTCGCCCTTGGCGCTCGCCGCGATGGAGGGCGCGCTGCACCGTGCGGCGTCGCGCGGCGCGTCGCGCGCCGCCGGTCTCGATCTGCTCGCCGCGCTGGCTGCCGACGCCGAGTCGCGTGCGGTGGAGGTGCTCTCCCGCGGGGGCGTGGACGCGCGGTGGCTGGCGGACCGGGCGGCCGTGCTTACGGCCGACGCGGCACGACAGGGGTGAGCACGTGAGGGGTGCCGTCTCGACAGGTGTCACGGGGATGACGGTGCTGTCGACTGCTGCCATGATGTGCCGATGCACGCGTCATCGGGGTTTCAGGGCAGAAGTGCCGGGCTGGGCCTCGCCCTGCTCTCGGCCTGCGCGTTCGGCGGTTCGGGAGTGGCGGCAAAGCCGCTGATCGAGGCGGGGCTCGACCCGCTGCACGTGGTCTGGCTGCGTGTCGCGGGCGCCGCCGTCATCATGCTCCCGGTCGCCTGGCGCCACCGGAACCTCGTACGGGAACGTCCCGCCCTGCTCGCCGGGTTCGGCCTGTTCGCTGTGGCCGGGGTCCAGGCCTTCTACTTCGCCTCGATCTCCCGTATCCCGGTGGGCGTGGCGCTCCTGGTGGAGTACCTGGCGCCCGCGCTGGTCCTCGGCTGGGTCCGCTTCGTGCAGGGCAGGCCGGTCACCCGGGCCGCCGCGCTCGGCGTGGTGCTGGCGGTCGGCGGCCTCGCCTGCGTCGTCGAGGTGTGGGCCGGGCTCGGCTTCGATCTCCTCGGGCTGCTGCTGGCCCTCGGCGCGGCCTGCTGCCAGGTCGGCTACTTCGTCCTCTCCGACCACGGCGGGCAGGACGGCCGGGACGGCGAGGGCAGGCACGCCGAGCCTCCGCACCCCGTCGGCGTCATCGCGTACGGACTGATCGTCGGCGCGGGCGTCCTCACCGTCGTCGCCCGGCCCTGGGGCATGGACTGGTCACTGCTCGGCGGTAGCGCGGGCATGGACGGCAACGAGGTCCCCGCCTGGCTGCTGCTCGGCTGGATCGTCCTGCTCGCCACCGTGCTCGCGTACGTCACCGGGGTCGTCTCGGTCCGGCTGCTCTCGCCCCAGGTGGCCGGGGTCGTCGCCTGCCTCGAAGCGGTCATCGCGACCGGGCTGGCCTGGGTGCTCCTCGGCGAGCACCTCTCCGCGCCGCAGCTCATCGGCGGATTCGTCGTCCTGACCGGTGCGTTCATCGCCCAGTCCGCCGCGCCGAAGCCCCCGTCGGGCCCGGTGGCCGCCGGGGCCGGGACCGGGGCCGCCACCGGCCCGGTGGCCCGGTCCGTCGAGGGCGAGTTGTCCGGCGGCCGTACCCCGCACTAATGTGCCGACCATGCATCTGACTGTGCTGCCGCCGCCTGCCGCCTAGCGCGGGCGGCCACTCCTGACGAAGACCGGGCTCGGGCAGTCCCCGAGCGGTTCGTCGCTGCCCGCGTGCGGAGCCGAGCGACCCACCACCCTGTCCTCCTCTGGAGAAGTCACATGTCCATCCCCGTTGCTTCCGCGCTGCCCGTCGGGCGGAGCCTGTTGTATCTCGTCGTCGCCGGAGTCGCCTGGGGCACCGCCGGCGCGGCCGCGTCCCTGATCTTCCGGGTCAGCGATCTCGGCCCCCTCGCCCTGTCCTTCTGGCGCTGCGCCGGTGGCCTCGTCCTGCTCGCCGGGGCGCTCGCCCTGCGGCCCCGCCGGGCCCCCCGGGAGCCCGAACCCCGGCGTCGCCGGCTGCTCCGGATCCTCGGCACCGGCGTCGGTCTCACCGTGTTCCAGAGCGCGTACTTCGCGGCCGTCGAGGCCACCGGACTCGCCGTCGGCACCGTCGTCACGCTCGGCGCCGGGCCCGTCCTGATCGCCCTCGGGGCGCGCCTGCTGCTGGGCGAACGCCTCGGCAGGGGCGGCCTGGCCGCCGTGACCGGCGCGCTGACCGGACTCGCCGTGCTGGTCCTGGGCGGCGAGGGCGGCGACGTCGTGCCGGCCGGGGTGCTGCTGGCGCTGTTGTCCGCCTCCGGGTACGCGGCGATCACGCTGCTCACCCGGTGGCTCGGGCGGGACGGTGGCGGCGGTGACGCGCTGACCACCAGCGCCTGGGCGTTCGGCATCGGGGCGGTGGGCCTGCTGCCCATGGCCCTGGCCGAGGGACTGGTGCCGCACACCGCCGAGACCGGGCAGGTGCTGTGGCTGCTGGTCTATGTGGCGGCGGTACCCACGGCGCTCGCCTACGCGCTGTACTTCGCCGGAGCGGCCGCCGTCCGGGCGGCCACCGTCTCCGTGATCATGCTCCTGGAGCCGGTGAGCGCGGCCGTCATCGCGGTGACCGTCCTGGGGGAGCGGCTGACGGCGGCCACGGTCCTCGGCACGCTGCTTCTGCTGACCGCCGTCGCCGGACTGGCCTTCGCCGAGGCGCGCGGTGCGGCGGTCGCCCGCCGGAAGGAGGCCCTGGCGGCGTGACGTGACCTGCCCGACGGGGGCGGGGGAGTGCCGGTCGCGGCAGCCGTGGCTGCCGCGACCTCCTTCAGCGCGCGGACAGGTAGTCCGGTACGCCGATGGCGGGATCCAGGTCGTCCGCGGGGACCGGCGCCGCGTAGCCCCGGGTGAGCGGCACGATGCCGGTCCAGTGGGGGAGGGCGCTGTCCTCGGGCTCGTCGTTGGGCCCGCCGGTGCGGACCTTCGCGGACACCTCGTTCAGGTCCAGCCGGATCACCGCCGTCGCGGCGAGTTCCTTGGCGTCGGCCGGCCGGGAGTCCCGGGAGCGGCCCGGCACGACCTGGTCCACGATCGCGTCCAGGGCGAGCCGCCGCTCCTCGGGGTCGGTCACCGCCACGGCCGTGCCGTGCACCACCACCGAGCGGTAGTTCATCGAGTGATGGAAGGCGGACCTGGCCAGCACGAGGGCGTCGACATGGGTGACCGTCAGACAGACCGGCAGTCCCGGATCCGCGCCCGTCGCCGACCGCAGCGGTCGCGAGCCCGTCGAACCGTGGACGTACAGCCGCTCTCCTCTCCGGCCGAAGAGGGTCGGCAGGACGACCGGGGCGCCGTCGCGCACGAAGCCCAGGTGGCAGAGATACGCCTCGTCGAGGATCGAGTGGACCAGCTCGCGGTCGTAGGAGGCGCGCTGCTTGGACCGGGTGGGCACCGTGCGATCGGTGGGAAGGTAGGGGGCGGCGACGCCGGAGCCCGTGCCGTCGGGCGTTGCGGTGGGCTGCATTGCTCACTCCGTTGCACTAGTGCATAATGATGTTTGTGCTAGGAGAGTATCGGATCAGTGGGCGGCGTGCATCGGAGATTGCCGCCAGTGTCGAGCGCGGGGTCGGCTCCGGAGACCTCCCGCCGGGCCATGTGCTGCCCCCCATGCGGGAGTTGGCGGCGCGCCTGGAGGTCAATCCCAATACGGTGGCGGCCGCCTACCGGACACTGCGCGAGCGCGGGGTGATCGAGACGGCGGGCCGTCGGGGGAGCCGGGTGCGTCCCGCCCCGGCCAGCACGTCGCGCGGATCGCTGCGGATCGAAGCGCCTCCGGGCGTCCGGGACCTCGGCGAGGGCAATCCCGATCCGGAGCTGCTGCCCGACCTCGGGCCGGCGCTCGCCGCGGCCGCGGCCGCCGATGCGGAGAGCCACGGCCTGTACGGGCAGCCCCCGGTGGTCGCGGAGTTCGCCGCGTACGCCCGCGCCGCGCTGGACGCGGACGGAGTCCCCGCCGGGCCGGTCGCCGTGACGTCCGGCGCCCTGGACGCGATCGAGCGGGTCCTCGCTGCGCACCTCAGGCCGGGCGACGCGGTGGCGGTGGAGGACCCCGGCTGGGGCAGCGTGCTCGACCTCGTACCGGCGCTCGGGCTGCGCGCCGTACCGGTCGGCGTGGACGACTCCGGTCCGCTGCCCGCCGATGTGGAGCGGGCGCTGCGGGCCGGGGCGCGGGCCCTCGTCGTCACCTGCCGGGCGCAGAACCCGACCGGTGCGTCGTTGGACGCGCCGCGCGCCCGGGAACTGCGCGCGGTCCTCGCCCGGCACCCGGACGTGCTGCTGATCGAGGACGACCACGGGCACGCCATCGTCGACCTGCCGCTGCACCCGCTGGCCGGGGCGACGGCCCACTGGGCGTTCATCCGCTCGGCGGCCAAGGCGTACGGCCCGGACCTGCGGGTCGCCACGCTCACCGGGGACGCCGTCACGGTCGACCGGGTGGCGGGGCGGCAGCGGCTCGGGCCCGGCTGGGTCAGCCGGCTGCTCCAGCGAGCCGTCCTCCAACTGTGGACCTCGGGCGCCGTCGACACCCGTACGGTGTCCCGGTCCTACGGCGATCGCAGGGACGCGCTCATCCGTGCGCTGGCGGAGCGCGGCGTGAGCGCCCGGGGCCGCAGTGGGATGAACGTGTGGGTGCCCGTGAGCGATGAGACCGGGGCCGTCGCCCGGCTGCTCCACGCGGGCTGGGCGGCGGCCCCGGGGGCCCGCTTCCGGCTGGACACCCCCCAGGGCGTGCGGCTCACCGTCTCCCCGCTGACCGCGGCGGACATCGGGCCCCTGGCGGACGCGGTGGCCGCTGCCGCGGGCCCGGCACGGCCGGTCAGCTACGGCTGAGGCGGGCGCCGTCCGCGTCCGGCGAGGCGGGCGTGCCCGGCGGGGCGGGCGCGGGCGCCGGGCGGGCGCGGCTCTGGGTGAGGGCCGCGCCGACGAGGACGATCAGGGCCCCGACCGGGGTGTTCCAGCTCAGCTGTTCGCCGAGCAGCGCGACGCCCGCCGCCGTCGCGATCACCGGGATGAAGTACGTGACCATCTGGGCCGTCGTCGGACCGACCTCCTGGACCAGGCCGTACTGGAGCAGCACCGCGAGGCCCGTGCCCAGCGCGCCCAGGGCGAGGACGCTGAGCATCGGGAGCAGTGGGAAGGAGGTGGGCGCCGAGGTGAACAGCGGTGTCACCACGGCCAGTTGCAACGTACCGAGGAAGAGCTGGCTGCCCGTCAGCGCCAGCGTCGACGAGCCCGTCCCGGCCAGAGTCCGGCGGACGTAGATCCAGCCGACCGGATAGCAGAACGAGGCGAGCAGCGCCATGCCCGTACCCGGCAGGTCCAGGCCGGAGAAGCCCTGCCAGGCGCCCAGCACCGTGAGGACGCCGAGGAAGCCGACACCGAGACCGGCCACCCGGCGGCGGGTCGGGCGGTCCTCCGACAGGGCCACTACCGAGAGTGCCATGCCCCACAGCGGCGAGGTCGCGTTGCAGATCCCGGCCAGCGTCGAGGGGATCGTCAGCTCGGCGTAGGAGAAGAGCGAGAACGGCAGCGCGTTGAGGAGGAACGCCGCGACCGTGAGGTGACCCCAGGTCCGGGCCGAACGCGGCAGCCGTTCCCGGCGCATCGCCATCGCGGCGACCAGCACCGCCGTACCGGCCAGCAGGCGGCCGAAGGTGACCTGGAACGGGGCGAAGCCCTCGGTCCCGACCTTGATCAGCAGAAAGCTGAACCCCCAGATGAGCGAGAGCGCCGCGAACCGGATCCGCCAGTCGAGAGCAGGGCGCCGGGCGGACGGCGCGGACGGAACGGGAGGGGGAGGTGCCGATGCCGGGGCCGTGGCCCTCGGCTCGCAGGGAGCGCTCATGAGGTTCAGCCTGACGAAGAAGACCTCGTAGGACAAGCGAATGTTTCTGTGTGTGTTCGCGTAGCATCGCTTACATGTTGAACTTGGAGAGGCTGCGAACCCTCGACGCCCTCGCCCGGCACGGCTCGGTGAGCGGTGCGGCCGACGGGCTGCACGTCACGACATCGGCGGTATCGCAGCAGATGGCCAAGCTGGAGCGCGAGGTGGGGCAGCGGCTGCTCGCCAAGCACGGCCGCGGCGTCCGCCTCACCGACGCCGGCCGGCTGCTCGCGGGCCACGCCGCGCGGATCCTGTCGCAGGTGGAGCTCGCGCAGTCCGACATCGAGGCGCAGCGGGGCGAGGTCGTCGGCGAGGTGAGGATCTGCGCCTTCCCGACCGCGGCCCGCGGACTGTTCCCCGCGACGCTCACCTCCCTGCGCGCGGACCACCCCGACCTCACCGTCCGCACCCGGGAGCTGGAGCCCGAGCAGGGGCTGCGCGCGGTGCTCCGCGGAGACGTCGACCTGGCCGTCGTACTCGACTGGAGCAACAAGCGGCTGCCCGTGCCCGGCGGGCTGACCAAGGCCGAACTCCTCGACGACGCACCGGACATCGCCATGCCGGCCGGACATCCACTGGCGGACCGCGACGAGGTGGAGCTGGAGGACTTCGCGGACGACCCGTGGGTGTCCTGGCCCGAGGGCGAATTCTGTTACGAGTGGCTGATGTTCACCCTCCGCTCCCGGGGCATCGAGCCGCGCATCGCCCACCTGGCCGGTGAGCACCATACGCAACTCGCCCTGATCGCCGCCGGGTTCGGCGTCTGCGTGGCTCCCCGGCTGGGGCGCGGCCCGGTCCCCGAAGGGGTGCGCCTGGTGCCCGTGCGGCAGACCATGCGGCGGCACGTCCACGCGGTCTGGCGCACCGACGCCGACCGCCGCCCGTCGGTCCGCGCCGCGGTGGAGGCGCTCCGGGCGGCGGGTGCGGGCGTTGCTGCCGCCGGGGGATGAGCTTCGTGCCGGCCGCCGTCGTCCCGTGTGCCGGGATCAGGTGAGACCGGTGAGCTTGCGGAAGTCCCAGGAGGTGACCTTCTCCGGGGTGAGTCGCAGCCAGGCGTGCCGTCCGTCGTGCGGCATCTCCGTCATGCCGAAGTACTTCATGGGGAACAGCCTCTCCGGCTCGTCGAGTTCGGGGCAGGGCTCGCCCGTGCGGGGCGCCTCGCCGACGAACTCCGCCCGGCCCGTGAGCTCCACGCCGCGCAGCTCCTCGTACCCCTCGCCGTCGTCCACGACCACGGCGATCCTGGTGTCCTCGCGCAGCTGGGACCAGCGCAGGCTGCGCGTGATGGAGTACAGCCAGAGAGAGCCGCCGTCCCAGACGAACCACAGCGCACCGATGTGCGGAGCGCCGTCGGAGCCGAGCGTGGCCACCCGGCAGGTGCGCTGTTCGCCGAGGTAGGCGTCCCGCTCCTCGGGGGTCATCATGATCCGGCGGCCTCGTCGCTGGGTATCGGTCATGGTCGCCCTCTCCTGGAATCGCACCTGGAACCTGATCAGGTGTCAGAAATCATGGACGCTCTTCCATCGTGACGCAACGGCCGCTACTCTCGCGCGCCCGGTCCGTCCGCAGAAGTCCGCCCACGGAGGCCCGTCCGCAGAAGTCCGCCCCGGTCGGTGGAGACCAGGAGAGGGAGGAGCGCCCGTGCAGTCGAGGGAATCACAGGAGTGGCTCACCGCGCTGCTCGACCCCGCCACCACCGTCCTGCTGACCGTCGAGTGCCAGCGGGGTGTCGTGGGGCCGGACAGCGCCCTGCCCGAACTCGCCGCCGTCGCGCGCTCGTCGGGTGCCCTGGCCAATATCGCCCGGCTCGTCGCCGCCGCCCACGAGAGCGGCATCCAGGTGATGCACGCGGTCGCCGAGAGCCGGCCCGACGGGCGCGGCGGCAACCGCAACGCCCGGCTCTTCCGCGCGGCCGCCCGGCTGCCCGTCCAGCAGCACACCGGCAGCACCGCCGTCCGGGTCGCGCCCCCCGTCGAGGTGGCCGACGAGGACCTCGTCGTCCGCCGGCTGCACGGCCTCTCGCCCCTGGCCGGCACCGACGTCGACCCGCTGCTGCGCAACCTGGGCTGCCGCACGCTCGTCGTCACCGGCGTATCGGCCAACATCGCCATTCCCAACGCCGTCTTCGACGCCGTCAACCTCGGCTACACGGCCGTCGTCCCCGCCGACGCCATCGCGGGGGTGCCCGCCGAATACACCCCCGCCATGGTCCGCAACACGCTCGCCCTGGTCGCCACCGTCACCACCACGGACGCGGTCCTCGGCGGCTGGAAGCGGCCGCGCAGACAGGAAGGGGGCGACGGCGGTTTGACGACGGGCCCTACGCCAGCCTGATCGAATCGCCCTCGACGGTGATCTCACGGGCGGGCAGCGGCTGGGTGGCGGGCCCGCCGGTCGGGCTGCCCGTGGCGGCGTCGAAGGTGGAGTTGTGGCAGGGGCAGGTGATCGTGCCGTTCGAGACGTCCTTGACCGCACAGCCCTGATGGGTGCACGTGGACGAGAACGCCTTGAACTCGCCGGGCCGCGGCTGGGTCACCACGACCTTCTGCGCGGCGAAGACCACCCCGCCGCCCTCCGGAATGTCGGAGGCCGCGGCGAGCACCGCACCGCCCGCGCCCTTGTTCTCGCCCCCGCTGCCGGGCTGCTCGACCGTGTCCGAGCCTTCCGAGCTGTCCGATCCGCCGCCGCACGCGGTGAGGGCGGCAGCCGCTCCGGCCGCTCCCACCGCCACGACGACCGTGCGGCGTCCGAGGAGGCTCCGGCGCCCCTGCGTTGCGCTCATCGCGGCATTCCCTTCGTCGGTGTCCCTGTCCTGATGCCTTCGGACAGGGGTACGTGCCCCGGGGCCGCGATGTTCACGCCGGGGCGCCGTTCACGCGGGGACGCCGGGACGCACCTGGACGCCTTTACGCACCGAACGCGGCGAGCCGCCACGGGCCCGGAAACCTCCCGGACCCGCAGCGGCTCCGCCGTACTCGGAGTTCTGGCCCGCGCGACGGGCCGAGCCTGCATAACGTCGCTGTCCGGGGTAGCCGCTCTTCATGGCAGACGAAGAACGCAAGCGGCAGCCGGCCGGGCCCGAGGCGCGGGTGGAGCGCGACGCACCGGACGCGCCGACCGCGATCGGCAGGGCGTCGTGGTGGGCGGTCCTCAAACGGACGGCGAAGGAATCTCAGCAGGACGAACTGACCGATCGGGCCGCCGGGCTCACGTACTACGGAATCCTGTCGCTCTTCCCGGCCCTCCTGGTGCTGGTCTCGCTCCTCGGGGTCGCGGGTGAGTCCACCACGCGGAAGGCGCTGGACAACGTCGAGAAGCTGGCGCCGGGGGCCGCCAAGGACGTGATCACCAGCGCGATCACTCAGCTGGAGGGCAGCGGCGGCACCGGCTCGGTGCTGGCGGTCGCCGGCCTGCTGGGCGCGCTCTGGGTCGCCTCCGGATATGTGGCGGCCTTCATGCGAGCGGCGAACTCGGTCTACGACCTGCCGGAGGGCCGTCCGCTGTGGAAGGTGCTGCCGATAAGGGTCGGGCTCACCCTGGTGCTCATGATCCTGGCCTGCGCCTGCGCCCTGATGGTGGTGCTGACCGGGGGAATCGCACATGAGCTCGGCGCACTGCTGGGCATCGGCGACACCGCGCTCCTGATCTGGTCGATCGCCAAGTGGCCCGCCCTCGTCGTCTGCGTGGCCGTCATGCTGGCGATCCTGTACTGGGCGGCCCCGAACGCCAAGGGGCGGGGCTTCGCCTTCGGCTCCCTGGGCAGTGTGCTGGCGCTGCTGATCTGGATGGCGGCCTCCGCCGGGTTCGCCTTCTACGTCGCCAACTTCGGCTCGTACAACAAGACCTACGGGACCCTGGCCGGCGTCATCGTCTTCCTGGTCTGGCTGTGGATCACCAATCTGGCGATACTGCTGGGCCTGGAGTTCGACGCCGAGATGGCCCGCGAGCGCGCCATCCTGGGCGGTCATCCTCCGTTCGAGGAGCCCTACGTCGAGCCTCGCGACACGCGTTCGTGGTCCGATGAGGACCGCCGGGCGATGGGCGACACCGGCCCCTCCAGCGACCTGCGGACCGACTGAACGGCGACGCGATCCGGCGTCGCCCCGAACGGCGGGCGTCACCCCCGCCTCCACGGCCGTCGTTCGGTTCCGGCGAGGGCGCGGTCGAGGGCTGCCACGCCCAGGCCGGCCAGGACGATCTGGATGAGCCACTCGGACCAGTCGACGCCCCGCGTGTCGCCCACACCCAGCACGGACGCCAGCAGCGAACCGAGGAGCGCTGCGGCCATGCCGACGACGAGCGTCCACAGGACCCCGATGTGCTGGCTGCCGGGCAGGACGAGACGTCCCAGCAGACCGACCGACGTACCGATGACCAGAGCGCTGATGAGTCCGGAGATGTGCATGGGTGGCTCCTTCGTGGTCGTGTCCGCTTCGCGTACCCCCGAGGGGCCATGAGGACCCTCGGTACGCGCGGGTCGTGCATACGTCCGGATTGCAGGGGCAGGCGAATGTCAGCCATGGACGACGGAGACCGATCAGTTGAGCGGTCATCCCCGGCGACAGGTGAAGGATGAGCACCGAGAAGAAGACCGATGAAGAGCACGACGGAAAGCGCGTCGATGTGCCTACCGCCATGCGGCAGGCTTCCGCGCAGCTCACGGAATTGCTCCAGTGCGAGCCGGGTTCTGTTTCCTCGGTGAAGGCCACCGGCGACGGTTGGTCGGCAGACGTGGAAGTGGTCGAGCTGGAGAGAGTGCCGGACACCATGAGTGTGATGGCCTCCTACCGGGTTCAACTCGACCCGCAGGGAACGCTTTTGTCCTACGAACGATTGCGCCGCTATGCCAGGGGCCAGATCGATCGTCGCTGAAATTCCGTCGTCGGACCTAACGAAGACCACCGAAAGGAGTTCCCCATGACACTCGTTCAGCAGAGCAATGCGACGTCCGGTGGGAGCGGATCGGGAAATCTCTACGACGTTCTTGAACTCATACTCGACCGCGGGCTGGTCATCGACGCATTTGTCCGCGTCTCCCTGGTCGGTATCGAAATTCTCAAAATCGACGTCCGCGTGGTGGTCGCGAGTGTCGACACCTATCTGCGGTTCGCCGAAGCCTGCAACCGGCTCGATCTTGAGTCCGGCCGCAAGGCGCCGAGTCAGCTCACCGACCTGGTCGGCGACATGACGGAGAACGGCGCCAAGGGTAAGTCCAAGGGCGCGCTCACCGGCGCCGTCGAGGCGTTCAGCGAGTCGTTGCAGGGCAAGAGCGGTGAGGAGCCCGAGGAGGAGCCTCGTAAGCGTCCGGCCCGTAAGGCGACGTCCAGCCGTCAGACCCAGCGACGCGAGGAGTAACGGTGCCCACCTACATCTACGCCATCACCGACGCCGGCCACCCGTTGCCCCTGAACGGCCTGCACGGCGTGGGCGACCCGCCCTCGGAACTGCGCACCCTGCGCTCCGGACGGCTGGCCGCCGTGGTCAGCGACGCACCTCCCGGACTCCGCGCCAAGCGACGCGATGTCATGGCCCATCAGAGCGTGCTCGAAACGCTGATGGCGCAGGGCGCGACCCTGCCCATGCGGTTCGGGCTGGTGGGCCCCGGCGACGACGAGGTCACCGCGGCCCTGGACCGGGAGGCCGACGCGTACCAGGAGCGGCTGAAGGAACTGGACGGCCGGGTGGAGTACAACCTCAAGGCCGGCCGCGACGAGGACGACCTCCTCCGGGAGATCATGACCGAGTCCGACGAGATCCGGCAGCTCAACGAACGGACGCGCACCGAGGGCAGCCACGACGACCGGGTCGCCCTGGGAGAGCTGGTGGCCCGCGAGGTGACCGACCGCGGTCTGAAGGAGGCGGAGAGTGTCGCCGCCCGCCTCGCGGACGCCGCGGACCGCACCTCGCACGCGGAGCCGGCCCCGCAGCAGTTCCTCAACCTGTCCTTCCTCGTGCCCCGGGCGGAGACCGATGCCTTCGTGGCCGCGGTCCGACGCGAGGCGGAGGAGCGCGGCGACGCGTACTCCTTCACCCTGACCGGCCCGCTGCCGCCGTACAGCTTCGTCTGACCGCCGGGTCCCCGGGGCCGGTCCGATTCCCGGGAGCGGAGGTGATCCGCCCGCCATGGGCCTCATCAGCAGCATCCTGACCCTGCCGCTGGCCCCCGTACGGGGGACGGTCTGGGTACTCGACCAGGTCGTCCATGCCGCCGAGGAGGAGTACTACGACCCCGAGCCGGTTCGCGCCCGACTCGCCCAGTTGGAACAGGACCTGAACAACGGCCTCATCGACGCCGAGGAGTTCGACCGGCGCGAGGACGAGCTGCTCGACCGGCTCGACGAGATCGAGGAGTACCGGAACAGCACACGCCGCGCGCCGTGACCATCGACCACACGTGACCGGGGGGAGAGCAGAGGTGCATCGCAGATGACGAAGAACGCCAAGATAGGCGCGGCTCTGGTGGGGGGATACCTGCTGGGGCGTACCAAGAAGGCCAAACTCGCCCTGGGGTTCGGAATGTTCCTCGTCGGCAAGAAGATCGATCTCGACCCGCGCCGGATCGGCAGGATGCTGGCCGACTCACCGGCCCTGGGCTCGCTCAACGACCAGGTGCGCAAGGAGCTGGTCGACGCGACCAGGACGGCGGCGACCAAGGCCGTCACGCAGCGGGCCGGGAGCCTGGCCGACTCCCTCCAGCAGCGCACCCAGGCGCTGGAGGCCGGCGACGTGGCCGACGACGAGCGGGACAGGGACGACGAGCCCAGGACGGTCACCGACGACGAGACCGAGGCGGACCGGGACGAGGACACGGGCGGGGGCGAGAAGCGCAAGCGCACTCCTCGAAAGTCCGCCGCCCCTGCGCGCAAGCGCACCGGAGGCGCCCGCAAGACCGCGGCTTCGGGCGCGCGCAAGACCGCGTCCTCCGGCGCCCGCAAGGCCCGGGGAGGCGACCATGCCTGACTCCGCACTCGGCGGTATCAAGGACGACGTGGTCAAGAACCCGGCCACCGACCGCCTCAAGGACGAGCTGCAGAACTACCTCAGGGCCCGTGCCGAACACGCGGTGACCCAGCTGGGGCACCGCCTCGGTGACTCGGTGTCCAAGCTGGCGGAGCCGGGCGGTGGGGGCGGCGCCCTCAAGAGCCTTGCCAAGGGCGGCCAAGCCCTCGGCGAAGGCAAGTCACCCGGTCAGGCCGCCCTGAGCGCGGGCGCCTCCCATCTCAAGGACACCGTCAAGGACAAGGTCAAGGGATTGTTCGGCAAGGGGCGCAAGTCCGGTGGGGGCAAGTCCAAGAGCGTCGCCATCGTCGAGGACATCGACGTCGGCGTCCCGGTCCGCGAGGCGTACGACCAGTGGACCCAGTTCCAGGAGTTCAGTTCGTTCGCCAAGGGTGTCGTCAGCGTGGAGAAGGCGGACGACACCACCAGCAACTGGAAGGTGAAGGTCGCCAAGTCGACCCGCAGCTGGAAGGCGAACGTCACCGAGCAGGTGCCCGACGAACGCATCACCTGGACCACCGAGGGCGCCAAGGGCACCGTCAAGGGAGTGGTCACCTTCCACGCCATCACCGACGACCTCACCCGGGTCCTGCTCGTCCTCGAGTACTTCCCCAAGGGCCTGTTCGAGAAGACCGGCAACATCTGGCGCGCCCAGGGCCGCCGCGCCCGGCTCGACCTCAAGCTCTACCGCAAGTTCATCATGATGCGCGGTGAGGCCACGGACAGCTGGCGCGGCGAGATCCGTGACGGAGAAGTCGTCGTCGGTCACGACGAAGCGCTCGACGAGGAGGAGGCGCGGAACGACGCGGGCGCCGAGCCCGATGACGGCGCGCCCGGCGATGCGTACGAGGACGAGGCGTCCGGGCCCGAGTCCGAACCCGAGGACGACGAGGCCGCGTACGAGGACGAAGAGCCCCAGGACGAGGAGTTCGTCGCCGAGGACGCCGAGGACGCCGAGGACGCCGAGGACGCCGAGGACGACGAGGACGACGAGGACGACGAGTCGGAGGAACTGGCTGAGGAGGACGCCGAGGAGCAGGACGACGACGAGGTGGCAGCCGACGATACGGAGGAGGAGCCGCGGCCGGCCCGTCGCTCCCGACGCCGTGCGGCCACCGCCGACCGGTGACCGGCCGGCACACGGATCAGGTGCCACCGGGCTCGCGCTGCGGGCCGCACCGACCGACACCCCACGGAAAGGCGTGAGACACCGTGTCCGATTCACTCGCCGGCCGGCTGCCGGCTCCGCCCCGGGGGGCAGGCCCGGCGTACGGGCAGCAGGGCTCGTCGGCCAACCTCGCCGACATCCTGGAAAGGGTGCTGGACAAGGGCATCGTCATCGCCGGTGACATCCAGATCAACCTGCTCGACATCGAGCTGCTCACCATCAAACTCCGCCTGCTCGTCGCCTCCGTCGACAAGGCCAAGGAGATGGGCATCGACTGGTGGGAGCACGACCCCTCGCTCTCCTCCCAGGCCCGCCCCGTGCGTGAGACCGAGGCAGGCCCCGTGCGTGAGACCGAGGCCCGCCCCGTGCGTGAGACCGAGGCAGGCCCCGGGCGTGACGCCTTGGCCGACGAGAACGAGCGGCTGCGTGCCGAACTGGCCCGTATGCGGTCGGCCGCGGCCGGGATTCCGGGCTCCGCGGCGGTCGGCGCCCAGGCGGCCCCGGCCGAACAGGAGGAGGAACGATGAGCACCGGACCGAACGCACCCGCCGGCTTCCCGGGCGCGGGCGTCGGGGAGATGACCTACGTCTACGCCGTCGGCCATGAGGGCCCCGCTCTGGACGGGCTCGCCGCCCGGCTGCCGGGCGTGGACGGCCGGCCCCTGCGACCCGTCGGCGGGGGTGGGCTGTGCGCACTCGTCTCCGCCGTACCGGCGGACACGTTCAGCGAGCGGGGCCTCACCGCGCAGATGGAGGACCTGGACCGGCTCGAAGCGGTCGCCCGGGCCCACCATGCCGTGGTGGACGCCGCGTTCGCGGAGACCTCGGTCCTGCCGATGCGGCTGGCCACGGTCTACCTCGACGACGCCCGGGTGGCCGACATGCTGGTCCGGCAGTGCAGCGAGTTCCGGGAGCTGCTGGGCCGCCTGGAGGGCCATGTCGAGCTGGGGATGAAGGTCTATGCCGATCCCCGCCCGGCCGCCGCGTCGGCTCCGGCCACCCCGGCTTCGGCGGGGGCCGGAGCGGGCCGCGCCTATCTCCGGCAGCGTCAGGCGCAGCAGCGTGACAGCCAGGACGCCTACCGGTCGGCGTCCGACCTGGCCGCCCGGGCAGCGCGGTTGGCGGACGGGGTGGCCGCCTCCCGGGCGGTGCACCGCCCGCAGCAGGGCCGGCTCGCCGCCTCCCGGCCCGGGGTGAACGTGGCCAACGAGGCCTATCTCGTTCCCCGGGAGCACACGGAGCAGCTCCGTCGGGAGCTCTCCGCACTGGCCGAGGACGTGCCCGGGGTCTTCGTCGAGGTGACCGGGCCGTGGGCGCCCTACTCGTTCGCCACCGCGGTGACGGCGGAGAGCGCGGGCGGCGGTGGGCCACGGTGAGCACGGACATCATCGGCGGCGTTCTCGGCGAGACCGAGCCCCGTGGAGGCCCGCCCATCGCCCTGATCGACATCTTGGACCGCCTGTTGAACGGCGGGGCCGTGCTCACCGGGGACCTCGTCCTGTCCATCGCCGACGTGGATCTCGTCCACATCAACCTCCGGGCGGTGATCCGGTCGATCACCGGTGAGGAGCCGGCGCCGTGGTGAGGCCGGCCTACCGTTCCGTACGCGAGCGGGGCACCCCGACGAGGAGGAGGTGGACACCATGACCGGAGGCGACCGCGCACCAGGCGCGGGGGGCACGTCCGCCGCGGCGGCCGAAGAGGTGGCACGCGCCGCTGCCCAGGCGTTCGGGCTCAGCCCCGCGCGACCGGACGACAGCGGCCCCTCGGCGGCGGCCCAGCGACTGCACACCGACCCGGACACCGTGGAGCGGGATCTCATCAAACTGGTGCTCACCATCGTCGAACTGCTCCGCCAGCTCATGGAGCGCACCGCGATCCACCGCGTCGACCAGGGCGACCTGAGTGAGTCCCAGGAGGAGCGGATCGGCATGACGCTGATGATCCTGCACGAACGCATGACGGAGCTGTGCGATCGCTACGACCTGACGATGGACGATCTCAATCTCGACCTCGGGCCACTCGGCTCACTGCTGCCGCACAACGGCGCCTGAGTGCGCCTACCGAGGTTTCATCACATCACCCAAGGCAAGGAGGAGGCCATGACCACTGACGACAAGAACGCGAAGAACTCCACCCCGGACAAGGGCAGGACCACCACCGCCCGCAAGACAGCCGCCTCGGCCGGCAAGAGGGCCGGCACCACCGCCGAGAGGGCCGGCAAGCAGGCCGACGCGGCGGCGGGCGAAGCGCTGTCCGCGGCCGAGGGCGCCAAGGATTCGGCCTCGGACAGTGCGCGGGCGGCCGGTGAGACCACCCGCCGTGTCGGCCGTGCCGCGGCCGCCGGTCTCCAGAGCGGGCAGCAGGCCGTGACCGCCAACGCGGCGAAGGCCGCGAGTGCGGCCACCACGGCCTGGACCGTCGTCAAGCACCGGAAGGCGGTCGCCGCCGGAGCTGCCGCGGGGGTGGCCGGCGTCGCCGGAGCGGCGTTCGCCATCGGCCGTTCGACCGCCAAGCCTCCGACGGGTCCGCTGACTCGGCTGGCGCGTGGGCGGATCTGAGCGCGGGACGAGCGAGGGCCCGAAAGGTGGGCGGGGGCCGGAGAGTACTCTCCGGCCCCCGCCCACCTTTCGGACCCCGGCGAGGAAGTGAACCCCTGGCACTGGGCGGCGGCCACGAAGGACGGTCGGCACTCCTCGCCCGCGATCACCCTCGGTCACTGTGCTCTCCAGCGAGGCTGAAGAGAGGGGTGGCCTGGGAACGTCGTCGGGGCGGGGTGTGGGCGGCCTCGGCACACGCTCATGCTCGACAGGACGGCCCGGAGGACACCATCGTGATCATTCCTGCCGACGACGAGGATCTCCTGCGGTGGGCCATCGCCATCGCAGTCCGTGCCACGCCGGACAGGCAGCGACCTGGCGAACGGACCTGAGGCCCCGTCAACCCGCACTGACCAGTCGATCAGCACCTCCCGCAGGTCGGGGGAGCCTCATTCCGGGCGCGCTGAGCCACGGTGGTCGCGATGGCGGCGAAGGCGACGGCGTGGCCCCGGGCGTTGGCGTGGATGCGGTCGGTGGAGTAGATGCCTGGGTCGGCGGCGAGCGCGTGGTGGTGGGTGTCGACGTGGATGCCGCCGAGTGCACGTGTCAGGCCGGCGGTGATGCGGTCGAGCTCGTCGAATCGGCGGGCCATGCCGTCGGCGTGTTCCGGCGGGAAGAGGCCCGCCCGGGCGACGTCGAACAGGCCGATGGTGATGACGAGGGCGCCGCTCTCGGCGAGGGGTGCCAGGAGCGAGGTCAGTTCGGCCCGCAATGTTTCCGGGTCGAAGCCGCGGAAGGCGTTGTTGCCGCCCGCGCTCACCATCACCACGTCCGGCTCGAACTCCAGGACAGGGCCGAGCTGCTGGTCCCGGATCTCGTCGAGAAGCAAGTAGGGCTTGGCCAGGTTGACCGCGGCGAAGCCGGGGCGCGTGGCGGCGAGGGCGTCGGCGAAGCGGTCGGCGAAGGACCGGTCGTGGTAGCCCGGGAGGGGCTCCATCACGCCGGCGGTGACACTGTCGCCCGCCACGGCCAGTCGGTTCCACGGGAGATCGCGGAGCAGTTCGGCGGCGGCGTCCGGGGCCAGGCAGTACGTGTCGGACAGCTCGGCGGCGGCGTCGGCAGGCAGATGCTGGACGGGGGTCCGGTCCGGCTGGGAGGTCATCGTTGGTCTCCTTCGAGGATTCGGGCGGCGGCCGGTGCATGGTCGGCCGAGGTTGCGGGTTGCGGCAGGGGTGGGGCCGCGATGCGCAGGGCGAGACCGCCGGCGGCGGCAACCAGGTTGACGGCGGTGGCGAACCAGTACACGGCGGCGTACGGTTCCGCGCCTGTCCCCGAGACCTCCGCGATGATCACGGCCGTGGCGGCGATGCCGAGGCCGCCGCCGACCTGGCGGGCCGCCATGACCATGCCGGTCGCGGCGGCGAAGTGCTGGGGCGCGATGGAGAGGGTGGCGGCGCTGGAGATGCCGACGGTGGCCATGCCGACGCCGACTCCCATCACCGTTCCGGCCGGGAACCAGAGCGTCCAGAAGTGCGGTTCGGTGTCGATCAGCAGGGCCAGGGCGGCCGTTGAGGCGGCGATGAGGGCCGAGCCCGCCGCCACCATCGTGCGCGGGGTGAGGGCGATGGGGAGCCGTCCGACGCCGATGCCGACCACGGCGGTGACGAGCGCCGCCGGGCTCATCGCGAGGCCGGCCTCCAGGGCGGAGTAGTCCCAGGCGTCGGTCATGAAGAGCACTCCGAGCAGCATCGAGGTGAACAGTGCGGTGCCGTACATGAGGGAGACACCGCTTGCGACGGCGAAGGACCGGCTGTGGAAGAGGTCCAGTCGCAGCGCCGGTCGTCGATGCCGAAGCGCCCGTGTCACGGTCGCCACGCCGGAGAGCGCGGTGACGCCGGAGGCGGCGAGCACGTACACCGAGGACCAGCCGTGGTCGGGGCCATGGGTCAGGCCGTACACCGCCGAGCCGACGCAGAGTGCGAGCAGCAGGCCGCCTGCGAGGTCGGGCCTTCGGCCGGTGCGGGACTCGCCGGCCAGCAGCTTCCGTCCGGTGACCAGTACCCAGACCCCCACCGGCAGGTTGAGGCAGAACAGCGCTCGCCAGTCGAGCACCTCGACCATGACGCCGCCGAGTGCCGGTCCCGCGGCGGCGGCCAGCGCGCCCGCTGCGCTCCACATGCCGATCGCGGCGCGCCTGCGTTCGGCGGGGATCTCCGCGAGGACCAGAGCCAGCGAGGCCGGTACCAGCAGAGCAGCCGCCAGGCCCTGGACGGCGCGGGCGCCGAGCAGCACGGGCAGGGTCGGGGCTACGGCGATCAGCAGCGACGACGCCGTGAAGACGGCGACGCCGATCAGGAACAGGCGGGCGCGGCCGACCGCGTCGGCCAGCGGCCCGGCCGGGGCGAGCAGGGCGGCGAAGGGAATCACATAGGCGGTGGCGACCCACGAGACGGTGGTCAGCGAGACGTCGAAGTCGTCGGCGATCGCCGGGACCGCCAGGTTGGTCACGGTGGCGTCGAGAAAGCTGAGAAAGGTACCCGCGCAGGCGAGTAACAGGGCGCCGGAGGCTCTACGGGTGGAGGTGGAAGGCGTCATGGCGAGGATTTAAGAATACGATCGTTCGTATGTCAACGGCGTACGGTCGTTTGCTAAACTGCGGGCATGGCAGGACGTGCATCGGCTCAGGCCGCGCTCGAGACCCGGCGGTCAGTACTGCGCGCCGCCTCCGAACTCGCTTCCATGGAAGGGCTGGACAGCGTCACCATCGGCCGGCTGGCGGACCGGCTGGGGATGAGCAAGGCGGGTGTGATCGGCCAGTTCCGCAGTAAGGAGAAGCTGCAGCTGGAGACGGTTGACCTGGTCCTGGAGGACGTCCGCTCCCGAGTCTGGCAGCCGGTGCGCCACCTCGATGCGGGGCTGCCGCGGCTGTTGGCCGTCTGCGCGTCCTGGGTGCGCTACGCCGCAGACCCCGGCTACTCCGGGGGCTGCCTGCTCACCCAGGTCACGTACGACTACGACGGTCGCACCGGCGCTGTGCACGATCGGATCGCCGAGGGGCGCGCCCGCTGGCGGGACACTCTCCGCCGGGACATCGACATCGCCGTCGCCGCCGGGGACCTCCCGCCCGTGACGGACGTGTCCCAGGTCATCTACGGGCTGGAGTCCCTGACCGCCGGCATCACCCCGGCGAGACTCCTTCACGGCGACAGCCAGACGGAGGCCTGGGCGCTGCGCGGTATGCACGCCATCCTGGGCGTCCCCTCGACGGACTGACCCATGTGCGGGAGGGGCCCTCGTCCGGAGCATCCGGATCGTGCCACTGGCGGCACTGCTCATCATGGCGGCGTCGCCGTGGCCATCCCGGTCGGCGAGTACGCGGCCTGCATCAATGGGCCCTTGGCCGGGGTGCCCCTGCTCCCGCGTCACGTGCGTGTGGGCCACGTCCTGTGCGCGTCCCCGTCGGCTCAGTGGTTGCGCAGTGCTGCGAGGGCGTTCTCGAGGTCGGCGGCCTTCGGCCGGTTGTGGGGAGGCTTGGCGGGTACGGCGGCCATGCCGCAGCCCCGGGAGGGGAGTACAATACCCCCAGGGGTATTTGTGAGGAGTGATGATGGAGCTTGATCTGACAGGAGCCGAGCTGAAGGCGGTCCTGAACCGGCTGCGCCGGGCGCAGGGGCAGATCTCCGGAGTGATCCGGATGATCGAGGAAGGCCGGGACTGCGAAGAGGTCATCACACAGCTTGCGGCCGCGTCGCGGGCGCTGGACCGGGCCGGGTTCGCGATCGTCGCCACCGGGTTGCAGCAGTGTCTGACCGAGATGGAGGACGGTCGCCGCTCGGGCCAGGACGGGGCGGAGGTGCGCGGCCGGCTGGAGAAGCTGTTTCTCTCGCTGGCCTGACACACCTCGACGGCCTCCATCGGAAGATCACATCAGCGAACATGAAGGCCGCGACCGCCAGCAGGGCGCCGGCGAAGATTCTCTGCAGAGTCGTACTGGTGATCTTCGCCGCGAGACGCTTGCCGTCCCAGGCGCCCATGGCGGCTCCGGTGAACGGCGCGATCACCTCCCGGCGCAGGTCGCCACCGGTCCCGGTCCGCGCGCTGAGCGCGGCGAGCGAGTTGACGGCGATGACGAGCAGGCTGGTGCCCACGGCCTGTCCATGCGCAGGCCGAGGGCGCTCACCAGGGCGGGGCGGCGAGGATGCCGCCGTCGGCACCGAGGAATCCGGTCGCCGACGATCACCCTTGGTTACTATGCTCACTTCTTGCCGGAGGCCGCCGGCAAGGGGCGCGGCACCATCGACGGACTGCTCGGGGAGCGGGGAGACCGGCTCGCCGGCCGAAACTCCCCAGATTCTCCCCAGCGCCGTCGACCGGCGGTTCCCGCCCCTATGCCGCGAAGGAGTCCTCCGTGGATCGCAAGCCTGAAGAGATGGGTGGCCTGGGAAAGTGTTGGAAGAGGTCGTAGCGACCCGCTATGTCACCCCCCTGCGCGAGGGCGGCTCGCTCCCGGGCATCGTCGAGGCCGACGATCTCGGTACGTACGTCATGAAGTTCACCGGTGCGGGGCAGGGGCGCAAGACACTCGTCGCCGAGATCATCTGCGGGGAACTCGGCCGTCGGCTCGGGCTGCGGGTGCCCGAGCTGGTGACCATCGAGCTCGACCCGGTCATCGGACTCGCCGAGCCCGACGAGGAGGTGCAGGAGCTGCTCCGCGCGAGCGGCGGACTCAACCTCGGGATGGACTATCTGCCGGGCTCGCTCGGATTCGACCCGCTGGCCTACGAGGTCGGGGCCGCCGAGGCCGGGCGGATCGTCTGGTTCGACGCGCTGATCAACAACGTGGACCGGTCCTGGCGCAACCCCAACCTGCTCGTCTGGCACGGCGACCTCTGGCTCATCGACCACGGCGCGACCATGATCTGGCACCACAACTGGCCGGGCGCCCCGGCGTCCGCCGCCAAGCCGTACAACGCCTCGGACCATGTCCTGGCCCCCTTCGGCCCGGACATCGCGGCCGCCGCGGCCGAGCTCGCCCCGCTGGTCACCGAGGAACTGCTCGCCGAGGTGGCCGCCGACGTGCCGGACGTCTGGCTGGCCGACGAGCCCGGCTTCGGATCCGCCGAGGAGGTGCGCCGGGCCTACATCGCACCACTGCTCGCCCGTGCCGCCGACATCCACGAGCGGATCACGCTGGACGCGCCGGCCGCGACCCGGCCCTCCCGGGCCCCGGGCTGGCTCACCGAGAGGCTGCCACCCCGGCCGAAGCAGGCCGGCGACGGCCGCGCCGCGGCAGCCGTCCGTACCGGTGCGGAGGGCGGCCGATGACGCGGCGCGATGTCTTCGAGTACGCGATCCTGCGCGTCGTGCCCCGGGTCGAGCGCGGGGAGTGCTTCAACGCCGGGGTGCTCGTCTACTGCCGGGCCCACTCGTTCGTCGCCGCCCGCACGCACCTGGACGAGGCGAAGCTGAAGGCGCTGGACCCGGGGGCCGACGTCGTCGGCGTGCGGGCCGCCCTGCGCGCCGTCGAGGGGGTCTGCGGCGGCGGCGAGGGGGCCGGCCAGGCGGCGGGGGACGACGCCGGGCGGCGGTTCCGCTGGCTGATCGCCCCGCGCTCCACGGTCGTCCAGCCCGGCGCCGTGCACAGCGGCCTAACCACCGACCCGGCCGCCGAGGTGGAACGGCTGCTCGGCCTCCTCGTGCGCTGATCCATGCCCCGGCCGGGCCGAGACGGCACAGCGGCGGGCGCTCCCGCCCGGTGTGACGTGCGGCCCGGCGGGGCGTGCGCCGTTGACACCGGGTGCCAGGGCTTCTAGCGTCTCGTCTGCTGAAGGTACTAAGCGGTTGCTCAGCGATCGGGAGCCTGTCTGTCAGGGAAACGCCCCGACGTCCGCTGAGCCGCGATCCAAGGGCGAGGAGAACCAAGCATGTCCACCACCGAGCAGCGCGTCGCCATCGTGACGGGAGCGGCACGGGGCATCGGCGCCGCCACCGCCGTACGTCTCGCGGCCGAGGGCCGTTCCGTCGCCGTACTCGATCTCGACGAGGCGGCCTGCAAGGACACGGTCGAGAAGATCACCGCCGCCGGGGGCACCGCGCTCGCCGTCGGCTGCGACGTGTCGGACGCCGGCCAGGTGGAAGCCGCCGTCGCGCGGGTCGCCGCCGAGCTGGGCGCGCCGACGATCCTCGTGAACAACGCGGGCGTGCTCCGCGACAACCTGCTGTTCAAGATGAGCGAGTCCGACTGGGACCTCGTGATGAACGTGCACCTCAAGGGTGCGTTCCTGATGGCGAAGGCCGTCCAGGCCCACATGGTCGAGGCGAAGTTCGGCCGGATCGTCTCGCTGTCCTCCTCCTCGGCCCTCGGCAACCGGGGCCAGGCCAACTACTCCGCGGTCAAGGCGGGGCTCCAGGGCCTCACCAAGACGCTCGCCAAGGAGCTCGGCAAGTTCGGCGTCACGGCCAACGCCGTCGCGCCCGGCTTCATCGTCACCGAGATGACCGCGCAGACGGCGGCACGCGTCGGCATGGGCTTCGAGGAGTTCCAGGCGGCGGCCGCCACCCAGATCCCCGTCCAGCGCGTCGGCCGTCCCGAGGACGTCGCGAACGCCATCGCCTTCTTCGCGGGCGACGACGCGGGCTTCGTCTCCGGCCAGGTCATGTACGTGGCCGGCGGACCCCTCAACTGATCCGAAGGGCAGCGGACATCATGACGGTGCAGGACAGCGGGAAAGTCGCCCTCGTCACGGGCGCGAGCCGGGGCATCGGCTACGGGATCGCCGAGGCGTTCGTCGCCCGCGGCGACCGGGTGGTCATCACCGGCCGGGGCGAGGACGCCCTGAAGGAAGCCGTCGAGCGGCTCGGCTCCGACCGGGTGATCGGCATCGCGGGCAAGGCGCACGACGAGGCGCACCAGGCCGCGGCGGTCGAGCGCACGATGGAGGCGTTCGGCCGGGTCGACTACCTGGTGAACAACGCCGGGACGAATCCGGTCTTCGGCGCCATCGCGGAGCTCGACCTGAACGTCGCCCGCAAGGTCTACGAGACCAATGTGATCTCGGCGCTGGGCTTCGCCCAGCAGACCTGGAAGGCCTGGCAGAAGGAGAACGGCGGGGCGATCGTGAACATCGCCTCGGTCGCCGGCGTCTCCGCCTCGCCGTTCATCGGCGCGTACGGCATGAGCAAGGCGGCGATGGTCAACCTGACCCTCCAGCTGGCGCACGAGTTCGCCCCGGCCGTCCGGGTCAACGCCATCGCCCCGGCCGTGGTCAAGACGAAGTTCGCCGAGGCCCTTTACGAGGGCCGTGAAGCGGAGGCTGCCGCCGCCTATCCGCTGGGGCGGCTCGGCGTGCCCGAGGACATCGGGGGTGCGGCGGCCTTCCTGACCTCGGAGCAGTCCGACTGGATCACCGGACAGACCCTCGTGGTCGACGGAGGAATTTTCCTCAACGCGGGCGTGGGCTGAGAGCGGCCTGGACCGTTTTGGGCCCTATTGAGTCAAGTGCCCCGCCGGGTCAGCGGATTGACCCGGTGGGGCGCTGCGGTATGGTCTGCCGACCCATGGCTGATCGAGGAGCGTGCACGTGTTCTACCGGGCCAGTCTGCAGGCTGCTGCAGCCCTAGCTTCCCTTTCTCTGCTGGCCGGATGCGGTCTCCTTTCCGACAGCGGATCGGAAACGGAGCAGAAGATAACCGTCGGGACGACCAGCTCCCCGTCCACACTCGATCCTGCGGCTGCCTGGGACGGCTCCTGGGAGCTGATGCGGAACGTCTACCAGACCCTGGTGAGCTTCCCCACCGGCAGCACCAGCCCGGAACCGGACGCGGCGGAGTCCTGCAAGTTCACCGACGCCACGAGCATGGCGTACCGGTGCACGCTCAAGAAGAACCTCAAGTTCTCCAACGGCGAGAAGCTCGACGCCGAGGCCGTGAAGTACTCCATCGACCGCATCGTGGACATCCACTTCAAGGGTGGCCCGGCCGGGATGCTCGACTCCCTGGACCGGATCGAGACCAAGGGCGACGACACGGTCGTCTTCCACCTGAACAAGTCCGACGCCACGTTCCCGTTCATCCTGGCCACGCCCGCCATGTCGCTCGTCGCCCCCGGCGACTACCGCAAGGACAAGATCCGCGACGACGGCAAGGTCACCGGCTCCGGCCCGTACCTCCTGGAGTCCTACGAGAACCGGGTGACCGCCGAGCTGAAGAAGAACCCGGACTACAAGGGCTTCGCCAACCGCAGGAACGACGCGGTCACCATCCGCTACTTCGAGAAGTCCGGCGACATGGTGAGCGCGCTCAAGGCGAAGGAGATCGACGCCACCTACCGGGGTCTGACCGCCGAGGAGGTCGTCAGTCTGGAGGACAACAAGGCCGACAACGCCGGCCTCCAGATCGTCGAGAGCACCGGCGCGGACATCCGCTTCCTGGTCTTCAACCCGAAGGACCCGGCCGCCGCGAACCCCGCCGTCCGCAAGGCCATCGCCCACGTGGTGGACCGTGACGCGCTGGTCGCCAAGGTCTACCGGGGCACCGCCGAGCCCCTCTACTCCATGGTCCCCAAAGGCATCGCCGGGCACACCACGAGCTTCTTCGACACCTTCGGCGACCCGGACGTGAAGAAGGCCAAGGAGATCCTCACCGGCGCCGGTATCACCGAGCCGGTGAAGATGAGCTTCTGGTTCACCACCGACCGCTACGGATCCTCCACGGAGCCCGAGTTCGAGGAGCTCAAGCGGCAGCTGGAAGCCTCCGGGCTGTTCAAGATCAAGCTGCAGGGCGAGCCCTGGCAGAAGTTCCAGGAAGGCTTCAACAAGGGCGAGTACCCGGTCTTCGGCCGCGGCTGGTTCCCGGACTTCCCGGACCCCGACAACTTCATCGCCCCCTTCGTGGGCAAGGAGAGCGTCACCGGCACCCCGTACATCAACAAGGAGATCACCCAGGAGCTGATCCCCGCCTCGCGGCAGGAGAGCGACCGGGGCGCGGTCAGCAAGCAGTTCGAGCGGGCCCAGGAGATCCTCGTCGACGACGTCCGGCTGCTGCCGCTGTGGCAGGGCAAGCTGTACGTCGCCGCGGGAGAGGACATCGGCGGCGGCGAGCGCGCGCTCGACCCGCAGACCGTCATGCAGTTGTGGGAGCTGTACCGCAAGGCCAGCTGGTAGACGCTGTACGGGTGGGCACCGAGGGCCCGTTGTCAGTGGCGCCCGGTAGGTTCTGTGATCAAGAACCTGTTGCTCACCGGAGGTTGTGGACGTGACCGATATCGACCTGCTGCCCGAGTCCTGGCGCGCCGTCCTCGGCGAAGAACTCCAGAAGCCGTACGTCAAGGAACTGGCGGACTTCGTCGAGGAGGAGCGGGCCAGGGGCCCGGTGTATCCGCCGCGCGAGCAGGTCTTCGCCGCCCTGGACGCCACGCCCTACGACAAGGTGAAGGTCCTCGTCCTCGGCCAGGACCCGTATCACGGCGAGGGCCAGGGACACGGGCTCTGCTTCTCCGTGCGGCCCGGCGTCAGGACGCCGCCGTCGCTGCGCAACATCTACAAGGAGATGCAGCAGGAGCTCGGCCTGCCCATCCCGGACAACGGCTATCTGATGCCCTGGGCCGAGCAGGGCGTCCTCCTGCTCAACGCCGTGCTCACCGTGCGGGGCGGCGAGGCCAACTCCCACAAGAACAAGGGCTGGGAGAAGATCACCGACGCCGTGATCCGCGCCGTCGCCGACCGGCCCGACCCGGCGGTCTTCGTGCTCTGGGGCAACTACGCGCAGAAGAAGCTGCCCCTGATCGACGAGGAGCGCCACGTGGTGGTGAAGGGCGCCCACCCCTCGCCGCTGTCCGCGAAGAAGTTCTTCGGCTCCCGCCCCTTCACCCGGATCAACGAGGCCGTGGCCGCCCAGGGGCACCAGCCGATCGACTGGCGGATCCCCAGCCTCGTCTGACCCGGCCCGATCGGCGGGACACCCCCCGACCCCGTGTCTGACCGGTTGAGCGGAAGTCCGGCGCTAGCGTCGGACGGACGGGCAACCGGCTGGACGGGCGACGAGGAGACCGCAGTGGTGGAGCAGCAGGAGGCGTCCGACGACGCCGTCATGACCAGGATCGGCCAGGCGATCATGCTGCTCCACGGTGGTGACCGGGAGGAGGCCCGCAAGCGCTTCGGTGCGCTCTGGTCGGAGCTCGGAGCGGACGGCGACGCCCTGCACCGCTGCACCCTGGCGCACTACATGGCCGACACCCAGGACGACCCCGGCGACGAGCTGGCCTGGGACCTGCGGGCCCTGACGGCCGCCGAGGGGTTGAGAGCCGCCGGGGGACCGCACGAAGCCGCAGGACCGGATGAAGCCGCAGGACCGGATGAAGCCGCGGGGCCGGGCGACGGCGAGGAGGGCGGTGCCGCCGAGGGGCTGGGCGGTGTGCGGGGGGTGGAACACCGTGACACCCCGGCCGTCCGGGCGTTCTACCCCTCGCTGCACCTCAACCTCGCGGCGGACTACCTCAAGCTCCAGCGTCCCGACTCGGCCCGCATCCACCTCCAGCGGGCCAGGGCCGCGGCCGAATCGCTCGCGGACGACGGGTACGGAGGTGGGGTGCGGGCCGCGATCGACCGGCTGGAGCGCCGTATGCGGGAGCAGTGACCGGGCTCCTGCGAGGTTCCGCGTCAGCGGCCGTACGACTTCTCGCAGATGCGGGCCTCCGGGCTGCCCGCGGGCCAGCCGCCGTACCCACTGCCGAGCGCGCAGACGTCCGCGCCACCGCCGGGGACGCGCGGCACGTCGGGCACGGTGGCGGACGGCAGGTCCGGGATCCGGTGAGGCGTCCGGGGCCGTGGCGGGCCCGCGCGCTCCCGGGGACGGGCGGCCCCCGCCGGTCCGGAGCGCCGGGCCTCCGCGGGGGAGCCGGCGGCCGGGGGCGCGGGAGAGGACGGGCGGGCGGCCGGCGGGCTCGGCTCCGGCACGACCTCCAGCGCCTCACGGGCGGGCGGCTGCACGATCTGCGGAGCCACGTCCTGGACCGGCCCGGTGCTCCCGGGACGCGGGGAAGGAACGGCTCCGGGCTCCACCGAGACACAGCCGGAGGCGGCCGTGACCGCTAACCCGACCAGGAGTTTCGCGGTGATTCTGGTTCTCTGCACCCGGTAACTCTGCGGTGCGCCCCGGCTCCGGGGGGCCCGGTGGGCTGGGAATGGCCCGCACGAGTGACCCGGTCAGCGGCGCGCACCGAACCATGCGCCGGTCCAGGCACCGGCCCTTCGGCACGGTCCGGCCGTACGCCGGTGCGTTCACTTGCCGGTGGCGCCGTCCACGCGCTCGCGCACCAGGTCGGCGTGGCCGTTGTGCTGGGCGTACTCCTCGATCATGTGCATGTAGATCCAGCGGAGGCTGAACGGCTTGCCCGACGAGCTGACGCCCTTGGAGAAGTCGTCCAGGCCGAACGCGGCGGCGCTCTCGCGGGCCGCCGCTGTCTCCGCCCGCCAGACGGACTCCGTCCCGGCCCAGGTGGTGGACTCGGTCACCGTGAAGTCCCCGTCCGGGTCCTCCTCGGTGGAGTAGAGGTCCGGCAGCTCCGCTCCCGCCAGGATCTCGCGGAACCAGAAGCGCTCCACCTCGGCCAGGTGCTGTACGAGGCCGAGCAGGGTCAGCGAGGAGGGCGGGACGGACGCCTCGCGCAGCTGCGCGTCCGTGAGACCGGCGCACTTCATGGCGAGCGTCTCGCGGTGGTAGTCGAGCCAGCCCTCCAGCATGGGGCGTTCGGCGGCGTCGAAGGCGGGCTCGGAGCGCTCGGAGCTTTCGGAAGAAGTCATGGCGGCCATCTTCATCCATGATCATGTCCCTGGCCAGGAGTTCTGCGGGCGCAACCGGACAGCGGGCCGACATCGGCGGAGACGTATGCTGCCGGGGCGCGAACAGCCGCGCACAGCGGCGCGGCACGGCGACAGGGAGACCTCGTGAAGATCGGTTGCATCGGGCTCGGCGACATCGCGCAGAAGGCGTACCTGCCGGTGCTCACCGCCGTACCGGGGGTCGAACCGCATCTGCAGACCCGCACCCCCGCCACGCTCCACGCGGTCGGCGACGCCCACCGCATCCCGGCCGGCGGCCGTCACACGACCCTCGACTCGCTCCTCGCGCAAGGACTGGACGCGGCCTTCGTGCACGCCCCGACGGCCGTGCACCCGAAGATCGTGGAACGCCTCCTGGATGCCGGCGTCGCCACCTATGTCGACAAGCCGATCGCCTACGAGTTCGCCGAGTCCGAACGGCTGGTGAACCTCGCCGAGGAACGCGGCGTCAGCCTCGCCGTCGGCTTCAACCGCCGTTTCGCCCCGTGCTACTCGCAGTGCGCGGAGCATCCGCGCGAGCTGATCCTCATGCAGAAGAACCGGGTCGGGCTGCCCGAGGACCCCCGGTCCATGATCCTCGACGACTTCATCCACGTCGTCGACACGCTGCGCTTCCTGGCCCCGGGCACCGTCGACCACACCACCGTGCGGGCCCGGATCGTGGACGGCCTGATGCACCACGTGGTCCTCCAGCTGTCCGGCGACGGATTCACCGCGATCGGCATGATGAACCGGCTGAACGGGTCGACCGAGGAGATCCTCGAAGTCTCCGGCCAGGACACCAAGCGACAGGTCCTCAACCTCGCGGACGTCATCGACCACAAGGGCCAGCCCAGTGTGCGGCGGCGCGGCGACTGGGTTCCCGTAGCTCGGCAGCGCGGCATCGAAGCCTGTGTGCACGCCTTCCTCGACGCCGTACGCCGGGGCGAGACGCTCAGCGCCCAGGACGCCCTCGCGACCCATGAACTGTGCGAACGCGTGGTCAGGGAGGCCCTGGAGCAGGCCTCCTGAGAGCCCGCAGCCCCTCCGCGGCGCACAGGACTGCCAGCGCCGCCAGCGCCCCGTACACCGGCCAGTCGCCGAGCCGGCCGTAGAGCGTGCTCCCGCGCGCCAGCGGCAGGTCGAACACCTCCGCCGCGCTCGCGTCCGTGCCCAGCGGGCGGCCCACCCGCTCCCCCCGGGGTCCGTACGCCGCACTGATCCCGGTGAGCGTCGAGTGGACCATCGGGCGGCCGTTCTCGGCGGCCCGCAGCGCCCCCAGCGACGCGTGCTGGGCCGGGGCCCAGCTGTCCTGGAACGTCGAGGTGGCTGACTGGGCGACGAGCACCTGAGCACCGTCGCGCACCAGCCTGCGGCTCATGTCGGGGAACGCCGACTCGAAGCAGACCAGCGGACCGATCCGCAGCTCCCGCGCGCCGTCCGGCAGGGCCATCACCACCTGGCGGTCGCCGCGCAGGCGGTCCTCGCCGGCCGCCTTGCCCACCCAGGTCGCCCACCCCAGCAGGGAACGGGCCGGGACGTACTCGCCGAACGGGACCAGCCGCATCTTGTCGTAGCGTTCCCCGGTCGGCCCGTCAGGACCCACGAGCACCGCCGACTTGAAGATCCCCGACCGCCCCGAGCCGTCCGTCTGCCGGGCGTCCACATTGACCAGGAGATTCGCCCCGACCCGGCGGGACAGCTCCGCCAGCCGCCGTGCGGTGTCCGGGTTCTGCCACGCACCGGCCCCGATGCTGCTCTCGCCCCACACCACCAGGTCCACGCCCCGGCCCTCCATCGAACGGGTCAGCTCCTCGCCCCGGTCGAAGCGGCGCGCGACACTTCCCGGACCCTCCACGACGCCCGGCTGCACGACGGCGATCCTGACCGTGCCGACACTCTCCGGCCGGGGCGCCCAGGCCCATGTCGCGGCGACGGACAGGGCGCACACCACCAGCAGGACGCCGGCGGTCGTACGGGCCGCACGGTCGGCGATCAGCAGGGACGCTCCGGTGTTCACCGCGAGCACCAGCAGGCTCACCAGCCACACCCCGCCCACCGAGGCGACCCGCAGGGCGGGGGCGACCTCCCACTGACTCGCGCCGAGGAGCCCCCAGGGCCCACCGAGCCCCTCCCAGGACCGCACCAGCTCGATCATCAGCCACCCGGAGGGCACGACGACCACGGCGGCCACGGCGCGCGGCACGGAGGGAGACCCGCCGAGCAGCCGTGACACCAGCAGCCCCCAGGGCGCCCAGAGCAGCCCGAGCAGGGCGGCCAGCAGCAGGATGAAGACGTGGAGGCTCGGCATCAGCCAGTGGTGCACGGCGATGACGAACCCGGTCCCGCCGATCCAGCCGTCGAGCGCCGCCCGGCGGGGCGAGTGCGCCGTGCGGATCAGCAGCAGCCATGGGACCAGCGCCACGTAGGCGAACCACCAGAGGCCGGGCGCGGGAAAGGCGAGCGAGGGCAGTGCCCCGGCGAGCAGCGCCACC
This sequence comes from Streptomyces anulatus, assembly GCF_000721175.1. Taxonomy (GTDB): domain Bacteria; phylum Actinomycetota; class Actinomycetes; order Streptomycetales; family Streptomycetaceae; genus Streptomyces; species Streptomyces anulatus_C. Next base: position 56,026 of record NZ_JOEZ01000009.1, read on the forward strand.
GCGCCCCGCGCCCAGGGGGAGGGGAGCAGCCGTGCCCCGGCGGAGTCCCGGCCGCCGGCCGCCGGTCCGTCACCGGTGGCGGCGGCCGCGTTCCGGCCGATCGGGAGACGCCCGCCCCGGATTCGCATGCCGTGCCCTCCCTCGGTCGTGCGCGGGCGTGAGGGCGGCCGCCGTCACCGCGTCAACCACTGGACACCCTGTCTGGATGTCCAGTGTGGGGGAGGTGATCCCCGCCGGACACAGGACGCGGCCGGGCGGGGGCACGGCGGACCGCCCGGACGTCCACCGGGCGACGACGGCAGGCCCTACGCGCCCGGTGCCCGGCGCCACTTCTCGTGGACGGTGACCGTACGGATCAGCCAGCCCGGTTCGGCGCGCTGCAGCTCGAAGGTGTAGCGGCCGCCGGTCACGAAGCCGGGCGTGGCGCGCCCGGCGCGCCCGGAACCGGCATCCCCCGGCGCGTCCGCGTCCGGGCCGCCCGCCGCCTTCCGCTCCAGGCACATCGGATTGAGGTAGTCGGCCCGCACCTCGGCCCGGTCGCCCGGGTAGCCGCCCAGGTCCTCCAGGTCGATCCGGCGGTTGACGATCAGATGCTGGCGTACGGGGAAGAGACGCATCGTCTCCTCCAGCCACCGGGCGATCTCGCCGGCCGGGCCCTCCCCACCTCCCGCGCTCCGGTAGTCCGCGCGGCCGTCCGGGGTGAACAGGGCGCCGTAGTCCGACCAGGCCCCGTCGTCGACGGCCACCGCGTACCCGGTGATCACCGCATCGATGGCAAGCCGGTCCATCACGGTCGCGAGCGCCACACGCTGTGTCATTGGCCAAGTCTCGGTCAAGCCGCCCGTCAGGCCAAGGGGCCCGCGCCGAAGGGGTGCGCGGGGTTGCTCAGCAGGGCACGACGGCCACCGGCCCCAGCGCGTGCGTGACCGTTGTCTGTGCCACCGGGGAAAGACCGAGCCCGAGCGACTCGCCGCCCCTGCGACGGCCGATCACCGTCAGGGCGGCCGTCGCCGACGCGGTCACCAGGGTGCGCGAGGCGGAACCGTTGACCGGTTCGCGGACGATCTCCACCTGCGGGTACTTCTCGTGCCAGCCCGAGGTCAGCTCGGCCAGCGTCCGGGCGGCCGAGCCCGCCGCCTCCTCCCGGTCCAGGACGGGGCCGCCCGCGAGCATGGAGGAGAACATCGTCCAGCCGTGCACGATCCGCAGCCGGGCGCCCGGCCGGGACGCCGCGGTGGCGAAGGCGAACTCCAGGACCCCCTCGCTGCTCTCGTCGGCGGCCACCCCCGCCACGATGTCGGTGAAGGCCCCCGCGTCACCGGCCCGGTCGTCGTCCCCCTCCGGGCGGTCGTCCTGCACGACGACGACGGGACAGCTCGCCATCGACGCGGTGGCGAGGCTGTTGGATCCGATCATCAGCGAGCGGAAGCCGCCGAGTCCGCGCGATCCGACCACGATCATCGACGCGTCCCGGCCCAGCGAGACCAGGGCCGCCGACGGGAAGTCCAGCGGGGCCAGCGTCGAGGGCCGCAGCTCCGGAGCGATGAGGGCGCTCCGGCGCACGCACTCGGCCAGGAGCGTCTCCGCCTCGCGCCGGCCGGTCTCCTCGTCGACCTGCCGGGTGAGCGGGCGGACGTGGACGATCAGCAGAGGCAGCCCGCGCCGCACGGCTTCGTGGGTGGCCCAGTCGAGCGCCTGCCGACTGTGTGTGGAGCCGTCGACGGCGGCGATCACGGGAAGATCATTGGTGGTCATGCCTCCGAGCGTACGCCGCCGGGCGGACGGCCTCCCAGCGTGGTGGCGGGTCGCCTCTCGGCCGTGGCTCAGTCGTGGTTGTGGGTGGAAGAGGTGTCTTCCGGCGGCGCGCTGCGCCCGCCGTCGCTGCCGCCGGCCACGACGGCGACCAGGGCCGCCAGGACCGCCACCACCGCGAGCCGGCCGCCCAGCCGCAGGGCCCACCCCGTGCGGGCCCAGGCCGTCGCTCCGGGCCGGCCGGGCAGCTTCTCGGAGCGGCGGGCGGGCCGCATCAGACGCAGGAGCAGCAGCACGGCGATCGGGAGCTGGAGCAGCCACACGCTGGTGCGGAACCAGCCGTCGTACCAGACGTTGGTCCCGTACAGCAGGGTGTGCCAGACGCTGAGGACGTAGACGACGATCACGCAACGGTGCAGGACCCGCCAGGTCTTGGGACCGATGCGGTGGCGTACGTAGAAGAGCAGGCCGAGCGGGATCGCGAGGTACAGGGCCGCCTGGCCGATGGGCATGGCGATCCGCCCGGTCCCCGAGTCGTAGCCGCCGGGGACGAGCGCCTCCACGAAGGCGGTGGCCACCGCGGAGCCCCAGGACGCCGTGTCGTGCCGGACCAGTTCGGCCCCGAACAGCAGGGCGTGGGCCGCGATCAGCGAGATGGTGTTGAGGCTCGTGGTGCGGTGGAGGCGTTCCAGCCGGGGGCCCGACAGTGGCAGGCGGCCCGGCCGCGGTCCGGACAGCATCAGCCCGAGGATGACGGTCCCCCAGGCCCAGAGCAGGGCGGACCAGCCGAACGCCTGGCTGAGGAAGTACATCCAGAAGCCACCGGCGTCGGCCATGAACGGCATCACGGTGACCGTGGAGGAGGTCTTGTTGCGGATACGTACGTAGAGCAGGACGAAGATCGCCGCGGTGATGAGGAGCGCCACCAGGCCGTCGGGCCACGAGGCCCGCAGGTCGGACCGGAGCGTAGGCCGTTTCGGCTCTCCCGGCGGCCGGGGGCCGGGGACCCGGCCCCCGGCGGGCGCTGCGCTGTCGGCGGAGGCCGTTGCCGTGGCTTCGGGTCCGGCTTCGGGGGCCGGTGCGGGGCCTCCGGGCGTCTCGGCGGCCGCTGCCGGTTCGGGGATGGGGGGCGGATTCGTCATGCGGCCTCTTCGGGGCGGGGCATCGGCTGGCGGGGGCGGATGCGGCGGCCCCGGGCCACGAGGCATACGCAGACGCGTTGTTGGAGCAGTCGGACGGGGGCAGGGCAAAGTTCCCGGCAAGTGAATGTGACATGGATCACTTCGTAGTGCTGGTAGGGCAAACAAGGTGAAATACCGCTGTTTCAGCATCTGGGGTTCTTCTCTCCGGAGCAGGGGCGGCTGGCACGATGGCTGCCATGGGAGCCGGAACCGCACTCCGACTCGGGCGCACCGCGCTGTTCGCGGTGGTGTGCGTCGCCGTGTCCGGACTCGGCCACGCGCTGATGTCCGGCGCGCCCCTGCCCCTTCTCGTCCAGGCCGCCGCCCTGCTGCCGGTGTGCGGGGCGGGGTGGTGGCTCGCCGCTCGGGAGCGGAGCGCTCCGGTGACCGTCGCGGCCCATGTTCTGGGCCAGTCGGGGCTGCATGCCTTCTTCTCCGTCGCCGGATCCTGGCTGCCGTCCGGCTCGGGCGCGCACCGTGCGGGCGGCGGGCACGGGGCGGCGGGCGCCGTGAACCACTCCGCGCACGAGGTCCCGATCGGCGGTTCCTCGGACCTGATGGGACTTCTGGCCGCCTTCGACGGCACGGTGTTCACCCTCGGAATGGCCGCCGCCCACGCGCTGGCCGGGATGGTCTGCGGCTGGTGGCTGTGGTGCGGCGAGGTCGCCCTCGCCCGGCTGGGCCGCTGCCTGGTGCTGTTCGTCCGCGCCCCGCTGCGGACGGCCTGGCGCCTGTGGTCCGCGACGCCGCCCGCCCCGGTGCCGCCCGCCCGGCGGCGCACCCGCCGCCGGCCCGGCCGGCGTCCCCAGGACCTGCTGGCGCTGCACGCCATCTCGCGGCGCGGGCCACCGTTCTCCCTCCGCTTCCTCTGACCTCCATCCGCCCTCCAGCCTCGGTGCGCCGGAGGCGGTACGGGTGTGCGCCCCGCGCACACCCGTGACAGGCATGCCGGTTCTCCGGGCCGCCCCCGGCGGCGCCCGGGACCGGTCACCGGAGCCGGGTGCCCGCTGCCGCGGCTCCGCAAGGACGCGAAGGAACGCTGTGACACTTCCTGCTCCCGCACTACCGGCCGTCGTACGACCTGCCGCCGCACTACCGGTCAACCGGCCGCCGGGCGTGGTGCGCCCGCCTGCCGTCGCCGCGCCGCCGGCCGCCGCGCCCCCCGTCCGGGAGCCCGCCTCCCGGACGCCCGCCCTCCGGGTGTCCGCCACCCGCCCGCCCCGCCCTCGCGTCCCGGCGTCCCGGCAGAACGACGGACAGATCACCGACTGGGCGCTGGCCGCGGGCGGCGGCGACCGGGAGGCCGCCGACCGCTTCGTCCGGGCGACCTACGAGGACGTCCGCAGATTCGTCGCCTACCTCAGCGCCGACGTCCCGGGGGCCGACGACCTGGCCCAGGAGACCTACCTCCGGGCGATGAGCGGGCTGGCCCGGTTCGCGGGGCGTTCCTGCGCCCGGACCTGGCTGATGTCGATCGCGCGGCGCGTCGTCATCGACCGGCACCGGGCGGCAGCCGTACGTCCCCGGACCGCCGACACCGCGGACTGGCAGACCGCCGCGGAACGCGCCCAGCCCCGCCACCTGCCCGGACTCGATGAGTCCGCGGCGGTGCTGGACGCCCTGCGGAGGCTGGACCCGGCGCGCCGCCAGGCGTTCGTCCTCACCCAACTGCTGGGCGTGTCCTACGAGGAGGCCGCGGCCGTTGCCGGCTGCCCGATCGGCACGGTGCGCTCCCGCGTGGCGCGCGCCCGCCGCGAACTCGCCGGACAGTGGCGGGCGGACCCCGCCGAACCCGCACCCGACGCCGCCTAGCAGGTGGGACTTTCGAAACATTCCCTAGTCGGCGGCCGCCCGGGATCCGTCGGGGTCCCGGGCGGTACGCCGGCGGGCCGGCGCCCTCCGACGGCGGAGCAGGAACACCGGCAGCAGCAGGCACTGGAGGCAGACCGCAGCCCAGAACCCCCGGGCCGAGCCCGCCGACTCCGCCGCCCCGTACAGCTGACCGCCCACCACCCCGCTCGCGAACGCGCCGATGCCCGCCGCCAGCCGCTGCCGCCCGAACACGCTCGCCGGGGCAGCCGTCGAACGGGCCAGCGCCTCCAGGTCGTTCTTGAGGAAGAGCACGATCTCTCCGAGACACAGCAGCGCCCCGCCCACCGCGATCCCCGCGTGCCCCCCGGCTCCGATCGCCGCCATGCCCGCCGCCATCGCACCGAAGCCCATCCGCAGCGCGGCCGGGTAGCTCAGAGCGGCGACCCGTTCCGCCAGCAACGGCTGGGCGACGACGAGGAGAGCCGCGTACCCCGTCAGGACGGCCCCGTAGAAGGCCGCCGACGTCCGGGGGACCGCGTACAGGGCCAGATAGTGCTGGAAGAACATGAACGCGTACACACTCAGCACGGTCACCAGGAACGGAGAGGGCCCGGAAGGCGGCGCGACGGAGCCACGGACCGGGGTGGCGGCCGGCCGCCCGCCACCCCGGTCCGATGCCTCGCGCGGCAGCAGCGCGTGCCCGGCGCCGACGAGCGCGAACAGCACGCAGACGCAGGGAAACAGCACTCCGGGGGAGCCCATGACGAGGGGTGCGGCGGCCGGCGGGCCCAGAGCCATCCCCGCGTTGAACGCCGAACCGCTCGCCGACAGCAGCCGGGGCCTGGCGACCTCGGAAGCCCCTTCCACCAGGTACGCCTTGTTCGCCGGGAGATACAGCGCCGCGCCCGCCGACACCAGCAGCAGCGCCCCGACCGCGAGGACCCAACTGGTCGGCCCGGGGACGAACGCGGCGAATCCCGCCGTACGCAGCGCCAGCGCCAGCAGCATCGCGCGCCGCAGCCCGATCCGCCCGGTCACCGGCCCCGCGGCCACGCCACCGGCGAACTGGATCAGCGAGGCGACGGCCAGCACGACGCCGACCGTGCCGATTCCGAGGCCGAGCCGCTGGTGCAGCAGCACCGACATGTAGGGCAGCACGGCGAAGCTGCCCAGCGTGATCAGGAACGAGCCCGCCAGCAGGAACCGCTGGGGGCCGGTGAGCGGCGGCCGGGCCGTGCGCCCACGGTCCGCCCCTGTCTCCGGCGCCCCGCCCGTCCGCCGAACGGTCACCTCGCCGGGCTCACGCGGTGCCGACGGCGACGACCGGGCGGACCCGGACGGCCGCGCTCCACGCCCGGTGCTGGGCCAGCTCCGCCGTCGGCGCCTCGGCCAGCACCATGCCCGTACAGCCCCGCTGGTCGCCGACGTGGACCACGCTCTCGCCTGGCTCGCGGACCGGGAACCACTCCACCGCCCCCGGGAACGCGGCGAGTTCGTCGAGGCCGAGCCAGCCCTTCAGTACTCCGGGCCGCTCCGCGTACACCAGGACGAAGCCGTACGCGGGTCCTTCGGCGTCGAGCGGTGCGTTCAGCAGCTCCGGGCGGCGGCCGAGCGCCTCGTCCATCATCGCCGTGTAGACATTGGTCCGCAGTGTCCGGCACAGCACCTCGCCGACCAGCGCTCCGCCGATCCTGCGGTTGATCTCCACCAGTTCCGGGCCGTCCGCCGTCAGGATGAACTCCACGTGGGCGAACCCCCGCTCGTGCCCGGCCGCCGCCAGGATTCGGCCCACCCACGCCTCGATCCCGGCCCGCTCCTCCTCGGGCAGCGCCACCGGGAACGCCGCCGCCTCCTCCCGTACGACCGCCGCCCGGGACGTCTGACGGCTCAGCACCCCGAGCAGCCGGGTCGTCCCGTCCCAGCTGAGGGTCTCCGCGCTGTACAGCGGACCGGCCAGGAACGCCTCGGCGAACAGGGCGCCGGTCAGGCGCTGCCGGCCCGCCTCCGCCAGCGCCCGGTGCAGGGCCTCCTCGTCGTGCGCGATCCACACATGGCGGGAGGAGGTGCCCGCCGAGTCCTTCACGACCGCGGGCAGCCCCACTGCCCGCAGCACCTCCCCGGCGCCTTCGGGACCCGGCGGGACGGCTACGGCCGTACCGCGGCTCAGCCCGTGCGTGTACAGCGTCTCCCGGACCCGGCGCTTGTCCCGCAGCAGCCGTACGGTCTCCGGGTCCGGCCCCGGAAGGCCGAGTTCAGCGGCCAGCTCGGCGGCCGGCAGGCTCCAGGTGTCCGTCGTGTTGATCAGCCCGGCCAGGTCCGGCACGACGGCCAGTGCCCGGCGCACGGCCTCCGGATCCTGCGTGTCGACGTCCACGACGTCCAGCGCGTCCGGCGGCAGAACCGCCAGCTCGTGCCGGTACACCGAGCGGTCGCCGGCCAGCAGGCACAGCCGATGCCCGACGTCGGCGGCGGCCTCCGCCATCCGGCCCAGACCGAAGGACAGGGACTCCAGTGCGGCGATCGTCATGGCAGCAGCTCCACGGTCGGTACGGGGGAGGGGGCATCGCCCTCGTCGGTCCTGTCGCCCTCGTCGGTCCTGGCGGCCTCCGGAGCGGCGCGCCCGGCCCACTCCATCACCGACCACGGCGGCCGCAGGCCGGCCGGCGAGACGATGGTCCGGGGCCGCAGCCCGGCCGGGTCCAGGGCCTCGGCATGGCGGGCGAACACCCGCTCCGCGTACCGGTGTCCGGTGTCGGCGCCCAGCACCAGATGCAGCCGCCCGGGATCACGGGCCGCCTCCCAGGACGCCGCCAGATGGGCCGCGCCGGTGGACAGGCCCGCGAACACCGCGTGTTCCCGCAGCAGTCCGACCGCCCCGGCCATCGCATGGCGGAAGTCCATCCAGTGGACGGTGTCGTACAGCTCGTGCCGGACGTTCCCGAACGGGATGGAACTCCCGATACCCGCGATGATCGCCTCCGGGTCCTCGAACCGCTCGCTCCCGAAGGTCACACTGCCGAACGGCTGGATGCCCACCAGCCGCACCGACCGCCCCGACTCCCGCAGCGCGCGGGCCAGCCCTCCGGTCGAGGCACCCGTGCCCACCGCCCCCACCACGGTCAGCGGCCCCTCCGGCAGAGCCCCGGCCAGCAGCTCCGCGAACTCCCGGTAGCCCTCGTGGTGGACCCCGTCGTGGTACTGCCGCATCCAGTGGAAGTCCGGCCGCTCGGTCAGCAGCCGGCGCACATGGCGCACCCGCAGCTCCTGGTCCAGGCGAAGGCTCTGCGAGGGCGGCATCGCGTCGACCGTCGCGCCGAGGATCTCCAGCTGGGCCCGCATGGTGGCGTCCACGGTGGTGGAGGCGACGATGTGGCAGCGCAGCCCGTAGCGGTGGCAGGCCATGGCGAGCGCCAGCGCGTAGATCCCGCTGGAGCTGTCGACCAGGGTCTGTCCGGGGACCACCCGGCCCCGGCGCAGCAGCGAGCGGACCGCGCCGAGCGCCGCGTACACCTTCATCGTCTCGAAGCGGGCGAGGACGAGATCGCCGGTCAGCCGGATCAGGTCCGGGGTCTTCACCGCGTCGGTGATGTGCTCGTGGACCGTCGCGGCCGCCTGACGCGGGCGGGTGTCGGAACCGGTGGTGCGCGGACGGGCGTCCGCCCCGGCCCTCACCCGCGCCGCCCGCGCACGATCAGCCGGTCCGAGCGCTGGCCGTAGCCGGACGCGTCGAACCCGCCGAAGCACTCCACGTCGGTGAAGCCCGCGGTCTCGAAGAGGGCGTGCAGCTCGGCCGCCGAGTAGAGCCAGGAGGTGATGGAAGCGGTGCGCGCCGTCGTGCCGCGCACCAGCGTCCAGTCCGTGCGCAGCCGCCGCCAGCTGTCGAGGACGGTGTCCCGCTGGACGACATAGGCGCCGTCGGGCAGGTCGACCGCCTTCGGCCGTCCGATCCAGCCCGCCAGCACCTCCTTGCCCATCACGTCCACCAGGAGCTGCCCGCCCGGCGCGAGGCTCTCGTACGCGTTGCGCAGCACCCGGAGGTTGTCCTCGGCCTCGTCGAAGTAGCCGAAGGAGGTGAAGACGTTCAGCACCACGTCGAAGGTGCCCGGCTCCTGGTACGTGAGCATGTCGGCGCGCTCCAGCCGGACCTCGGCGCCCGCCGCCTCGCAGGCGGCGCGGGCGCTCCCGAGCATCGAGGGCGACAGATCGACCCCCGTGACCTCGTACCCGCGCCCCGCCAGCGGCACCACGAAGAGACCCGGCCCGCAGCACAGGTCCAGGACTCTCGCACCCGGTGGGAAGTCCAGCAGCGGGGAGGACGCGACCAGGGCGGCCGCGGACTCGGCCCGCGCCGGCGGGAACATCGTCGGGGCGAAATCGGACCAGAGCGCGTCGTCCTCGTACCAGTGCATGCCTCGCGGCCTCCTCCCGGGCCCGGGGGCCCCGTGGGTGTCCTGCTGCCGTCGCCCCGGCGGCCGTGTCGCGTCACCGGCCGGCGTTTCCGCCACCGGGCGGGTCTCCCGCACCCGGCGTCCCTCCAGTAGTCGGCCGCCCCGGCCGGGAAGTTCCCGCGCGATCACCGACCGATGCCGGAGATCACCGCCCGTCACCACCGCGAGCGGGGAGCCTCACCGGCGGGGCCGGTGCGATCGGCACCCGTCACCACCTGTCGCAATGCTTCACTCTGCGTCACCGGGGAGCCTCACCGGCGGCCTCCGGGCGGTGTGCAGGCGACGTAACCAGCGTTGTTCGCCCGGTGTCATCCCCGGGTAACGGGCCCTTCCTAGATTCGGGGGCGACCGCCGCCCGCCCCGCGTCCCTCCGGGAACGCCCGCCCCCGAAGGGCCCCCATGACCGTGCCGATCCCGCCGCCGGACGCTCCCGCCACCGACCGGGTGCGCACGGTCTGCTCGTACTGCGGTGTCGGCTGCGGGATCGTCCTCGACATCGCCACCGGCGCCGACGGCCGCCGCACCGTCGTGAAGGCCTCGGGGGACAAGGAGCACCCGTCGAACGCCGGCCGGCTGTGCACCAAGGGCGCGACCGGCGCGGACCTCCTCGCCGCCCCCGGCCGTCTGACCACCGCCCTGGCCCGCCCCGACCGCAGCGAGCAGCCCGCCCCGCTCGCCCGGGACGCCGCCATCGCGGAGACCGCGCGCCGGCTGCGGTCGGTGCTGGACACCCACGGCCCGGACGCGGTGGCGCTCTACGTCTCCGGCCAGATGACGCTGGAGGCGCAGTACCTCGCCAACAAGCTGGCCAAGGGCTTCATCGGGACCAACACCATCGAGTCCAACTCCCGGCTCTGCATGGCGAGCGCGGGCAGCGGCTACAAGCTGTCGCTCGGCGCGGACGGGCCGCCCGGCTCCTACGAGGACTTCGCCCACGCCGACGTCTTCCTCGTCACCGGCGCCAACATGGCCGACTGCCACCCGATCCTCTTCCTGCGGATGATGGAGCGCGTCAAGGCCGGCGCGAAGCTGATCGTCGTCGACCCGCGGCGCAACGCCACCGCGGCCAAGGCCGACCTGTACCTCCGGATCCGGCCCGGCACCGACCTGGCGCTCCTCAACGGACTGCTGCACCTCCTCGTCGAGAACGGGCACACCGACCCCGAGTTCATCGCCGAGCACACCGAGGGCTGGGAGGCGATGCCCGCTTTCCTCCGCGACTACCCGCCCGCCGCCGTGGCGGAGATCACCGGCATTCCCGAGGCCGACATCAGGCAGGCGGCCCGCTGGATCGGCGAGGCGGGCGACTGGATGAGCTGCTGGACGATGGGCCTCAACCAGAGCACCCACGGCACCTGGAACACCAACGCGATCGTCAACCTGCACCTGGCGACCGGAGCGGTCTGCCGCCCCGGCAGCGGCCCCTTCTCGCTCACCGGACAGCCCAACGCCATGGGCGGACGCGAGATGGGCTACATGGGCCCCGGGCTGCCCGGCCAGCGATCGGTCCTGGTCGACGAGGAGCGCGCCTTCACCGAGGAGTTGTGGGGCATCGCGCCCGGCACCCTGCGGGCGGACGGCTCGGGCAGCGGCACCGTCGACATGTTCGCGCGGATGGCCGAGGGGGAGATCAAGGCCTGCTGGATCATCTGCACCAACCCGGTCGCCTCGGTCGCCAACCGCCGGACCGTCATCGAGGGCCTGGAAGCCGCCGAATTCGTCGTCACCCAGGACGTGTTCGCCGACACCGAGACCAACGCGTACGCCGACATCGTCCTGCCCGCCGCGCTCTGGGCCGAGTCCGAGGGCGTGATGATCAACTCCGAGCGCACCCTCACCCTCTCCGGCCGCGCCACCGACCCGCCGGGGGAGGCCTGGCCGGACTGGCGGATCATCGCGGCGGTCGCCTGCGCCATGGGGTACGAGGACGCCTTCGGCTACACGAGCGCCGAGGAGATCTTCGCGGAGATCACGCGGGCCTGGAACCCGCGCACCGGCTACGACCTGCGTGGAGTGACGTACGAGCGGCTGCGCGAGACCCCGGTGCAGTGGCCGAGCGCCGACGCCGAAGGCCCGGCCCGCAACCCCGTGCGCTACCTCAACGACGGGGTCAGTCAGGAACTGACCGTACGGCCCGACGGGAGCGTCCCGAGGCTCGCCTTTCCCACGCCGAGCGGCCGGGCGGTCTTCCACGCGCGCCCGCACCTGCCGCCGGCCGAAATGCCCGACGAGGACTTCCCGTTCGTCCTCAACACCGGGCGGCTCCAGCACCAGTGGCACACCCTCACCAAGACCGGGAAGATCGGCAAGCTGAACCGGCTGGACCCCGGCCCGTTCGTGGAGATCCACCCCGATGACGCCGCGGCCCTGGGCCTCACCGAGAACGACGGCGTGGAGGTCGCCTCGCGGCGCGGCCGCGCGGTGCTCCCCGCCCGGATCACCGACCGGGTCCGGGCGGGGGAGTGCTTCGCCCCGTTCCACTGGAACGACCTGTTCGGCGAGTACCTCGGCGTGAACGCCGTGACCAACGACGCGGTCGACCCGATCTCGTTCCAGCCGGAACTGAAGGTGTGCGCGGTCCGGCTGGCGAAGGTCGCCGCACCCGCGGTGAGCCAGGACCCGGCCGAGGCGGGACGCCCCGCGCTCACCGCCGTCCCCGCTCTCGCGGACACCTCGGGCCTGACCGACGCCCTGGGTATCGCCGATACCGCCCCGCCCGTCCTCACCGACACCGAGCGCCGCTATCTGGCCGGATTCCTGGCGGGCCTCGGCGCCCGGCCGGACGGCACCCCGGTGCTTCCGGCCGGCGCCCCGTTCGCCCCGGACCACGCCCTGTGGGTCAACGGAGTGCTGGCCGGCACCTACTCCCGGCTCCCGGCGGCCCCGGGCCCCGGGAGCGCGCCCGCAGCACCGGAGAGCGCCCCGGAGGGCCACGGCCGGCCGGTCGTCGTGCTGTGGGCCTCGCAGACCGGCAACGCCGAGGAGGTCGCCGCGACGGCCGCCCGGACCCTGGCCGCCGAGGGGTACCGCACCACGCTCCTCGGCATGGACGACGGGACGCCGGACGCCCTGCCCAGCCCGGCCGACCTCCTCGTCGTCACCAGCACCTTCGGCGACGGCGACGCACCCGACAACGGCTCCGGCTTCTGGGAGTCGCTGAACGCCCCCGGAACCCCGCGCCTGGACGGCGTCCGCTACGCCGTCCTCGCGCTCGGCGACTCCTCGTACGACGACTTCTGCGGCCACGGGCGCCGTCTGGACGAACGCTTCGGCGAACTGGGCGCGGAGCGGCTGGTCCCGCGCACCGACTGCGAACCGGAATACGAACAGCCCTTCGGTCAGTGGCTCAAGGAGGTCCGAGCGGCACTGGAGACGACGACACCGGAAGGGACGGCGCCACGGACAGAGGCCACGCCACCCGTGAAAGCGACGGGGACACCGGGTGAGAAGCCGGCCGCCCGCCCCTCCAGGGCCGCGCCCGTGACCGCCCTCCTCACCGGGAACCGCCTCCTGAGCCTGCCCGGCGCGACGAAGGAGGTCCGCGCTTTCACGATCGACACGCGGGGCGCCGACACCCCGCTGACGTACTCGGCCGGCGACGCCCTCGGCGTACAGCCCCGCAACTCCCCGGACCTGGTGGCCGAATGGCTCGCCGTCACCGGACTCGACCCCGCCGCCGAGGTGGACGTACCCGGTCACGGGCCGGTGCCCCTCGACGAAGCCCTGCACCGCCACCTCGACATCGCCCGCATCACCCCGGACCTGCTTCGCCTGGTCGCCGACCACACGGGGGACCGGTTCCTGAAGAAGCTGCTGCGCCCCGACAACAAGGGCGAGCGGGACCGGTGGGCCTGGGGGAGGCAGGCCGTCGACGTCCTGGCCGAACACCCGGTACGGGCCACGGCAGCCGCGTGGGCCGATGTGCTGGGACCGCTCCGGCCCCGCCTGTACTCCATCGCCTCCAGCCCGCTGGCGGACCCCCACCGGATGCGGCTGACCGTCTCCGTGATCCGCTACGAGAGCCACCGCGGCCGGATGCGCAAGGGCGTCGCGTCGACCTTCCTCGCCGACGCCGAACCGGACAGCCCCGTCCCGGTGTTCGTCCAGCGCAACGACCGCTTCCGCCCGCCCGCCGACCCGGCCACCCCGATGATCATGGTGGGGCCCGGTACGGGAGTCGCCCCGTTCCTGGGCTTCCTGGAGGAACGCCGGGCGCTCGGACACTCCGGCGCCAACTGGCTGTTCTTCGGCGAGCAGCACCGCGCCACGGACTTCTACTACCGCGAGGAGCTCGACGCCCTGAGCCGCGCGGGCACCCTCACCCGGCTCGACACCGCGTTCTCCCGCGACCAGCGCGCCAAGGTCTACGTCCAGGACCGGATGCGCGAACACGGAGCCCAGCTCTGGTCCTGGCTCCGGGACGGCGCCCACCTCTATGTCTGCGGCGACGCCTCCCGTATGGCCAAGGACGTCGACCGGGCCCTGCGCGACATCGCCGTCGCCCACGGGGGCCTCGATCCCGACGCCGCGGCCGCCCAGGTGAAACAGCTAGCCTCGGACCGCAGATACGTGCGTGACGTGTACTGAACGAGGAGTACGGCCATGGGCTGGACGGAAGTGCCGGTGGACACCGGACCGGCGGCGGGCGCGGTGCTGCTGACCGGCATTCCCGGCAGCGGCAAGAGCACGGTCGCCGCGGCGCTCGCGGCCCGGTTCGCCGCCTCGGCCCACATCGAGGTGGACGCCCTCCAGGAACTCATCGTCTCCGGCGGCCGGTGGCCCTCGCCCGAGCGGGACGAGGAGGCGGACCGGCAGATCTTCCTCCGGGCCCGCAACGCCTGCCTGCTGGCGGACAGTTTCGTCGCCGCGGGCTTCCTCCCGGTCATCGACGACGTCGTCGTACGGCGCGCCCACCTCGACTTCTACCGCGCCAGGCTCACCGGCGCACCGCTGCACCGCGTCGTCCTGGACCCGGGCGCGGCGAAGGCCATGGAGCGCAACCTCGCCCGGGACAAGACGCTGACGACGGACTGGTCCCCGCTGGACGCGGCGATGCGCACCGAACTGGCCGACGAGAAGATCTGGATCGACAGCGCGGAGCTGACCGTGGACGAGACGGTCGACGCGGTGCTGTCCGCCACCGGTCTGACGCCGTCGCTGCCCTGACACTCCAGCGGCCGATGGTCTGGGGGAACGGGCGGCCCCGTTGCCGCCGGTGGGCTGCCCCGAGGCATGCCAAACTCCCGTGGGGGCATTCGTACCCATTCCGGCTGGTCGCTGCCGACAGCCGCTCTGATGGAGAAGTGCGCAAGAAAGCAGGTCCGGTACCGGTGGACAGACCCAGCGCGGTCGAGCGCTCCCTGCGCGAGGCCGCGCCGCATGAGATTCTCGATGTGATCCGCTCCGAGATCGAGCGCCGCCATGGTGCCCGGGCGGTGGACCTGCTGGTGGCGGACTACGCCATGACGAGGCTGCAGCCCGTCGGGATGCTTCCGCACACCCGTCCACCGGTGTCGGTGCATGACAGTGCTCCGGGCCGTGCGTTCGGTGCCCAGGAGCCGCACTGTGCGTACGACCGCTCGGCGTCCATCGTGACGGCTCACCTCCCGGTCAGCGTCCGGGGAGACCGGTTGGGTGTCCTGAGCGTCACCCTGCGGGTGGAAGAAGGCGCCGATCTGGCCGCGGACGTGCTGGAGGATCTGCGGGAATGCGCCGATGCCCTGGCGCACGAGGTGGTCGTCGCGGAGCGGGACACCGACCTCTTCCTGCAGGCACGGAGGGCAGAACGTCTGACGCTGGCCGCCGAGATGCAGTGGCAGCTACTGCCCGGGCGCTCGTGTGCCCGGCCGGAGTACAGTCTGGGTGCCCAGCTGGAGCCCGCGTACGCCATCTTCGGCGACAGCTTCGACTGGTCGGCGTCGGCCGACGACCTGTATGTGACGGTCAGCAACGGCATGGGCGAAGGCATCGACGCCGCATTGCTGACGAACCTCTGCGTCAACGCGCTGCGCAACGCCCGCCGCGCCGGCCTGAGCCTGAGCGACCAGGCCTACCTGGCCGATCAAGCGGTGTACGGGCAGCACGGGGGAAGCCAGTATCTGTCGACCCTGCTCTTCCGCTTCCACCTCCCGACCGGGGGCGTGGAGGTCATCGATGCCGGTTCACCACGGGTCTGGCGGGTGCGCGGTGGTGTGGTCGAGCCGATCGAGCTGGAGGAGCAGGCGCCCCTGGGCATGTTCGAGGACACCGCCTACGTTCCGCAGCACTTCCGGGTCGAACCCGGAGACCGTTTGCTCTTCATCAGTGATGGCGTCTACGACGCGCTGTCCCCGGGTGGTGAGAAGTACAGCCTCCGCGCACTCGCCGCGTCGATCAGGAACACCCGTCTGCTGCCTGCTCCGCAGGTGCCCAGAGTGATGCTGCAGGAACTGCTGGGACACCGCGGATCCGGTCCCGCCGCGGACGACTCCCTCGTGATGTGTCTGGACTGGCACGGCCGTTCCGGCGGACGGGATCGTTAGCCCTTCGGATACGGGGCATGTGGTTGCCAGGTGAAGACCCTGCGACCTTCTCCGCAGGGGACCCGCACGGAGTGGGGGCGGGTTGCCAGGCGGCGACAGGGTGAGGGATGGTTGCCTTCAGGCAATCGTCTAGTTGATGAGGTGAGGGGTCCGCTCAGCGGGTCCTCGATATTTGGCTTCCACCCAAGCGCAAACCCTTGCGGACACGCGGCCGGACTCCCCGTGGGGCCGGCCCCCGTATCCGGTGCTGGTCGCTGACGCCCAAGGCGTGGTGGTGCGGTGCAATGACGCGGCCGGTCCGCTTCTGCCGGCCGCAGCCCCCGGGACATCCCTGGTGGATGTGGCTCCGGCGTGGCTCTGTGCCGCGCACACCAGGCTGGCCTCCCCCGGTCCGCATCCCGTCCCGGAGACCGGACTGACACTGCGCGGCGACATCGGCGGGCGCCACTTCGAGGCGCACCCCACGGTGAGGGGCGACGGCTCGGTGGCGTGGTGGCTGGTGGATGACACCGGCCATCAGCTTGCCCGGGAGGCTCTGCGCAGGGAGCGCGAGCGAAGCGCGTTCCTCGCGAAGGCGTCCAACGTTCTGCTCGCCTCCCTCAATCTCGGGCGCTGCATGGACGGGACCGCGCACATGGCTGCCGAGAACCTCGCCGACGCGGCACTCGTGATCGCGCCGGCGCGCGGTCAGCGGCTGCCGGTGGTGACCTGCGTGCGCGGCGGTGCCCCCGCGACGACCACGGTGACGGTGGACCTCGACGAGGTGCCGGGGCTTGCGGAGGCGCTGCGCGGGTTCCCCCCGGTGCCCTCGCGCTGGATCGACCCGGCCACGGCCCCTGGGTGGATGACGCCCGAGAGGTTCGGGCCGGTCGGCTCGATCGTGATCACCCCGCTGCCCGGGCACGGCGTCCCGGCCGGAGCGCTCATCCTGCTGCGAGCGACGGAGACCGCCGCCTTCAGCGACGAGGAGGAGGCCTTCGCCCGGTTGTTCGCCGCCCGTGCGGGTGCGGCCATGTCGGCTGCCCGGCTGTACGCGGAGCAGAGCACGGTCAGCGACATGCTGATGCGTGAACTCCTGCCCCCGGACCTGCACCAGATCTCCGGAGTGGATTTCGCCGGCGGCTACCGGCCCTCGGCGGACCATGAGCGTATCGGCGGTGACTTCTACGACGTGCACCCGGCAACCGTCGAGGGCGCAGGAGCCCTGGTTTCGCTCGGGGACGTGTGCGGCAAGGGCCTGGAGGCCGCCGTGCTGACGGGCAAGATCCGCAACACGCTGCATGCCCTGTTGCCACTGGCCGATGACCATCAGCGGATGCTCAGCCTGCTGAACACCGCGTTGCTCAGTTCCCACCACACCCGCTTCGCGACCATGGTCCTGGCCTCCGCCGTACGCCGCGGCAGCGCGGTGGACCTCAAGCTCACCAGCGGCGGCCACCCCAGCCCGCTGATCGTCCGCGCGGACGGCACCGTCGAGGAAGCCGACACCCACGGCACCCTGATCGGGGCCATCCCGAACGTCTCCGCCACCACCACCACCGCGTCGCTGGCCCCCGGGGAGTCCTGCGTCCTGTACACCGACGGCATCACCGAGGCCAAGGGCGGCCCGATGGGCGACGACCTGTTCGGGGACGAGCGCCTCAAGCGCGCACTCGCCGGATGTGCGGGCATGCCGGCCGAGGGGATTGTGGAGCACGTGCAGATGCTGGCCGCCCAGTGGCTGGGCAACCGGCCCCACGACGACATGGCCGTCGTCGTGATCTCCGCGCCGCGCACCCACCACCTCAGTGCGGTGAACGGGCACACCCGGGGCAGGTTCACCGCATGAGAACGAGCACCTCGCCCCGCCTTCCCCACTCCGAGCACGCGGAGGAGTCGGCGAGGCTTCTGTGGAACGCCGTCTCGACCTCGGACGAGCATGCGGCCGCAGAGCTCGTGCTGCGCATGCTCGATGACGGGGCCGACCCCGAGAGCGTCCTGCTGGACGTGATCGCCAGGGTGCAGGGCCGCGTCGGTGAGGAATGGGCGGCCAACAGGATCAGCGTCGCCCAGGAGCACGCGGCGACCGCCATCAACGAACGGGTCGTCGCGGCGGTGAGCGTGCACCCCGCCGCCCGCACCGCTGTCACCCGGGGCCGGATCACCGTGGCCTGTGTGGACGGTGAATGGCACGGGCTGCCGGCCCGCCTGCTGGCTGAAGTCCTGAAGCTGCGCGGCTGGCGAGTCGACCATCTCGGCGCCCAGGTCCCCACCCCGCACCTGATCGTTCACCTCCACAACACCCGGGCCGACGCGGTCGCGCTCTCCAGTTCCATCGCTACCCGGCTCCCCACCGCGCACGCGGCGATCACCGCCTGCCAGGCCGTCGGCGTCCCCGTCCTCGTCGGCGGCGCCGCCTTCGGGCCCGAGGGTCGATACGCGGAGCCGCTGGGCGCTGACGCCTGGGCCCCCGACGCCCGCGCCGCCGCCGACCTCCTCGCCGAGGAGCCGCTTGCCAGGCCGGAGACCGACCATCAGCAGTCCGACGACCTGCCGCACCTGGCCGACCAGGAGTTCACCGTGGTCTCCCGCAGCAGCGCCTCGCTCGTGCGTCACGTTCTCACCGCACTGGAAGACGCCTTTCCCTCGATGCGTGCCTACAGCGATCTGCAGCGCGAGCGCACCGCGGAAGATCTCGCGCACATCGTCGAGTTCCTCGCCACCGCCCTCTACCTCGACGACGAGGCACTCTTCACCCGGTTCATCGCCTGGACCGCGGAGGTCCTCGTTGCCCGGGGCGTTCCCGCGTCGAGTCTGCCGCCGGCCCTGGATCTCCTGGCCCGCGAACTCATGGACTTCCCCCGGGCCTCCCGCATCCTCCGGTCCGGGACACACACCCTCACCACCGCCCACTCCACCGCCGCCGGGAACACCGCATGACCACACACCCCAACCACCTGGAGCTGACCACGGTCGACGCCCAGGACAGCGTCCGGATAGAGCTACACGGGGACCTCGACCACGACAACGCCGACCTCCTCGTGCAGGAGGCCGTCGCCCAGCTCACCGCACGGCCCGCCCTGACCGACCTGTACCTGGGATGCGCGGATCTCGGCGCCGTCGACTCCATGGGCCTCTGCGCCCTGCTGATGATCAGCCGCCGTACCACCGAGGCAGGGGTGCGGATGCACCTGGACGACCGGCCCGCGAGACTGGACCGGCTCCTGACCCTCACCGGTACCCTTGACCACCTCACAGCCCCGCCCCCGGCCGGATCCGTGACGCCCTCGATCACCGGGGAAAGCGCCATGGCGGCCCGACCCACCGGACCGGACAGCACCACCTGAGCCACTGCCCGGCCCTTCACCAGGCAGAAGCACACACCCGACGGGTAATCATGACCGCAGCAGAGGCCGCCTCCAGCACGGCCTGGCAGGAGGCCACCCACTCCGCGAGCTCCATCGTCGAACTTCTCGACGTGATGTGGGACCACGCCAGAAACGCGACCACCGGCATGACAGCACCCGGCTCCACATCCCAGCTCCGCCTGATGTACGTCGTCGACCGTGGAGAGGGAGTACGCATGCGCACCGTGTGTCAACGCCTTGCCTCCGCGCCTCCGACCGTGACCCGGATGTGCGACCGTCTCCAAGCCATCGGCTTCCTCGAACGCCTACCGTGCCCGGACAACGGCCGCGAGATCATTCTCCGGCTCACCCCCACCGGCAGAGAGCACCTGCAACGCATCCGCGAACAACGCGACGCCATGCTCCACCAGGCCATCGCCGGCATGCCCCCCGGCGAACGCGGTGCTCTGGCCCAGGGACTCGCAGGACTGCGGACACAGCTCGACTCCGCCCCCGGCGAGGAACACCACACACCCGGCAGCCACTCCGCAGCCTGAACAGCGGGTGTCACATCCGCGGCGGGCGTCGCCGTGCGCCTGAGCTACGCGTCACCGAACACCGGTGGTCGAAGGACAGAGTCAGGCACTGGCGTTGTCAGACCCCCGCCGTAGGGTGAGGACATCCGTCCGCGCTGCTGGCTGCTGCGCTGCTGGATCGCCCCGCCCGGCTGCTCCCGGGCGGGGCGCACAAACCTACGGAGTGACGCCTGCGGACTCACCCGCGTGCGGGCTCAGCACCCCGGCCCAGATCAGAACGAAGAGGACGATGCCGAGCACGATGCGGTAGATGACGAACGGCATGAAGCCAGGCCGCCAACCGGAAGAAGAAGGGCAGCAAGGGCGGCAGGCCCGTCAGCCACGACGCCCGCCTCCACAAGGAGCGGAACACCGTCGAGCGCCTGATCAACAAGCTGAAGGCCTGGCGAGGCATCGCCACCCGGTTCGACAAGACACCCGCGAGCTACCTCGCCGGCCTCCACCTCCGCGCCTCAATGATCTGGATCGATGATCTCCTGCCGGCCACTGGTTGATCACAACATCACACAGCCCCTAGATCCGGCTGAGGTCGATCTCCACAGGGAACAGAACCGCCCCCTTGATCACCCCGCTGAACGCCCCACCGTCCCGGGCCTTCCCTGAACCTGCGCGGGTGCCCCGGATGTCAAGGCCGTTCTGCCATCTGAGAACAGGGACTTCCCGCAGCGCTAGGGTTTCCGGGACAGAGGTAACGGCACGCTGCCGACCAGGGGAACGAAACACCATGGGACACGGAGCACGAAAGCAACTGGCGAAGCTGCTCGACGCCTCGGAGCGATGCGGGGACTTCAGTACCCGCATCGAGATGTCCGCCCGCGCGCTGCGGATCGAGGTCGACGGCGTCGGGGTGCTGCCCCTGCCGTTGCGCGCTCCGGTCACCAAGAAGCTGATCGCGCAGGCCCGGCAGGCCCGCTTCGGCCGCGGTGAGCAGACCCTGGCCGACACCAGCGTGCGCGATACCTGGGAGATCACCCCGGACCGGATCGCCCTGGGCGGCCCCGACTGGGACCGCACCCTGAGCGTCGTCCTCGACGGCGTCCGTACCGCGCTCGGTCTGCCGCCCACCACCGTCCTGCGGGCCGAACCGCACGCGCTGCTCGTCTATGGCAAGGGCCAGTTCTTCCTGCCGCACCAGGACTCCGAGAAGGACGACTCCATGGTGGGCACCCTGGTGGTCTCGCTGCCCTCGCACCACACCGGCGGTGAACTCGTCGTCTCGCACGTCGGCCGGAGCGTCGTCCACCGGGCGTCCCGGGAGAAGCTGACCTTCGCTGCCTTCTACGCGGACTGCCTGCACGAGGTCAAGCCCGTCAAGTCCGGCTACCGCGTCACCCTCACCATGAACCTCCTCGCCGAACGCACCCGCCTGGCCGGCGAGGACGACGGCGGCCCGGCCGCCGACCTGGCCCACTGCCTGACCGAACACTTCACCGAGCCGGCCGAAGAGCGCTACGCCTACGGCCGCCAGAAAACGGCGCCCCCGAACCGCCTCGTGTACCTCCTCGACCACGAGTACACCCAGCGTGGCCTGGACTGGGACCGCCTCAAGGGTGCCGACGCCACGCGTGCCACCCGGCTCCGCCAGGCCGCCGGGCGTGCAGGCTGCGAGGCGGTCCTCGCATTGGCCGAGGTGAAAGAGAGTTGGGACGCCGTACCGCCCTACGACCGCTACGACTACTACGGCGATGTCGAGCACTTCGACGGCTGCGAGGACGAGGAGTGCGTGGGTGAGTGCCTCCTCGACCCCGACGGGGAGCCCGGGGCCGAGCGCCGCCGCAGTGGCGACTTCTCCGACTACGAGCTGGGCGACCTGATCGACGACGAGATCACCCTCGACTGGTGGACCCGCCCCGACGGCGCCGACGGTGAGCAGATCTCCCTGCCCGTCTCTTACGCCGAGGTGTGCGCCACCACCGAGAACAAGGACCTCACGCCCTACCAGTCCGAGTACGAGGGCTACATGGGCAACTACGGCAACACCCTGGACCGCTGGTACCGGCGGGCCGCAGTGGTGCTCTGGCCGCGGCAACGCTCGTTCGCGGCACGCGCCGAGGCCGGCTCCGAGGGAGCCCTGCGAGAACTCCAGGGCCACTTGGACACCGGGGAGTTGGAGCTGGCGCGTGCGCTCGCCCGGTCGCTCGCCCCGATCTGGAAGCATCGCGGTTCGGGCGAAGCGGCCGCTCCACTCTTCACTGCCGCCCTGCACGTCGCGGTGGGACTGGAGGAAGCGGACACCGCCGCGATGCTCCTTGCGCCCTTCGGGGTGGAGACCCTGGGCGAGCGACACGTCCCCGATCTCGCGGAAGCGGCCGCACGGTACGGGCGGACGTGGTCGCGCGGGGCCGTCGGCAGCTGGTTCGGCCCGGTCGCCGCGTACACCGGGGCGGATCGCGCAGCGTGGCTGGAGTCTCTGCCCGGCCTCTGCGCCGCGCTGCGGACCGCTGACGGTGACGGAGACGCGGTGGCGGCACCGCTGGTCGAGGGCGTCTGGCAAGCGGCCGAGCAGCAGCTCACCGGCTGGCTCGACGTGGGCCGCGAGGCGGAGCGCCGCGCGGGCATGGAACGGCTGGGAGCTCCCTTGGCCCGCATCCTGCAGGCGTGCGACCCGAGAACCGCCGGCACGATCGTCACCGCGCTGCGCGGCCTGCCGGACACCGCCCTGGAATGCCTGCTCCCGGCCCTGCGCACCGCGGCCCGCCGACCGTCGACCGTACGAGACGGGGCACCCGCGGCCCACGCCTTCCAGACGCTCGCCGACCACTGCGAGGCCCGGCTCACTGCGGCCGTCACCCGCCCCGTACGCGCGGCGGACGACTGGTCACTCACCCCGGCCAGTACCTGCCGGTCCGGCTGCGGCCTCTGCCCCGACCTCGACGCCTTCCTCACCTCCCGCACTCGTCGGGTCATGGATTGGCCACTCGCGAAGGACCGGCGCCGGCACATCCACAGCCGTATCGATCTGGCCGGCCTGCCCGTGTCCCACACCACCCGGCGTCAGGGACGCCCCTACACCCTGGTCCTGACCAAGACGAACGCGGTGTTCACCCGTGAGCGAGCGGCCCGCATCCGCACCGAGACCGACCTGGCGTGGCTGCGGGAGAAATGGCCCCGGCCACGCGGCTGAAAGGGGACGGACAAGCCCCGCGGTTCGCGCGCCTGGAACCGGCAGTGCGCACCCGGCTGGGAGTTCCCGCACCCGACGCGCCACGGGCGCTGGCTCCGGTCCCCGAGCCTCCCCCACCGGTCATCACGGAAGGCGGCCACGGGCTGCCGTACGCGGACGCGTCCTCCGGGACGGAGGCGAAGATCGCCCTGTTCCGGGCGCTGTTCGCCGGCCGCGAGGACGTCTACGCCACCCGGTGGGTGAGCGCGAAGTCGGGCCGGACGGGCTGGAGCTCCGCCGAGGACAACCCGTTCGCCAAGAAAAAGGCCCAAGCCGAGCGGGTGTTCTGGCCGCTGACGGACCGGGCCGTCTGGTGCGACGATGTCTGTGTAGTCGAATCCACCCCGGTCGGCTGTGGCTGCTCGCGAGAGACCGCGAAGCGCTCCGACCTGGCCGGCTGGGCGCAGTACGGCTACTGCACGTCGCACTCCCGGTACTTCTGGGGACTACGGCTGCACCAGGTGTGCGCGATCGGCGGGCTGCCCGTGCTGTTCGCACTGACCGGTGCCAAGGCCGACGAGCGCGAGACGTTGCGCGACATGCTCGACACCGCGCCGGACGTGACGGCCTCCCACTCCCGGCAGACGATCACCGGTGACAAGAACTACTACGGCCGCGAGTTCGAGCGGGACCTGACCGAGCGTGAGCTGGTGCTGTTACGGACGGCCCGCAAGGGAGAAGCCGAGCGGGCCGGGGCGCATCTGTTCAAGCCACTGCGACAGGTCATCGAGTCGATCAACCAGACCTTCAAGGGACAGTCCTGGTCGACCGCGGCGCCCCGGGCGGGCCCGCGCCCCCGCCGCTTGATCAGCAGCCGGACCATCTGAAACGGTACGAGGTGTTCGGCGGCGCCCTGCCGCTGCCGGGCACGACGGAGGCGGCCCGTCCGAACATCTCCATGACCATCTGGCGCACCCTCGCCGACCTCACTCACCGCGTCTACGCCTTCGAGTCCTCCTCCAGCCCCGACAACGTCTGGACCCGCCTCGACCGCGTCGACGTCACCCGCGCCGCCCGCCTCGACCCGACCGCCGATAACCTGGTCGGCGATGTGACCGGCCGCTACGAGCCCCGCGAACCGTTCGCCTTCGCCCTCGCGGGGTCGTGAGGCAGCTCGCAGCTCGTGAAACCGTGGCCCGGCGTCCGGCAGCGAGTCAGGGCACGAGGCTGTCGAGGTCGATGTCGAGGGGGATGGGGACGGATACCTTCAACCGGTTGCGGTGGATGCCGGTGGCCACGTAGGTGCTGGTCATGACGTCGAGTTCGTAGGTGTGGACGGTGGGGGCGCCGGTCTCGTCCTCGACGCGCCAGAAGTGGGGGATCCTGGCCTGTGCGTACTTGAAGGGCTTCAGGGAACGGTCGCGGTCCGCCGACTCCTCCGAGACGACCTCGATGACCAGGATGACGTCCTCGGGCGCGTACCAGGTCCGGTCGGGGTCGTACGGGGCGGTTGTGATCAGGATGTCCGGCTCGGGGCGGCTCTTCTTGTCGAGCCGGACGGTCATCTCACGCTCGGCGTCGAACCCGACGGGGGCGGCCTGGCGCAGGGCGAAGGTCAGGTTCTCCACCAGCCGGGCGTGCCAGGACCGCTGCGGCGACATCATGAAGATCAGGGCTCCGTCGATGAGTTCGGTGTGCCGCGGTGCCTGGGCGAGGTGGTCGAGGTCATCGGCTTCCCAGCCGCTGATCCTGGGCGGGATCATCCAGTCGGGGAGTTCGGCGGTCACGGCTTCCTCCAGGCGACTCGAAGAGGTCGGGGGCCCTCATCCCGGATCGCGGACACGGGCGCAGCGCAACGCTGGTGTCAGCATAGTCGAGCGACCGGACCTCTCACTCGGCCCGTGTGGGTCCGAGGAGCCGGAGGCCGGTGATCATCTCGGTGTGCATCTGGACGACGTGGTCCATGGACGAGCTGCTTCGTAGGAGTGGTGCACGTCAGCTTGAGCGCCGGGTCGAGGTCGGCCGACACCAGGCTTGCGATGTCGTCGAGGTCGCAGTGGAAGCCCCCCGTCCTTGTCCTCACAGGTCAGGGGGCCCCGCACGTGGTGCTCTGGCGTACGGCGGTGCCGCGGTTGGTTTCCGGGTTCTGCCGAGCCGTGCGGAGCGTCAACTGGTGCTGGACGCGGCCTGCCACGTGCGGGCCGCCCGCGCCCTCGACCGGCTCGCTCGGGACCTGGTCGACAGCTCGGAGTTCACCCGAATCGCCCTGGACGCGGACGCCTGGCCCTACGGCCGGCCGACCTCACCGGCGATGCCTGGGACACGGTGGATGAGCGGCTGCGTTTCCTAGCGGAGAAGGTGCGGCCTATGCCGGACATGAACCTCAGCTGACCCGCTCCACCCTCTGTACGGAAGGGCTCGCACTGCCGTGCGGGCCCTTCCGTGTCATCCCCTACTTTGCGGACGCACACGTCCTAAGCCTACGAGGGTGTTTCCCGCCTCCCCGGTGGGAGATGAGTGGGAGATGATCATGGCGTGGTGCTGCAATCAGGCGCTAGGAAATGCTGGATAGCGCCACCTGTGCGGCCCTGGTTCAGCCGCCGGATTCGCCCGCGTGCGGGCTCAGCACACCGGCTCCCACCAGCACGAACAGCAGGATGCCGAGCAGCACCCGATAGATCACGAACGGCATGAAGGACTTCGTGGTGATGAACTTCATGAACCACGCGATGACGGCGTATCCGACGAAGAACGCCACCAGGGTCGCGAAGATCGTCGGGCCCCAGGAGACATGCCCTTCGCCCACGTCCTTGAGCTCGTACGCCCCCGAGGCGAGCACCGCGGGGATCGCCAGCAGGAACGAGTAGCGGGCGGCCGACTCACGGGTGTAGCCCATCAGCAGACCACCGCTGATGGTCGCACCCGAGCGCGAGACACCGGGCACGAGCGCCATCGCCTGGCAGAAACCGAAGATCAGACCGTCCCGGACGCCCAGATCCTTGAGCGTCTTGCGCTCCTTCACCACGCGGTGTCTGCCGCCCGACTCGTCGCGCGCGGCCAGCCGGTCCGCGATGCCCAGCACGATGCCCATGCCGATGAGCGTCGTCGCGATCAGCCGCAGGTCACGGAACGGACCCTCGATCTGGTCCTTGAGCGTGAGGCCCAGCACCCCGATGGGGATCGAGCCGACGATGACCAGCCAGCCCATCTGCGCGTCGTGGTCACTGCGCATCGCACGGTCCGTCAGCGAGCGGAACCAGGCCGACAGGATCCGTGCGATGTCCTTGCGGAAGTAGATGAGCACCGCCGCCTCCGTGCCGATCTGGCTGATGGCGGTGAAGGCGGCCCCCGGGTCGTGCCAGCCGGCGAACGCGGCGGTCAGCCGCAGATGGGCGCTGGAGGAGATCGGCAGGAACTCGGTCAGTCCCTGAACGAGTCCCAGGACGAATGATTCGAACCAGCTCATGGGGCTTTTGCCATCCCGGAGGTGATCGTGCATCGGCCACGGACGCCTGGGCCCGTCGGCTGCGTGCGGAGTGCGGTCAAGGACATCGAGGTCGCGGGCAGCGTATCGCCTGAAAGTAAACGCCAGGCCGACTGCACCGGTCATCCACGTGCCGCCGTGCGCTCAGTCCTTCGGCGTATCCCGGCCCAGCCGGTGGCGCTTGCGCCAGGCCACCAGCGCGCCGCCGAGACCGGACAGCACGATGAAGCCCATGGCGGCCAGGAACACGGGCGAGGTCGGCGACGCGGCCTCGCTGCCGGCTATCACGTACGCCGCCGTGTTCGGGATCGACCCGAGCCCGGTGGCCAGGAGGAACGGCGGAACGCTCATCCGGGAAGTCGCCGCGCAGTAGTTGGCGGCGGCGAACGGGATTCCGGGGAAGAGCCGCAGCGCCAGGACGGACCGGAAGCCGTGCCGGCTCAGCACCCCGTCCGCGGCGGTGAGCAGCCTCCCTCGCAGCAGGGTCCGCAGCGCGTCCTGACCCAGCACCCGGCCCAGCATGAACGACACGCCCGCGCCCAGCACCGTGCCCGCCAGCGCCGCGGCCAGACCCGTCTGCGCGCCGAACAACGCACCCGCGGCGATGTTGAGCAGCGGGCGCGGCACGAACGCCACCGTCAGCGCCCCGTACGCGAGCCCGAAGAGCATTGCGGCCGTGCCCCCGGTCAGCTGGGGCGGCCAGCCCGACGCCAGCAGCCGCTGCGGTTCGAACAACAGCATCGTCGACGCGGCCCCGAGCAGGACCACCACGAGCAGCGAGAACCGGGACCACGGCGACAGCAGCGCCCGGGAGAGGCGCAGAGCCGGACCGGAAGCGGGCCGGGCGGTGGGGACGGGGTCGAACATTCGGGGAGAGTAACCGAAAACGCCATGTGATCGTCGTAATGTGCGTCGCGTGAACCCCGCCGCCGATGCCCCCGTCCCGCCGGACAGCGCCCTCGCCGACACCGTCCTGCAGCGGCTCGTCGGCGCCTACGCCCCGGCCGCCGACCCCGTACGGGCGGAGGGCGCCGCCACGTACATGAAGCACATCGCCCCCTTCCTCGGGATTCCCACCCCCGAGCGCCGGGCCCTGTCACGGACCGTGCTGGCGGGCGCCGGGCGGCCGGACGAGCGGGACTGCACGGCGATCGCGCTGCGCTGCTGGCGGCTGCCGGAGCGGGAGTACCAGTACTTCGCCGCCGACTACCTGCGCCGGTACGTGGGCCGCTGCACCTCCGGCTTCCTGCCCGTCCTGCACCACCTCGTGACCACCGTCGCCTGGTGGGACACGGTCGACGTGCTCGCCGTGCATGTCGCGGGACCCCTGGTCGCCGCCGACCCGGCGCTCGCCCGGGACATGGACCGGTGGATCGACGACCCCAGCCTCTGGGCGGCCAGGACCGCCCTCCTCCACCAACTGCGCTACCGGGAAGCCACCGACACCGACCGGCTCTTCGGCTACTGCCTGCGCCGCGCGGACCACCCCGACTTCTTCATCCGCAAGGCGATCGGCTGGGCCCTGCGCGAGTACGCCAGAACCGACCCCACCGCCGTACGCGACTTCGTCGAGGGAGCCGGGCCCCGCCTGTCGCCGCTCTCCGTGCGCGAGGCGCTCAAGAACCTCTGAGGCACCGGGAAAACCATTCGACGCGGCCGCCCAGCCCGGCCATGATCAGGGGCATGTTCCGGTACGCCTTCCTCGCAGCGCGGCCCGCAGTCGCGGCCGCGCCGAAGGCTGCCGTGAACGGCGCGGTCGCCGAGGCAGTCGCCCCGGCCGCAGCAGCAGTCGTCGCAGCAGCGTTCACCGCTGCCGCAGCGCCCATCGGCGGCGCCCGAAGCTGACCCTCCCCCGACAGTCCGGCGGACCCCGTGAGGGGAGGGTCGGCGGGGCCCTGGGGTCTTCTCCTCTCAGCTTCGAGTTCTCAAAGGAACGAGCCATGTCCAAGACGGCTTACGTGCGCACCAAGCCGCACCTCAACATCGGCACCATGGGCCACGTCGACCACGGCAAGACCACCCTCACCGCCGCCATCACCAAGGTCCTCAGCGAGCGCGGCGGCAGCTCCACCTCCTACGTGTCCTTCGACCGGATCGACCGGGCCCCCGAGGAGGCCCAGCGCGGCATCACCATCAACATCGCGCACGTCGAGTACGAGACCGACACCCGCCACTACGCGCACGTCGACATGCCCGGCCACGCCGACTACATCAAGAACATGGTCACGGGAGCGGCGCAGCTCGACGGGGCGATCCTCGTCGTCTCCGCGCTCGACGGGATCATGCCGCAGACCGCCGAGCACGTCCTGCTGGCCCGTCAGGTGGGCGTCGACCACATCGTCGTCGCCCTCAACAAGGCCGACGCGGGCGACCCCGAGCTGACCGACCTGGTCGAGCTGGAGGTCCGCGAGCTGCTCTCCGCGCACGGGTACGGCGGCGACACCGTCCCCGTGGTCCGGGTCTCCGGACTCAAGGCGCTGGAGGGCGACCCACGCTGGACGGCGGCGATCGAAGGGCTGCTGGACGCCGTCGACACGTACGTACCGATGCCGGTGCGCTACACCGACGCGCCGTTCCTGCTGTCCGTCGAGAACGTCCTGACCATCACCGGCCGGGGCACCGTCGTCACCGGCGCGGTCGAGCGCGGCACCGTCCGCGTCGGCGACCGGGTCGCGGTGCTGGGCGCGGACGTCGAGACGGTCGTCACCGGCCTGGAGACCTTCGGCAAGCCGATGGAGTCCGCCGAGGCCGGGGACAACGTGGCGCTGCTGCTGCGCGGGGTGGAGCGCGACCGGGTCCGCCGCGGCCATGTCGTGGCCGCGCCGGGCAGTGTGGTGCCGAGCCGCCGGTTCACCGCGCAGGTGTACGTCCTGTCGGCGAAGGAGGGCGGCCGGTCGACCCCGGTCGCCACCGGCTACCGGCCGCAGTTCTACATCCGTACGGCGGACGTCGTCGGCGACGTCGACCTCGGCGACGCGGCCGTCGCGCGCCCCGGTGACACGGTCACGATGACCGTGGAGCTGGGCCGGGACGTGCCGCTGGAGTCCGGCCTCGGCTTCGCGATCCGCGAAGGCGGCCGCACGGTCGGCGCGGGCACGGTCACCGCGCTGCTCTGAGCACCACGGCGGCCCGCCGCCCCTCGTCCCAGGGGTGGCGGGCCGCCGTGCGAGGGAGGCGACAATGGAGAGGTGAACGAGCCGATACCCGTCATCCGCGAGGTCGATCACGGCACCGCCCGGCTGCTGCCCGACGTGGACCGCGACCGGGCCTGGCTGCTCACGGTCGACGACGCGCCCCAGTCCTACGTCGACCTCGACGACCCGTCCCACCTGGAGTTCGAGTACGTGACGCGGCTCGCCCACGTCGTGGACCGCGCGGCGGAGCCGGGCGCACCCCTGGACGTCCTGCACCTCGGCGGCGGGGCGCTGACCCTGCCCCGCTACGTGGCGGTGACCCGCCCCGGCTCACGGCAGGACGTGGTGGAGGCGGACCGCGAGCTGCTGCGGCTGGTCCGGGAACATCTGCCGCTGCCCGACGGGAGCGGTATCTCCCTGCACGCGGCCGATGCCCGGGAACGGCTGGAAGCGACGGCCCCCGCCTCCGTCGGCCTCCTGATCGCGGACGTCTTCGGCGGCTCCCGGGTTCCGGCGCACCTCACCTCCGTCGAGTACGCGCGGGCCGCCGGCCGGGCGCTGCGCGGGGACGGGATCTACACGGCCAACCTGGCCGACAGCGCGCCGTTCGTCTTCCTCCGCTCCCAGCTGGCGAACTTCGCCGCGGTCTTCCCGGAGCTCGCGCTGATCGGGGAACCGGCGGTGCTGCGCGGGCGGCGCTTCGGCAACGTGGTGCTGCTCGCCTCGCACGCGCCGATCGACGTGGCCCCGCTGGTCCGCCTGTGCGCCGCCGACGCGTTTCCGGCCCGGGTCACCCACGGGAGCGCGCTGACCCGGTTCCTCGGCGGGGCCCGCCCGGTGGCCGACGCGGACGCGGTCGCCTCGCCCGAACCGCCCGACGGGGCCTTCAGCGTGGGCTGAGGCTCCCGACGGCCGGGTGGTGCGGAGCAGGGCGGGAACGCGATGCGGCGCGGGTGTCAGCCGGTGGGCTCACCCGCGAGGCGGACCGTGCTCAGGATCTGCTGGATGGTCGTGTCCGGAAGCTCGTCCTTGACGCCGGCGGCGGCGTAGAGGACCCAGGTCGAGAAGTCGCCCTTGGAGTTCTTGAAGGAGAAGGCGATCGACTTGCCGTCGCTGTCGCACTTCTCCTTGTTGGCCAGCTCCAGGGCGGTGGCCTGCACGACACTGCCGGAGAGACCCGACTTGGTGGTGAACGGCTTGGCCTTGCCGATCTTGACCTTGGACTTCGGGTCGAGCTGGGCGTACGCGGCCCACACCCAGTTGGCGGCCTCGTTCGTCGCGGCCTCGTCGGTGTTCTTGGCGCCCTGGGCACCCTTCGTCCCGACGCCGGCGAGCCCGGTGTCCTCCTCGCTGCCGTCCCCGTCGGAGTCGTCGACGCACCACTTGCTCTTGTAGTAGGCGGGCGCGGAGAAGCCGGCGACGGGTGGGCCGTCGGGCTTCTTGGCGTCCTCGAAGCCGGAGAACATCCCCGAGCTCGCGACCTCCCAGTCACCGGGAACGTCGAACTGTGTGCCCCACTTGGGGTTGGTGACGACCTTCCAGCCCGGAATGACCGGCTTGGGGTCGCTGTCGGAGCCCCGCGGGTTCTCCGCGGGCGGCGCGGAGCCGGTGGCCGATTCGCTGGGCTTGGCGCTCGGCGACGCGGACTTCTTGTCGTCGGCGACGTTCTGGCCGCCCTCGTCGTCCTTGCCGAGCACGAGGAATCCGGTGACGCCCGCCGCGATCACGACCGCGGTCGCCGCGACGATCGCCACGATCGTCGTCTTCTTCTTGTCGCCGCCGGGCTTCGGCCCGCCGGGCGGACCAGGGACGGCGTACTGCGGCACCGTCGGCTGCTGGTAGGGATTGGGCTGCTGATAGCCCGGCTGCCCACCGGGCGGCGGGCCCTGCGGGTACCCGTAGCCCGGCTCGGCGGGCTGCCCCGGCGGGCCCTGCGGCGGATATCCCGGTTGCTGGTAGGGATTCGGCTGCTGGTACCCCGGCTGCTGGTACGGGTTCTGGTTCTGGTCCTGCGGGTTCTGCTCGCCCCCGGGCGGCTGCGTTCCTGGCCACATGGCCAGTAACCATAGATGGGCCGTGCGACCGCTTCTACGGCCGCCCTGTCCCAGAGCCGTCACAAGGCGATGGCCAAACGGTGCTACTGATGAGTAACCTTCAGGCATGAGCGCTGAACAGATGACCGTCGGCGAGATGCTCGTCGCGACGGTTCCGATGGCCCGGACCCTCGACCTCGAATTCCTGGAGACCACCCCGGAGCGCGCCGTCGTCCGGCTGCCCGACCAGGCGGAGTACCACAATCACCTCGGCGGACCCCACGCCGGAGCTATGTTCACGCTCGCCGAGTCCGCCAGCGGCGCGATCGTCATCGCCGCCTTCGGCGACCAGCTGTCGCGCGCCGTGCCGCTCGCCGTGAAGGCCGAGATCGGCTACAAGAAGCTCGCCATGGGCGAGGTCACGGCGACCGCGACCCTCGGCCGTCCCATCGCCGACGTCGTCGCCGAGCTGGACGCCGGACAGCGGCCGGAATTCCCCGTCGCCATCGAGATCCAGCGCGCAGACGGCGCGGTCACCGGCGAGATGACCGTCGTGTGGACCCTGCGTCCCAACGGCTGACCACCGCCCTACGAGAACGAGACCGGGCCGCCGCCCCTCCCCGAACGGGAGGGACGGCGGCCCGGTGCCGTGACCCCGCGATGCGGGCGTCAGCCCCCGTGCGCCTCGCGGTGGGCCTTCGCCAGTTCCACGTACCCGGCCGCGTTGAAGCGGATGCCCTCCAACTCCTCGGCGGTCAGCAGCCGCTTCACCTTCGCGGGCACCCCGGCGACGAGTGAGCCCGGCGGCACCTGCATCCCCTGCGGTACGAGGGCCTGCGCCGCGACCAGCGAACCCGCGCCGATGTGCGCGCCGTTGAGCACCGTTGCGCCCATCCCGACCAGCACGTCGTCCTCGATCACACAGCCGTGCAGCACCGCGTTGTGGCCGACCGAGACCCGTGCGCCCACGGTGAGCGGGAACCCGGGGTCGGTGTGGACGCTGCAGTTGTCCTGGATGTTGCTGTCGGGGCCGAGCGTGATGGGACCGCAGTCGGCGCGCAGCACGGCCTGGTACCAGACGCTGGAGCCCGGGGCGAGCGTCACCTCGCCGATCACCACGGAGGTCGGGGCCACGAACGCGTCCACGTCGATGTCCGGCTCCTTGCCGCCCATGCCCGTGATCAACGCCTGCTCCGCCATCGCCTGCTCCTTCGTGCCGGTGTGGTGCCCCTGGGCCCTGTCCGCCGAACCGGTCGGATGCGCCGGATCCGTCGGACCGGGCCGACTCACACGGTAGGCGACGGCTCCCGGCGCACACCGCGCAGTGGGGCGAACATCACAGGTCACCGTACGGATCGCCCACCGCGCCGCCGACTACCGTGAGCCCGTGCCGAAGAACCGAGACACGTTCTCCTTCCTCGCCCGCTGGCCGCGCCGCGCCGCATCCCGCGCGGTCCACCGCGGCTGGGCCTGGGCGCAGCGGGCGGGCGCGGTCACCGCCGAGCACCCCGGGCGGCTGCGGTTCGGCGCGATCGGCGAGGGCACCCGCCTCGCCTTCCCGCAGGGGACCGTGTTCGGGGAGCCGTGGATCGAGCTCGGCGCGCACTGCGTCATCGGGGAGCAGGTCACGCTCACCGCCGGAATGATGCCGGACCTGGACCTGGGGCCCGACCTCATCCTCACCCTGGGCGACGGCGTGGTGCTGGGGCGCGGCAGCCATGTGATCGCGGACACGACGGTGACGATCGGCTCGGACACGTACTGCGGCCCGTACGTCTACATCACCTCCACGAACCACAGCTACGACGACCCGCACGAGCCCGTGGGCAAGCAGTGGCCCCGGATGGAACCGGTGGCGATCGGCCCCGGCTGCTGGATAGGCACCGGTGCGGTGATCCTGCCCGGGGCCCGGCTGGGCCGGAACGTGGTGGTCGCGGCGGGCGCGGTCGTCCGGGGCGAGGTCCCCGACCACGCGGTGGTCGCGGGGGCTCCCGCCCGCGTCGTCCGCAGCTGGGACCCGGAGAAGGGCTGGCAGCCGCCCCTGCGCACGCCCGCTCCCGTGCCGATCCCCGAGGGCGTCACGCCCGAGCAGCTGCTGGCTCTCGCCGAATCGGACGAGGCGCGGGACACGCCGTAGGGGGACACGCCGAACGGGTCACGCCGTGACGCGGGCGGTGGTGGCGGTACGGCGTCCTGCACGGGGGAGTGCACCGTACGGCAGTGCAATATTCTTGACCCCGGCATGCGCCGTACGCGACTCAGCCACCCGCACTCCGCCATCCACCGCAGGGACGGTACGTGTCCGACCTCGACCAGCTCACCCAGTCGCTGGCCCGCAACCTCAAGCGCTGGCGGGGGGAACGCGGCTTCACCCTCGATGCCCTCGCGGCCCGCGCCGGAGTCAGCCGGGGGATGATCATCCAGATCGAGCAGGCGCGGACGAACCCGAGCGTCGGCACCACGGTGAAACTGGCCGACGCGCTCGGCGTCAGCATCACCACCCTCCTCGACCACGAGCAGGGCACCCAGGTCCGGCTGGTCCCGGAGAGCCAGGCCGTCCGCATGTGGTCCACCGAAGCGGGGAGCTCCACCACCCTGCTCGTCGGCGCCGAAGCCCGGGGCCCGCTCGAACTGTGGACCTGTCGGCTGGCGCCGGGGGAGGGCACCACCTCGGACCCGCACCCCGAGGGCACCGTCGAACTCCTCCACGTGACCGAGGGCGAACTGACCCTCGTCGTCGACGGCCGCACCCACTCCGTCCCCGCCCGGACCTCCGCCACCTTCGAGGCGCACGTGCCGCACGGCTACCGCAACGAGGGCGGCGTAGCGGCCGTGTTCACCATGGCCGTCGCCATCCCGCCCGTCCGCTGAGACGCCCGCCCGTCCGCTGAGACGCCCGGACGTACCCGCCCCCGCCGCTGTCAGCGTGACCGCCGTGCGCGCGCCCATCGGCGCCTTCGACGCCCGCAGGGCCTCCTTCGCGTCGATGGGCGCGGTGGTCGGCGAGGCATGGAGTACGGCGGCATCACCCCGATCGGCCTCCCCGCCGGCTGGCCCCTCCTGCTGGACCCCGCCGTGGTGGACGAGGAGTGGGGCCTGATCGGCAGCGGCAGGCTACGCGGCAAGCTCATCGTCCCCGGCAAGGCGCTCGCCGCCCTCCCTGGCGCCGTCCTCGTCGAGTGCCTCGGCGTCTGAACCTCCCGCCGGGCGGCCGGGTCAACGCACTGCCGCCCGGTGCTCCGTGAGCCAGGCCGTGGCGAAGTCGACGGCGGGGCGCAGCCGGACGAGCCGGCACTCGGCCGCGCCCACGCGCCCCGCCCGTAGGCCACCGTCGGCGGCGGTCTCCTCGAACGCCGCGCCCAGGGCGGCGAAGTCCCCGTCGTCCAGAGCGACATCCTCGTACTCCCACCACCGGCGCACGCCCCGCGGGGCCACCACACAGCGGTAGTGGCGGAGCGGAGGTCCGGGGCTGCGGTACTCGCCCAGGTGGAAGGCGGTGCAGGTGTCGTAGCCGGTGCCGAGCAGGAGGATCCTCGCGTCGGCCTCGTACAGCCGGGCGAGCGGGGAGTCCTCCCCGAGGTGGCAGTCCGGCCGGTGCCCGGCGAGCAGCTTCCCGGCCCCGGGGCCGATCGCGGCGAAGGAGGTCTGCGGATGGCCGCTGCGCTCCGCGCCCACCGCCGTCCGAACGGTCTCGGCCAGGGCGCCCATCGACGGTGCAGGGGTGCGCGCCGGGTCGAACGGTTCCATCGACGCGCGGACGGCTTCGCGCGCCTCGGAGTCCAGGCCCCGCACGCGGGCGCGGTAGTGCGGGGAGGTGTCGGAGTTCTCCGGGGTGAACGTGGGGACCACCACCGTCCCCTCCGGCCCCACGGTCCGGCGCAGGGCGGCCAGCACGGCGGTGGGGCCGCCCTGCACCGGCCCCACCGACCGCAGGGAGGCATGCACCAGCAGTACGTCGCCGGGGCGCACGCCCAGAGCGGACAGCGCGGCGCTCAGCCGGTCGCCGTCGGGAGGGTCACCCATGGCGGGGAGTCTTCCCCACGCCGGGCGCTCCCGACACCCTTACCTCAGGCCCGGGATCTCGATCGCGGGGCACCGGTCCATCACCATGTCCAGGCCCGCCGCCCGCGTGCGCTCGTACGCCTCCGTGTCCACCACGCCGAGCTGGAACCACACCGCCTTGGCCCCCAGTGCCACCGCCTCGTCCGCGACCCCGCCCGCCAGCTCGCTGTTGACGAACACGTCCACCACGTCGACCGGGAAGGGGATGTCCGCGAGCGAGGCGTACCCCTGCTCCCCGTGCACGGTCTCGGCCTTCGGGTGCACCGGCACCACCCTCTTGCCGAAGCGCTGGAGGACCTGTGCCACCCCGAAGGCGGCCCGGGAACGGTTGTTGGAGAGCCCCACCACCGCCCAGGTGTCACCCGAGTCCTGGAGAATCCGCCGGATCGTCTGTGCCTCTGTGTCCACGCCCGGACAACGAACGGCTCCCGCCCGCCATTCCCGCCGGAAGCCGCCGGTGCCGCGGCGCATAGGGTGGACGGATGCAGGAGCAGTACCGGACCGTCGCCCGCGCGGGTGTGCACGAGAGCGAGATCAACCGATCCCGTTTCCTCTGCTCCCTCGCCCCCGCCGCCACCGAACAGGAAGCGCAGGACTTCGTCGCCCGCGTCCGCAAGGAGCACCCGGCCGCCTCCCACAACTGCTTCGCGTACGTGATCGGCGCCGACGCCTCCGTGCAGAAGGCGAGCGACGACGGCGAACCCGGCGGCACCGCGGGTGTCCCGATGCTCCAGATGCTCATGCGGCGGGAGGTGCGGTACGCCGTGGCGGTCGTCACCCGCTACTACGGCGGGGTCAAACTCGGGGCGGGCGGGCTGATCCGGGCGTACGGGGGAGTGGTCGGCGAAGCCCTCGACGTGCTCGGCACCATCACCCGGCAGCGCTTCCGGCTCGCCACGGTCCACGTCGACCACCAGCGGGCCGGAAGGCTGGAGAACGACCTGCGGGCCACCGGGCGGGACGTCCGCGAGGTGCGGTACGCCGAGGCCGTCACCCTCGAGATCGGGCTGCCGGACGCCGACGTCGAGGCGTTCACCGCCTGGCTGGCCGACGCCACCGCGGGGACCGCCACGCTGGAGCTGGGCGGCGAGGCGTACGGCGACGTGTGACCGGGCGTCGGGGAGAGGTGAGGGCAATCCCACGGACGCCGGAATCATGATTGATGCGGGTTCGGCGGCCCGGCGGCGTTAGCGTGGTCGGTGCCGAGCGGGATCACGGACCGCCGGTGCGCGGCCCACGGGGTGGAGGACGACGACGATGCAGGCCGGAACCGGCGGAGTGATGGCGTGAGGATCCTGCACACCTCGGACTGGCACCTGGGCCGGTCCTTCCACCGCGTCTCCCTCCTCGACGCCCAGGCCGCCTACCTCGACCATCTCGTGGCGACCGTCCGGGAACGCGAGGTGGACGTGGTCCTCGTCGCGGGCGACGTCTACGACCGGGCCGTCCCGCCGCTCACCGCCGTCGAGCTGTTCGACCGCGCGCTGCACCGGCTCGCCGACGCCCGCGTCCCGACCGTCATGATCTCCGGCAACCACGACTCGGCCCGCCGGCTCGGCGTCGGCGCCGGGCTCCTCGACCGGGCCGGGATCCACCTGCGCACCGACCCCGAGGGCTGCGCCACCCCCGTCGTGCTCGCCGACACCCACGGCGACGTGGCGTTCTACGGGCTGCCCTACCTGGAACCGGCCCTGGTCAAGGACACCCTCCGGGCCGCGAAGGCAGGCCACGAGGCGGTGCTCACCGCCGCAATGGACCGGGTTCGCGCCGACCTCGCCACCCGCCCCGGGAACACCCGCTCCGTCGTCCTCGCGCACGCCTTCGTGGCGGGCGGGGAGCCCAGCGACAGCGAACGCGACATCACCGTCGGCGGGGTCGCCGCCGTCCCCGCCGGGGTCTTCGACGGCGTCGACTACGTGGCCCTCGGCCACCTCCACGGCTCCCAGCGGGTCACCAGCCGCGTCCGCTACTCCGGCTCGCCGCTCGCCTACTCCTTCTCCGAGGCCGACCACCGCAAGACCATGTGGCTGATCGACCTCGACGGCAGCGGGGACATCGCCGCCGAGGAACGCATCGACTGCCCCGTCGAACGGCCCCTCGCCCGGCTCCGGGGCCGGCTCGACACCCTCCTGGAGGACCCCGTCCTGGAGCGCCACGAGCACGCCTGGGTCGAGGCCACCCTCACCGACCCGGTGCGCCCCGCCGAACCCATGGCCCGCCTCGCCCGGCGCTTCCCGCACACCCTCAGCCTCGTCTTCGACCCCGAGCGGCCACCGGACGACCCGGGGGCCTCCTACGCCCAGCGCCTCCAGGGCCGCGACGATCACCAGATCGCCGAGGACTTCATCGCCCACGTCCGTGGCGGCAGCGGCCCCAGCGACCTCGAACGCACCGTGCTGCGCGCCGCGTTCGACGACGTCCGGGTGGACGACACCGTGCGCGAGGTGGCCCGGTGAGACTGCACCGCCTCAGCATCACCGCCTTCGGCCCGTTCGGCACCACCCAGGAAGTCGACTTCGACGCCCTCTCCTCCGCCGGGCTCTTCCTGCTCCACGGACCCACCGGCGCGGGCAAGACCTCCGTCCTGGACGCCGTCTGCTTCGCCCTGTACGGAGCCGTGCCCGGCGCCCGGCAGAGCCCCGGGGCCTCCCTGCGCAGCGACCACGCCCCGGCCGGCCTGCCCACCGAGGTGCAGCTGGAACTGACCGTCGGCGGCCGGCGCCTCGAAGTCACCCGCAGTCCCGCCCAGCCCCGCCCCAAGAAGCGGGGCGACGGCTTCACCCTGGAGAAGGCCCAGAGCCGGCTGCGCGGCTACGACCCCGAGCGCGGCTGGCAGGCCCTCAGCAAGTCGCACCAGGAGATCGGCGAGGAGCTGACCCAGCTCATCGGTATGAGCCGGGACCAGTTCTGCCAGGTGGTGCTGTTGCCGCAGGGCGACTTCGCCCGCTTCCTGCGCGCGGACGCCGAGGCCCGCGGCAAGCTCCTCGGCCGGCTCTTCGACACCCGCCGCTTCGCCGCCGTCGAAGAGCGCCTCGCCGAACTGCGCCGGGGCGCCGAGGCCAAGGTCACCGCCGCCGACGAACGGATCCTCGCCCTCGCCCAGCGCACCGCCCAGGCGGCCGGACCCGTCGGGGCCGAGGCCACACCCCTCGCCGCCCGGCCCGGCGAACCGGGCCTCGCCGGAGCCGTTCTGGAGTGGGCCGCGATCGCCCGGTCCACGGCCCGTGAACGGCTCGACATCGCCCACTGCGTCGTCGCCGAGGCCGAGGGCCGACAGCACGCGGCCCGCCACGCCCTGGACACCGAACGTGAACGGGCCCGCCTCCAGCAGAGGTACGAGGAGACCCGGCGGCGCTCCGCTGCGCTGGAGCAGCGGCGCCCCGAACACGACCGCTGCCAGGAGCAGTTGGAACGCGCCCGCAAGGCGGACCGGGTCGCCCCCGCACTGGACCTGCGCGAGGAGGCGGAGCGGGCCCACCGCCGGGCGGTCGACGCCCTCGACCGGGCCAGGGCGCAACTGCCGCCCGACCTCGCCGAAGCGGGAACCGGCCAACTCGCCGAGCTGGAGCGCCGGTTCCGGCAGGAGCTGGGCGGCCTGGAGTCGGCCCGCCG
The DNA here is from genome assembly GCF_000721175.1 of Streptomyces anulatus. Classification (GTDB taxonomy): domain Bacteria; phylum Actinomycetota; class Actinomycetes; order Streptomycetales; family Streptomycetaceae; genus Streptomyces; species Streptomyces anulatus_C. The sequence goes on from NZ_JOEZ01000009.1 coordinate 95,090, forward strand.
GGCCGAGAAGCGCAGCGCGGAGATCGACGAGGAACGGGACCGGCTGGAGCGCGAGTCCCGCGCAGACGAGGCGACCGTCCGGGACACGGACGCCTGGCTGGCGGGCTGGGACACCGTCCACACCGGGCTCCGGGAGCGCATCGCGACGGCCCAGGAGGCCGCGACCCGCGCCGAACAGCTTGCCGGACTCCTCGCCCCGGCCCGCCGCCGCCTGGAGGCCGCCCGCCGCCGCGAGGCGCTGGCCGCCGAGGCCGAAACCGCCCGGGAAACGCTCGCCGAGGCCCGCGAACGCGCCCTCGACGCCCACGAGACCTGGCTCGGGCTGCGGGAGCGGCGGCTGCGCGACATCGCGGCGGAGCTGGCCGCCGGACTCGTCGACGGCGCGCCCTGCACCGTCTGCGGCTCCGCCGAGCACCCGGCCCCCGCCACCGAGGGCGACGGCCATGTCGATCGGGCCACCGAGGAGGCCGCCCTCACCGCCCACCGCCGCGCCGAAGAGATCCGCACCCGCGCGGAGCAGGCCCTTGGGCTCGTCCGCGAACGCCACGCCGCCGCACACGCGGAGGCCCGCGCCGCGGACCCCACGGCAACCGCCGCGGTGGAGACCGCCGACCCCTTCGAGGAGAACACGGCCGGAGGGAAGCCGGACCCCGGCCCGTCCGTCGGTGAACTCCGCGACACCGTCGAGCGGTTGACCGCCGAGCATGCCGAGGCGCACCGCCTCGCCGCCGGGACGCACGCAGCCCGCGAGGCCCTCGACGCCGCCGAGCGCGAACACCACGGGCGCCTCGAACTCCGGCAGGAGGCCGAGCGCCGGGCCGCCGCCCGCACCTCCCGACGGGAGGCGCTCGACCGCGAGCAGACCGTGCTGCGGGACGAACTCGCCGTCGTCCGGGGCGAGTCCGGGTCCGTCGCCGCGTACGCGGAGCGCCTCACCCGCCGGGTGGCGCTGCTCGCGGAGGCCGCCGAGGCCGTACGCGCCGAACAGGACGCGGCCCATCGGCGCAAGGAGGCCGACGGCCGGCTCTCCGACGCGGCGTTCCGGGCCGGCTTCGACACCCCGGAGGCAGCCGCGGCGACTCTCCTCGACGCCGCCGCCCAACGCGACCTCCAGCACCGCATCGACGCCTGGCAGGCCGAAGCCGCGGCGGTCGCCGACCGCCGCGCCGAACGCGACGCCCGGGAGGCCGCAGAACAGCCCCCCGCCCAACCGGTCGCCGCACAGCACGAGTTCGAAGCGGCGGAGCGGCTGCTGCGCGAGGCGTCCTCCGCACGTGCCGCAGCAGAGGAGCGTTGCGGGGAGCTGACCAGGCTCTCCCGGCAGGCCGCCGACGAGGTGCGGCGGCTTGGCCCGGTGCGCCAGGAGTACGAGCGGATCGCCCGGCTCGCGGGTCTGGCGGCGGGCACCTCCGCCGACAACGAACGCAAGATGCGCCTGGAGGCGTACGTCCTGGCCGCCCGCCTCGAACAGGTCGCCGCCGCCGCCACCGCACGGCTGCAACGGATGTCCTCCGGCCGCTACACGCTGGTCCACTCCGACGCCCGCACCGGCGGCCGCAGAGCCGGGCTCGGGCTGCACGTGGTCGACGCCTGGACCGGCAGCGAACGGGACACCGCGACCCTGTCCGGCGGGGAGACGTTCTTCGCCTCACTGGCCCTCGCGCTGGGCCTCGCCGACGTCGTGACCGAGGAGGCCGGCGGCGTACGCCTGGACACTCTCTTCATCGACGAGGGATTCGGCAGCCTGGACGACCAGACCCTGGACGAGGTGCTCGACGTACTGGACTCCCTGCGGGAGCGGGACCGCAGTGTGGGCATCGTCAGCCATGTCGCCGACCTGCGCCGCCGGATCCCCGTCCGGCTCGAAGTGGTGAAGGAGCGCCAGGGGTCGTCCGTCCGCCACCGCCTCGTATGAGCGGAGCCCCGTCCGGCCGGGTCAGGGGCTGATCGCGCGGCGGGGGAGCGGCGAGGAGTACACGATGCTCGTGGTGACGGAGCCCAGTGCGCCGATCCGGCCGGTGGTCTCCTCCAGATGCCTCATCGAACGGGCCGTGGCCTTGAGGGCGAAGCAGTCGTCCCCGGTGACGTGATGGGCCTCGATGATCTCCGGCGTGGTCCAGGAGATCGTGGAAGGGTGGCTGGGGTCCGGGCTGCGACGGCGCGACCCGCGCGGCCCTGGCCCTCGCCCAACTGGGCTACCAGGCACAGGAGATGTTCGGCGGATTCGAGTACTGGGCACGCGAGGGATTCGCCTTCGAGACCTCGGAGGGCCCCGACCGGCGCGGAGCCGACCCGCTCACCGCACCGGTCGACGCCGCCGGCTGCGGCTGCTGAGGCCGCGCCCGGGCGGCGGTCAGCGCGCCCCGGCGGCGGCCAGCGCGGCGAACAGGCCGCCGGCCTCCGCCCCTGCGGGCAGCCCGCTGACCTGGCCGTCGCCGACCTCCACCACCCGCCACACGCCGTCCTGGCGCAACGCCAGGTCGGTGGTGACCCAGCGCAGTCCGAGACGGCCCACCGCCGCCCGCAGGGAGGGGAGTTCGGGGGCGGACACCTGGCCGGGGGTGTCGGGGTGGGCGGTGACGAGCACCGCATCCCCGTCCACCCACCACACCCGCGCCTCGCCGCCCGCGACGAACGTCTCGAAGACCCGCAGCACCAGGCCGCCGCTGAGGAACGAGCCCTGGAGCTCCACGAACCGGCCCACCACGGCGGCCAGTTGCTCTCGGGCAGCGAGCTCCGGAACGTAACAGGCCTCGTGCCACTCGTGCTTGCGGGACTTCACGAAGTCCTTCACGATGCCGGGCCCCGGCCCCAGGGGCGCCGCGAGCCCGGCCAGCTCGCCGGCGGTGGGCGGTGAGGCCCCAGGAGCGGTGGCGCACCAGACGCTGCGCGGGGTGAGTCCGTCGAACTCGTCGTACCAGCCGGGAAGTTCATGCGCCCGCCGATAGCCGGCGGCACCGGTGAGCAGGGCGCAGCCCCGGGCGCCGAGGGCCGCCTCCAGCTCCGCGTACCGGCCGGAGGGGATCATCCAGCCGCGGTACCAGTACGGTCCGGAGTCCCGCGCGACCCGGGCCACCGCCCCGGCCGCGTCCCCCGCGAGCAGTGCGTCATGATCGAGCAGCGCGATCCGGCCGCCGGCCGCACGCGCTGCCGCGACCTCGTCGGAGAACTGCGGGTCGGGCCGGGAGATCCGCAACGGGTCGGCACAGAACAGGAACCCGTTCCGCCCGCTCGCGCCGCTCGTGTCGTCGTTCCGCTCGCTCGTTCCGCTCGTGGTGCCGCTCATGACGGTCCCCCTCGTCCCCCTCGTCTTCCTCGCTCAGAGCCGGGACAGCTCGTCCACCAGATCGTCCAGGCCCAGCGACCCCTGGGAGAGCGCCGCCATGTGCCAGGTCTTCAGATCGAACGCGTCGCCGTGCGCGGCGCGCGCGTTCTCCCGGCCGAGCAGCCACGCGCGCTCCCCGAGCTTGTAGCCGATGGCCTGACCAGGCATCGACAGATAGCGGGTCAGCTCGCTCTCCACGAAGTCGGCGGGACGGCCGCTGTGGCTGCCGAAGAACTCCTGGGCCAGACCGGGGGTCCAGCGCTCGCCCGGATGGAACGGGGAGTCCGCCGGAATCTCCAGCTCCAGGTGCATGCCGATGTCGACGATCACCCGGCAGGCGCGCATCATCTGCGCGTCGAGGTAGCCGAGCCGCCGTTCCGCGTCGGGCAGGAAGCCCAGCTCGTCCATCAGCCGCTCGGCGTACAGTGCCCAGCCCTCGGCGTTCGCACTGACCATGCCTACCGACGCCTGGTATCGGGAGAGGCTGTCGGCGACGTGCGTCCACTGCGCGATCTGCAGGTGGTGGCCGGGAACGCCCTCGTGGTACCAGGTCGAGACCAGGTCGTACACCGGGAAGCGGGTCTCGCCCATGGTCGGCAGCCAGGTGCGCCCCGGGCGGGAGAAGTCCTCGGAGGGACCGGTGTAGTACGGCGCGGCGGCCCCGCCGGGCGGCGCGATGCGGGACTCCACCTTCCGCACCCGCTCGGCGAGGTCGAAGTGCGTGCCGTCAAGCGCCTCGATCGCCTCGTCCATCAGGCCCTGCAGCCACTCGCGGACCTCGTCGACGCCCTCGATGTGCTTCCCGTGCACATCGAGGTGGGCGAGCGCCTCCCAGGGGCCCGCGCCGGGCAGGATCTTCTCGGCCTCGGTCTTCATCTCGGCGAGCAGCCGGTGGTATTCCGACCAGCCGTACGCGTACGCCTCGTCGAGATCCAGGTCCGTGCCGTTGTACAGCCGCGACCAGCGGGCGTAGCGCTCCCGGCCGACCGGGTCGGGGGCCCCCTCGATCCCCGGGGCGTACACGTCGCGCACCCAGTCCCGCAGGGAGAGCACCGACGCCGTCGCCAGCCGGGCGGCCTCGTCCAGCTCCGCCCGCAGGGACGCGGGACCGGGGGCGACGAACTCCGCGAAGAACGCCGTGCCCTCGCCCTCCCCGCCCCACTCGGTGAGCTGCCCGATGAACGTGGCGGTCGCGCGGGGGCCGCCGTACAGCTTGCGCTCCAGACCGAGCGCGAGCGAGGCGCGGTATCCCTCGTACGCGGCGGGCACGGCGCGCAGCCGTTCCACGACGGCCGCCCAGTCCTCGTCCGTCGCGGTCGGCGTGAGGGTGAAGACCTCGGTGATGCTGTGGGCGGGCGAGTGCAGGTTGGAGACGGTCCGCAGGCCCTCCTCGGCCTCGTGCACGGCGAGTTCCGCCGTCAGACGCTCCCGCAGGAGCCGGCCGCAGCGCCGCTCGGCGTCGCTGTCCGCACCGGGCCGCTGCTCGGCTTCGTCCAGGTCCCGCAGCGTCGCGCGGATGAGGTCGGCGGTCGCGGCCTGACCGGCTGGTGAGAAGTCGGGCAGCCGGCGCGAGCTTTCGGGCACGCCCAGGTAGGTACCCGTGATGGGGTCGAGTTCGATGATGGCGTCGACGTATGCGTCGGCGACCTGACGGGGCAGCGCGCTGCTCGTAGTGTCTGACATGCGGACATCCTCGTACGGCGGCGGCCCCCTCGTCATCACCATGGGCCGCCGGACGTCCGAAAGACGATCACTTCCCGCGCCTCCCGGCCCGTCTTCGGCCCCTCTCCGGCCCGTCTTCAGTCGGTCTTCGGACCGTCAGCTTCCGGCGGGAGGCAGCAGCGGCCCGCAGTCCCACTGCTGGAAGATCAGCCGGGTGTCGACCCGGGCCACCTCCCGGCGCGAGGTGAACTCGTCCAGGACCAGCCGCTGCAGATCCGCGGCGTCGGCCACCGCGACCTGCACGAGGTAGTCGTCGGGACCGGTGAGGTGGAACAGCGCCCGCGACTCGGGCAGGGATCTGACGCGGTCGACGAACGGCCCGATGAGCTCCCGGCGGTGCGGCCGGACCTGCACCAGGAGCAGCGCCTGGAGTCCCCGGCCGAGCTTCGCCGGATCGAGGCGCAGCTGGTCCCCGAGGATCACCCCGGAACGGCGCAGCCGGGCCACCCGGTCAAGACACGTCGAAGCGGCCACACCGACCTCGGCCGCGAGATCGCGGTACGTGGTCCGCGCATCGTTCTGCAGCAGGCGCAGAATCTGCATATCCACCGGATCGAGAGCGACAGAATCAGCCATATGGCGAACGTAGCACGGGCTTGTGCCACTACGAGCCGGTAACTGTTCAGAGTGACGGCATGGACAACGAAGTCTCGATGACGCCCCCTGCTCCCACCCCGTCCAGGGCCCTCGCCACCGAAGCCGTGCACGCCGGACGCGACGACCTCGCCTCCCTCGGCGTGCACGCCCCGCCGATCGACCTGTCCACCACCTACCCCTCATACGACTCGCGCGGCGAGGCGATGCGGATCGACGCCTTCGCCACCACCGGGGCCCGCCCCGACGGGCCGCCCGTCTACGCGCGGCTGGACAACCCGACCACGGGCCGCTTCGAGACGGCGCTCGCCCGGCTGGAGGGCGCCGAGAGCGCGGTCGCCTTCGCCAGCGGGATGGCGGCGCTCACGGCGGTGCTGCTCGCCCGCGCGAGCCAGGGGCTGCGCCATGTCGTCGCGGTCCGCCCGCTCTACGGGTGCAGTGACCATCTGCTCGGCGCAGGACTGCTGGGCACCGAGGTGACCTGGACCGACCCGGCGGGCATCGCCGACGCGATCCGCCCGGACACCGGGCTCGTGATGGTCGAGACGCCGGCCAATCCGACGCTGGCCGAGATCGACATCCGGGCCGTCGCCCACGCCTGCGGATCCGTGCCGCTGCTGGTCGACAACACCTTCGCCACCCCCGTCCTGCAGCGCCCCGTCGAACACGGCGCACGGATCGTCCTGCACAGCGCCACCAAGTACCTCGGCGGCCACGGGGACGTCATGGGAGGCGTCGTCGCCTGCGACGAGGAGTTCGCCGCCACACTGCGCCAGGTGCGGTTCGCCACCGGCGGAGTGCTGCACCCGCTCGCCGGCTACCTGCTGCTGCGCGGCCTGTCCACCCTTCCGGTACGCGTACGAGCGGCCTCGACGAGCGCCGCCGAACTCGTCCGCAGGCTCACCGCCGACCCCCGGATCGCCCGGGTGCACTACCCGCGGATCGGCGGCGCGATGGTCTCCTTCGAGGTGTACGGGGACCCGCACCGGGTGATCGCCGGGGTGCGGCTCATCACGCCCGCAGTCAGCCTCGGCAGCGTGGACTCGCTGATCCAGCACCCGGCCTCCATCAGCCACCGCATCGTGGAGGAGGGAGACCGGCGGGCGTCCGGTGTCGGCGACCGGCTGCTGCGGATGTCGGTCGGTCTGGAGGACGTCGAGGACCTGTGGGCGGATCTGTGCCAGGCGCTCAGCGACGGGCCTGTTCCGTCGGCGCGGAAGGCCGAGCGGTCCCTTCAGCCGTCGGCGCAGCTGTGACCCGGGCGGTGATGACGAGCGTGCCCTCCTCGATCTGGTAGTCGAGGGGCAACTCCAGCGCGCGCATCGCCGCCACCATGCCGGTGTTGTGGGACTGCGTCACCGCGTACACGCTGTCGCAGCCCGCTTCGACGGCGAGGGCCACCAGGCGGCCGAGCAGTTCGGAGCCGATGCCCCGGCGCTGCCAGTCGTCCTCGACGAGGAGGGCGACCTCGGTCTCGTCGCCGTCCCAGAGGAGGTGGCCCAGTGCCACCAGCCTGCCGGAGGCCGTCTGCACCGCGAGGGTGCGGCCGAACCGGGGGCTCAGCAGATGGTCGAGGTAGCGGTCCGCGTCCTGGACGGGACCGTGGTAGCGCAGGCCCAGGGTGCGCTGCGAGCAGCGGTCGTGCATGGCGCGGGCGGCGGCGAGGTCGCCGCGGTCCGCGCGGCGCACGGTGATCTCGTTGCCCTCGGGCAGGGTGAGGACGTCCTCGCTGCGCGGCACCCGCGGGCCGAGCCGGGCGTCGAGCTCGACCAGGGCACGGGCCCGCGCGAACTCGGTCGGCGTGAACGGCAGATAGGGCCGCTCGACGGAGATCACCCCGCCGGACGGATCCCGAAGCCGCATCACCGTCTCTTCCAGCACGCCCTCGACCGGGGCGCTCTCCCCGGTCGCCCGGCCGGTTACGGAGACGGCGGGCAGCGAGTGGATGGTGCACCGGCCGAGCAACTGTCGCAGGGCGAGCGGCAGCTCGGCCGCGTCGAGCGCCGTCCGGGTGGCCAGCGACAGCACCCGCGTCGGGGTGTCGACCAGATCGTGGGCGTCCGCCCGCTCGATCCAGGTGGACGCGCCGCCGGCGGTCGCGACCTCCCGGGACAGCTCCTGCGCCTGGAGCGAGGCCGGGGCCCGCAGCAGGAACTCGTCGACGGTCCCCTGCGCGAGCGGGTGGGTCTGCAGGGTGAGGATGTCCACCCGCAGCCCGGAGAGGGCCAGGCACAGCGCGGCGAGGCTGCCGGGCGCGTCGCGCACCGTCGTCCGCATCCGCCACAGCACGGTCTCCCCGGCCCCGGCGATCCCGCCCGCACCGCTGTTCCCGCCCGCGCCCGCTTCGCCCGCCTCACCGGGCGGGGGAGCGTGACTGTGCCGTCGTGCCCACCAGGTGTGGAACGCCGCGGTGGCCACCAGCGCCACCGCCGACGCCACGAGCAGATAGGGCCCGTCCGGCTGGTGTCCGATCAGGTTGGCGACGGCGTCGGCCACCGCCACGGCGGTGAACAGGGCGGCCAGTTCGATCAGGTCCCGCCGCCAGTGGTGCGGACGGCGGGCGCTCTTCGCGGAGGTCACATCAGTCATATCCTCACTGTGAACGAACGGTGTTGCCTGATCACGAACGCCTTGTGACTGATGGGTTACGTGTTGATCTGATCGCCTATCGTCGTCTTTCGGTCAGATTCCGGGATCGGCCACTCCTTGATCCTTCCGGTCCGGGCCGGGGGCCTCCGGGCCGACCGCTTCCGGCGTGGACTCCTCCGCCCCGGCGGGAAACGCGGCGAGCAGCAGGGCGGCCTGGCGGGCCGTCTGGGAAGCGCTCTTGCGCCCCGCCGTCGCCGCCGGCCCCGCTATCGGCGGGACCTCGCGCGTACCGCAGCGCTCGGCGCACCCGGCCGCCACGGACAGCAGGTCACCGAGCCCCCGGGGCGTCTTCTCGTACGCCAGGAGGCCAGGCAGCATCGACACCAGCACGGTCAGCACCGTCCGGTACGCGCCGGTGGTCGCCGTTCCCCGTCACCACCGGGTCCAGGGAGGCGGGCAACGTGCGCTGGTAGTAGCGGGCCGCGGCCACCTCCGCGACCGCCAGCAGCCCGCGCGCCGCTACGTGGATCGGAGAGGAAGCCCGCGAAGAACCGCGGATGCGCCCCCGCCCGCGCGGGGTGAGCCCTCCTGCGGTCTCCCGACCGAGGGAGGGCCCCGCCTGCGAGGACTCCAGCGATGACGGGCGCGCGTAGGCCGAGGCCTGAACGGATCGGGTCATGAGAAAAGGCGTAGGACCCAGCACTGACAACGACCCTCGCGGCAGCCGCCGGCCGTGCAGGAGCCGCCGTTCACTGCCCGGTGCGACCGGGCCTCAGCACCTTGGTGAACAGCACCGATCCTCCCTCGGCCCGCAGACGTACCGTCAGCTCCGCACTGTCGCCGTCGATCTCCACCTCGCCGAAGTACTGCGGCGATTCCATCGGCGAGACATTGGCCCGGCCGGGAGCGCGCACGAAGACCCGGTCGGGGCCGAAAGTGCCGTCCAGCGCGTTGGCCGGGAAACCGCCCGCCGCCAGCGGGCCCGAGACGAACTCCCAGAACGGTGCGAAGTCCTTGAACGCAGCCCGCTCCGGCACGTAGTGCTGGGCCGAGGTGTAGTGCACATCGGCCGTCAGCCACACGGTGCCGGTGACCCCGCGGTGCTTGATGAACCGGAGCAGTTCGGCGATCTGGAGCTCCCGCCCGAGCGGCGCCCCGGGATCGCCCTGCGCCACCGCTTCGAAGTCCGTCGCACCGTCCGGGACCACGAGGCCGAGCGGCATGTCGGCGGCGATCACCTTCCACTCCGCCCGGGAGGCGGCGAGCGAGCGTTTCAGCCACCGCAACTGCTCGGCGCCCAGGATGCCGGTCGTGTCGTCGGCCTGCCTGCCCGGGGAGTTGGCGTTGCGGTACGAACGCATGTCGAGCACGAACACGTCCAGCAGCGGCCCGTGGTGCACGACCCGGTACATACGCGAACGGTGCCCGGGACCGTACGACGGCGCGAGCGGCACGTATTCGTGGAAGGCGCGCACGGAGCGGGCCGCGAGGATGTCCACGTTCTTCTCGGTGTAGCGCGCGTCGTCGAGGATCTGGCCGGGATACCAGTTGTTGCGCACCTCGTGGTCGTCCCACTGCACGACGGAGGGCACCTGCGCGTTGAAGCTGCGGACGTTCCGGTCGAGCAGGTTGTAGCGGAAGTTGCCCCGGTACTCGTCCAGCGTCTCGGCGACCTTCGCCTTCTCCTCGGTCATGACGTTGCGCCAGGTCCGGCCGTCCGGAAGCGTCACGCTCGGCTCCAGCGGGCCGTCCGCGTAGATGCTGTCGCCGCTGCACAGGAAGAAGTCCGGGTCCAGGCGGCGCATCTCCTCGTACACGCGGTAGCCGCCGATGTCCGGATTGATGCCCCAGCCCTGCCCCGCGATGTCGCCCGACCACAGGAACCGCACCCCGGAACGGCGCCGGGCCGGAGCGGTACGGAACGTCCCGTACACCGGTTTGCCGGTACGGCGCGGATCGGCCGGATCGGCGAGCGTCACCCGATAGTGCACCTGCTCGCCCGCGGGCAGGCCGTACAGCGGTGTGGTGCCGGTGAGGTCCGTCGAGGGGCCGATCAACGGCCCGTGCCACCTGCGGACCCGCCGGAACGACTCACCGGCCGAGGTCTCCACCAGCATCCGGGCCGGACGGTCCGAGCGCACCCACAGGAGCGCCGACGAGGCGGTGACGCTGCCCACCTGCACGCCCCAGGACGCTTCGGGCCGCCCCGCCAGGTGCAGCGCGGGCGCGGCCGAAGCGGTGGCGGGCGAGAGGGCGACCGCCGCAGGGGCGATCAGTGAGCCGCGCAGGACGGCACGGCGGCCGGGCGAGGCAACGCGCGGACGGTGCGGACGGTAGGGCATCGAAGTGCCTCCGGGGAGGTGGGCGGGCGGAGCGCCGTCCACGAGGAGGCCGTGGACCGGCGCCGGTCTCCGCCCATGCCTACTGCCCTGCGGCGGCCGGAGCCCCAACCCCGGGTGAACGGCGCCCGTCAGCCGGGACCCGCCCGGCCGGAACGCCACGCGTCCGCCAGCGCGGCGACCCCACGGGCGATGTCGCCGGGGGCGAGATGGGCGTAGCCCAGGACGAGGGGCACGGTGCCCTCCTCGGAGCCGGCCGCTCCGCAGTCGCGCAGCGGCCGCAGCGCGATGCCCGCCCCGTCCGCCCGGTCCAGGTCGGGTCCCGACGGGCGGAGAGGCGACGGCCCTCCTGTGGCAGGCTCCGTCGTCGTCACCGTGATCGGATTCGTCTGCTGGTACAGCGGGATGCGGCGCATCGGAGCCGAACGGGCCACGCTCTTCTGCGGCCTGATCCCGGTCTCCGCCGCCCTGACCGCACCGCTGGTCGGAGCCGGGACGTACGGTCTCGCACAGGGAGCGGGAAGCCTTCTGGTCGGCGCCGGTGTGGCGTACGGCTCCGGCGTCATCGTGCGCCGCGGGACCGTCGGCGCCCGCCTCTCCGGCCGGGCGCCGGCGCGTCGACCGGACGGCTCAGCGGCTGGTGTCCAGGATGACGCGGGCCACGAGCGCCGGGTCGTCGTTCATGGGGACGTGCCCGCAGCCGGGCAGACGTACGAGCCGGGCGTCGGGGATCACCCGCTTGGCGCGGACTCCCTGCCTGCGCACCAGGATCCGGTCGCGGGTGCCCCAGGCGACGGTCACGGGTATGCCCTTCACGTCCTCGCCGAAGAAGGCGCCCCGGCCGACCTCCAGCGTCTGGTGAAAGCCGGTCGCCCCGCGCAGGGCGAGCGTCTCGGCGACGACGGCCTCCGGTGAACGCCTCCCGGGCCGGGCGTAGATGGTGCTGGTGAGAGCCGTCCGGCCGACCGCGCTGTGCGACATGCGCTCTATCAGCGGCACCGGCAGAGCGAGCGCGCTCCGGCGCATCGCCCGCAGGGTGCCGAAGGCGTAGCGCCGTTCCGCCTCGGTCCAGAAGCCCGCCGGGGACAGCGCGGTCACCGACCGCGCCAGCCCGGTGCGGCCCAGCTCCAGTGCCAGCAGGCCGCCCAGCGAGTTCCCGGCCACGTGGGGGCGGTCCAGTCCGAGTTCGGCACAGAATGCCCCGAGTACCGGCCCGACGGTCGCGAGATCGTACGGAAGGCCGTCCGGCAGCGCGGGCGAGGTGCCGAAGCCGGGCAGGTCCACGGCGATCACCTCACGCTCGGCGGCCAGGATCCGTGTCACCGGGTCCCAGGCCCTCAGATGGTGCCCGATGCCGTGGAGGAGCAGCAACGGTTCGCCCGAGCCGGTCCGTTCGTACGCGACCGAGACCGGGCGGGGGCCGTCGGCCGTTGCGACGGTGAAGGAGACCGTGGTGGTCATGCTGCTGCTCCCTGAGTGGGTAGACATCTCGTCAACAACAATTACCGTCGGGTAGCTTGGAGTTCAAGGGGCCGGGCGATTCCCGCTGGACAGCAGGTCACCCGCGGGCTGGGATGGGCGGATGGCAGCCGACGCCGCGACCGGGCTCTTCGAAGAACACCGGCCCGTTCTCGCCGGTGCCGCCTATCGCATGCCCGGGCCGCATCGCCGACGCGGAGGACGTGGTCCTCCGGGGGCGGCATCGAGCAACTGCTCGCGCTGCCGGCCCCGGACGTCCGGCTCGTCAGCGACAGCGGAGGCAAGGCGAAGGCGCCGCGACGGATCATCGGGACCGCCGACAAGGTCGGCCGCTTCCTCTTCGCGGTGGCGCGCGACCTCGGCCCGGACGGGGAGATCCGCACCGTGGAGCTCAACGGCGGACCGACCGCCGTCTGCTTCGTCGGGGGGAAGCCCGGCACCGTCTTTCGGATAGAAGTCAGCCAAGGTGTTATTCGATGCGCCTATATCGTTTGTAATCCGGACAAGCTCGCCGGGCTGGCCGTCGCATAACCAAAAGCACCACCGGCCGCGCCCGTCCCCGTGGTCCCGCAGGTTCGCCGCGGGCCTGGTCGGAGCCCCGCCATCTGCCGTGATGGCGGGGCTCTGTGCTGCATGCGCCTCACGGCACCGCGAACGTCATGTGAACGCTCTGCGCCAGAGTCCCGTTTCGTTCCGTTACGGAATAAGGATTGGTCTTGACCAAGGGGGTATGCCCCCCTAGGGTCTCCACTTAAGACAGGAACCTTTAATAAATAACGTCGCGGAAAAAGACGCTGGGCGATTGCGGAGGACAGGGTGGGGACCACGCAGCTGGAATCGGTTCAGGAGCCGAAGTACTGGCACCTCAAGACCGTGCTCAGTGAGGCACTCGACTCGGACTTCGCGGTGGGGGAGATCCTGCCCAACGAGCGGGACCTCGCGGCACGGTTCGGTGTCGCGCGAGCCACGCTCCGGCAGGCTCTGGAGCAGCTCGAACTCGAAGGCAGACTGCAGCGCCGCCGTGGTGTCGGGACGACCGTCGCCCCGCCGCGCGTGGGCATCGCCGTCTCCACCGCCCAGCACGAATGGACGGGCGGCGTCAGCGGCGAGGCCTGGCAGCCGGTCGACAGCATCATGGGCAAGGCCCCGGCCGCGGTGGCCGTCATGCTGGGAACGGACCCCGCCGAACCGCTACACGTGGTGCGCCGGATCCGTGACACCCAGGGGCAGGCGGTAGCGGCGGAACTCCTCTACATCCCCGCTTCCTCGGTGCCCGACCTCTCCGGCATCGAGGCCGCGTCCGGTGCCGTCCGCGCCCGGAGCGTGCTGCGCGAGCTGCACCGGCTCGGCCTGCAGGGCCAGGACCGCTCGGTGGAGCTCGGCTCCGCGCGGGCGGACGACGCCAAGGAACTGGACCGGCTCCCCGGCGCCCCCGTCCTCGTCGTCACCACCCGCTACTTCACCGTGGACGGTACGGCGGCCGTGTCAGTCGCCACCTACCGCGCAGACACCTGCCGGCTCACCTTCGGGGACTCCGGCGCGCTGGAGATCAGCCACGACGATCAGCCGGAGTGCCAGGTCTCCTGACGCCCCGGCCCGCTCGGCAACCTGCCCGCCGTTCCCGAGGACTCCGGTCCTCGGGAACGGCGGGCGCGCGTTTTCACGGGCCTCCGCGGCCCGGGCCCTCTCCGCGTCAGCGGCGGGCGATCGGCGGCGGACCGTCAGCGGCGGGCGGTCACGGCCCCGTCGACGGCGAACAGCTGCTCCTCGACGTGGTCCAGGGCGAGCCGCAGCGCCCCCGTGGCGACTGCGGCCTCTCCGAGCAGCGACAGGGTCACCCGGGGCGGACGCAGGCAGTAGCGGGCCAGCTCCTTGCGGAGGGGTTCCAGCACTCCGTCCAGCCCGGCGGCCCAGCCCCCGACCACGACCAGTTCCGGGTCGAGCGCCAGCACCAGCGCCGCCACATCGTGCACCAGCCGCTGGAGGAACCGCTCGACCGCCGCCTGGGCCCCCGCATCGCCCTCCCGGGCCTTGGCGAACACCGCGGCCACCGCATGCTCGTCCAGCGGGTCCAGCGGCGTGTCCGTCGTCGACAGCAGATGCTCCGGCGTCACGTCCCTGCCCAGCAGGTGCAGAGCGCCGATCTCCCCGGCGGCCCCGCCGAACCCCCGGTGCAGACGCCCGCCGATCAAGGAACCCGCCCCGGGGCTCAGCCCCGCCAGGACGAAGACCACGTCATCGGACTCGGTGGCCGCGCCCTTCCAGTGCTCGGCCACCGCCGCGGCGTTGGCGTCGTTCTCGACGAGCACGGGGCAGCGGAACGAACGACGGAGCCGCTCCCCGAGCGCGAGGCCGGTCCAGTCCGGCAACGCCGTACCCAGCCGCACGGTGCCGTCGGCCTCCACGATCCCGGGACTGCCCACACCGACGGCACGCAGACTGCTCCGGGCCACCCCGGTGCGCCGCAGCACGTCGGCGATGACGCCCCGGACCTGGTCGAGCCGGTCGTCCGCGCCGGCGGTCTCCGACACGGCGCGGGAGCCCGCCCCGATGATCCGGCCGTCGAGCCCCGAGATGAGCGCCGACACCCGGTGCGGGCCGATCTCCACCCCGAGGAGGTGCCCCGCCTCGGCGCGGAAGCGGAACCTTCGCGCAGGGCGCCCCTGGCGCCGTGCCTCACTCTCGTCGGGCACCGCCTCGACCACGAGGCCTGCTTCGAACAGTCCCTCGACGACCCCTTCGACCGTCGGCCGGGACAGCCCCGTGATCCGGGTCAGGTCCGTCAGCGTCGGCGCGCCGGCCCCCCTCAGGGCGTGCAGCACTACCGCTGAATTGATCCGCCGCAACAGCGACGGGTCCCCACCGGTCAGCCGGCCCACGGTATGTCCTCCCAGCTCGTGCGCATGTCTGCCGGATCGTACTCGCTGGCCGGGACCCCTGCGACCAGCGTGGAAAGCCGGTATCGAGCCGCAACCTGGGTCACCCCGGAGCGACGAATCCGGACTCGTAGGCGGCGATGACCGCCTGCGTACGGTCCAGCGCCCCCAACTTTGCCAGGACCGAACTGACATGGGACTTCACCGTCTGGATCCCGACGACCAGGTCGGCCGCGATCTCCGCGTTCGACAGTCCCCGGGCCATCAACCGGAGCACTGCCGCCTCCCGGCCGGTGAGCGCAGCCCGGTCGAGGGCGGCCCGCGCCGTCTCCGTCCTGTACTCGGCGGCGAGCTGCCTGACCGCCGCCGGGAACAGCAGCGACTCCCCCTCGGCCACCAGACGTACGGCGTGCACGATCTCCGCGGGCCTGGCGCGCTTGAGCAGAAAGCCGTCGGCCCCCGCCCTCAACGCCTCGTACACGTACTCGTCGTTCTCGAAGGTCGTCAGCACCAGGATCTTCGGTGGATCCGGCACCGTACGCAGCACCAGCCGGGTCGCCTCGATGCCGTCCAGCCCGACGACGAGCGCCGACCCGCCGATCGCCGTCATCTTCGCCGCGTAGCTTCGTGTTCGTGGACGTCGCCACCGCAGTGGTGCGGTATCTGCCCGACCGCGCGGGGCAGGCCGTGCTGCACCGGAATCCGGACGACGGACCAGGGCCGTGGACCGGCCTGGCGGTGGCAGCCGTGTGGGAGGCAGCAGCGCTCCTGGCGGGCTGGTGGGCGGTCCGCGACCGGGACGCGTGAGACCCGAAGGGAAGAGTGAAGGCGCAGGGTCGGCTCAGCCGGCCGAGGTTGGACCGGCGGCAGGGCGGTCGCCCGGGGGCCGGATGAGCACGGCGTCCCGGAGGCGGGCGTACTCCTCGGCCATGCTCTGGACCGTCCAGTGGGCGTTGAGACCGCTGGGGTTGGGGAGAGCCCACACACGGGCGCCGCCGACCGTGCGGTCCTGGGGGCCGATGCGGGCCCTGGGTTCCCCGAAGGCCGTGCGGTAGGCGGTGATGCCGACCACCGTGAGCCACTGTGGCGCGAGGCGCTCGACCTTCGCCGTCAGGGCGGCCCCGCCCTGCCGGAACTCCTCCGCGTCGAGCTCATCGGCCCGTGCGGTGGCCCGCGCCACCACGTTGGTGATGCCGAGCCCGAGGCCGAGCAACTCGGCCTGCTCCGAAGGGTGCAGCTGCCGGGGCGTGAAACCCGAGCGGTGCAGGACCGGCCAGAACCGGTTACCGGGGTGGGCGAAATGGTGGCCCGTCGCCGCGGTCATCAGGCTCGGGTTGATGCCGCAGAAGAGCACGCGCAGACCGCCCGCGGCCACATCGGGGACGACGCGGTCACGGGCGGCGCTCAGTTCTTCGGGGGTCATGCCGTGATGACGGTGCCGGTCAGAGGATCGAGCCTGGGGCGTAGTTCGCGGCCTCGGGGTGCTGCTTGGTGATCTCCTCGATCCGGGCGACGAGCGACGAGACCTGGTCGCCGGCGGCACCCGTGAACGAGAGCTTGTCGGCCATCAGCTCGTCCAACTGCGCGCGGTCCAGCGGGATCCGCTCGTCCGCGGCGAGCTTGTCGAGCAGTTCGTTGCGCTCGGCGCCCTGCTCCCGCATCGCGAGGGCGGAGGCGACCGCGTTCTCCTTGATCGCCTCGTGCGCCACCTCGCGGCCCACCCCGGCCCGTACAGCGCCCATCAGGACCTTGGTGGTGGCCAGGAACGGAAGGTAGCGGTCCAGCTCGCGCGCCACGACCGCGGGGAACGCGCCGAACTCGTCCAGGACCGTCAGGAAGGTCTCCAGAAGGCCGTCGAACGCGAAGAACGCGTCCGGGAGCGCCACCCGGCGGACCACGGAGCAGGACACGTCGCCCTCGTTCCACTGGTCACCCGCCAGCTCGCCCGTCATCGAGGCGTAGCCGCGCAGGATCACCATCAGACCGTTCACCCGCTCACAGGAGCGTGTGTTCATCTTGTGCGGCATCGCCGACGAGCCGACCTGGCCGGGCTTGAAGCCCTCGGTCACCAGCTCGTGGCCGGCCATCAGCCGGATGGTCTTCGCCACCGAGGAGGGCGCCGCGGCCAGCTGCACCAGAGCGGTGACCACGTCGTAGTCGAGCGACCGGGGGTAGACCTGACCGACGGAGGTGAACGCCTCGGCGAAGCCGAGGTGCCCGGCGATGCGCTGCTCCAGGTCGGCGAGCTTGCCCGCGTCGCCGCCGAGCAGGTCCAGCATGTCCTGCGCCGTACCGACCGGACCCTTGATCCCCCGCAGCGGATAGCGGGAGAGAAGGTCCTCCAAGCGGCCGTAGGCGACCAGCAGCTCGTCGGCCGCGGTCGCGAAGCGCTTGCCCAGCGTCGTCGCCTGCGCGGCGACATTGTGCGAGCGTCCGGCGATGACGAGCTCGCGGTACTCGGCCGCGAGCTTGCCGAGCCGGGCCAGAACGGCCACGGTGCGGTCGCGCATCAGCTCCAGCGAAAGGCGGATCTGAAGCTGCTCGACGTTCTCCGTCAGGTCCCGGGAGGTCATGCCCTTGTGGACGTGCTCATGACCGGCGAGGGCGTTGAACTCCTCGATCCGGGCCTTCACGTCATGCCGGGTGA
Source organism: Streptomyces anulatus (assembly GCF_000721175.1). Classification (GTDB taxonomy): domain Bacteria; phylum Actinomycetota; class Actinomycetes; order Streptomycetales; family Streptomycetaceae; genus Streptomyces; species Streptomyces anulatus_C. The sequence continues at coordinate 112,661 of NZ_JOEZ01000009.1, forward strand.
TCTTCTCGCGCTCGGCGATCGAGGCCAGGTCGACCTGGTCCAGCACACGCTCGTAGTCGGCCAGCGCCGCATCGGGCACCTCGATCCCGAGGTCCTTCTGAGCGCGCAGCACCGCCAGCCACAGCTGACGCTCCAGCTTCACCTTCTGCTCGGGGGACCAGAGGACGGCCAGCTCCGCAGAGGCGTAGCGGCCGGCCAGGACATTGGGGATGCGAGGCTTCGCAGACACAGCAGTCACGTGAAGGGATTCTACTGGCGGTTCGTGCAGGCCGGCGACGTGCCCTGATTTGTGGCTTGCTACGAAGGGCCCGGCGACGGGGGAGGGGAACCGAGGGCGGAGGAGAAGGACGGGGCAAGGCCCGGCCCTCGGCAGGGAATCGGGTCAGGCCGCCCCGCCGCCGGTCAGCCCCACCAGCCCGGTCGGCCGGCTGGACCGGTCGGATCAGTCGGCTTCCGGGGTGCTCATTGTGGCTTCCGGGGAGACCGCTCGGCTCCATCCCGTCACCGGGCCGGGGGTTTCGGCGTCCGAGGGCGTGAGCCAGAAGGCCCTGGCCGTCGCGGCGTCGAACTGCGCGCCGGATCGCCCGTCGCCGGAGGAGCGGCCGGTGAGCCGCCGCCCGATCCACGGGGCGAGGTGCCTGCGGGCGAAGCGGATGTCCTCGGTCCGTCGTGACGCCCAACGTGGCGGCGCGGTCGCGGGGACCGGCGTCCACCAGTCGAGCTCGGCCGGAAGCCCCAGCGTCTGCCAGACCGCCTCGGCGACGCGGCGGTGTCCCTCGGCGGTCAGGTGCAGCCGGTCCACGTCCCACATGCGGGGGTCGCTGAGCGAGGGGGCGCTGTAGAGATCGACCACCGCGGCCCCGTGCCGGGCGGCCAGGTCGTCGATCAGGGTGAACAGCTCCTCCATGCGAGGCCGGAACCGCTCCAGCACCGGTCCGTTGCGGGCGGGGCTGCGCATCAGGACGAGTTGCCCGCAGGAGGGGGCCAGTCGTTCCACGGCCTCTTCCAGCCGCCCCTTGACCAGGCCCATGTCGCACTTCGGGCGCAGCGTGTCGTTGAGCCCGCCGACGAGCGTGACCACATCGGCCCGGAGCGCGGCCGCCGCCCCCACCTGCTCGTCGACGATCTGGCCGATGAGCTTCCCGCGTACGGCGAGGTTGGCGTACCGGAAACCGGGGGACCGGGATGCCAGCCGGGAGGCGAGGACGTCGGCCCAGCCCCGGTACGTGCCGTCGGGGAGCAGGTCCGACATGCCCTCGGTGAACGAGTCGCCGACCGCGACAAGACTGGTGTAGGAGGCATTCAATTTCATGGCCCGGTGATCCTACCGCGAGGGCCGGCGACCGGCCTGCGGTCCGACCCGCCGCGCGAGCCGGTCCGCAGGTCAGGCAGGTCAGCCAGGACGGACAGGTCAGCGGGGCTGCGGCCGCCCGACGAGTTCTCGGAGCACGTCCTCCATCGTGACCATGCCGGCCAGCCGCCCGTCCTCGTCGAGGACGGCCGCGAGGTGGGTCCGGCTCCGCCGCAGAGCGGTGAGCACGTCGTCCAGCGGAGTCGCCGCCCGGACCCGGGCGATCGGCCGCATCGCCGTCACCGGGAAGGGCACGTCGCGGGGCGTCGCGTCCAGGGCGTCCTTCACATGGAGGTAGCCGAGGATGCGCTGCTCGCTGTCCATCACCGGGAAGCGGGAGAACCCCGACTCGGACGAGAGCCGCTCCAGCTCCTCCGGGGTGGTGCCGACCCTGGCGTAGAGCACCCGGTCCACCGGCATCACCACATCCCGCACCGGTCGGCGGCCCAGCTCCAGAGCGTGGTGGAGCCGCTGTGCGGAGCGGTCGTCGACCAGTCCGGCGTCGCCGGCGTCCTGCACCAGCCGGGCCAGCTCGTCGTCCGAGAACGTCGCGGAGACCTCGTCCTTCGCCTCCACCCGCAACAGCTTGAGCAGGGTGTTGGCGAACGCGTTGATCGCGAAGATCACCGGGCGCAGAGCACGGGCCATCGCGACCAGCGGCGGACCCAGGACCAGGGCGCTCCGCGACGGCTCGGCCAGCGCGATGTTCTTCGGGACCATCTCGCCCAGCAGCATGTGCAGATAGGTCGCCACACCCAGCGCGATGACGAACGACAGTGGGTGGATCAGTCCGTGCGGCACCCCCACCGCGTCGAAGACCGGCTCCAGCAGATGCGCGATGGCCGGTTCGGCGACGATGCCCAGCACCAGGGTGCAGAGCGTGATGCCGAGCTGGGCGGCGGCGAGCAGTGCGGAGACGTGCTCCAGGCCCCAGATGACGCTCCGCGCCCGCCGGTTGCCGGACTCCGCCTCCGGTTCGATCTGGCTGCGGCGGACGGAGATCATCGCGAACTCGGCGCCGACGAAGAAGGCGTTGGCCACCAGGGTCAGCAGGCCGATGAAGAGCTGGAGAACGATCACCGGTCGTCCTCCGTCCGGTCGTCCTCGGATCCGGGCAGCGGGGCGTGCAGCAGGGCCCGCGCGGCACGGCGGCCCGAGGCGTCCACCACGTCGATCCGCCATCCCGCCAGCTCGACGCTGTCGTCCACCGTCGGGATCCGTCCGATCTCGGCGGCGATCAGCCCCGCGAGGGTCTCGTAGGGCCCGTCCGGTACCCGCAGACCGATCCTTCGGAGCTGGTCGGTGCGCGCCGCCCCGTCGGCCGACCACAGGGTCCGCCCGTCGGCGTCCTCACCGGCGGCGGCGAGGTCGGGTGTCTCGTGCGGATCGTGCTCGTCCCGGACCTCGCCGACGACTTCCTCCACGATGTCCTCCAGTGTCGCGACCCCGGCCGTCCCGCCGTACTCGTCGATCACCACGGCCATGGCGAGCCTGCCGGACAGCCGGTCCAGCAGCCGGTCCACGGTGAGCGTCTCCGGTACGAGAAGCGGCTCGCGCAGCAGTTCCGAGACGCGGGTGCGGGGCCGCCGGTCGGCGGGGATCGCCAAGACGTCCTTGATGTGGGCCACACCGACCACGGTGTCCAGGCTGCCCCGGTAGACGGGGAAGCGGGACAGACCGGTCGCCCGTGTGGCGTTGGCGACGTCCTCGGCCGTCGCGTGCAGGTCCAGCGCGGTCACCTGGACCCGCGGTGTCATCACGTTCTCCGCGGTCAGCTCCGAGAGGTTCAGGGTGCGGACGAACAGCTCGGCCGTGTCCGCCTCCAGCGCCCCCGCCTTGGCGGAGTGCCGGGCCAGTGCCACCAGCTCCTGCGGGCTGCGGGCGGACGCCAGCTCCTCGGTCGGTTCCAGACCGAAGCGGCGCAGGATCCGGTTGGCCGTGTTGTTGAGGTGGCTGATGAAGGGTCGGAACAACGCGGTGAACACTCGTTGCGGTGTGGCCACCGCCTTGGCCACGGCCAGCGGGGACGAGATCGCCCAGTTCTTCGGGACCAGTTCGCCGATCACCATCAGGACCACCGTGGACAGCGCAGTGCCGATGACGAGCGCCAGGGTGGACGCGGCGGCGGGAGGCAGCCCCGCAGCCTCGACGGGGCTCCGGATCAGCTTGGCGATGGACGGTTCGGAGAGCATGCCGATCACCAGATTGGTGACGGTGATGCCGAGCTGGGCGCCCGAGAGCTGGAAGGTGAGGCTACGAACGGCTTTCAGCGCGCTGGCGGCGCCCCGGTCGCCCCGCTCGACGGCTCGTTCGAGTTCGCCGCGCTCCACCGTGGTCAGGGAGAACTCCGCCGCGACGAACGCGCCGCAGGCGAGACAGAGCAGCAGGGCGATGAGCAGCAGAAGCACTTCGATCATCGGTTCACCTCCGTCCCATGATCAGGCAGGGACGGGGGGACCGCGCGGCATCGGCGGAATCGGCTCTCGGGAGGCTCGCCCATGGGCGGACGCTCACACCTTTCGGCAGGGGGTGGCGGAGGGGCACGTCATCGTAGGTCGTCTGCCCAGCCGCGCTCCGCCCTACCGCGTCAGCGCCTGCGTACCGCGTCAGTGCCTGGCGTACCGCGCCGATGCCCGCCGTGCCGGGTCGGTCTCCGCCGTACGGGTCAGTCCGTCAGATGCTTCACCCAGCGGCTCCACTGCGGCTCGGGCGCGTAGCCCGCCGCGCGCCAGGCGTGCTGTGCCGACGTATTGCGGTCGAGCACCATGGCGTCGGCGCGCCGCCCGCCCAGCGCGATGAACCGTTCCTCCGCCGCCGCGAGGAGGGCGCCGCCCACGCCCCGGCGCCGCTGGTGCGGGTGGACCGCGAGCCGGTAGAGATGGCAGCGCCAGCCGTCGAAGCCCACGATGACCGTGCCCACCAGCGACCCCTCACGCTCCGCGAGGAGCAACGCGTCGGGGTCCCGTTCCACCAGGCGTGCGATCCCGGCCCCGTCGTCGCTGATGCTGGTGCCCTCGGCGGCCACCTTCCAGAAGGCGAGGACCTCGTCCAGGTCGGCCGGGGTCGCGGACCGTATCGAAAGATCGTTCATGACGGCCATCCCACCATCCGCCGCGCCGATCGCATTTCGCAGTGCGGACACATGCTCCTCTTGCCGGTGCTAGCACGGTCGCGCTAGCGTGGTCGCGTGCCCAAGACTCAGCTGAACGTTCGAGTGGAAGAGGCCACCGCCGAGGCCGCGCGCCAGCGCGCGCTGCAGAGGGGGATGAGTGTGAACCGCTACATAGAGGAACTCGTCCAGCAGGACGCGGGCGAGGTGGGACACACCTTCGTCGAGGCTGCGGCCGACTTCATGAAGCAGTACGAGTCGGTGTTCGCCGAGGAGTTCGGCCCGGAGCGCGAAGGCACCCGTTGAACCTTCGGATCGACCTCTCCTGGCTGCTGATGGTCGCCGAGCACAAGACGCCCGGAGACCCGCAGGTCGTCGACTGGGGTGCGCTCGTCGCCGCCGTCGCGCGGCATGACGCGGAGATCTTCGGCAGCGCCGTCTACAGCGACCCGCACGCACGCGCGGCCGCCCTGTTGCAGTTGCTGCTGCACGTTCCCGCGCTCGAACACTCCAACGCGATGTTCGCCTCGGCCGTCGCGTACGGCTATCTCGTCGCCTCCGGGCTCAAGGTCATCACCTCGCCCGAGCAGGTCCGCGATCTGGCGCTGCTGGTGAAGCAGGGCAAGGCAGACGTACGGGCCATCGCCGACGAGCTGCGGCAGTGGAGCGTGTGAGACGGGGCGGAGAACCCCACGTCCGGATCGGTCCTCCGCGAACGTCCGGATCGGTCCTCCCCGAACGTCCGGCTCAGTCCTCCGTGAACGGCTTGTGGGCCACGCCCAGGACGCAGGGGGAGGACGGCACCTGGATGCCCGTCTCCGGAATCCGCAGCCTGCGGTACGTGCCCAGCTCAAAGCCCGCCGCCTCGATCGCGGCCAGCGGGTTCCGGGCGGTGTGACAGCCGCCGAAGAGCAGCGGCCACACGGTCCGGTCGGCCGCCCGCTGCGCCGTGGCCAGTGCCCGGCCCGGCGCCAGCCCGTGCTCGAAGAACCGCAGTTCGCCGCCCGGGCGCAGGACCCGCCTGATCTCGGCGAGCGCCCGGGGCAGATCCCGTACGGTGCACAGGACCAGGGACGCCACCGCCCCGTCGAAGGCCTCGCTCTTGAGCGGCAGCGCTTCGGCCGCCCCCGGCACCACGTCCACCGGCACCTCGGCGCGCAGGGCGGAGCGGACGGCGAGCTGCCGCAGCGAGCGTTCCGGCTCCAGCGCCACGACCTCCGAGACGGCGCCGGGGTAGTGGGCGAAGTTCAGCCCGTTCCCCGCGCCGATCTCGATGACCCGGCCGGAGAGCCCCGCCAGCAGCTCCTCGCGGTACGCGGAGATGCCGCCCCTCACGTCGGCGGTCACGCTCACCCGCGCGTAGAAGCGGGCGAAGAGCGGGTGGTGCACGGCGTCCCGGGGGAGCTTCCTGCTGCGCAGCTGCATGACGGACCTCCGTTGAGGAGTGGACGTGACGCTCCTCCATGATTCTCCCCCGGATCGCCCCGGCGGGAATCCCCGAGGACCGCCCGACGCCCCACGCCGGCCCCCGCCCGTCAGCGCGTGGCCCAGGTCCCTCCGAGTTCCGGAGCCAGCCAACCCGGCGCGCGGGCCGCGAAGTCGGCGCCCGGCAGTGCACCCGCGCCGGCCGGGACCGCGCCCAGCAGCGGTGCACCGGCCGCCACCGGCAGGTCCTCGATGTTGCAGCGGGCCGCGAGGTCCGGCTCCGCGGGCATGCTGCCGATCACGACGCCCCGGCAGCTCAGCCCCCGGTTCCGCAGCGCCTCGGCGGTCAGCGTGGTGGCGTTCAGCGTGCCCAGGCCCGCGGGGGCCACCACCAGCACCGGCGCGGACAACAGGCGGGCCGCGTCCGCCAGGGTGCCGCCCTCGTCGTCGAACCGTACGAGCAGCCCGCCCGCACCCTCCACCAGTACGAGGTCGTGCTCGGTGGCCAGCTTCTCCGCCGCCTCGGCCACCTCGAACGGCCGCAGGGGCGCGAGTCCCGCCCGGCGGGCGGCTGTGGCCGGGGCCAACGGCTCGGGGAAACGGGCCAGTTCGACGGCGGTGACATGGCTTCCCGCCAGGCGCGCGACCTCGGCCGCGTCGCCCGGCTCCCCGGGGGCGAGCCCCGTCTGCGCCGGCTTGAGCACCGCGACCCGGCGGCCCCGTGCGGCGGCCGCTACCGCGGCGGTCACCACGGTCTTGCCGATCTCCGTGCCCGTACCGGACACCAGCAGAATCATCGACATGTCGCTCAGCCCTCCCGCGCCGCGGCGCACACGGCCCGGCAGATTCGTGCCACGTCCTCGTCGCCCGTCACGTACGGCGGCATCGTGTAGACGAGGTCGCGGAACGGCCGCAGCCAGACGCCCTCGCGCACGGCCGCACGGGTCGCCGCCGCCATGTCCACCTCGTGGTCGAGCTGGACGACCCCGATCGCGCCCAGGACGCGTACGTCCACCACTCCGGCGATGCCGGAGGCCGGCGCGAGCCCGGAGCGCAGGCCAGCGCCGATCCGCGCCACCTCGCCCTCCCAGTCCTGCCCGAGCAGCAGGTCCACGGAGGCCGAGGCCACCGCGGCGGCCAGCGGATTGCCCATGAACGTCGGCCCGTGCGCCAGCACCGGCACCTCGCCGCTGGAGATGCCCTCGGCCACCCGCGTGGTGCACAGCGTCGCCGCCAGCGTGAGATAGCCGCCGGTCAGCGCCTTGCCGAGGCACATGACGTCCGGCGAGATCCCGGCGTGCCCGGCGGCGAACAGCTTGCCCGTACGCCCGAAACCGGTCGCGATCTCGTCGAGGACCAGCAGGACGTCGTGCTCGTCGCACGCCTCGCGCAGCACGCGCAGACAGGCGGGGGAGTGGAAGCGCATCCCGCCGGCCCCCTGCACCACCGGCTCCACGATGACCGCCGCGAGCTCGTCGGCGTGCGCGGCGACCAGCTCCCGCAGATGCCGTACATAGGCGGCGTCCGGCTCCGCGTCGAAGCCGTCCGGCGGGGCGTCGGCGAAGACCTGCCGGGGCAGGGAGCCCGACCACAGCTCGTGCATCCCGCCTTTCGGGTCGCACACGGACATCGGCTGCCAGGTGTCCCCGTGGTAGCCGCCGCGCCAGGTCAGCAGCCGGCGCTTCTCCGGACGCCCGGCCGAACGCCAGAACTGGAGGCACATCTTGACCGCGACCTCCACGGAGACGGACCCCGAGTCGGCGAGGAAGACGTGCTGGAGCGGCTCGGGGGTGATCTCCACCAGCCGGGTCGCCAGCCGGACGGCGGGCTCATGGGTGAGCCCGCCGAACATCACATGGCTCATCCGGTCCAGCTGCCCGCGCGCGGCCTCGTTGAGGACCGGGTGGTTGTAGCCGTGCACCGCCGACCACCAGGAGGACATGCCGTCCACCAACTCGTGCTGCCCCTCGACGGGTTCGGCGAGCCGGAGCCGTACGCCGGAGGCCGACTCCACGATCAGCGGCTCCTGGCGCCCCGGCATCGGACCGTACGGATGCCAGACGTGCGCGCGGTCCAGCGCCCGCAGTTCGTCGGGCGCGTACGGTTTCGGCGCGGCGGGTCCGTAGTGCTCGGCGGCTCCGGAGCGCGTGGTGGGTCCGGTGTGCGTGGCCTCCCCGGCGGGGTACGGTTCAGGCATTGGGCGCGAGGTCCGTTCCCGCGCCGCGACGGCGGACCGCCACCAGATCCGTACGCGCCGCGCCGTTCGCGTCCGTACGCGAAGCGGTCACGCTCTCCCCGGCGTCCGCGACGGCCACCGGTTCCCGCTCCGCGTGGCCACCGCACGGCCCGCAGCCGCCACCACCGTGGGAACCGCAGCCACCCGCTCCAGAATTCTCCGGCGAACCGTCGTCCGCGGCTCCACCGGTGCCGTGCGATCCGCAGCCGGCCTCCGCCGTGGCGTCCTGGGTACCGCAGCCGCCGGCCAGGGCGTCGGCCCGGTGGCGTGGCAGCGTCGTCGTGCCCGCGCCCTCCACCTCGAAACCGGCGTCCGCGATCATGTCCAGGTCGGTCTGGCCCGCCTGGCCCTCGCTCGTCAGGTAGTCGCCGAGGAAGATGGAGTTGACCAGGTGGAGCGCCAGCGGCTGCATCGAACGCAGATGCACCTCCCGGCCGCCCGCGAGCCGCACCTCGACATCGGGGCAGACGAAGCGGACCATCGCCAGAATGCGCAGGCAGCGCTGCGGGGTGAGGTTCCACTCCTTGGCGAGCGGCGTTCCCTCGAACGGGATCAGGAAGTTCACCGGCACCGAGTCCGGGTCCAGGTCGCGCAGCGCGAACACCACGTCGACCAGGTCCTTGTCGCTCTCGCCCATCCCCGCGATCAGCCCGGAACACGCCGAGAGCCCGGCCGCCTGGGCCTGCTGCACGGTCTCGACCCGGTCCGCGTACGTGTGCGTGGTGGTGATCGCCCCGTACGTCTCCTCGGACGTGTTGAGGTTGTGGTTGTACGCGTCGGCGCCCGCCGAACGCAGCCGGTCGGCCTGTCCGTCGGTGAGCAGACCGAGGCAGGCGCAGACCTCGATGCCCTCGTTCTCCTCCTTGATCGCCTCGATGGTCTTCGAGACCCGGTCGACGTCCCGGTCCGTCGGGCCGCGCCCGCTCGCCACCAGGCAGACCCGCTTGGCGCCACCCGCCACCCCGGCGGCGGCTGCCTTGGACGCCTCGTCCGGCTTCAGCCAGGTGTACTTGAGGATCCCGGCCTTGGAGCCGAGCCGCTGCGAGCAGTAGGAGCAGTCCTCGGGGCAGAGTCCCGACTTCAGGTTGACCAGATAGTTGAGCTTGACGCGCCGCCCGAACCACTGACGCCGCACCTTCCCGGCGGCGGCCACCACGTCGAGCAGCTCGTCGTCGGAGGTCGCCAGTACGGCGAGCGCTTCTTCGCGGGTCGGCAGTTCGCGCCGCAGCCCCTTGTCCACCAGCGTGTTCAGCAGGTCCATGGAAGATGATCCTCGCTTACGGCACCGCCTCCAGCCAAGGAGGAACCAGACAGGAGACCCGGGCGAGGGTGTGTGTATTGCCACACCCTGACCTGCTGCGCACCCGGCTAGGGTCTGTTGGCTGCCTACAAAGGGACCGTCCGCGCCGGACTGTCCGCGCCGGACTGTCCGCGCGGAGCCGCCCGCCGAGGGCCCGCCTACCCAAGGGACCGCCCCATGTCCTTCGCCCCGTTCGACTGGATCGACGCCGAGGCCCGCGGCCGGGCCGCCGCCGGACTCGTACGCACACTGCGTCCGCGCGGCGCCGACCCGGAGCTGCTGGATCTCGCGAGCAACGACTATCTGGGCCTCACCCGGCACCCGGAGGTCACGGACGCCGCGGCCGGCGCCGCCCATCGCTGGGGGGCGGGGGCGACGGGGTCCCGGCTGGTCACCGGCTCCACCGTCCTGCACGCCGAGCTCGAACGCGAACTCGCCGCGTTCTGCGGTTTCGAGGCGGCCCTCGTGCTCTCCTCCGGGTACGCGGCCAACCTCGCCGCGCTGACCGCACTGTCCGGGCGCGGCTCACTCATCGTCTCCGACGCGGGCAACCACGCATCGATCGTGGACGGTTGCCGGCTCTCCCGCGCCGAGACCGCCGTCGTTCCCCACGCCGACCCGGACGCGGTCGCCAAAGCGCTGCCGGCACACGGAGGGCGGGCCCTCGCCGTCACCGACTCGGTCTTCTCCGTCGACGGCGACGCCGCCCCGCTCCCCGCGCTGGCCGAGGTCTGCCGCTCCGCGAACGCCGCGCTGCTGGTCGACGACGCCCATGGCCTCGGCGTCCTGGGCGACGGCGGTCGCGGAGCGCTCGCCGCGGCCGGGCTGGCGGGCGGCGACGGCGTCGTGGCGACGCTGACGCTGTCCAAGTCCCTGGGCAGCCAGGGCGGAGCGGTCCTGGGGCCCGCCCGGGTCATCGAGCACCTCGTCAACACGGCCCGTACGTTCATCTTCGACACCGGACTCGCCCCGGCGGCGGCCGGCGGCGCGCTCGGCGCCCTCGGGGTGCTGCGCCGGGAGCCCGAACGGGCGGCCCGCGCACGTGAGGTCGCCACCTCGCTGCACGGAAGGCTCACCGCCGCCGGACTGACCGCGGTCCGGCCCGACGCGGCCGTCGTCTCCGTCCGGGCGCCCTCGGCGGACGCGGCGGTTCGCTGGGCGGCCGACTGCCGCGCGGCCGGGATGGCGGTGGGCTGCTTCCGCCCGCCTTCGGTACCGGACGGCATCTCCCGGCTGCGGCTGACGGCAAGGGCCGACCTGACCGAGGAGCAGATCACGACCGCGGTGGCCACGATCGTCGCGACCGCCCCCCGGCAGGCGGACGTTGCCCCTGTCAGCTGATCCCGTGCGGGCCGGCTCCGCGCGGTACGAGGCCGGTCACGAACGTGCTCCAGGCCGCCGCCGAGAAGCGCAGCGGCGGCCGGTCCACGTCCTTCGAATCGCGTACGGCGAGGAGCGCGGCGTTGAGCCGCGCGGTCTCCACGCAGTTGTTCATCCCGGTCGAGCGGCTGCTGCGCCGCCACCGCGGATCGGACGGAGTCACGGACGACGGCGGCGGTGCGACGGGCGGTGCGAGACGGTCGGTCATGGCGGCCCCCTAGCTGCGGCTGATCGCGGTGATGAGGTCCAGCGAGCGCTCGGGCGACAGCGCGTGTGCCTGCAACGTACGGAAGGCCGAGCTGTACGCCTCAAGGTCTTCTTTCCGTTCCAGATAGAGGCTACTCGTCAAGTGGTCAAGAACGACCACATCCAGATCGGAAATGTTCGGAAAGGAGAAAATAACGAAAGGGCAGGTGAGTCCGACGTAGCCGCCGACCGAGAACGGCAGCAACTGCAGTTGCACATGGGGAAGTTGGGACACCTGTCGCAGGTGCTGCAACTGGTCCCTCATCACCTCCGGTCCGCCCACCTCGCGATGGAGCACCGCCTCGTCCAGCACGGCGGTGAAGCGCAGCGGCGGACTCGCGCGCAGCACGCGCTGGCGGGTCAGCCGGACCTCGACCAGGGAGTCGAGCCGGCCGTCCGGTAACCCGTCCGGGCAGGCGCGGGTCACGGCTCGCGCGTATCCCGCGGTCTGGAGCAGGCCCGGTACCACCGAGGTCTCCAGCGTCCGGACCGTACTGGCCTGCGACTCCAGACTGATGAAGTCGCGGTACTGCGGTGGGATCAGCCCCCGGTAGGCATGCCACCAGCCCGAGCCGCCGCCGCCCGCCGACCCCGCGAGGACCTCGAGCAGGGAGCGCAACTGGGTGTCGCGCACCGCGTAGACGTCCAGCAGCCGCGACACGTCGGCGGGCGTCACCCCGCTCGCGCCCGTCTCGATGCGGCTCACCTTCGACTGGTGCCAGCCGAGCAGCCGCGCCGCGTCCCGGCTGGTCAGCCCGGAGGTGTGGCGCAGGCTCCGCAGCTCCTCACCGAGCTTGCGCCGCCGGACGACGGGGCCGTGCAGCATGCCGGTCTCCTTCTGCTGTCGGGAAGGGCCGGTTCCCTCACCGGAGCCGGCCCGCAGAGGGGCCAGTGTGCCGTCCGTCCACGCCGTCCGGGTCCCGACTTCACCGCTTCGAGCGACAGATATATGCATATCTTGGCCGAACGCCGTTACAGGCAGCTTCATCAATGGCAATCTGGCGCGAAGCACAATCCTGGCCGGTCACCGGTCGGCCGGGTCGGGATAAGGGACGGCGTCGCCATGGCAGACCATCAGGAAGCAACCGTCACTCTGCCGAGCGATCCGGTCTCGGTCTCCTCGGCCCGCAGACACGTGGCCGGCACCCTGGCCCAATGGGGCCTGCCCGACGGCACCGAGTTCGCCGACACCCTCCGGCTGATCGTCTCGGAGCTGGCAACCAACGCCGTCCAGCACACGTTCGGCCAGTCGCCCACCTTCACCGTGGACCTGCGCCTCGAACGCGACGAGGAACTGTATCTCGGCGTCACGGACAGTCACCCCCGCTGGCCCCAGCGACTGCCCGCCGCCGTACGGCAGGACAACGGCCGGGGCATGGTCATCATCCGGGCGCTGGCCAAGGAGCACGGCGGGCGGCTCCAGGTCACCCCGACCGCCGAGGGCGGCAAGACGGTCTGGATCGCCCTCCCGTGGGTCGTTCCGGTCCAGGGCTGACCTGGGCGGGGCACGGGGCGGACCGGGGCGATCAGCCCGCAGGGGGCCGGTTCGCCGCCGGGGCCGTGCTCCCTCGGCCGTATCCGCTGCGCAGCAGCGTCGCGGCCCGCGGAGCAGCGACGGAACACCCGAGGACGCGCCGGGACGGCCCGTGACCAGGGAGTTCGGACGCGCGCTGCGCCAGGGGTTCCCGACCAACGCGCTCAACCCGAAGGCCCCGGTCCTCTTCCTCAGCCTGCTGCGCAGTTCGTGCCCCACGGGCAGCCGCCGCTGCCCTCGTGGTGGTGCCGGCGCTGATCCGGTTCCCGGCGGTGGCCCCGCTCGTGGACCGGCTGGGCCGGTGGCTGCGCCGTCCGCGTATCGCCCGCGCCATCGAGGACGGCAGCGGTGCGGCGCTCACCGGTCCGGGACTCGCGCTGGTCACCGGCCCGCTGTCGCGCTGAGGACGCAGTCCGCGCCCCTGGAGGCACAAGCAGGCCCCACGGCACGGGCAGCCCGGGCGGCCCCGAAGAGGGCCGGGACCGCCCGCACGGAAAGAGCGTCCGGTCGCCGGGTCAGCGGACCCGTCCGTACCAGACGCTCTTGGACCAGATTTTCGCCAGTCGCACCACGTCCCCCGATTTGGGGGAGTGCCAGATCTTCCCGGCCCCGGCGTAGATGCCCACGTGGTAGACGCTGCGCCCCGAATGGAAGAAGACGAGGTCGCCGCGTTTGCGCTGTGACTTCGAGATATGGCGGGTCTTGTTGTACTGCTGCTGTGCCGTGCGGGGGAGTCTCTTCCCGGCCTTCTTGAACGAGTACAGCGTCAGCCCCGAGCAGTCGAAGCGACTGGGGCCGGTCGCTCCGTACTTGTAGGGAGCCCCCTTCTTCGACGCGGCCACCTTGAGGGCCTTCGTCGAGTGGGTGGCGGCCTCGGCGTCGCTCACCAGGCCGGGCGCCAGCATCGTCGACGTCACGGCCAGGGTGAGTACCGAGGCCGTACCGACCCGGGCGAACAGAGACGGGACATGAACCTGCGCAGACATGCGCAACCCTTCGTCAGCCGCCTGTGAAGGATGACCTGTCGGGTTCGGGCTGGCGAAGTTGCCCGGCCGCGTCGCGGCTTCACCCCGAGGGCTTCCCGGTCTCCCGGTCGGCCCGTTGTGCTCGGGTCCTCCACTCCTGCCGATCCACTTCTGTCGACCAGTCATCCGGGAGGCGGCAGGACTCGGCGTCCACCCGGACCGCCCCGCCGCGGCGGCGGGGGCTTGTCGTCTCAGGGATCTTGACTCACTCGATGCCGGATTTCCGAGCTGAAACAGTGGTTTGTGAGTCTCCTCACCACTGATCCGTTCGGGTGGACAGGTCCCCTTCGTGCTCGCCCGCGAGCCGGGGGCACACCCTCGTACCAGCGACGAAAGGGCACATTTCGAGTAGGGACCGCGCGCCGAGCGCAAGTTGAGCCGTCGCTCGCGCGGGTGATCGCCTACGCCGAACGAGCGAGGCAAATCGATCGCGGGACCGGGCGTGTCGCACGCGGGATCGGCCGGCCCGCTCCCGTAAGGCGCTCCCCGCGCGCGGGGCCGGTCAGTTCGCGGCCGGCGGCATCGCGACCCGGCCCGCCCGGCGCTCCCCGTCCAGGACGCGCAGGGCCCGCGCCAGGGTGGCGGCGTGGATCCGCGACTCGCCGCGCTCGTGCATCAGGGCCAGGGCGTCACGCAGGGCGGCCGCCCGGGAGGCCAGGGCCTGGGCGGCCCGCAGCGCGCTGTAGGTGTCGCTGCCGTGGGCCGGGTTGATCCGGCCCACCTGGTCGAGCACGGCCAGATAGCAGTCGACGAACTCGCCCTCGGCGCGGGTCAGCGCGGGCAGGGGCGGGAACTCGGGTGGCTTCATCGACGGTTTCACCTCACGTCGTACGGGCGGCCGGGAGAGTCAGCGGTTACCCACGACGTGGTCGACCAGCCCGTAGGCGGCGGCGGCCTTCGCGTCGAGGATGGTGTCGCGCTCGATGTCGGCGGTGATGCGCTCCGCGGCCTGGCCCGTGTGCCGGACCAGCATGGCCGCGAACATCTCGCGGGTGCGTACCAGTTCGCGCGCGTGGATCTCCAGGTCGGACGGCTGGCCCCGCATCGGCTCCTCCAGCGCGGGCTGCTGGATGACTACCCGCGCGCCGGGCAGCGCATGTCGACGTCCCTTCGCCCCGGCCGCCAGCAGGGCCGCCGCGTACGAGCCCGCCTGCCCCAGGCAGAAGGTCTCCACCTCGCAGGTCAGGAACTGCATCGTGTCGTAGACCGCCGCCATCGCCTGGAACGTGCCGCCGGGGGAGTTGATGTAGAGCGACAGCGGCCGGTCCGGGTCGGCGTGCTCCAGATACATGAACTGGGCGATGAGGTCGCTCGCGGCCGTGTCGTCGACCGGGGTCCCGAGGAAGACGATCCGCTCGGACAGCAGCTTGGAGTACGGGTCCAGGGTCCGGGTTCCGGTCGCGGTGCGCTCGGTGAACTCGGGCAGTACGTAGCGGGCGGCGGGGCGGATCATGGCGTGCCTCTCTCCTGGAACTGACCATCCGTCTGTCCGTCCGACCAGCGTGAAAAATGTACAGGACGTACAGAAGGCTATGATGGGGACTATGGCCTACGAGATTCCGGTGACGCAAGCACGGGCGGAGCTAGCCGAACTGATCAACCGCGTTGTCTACGGCGGTGAACGCGTGGTGGTGACGCGGCACGGCAAGCCGCTCATCGCGCTGGTCTCCGCCGCTGACCTGCAGCAACTCGAAGCGGAGGAAGCTGTTGCCGAGGAGCAGGTGATCAGCTCGGTCTCCTCCATCGGCTCCGCGCCATCCGCTCAGGGTGAACGGCGCAGGTTCGGCATCGCCGCCGAGCACCGCCCCCACGACGGCCGGGACGTCTGACACCCGACCGCCCCGTGACAGCACGAAGCCGGGCGCCCCTCCCGTAGGAGGGGCACCAGGCTCGGCTCGTGCGGATCCGGCGCTCAGTCGGTCAGGGCCGGTTCCCGGACGGGCTCGGCCGGCTCGGCCGGAGTCGGTGTGCGACGGGTGAGCGGCACCGCCGCCAGGCCGGACGCCGACCACGGCGAGAGCGTCAGCGCGGTGCCGCCCGCCGCGCTGCCGTCGAAGAAGGCGACCGATCGGAGCGGCCGTCCGCGCCCGGCGGCAGCCACTGACCGATCGCACCGACTGGCTCGGGGAGCAGTTGCTGCTCGACCACGGCTACGCCACGATGCGCGTCGCCCGGACGAAACTGGTCGACGCCTACCGCTCCGCCGGGATCCTGGCGAGCGATGTGCCCGGCGACCACGTGGCGCGCACGATGATCGCGACGGCGCGGGGCTTCATCGTGCAGGAGGCGCTCTTCGGGGACGTACACCCCGAGGTGCTGGAGAACGGGCTGCGCGGGCTGATGTCGATGAACCCGCAAAAGATCAGTTAACGCAACGGAAAAACTTCCGCCCTAACGTGCAATGTCTGGTCGCGAGACCGTCATCCCCGCTCAACGAATCGTTGAACGGGGATAGGGTCCCGCTGCGTCCGGAGCCGGAGCCGGAGTCGGACGGAAGACGATGAGGTGGAAGCGTGCAACTGACCCCGCACGAGCAGGAACGTCTGCTCATCCATGTGGCCGCCGACGTGGCCGAGAAGCGCCGGGCGCGCGGGCTGCGGCTCAATCACCCCGAGGCCGTCGCCCTGATCACGGCCCATCTGCTCGAAGGCGCCCGGGACGGCCGCACCGTCGCCGAACTCATGGCGTCCGGCCGTGAACTGCTCACCCGGGACGAGGTCATGGACGGCATCCCCGAGATGCTCCACGACGTCCAGGTCGAGGCCACCTTCCCCGACGGCACGAAGCTCGTCACCGTCCACGAACCGATCGTCTGACGGGGGAGCGCCGATGACTCCCGGAGAGATCCTTCACGGAGACGGGGACATCCCCCTCAACGAGGGGCGGGCGGTCACCCGCCTCACCGTCCTCAACGCCGCCGACCGCCCCGTCCAGGTCGGCTCCCACTACCACTTCGCCGAGGCCAACCCCGGACTGCGCTTCGACCGCGCCGCCGCCCACGGCCTGCGGCTGAACATCGCGGCCGGCACGGCGGTCCGCTTCGAACCCGGCATCCCCGCCGACGTCGAACTCGTCCCCCTCACCGGCCGCCGCGTCGTCCCCGGCCTGCGCGGCGAAACCGGAGGTGCCCTCGATGCCTGACCTCAAGCGAGCCGTGTACGCCGATCTGTTCGGCCCCACCACCGGCGACCGGCTTCGGCTCGCCGACACCGATCTGCTCGTCGAGATCGAGGAGGACCGCTCGGGCGGCCCCGGAAACGCGGGCGACGAGGCGGTGTTCGGCGGCGGCAAGGTGATCCGGGAGTCGATGGGCCAGGCCCGGACCACCCGGGCCGAGGGCGCACCCGACACCGTCATCACCGGGGCCGTCGTCATCGACCACTGGGGCATCGTCAAGGCCGACATCGGCATCCGGGACGGCCGGATCACCGGCATCGGGAAGGCCGGGAACCCGGACACCATGGACGGCGTCCACCCCGGCCTGGTGATCGGCCCCGAGACCGAGATCATCGCGGGCAACGGGAAGCTGCTCACGGCCGGTGCGGTCGACGCCCACGTCCACTTCATCTCACCGACCCTCGTCGACCAGGCGCTCTCCAGCGGCATCACCACCCTCGTCGGCGGCGGTACCGGACCCGCCGAAGGCACCAAGGCCACCACCATCACCCCCGGACCCTGGCACCTCGCCCGGATGTTCGAGGCGCTGGAGACCTTCCCGGTCAACATCGGGCTGCTCGGCAAGGGCAACACGATGTCGCAGGAGGCGATGCACTCCCAACTTCGCGGCGGCGCACTGGGATTCAAGATCCACGAGGACTGGGGCGCCACCCCAGCCGTCATCGACGCCTGCCTCACCGTCTGCGAGCGGACCGGCGCCCAGCTCGCCATCCACACGGACACCCTCAACGAGGCCGGGTTCGTCGCCGACACCCTCGCCGCCATCGCCGGCCGGACGATCCACGCGTACCACACCGAGGGGGCGGGCGGCGGGCACGCACCCGACATCATCAGTGTGGTCTCCGAGCCGTACGTCCTGCCCAGCTCGACCAACCCCACCCGGCCGCACACCGTCAACACCATCGAGGAGCACCTCGACATGCTGATGGTCTGCCACCACCTCAACCCCGCGGTCCCCGAGGACCTGGCATTCGCCGAATCCCGGATCCGTCCCTCCACCATCGCGGCCGAGGACATCCTGCACGACCTCGGCGCCATCTCGATCATCTCCTCGGACTCCCAGGCCATGGGCCGCATCGGCGAGGTGATCCTGCGGACCTGGCAGACCGCCCACGTGATGAAGAAGCGGCGCGGCGCCCTGCCCGGGGACGGCAGGGCCGACAACCACCGGGTCCGTCGTTATGTCGCCAAATACACCATCAACCCGGCGGTGGCGCAGGGCCTGGACCGGGAGATCGGATCCGTGGAGACCGGCAAGCTCGCCGACCTCGTCCTCTGGGACCCGGCGTTCTTCGGCGTCAAGCCGCAGACCGTCATCAAGGGCGGCCAGATCGCGTACGCGCAGATGGGTGACGCCAACGCCTCCATCCCGACGCCCCAGCCGGTCCTGCCCCGGCCGATGTTCGGCGCCCTGGGACGGGCGGCCGCCCACAGCTCGTTCAACTTCGTCTCCGCTGCGGCGATCGAGGACGGGCTGCCCGAACGGCTCGCCCTGGACAAGCGGTTCGTGCCGATCACCAGCACGCGGGGGGTCACCAAGGCGGACATGCGGGAGAACGACGCGCTGCCACAGGTCCACGTCGACCCCGACAGCTTCGCCGTCACCATCGACGGCGATCCGGTCGAGCCCGCACCGGCGGCGGAACTGCCCATGGCCCAGCGCTACTTCCTCTTCTGAGCGGACCACCCATGTCACGCGCGGCACTCCTCGTCCTCGCCGACGGCCGGTTCCCCGCCGGAGGGCACGCCCACTCCGGTGGCGCCGAACCGGCCGTCGCCGAGGGCCGGATCCGGGACGCCGACTCCCTCGCCGCCTTCTGCCTGGGCCGTCTGCACACCGCGGGTCTCACCGCGGCCGCCCTCGCCGCGGCGGCGGCCCACGGCCTCGACCCGCTCGCCCTCGACGAGGCCGCCGACGCCCGTACCCCCTCGCCCGCCCTGCGGACCACCGCGCGCAAGCTGGGCCGGCAGATGATGCGGGCCGCCCGCGCCACCTGGCCGAGCCCCGAACTGGACGCGCTCGCCCTGGCCCGGCCGCGGGGCGTCCACCAGCCGGTGGTCCTCGGGCTCACCGCACGGTCGGCGGGCCTGGGGCCCGTGGACGCCGCGCACTGTGTCGCGTACGAGACGGTCAGCGGCCCCGCCACCGCCGTCGTCCGGCTCCTCTCCCTCGACCCCTTCCACGCCACCGCCGTACTCGCCCGGCTCGCCCCCGAGTTGGACCGGGTCGCCGAACAGGCCGCCGAGGCGGCCCGGCAGGGCATCGACGGCCTGCCCGCCGCCTCGGCCCCGCTCCTCGACATCACCGCCGAGGCGCACGCCGCCTGGCCGGTCCGCCTCTTCGCCTCGTAGCCCCCAGACCTCACCGGAGCCCCCCATGCACCTCGGCCACACCGGCGACGGCCCCGCCGCCGTCAGCGTCGACGCCACCCGCCCCGACGGCGCCCGACGCGCCCTGCGCATCGGCCTCGGCGGCCCCGTCGGCTCCGGCAAGACGGCCACCGTCGCCGCCCTCTGCCGCGAACTGCGCGACCGGCTCTCCATCGCCGTCGTCACCAACGACATCTACACCCAGGAGGACGCCGCCTACCTGCTGCGCAACGCGGTCCTGCCGCCCGAGCGGATCCAGGCCGTCGAGACCGGCGCCTGCCCGCACACCGCGATCCGCGACGACATCTCCGCCAACCTCGAAGCCGTCGAGGACCTGGAGGACGCGGTCGGCCCGCTCGACCTGATCCTCGTCGAGTCCGGCGGCGACAACCTCACCGCCACCTTCTCCAAGGGACTGGTCGACGCGCAGATCTTCGTCATCGACGTCGCGGGCGGCGACGACATCCCGCGCAAGGGCGGCCCCGGCGTCACCACCGCCGACCTCCTCGTCATCAACAAGACCGACCTCGCCCCCTACGTCGGCTCCGACCTGGAGCGGATGGCTCTGGACGCCAAGAAGCAGCGCGGCGAACTCCCCGTCGCCTTCACCTCCTTGACCTCGGCCGAGGGCGTCGGACCGGTCGCCGGCTGGGTGCGGGCACAGCTCGCGGCCTGGACCGCATGAGCGTCCACGCGACGGCCCGGCTCCGCGCCGAACCCGACGGGCGGGGCGGGACCGCCCTGCCCGTCCTGGAGAGCGACGGGCCACTCGCCCTGCGCCGTACCCGCTCCCCGCTGGCCGCGTACGCCCGGGTCACCGTCGTCGGCGCGATGAGCGCCCCGCTGAACGGCGACGGGCTGGCCATCGAGGCGGACATCGCGGACAGGGCGCGCCTCACCGTGGACTCGGCGGCGGCCACCGTGGCCCTGCCCGGGGCGCGGGCGGACGGCGAGCCGTCCACGTACACCGTGGACCTGAGCGTGGGGGAGGGGGCCGTGCTGCGCTGGCTCCCCGAACAGCTCGTCTCCGCCCGCGGCAGCGACCTGCACCTGACCACCCGGGTCCAACTCGCCGCCACCGGCCGCCTGCTGCTGCGCGAGGAGCAGATCCTCGGCCGGCACGGCGAACCCAGCGGCGCCCTCACCACCCGGCTCACCGTCCACCGCGCGGGCCGCCCGCTCCTGGACCAGCAACTGGCCTACGGACCCTGCGCCCCCGGCGGCTGGGACGGCCCCGCCGTCCTCGGCGGCCACCGGGCCGTCGGCCAACTGCTCCTCGCCGACCCGTCCTTCGAGGACGCCCCGCTCCCGGCGCGCCTCCTCGGCCCCACCGCAGCCCTCACCCCGCTGGCCGGCCCCGCCGTCCTGGTGACCGCCGTGGCGGCTGACGCCCGCCTGCTGCGCGGGGTTCTGGACGAGGCGATGCACGAGCTGCTGGACGGACTCGACGGGGACGACCACATATCCGCATCGTCGAGCGCGAACAGATCGCCCCAACGCTCCGACGACGGCACCGGAGACATGCCTGAGCGCTGTCCCGGCCATCACAGCCGGTAGGACAAGCGGCTCCTGAAAAGGGGCCGGGTGGCAACCTGAGATGTTCGAGGTTCCGCCGGGGCCCCCGATCAGCGGCGGCCCCGGTCGAACGCGTCCAGCCAGACGTCCTCCGCCGCATAGTCGAAGAGCCACTCGCCGTAGTTGGCCTGCATCTTCGGGAACGCCTCCCGCCAGTCGCGCTCCGCCAGCTCACCGGCGAGCCACTCGACCGTTTCCGGCAGCGACTCCACGTACCCGATCACCGGACGGTACCCGAGCTGCTCCTCGGCGGCCGTCATGTCGTACACCACGGGGTGGGCGCCGCTCCACGGTGTCACCCCGACCTGCCCCGCCGGGGAAGCGCCGTCGATCAGTACCGTCTCGGTCTCCCGCCCGAGCACCGCGTCGATCGCCGACGCGATCTCCGCGACCGTGGGGGCCTCGGGGTCCGCCGCGTTCAGCACACGCGATCCCGGCCGGTCGGCGGCCAGCCGGATCAGCTCCGCCGCGTTGGACACATGCACCGGGTGGAAGCGGCTCTTCCCGCCGTACGTGAGGACCCGGCGGCGGCGCCCGTCGAGCAGCCGCTTCACCACGTACAGCTCGCGTGGTGTCCGGCAGTACGGGCCGTGGACCGCGCCCGCCCGCAGCAGCGTCACCGGCAGCGCCTCGCCCACCGCCAGCAGCTCCCGCTCCAGCAGGACCTTCCGTGTCCCGTACGTGGCGTCCCCCGGCGCCACCGTGCGCTGGGACTCCGGCAGCGGCACCGGGTAGCGGGGGAAGCCGTCTTGCTCCGTCTGGGTGTCGAAGCTGCGGCCCCGGTCGTCCTCGTACACCGCCCCGCTGGAGATCACGACGGCCGAGCCGACGCGGCCGGCCAGCTCCGTCAGCTGGCGGGCGTGCGCGCCGCCGAACGCCACCATGTCGACCAGCACGTCACAGCCGTCGCCCAGAGCCCTGCCGAGCGCCCCCTCCTCGTCCCGGTCCAGCGCCACCGCCCGGACCCCGGCATCCCACCCCTCGTCCCGGCCACCGCCGCGCGAGGCCGCGGTGACCTCCCAGCCGTCCTCGGCCAGCGCCCGCACCGCCGCCCGTCCGATCTGGCCCGTCGCTCCCAGCACCCATGCGCGTCCTTTGCTCATGGATCCGACGCTAGGGGAGCGGGCCCGCCCGGACGTGGGCGCTCTGCCGGTGGCGGATTCGCGCTCAGCGTCGCAGCTTCGGGAACTTCCTCGGCGGCGCGGCCTCCTGCCCGGCCGCCTTCACCTTGGCCGCGTACTCGTCCACGTACTCCTGGCCGGAGAGTCCGAGGATCGCGTACATGATCTCGTCCGTCACGGCCCGGATCGCGGCCTTCTGGTTCTCCATGCCCGCGTAGCGGGAGAAGTCCAGCGGTTCGCCGAAGCGGATCGCGACCCGCTTGATCCTCGGCACGACCTGGCCGGGCGGCTGGATCTCGAACGTGCCGACCATGGCACAGGGGACCACCGGGACCTGCGCGGTGATCGCCATCACCGCGACCCCGACCTTGCCCTTGTAGAGCCGGCCGTCGTGCGAGCGGGTGCCCTCCGGGTAGATCCCCAGCAGCTCGCCCTTGCCCAGCACACCGAGCCCCTCGCGGATGGCCGCCTGCCCGGCGTCCTTGCCGGACCGGTCCACCGGGATCTGCCCCGCGCTGTGGAAGAAGGCCGCGGTCAGCCGGCCTTTGATCCCCGGGCCCGTGAAGTACTCGGCCTTCGCCAGGAAGGTGATCCGGCGCTTGATGATGGCCGGCATCAGGAAGTGGTCGGAGAAGGAGAGGTGGTTGCCGGCGACGATCGCCGCGCCGCCCTCCGGAATGTTCTCCAGGCCCTCGATACGGGGACGGAACAGCAGCCGAAGCAGGGGCCCGAGCACGACGTACTTCAGGACGTAGTAGAACACCTTGTGGGTGCACCTCGCTCGCTGCCGGGTCGGCTCAGGGCTGTACTGGGTCACGGTGGTGCCGGGGGCCTACAGCGTAGGCCCCCGGCACCACCGTGCGACCGTAGCGAACCGGTCCACCGACTCGTACCCGTCTCCTGGCCCGTCAGACGTGGTCACCCGCCGCGGTGGTCAGCTGTCCTCGTGGTCGCTCCGCCGCGGCGGTCAGGTGTCCTGCGTGGCCAGCATGCCGAGGGTGCACAGGCCCAGCACCACCCAGCCGAACCAGAGCCAGCCGCTGCTACCCAGCGCCACCGTGTACGCCGTCACCGCGACCAGTGCCCCGACGGTCGTGTATCCCATGGTCTTCGTCGATCCGGACATGCGCGCACGCTCCTCGTCGGCCGCGCGGCCGTTGTCCCCATGGTCACCCCGGATGCGCCCTCCGCGCTACCGTCCGCGCGCCTGCAAAGACGCGAGATAGGCGTTGTACGCCGCCAGCTCCTTGTCCCCGTCGCGGTCCGCCGCGCGGTCCGAGCGCCGGGCGGTGCGCTGCTCGGAGCGGTACCACTGGAAGACCAGCGCGATCAGCACCAGCACGGAGGGGATCTCGCTGAACGCCCACGCGATGCCGCCCGCCCAGTTCTGGTCGCTCAGGGCGTCGATGCCGAGCGAGGCGGGCGGGTTCTGGTACGTCTTCACCATCGGCGTCGACCCCATCATCAGGGCGATCCCGAAGAACGCGTGGAACGGCATCCCGGCGAACAGCTCCAGCATCCGCATCAGATAGCCGGGCCGGTGCGGACCCGGGTCCACGCCCATGATCGGCCAGAAGAAGACCAGGCCGACCGCGAGGAAGTGCACCATCATCCCGATGTGACCCGGCTTGGAGCCCATCAGGAAGTCGAAGATCGGCGTGAAGTACAGCGCGTACAGGCTCGCGATGAAGAGCGGGATCGTGAACACCGGATGTGTGATGATCTTCATGTACCGGCTGTGCAGCAGCTTCAGCAGCAGTTCGCGCGGCCCGGTCCGCCCCCGGCCGGCCGGGGGCAGCGCACGCAGCGCCAGCGTCACCGGCGCGCCCAGCAGCAGCAGGATCGGCGACAGCATGCTGATCACCATGTGCTGCACCATGTGCACGCTGAACATGACCATGCCGTAGTCGTTGAGCTTGGTGCACATCACCAGCGCGATGCTCAGCACGCCCAGGGTGAAGAACACGATCCGGTTCACCGGCCAGCCGTCCCCGCGCCGACGCAGCCGCACCACGCCGTACCCGTACAGGGCGAGCGCCAGGACGCAGCCGGTCAGGAAGAACGGGTCGACCGACAGCTCCAGCCCACGCTCCAGCGTGAACGGCGGCAGATCCATGTTCATGCCGTGCCCGCTGTGATCCATCTGTTTCACTCCCGATGGGGACACGTCCCCGTTTCGTGCCGGTTGTCCGGTCCAGACTAGAACTGCCCCCGGCCGCGGTTGCGGCCGGGGGCAGTTCTGGACGACACGTTTCCTAGAGCACGCACTC
Organism: Streptomyces anulatus; assembly: GCF_000721175.1. GTDB lineage: Bacteria > Actinomycetota > Actinomycetes > Streptomycetales > Streptomycetaceae > Streptomyces > Streptomyces anulatus_C. The sequence goes on from NZ_JOEZ01000009.1 coordinate 136,780, forward strand.
CGCCTCGGCGTACCGCTCGGCCGGGACCGTCTTCAGTGTCTCGACCGCTTCCCCCAGCGGCACCATCACGATGTCGGTGCCGCGCAGTGCCGTCAGCATCCCGAACTCGCCCCGGTGCGCCGCCTCCACCGCGTGCCAGCCGAACCGGGTCGCCAGGACGCGGTCGTACGCGGTCGGCGTGCCGCCGCGCTGGACGTGGCCGAGGATGACCGGACGGGCCTCCTTGCCGAGCCGCTGCTCCAGCTCCCCGGAGAGCTGGGTGGCCACCCCGGCGAACCGCTCGTGGCCGTAGATGTCCTTGACGCCCTGCTCGAACTGCATGGAGCCTGCGCGCGGCTTGGCGCCCTCGGCGACCACCACGATGGCGAACTTCTTGCCCGCCGAGAAACGCTTGCCGACCAGCTCGGTCAGCTCGTCGATGTCGAAGGGACGCTCGGGCACCACGATCGCGTGGGCGCCGGCGGCCATCCCGGAGTGCAGGGCGATCCAGCCGGTGTGCCGGCCCATGACCTCGACGATCAGCACCCGCTGGTGCGACTCGGCGGTCGTCTTCAGCCGGTCCAGCGCCTCGGTGGCGACGCCGACGGCGGTGTCGAAGCCGAAGGTGACGTCGGTGGAGGCGATGTCGTTGTCGATGGTCTTGGGGACGCCGACGATCGGGAGACCGGCCTCGGAGAGGAGGTTCGCGGCCTTGAGGGTGCCCTCGCCACCGATCGGGATGATGGCGTCCAGGCCGAGGTCCGCGACATGGCCGCGGGCGCGCTCCACACCGTCGCGCAGATGCGCGGGCTGGACGCGGGAGGAACCGAGGATCGTGCCGCCGCGGGCCAGGATGCCGCCTACCGCGTCGAGGTCGAGCTTGCGGTAGTCGCCCTCCAGCAGGCCCTTCCAGCCGTCGTGGAAGCCGATGACCTCGTCGCCGTGGTCCACCACCGCGCGGTGCACGACGGAACGGATGACGGCGTTGAGGCCGGGGCAGTCGCCGCCGGAGGTGAGTACGCCAATGCGCATGGCCCGAAAACCTTTGCAACGTGGGTCGACGACCGGACCACGTCGTCCGGTTGGATCCCCGCCACCCTACCGGCGCAGGGTGGCGGGACCGAACCGGCCGTCCGCCTGCTGGACTCCGCTCAACCGAGCGGAAAACGCCTCAGGCGGACGCTGCTCAAGCGAGCGGAAAACGCCTCAGGCGGGCTGTGTCGCCGAGGCGATCCGCTCGGAGCGCAGCGCGTCGTACCAGCGGTCGTCGGTGGGCGGCAGCGCGTTCACGTCGAGGGCCAGCTTGAGCAGCAGATCGGCGATCTGAGGATTGCGGGCCATCACCGGACCGTGCATGTACGTCCCGAAGACCGTGTCGTTGTACGCGCCCTCCGTGCCGTCCCCGGTGCCGTTGCCCCGGCCGAACTGCACCCGCGCGAACGGCCGTGCCGTCGGGCCGAGATGGGTGACGCCCTGGTGGTTCTCGAACCCGGTCAGCTGCGGCAGCGCGAGCTGCGGGTCGATGTCCGCCAGTACGTCGCCGACGCACCGCGCTCCCTCGCCCCGGGTGGAGACCACGTCGAGCAGACCGAGACCCTGCTCGCGCTCGCCCAGGTCGTTGACGAACTCGTGCCCGAGGATCTGGTAGCCCGCGCAGACCGAGAAGATGATCGCGCCGTTGGACGCGGCCCGGCTCAGCCCGCCGTCGCGGCGCAGCCGCTCGGCCGCGAGGCGCTGCGGCCGGTCCTCACCGCCGCCGATCAGATAGATGTCGCCGGACGTCGGCACAGGCTGGTCGCTGCGCACGTCGACGCGCTGCACGTCCAGACCGCGCTGCCGGGCCCGCCGCTCCACGACCAGGGCGTTGCCCTGGTCGCCGTAGGTGCTGAGCAGGTCGGGGTAGACCCAGACCAGACGCAGACCGTTGTTGCTCATGCTTCGTCCTCTCCGGAGGTGGCCGGGGCCGGGGTCAGTTGCCGACACGACGGCGCAGATCCTGGAAGGCGGTGTAGTTGGCGATGACCTCGATGCGGCCGGGCGGGGCGTACTGCACGGCCTCGTCGAGCGTCTCGCAGACCCGGAAGTCGAGACCGGCAACTTCGAGGCGGACCGCGAGGTCCAGCTTCCGGTCGCCGAGCACGAAGATCGGGTGGCCCGCCAGCTGGGTGTAGTCGACGTCCCACAGCCAGGAGGTGTCCGTGCCGTCCGCACCGCGGGCGTTCACCGAGAGGATCACCGGCGTCGGCGGCGGGTCGATCAGCGAGAACGTCTCCAGCCAGCCGGCCGGGTTCTTCGCCAGCAGCAGGCGCAGCTCACGGTTGTGGAAGGTGACGACGTCGTAGCGTCCGGCCACCGCCTGCACCTGGTACATCCGCTCCAGGGCGACCTGCGGCGGCACCCCGAAGACGGCGGCCACGGCCGCCGAGCTGGTGGCGTTCGCCTTGTTCGCGCGGCCCGGCAGCTGGAGGTGGATCGGCCAGGCCGATCCGTGCGGGTCCAGGACGTAGTCGCCGTTCAGCGCCCAGCTCGGGGCGGGGCGGCGGAAGCCGCACTGCCCGCAGAACCAGTCGTCGCCCGGACGCTGCATCACACCGCCGCAGGACGGGCAGGACCAGGCGTCGTCCTTCCACGCCTGACCGGCCGCCACCCACACCACGTTGGCCGAGGAGGAGGCCGCCCAGACGACCAGCGGGTCGTCGGCGTTGGCGATGATCACGGCCTTCGAGCCGGAGAGGCCCTCGCGCCAGTGCTCGGCCATCATCCGGGTCTCCGCAGCGCGGTCCAGCTGGTCGCGGGAGAGGTTGAGCAGCGCGATGGCCTTGGGCGTGGTGTCCCGGGCCACCCCCGCCAGATACTTCTCGTCGACCTCGATCACGCCGAACTTCGCGTCCGAGCCGCCGGCCAGCGCCGAGGTGATGCCCGCGGGCATGTTCGCGCCGAGGGCGTTCGACACGACGGGCCCGGCGGCCCGCAGTGCCTCGGCGATCAACCGTGTGGTGGTCGTCTTGCCGTTCGTCGCCGACACGAGGATCACGTCCAGGTGCTGCGCCAGCCGCCCCAGCAGGTCGGGGTCGAGCTTGAGCGCCACCCGGCCGCCGATCACCGATCCGCTGCCCCGCCCCGCGGCGCGTGACACCGCCGCCGCGGCCTTGCCCGCCGTCACGGCCAGTTTGGCCCGCGGCGACAACGGCTCCGTGTTGCCTGCCATCGTCCTAGATCCTCCTTGCATCGGTCCGCGCCCAGCCTATCGATGTCCGGCGTGGCGACCGCACCGCGGCACCACGGGAACTCCCCGACCCCGGCGGAACGTACGCTTGCCGCCATGCGAAACCGCCCGATCCCCGGCAGTTCCGGACTCGTCCGTGAGATGAGTCTGCTCGGCGACCCGTTGCTCCACCGTGCCTGCGAGGACGTCACGGACTTCGGCCCGTCGCTCGCGAGGCTGGTCGAGGACATGTTCGCCACGATGTACGCCGCACAGGGTGTCGGGCTCGCCGCCAACCAGATCGGTGTCCCGCTCAAGGTGTTCGTCTACGACTGCCCGGACGACGACGATGTCCGCCATCTGGGACACGTGGTCAATCCTGAACTGGTCGAGGCGGACGGACTCACCGTACGCGGACCGGAGGGCTGCCTGTCACTTCCCGGTCTGGAAGCGGGCACGGAACGCTTCGACCACGCGGTCGTCGAGGGCCTGACGATGACCGGCGAGCCGGTCCGGATCGCCGGGACGGGGTGGTTCGCCCGGTGCCTCCAGCACGAGTGCGACCACCTGGAGGGCATGGTCTACACCGACCGGCTGACCGGGCTGCGGCGCACCCGGGCACTGCGCGCGGCGCGCCGCGCACCCTGGGCCCGCAAGGGCTGAGCCCGTCGCGCCCCGGCTTTCAGAGCCTTGGGCCGGCTCCCGGAGCGGTCAGAAGCCCGGGCCCGGCATCCGGAGCGGTCAGAAGCCCGGGCCGCCCTGGAGGTCGCCGGCCTCCGCGAGCCTGCCCCACAGCAGATCGGCGAGGCCGCTCACCAGCCGCTCGCGGGAGCAGGGCCGGTCGGCGAGCCACCAGTCGCCCGCCGCGTGCATCATGCCGACGATCCCGTGGCCCCAGATGCGCGCCATCTGCTCGCTGTCCGGGCCGAGGTCCACGCGCTCGACGATCACCTGGCCCAGCTCCTCGCCGAGGCGGCGCAGCAGCGGGGCGGAGTGCCGGCCGACGTCGAAGCCCTGCTCGGGGGAGGGGGCGGTGTCGGCTCCGGCGGCGTCGGAGGGGTGCATCAGGAAGCGGTAGACCTGGGGGCGGGCCTCGATCGCGGCGAGATAGGTGTCGAGCGTGGACTCCACCCGCTCACGCCGGTCGGCGGGCGCGTCCAGGGCGGCCCGCAGGGCGCTGAGCAGCGCGTCGGTGTGGCGCTTGGCGAGGGCGCGGTAGAGGCCGCCCTTGTCCCCGAAGTGGCGGTAGAGGATGGGCTTGGTGATCCCGGCCTCGGCGGCGATGGCGTTCATCGAGGCCTGCGGTCCGTCCCTGAGCACCACTCGGTCCGCCGCTTCCAGCAACTCGCGGCGACGGCGCTCGGCCGCGGTCCGCTGTCGTTCGGCGCTTCGTGCGGTCTCCATGTCGTCTCTCCCACCCCTGGCTACGCGATGCCGTCGCATCGCTTCTGCACGCCCGCGCAACGTAACACTCCCCAGGGAGGACGCTTGATCGGCTCCGGAGCGGTTGACAGTGGCTACTTGTCAGTAACAGACTGGGGTTACCGCAAGTAACGTACGCTTTTCCGCCGCAGTGCCTGGAGGGGAACATGGCCGAGTTCACGCTCGATCTCAACGACGACCAGAAGCAGGTCAGGGAGTGGCTCCACGGCTTCGCGGCGGATGTCATCCGCCCCGCCGCCGCCGAGTGGGACGAGCGTGAGGAAACGCCCTGGCCCGTCATCCAGGAAGCGGCCAAGGTCGGCATCTACTCGCTCGACTTCTACGCCCAGCAGTTCTTCGACCCTACGGGGCTCGGCATCCCCATGGCCATGGAAGAGCTCTTCTGGGGCGACGCGGGCATCGGCCTGTCGATCGTCGGTACGGGTCTGGCGGCCGTCGGCGTCCTCGCCAACGGCACCGAGGAGCAGATCGGCACCTGGATCCCGCAGATGTACGGCGACGCCGACGACGTGAAGGTCGCCGCCTTCTGCTCCTCCGAGCCCGACGCCGGATCCGACGTCGCCTCGATGCGCACCCGTGCCGTCTACGACGAGGCCAAGGACGAGTGGGTCCTCAACGGCACCAAGACCTGGGCGACCAACGGCGGCATAGCCAACGTCCACGTGGTCGTCGCCGTCGTCGACCCCGACATCGGCTCCAAGGGCCACGCATCCTTCATCGTGCCGCCGAACACGCCCGGCCTCTCCCAGGGCCAGAAGTTCAAGAAGCACGGCATCCGCGCCTCCCACACCGCCGAGGTGGTCCTGGAGGACGTCCGCGTCCCCGGACACTGCCTGCTCGGCGGAAAGGAGAAGCTCGACGAGCGCCTCGCCCGCGCCCGCGAGCGCGCCAAGTCCGGCGGTGAGCGGGTCAAGAACGCGGCGATGGCCACCTTCGAGGCATCCCGCCCGGCCGTCGGCGCGATGGCCGTGGGCACCGCCCGCGCCGCCTACGAGGTCGCCCTCGACTACGCGAAGACGCGCAGCCAGTTCGGCCGCCCGATCATCGACAACCAGGGCATCGCCTTCCAGCTCGCCGACATGCGCACCCGGATCGACGCGGCCCGGCTGCTGGTCTGGCGCGCCTCCTGGATGGCCACCACCGGCAAGCCGTTCACCTCGGCCGAGGGGTCCATGTCGAAGCTGTACGCGAGTGAGACAGCCCGGGACGTCACCGCACAGGCCATCCAGATCCTCGGCGGCAACGGCTTCACCCGCGAGTACCCGGTCGAGCGCATGCACCGCGACGCGGCCATCTACACCATCTTCGAGGGCACCAGCGAGATCCAGCGCCTGGTGATCGCCCGCACGCTCTCGGGCATGCCGATCCGCTAGGGCGTGTTAGGCGACGTTCACCCCGTCGCGACGCCCGGCACGCACGCTCGCCGCACCGGACGAAACCCCGAGTACGTCCGCTGCGAGGGATTCCGGCCGGCACACCGGGAGCACGCACCGGACGCCACTCCTTGACGGGCAGACGCTGCCTGCCACGGCACCAGCTGCCGCAGGAGACCGGAAGGGGGGCGGCCCGGGACACCTGTCCCGGACCGCCCCCCTTCCGCGTACTCAGGCCGGCAGCTGCGCCTCGATCGCCGCCACGACCTCCGTGGCCTCGGGCTCGGAACGCGGCCGGATCCGGGCCACCGGCTCACCGGCCGGCGAGATGAGGAACTTCTCGAAGTTCCACTGGACGTCCCCGGCCTCCCCGTCCGCGTCCGCCAGCTTCGTCAGCTCCACGTACAGCGGGTGCCGGTCCGCGCCGTTGACGTCGGTCTTCTCCAGCAGCGGGAAGGTGATCCCGTACGTCGTCGAGCAGAAGGTCTGGATCTCCTCCGCGCTGCCCGGCTCCTGCCCGGCGAACTGGTCGCACGGGACGCCGAGCACCGTCAGGCCCCGGTCGCCGTAGTTCTGCTGCAGCCGCTCCAGGCCCTCGTACTGCGGGGTGAGCCCGCACTTGGAGGCCACGTTCACCAGCAGGACGGCCCGGCCGCTGTACGCGCCCAGCGTGGTCGGCGCGCCCGCGAGGGTGCGCAGCGGAATGTCGTGCAGCGTCATGAAACTCTCCCTGAATCATTGCGTGGTGGTGCACATTGTGCCGTTCGCCGCTCACGGAGCGGCGAGCTCTTTGTAATAGAAGGTCGTCGGCTTGAGGATGCCCGCGGGATCCGCCGCGTATCCCGGCACACTCCCGACCTTCGTCCACCCCGCCCCGCAGTAGACCTGCTCCGCCAGACTGCCGCTCTCGGTGTCCAGGATCAGCAGCGTGATGCCCTCGGTCGCCGCGTACGCCTCGACGGCGGCCAGCAGCGCCCCGCCGAGCCCCTGGCCGCGGGCGGAGGGACGGACCATCAGCTTGGCGACCTCCGCGCGGTGCCGGGCGTTCGGCAGCGGAGCGCGGACCAGGGCGATCGTCCCGGAGACCTGTCCGCCCTCCCGCGCGATCCAGATCCCGATGGTCCCCGCCTCCACGGCGGCGGCCCGCTCCCGCCACCAGATGGCGGCCGCCTCCCGGTCCAGCGGGGCCAGGAAACCCACCGATGACCCCTCGTCGACGGTCTCGACCAGGAGGCCGGCCAGGTCGTCGGCGTAGGTGACCAGCTCGGGGGCGGACACGTGGACGATCTCGGTCATGGGGAGGGTCCTTTCACGAAACAGGAGCAGGAGCCGGGAGGAAACCCACGGGAACGATCACACCTCCTTCGGCCCCGCCCTGTCCACCGGCGCGAGCGTCAGCCGGAGGGTGACCACGTACGCCACCACCACCGCCACGATCACCAGGGGCATCACGGTGAGCCCCTCCTCGCCCAGCAGGAGCGTCGCCAGGAGCACCGAGGTCAGCGGCAGCCGCAGCACCGCCACGCACATGGCCCCGATCCCCATCGCGAACCCCGCGGTGAGATGCAGCCCCGGCAGATGGGACAGCGCGATGCCGGCCACCGCGCCCACGAACATCGCGGGGAAGACGGGGCCGCCCCGGAAACAGCTCAACGAGGCGCAGTAGGCGAGCGCCTTGCAGACGATGAGGAGCACCAGCGCGCCGACCGAGTACTCCGCGCTCCCGGACAGCAGATGGCCCAGCTCGTGTTCGCCCGAGTACAGCACCTCGGACGCGTCCCTGCCCGACGTCTCGGCGTACACCAGCGCGAGCCCGCCGACGACCAGCCCCATCGCCGCCGTGGCCACCACCGTCCGCCGCTCCACGCGTTCCTGCAGAGCCAGCGACAGCCGGCGGATGCCCGCGCCGGCGAAGGCCGCCGCGACACCGAGAACCAGCGCCCACCCGAACCCGGCGATGCCGGGAGCCGCCACCGGCGGAACCTCGCCCAACGTCAGGGAGTAGGTGCCCAGGCCCGTCCAGGAACCCAGCCCCGTGAAGATCAGCGCGCCGATCCCCGCGGAGAGCAGCCCGGGCACCAGGACCACGCCCAGCATCGGCCCGGCCAGCCCCGACACCTCCATCAGCAGGAACGCGCCCAGCAGCGGTGATCCCAGCAGGGCGCTCACCGCGGCGAAGCTCCCCGAGGCCCCGACCAGGGCCCGCCCGTCCGGCGCCAGGTTCCGCTTGACGCGGCCCGCCGCCCAGACGGCCAGCCCGCCGCCCAGCGCGATCAGGGGCGCCTCCGGCCCGAGCACGGCACCCACGCCCAGGGAGAGCAGCGCCGCGAGAACGATGCCGGGCAGGTCCGCCGGGGCCGGGGCTCCGGTGGACAGCAGCCCCTCCGCCGGCCGGTGCCCGCCCCCGCCCGGCAGCCGGCGAACGGTGAGTCCGACCAGAAGACCGGCGGCGCCGAGCAGCGGGACGGGCCACCACGACGGTGTCTCCTCGAAGCCCATCGCCCTCGGCAGCTCTGTGTACGTCAGTGACTGGAGCTCCGAGACCAGGGCCAGGAAGCCGAACGCGACCGCCGAGATGGGCACCCCGAGCAGCGCCGCCATCACCAGCAGCCCCGCGTACCTCCGCGTGCGGACCGGCGCGTACGGGTCCTCGGAGGCGGTGACGGGTGTGCCCGGAGGGACGGCCGGCATGATCTCGACTCCTCGGCGTGACGACCCCGGGACGGGGAGGTGTCCCCACGGGTTCACGTCGGGATACCACGCACCGGCGGACCGGGCGCGTCTCCGCCGCCGGGACACGCCCTCCGGTGCGTAAGGTCAGCCGCCCGGCCCCGGAGGACGTTCGCGCCGCCGGCCGCGCGCCCCGCCGAGCCGTGCGCCGGCAGCCGGCCCGAGGCCGCGTCCACCAGCGCCCGGTGATCGAGCTCGTCGCACGGGGCCTGCTCGCCGAGGAGTCCGGCCCCAGTGGCGAAGAACTGGACGACTGCCCCCAGGCGTTCACCCATCTCTCGCTCATCCTGGCGGCCCGGACCCCGGACGAGGCGCTCGACCGGGAGCGGCACCGCGGCACCTGGGACCAAACGCCCCGAGGGCCGCCACGGAGCCGAGCTGGGAGGATCGAAGGGTGGATACTCCCGATGCCTTTCCCGAACCGCTGCCCGGGGCCGACGGAGCCCTCGCCCGGGACCCGGCGGCCGACGGCGAGCAGCCGCAAGGCCGCCGCCTCGTCCGCTGCCGCCTCTGCGGCCGGCCCCTCACCGGGACCGAATCGCGCCGGGCCGGCCTCGGCCCGTCCTGCGACGCCAAGCTGCACCCCGCGCCGCCGGACATCCGCACCCGCCGCCACGAGGTGGAACAGGACCCGCTGCCCGGCACGTGAAGCGCGCTCTGGTGCCGTGGCAGGCGACGTCTGCCCGTCAAGGAGTGGCGTCCGGTGCGTGCTCCCGGTGTGCCGGCCGGAAGCCCTCGTAGCGGACGTACTCGGGGTTCCGGCCGGTGCGGCGAGCGTGCGTACCGGGCGTCGCGACGGGGTGAGCGTCGCCTGTCACGGCACCAGGGCGTGTTTCGAAAGTCCCGCCGCCCGCCCTCCGGGCGTCGCGACGGGGCGAACGTCGCCTGTCACGCCCTAGCCGCCTGCCAGCCGCCGGAACAGCCCCTCCTGCACCACCGACACCAGCAGGTGCCCCGACCGGTCGTAGATCCGGCCCCGCGCCAGGCCCCGGCCGCCCGTGGCGATCGGCGACTCCTGGTCGTACAGGAACCACTCGTCCGCCCGGAACGGCCGGTGGAACCACATCGCGTGGTCCAGGGACGCCATGTCGAAGCCACGCGGGCCCCACAGCGGCTCCACCGGGATACGCACCGCGTCCAGCAGCGTCATGTCGCTCGCGTACGTCAGCGCGCAGGTGTGCACCAGCGGGTCGTCGCCCAGCGGGCCCACCGCCCGCATCCACACCGCGCTCCGTGGATCGGCGTCCGTGACCTCGTCGTGCGTCCAGCGCAGCCGGTCGACGTAACGGATGTCGAAGGGCTGCCGCCGGGCCATCCGCTCCAGCGCCTCCGGCAGCGCGCCCAGGTGCTCGCGCACCTCCTCGGCGACCGTCGGCAGCTCCTCCGGGTCCGGGACGATCCGGGCCGGCGGCAACTGGTGCTCGAAGCCCGCCTCCTCGGGACGGTGGAAGGACGCCGTCAGATTGAAGATCGTCCGGCCCTCCTGAACGGCTGTCACCCGGCGGGTGGTGAAGGAACGGCCGTCCCGCACCCGCTCCACCTGATAGACGATCGGCACCCCGGGACGCCCCGGCCGCAGGAAGTAGGCGTGCAGCGAGTGCACCGGCCGCTCCCCGTCGGTCGTGCGGCCCGCGGCCACCAGCGCCTGGCCGGCGACCTGCCCGCCGAAGACCCGTTGCAGGGACTCCTCCGGGCTGCGGCCCCGGAAGATGTTGACCTCGATCCGCTCCAGGTCGAGCAGGTCGACCAGACGCTCGGCCGGGTTCGTCATCCCGTCGCTCTCCACTTCTTCCGCAGCTTCGTCTTCCGCGTCGAAGGGTCCGCTCACAGCTGGCCGACCTCGGTGACCCGGACGATCGCCCGGCCCTCCTCGTCGGACGCGGCGAGGTCCACCTCGGCCTTGATACCCCAGTCGTGGTCGCCCGCCGGGTCGGCGAACGCCTGCCAGACCCGCCACAGCCCGTGCGCCGGGTCCTCCTCGATCTTCAGCAGCTTCGGACCGCGCGCGTCCGGACCGGTGCCGATCTCCTCGTGCGCGTCCCAGTACGCGTCCATCGCCTCGCCCCAGGCGTCCTCGTCCCACCCGGCGTCGCCGTCCAGCTCGCCCAGGTCCCGGACCCGGTCCAGCGCGGCCAGCTCCACCCGGCGGAACATCGCGTTGCGCACGAGCACCCGGAAGGCGCGGGGGTTGGCCGTGACCGGCTTGACCTCGTCGGCCCGCTCCTGGGCCTGCTCGGCGGTCTCCACCTCGGGGTTGGCCAGCTGCTCCCACTCGTCCAGCAGACTGGAGTCCACCTGACGCACCATCTCGCCGAGCCAGGAGATCAGGTCCTGGAGGTCCTCCGACTTCACGTCGTCCGGGATCGTGTGCTCCAGCGCCTTGTACGCGCTCGCCAGATACCGCAGCACGATGCCCTCGGTCCGGGCCAGCTCGTAGTGCGAGGTGAACTCCGTGAAGGTCATGGCCCGTTCGAACATGTCCCGGATCACCGACTTCGGCGACACCGGGTGGTCGTTCACCCACGGGTGGCTCGTGCGGTACACGTCGTAGGCGTGCCACAGCAGCTCGCTCAGCGGCTTGGGGTACGTGACGTCCTGGAGCCGCTCCATCCGCTCCTCGTACTCGACCCCGTCCGCCTTCATCTGGCCCACGGCCTCGCCGCGCGCCTTGTTCTGCTGGGCGGCCAGGATCTGCCGGGGATCGTCCAGCGTCGACTCGACGACCGAGACCATGTCCAGCGCGTACGAAGGGGATTCGACGTCCAGCAGGTCGAACGCGGCCAGCGCGAACGTGGAGAGCGGCTGGTTCAGTGCGAAGTCCTGCTGGAGGTCGACCGTCAGACGCACGATCCGGCCCTCGGCGTCCGGCGTCTCCAACTGCTCCACCACCCCGCCGTCCAGCAGCGAGCGGTAGATGGCGATGGCCCGCCGGATGTGCCGCAGCTGCGCGCGGCGCGGCTCGTGGTTGTCCTCCAGCAGATGCCGCATCGCCTCGAAGGCGTTGCCCGGGCGGGCGATGACCGCGAGCAGCATCGTGTGCGTCACCCGGAAGCGGGAGCTCAGCGGCTCCGGCTCGGACTGGATCAGCTTGTCGAACGTGGTCTCCGACCAGGCGACGAAGCCCTCGGGCGCCTTCTTGCGGACGACCTTGCGCTTCTTCTTGGGGTCGTCGCCCGCCTTCTTGACGGCCTTCTCGTTCTCGATGACGTGCTCGGGGGCCTGCGCCACGACGAAGCCCGCCGTGTCGAACCCGGCCCGCCCGGCCCGGCCCGCGATCTGGTGGAACTCCCGCGCGCGCAGGGTTCGCACCCGGGTGCCGTCGTACTTGGTGAGCGCCGTGAACAGCACCGTGCGGATGGGCACGTTGACGCCCACCCCGAGCGTGTCCGTCCCGCAGATCACCTTCAGCAGACCGGCCTGGGCCAGCTTCTCCACCAGCCGGCGGTACTTGGGCAGCATGCCCGCGTGGTGCACGCCGATGCCGTGGCGCACGTAACGTGAGAGGTTCTGGCCGAACTTGGTGGTGAAGCGGAAGCTGCCGATCAGATCGGCGATCTTCTCCTTCTCCTCCTTCGTGCACATGTTGATGCTCATCAGCGACTGCGCCCGCTCGACGGCCGCCGCCTGCGTGAAGTGCACGATGTAGACCGGCGACTGCCGGGTGTCCAGCAGCTCGGTCAGCGTCTCGGTGATCGGTGTGAAGCGGTACTCGTAGCTCAGCGGCACCGGGCGGGTCGCCGAGCGCACCACGGAGGTGGGGCGGCCGGTGCGCCGGGTCAGGTCCTTCTCGAACATCGCGACGTCGCCGAGCGTCGCCGACATCAGCACGAACTGGGCCTGCGGCAGCTCCAGCAGCGGGATCTGCCAGGCCCAGCCCCGGTCCGGCTCGGCGTAGAAGTGGAACTCGTCCATCACGACCTGGCCGATGTCGGCGTACTTGCCGTCGCGCAGCGCGATGGAGGCCAGCACCTCGGCCGTACAGCAGATGACCGGGGCGTCCGCGTTGACCGAGGCGTCGCCGGTGAGCATGCCGACGTTCTCGGTGCCGAAGAGCTTGCACAGGTCGAAGAACTTCTCCGACACCAGAGCCTTGATCGGCGCCGTGTAGAAGGTGACCTTGTCCTGCGCCAGCGCCGTGAAGTGCGCGGCCGCCGCCACCAGGCTCTTTCCGGAGCCGGTCGGGGTGGAAAGGATCACGTTCGCCCCGGAGACCACCTCGATCAGCGCCTCCTCCTGAGCCGGATAAAGGGTGATGCCCTGGGTCTCGGTCCATGACGAGAAGGCCTCGAAGAGGGCGTCCGGGTCGGGTGTCTTGGGCAGCTGGTCGATGAGGGTCACGCCCCCCATCTTGCCTGTCTTCCGCCCGGATGAGGGAACCGGCGGACGGCACGAAGATCACGGACGATACGCTGCGGTCTCAACCTGCCCGCGCCGCACCGGTGATGGGCGCACGAAGCACTGGGGCGGGAAAAGACCATGATGGGACCGGCACACTCTCTGTCAGGGGCGGCGGCCTGGCTGGGGGTGGGTGCGGCGGCCACCGCCGCGGGTCACACGATGCCCTGGCCCGTCCTCGTCGTCGGGGCGCTGATCTGCGCGGGAGCCGCGCTCGCCCCCGACCTCGACCACAAGTCCGCGACCATCTCGCGCGCCTTCGGCCCCGTCTCCAAAACCCTCTGCGAGATCGTCGACAAACTCTCCTTCGCCGTCTACAAGGCCACCAGGAGCGCCGGCGACCCCCGCCGCACCGGTGGCCACCGGACGCTGACCCACACCTGGCTCTGGGCCGTCCTCATCGGCGGCGGCTGTTCCGCCGCGGCGGTCTTCGGCGGACGCTGGGCCGTCCTCGGCATCCTCTTCGTCCACCTGGTGCTCGCGGTCGAGGGCCTGCTGTGGCGGGCCGCCCGGGTCTCCAGCGACGTCCTGGTCTGGCTGCTCGGCGCCACGAGCGCCTGGATCCTCGCCGGCGTCCTGGACCAGCCGGGCAACGGGGCCGGCTGGCTCTTCGACGCCCCCGGCCAGGAGTACCTGTGGCTCGGCCTGCCCATCGTGCTCGGCGCCCTGGTCCACGACATCGGCGACGCGCTGACCGTCTCGGGCTGCCCGATCCTGTGGCCCATCCCGATCGGCCGCAAGCGCTGGTATCCGATCGGCCCGCCGAAGGCCATGCGCTTCCGGGCCGGCAGCTGGGTGGAGATGAAGGTGCTGATGCCCGCCTTCATGCTCCTCGGGGGAGTGGGCGGGGCCGCCGCCCTCAACTACATATGACGGACCCGGGCGCGACCGTCCGTACCTATGGGCGGGCGCCGGGCTCCGCCCCGTAGCACCATGGCAGCATGCTGCTCGCCGAGCTCGCCCAGGTGTCGCTGGAGGTCGCCGCCACCTCCGCCCGGTCCCGGAAGGTGGCGCTCCTCGCCGGCCTCTTCCGGGACGCCGGGCCCGAGAACGTGCCCGTCGTCATCCCGTACCTCGCCGGGCGGCTGCCCCAGGGCCGGATCGGCGTCGGCCGGCGGAGCCTGGGCGACCCCGTGGAACCCGCCGCCGAGCCCACGCTCACCGTCACCGGCGTCGACGCCGAGCTGACCGCCCTCGCCGCCACCTCCGGCCCAGGATCCCAGGCGCTGCGCCGCGAGCGCCTGCGCGCCCTGTTCGCCGCCGCCACCGCCGGTGAGCAGCGCTTCCTGCGGGCCCTGCTCACCGGCGAGGTACGCCAGGGGGCCCTGGACGCCGTCGCCGCCGACGCCCTGGCCCGCGCGGCCGAAGCACCGCCCGCCGACGTCAGGCGCGCCGTGATGCTCGCCGGATCACTCCAGGACGTCGCCGGGGTCCTCCTCGCGGACGGACCCGGAGCGCTCGCCGCCTTCCGTCTCACCGTCGGGCGGCCCGTCCAGCCGATGCTCGCGCACACGGCCGCCTCGGTCGGTGAGGCCCTGGACAAGCTGGGACCGTGCGCCGTGGAGGAGAAGCTCGACGGGATCCGGGTGCAGGTCCACCGGGACGGCGACCGGATCCGCGCCTACACCCGCGCCCTCGACGACATCACCGACCGGCTGCCCGAGCTCACCGCCGCCGTGGCCGCGCTCCCGGCGGGCCGCTTCGTCCTCGACGGCGAGGTGATCGCCCTGGGCGAGGACGGCAGACCCCGGCCCTTCCAGGAGACCGCGTCCCGGGTGGGCTCCCGGCGGGACGTGGCCGGAGCCGCGGCGCACGTGCCGGTCGTCCCGGTCTTCTTCGACGCGCTGTCGGTCGACGACGAGGACCTGCTCGACCTGCCCTTCACCGACCGCCACGCGGCCCTGGCCCGGCTCCTCCCCGAGCACCTGCGGGTCCGCCGTACGCTCGTCGCCGACCCGGACGACCCGCGGGCCCGCGCGGCGGCCGAGGCGTTCCTCGCCGACACCCTGGAGCGCGGCCACGAGGGTGTCGTCGTCAAGGACCTGGCCGCCGCCTACAGCGCGGGACGCCGGGGCGCGTCCTGGCTGAAGGTGAAACCGGTGCACACCCTGGACCTGGTGGTCCTGGCCGTCGAGCGGGGGAGCGGCCGGCGCACCGGCAAGCTCTCCAACCTGCACCTGGGCGCCCGCAGGTCCGACGGCACGTTCGCGATGCTCGGCAAGACCTTCAAAGGGCTCACGGACGCCCTGCTGGAGTGGCAGACCGAGCGGCTGGGGAAGCTGGCCACCGACGACGACGGCCATGTCGTCACCGTACGCCCGGAACTCGTCGTGGAGATCGCCTACGACGGACTCCAGCGTTCCACCCGCTACCCCGCGGGCGTGACCCTCCGGTTCGCCCGCGTCCTGCGCTACCGGGAGGACAAGACCGCGCGGGAGGCGGACACCGTGGAGACGGTCCTGTCCCGGCAGGCGTGAGCGCGCCCCGCGGACCCGGGGCGCGCTCGGGCGTCACCCGGCCGCTCAGTGCTTGATGACCGTCGTCGCCGTGTGCTTCTTGATCTGCTCGGGCGTCAGATAGACGTCCGTGTACTCGAAGTCCCGCAGCGTCGCCGGCTTGCGGGACTGGAACCCGGTCCGTACGAAGTCGTCACCGGCGACCGCGTTCAGCATCCAGTTCGTCATGACCCGGGTCTTGGCGACGTTCGTCCGCAGCGCCGACCAATGGTAGCCGCGCGCCACCGCCTGCGCGGGCAGCCCGTGCAGCTCGATGCCCAGCGGCTTGGACACGGCGTCCTTGCCGCCGAGGTCCACGACGAGCCCCAGATCCTTGTGCACGTAGTCCTTGAGCGGCTGGTGCCGCAGCGAGGCGATCAGGTTGTCGGCCAGCACACGGCCCTGACGCATCGCGTGCTGCGCGGTGGGCGGGCAGACCGCCCCGTCGCCCTTCGCCAGGTCGGGCACCGCGGCCGCGTCGCCGAGCGAGAACACCCCGTCCGAGCCCGGCAGTTTCAGCTGCGGGGTCACGGCGAGCCGGCCGCGTACCGTCTCCGCGCCGAGGGTGGCGATCAGGGGGCTGGCGGCCACTCCGGCGGTCCAGATCAGGGTCCGGCAGGGCAGCACCCGGCCGTCGGTGAACGTGACCTCCTCCGCCCCTGCCTCGGCGATGGAGACCCCGAGCGACACCTCGATGTCCCGCTTGCGGAGCACCTCCAGAGCGGCCTGTCCCAGCTTGTCACCCAGCTCCGGCATCAGCCTGGGCGCGATGTCGATCAGATGCCACTTGATCAGCCTCGGGTCCAGCCGCGGATAGTGCCGGACCGCGTTGGTGGTCAGGCGCTGGAGACAGGCGGCCGTCTCGGTGCCCGCGTATCCGCCGCCGACCACCACGAACCGGAGCCGGGAGGCCCGCTCCGCCTCGTCGTGACTGGCGTCCGCCAGATCCAGCTGGGCGATGACGTGGTCGCGGACGTACGCGGCCTCGGCCAGCGTCTTCATCCCCCGGGCGTGGTCCAGCAGCCCGGGGATGTCGAAGGTCCGGGTGACGCTGCCCGCCGCCAGCACGATGTAGTCGTACGGCTCGTTCACGATCTCGTCGGTGATCTTCCGGATCACACAGACCTTCGCCTGGGTGTCCACGCCGATCGCCCCGCCCGGCACGATCCTGGTCCGGTGGCGGCGGCTGCGGCGCAGCGACACCGCGACGGACTGAGGCGTGAGCACACCCGAGGCCACCTGGGGGAGCAGCGGCAGATACAGCTGGTAGGAGAACGGTGTGACGAGCGTGATCAGGGCCTCTCCCGGAGCGAGCCTGCGCTCCAGGCGGCGTACGCACTCGACGCCTGCGAAGCCGGCGCCGACGACGAGAATCCTGGGTGGTGCCACGGTCTGCGTCCCTTCTCGGGCTTGCGTGTTCTGCGCTCGCCTGCCCCGTATGCCGGGTTTCACCTCTCATCCTCACCGGACGCCCCGGCATCCGCCTCCTGACAGCGGTGAAAGGGGGGCCCGGCTCACAGCGGCGGGGCGAGGACGCACCGCGACTTTCCGAAGGCGCTCGTCACCGGGATGCGCCCGGTTCCCGCCCTCTCCGCCCCATGGAGCAACGGGAGTTCGGCCGCCGCCCCGTGCGAGGATGCTGCGGTGACCCCATCGCCCTCCTCGCCCGTGGCCGACGACTCCCCCAAGGGCGACGACCCGCCCCGCGACCGGGGCCTGGGCCCCCGCGCCGCTGCGGTCCTCGTGTTCGGGTCTTCGGCCGCGGTCCTGGTGGTCGAGATCGTCGCCCTGCGGCTGCTGGCCCCGTACCTCGGCCTCACCCTGGAAACCAGCACGATGGTGATCGGCGTCGCCCTCACCGCCATCGCGCTGGGCTCCTGGCTGGGCGGGCGCATCGCGGACCAGGTCGATCCGCACCGGCTCATCGGCCCGGCGCTCGGGGTGTCGGGCGTGGTCGTCGCGCTCACCCCGCTGCTGCTGCGTACCACCGCCGAGTGGTCTCCGGCGCTGCTCCTGCTGGTCGCGTCGGCGACGCTCCTGGTGCCCGGCGCACTGCTCTCCGCGGTGACCCCGTTCGTGACGAAGCTGCGGCTCACCAGCCTCGCCGAGACCGGGACGGTCGTCGGGCGGCTGTCGGGCGTGGGCACCTTCGGCGCCATCGTCGGCACCGTCCTCACCGGATTCGTCCTGGTCTCGCGGCTGCCCGTCAGCTCCATCCTGATCGGCCTCGGAACGCTGCTGGTGATCGGCGCCGCGCTGGTCGGATGGCGGGCCCGGCGTTGGCGGCGCGCCTCGGCCGTGGCGCTCGCCACCGTCGTGGCAGCCTCCCTCGCCACCGCGTTCGCCCCCGGCGGCTGCGACGCGGAGACCCGCTACCACTGCGCCCAGGTCGTCGCGGACCCCGACCGCGCAAGCGGCCGCACGCTCGTCCTGGACGGCCTGAGCCACTCCTACGTCGACGTCGAGGACCCGGCGCATCTGAAGTTCGCGTACGTCCGCGCCATCGCCTCCGTGGTCGACACCGCCTTCCCCGAGGGCGCACCGCTGACCGCCCACCACATCGGGGGCGGCGGCCTCACCTTCCCCCGCTACCTCGCGGACGCACGCCCCGGGACCCGCAGCGTCGTCTCCGAGATCGACGGCGGAGTCGTCCGCATCGACCGCGAACGGTTCGGCCTGGGACCGTCGGCCGCGACCGGTGTCGACGTGCGGGTGGAGGACGGCCGGCTGGGCCTGCGGCAGCTGGCGGCGGGCAGCCACGACCTGGTCGTCGGCGACGCCTTCGGGGGCGTCAGCGTGCCGTGGCACCTGACGACGTCACAGGCGCTGGGCGACGTACGCCGGGCGCTCGACGAGGACGGCCTGTACGTCGCCAACCTCATCGACCACGGGAAGCTGGCCTTCGCCCGCGCCGAGGTCGCCACCCTCGCCGAGACCTTCGAGCACGTCGCCCTCCTCGGGAAGCCCGCGGACATCGGGCTGGAGACGACCGCGTCCTCCGTGGGCGGCAACCTGGTGGTGGTCGCCTCCCGCCGGCCGGTCGACGCCCCCGCGATCCAGGAAGCCCTGGACGCCCGGGACGTCGGCTGGAGGATCACCACCGGCGGCGACCTCGCCACCTGGACCGGGAACGCCCCGATCCTCACCGACGACCACGCGCCCGTCGACCAGCTCCTCCAGCCCGGCCCCACCCGGACGGCCCGGCGATCCCCGGGCCGTCCGCCGAGTGTCTCACCCGTGCCAGGACCGCCACAGCGACGCGTACGCGCCGTCCGCCGCCACCAGCTCGTCATGGCCGCCCAGCTCGCTGATCCGGCCGTCCTCCACGACCGCGATCACGTCCGCGTCGTGCGCGGTGTGCAGCCGGTGCGCGATCGCCACGACCGTGCGGCCCTCCAGCACCCGGGCGAGTGAACGCTCCAGGTGGCGGGCGGCCCGCGGGTCCAGCAGCGAGGTCGCCTCGTCCAGGACCAGCGTGTGCGGATCGGCCAGCACGAGACGGGCCAGCGCGATCTGCTGGGCCTGCGCCGGGGTCAGCGCGAACCCGCCGGAGCCGACCTCGGTGTCCAGCCCCGTCTCCAGGGCCTTCGCCCAGCCGTCCGCGTCGACCGCGGCCAGCGACGCCCACAGCTCGGCGTCCGTCGCCCCGTCGCGGGCCAGCAGCAGGTTGTCCCGGAGCGAACCGACGAAGACGTGGTGCTCCTGGTTGACCAGGGCCACGTGCTCACGGACCCGTTCCGCCGTCATCCGCGACAGCTCCGCCCCGCCGAGCGTCACCTCACCGGTACGCGGGGCGTAGATCCCCGCCAGCAGGCGGCCCAGCGTCGACTTACCCGCGCCGGAGGGGCCGACCAGGGCGAGCCGGGTGCCCGGGGCCACGTCGAGCGACACCTGGTGCAGGACGTCGACGCCTTCCCGGTATCCGAAACGGACCTCGTCCGCCCGCACGTCCCGGCCGTCCGGACCGACCCCGGCGTCGCCCGCGTCCGGCTCGATCTCCCGGACGCCGACCAGCCGGGCCAGCGACACCTGGGCCACCTGGAGCTCGTCGTACCAGCGCAGGATCAGACCGATCGGGTCGACCATCATCTGGGCCAGCAGCGCACCCGTCGTCAGCTGCCCGACCGTGATCCAGCCCTCCAGCACGAACCAGCCGCCGAGCAGCAGGACCGCGCCGAGGATCGTCACGTACGTCGCGTTGATGACCGGGAACAGCACCGAGCGCAGGAACAGCGTGTACCGTTCCCAGGCCGTCCACTGAGTGATCCGCCGGTCCGACAGCGCCACCCGGCGGCCGCCGAGGCGGTGCGCCTCCACGGTCCGCCCGGCGTCCACGGTCTCCGCGAGCATCGCGGCGACGGCGGCGTAACCTGCGGCCTCCGAGCGGTACGCCGAGGGGGCCCGGCGGAAGTACCAGCGGCAGCCCACGATCAGCACCGGCAGCGCGACCAGCACGGCCAGCGCCAGCGGGGGAGCGGTCACCGTCATCGCGCCGAGCAGCAGCCCGGCCCACACGATGCCGATCGCCAGCTGCGGCACCGCCTCACGCATCGCGTTCGCCAGCCGGTCGATGTCCGTGGTGATCCGGGACAGCAGATCGCCGGTCCCGGCCCGCTCCAGAACACCGGGCGGCAGCCCGACGGACCGTACGAGGAAGTCCTCACGCAGGTCCGCGAGCATCTCCTCGCCCAGCATCGCCCCGCGCAGCCGCATGCTGCGGGTGAACAGGGTCTGGACGACCAGCGCGACCGCGAAGATCGCGGCGGTGCGCTCCAGATGCAGGTCGGTGACGCCGTTCGATAGGTCCTCGACCAGTCCGCCCAGCAGATAGGGGCCGGTGATCGAGGCGATCACCGCCACCGCGTTGACCGCGATCAGGACGACGAACGCCCTGCGGTGCCGGCGGAGGAGGCTCCGTACGTAACTCCGCACGGTCGTCGGCGTGCCCACGGGCAGTGTCGTCGCCGACTCCGGGGCCGCGGGGTCGTACGCCGGGGGTGCGACGCCGATCACGCCCTCTCCTCGATTTCCTGGATGCTCTTCATGGCGGGGACCGCTTCGATGCCGGCTGTCGCGTCCGGTACGGACGCCGCCGCCTCGTCGTCGGTCTCCCGGGTGACGACCGCCCGGTAGCGCGGTTCGGTGCGCAGCAGGTCGCGGTGGCTCCCCACAGCGACCACGGTGCCCTCGTGGACGAGGACCACCCGGTCGGCGACGTCGAGCAGCAGCGGGGACGAGGCGAACGCCACCGTCGTACGCCCCCGGCGCAGCTTCGCGATGCCGGCGGCGACCCGCGCCTCGGTGTGCGAGTCGACCGCCGAGGTCGGCTCGTCCAGCACCAGCGCCTCCGGGTCGGTGACCAGCGACCGGGCCAGCGCGAGGCGCTGGCGCTGACCGCCGGACAGGGACCGGCCGCGCTCGGTGATCCGGGTCCGCATCGGGTCCCCGTCGTCGTCGGGGGAGGCCTGCGCCAGGGCGCTCAGCACGTCACCGCACTGGGCCGCCTCCAACGCCGCCTCCGCGGTGACCAGGCCGGACGACGGTACGTCCAGCAGCTCCTGGAGCGTGCCGGACAGCAGTACCGGGTCCTTGTCCTGGACCAGCACCGCGGCCCGTGCGGCGTCCAGCGGGATCTCATCCAGGGCGACCGCGCCGAGCAGAACCGAAGGAACCCTCGCCGAAGCCTCCTCGTCCCAGTCCCCCTCGCCGGTCTCCGCGTGCCCGCCGAGCCGTTCGGCCAGCCGGCCCGCCTCGTCCGGGTCGCCGCAGACGACGGCGGTGAACTGCCCCTGCGGGGCCATCAGGCCGGTCGCCGGGTCGTACAGATCACCGGAGGGCGTCACCCCCTCGACGGTGGCCTCACGTGCACTGCGGCGCAGCGACAGCACCCGCACCGCCCGCTGGGCGGAGGGCCGCGAGAAGGAGTAGGCCATCGCGATCTCCTCGAAGTGACGGAGAGGGAACAGCATCAGGGTGGCCGCGCTGTAGACGGTGACGAGCTGGCCGACGTCGATGCGGCCGTCCCGGGCCAGCGTCGCCCCGTACCAGACCAGGGAGATCAGCAGGATCCCCGGCAGCAGCACCTGCACCGCCGAGATCAGCGCCCACATCCTGGCGCTGCGCACGGCCGCCCGGCGCACCTCCTGGGAGGCGCGGCGATAGCGGCCGAGGAACAGCTCCTCGCCGCCGATGCCGCGCAGCACGCGCAGTCCGGCGACCGTGTCCGAGGCCAGCTCGGTGGCCTTCCCGGCCTTCTCGCGCTGCTCGTCGGCGCGCCGCGTGGCGCGCGGCAGCAACGGCAGCACGGCCAGGGCGAGCACCGGCATGGCGAGCGCCACCATCACACCGAGGGACGGGAGGTAGAAGGCCAGCCCCACGCAGATCACCACGAGGGCGGTGGCGGCCGCCGCGAAGCGGGAGAGCGCCTCGACGAACCAGCCGATCTTCTCCACGTCGCCGGTCGACACGGCGACGACCTCACCGGCCGCGACCCGGCGCGTCAGCGCCGAGCCCAGCTCGGCGGTCTTGCGGGCGAGCAGCTGCTGGACCCGGGCGGCGGCGGTGATCCAGTTGGTCACCGCGGTCCGGTGGAGCATGGTGTCGCCGACGGCGATCAGGATGCCGAGCGCCACGATGAGGCCGCCGGCCAGGGCGAGCCGCCCCCCGGAGCGGTCGATGACGGCCTGCACGGCGAGACCCACGGTGACCGGGAGACCGGCGATGCCCAGCTGGTGCAGCAGCCCCCAGGAGAGGGCCTTCAGCTGGCCCGCGAGCTGATTGCGCCCGAGCCAGTAGAGGAACCGGGGGCCCGAACGGACATCGGGGTCGCCGGGATCCGAATACGGAAGGTCGCGAATCTGCATGACGTCCCAGGGCTCGTGAAACGGAGATCCGGACGGATCTCGAAGAACGGGGTGACGTGCAAGGTTCCCTGTTCGTCCCGTTCCGGGGCAACCGGTTTTCCGGTGCTCCGCCGCCCTGCGGGGTCCCGGGCCCGGTCGGCCCGGGCCCCTGGGAACGTCACTCCGCGGGCTTCTCGGAGTCCACGCCGGACCGGGCCTTCTTCCACTCGCCCCGGGTGAAGTCCGGGATCGGCAGCGGCGCGCCCTTGGCCTTGATGGAAAGATGGCTCAGCGGTACGGGGGCGGTCCAGGTCGCCGCGTCGTACACGTCGAAGTCGGGGACCAGGCCGAGCCGCATGCACTGCATCAGCCGGAAGACCATCATGTAGTCCATGCCGCCGTGGCCGCCCGGCGGGTTCGCGTGCTCCTTCCACAGCCAGTGGTCCCATTCGGCGTACTTCTTGAAGTCGTCCCACTGGTGGTTCGTGTTCGTGGGCTCCAGGTAGATCCGCTCCGGGTAGTCCTCGAAGACGCCCCGCGTACCGCCGAGGCTGTTGATACGGGAGTACGGGTGCGGCGTCGACACGTCGTGCTCCAGCCGGATCACCCGGCCCTTGGCCGTCTGCACGAGGCTGATCGTCCGGTCGGCCCCGATGTACGACTCCTTCCAGCTGGGGTCGCCGGGCGGCACGTGCTCCTCGCGGTACTCGGCGAGCCCCAGGGCAGGCGTGCCGATGCTCGTGATGCTCACGGCACGGTCGCCCCGGTTGACGTCCATGTAGTTGGCGACCGGACCGAACCCGTGGTTGGGGTAGAGGTCCCCGCGCAGCCGGGTGTGCCACAGCCGCCGCCACGGGCCCTCGTAGTAGTCGGGGTCGAACATCAGCCCGCGCAGATCGTGGTTGTAGGCCCCCGCCCCGTGCAGCAGATCGCCGAAGAGACCCGCGTGCGCCATGCGCAGCACCCGCATCTCGTTCCTGCCGTAACAGCAGTTCTCCAACTGCATGCAGTGGCGCCGGGTCCGCTCGGAGAGGTCCACCAGCTGCCAGAGCTCTTCCAGCCGCATGGCGATCGGGCACTCCACGCCGACGTGCTTCCCGTTCAGCATCGCCGCCTTCGCCATCGGGAAGTGCAGCTCCCAAGGCGTCGCCACATAGACGAAGTCGATGTCGCCGCGCTTGCAGAGGTTCTCGTAGTCGTCCTCGCCCTTGGCGTAGACGGTGGGGGCGGGCTGACCGGCGGCCGTCACCTTCGCGGCGGCCTTCTCCGCCTTGTCCCGGACCGGGTCGCAGACCGCCTTCACCTGGACGCCCGGGACGGCGAGGAAGAGGTCGACCATGCTGCCGCCCCGGTTGCCGAGGCCCACGATGCCGACCCGGACCGTGGAGCGCCCCTCGAAGCGGACGCCCGCCATCGTGCGTCCCTGCCGGGCGGGAGCGGCGGCGACCGCCTCTGCGGCGGTGACGGCTTCCGGGGCGGCTGCCTCGGCCGCCGACGCGGTCCCCCCGCTCAGTGCGCCGAGGCCGAGTCCGGCGCCGGCCACGCCCGCCGTGGTCCACAGCACCGAGCGGCGACTGGGGTCCTGCCGGGCCGACTCGTCGGCCGCGCCGCTGTGCGGGGGTATGTTCTGCGGTTCCGGTGCGGGCCGGGCGTCGTCGTTCATCGAGCCTCCAGGTGGGGTTGGGGGTTCAGACGGTGCGCGAGCGCGTCCGGTCCCCGTACGGCTGGCGAGCGGGGGGGACCGGGTCTCGGTAAGGACCCTGGAGGGTGAGGCTGATGATGCGCAAGGGAGGTATTTGGACTCTCGTCCTCAAACCTTGGACTTTCGTCACGGCGTGCGAAAGCCCCAACTGGTGCAACCAGTTGGGGCCTCGGAACGCTCAGTTGTGCACGCTTTTCAGGTGCTCGGCGGGGAGGAGGTCGGGGTGTTCACGCCTGCCGTCAGAGGCTCAGCGGACGGTCGGCCGGGTGGCGTGCTCCAGCTCGATCAGCGCCGAGCGGTAGGGGTGCCCGGTGGCGCGTTCCATGCCGATCTCGCACATCCGGTTAGCCGACAGATAGGCGTCGTAGGGACGGCGGCCGACCTCGGCCGCCTCCTTGGCCGTCGCCGAGTCGGTCAACTCCTTGTGCAGCATGCCCCGGTCGCCCGCGAACGCGCAGCACCCCGCGTCGTCCGGCACCACGACCTCGTCGGCGCAGGCCTCGGCCAGCGCGCGCAACTGCCCCACGTCACCCAGGTGCTCCATCGAACAGGTCGGATGCACGACGGCCGACCCGGCGGTGCGGAACACCGTCAGCTCCGGCAGCAGTTCGTCGGCCGCCCACACCAGCGAGTCCACGACGGTCAGTTCGCGGTGCAGCGCCCGGTTGTCCTCGGTGAGGTAGGGCACCACCTCCTCGGCGATGCCGAGCGTGCACGAGGACGCGTCCACGACCAGCGGCAGCGTGCCGCCCGCCGTCCAGGCCCAGGCGGCCTCCACGATGCGGTTCGCCATGATCCTGTTGCCCGCGGCGTAGCCCTTGGAGTGCCAGATCGTCGCACAGCACGTCCCCGCGACGTCCTCGGGGATCCACACCGGCTTCCCGGCCCGCCCGGACACGGTGACCACCGCCTCTGCCAGGGACAGGCCCGGCATCCCGTCCGGCCCGGCGAAGATGCGGTTGACGCAGGCCGGGTAGTAGACCGCGCTCGCCCCGACGCGGGTGGTGCGCGGCAGCCGCCGGGCCGCAGCACCGGGGATCTGCGGCAGCCACTCCGGTACGAGGTCGGGGCGGACGGCCTTGCGGGCGAGCCGCGTCACGGCCTGGAGCGGACCGTCGCCCACCCGCTCCCCGACCGTGCCGGCCGCCGCGACGGCGAGCCGGGCCGAGGCCTCCACCACCCGGAAGTTCTTCGCGGTGAGCGCGGCGATCCGTTCCTCGCGCGGTGTGTGCCTGCGGTGCCGGAAGCCTTTCATCATCGCCCCGGTGTCGATGCCGACCGGGCAGGCGAGCTTGCAGGTGGAGTCCCCGGCGCAGGTGTCCACGGCGTCGTATCCATAGGCGTCGAGGAGTCCGGCCTCCACCGGTGAGCCGTCGGTCTGGCGCATCATCTCCCGGCGCAGCACGATCCGCTGGCGCGGAGTGGTCGTCAGATCCTCGCTGGGGCAGGTCGGTTCGCAGAAGCCGCACTCGATGCACGGGTCGGCCACCGCCTCGACCTTCGGAATGGTCTTCAGACCCCGCAGATGGGCCCGGGGGTCCCGGTCCAGGACGATCCGCGGAGCGAGGACCCCGGCGGGATCGATGACCTGCTTCGTCCGCCACATCAGCTCGGTGGCGCGCGGCCCCCACTCCCGCTCAAGGAACGGCGCGATATTGCGTCCGGTGGCGTGCTCCGCCTTGAGCGACCCGTCGAACCGGTCCACGACCAGCGCGCAGAACTCCCGCATGAACGCGTCGTACCGCTCGACGTCGGCCGGCTTCCCCGCGTCGAACGCGAGCAGGAAGTGCAGATTGCCGTGGGCGGCGTGACCGGCCACGGCGGCGTCGAAGCCATGGCGCGACTGGAGCTCCAGCAGCGCCTCGCAGGCATCCGCCAGCTGGGCGGGCGGCACCGCGAAGTCCTCCGTGATCAGGGTGGTGCCCGAGGGCCGTGACCCGCCGACCGCCGTGACGAACGCCTTGCGGGCCTTCCAGTACCCGGCGATCGTCCCGGCGTCCCGAGTGAACGCGTTGGTCACCGAAGCGGCCGGGACGACCAGGTCCAGATCGGCGACGACGGCGTCGGCCGCCCGCTCGAACGCCTCCCGGCCCGCCTCGTCGGCCGCCCGGAACTCCACCAGCAGTGCGGTCGTGGTCCGGGGCAGTGCCGCCCAGTCCGCCGGAACGCCCGGCACGCTGACGGAGGCGCGCAGGGTGTTGCCGTCCATCAGCTCCACGGCGATGGCCCCCGCCTCGTTGAACCGGGGCGCGGCGGCCGCGGCGGCGGTGAGGGAGGGGAAGAAGAGCAGGGCGCTGGAGATCCGCCGGTCCAGCGGCAGGGTGTCGAAGACGACCTCGGAGATGAATCCGAACGTCCCCTCGGAGCCGACCATCAGCCCGCGCAGGATCTGCACCGGCGTCGCCCCGTCGAGGAAGGCGTCCAGGCGATAGCCGTTGGTGTTCTTGATCGTGTACTTGGCGCGGATCCGGGCGGTCAGCTCCTCGTCCGCCTCGATCTCCGCCTTCAGCTCCATCAGCCCCGCGCACAGCTCCGGCTCGGCGCGGGCCAGTTTCTCGTCGGCGGCGGGGTCGGCGGTGTCGACGACGGTGCCGCTCGGCAGGACGAAGGTGAGCGAGGCGAGTGTCCGGTAGGAGTTGCGGGTGGTGCCCGCGGTCATGCCCGAGGCGTTGTTGGCGACGACCCCGCCGACGGTGCAGGCGATGGCGCTGGCCGGGTCGGGGCCCAGCAGCCTGCCGTACCGGGCGAGGGTGATGTTGGCCCGCAGCACCGTCGTCCCGGGCCGGATCCGGGCCCGCGCCCCGTCGGCCAGCACCTCGACGCCGGTCCAGTGGCGGCGTACGTCGACGAGGATGTCCTCACCCTGTGCCTGGCCGTTGAGGCTGGTGCCGGCGGCCCGGAAGACCACGTCACGCGCCTTGCCGTGGGCGTACGACAGGATCGCGGAGACGTCGTCGAGGTCCTCGGGGACCAGCACGACCTTGGGGAGGAAGCGGTAGGGGCTGGCGTCGGAGGCGTACCGCACGAGGTCGGAGATCTTCCAGAGCACCTTGTCCGCACCGAGCAGGGCCGTCAGCTCGCCGCGCAGCGGCTCCGGGGTGCCCTCGGCGCTGCGGTCGGTGACCCGGTCGGGGGCGGGTTCCCGTGCCGTTCCTGGGCGCAGGGCTTCCGGGTCGGGCTCCAGCAGCGGCATGTCGGCCATCTCCTCGGCGGCTCGGCGCGGTGCTCGGCAGTGGTGTTCCGGCGTGCTGTCGCGCTCAGCAGCGGCGTTCCGGCATGCCGTCGACCAGAGCGGACAGCAGCCCGCCGAGCACCTCGCGCTGATCGGTGGTCAATGGCGCCAGGATCTCCTCCGCGGCCGCCCGGCGCGCGCTGCGCAGGGATCGCAGCGTGGCGCGCCCCTCGTCCGTGATCTCGACGCGGACCACCCGGCGGCTGTCGGGGTCCGCGGCGCGGCGCACCCGGCCGCTCGCCTCCAGCGCGTCGACCAGCGTCGTCACGGCGCGCGGAACGACGTCCAGGCGCCGGGCGAGATCCGCCATCCGGGGGGCCGCGTCGTAGCTCGCGACCGTCCGCAGGAGCCGGAACTGGGCCGGAGTGATGTCGATCGGCTCCAGCTGGCGGGTCTGGATGCGGTGCAGCCGACGGGTCAGCCGCAGCAACTGCTCGGCGAGCATGCCGTCGGTGTCGGGGGAGCCGGGGGAGCTCGAGGAGCCGGGCGGGCCATGCGAACCGGGGGAATCTGGGGCGTCCATACGGGAACGATATCAGGACCTTGTTCATTGTGAGTACAGGTAACAATGAGCTAGGCTCTCCATGTGCGAGGCCGGGAGAGCCCGGCCGCGCCTCACGCCCGACGAAGGAGCCCATGAAACCCGACGAACCCACGTGGACGCCCCCACCTGACGCCCATGCCGCAGACCGGCCGCCCGCCGAGGTGCGCCGCATCCTCCGGCTCTTCCACCCCTACCGCGGCCGCCTCGCCGTCGTCGGCCTGCTGGTCGGCGCCTCCTCCCTGGTGTCGGTCGCCTCCCCGTTCCTGCTGCGCGAGATCCTGGACACCGCCATCCCGCAGGGACGCACGGGCCTGCTGACCCTGCTGGCGCTCGGCATGATCCTCACCGCCGTGGTGACCAGTGTCTTCGGCGTGCTCCAGACGCTGATCTCGACCACGGTCGGTCAGCGCGTCATGCACGACCTGCGCACCGCCGTCTACACCCAGCTCCAGCGGATGCCGCTCGCCTTCTTCACCCGCACCCGCACGGGCGAGGTCCAGTCCCGTATCGCCAACGACATCGGCGGCATGCAGGCGACGGTCACCTCCACCGCGACCTCCCTGGTCTCCAACCTCACGGCCGTCATCGCGACCGTCGTCGCCATGCTCGCCCTCGACTGGCGGCTCACCGTCGTCTCGCTGCTCCTGCTGCCGGTCTTCGTAGCGATCAGCCGCCGGGTGGGCCGGGAACGCAAGAGGATCACCACCCAGCGCCAGAAGCAGATGGCCGCGATGGCCGCCACAGTCACCGAGTCCCTCTCGGTCAGCGGCATCCTGCTCGGCCGCACGATGGGCCGCTCCGACTCCCTCACCCAGGGCTTCGCCGAGGAGTCCGAGCGTCTGGTCGACCTCGAAGTGCGCTCCAGCATGGCCGGCCGCTGGCGGATGTCCACGATCGGCATCGTGATGGCCGCCATGCCCGCGGTCATCTACTGGGCGGCCGGACTCACCCTCCAGTCCGGCGCCACCGCCGTCTCCCTCGGCACGCTGGTCGCCTTCGTCACGCTCCAGCAGGGGCTGTTCCGCCCGGCGGTCAGCCTGCTCTCCACCGGTGTGCAGATGCAGACCTCCCTCGCCCTCTTCCAGCGCATCTTCGAGTACCTCGACCTCACGGTGGACATCACCGAACCGGAGAAGCCGGTCCGCCTGGAGAAGATCCGCGGCGAGATCGCCTTCGAGAACGTCGACTTCAGCTACGACGAGAAGAACGGCCCGACGCTCACCGGCATCGATGTGACCGTCCCCGCGGGGGCCGGCCTCGCGGTCGTCGGGTCCACCGGTTCCGGCAAGTCGACCCTGAGCTACCTCGTGCCCCGGCTGTACGACGTCACCGGCGGCCGGGTCACGCTCGACGGGGTCGACGTCCGCGACCTGGACTTCGACACTCTCGCCCGAGCGGTCGGCGTCGTCTCCCAGGAGACCTACCTCTTCCACGCCTCGGTCGCCGACAACCTGCGCTTCGCCAAGCCGGACGCCACCGACGAGGAGATCGAGGACGCGGCCCGCGCCGCGCAGATCCACGACCACATCGCCTCCCTGCCCGATGGCTACGACACCCTCGTCGGCGAGCGCGGCTACCGCTTCTCGGGCGGCGAGAAGCAGCGCCTCGCCATCGCCCGCACCATCCTGCGCGACCCGCCGGTGCTGATCCTCGACGAGGCGACCAGCGCGCTCGACACCCGTACGGAACAGGCCGTGCAGGAAGCGATCGACGCCCTGGCCGCCGGACGGACCACGCTCACCATCGCGCACCGCCTCTCCACCGTCCGCGACGCCGACCAGATCGTCGTCCTGGAGGACGGCCGGGCCGCCGAGCGCGGTACGCACGAGGAGCTGCTCCACCGCAACGGCCGATACGCCGCCCTGATCCGCCGCGACTCCCACCCGGCCCCGGTCCCGGCCCTCTGACGGACCTCGGCGGGACCGGCCCTGACGTGACCGGCGCGGCACGCGTACGGCATGATCGCCGCGCATGAGAGCTCTCCTCGGGGCGGAACTCCCCGGCTACCGAACCGTCGACACCGACACCTGGCTGAACGACCACGGCGATGTGCTGTCGTTGCACTTCTTCGACCTGCCGCCGGATCTGCCGGCGGCCCTGGACGACGGCCCGTCCCTGCGCCACGGCCTCACCCACTTCACCGCACAAGCGGGCGGCGGGCTCATCGAGGCGTCGGTGAAGCGACTGGGCGAGCTGCCGGCCCTGCGCCAGATACTCAAACTGCCGCTGCCGGGACAGCCCAGCGGCCAGGCGTTCATCGGCAGCTTCACCGTGCCGCGCGCCGGATGCAGCACCGTCGTGAAGGTCCAGGCGGCGGAACGCGGCATGACGGGCATGCGGGAAGCGGTGGTGCTGGCCAAGCTCGGCCCCGACCAGTACTTCCGGCCGCACCCCTACGCCCCCGAGGTCCAGGGCGGGCTGCCCTTCCACGCGGCGGACCACGCCCAGTGGGACACGGATTTCCCGGACCATCCGCTCACCCGGGTCCGCCGGACGCTCGACGTCCTCGCGACGGCGGTGACGGTCGCACCCGAGTTCACCGCTCTGCCGCCCTTCACCGGACCGGCCACGGCGAACGGCTGAGCCGGCCGGCCCCGTACACGTGAACGCAGCGGCGCCGCCGCTCCCGTGGGACGGGGAGCGACGGCGCCGGGCGGAGCAATGGTCAGACGAGCCAACCCACGAAGTGGACGACGCCGGCAAGCAGGTTGGTCAGGAAGTTCATCTGGTCTTCTCCTCGTACGTGGTGCATCTGCGGGACTGCGCAGTAGCGGTCTGCAGCCCGTCGACTGCGCTCTGCAATCATCAGGCCCCGGACGAGTGAACAGCAGCGAATCTCCTGACGATCACACGTTCCAGCGAACACCCGATCCCGTGTTCGTGTGTTCCGGGATCCGCGTGTTCCGGTCGCCCGCTACGGCGTTCGTGTCGCCCGGGCCGACGCCGTGGCCGGGCTACCGGCGGCGGCTCGCACCCCGGGTTAACGTGCCCGCATGGTGAACGAGTCCCCGGACGCCCGCCCCCGCCGCAGACTCCGCCCGACCCGCCGCGGGAAGATCGTCCTGGTAGTCGGCGCACTGCTCGTCGTGTCGGCCGCCGTCCTGATCCCGCTGTCCCTGATCGGATCGGACGAGCGTCAGAAAGAGGAGGAGAGCACGCGGAGCACCCTGATGATCCCCGAGGGCCGTCGCGCCTCGCAGGTGTACGAGGCCGTCGACCAGGCGCTCGGCCTGAAGCCCGGCAGCACGCGGAAGGCCGCGTCGACGGTGGACCTCGCTCTGCCCGCCGAGGCCGCGGGCAACCCCGAGGGATATCTCTTCCCGGCCACGTACCCGGTCGACGCAGAGACCGAGCCCACCGGTCTGCTGCGCTACATGGCCGCCACCGCCCGCAAGCACTTCGGCGCGGACCATGTCACGGCAGGGGCCCAGCGCAACAACGTCTCCGTCTACGACACGATCACGATCGCCAGCATCGTCCAGGCCGAGGCCGACACCGCCTCCGACATGGGCAAGGTGGCCCGGGTCGTCTACAACCGGCTGCTCAAGGACATGCCGCTGCAGATGGACTCCACCATCAACTACGCCCTCAAGCGCTCCACCCTGGACACGACGACCACCGACACCCAGCTGGACAGTCCGTACAACAGCTACCGGATCAAGGGCCTGCCGCCGACACCCATCGGCAACCCGGGGGAGGAGGCGCTGCGCGCGGCCGTCAGCCCCACACCCGGGCCCTGGCTGTACTTCGTCACGGTCGGCCCCGGCGACACCCGGTTCACCGACAGTTACGACGAGCAGCAGAAGAACGTCGAGGAGTTCAACCGCAACCGCGGCTCCGCCACCACGAGCTGACCGAGTCCGCCGACGGACGTGTTCACGCCTCCGCGACGCGGGCGCCGACGACCGCCACCCCGGATTCCCGGTCGGTCCGCCCGCCACCGGTCCCCTTCAGCAGCCGCATGACCGACCGGACCGCCGCACGGCCCGCGCGGTTGGCGCCGATGGTGCTGGCGGACGGGCCGTACCCGACGAGATGCACACGTCCGTCGCGGACGGCGCGGGTGTCCTCGGCCCGGATGCCGCCACCCGGCTCGCGCAGTCTCAGCGGCGCCAGATGCTCCACGGCGGGCCGGAACCCGGTCGCCCACAGGATCACATCGGCCTCGACGACACGACCGCCGTCCCAGGCCACGCCGCTCGGCGTGATCCGGTCGAACATCGGCAGCCGGTCCAACACCCCCTCCTCCCGGGCCCGCCGCACCGCATCGGTCATCGGCAGCCCGGTCACGCTGACCACGCTGCGCGGCGGCAGCCCGTTGCGTACCCGCTCCTCCACCATCGCCACGGCCGCCCGCCCCCACTCCTCGGTGAACGGCCCCTCGCGGAAGACCGGTTCGCTGCGGGTCACCCAGAAGGTGCCGACCGCGTGCTCGGCGATCTCCATCAGGTGCTGCGTACCGGAGGCGCCGCCCCCGACCACGATGACACGCTGCCTCGCGAACTCTTCGGGCCCCGGGTAGCTCGCCGTGTGCAACTGCCGCCCCCGGAACGTCTCCTGGCCCGGGTAGCGCGGCCAGAACGGCCGGTCCCAGGTGCCGGTCGCGTTGATCAGGGCCCGCGGAGCATACGGTCCCTCGGATGTCTCCACGAGCAGCCGCCCGCCGCTTCCCTCCCGTACGGCGCTCACCTCCACCGGGCGGTGGACCCGCAGGTCGAAGCGCTCCTCGTACGCGGCGAAATACGCGCCGATCACCTCCGACGAGGGGCGGTCGGGGTCGGCGCCGGTCAGCTCCATGCCCGGCAGCGCGTGCATCCCGTGGACCTTGCCGTACGTCAGCGAGGGCCAGCGGAACTGCCACGCCCCGCCCGGCCGGGGCGCATGGTCCAGCACGACGAAGCCGACGTCCGGCTCCAGCCCGACGCGGCGCAGGTGGTGGGCGGCGGACAGCCCCGCCTGCCCCGCGCCGATCACGACCACGTCCAGCTCGCGCACCCCAGAAAAGTTCACGCTTCTACTAACTGCGAGGGGCTCCGGGATCTTCCCGAACGGGAGAGGGTCCCGGAGCCCCGATGGTGTCCACCGGTGTCCACGTCGCAGTGGCAGGGTTCGGCGGCCTCCGGCGAGCAGCAGCGGCGCCCCGCCCCGGAGCCGGGACGGTCCGGTTGTCGGCGCCGGCCTCGCCCAGCAGCGGCGACGCGGAACGGTCGGCAGCAGTCCGCGCCGGGCCGGCTCGGGCGTGACCCCCTCGCCGAACCAGTACGCCTCCTCCAGGTGCGGATACGCGGACACGCCGAGGTACCCCGTACCCACACGGCACGACCACCGGAGACCGACGGGACAGGGGAAGGCAGGAGCGGGCGGCGCGCTCAGCGGTGTTGGGAGGCATGGATCCGGATGCGACTACGGGCAGGGGGGCGGAGGAACACCGCAGGCGCAGCCGTGCGGCCGGAAACAGTCCGGAAGCCCTGAAGGGGAGAGCGCTGAGAGTGCGTCAGCGGCCGCGACAACACACGGCGGAAGGCACTTGCAGCAGGTCGATGTGACCGCGCGAAGTGAGCGGAGCTGATCGGAGCACGGCGCTGAACGCGGCCATCCGGTCGGGACACGGTCAATGGTGTCTCGGAGCGTGGACGAGTCATCTCACGCCTGTGGGGTGAAGATGGAGGCATGTCCGATACCTTCACCACCACGGTCCTGAACATCACCACGGGTACGGCCGAGAGCGTCACGGACCTGACGCGCGCCTGCGAAGAATTCCTCACCCGCACCGCGCCCGGCCGCGACGGCCTGCTCAACGTCTTCGTCCCCCACGCCACGGCCGGCATCGCCGTACTGGAGACCGGCGCGGGCAGCGACGACGACCTCCTGGCCGCGCTCCACCACCTGCTCCCCGCCGACGACCGCTGGCAGCACCGCCACGGCAGCCCCGGCCACGGCCGCGACCACGTACTCCCGGCCCTGGTCCCGCCCCACGCCACGCTGCCGGTGATCGGCGGCCGACTGGAGCTGGGGACCTGGCAGTCGGTCTGCCTGGTCGAGTCGAGGGTCACCAACTTAGACAACTCTGGGGCGGTGGAGTCCCTGGTTGAGCTGAAGCCTCAAGCTGCATGCCAGCCACCGCCGAGTGGAAGCAGTGCCTTCGCGCCCCCGGTACCCGCCCCAGCGGCCACGCCCTCTACGGCTCCGCTGGGTCGGGTCCGTCTTCTAGTGAGGCGTTGAGCACGCATACCTGGGCGGTGATCCCGCAGTCAGCTAGCGTTGCCGCGTGCTGGTGCAGGTCTTTACGGAGCCGCTCGGGTGTGTGGCGGGCCGACTTGGCTTGGCAGCTGTCGTCGTCGCTCCAGGCATTGCCGCCGCAGTAGACAGCGATGTATACACCTGCTGACCCCCGTGGGCTTTTCAGGTAGCGCCGGAAGAGTTGGTCGGCGATAGCGGTGACGACTTCGGTGTGCCAGTTGCACTTCACCTCGCCAGGTACTGTCAGCGATTGGCCACTGGTGGTGCGGGCTTCGACCAGGAGGTCGGGGACGTCGCCAGATGTGTCACCCAGGCGCGGGTTGATCTCTACCTCACGCACCACGGCGGCCCGCTCCCGCAATCACTGTCGGCCCTGAAGCCCTCGCGGTCGAAGGAGAGGCCGAGGTGCTGCGCGTGATTCGTGATGGTGCCGACGGACCAGCCCATCTGACGGGCGATCCCGTTGCGGTTGACGCCGTCGGCGTGAAGCTGACGCCGGATCGCTGCGTCCTCCGCGGAGAAGGTGCGGGCCACGGCCGGCTCACCCCCTCACGTACGCGCGGTGACGGGTGACTGGTCATGAAAAGGCGCTCATCATGTCGATGGGTATCCGTAGGCTCCGGCCATGACAGATGACGAGTTGCCGGAGGCTGAAGATGACCGCCTCATGGCTGTGCCGATCACCGACCATTTTGCTCAGGCCGCAGCCCAGGTGCTGCGGGAGTACCGGGAGATGGTCGAGGGAGGCATCACGCACCTAGAGCCGGATGCGGCATCGCCCTTTATGGCGGAGGTCGCCGCCATCAACAGCACGCCGGACCCGCTCGGGGGCCTTGACCCCTGATGTTGGACACACGAGACACTGGATCCTGAGGATCTGAGGACGGACATCTCGTGGTCATGAAGAACTACCCGCCTGAGTTCAA
>NZ_JOEZ01000010.1 GCF_000721175.1 Streptomyces anulatus
GGGGGGGGCGCGGCGGGCGGGCGTGGGGCGCGGGCACGTGTTCGGGCGCGAGTTCGGGCGGATCAGCGCGGCGGCCCGCCGCGTTCCGTGGGCGCGGGACGCGGTGTCAGGCCGACGAACCGGTCCTCCTCGTCGGTCGTCGCGGCCGGCCGCGTTCCGCGCGCGGGTGGCCGGCGGGAGAGCGTCCGGCAGTTCCGCGTGGATCAGCGGCCGGCGTCCGCCGACCGGCCGAGCCGCTCCAGGCAGTGTGCCTCGTCGTCGCGGGCCGCCAGCGTCTGGGGGTGGTCGGGGCCCAGCACCCGGCCGCGTGCCTCGGCGACCTGCCGGTACGCCACCAGGGCCTCGCTCCACCGGCCGAGCCAGCCGAGCCCCGCGGCGACTTCCCGGCGGCTGATCACCGTGTCGGGGTGATCGGGCCCCAGGGTGCGTTCCCGGAGCGCGCAGACGTCGCGCGCCTCCGCGAGCGCCTCCTCCCAGCGGCCCGTCCGCCCCAGGTTGACCCCGAGGCCGTGGCGGGCGCGCAGCGTCTCGGGGTCGGCCGCCCCCGCGGTCCGGGTGCGGTCGGCGACCAGGGACCGGTACAGCTCCAGGGCCTCCGCGTCGCGGCCGAGCCGGCCGAGGCTGATGCCGGCCTCGTAGCGGGCGGCGAAGGTGTCGGGGTGGTCGGCCCCGAGGGTGCTCGCGCGGGCCCGGGCGACGTCCTGGTAGGTCTCCAGCGCCTCGGCCCAGCGGCCCAGCCTGCCCAGGATGTACGCCACTTCGTAGCGGGTCGCGAGGGTGTCGGGGTGCGTCGGGCCGAGCAGCCGGGCGCGGACGTCGGCGACGTCCCGGGCGAGCTGCCAGGCCTCCTCCGGCCGCCCGAGCCGGCTGAGGTTGAACGCGAGGTTGTGCCGGCAGCGCAGGGTGTCGGGGTGGTCGGGGCCCATGACGCGTTCGCGGACGGCCAGGACCGCTTCGTACACCTGGTGGGCCTCGGCGTGCCGGCCGAGGCGGCCCAGGGCGTGGGCGGTCGCCTGGCGGGCGGCGAGCGTCTGCGGATGGCCGGCGCCCAGGGTGCGTTCGCGGCCTTCGGCGACCCGGGCGAACTCGCGCAGCGCTTCCTCGGCCCGGCCCGTACGGCTGAGGGTGAGGCCGATCTCGTAGTGGCTGGCGAGGGTGTCGGGGTGGTCGGGGCCGAGGATCCGGCCGCGCTCGGCGGCGACCTCGCGGTGCACCTCCCCCGCCTCCTCCCAGCGGCCCAGGCGGCCGAGGTCGATGCCCACGCTGTGGCGGCCCTCGAGCGTGGCGAGGAGGTCCGGAGCGGGGGGCACGGCCGACACGGAGACGAAGGTGTGGGAGTGCGGAGCGGCGGCGGCGGTCGCGGTGGTCCATTGCCCCGTCAGTCCGGCGGCCGGGTCCGGCCGTTCGGCGACGGGGCCGCTCGCGCCGGTCGCCCGGTGACCGGCCGTCATGGAGCGGGTCCAGGCGGGCAGGGCGATCTCGCGCAGGGCCGGTGCCCGTCCGGCCACGGAGTGTGCGAGGGGCCCCGGTCCGAGCGCGGGCTGCTCCCCGGTCCGGCCGAGGACGATGCGGCGGCGCAGGTCGCCGGCGTCCACCGGCCGCTCCTCGGGGGCCTTGGCGAGCAGGTCGAGGACGACACGGTCGAAGAATCCGGGCAGGTCGGCCCGGTGGGTGCGCAGCGGTTCCGGCGGGGTGTCGCGGTGTCCGACGAGCACGGCCCAGGCGTCCTCCTGGTCGAACGGCGGTACGCCGGTGGCGATCTCGTACAGGACGCAGCCCAGTGAGTAGAGGTCGCTTCGGTGGTCTACCTCCTTGCCGCTGATCTGCTCGGGCGACATGTAGTGCGGGGTGCCCATGGCGAGGCCGGTGGTGGTGAGCCGGGAGGTCATGCTGATGTCGTGGCCGAGGCGGGCTATGCCGAAGTCGCAGATCTTCACCGTGCCGTCGGTCAGCCGCATGATGTTGGCGGGCTTGAGGTCGCGGTGGACGATGCCCTGCCGGTGGGTGTAGCCGAGCGCGTCGGCGACCTGTTCCGCGATGTCGACGACGTGCTCGACGGGCAGCGGGTGCTGTTGGTTCGCCGTCAGGAGCTGACTCAGGTTGTGCCCGTCGAGCAGCTCCATGACGAGGTACAGAACGCCCTCGTACTCGCCGAAGTCGTGTACGACGGTGACGCCCCGGTGCTGGAGGGAGGCGGCCACCCGGGCCTCGCGCCGGAAACGTTCGCGCAGGATGCGGGTGAACGCGCGGTCGTGCTGGGGGCCCATGGGTTTGAGGCATTTGACGGCGACCTGACGGCCCAGCGACTCGTCGCGGGCGCGCCACACCTCGCCCATGCCCCCGCGCCCGATCAGTTCGAGCAGCCGGTACCGGCTCTGGATCAGCCTGGTGTCCGCCATCTGCCGCTTCCCGCCCCCGTCGTTCCCCGCTGCGTCGTTCCCGCTGGTGGTGCTGCACCCTCCCCGGCCCGTCCAGTATGGCTGCCGGTACGCGGAGTGTGTACGCGGCGGGGCGCTTGTCGGGTCCCGGGCCTGGCATCGCCGTGAGTGGGCGGACCTGCTCCGTCGCGACCCCGCACTCCTTGAGCGCGCCAAGGTGATGACACCCCCCACGCAGAAATCTCCGCGCGCCAGGGCCTCGGCGTAGTTGCGTGACGCCCGGTTCGTGATCATCTGAGGCCGAGGAGTGTGAGGGGGCGGTGGGGGTTGCGGGCGTTGTGGCGGAGGCCGGCCGCGATGTTCTTCGTTCCGGCTGTTCGGAGGGCTCCGATGGCGAGGTTGCGCCAGGTGGCCATCGCGCGGGGCGCGTTACCGGTGCGCACTTGTGAGGCGTCCTCGGCGAAGGTGGTGTCGCGGACGTGGTGCAGGGCTTCGATCTTCCAGTGGTCTCGGACGAGTTGGGCGAGCTCAGCCGGGTTGGCCTGCTCGGGCGGTCAGGCTATGAACGGCGTAGACGGTCTTGACGGTGGTCTTGCCGGTCTTGAGGTCGTCCACGAGATCGGTGACTCGGATGTCCACCGTCGAGACCCG
Source organism: Streptomyces anulatus (assembly GCF_000721175.1). Lineage (GTDB taxonomy): Bacteria > Actinomycetota > Actinomycetes > Streptomycetales > Streptomycetaceae > Streptomyces > Streptomyces anulatus_C. Next base: position 3,030 of record NZ_JOEZ01000010.1, read on the forward strand.
CAGGCCCAGGATCGGCGACGTCCCTGCATGGGTCTGCCGGGTTCTCGGCTTCCTCACCGACCCGCACTCCCACACCCTGCGCCGTCTGCTTGTCCAGCTCGACGGCAAGGCCCTGCGCGGCTCGCGCACCCACGTCACCGGGCACGTCACCCTGCTCGCCGCGATGGACTACACCGGTCACGTCCTGGCCCAGCGCCAGGTCGCCGACAAGAGCAACGAGATTCTCGCCTTCCGGCCCCTGCTGGACAGCGTCGACCTGACCGGCACGGTCATCACCGCGGACGCGCTGCACACCCAGCACGCTCACGGCACCTACCTCCGCGAGCGCGGTGCCCACTACATCGCCCAGGTCAAGGCCAACCATCCCGGCGTGTTCGACCGCGTCCGACGCCTGCCCTGGCGAGAGATCACGCTCGACCACTACGACCGTACCCGGGCCCACCACCGCCTGGGGATCCGGCGGCTGAAGACCGTGGCCTTCGCCCACCTCGACTACCCCGACGCCCGCCAGGCCCTTCAAGTCGTGCGCTGAAGGAAGGACTTCACCAGCGGAAAGCTCACCATCGAGCGCGTCTACCTGATCATCGGCCTGCCGCCCGGCGCGGTTGCCGGCGCCCAGATCGCGGACTGGATCAGAGGCCACTGCGCGGCCCCCACAAGGTCGGCGACGCGTAGCAGAAAGAGAACCAGGCATCTTCCCGGCCGCCGGCTTGGCCGGGTGAACCCGCCGGCGGGTCGCCACCCTGAATCGTGGTGCGCCTGATTTCGGGGGCCACGAACAGGGTGAACCGAGGGTGAGGAACGCGGCGCCGATGGTGGCCGGAAGCAGCCAGATACTGCCGTACGGCCGGCATGCACCTCCACAAGCATGCCGATGCGGCCCCTGCCGCCCCGGCATCACAGCACCGTTGGCGTCGCCGGCCAATACGCGCACCATCCGTCAGACGCGCTCGTAGGTGGTGCCGGACTCGTTTCTGCGCAGCAGACCCTCGTCCACGAGGGCACGGCGCAGGCTCACCCAGTCGTCGAACCATTCGCCGCAGATCGCGTTGACCTTGGCCTCGGAGTACGTCACGCCAGGCTCGAACGAGTCCTTCACAACGGCCAGAACACGGCTGCGTACCTCCGCCTTGCCCGGAACGGACGTGAGCCGGCCACGGCGGAAGTAGGAGCCCGCCCCGTCTCCGCCGCCCCGACCGGAGACCCTGACCTCGGCCTGGACTGCGCGCCGGAATGTGTCGTCGAGCAGCGTGTACGTGCGCTTTTCGCTGTCGAAGGCGGCGATCCGGCCGTCCGTCAACTTCTGCAGGGCCGCGGCAGCGGCCGGTGGGCGGAGCTTGGCCAGTTCGGCGACCTCAGCCACGGAGGTCGCGCCGAGGGTGAGGGCCGCGTAGGCGGCGCGCCGGTCGGGCTGGGCGAGGAGACCGACCACGTCGCGGCAGGAGGGTGAGTGGTCCTCGGTGGGGGCCGTGTTCATGGCGTCCATTCCGGTTGTCGTTCCGAGCGATCGTCGTTGGAGCCTCGGGCGTCTCTACACATACCGCGATCTCGTGCTGCCGTTGAAGCGGGTTTACGGTGAACGGTTTCCTTTCAGCCATGCCGTTCGGCACGAGGTCGGCATGCTGAGGGTGAGGGATGCGGAAGGGCCGCCGAGGGCGCCCTCTCTACTAACAAGGGCTCAAGCGGCCCGGCCTCCCACGCGCGGGTCGACCGGTGTGAGAACTCCGAGCCGGTTCTCGATCGCCTGGGCCGCCTCCAGGCACAGGTCCTCCCGGAACGCGCGCCCGACGATCTGCACTCCGCAGGGGAGCCCCTCGACCACGCCTGTCGGTACGGCCACGCCGGGCACGCCCACGAAGCTGGTCACGGTGCACAGGCGCATCCCCGCCCCGACCCGGTCCCGGCCTGCCCTGTCCCGCGACTCCAGCCCCGGCTCGACCGGTGGCTCGGTGAACGACGGGGCAGGAGCCGGGCAGTGCCGGCGTCCCAGTAGACCGTCTCCAGCACGACGTCCTCGCGCGCTTGGCCGCGGCGGCGGGCCTTGATCCGGGCGCCCTTGGCTTTGACCGGGCAGCGGCGCCCGGAGAAGTCCAGGCCCTCGATGTTGACGCCGCGGATCTCGTCGGCCCGCCCGGCGGTCTCGTAGAGCCTCCGCCACAGGGTCTTCTCCCGCAGGTTCACCTCGCGGCGCGCGATCCGTTTGTGACCTGCACTGATGTCAACGAGCTCAAGCAACAGACGTGCCGGAATCAGAAAGGCGGCGGCAGCGGTCCCATTTTTTTCAGGCCGGGGAAAGAAGTTGGTGTCCTCGTCTCCAAGAACCGGGGCGAAGCCTAGCCCGGCGGGCGTGTGGCAGGGGCCGATCGGCCCCTGCCACACCGGGTGCTCGCGGGCGAAGGACGCGTCGTCGGAGTGGTCTCGGAGGCGGATCTGCTTCCCAAGGAAGCACTGCACGAGGGTGGTCCACCTGCGGCCGTGCGACTCGACGAAGCTTTCAGGGCCGCTGCGGTGCTGGTGGAAGACCTCATGTCCAGCCCGGCCGTCACCGTTCATCCGGACGCCACGATGGCCGAAGCAGCCCGCATCATGGCGCGCAGAGACGTCAAACGTCTCCCCGTAGTCAACTCCGAGGGCCTCTTGGAGGGAGTGGTCAGCCGAGGCGACCTGCTCAAGGTCTTCCTCAGACCGGATGAGGACCTCCTCGCCGAGATCAGGGGTGAGGTACTCGGACCGATAGCTCCACCGGCTCTCGACGCCGCGGTGGAGCAGGGCGTGGTCACTCTGAAGGGCTCTCTGGCGGACCGTTCCATGGTGCAGCTCCTGGCCGACGCCGTTCGGGCGGTCGAAGGAGTGGTGGACGTGCGAATGGACCTCGGGTAGCCGCATTCCCTCCGTGGCGGTGACCTCGATGGGCCGATCCACCACATGCACAGGGACCGGCACCCTGGGACAGTGTCCGGTAGGGGCGCAACAGACGCATCCGACAGCAAGGACCGCAGATGAGCGATACACGGACTGACACCGCCGCCGCCGTGTCGCGCATTTTCCTGCTGGACGACCACGAGGTCGTTCGCCGCGGGATACGGGACCTCCTGGAGGCCGAGCAGGATCTCGTCGTCATCGGCGAGGCGTCGACGGCTGATCAAGCCCTCGCCCGCGGACCGGCGCTGCGACCCGACGTGGCGGTGCTCGATGTCAGGCTGCCCGACGGGAACGGCATCACCGTGTGCCGGGAACTGCGATCACGCATGCCCGATCTCGCGTGCCTGATACTCACCTCGTTCGACGACGACGACGCTCTGCTCGACGCCATCATGGCGGGCGCGGCCGGATACGTGCTCAAGCAGATCAACGGTTCGGACCTGGTGTCGGCCGTACGGACCGTGGCATCGGGCCGGTCGATGCTCGACCCGTCGACCACGGCCAGGCTCATGCGGTCCCTGCGCGAGGCCGAGACCGAGGCCGACTCACCCCCGCAGGACGAGAGGCTCGCGGTCCTCTCCGAGCGCGAGCGTTCCGTTCTCGATCTCATCGGCGAGGGCCTGACCAACCGGCAGATCGCCAAGCGGCTCTACCTGTCGGAGAAGACCGTCAAGAACCACATTTCCCGCCTGCTCGGGAAGCTCGGGGTGGAGCGGCGGGTGCAGGCAGCCGTGATTGCGGCCGAGGTCCGGGAGCACCGGCAGCACGAGCGGTGAGTGCGCGCGCTGCGCTTCGACGAGAGGCGACGTGAGTCAGTCAGGTGCGGCCGGAGTGAGAGGTACCCGCCATTCCAGCACTGTGCCGCTCCGTGGATGTGGCTTCGTGCGAAGGGACAGAGTGCCTCCCAGCCGCTCGGCCCGCTCCGTGAGGTTCCGGATACCGCTGCGCCTGCCTCCTTCCGGCGCACACAGACCGACCCCGTCATCGCTCGTCGTCACTGTGAGGACGCCGTCGTCGGCGATGACCGAGACCTCGGCCCGCCGGGCCCGTGCGTGCCGGGCGACATTACTGAGGGCTTCGCCGACAACCGCGACCGCGTGATCGGCCACCAACCGGGGCACGTCGGTGTCGATCAGCCCCTCCATACGGAGGGCGGGCGTGAATCCGAGCGCGGGCGTGGCAGCGTCCACCGCCTGGACCACTCGGGAACGGAGTTTCGGCCCCTGCCCCGGTGTCTCCTGCTCCCTGAGACCGAAAATGGTGGTACGGATGATCTTGATGGTGGAGTCCAGATCATCAATGGCACGGTCCAGCTTCTCGGCCGCTTCCAGGTGCTCCACCAAGGGACGGGCGCTCTGCAGCGTCATTCCGGTGGCGAACAGCCGCTGGATGGCCAAGTCGTGCAGGTCTCGGGCGATCCGCTCACGATCGGCCAGCAGGCTCATCCGCTCGGAGTCGCTGCGGTGGTCGGCCAGTTCGAACGCCAGCGCTGCCTGCCCGGCGAAACCGGGCAGTGCAGTGATCTCCGCGCTCACGAACGCCACCCTGTCCCGGACGCGCGCGAGGATCATGACCCCGCTCAGCCGTTCCTTGGTCCCCACCGTGACAGCCACCGCCGGCCCGAAACCGTCCCACCGCTCGCGCTGCACCTGCACCCGTGGGTCGCTGCTGACATCCGCCACCGTGACCAGGCCGTCTTCGGCGAGCGCCGCGGCGGCAAGCGTGCCTCGACTGGTCGGGGAGACGACGCCCCGATGACACTCCGCCTTCTCCCCCAGAGCCAGCGAGCCGGTCATCTCGCCGCCCGGGCCGATGAGGTGGAAGACCCCAAGGTCCGCCCCCGCTATCTCGACAGCCTGTCCCAGCATGCCTTCGAGAACCTCCGACTCGGCCTCACCCGACAGCAGAGCACTGGTGAGTCCGGAACTGGCGGCGAGCCATCGCTCCCTGATCCGCCCTTCTTCGTAGAGGCGGGCGTTCTCGACGGCGATCCCGGCTGCGACGGCCAGGGTCGAGACGACAGCCTCGTCCTCCGCGTCGAAATCAGCCGCCCCACGCTTCTGTGTGAGATACAGATGGCCGAACACCTCGTCGCGCACGCGGATGGGCACTCCCAGGAAGGAGTGCATCGGCGGATGGTGGGGCGGGAATCCCGCCGAGGCCGGATGACCGGAGAGCTCGGACAGTCTCAGCGGTTCCGGGTGTCGGATCAACTCGCCCAGAAGGCCGTGGCCGGTGGGGAGGCCGCCGATCTGTCGCCGTGTCCCGTCGCCGATGCCGACCGGAAGGAACTCGGCGAGGTTCTGGTCGCTCCCCACTGCGCCGAGGGCTCCGTATTCGGCGTCGACGAGGGATACGGCGGATTCGACGACATCGCGCAACACCTGGGGCAGGGCCAGCTCCCGCCCCACCGACATGACAGCGTCGAGAAGGCCGTTCAACCGGTCCTGGGCTCCCCGGACCTGGCCGACGTGCACCTGAAGCTCGTCGAGCAGCTCGTCACGTCTCAACCGCGGGAGCCGGTGATCGTCGTTACCGACACCGCCCATGGAGCACCTCCGACGGCCGCGAGAAGCGACGTACGCGCATGAACGCGATGCGGTTCCAATCTAACCCGCGGCATCGATCGCCTCATGTCGGGCGAAGTCGGCACCGCGTTCGTGGAGGTGACGGGGGTTCCCGGGACGGAAGGTGGCACGCGCGAGCCTGGCCGCGAGGAATCCGGCCGGGGCGCAGGCAATGGCCAGGCCGGCGGCCCTCCACCCCAAGGGCTCGGTGTCCAGTACGGCGCCCAGCGGCGGGAAGTAGAGAGCAGCCGCCGCCAGCAGGGCGGAGGCCAGGACGGAGGCCAGGAGGAACGGGTTGTCCAACGTCATCGGCCGATCCCGGAGGCCGAGGACCACTCCCAGCTGGGCGGCGAGAAGGGCCAGGAAGAGGACGCTCTGCCACGGCTCGTCCCATGCCTGAGCTGCCAGACCTGCACCGAGACTGACAACTGTGACGACAGTCGCTGTCAGCAGCAACTGCTGCCAGGCGCCCCCTCCCAGAATGTGCTGATCCGCGCGACGCGGGGGGCGGTGCATCACACCCGGGGAAGCCGGCTCCGCTCCCATGGCCACGCCGGTCAGCCCGTGGGTCAGGAGGTTGATCCAGAGGATCTGTCCGGCACGCAGGGGCAGGGGGAGGCCCAGGAGCGGGCCGATCAGCATGACGAGAATCTCCGCCGCACCGCCCGCCATGCCGTAGACGAGGAAGCGCCGGATGTTGTCGAACACCCTGCGTCCCTCCTCGATCGCGGCGACCACGGTCGACAGTTCGTCGTCCGTGAGCACCAGGTCAGCCGCCTGGCGGGCGACCTCGGTGCCCCGGCCGCCCATGGCGATGCCGATGTCGGCCTGGTGGAGTGCCGGGCCGTCGTTGACGCCGTCGCCGGTCATCGCGGTGATCGCGCCGCGGGCGCGCCAGGCGGCCACGATGTCGAGCTTCTGCTGCGGGTCCGTCCTGGCGAACACCCGCACCGCCGTGAGGTCGGGAACGCGGCCCGCTGCCACGTCCTCGCCGGTGACGACGCGGTCGGCGGTGGAGTGCGGGCCGAGCAGTTCGACGCGGTCGGCCACGGCACTCGCTGTAGCGGGGTGATCACCGGTGACGAGTATCGGTGTGATCCCCGCGGCCCTGCACGAAGCCAGCGTGGCAGCAGCGCGTGGTTTCGGTGGGTCACTCAGTGCCACGAGGCCCAGAAGCCTCAGACCTGACTCCCCGGCCGTGACCGGTCTGGGCGTCTCCTGACGCAGACCGGAGGCGACAGCCAGCACGCGATGGCCGCCCGCCGCGAACCGTGCCGCTTCCGCACGGGCGAGACGTAGCGTCTCCGCGGAGTCGGTGAGGACCGACGGAGCAAGGACGGCTTCGGGAGCACCTTTCAGGCATACCAGGACGCCACCAGAGGGCACCGCATGGACGGTGGTCATCCTCCTGCGGAGGCTGTCGAACGGAGCTTCCGCGACTCTGGGATGGGTGGAGGCCAGCTCCGCGAGGTCCGGACACCCCACCTTGACGGCCGCCGTGAGGAGAGCGCCCTCCATGGGGTCGCCGAGGGCCTCCCAGCGGCTGTCGGGTGACGCGGACGGCGGGGGCCGTAGGGCGGCGTCGTTGCACAGGGCCGCCGCTGTGAGCACTTCCTGTGCGGAATGCCGTTCCGCGGGACCTGCGGGCCGTCCTTCGGTCAGCGCGTCCCCCTCCGGTTCGTAGCCGACTCCTTGGAGTTCGACAGTGGTCCGGGGTGTCCAGACGTACTGCACGACCATGCGCCCCTCGGTCAGCGTGCCGGTCTTGTCGGTGGCGAGCACGGATACCGAGCCGAGCGTCTCCACCGCGGGGAGCCGACGCACCAGCGCATGACGAGCTGCCATACGCCGGGCACCGAGAGCCAGGGCCAGGGTGACGACGGCGGGAAGTGATTCCGGCACCGCGGCAACAGCGAGACTGATGGCGGTCACCGCCATGGTTCCCAGGGGCAGCCCCCGCACGAGCCCCTGTGCGAGAACCAGGGCACACAGGACCAGCGTCACAGCCGCGAGCACGCGCCCCAGAGAGGCCAGCCGCAGTTGGAGAGGCGTGGGCTTGCGGCGGTCGTCGAGAAGGGCGGCGATACGGCCGAGGGCGGCGGCTCCCCCGGTGGCGGTAACGGTCGCGACCCCCCTGCCACGGACGACGACGGTTCCGGCTTGCAGCGACGCGGCCCTGTCCTTGTCCACGGGAACGGACTCTCCGGTGAGCATGGATTCGTCGACCAACAGCGCAGCCGCTTCGTCGATCGCGGCGTCTGCGGCGATGATGTCCCCCTCCGCCAGCAGGAGAACATCTCCGGGCACGACGGTGGCGGCCGGGACGTCGCGGTCCGTTCCTTCTCTGCGGACCCGGGCGTGTGGCGCGGACAGCGCGGACAGTGCCGCAACGGCGTTGTCGGCTCGTATCTCCTGAGCGACACCCACGGTGGTGTTGACCACGATGACGAGTCCGATGACCACGGAATCGGCGTGATCACCGATCGCCAGGGTGAGGGCGACGGCTGCGATCAGCACCGTCATCAGCGGGTCTCCGAGCTGGGCGAGCACTCTGGAGTACAGCGGGCGCGCCCTTCGGACGGCGATTTCGTTCCGTCCCGCCTCGGCGAGTCGACGGGCGGCCTCGGCCTGGGTGAGCCCTGGCATCCGGCGGCGAGGGCCGCCGCCTGTCTCACCTTCCGCAGGAGACATCACGGCCGGCTCACAGGGCGGGGACCGTGATGACGGGACAGTGGGCCCGGTGCAGGAGACCGTGCACGACGGACCCGACCCGCATCCCGGTGTACCCGCCCTCACCCAGTCGGCCCACCACGATGCCCAGGGCGTGCTCACCCGCTTCGGCCAGGACTTCGACCGGCGAGCCGGCAACGGCCGGGGGCCGGTCACCGCGGGGGTCGACACCCACCACGATCTCCTGACGGGTCTCCGTGCTGTTCATGACGTGCTCCGATGTTCGTCTCCCCGGCAATGGGCGCTTCCGATGCCTCCCTGGAGGGACGCTCCGCGCACCGAGTGCGGTGGCACTGTTCCAGGCTGACACTCGGTCTTCCTCCCGAAAGGGGCCGCAGGGGGCAAGCCGGGGTCCGAAGGGCCCCTACCGCAGAGGCCCCCGGCGGGCGTCATACGGGTGGAGCCGGTCGGCCTCCGGACGGGACCGTTCGGCCCCTGCGCCTGATGCGGGCGGTGTTGGACGGTGGTATCGGAAGCACTCCGTACAGTGGGGAGAAGTGGAGGCGCGGCAGGATGCGGCATCTCCGGGTAGGTGACCTGATGACGGACGAAGTGGTCACGGTCGAGTGCTCGACGCCATCAGCGGAAGTGGCCGGGCTGCTCGACCGGCACGCCATCAACGGCGTCCCGGTGGTGGACGAGGACGATCACGTCGTGGGGTTGGTTTCGGCGAGTGATCTGCCCGGTCGGCAGGCCCCCGCGGTCGGCGGAGTCATGTCGTCTCCGGCTGTCACCGTCTACGCCGAGCAGACAGTGGCGGAGGCAGCCCGGCTCATGACTCGGCAAGGCTGCGAGCGGCTCCCCGTCGTCGACGACGAGGAGCGCCTGGTCGGCATGGTGACCAGACGTGACCTCCTGGGCTTCTTCGTCCGGCCGGACGCCGAGGTGAAGCTCCGGATCCGGGACGACGTACTCGGCGTTGTCCTGGGTGTCCAGGCCGATGCCGTCCAGGTCCACGTGCTCGACGGTGTTGTCGTCCTGGCCGGCCGGCTGCCGCAGCGGAGCCTGATCCGTGCCGCCCTCGCACTCACCTCCCGAACGGAAGGAGTCGTCGCCGTCGTCGACCGCATCTCGGTACAGCCCGGCGACGCGTCTTCGCCGAAGAAGCCGGACGCTGCTTCCTGGCCCACCTGAAACGCACTCCGGCGACGGCTTCTCCGGCGAGTACGTAGGAAGACGATGACCGACAGGAGACAGGAAGACCATGCCGACGATCGAACAACGCGTCACCGCAGTCGTCCCTTCGCTCGTCGAGGAGGCCGTGACCGCGCCGTCCATGCACAACGCGCAACCCTGGAAGTTCGTCCACCGCCCCGGAACGCGCCTCCTCTCGCTGTACGGCGATCCGGACCGTGCGCTGCCCATCGGGGACCCGGACAACCGCAACCTGCATATCGGATGCGGGGCGGCGCTGCTGAATCTACGGGTGGCTGCCGCGCACCGTGGCTGGAACACCGTGGCCCGTCTTCTGCCCGACCGTCGCGACCCATGGCGTCTCGCCGACGTCGTGCTGGAGGAGTCCGAAACCACGGATCACCTGCTGGCTGACCTGCACCCTGCCGTGCGGCTCCGGCACACCAGCCGCAGTCCGTTCTCGGACGAAGCGGCTGCCCCCGAGATCCTGGACGAGTTGAGCACGGCAGCGCTCCTGGAAGGGGCGCGGCTGGTCGTTCCCGGAGTCTGGCACGCCGACGCCGTCCTGGACCTGGTGCACGACGCGGAGCTCTTCGAATCGGCCAACGATGCCATGCGCGCCGAAATCGCCACCTGGACCCGCACGGGCAGGGCCGGGGAAGGCCCGGACACGGACGGCATCCCCTCGTACGCTTTCGGCCCCCGTCAGCACGACGTGACCGCCCCAGTGCGGGACTTCGACGTGCCGCGAGGCTCACGGGACAGGGCGTCCACCAACTTCGAGGAGCGGCCGCAGATCGCCTTGCTGGGGACGGAAACGGATCTTCCCGCGGACTGGCTCAGGGCGGGACAGGCCATGGAGCGCGTGCTCCTCCAGGCCACTCTCGACGGACTCGCGACCTCCGTCATCTCGCAGCCTCTGGAGTGGCCTGAGCTTCGGCACCTCACACGTGACCCGAACTCCAGAATGGGCTTCGTGCAAATGATCATTCGGTTCGGATACGGGCCCTCGGGCCAGGTCACGCCCAGACGACAGGTCACGGAGGTTCTGGACATCGCCTGACACCGGTACGCGGTCCGGCTCGTTCCGCGGCTGTCCGTTCACTTCCCGGATTCCTTCGGAGGCAGGCGAAACCAGTGCTCCCTCCCCGGGGGCACAGCCACGCTTCTGCCCTCCGGAAGCAGCACCACGAGCGCGCCCTGCGGCGAGGGCGGCACACTGATACCGACGCGTCCCGGCAGCATGCGGAGCCGCACCCCGCGGTGGCCCTGGAAGCACAGTGTGAAGGAGAAGCGAGGTATTTCTCTGAGTGCCACGGGGTCGATACGCAGGCCTTCCTCGCCGGGTTCCAGCCCTGTGATGCCTCGCGCGACCAGATCAAGTGTTCCGGCCATGGCGCCCAGGTGGATGCCCTCGCCGGTTGTACCGCCCTGGATGTCGGCCACATCGCTGAGAAGCGCCTCCTCCACGTACTTCCAGGCGTCCGGACCCTTCTGACGCGCGAGCACCCAGCCGTGCACCAGACTGCTGAGCGTCGATCCGTGACTGGTGCGCGGAAGGTAGTAGGCGACCGTCCTGTCCCAGATCTCGTCGTCGATCAGGTAGCCGAGGCGACCGAAGAGAGCGGCCAGTTCGTCGGGCCGGAAGAGATGGCCGAGCATGAGGGCATCGGCCTGTTTGGACGCTTGGTAGCGGTTGACCGAGTCGCCCTCCGCCTCCAGGATCCGGTCCAGTCTCCGGATGCCGGGGTAGAGGCGGCGATAGCGCTCCCAGTCGAGTTCCTCAAGATCCCCGTAACCCTCGAACTGACTCAGCACGCCGCGATGAAAGGGCAGGTGAAGACGGCGGGAGACATCGTCCCAGCGCGCGTGCTCCTGCGAGTCGATCGCCAGTCGCTCCGCGAGCTCCTCGCGCCGGGGATCGGGCAGTGCGTCGAAGACCTCCAAGGCCCGTGTCAGGACCCATGCGGCCATCGCGTTGGTGTAGGCGTTGTCGTCGATGCCCGGCCGGCCGGCCCCCGGATACGCGTCGTGGTACTCGTCGGGACCGACGACCCCCCGCAGCCGGTAGCGGCCCGGCCCCGGGTCGAAGGTCGCCGCGCTCGCCCAGTACCGGGCCACCTCCAGCAGGATGTCCGCTCCGGCCGAGTGGAGAAACCCCGGATCACCCGCTGCCTGTGCGTACCGCCAGACATTGAGTGCCACTGCGGACCCCACATGGCGCTGGAGGTGGGAGTGGTCCGGCAGCCACCGGCCGGAGGCGGGGTTGAGATGCGTCGACTGGGTCACTTCGCGACCGGACCCGGCACTCTGCCACGGGTACATGGCTCCGCGCGCTCCGGTACGCCGGGCGGCCGCTCGGGCTGCGGGAAGTCGCCGATGCCGGTACATCAGGGTCGCTCGGGCGACTTCGGGGAAATGGAGCGTGAGATACGGCAGTACGAACAGTTCGTCCCAGAAGACATGGCCCCGGTACGCCTCTCCGTGCAGCCCCCGGGCCGGCACCCCGAAGTCGAGCTCTGCCGTGTGCGGCGACAGGGTCTGCAGCAGATGGAACAGGTGCAGGCGCAGAATGTGCCCGCTCTTCCCGGGCACGTGCAGCTCAGCCTGGTTCCACAGACGTTGCCAGGCGGATCTGTGCGAACGGAGCAGTCGGCCGAACACCGGAGCGTGGGTAAGGCCCTCCAGGGCTGCGACAAGCGGGTCGCCGGCGGGCCGATCGAGTGAGGTGTGCAGGGCGACCGTCTTGGCCACCGTCACCGAGTTGCGGGGCGAGACCGGGAGAACGAACCGCTGCACGGCAGCCCGCGCGGCATGAACGTGCTCGGCGGGTCGTGCCGGGCTGGAGATCGTGCGGACAGCGAGAGCGAGGTGGACCGCCGACTGGACGGTCCGGCAGGTGAGCCAGGCGACTCCCCCGGGCTCCGCTCCTTCGCGGTGCTCGGTGAGGTGCTGTCCGTCGAGGTCCCCGTAGCGTTCCACTCCGGCATTGGTGACGGTGCCGTCGAGAATCGACTCGACCTCGATTCGGCCGCTCCAGCCGTAGGCCTTGAACACGCTGCGTTGAGCGGCGAGCCAGGGGGTTCCCATATGGACGAACCGCTGGTGGGTGACGCGCAGACCGCGTCCTGCACCGTCTCGGTAGAGCAGACGACGGGTGAGGACTCCTTCTCGTAGGTCCAGATGCGTGGTGGAGCGTCTCAGTTCGGCGGAGTCGGGCGTGAGCCACTCCCCCGGTGGTCCGTCCTCGGGCAGGCAGCGGTAGCGCAGCAGCGTCCAGTTCGGGAGGTTGACCATGTCCTCGTTCTCGACCGTCCTCCCGGCGACGGTGGAGGTGAGGCGGTCGTAGCAGCCGCCCATGTAGGTACCGGGGTAGTGCACGTCGTCGGCGCCGCACTCCGGAGCGCTGCCCCGAGTGGCGAACCTGCCGTTGCCGACGGTGCACAGGGCTTCGACCAGCCGTTCCGTGTGCGGATCGTAGGCGGAGTAGTTCCAGCTCCAGGCATCGTTCATGGTCTTTCCACCCGTACCTCGTCGACGAGAGCGGCAAGGTCGCGCAGCACAAGATCTGCACCCATGCTGTGCAGTGCAGCAGCCCTTCCGGTGTCTGATGCCCGGTCCAGCCCGACGACGAGCCCGAAGCCTCCACGACGGGCCGCCGACACCCCGGCTTCCGCGTCCTCGACCACCGCGGCCTCGGCCGGGCGCAGTCCCAGCCGGGACGCGGCCTCCAGGAACAGCGCGGGGTTCGGCTTGCCGGGAAGTCTGAGCCGTGCCACGTCCCTGCCGTCGACCACGGTGTCGAAGAGGCCGAGAATTCCTGCCGCTTCCAGAAGGGCCCCGGCATGCCGTGACGCGGAGGCCGCGGCGCACCGAAGTCCCCTGCCGCGAAGAGCTCGCAGTGCGGGGGCCACGTCGTCGAAGACGGGAACGGCCCGGGTCGAGAGCATGCGGGTGAAGGCCTGCTCCTTGCCGGCGGCTACCGCCCGGATGCTGGTGCAGCCGGGCTGGTCGTCCGGTGCGCCCAGTGGCAGCACGATGCCCCGGTCCTTCAGAAAAGCGCGGGCTCCGTCAAGCCGTGCTTTGCCGTCCACGAGGCGTCGGTACTCCGCGTTCGCGTCGAAGGGAGGCTGCCGCGGATCGCCGGGCCTCAGCTTCTCGATGCAGCGGTCGAAGGCGACTTTCCAGGCAGCGGCGTGAAGGGACGCGGAATCGAGCAGTACACCGTCCGTGTCGAAGACGACGCCCCGTGTGCCGGGCGCGACACCGGATCCGGTCCCGGTGTCCGCCTCCTCGGAGGGGGACACCGGCCAGGTGTGAATCGGTGGATCACTGCGGGGCATGGAGTGCGACCTTGAGGGCTCCGGTGTCCGCTGCCCGGGAGAACACGTCGTACGCCTCTTCCATCTGCCCCAGCTCGAACCGGTGCGTGACCATCTCGGCCGACGGCAGCCTGCCGTTCGCCAGCATCCGCAGCAGCATCGGGGTCGACGACGTGTCCACCAGGCCCGTGGTGATGGTGACGTCCTTGATCCAGAGATCTTCCAGGTGGAGGGTGGCCGGTTTGCCGTGCACGCCGATGTTGGCGACCCTGCCGCCGGGCCGGACCATCCGCGTACACATCTCGAAGGTTTCCGGCACGCCGACCGCTTCCATGACCACGTCGGCTCCCAGCCCGTCCGTCAGATCCGCGACGAGTTGCTGCGGCTCCTCGTCGGCACGGACGGTTGCTTCCGCGCCGAGAGACCGTGCGGCGTTCAGCCGGGTGTCGGCGAGGTCGACGGCGATGACCCGCTCGGGCGAGTAGAGGCGGGAGGTGGCGATGGCGGCCAGGCCGATCGGCCCTGCGCCGACCACGACGACGGTGTCGCCCGGGCTCACGCAGCCGTTGCGGACACCGACCTCGTAGGCGGTCGGAAGGATGTCCGCCAGGAGGACGGCGTCGACGCTGTCGACGGAGTTGGGCAGCGGATAAACCGAGAGGTCGGCGAACGGCACGCGGACGTATTCCGCCTGGGTTCCGTCGATGGTGTGCCCGAGCACCCAGCCGCCTCCGCCCCGGCACTGCCCGTAGCGGGCCTCCCGGCAGAAGCGGCACCTCCCGCAGGCCGAGATACAGGAGACCAGCACCCGGTCCCCCGGCCGTACGGTACGGACGTCGCCGCCGGCCTCCACAACCGTGCCCACCGCCTCATGGCCCAGTACCCGCCCCGGGGTCACCTCGGGTACATCACCCTTGACGATGTGCAGGTCGGTACCGCAGATGGTGACCGCGTCGACGCGCACGATGACGTCGGCGGGGTCCTCGATGCCCGGGTCGGGAACGTCCCGCCACGTGGTGCGGCCCGGTTCCTGGAAGACGAGTGCCTTCATGACATGGCCTTCTTCCTGTCTGTGGTCCCCCCGGGGGTCGCTACCAGACTGACTCCACGGCCCGGTGGTTCGCATGGGCCGGTCGGTACCCAGCAGAGCCCCCGGCGGGCCCCCGCTGTCCGAGGGCGCCGGTGAGAATGTGGGAGTGCTCCCGCATCGACGGCAAGGGGGTTCGTCATGCGCCGGCCGACACCGCCGCCTGTCCTTCCAGGCTCCCGTGCGGCTCTGCTCACCCGGGCAGGTCTTCCGTGGACCGGGACTCCGGGACGTGATCGGCCTGGAGACCGAGGAGCCTCCCGAGGGCACGGAGCCACTGCTGCGGACGGTCATGCGTGACGGAGCCCGGGCCGGGGCACCCGATGATCTCTGCGCGGCTCGTGCACGGTTCGAAGCCGACCTCTGGGCGAGCTGTGCGGACACCTCGCGGGTGAAGGAGCGATGTGTCTTCGACCGCACTTCGTTGGGGCCATGGACGGCGAGGCGACGGGAGGCCTCGCGCGCGGAGAGCCCTTCGGGGCCGGTGGCGAGCTCGCGGCGAAGGCGGGGAACCGGCTCGCTGGGATCGAATGCCTCACCGGGAGTCGGGAAGACATCGTCCTTGCTGTCGGTCGGTGGTTCCTCAGTCATCGCCGACCCCGTGGCGCGATCTCATCGGGCGGACCGCAGGGGTGCCCGGGGCGGCGGGCCACGGAGCAGCGTTCGTCGACGGGCCGCTCGTGGTCGTTGCCCTTCACCATGCCGTTCCTCCTGACTCCGAACAGCCCTGAGCCACTCGACCGGTCAGGTGGACGAGGTGAGTTCGGTTGCGATGTGGTCGGCCCACCGGCGGATGCGTTCCGGGTTGCGGAAGTCGCCGCCCTTCCCCTGTCGGACCAGGCTGCGGGCGATCCGGCCCGGCGTCTCCGCCGTGAGGGCCCCGCCGAACGTGATGTGTTCCCGTGCGCCGAGACGCTGCATCCAGCGGGCGACCCCGCGTACCGGCGCGATGTCCCGCCGTTCGGCCGAATCGTCGACCGGACCGCTGCTGAAGAGCCAGACGGGCCGCTGCCTCAGCTGTCCCGCATGACGTCGGGCGCACCGGCGGGCGTCGACGTGCCAGCGTCCGGCGTAGACAGCGCCACCGAGAATCACGGCGTCGTAGTCGCTCACGTCGTCGACACGGTCGGCGGACATCACCCCTGCGTCGATTCCGTCGGAGCGAAGCGCCTCTCCGATCTCCTCGGCGATTTCCTGTGTCGCCCCGTGCTTGCTTCCGTAGGCGATCAGTACACGTGTGCTGCGCATGTCATTCACCTGTTCCCGATTGGGCGTCCCGATCTCTCCGGCGGTCCTCGGCGCGCGCCACATGTTCCTTCACCGCGGTGAAGCTGTCCGGGGCCACAGAGATCGAGTCGATGCCGGCTCTCACGAGGAACTCGGTGAAAGCGGGATCGTCACTGGGCCGCTGGCCGCACAGACCGACGGCGCGTCCAGTCTCATGGGCTCCGGCCACCAGGCGCTGGATGCTGCGAGTGACCGCCGCGTTGCTTTCATCGAACAGATGGGCGAGTGCTTCCGAGTCCCGGTCGACGCCGAGCGTCAACTGGGTCAGGTCGTTGCTTCCGATGGAGAAGCCGTCGAACCGTTCGCCGAACTCCCGGACAAGAATGATGTTGGAGGGTATCTCCGCCATGACGTAGACCTTCAGCCCGTTCCGCCCGCGTCTGAGACCCTGCTCGCCCATCACCTCGAGCACCAGGTCGGCCTCGCCGGGCGTCCGGCAGAACGGAATCATGACGACGACGTTGGTGAGGCCCATCTCGTCGCGGACCCGGCGCAGGGCACGGCATTCCAGGGCGAATCCCCGGCGGTATCCATCGCTGTAGTAGCGGCTGGCGCCTCGCCAGCCGATCATCGGATTCGCCTCGTCCGGCTCGAAGGGCCGGCCCCCGAGCAGCCGCGCGTACTCGTTGGTCTTGAAGTCGCTGGTACGCACCACCACGGGGTCGGGCCAGCGCGATGCGGCGATCCGGGCGATGCCCCGGGAAAGCCGGTCGACGAAATACGCCCCTCGATCCGGGTATCCCTCGGTGAGCCGCTCGATGCCGCGGCGGTCATCCGCGTCGAGCTTCTCCGGGTGGAGCAGCGCCATGGGATGGGCCTTCACCTGATGGGCGACGATGAACTCCAGCCGGGCGAGCCCGACCCCGTCGGCAGGCAGGCGCCACCACCGCAGGGCGGCGGACGGATCGGCGAGATTGAGCATGATGCGCGTACGCGTCTTCGGGAGGGCCGAGAGATCGGTCTCGCGCTCCTCATAGGGGAGCAGTCCGTCGTAGACGCGCCCGCGATCTCCTTCCGCGCAGGACACCGTGACGTCGCGTGCCTGTCGCAGGACGCGCGTCGCAGAGCCGGTGCCGATGACGGCGGGGACTCCGAGCTCCCGGCTGACGATGGCCGCGTGGGACGTGCGTCCGCCGTGATCGGTGATGATCGCCGAGGCACGCTTCATCACGGGCTCCCAGTCCGGGTCGGTGAGGCCGGTGACCAGGACGCCGCCCTCGGGAAATTCCTCCCGGGCGACCGGGGCGGTCAGCGGAACGACCGGTCCCTGTCCGATCGCCTCACCGACGGCTGTCCCTTCGATCAGTGGCCGACCGGGGTCCACCGTCAGCCGGCATTCCCGAATCGCGGTGATGCGTCGGCGGGACTGAACGGTCTCGGGGCGAGCCTGGACGATCGCGAGCTCCCCGGTGACCCCGTCCTTGGCCCATTCCAGGTCCATCGGGCAGCCGTAGTGCTCCTCGACAGCTGCGGCCCATCCGGCGAGGGTGCGGACGTCGTCGTCGCCGAGCACCCGCCGTATGCGTTCGGCCGCGGTCGTGTCCACGGTGCGGGTGAGTCCGGTCTCCGCGTACACGGTCTTGCGCCGCTTGGCGCCCACCCGCACATCGATCAGCGGGTTCAGGGAGCAGTCGTCGAGGCTGGGCTTGAAGACGGTGTACTCATCGGGGTCGACCTGTCCGCTCACCACCGTCTCGCCGAGCCCCCATGCCGCACTGACCACGATCACGTCGGGGAATCCGGTCTCGGGGTCCAGGGTGAAGATCACTCCTGCGCCGGCCCGGTCCGCACGGACCATGACCTGCACACCCACCGACAGCGCGACGGACAGGTGGTCGAAGCCCATGCGTTCCCGGTAGTCGATGGCCCGGTCGGTGAACAGCGAGGCGAAACAGCGATGGCAGGATTCGAGCAGTTGTTCTGGTCCACGCACATTGAGGTACGTGTCCTGCTGACCGGCGAAACTGGCCTCGGGCAGGTCCTCGGCGGTAGCGCTGCTGCGCACGGCGACGGGGGGACCCTCGCCGCCCGTACGGCGAGCGAGGTCCTCGTAGGCGGTGACGATTTCGCCCGGGAGCGACGTCGGCAGTGGTTCGCGGAGTATCAGCGCGCGGATGGCCCGACCGACCTCCTCCAGCGGGGCGCCGTCGTGCAGACGCGCGATCTGATCCTCGATGGAGGCGCGCAAGCCGTGCGCGGCCAGTAGTTCCTCGTACGCCTGAGCAGTCGTGGCGAATCCCGGCGGGACGCGCACGCCCGCGGCGCCGAGGTGTGCGGTCAGCTCACCGAGCGAAGCGTTCTTCCCTCCTACGCTTCCGACGTCCTGCCGGCCGAGTTCCGTGAACGGAATGACATGTCGCCGAGATGCCATGGCGGTCTCCGTAAGGTTCGCGTACGAAGTCAGCGGGGAACAGCGCCCGAAGGGAGGCGTGCCCGAGTGCCGGGCCGGCCTCCCCGGGATATCCGGTCACGGTCCTTCGGCCGTGCCCACGTACTCAGGGGGGACGATCTCGACGGGGCAGTGCCCGTGATGCAGAACGGCATGACTGACCCGGCTGAGTGCCGGTCCGAGCCCGAGCATGTGCCGTCGGCTTCCCAGGACCATGAGATCTGTGTGCTTCGAGGCCTCGACGAGGATTCCCGGGACGCTGGTCCCCGTCTCGACGTGGTGGGTGACCGTGAGGTCGGGATAGACCTCCCGTATCCGCACGGCCATCGCGGTCACCTCGTGCACCTGTTGCTTCGCAACCTCGCCGAGGCTGTCGAGCATGGTGGTGACCGTGCCGACCTGAGCCAGGACGTTGCAGACGCTCAGCAGCCGGAGTGAGGCCTTGCGGGCCCGCGCCTCGGCGGCCGCCAGCATCAGCCAGTCGAGGTCGGACGCGCCGTGCACCGCCGCTGTGATCACGCCGGCCGCGGGCCGGTCGGGCTCGCCCCGCACGACGATCACAGGCGCCTCGGTCCGCGCCGCCAGCCCCAGCCCGACAGATCCGAGCATCAGGGCACCGAAGCCGCCCAAGCCACGGCTTCCCACGACGATCGTCCCGCGACCTCCGGCCGCCGCGCGTAGCCCGCCCACCGGGTCGACGCGGCTCAGCTCCGTCGTCACGACGAGGCCGGGGTATCGGTCACCCACCGCCTCTGCCGTCTCGGTCAGCAGGTCACGGCCGGCCTCGAGTATCGCCTGGACGGCTTCCACACCCGCGTAGAGCATTCGCCTCTGGGTGTCAGCGGCATGGACGACATGGAGAGTGCGACCTCGATGGTCCGCTTCCTCCGCAGCCCACAGCGCCGCCGCCCGTGCCGCGGCGGACGCGTCCACACCGACGACGACGGCACCGAGTGCGACAGGGTCGGAAGTAGTGCCGGTCATGTCTCCTCCTCGGGATGATCCAGAGGCCTGCACATGCAACGGTTCCACCGCGGCGCGCGGTCGGCATGGGCCGTTCGGTCCCGATCGAGACCTGTCGGCCCTCCCTCCACCGGGACCGCGGCGAGACGCTGGACCCAGGGTTCCGCCCCAGGAGCCCCGTACACCGAGGAGGCGCTGTCATGACGCGTCACGTCACCGTCGGGCTGGACAACTCACCGGGAGGCCCCGCGGCAGCGCGGTGGGCCGCCGGTGAGGCCGCACTGCGCGGTGTCCCGTTGCACCTCGTGCACGTGCAGGAGTGGCCAACCACCCCGGAGATCCCGCAGACCCTCACACAGTCACTCGTCGAACGGTACGAGGCCCTGCTGCGGGACACCGCGGACAGGGCCCGCCGGGACCACCCCGGCCTGGACGTGACCACGGAACTGGTTCGGGGCCGGGCCGTCGACGAGTTGACACGCGCCGCGAACGAAGCCGAGGTCACCGCTCTGGGTTCACGGGGACTCGGAAGACTCCTCGGCTTCCTGATCGGCTCGGTGTCACTGGGCGTCGTGGCGAAAACGCGGAGCCCGGTGGTTCTCGTGCGTCCGCAGGAGACCGACGCCACCGCCTCCTCCGAGGTGCCCTCCGGCGGCCGCCCCGGGATCGCCCTGGGCCTCGATGTCTCCCACCCCTGCGACCCGCTGCTCGCCTTCGCCTTCGAACAGGCGGCCCGCAGAGGCGCTGCACTGCAGGTTGTACACAGCTGGTCGCTGCCGGCAACCTACACCTACGCGGCGATCCTCGACCCCGATGTCGGCAGCGGACTCGGTCAGCACGCCGCCCGAACACTGACCGACATGCTGCGCCCCTGGCGTGCCGAATTCCCCCAGGTCGACGTCTCGGAGACGCTGGTCACAACTCCGCCGGCCGGCGAGCTCGTCCAGGCGTCCCAGGGAGCCGATCTGGTCGTTGTAGGGCGGCGCAGCAGCAGACCTGTGGGGCCCCATGTCGGCCACGTCACCCACGCCGTGATTCACCACAGCTCCGCACCGGTTGCCGTAGTCCCCTACGAGTGACGTCAGCCGTGGCCAGCGCCTCCGTGGTTGCGGGCCCGCATCAGTCGGCGTCGCCCGGGGCATCGGGAACAAGAATCCTCCGCCCGGTGACTCGACGGGCCCCGAGGAGCATGACGTGCTCACGCTTCTCATCTGCCCAGGGAGCCGAGTACGCCGTTTCCCTGAGCCGCTGGGCGGCCTCTTCGTCCGTCACCGAGCGCACGGTTCCGACGATCAACACGCTCCAGCCTTTACTGAAGGCGTCGTCGATATGGTCGGCCTCGAAGGCGATCTCCGTGTCGGCGGCTCCGGCGAGCAGGGAACGGCCCCCCGTACGGAACATGACCTCGCCGTCCAGCACCTGGTAGTTGACCGGCAGCACGACCGGTCCGTCCGCAAGCGTCAGGGCGACCCGTCCTACGCCGTGGTCTCCCAGCAGCGTCCAGCACATGGCCTCGTCGAGTTCGACCATCCGGGCCCCCCGGGCTCCCCGGCCGATGCCGGGCGGCAGGTCGCCCGTACCTCCCGACAGCTCCTGGACCGTGGTCTCCAGCGCGTCGGCCAGCCGGAGCAAAAAGCCGATGCCCGGTGTGGCGGGCTGTTCCTCGACGTACTCGATGTAGCCGGGCGCGGCTCCTGCCCGCAGCGCTACGTCCTGCCGGGACAGTCCCAGCTGCAGGCGGCGTGCCGCGATGCGCCGGCCCATGTCGCCTTTGGCCGGAGGCGGTGCTGAGGACATCGCTGGCTCCTTGCTCCTCGACTTCTCCCACCGGGGCGGGTCATGCGGCTCACGCTAGCCAGAACCGGGAGCGGACGCAGCGCGGAGGTCATCCCGGCGGCGGGACCCGGACGTCGCCCGTCGCGGCATCGGTGACGCGCTGGGGCACGACGACGACGGGGCACGCGGCGTGGTGCAACGCTCGGTGGGCAACCTTGCCGAGCTCCAGGCCGATGAAACTCCCCTGACGCCGTGCTCCGACGACCAGCAGGTCGGCAGCGGCCGACCGCTCGACCAGGATCTTGGAAGCCGCCCCCTCCGGGGTGGCTCTGCTCACCCGGACATCCGGATACTCCCGGGCCGGTCCTTCGAGTGCCTTGTCGAGAAGCGCGGCGGCCCGCGCTTCCGCCGAGTGTGCCGGATCGCCCGCAATGAGCGGGTGCTCCACGGGCCTCGGGGTCGGGTGGCGCCAGGCGCTGAGAGCACTGAGGGTGCACCCGCGAGCGGCTGCCTCACGGAAGGCGAAGCGCACCGCGGGAGCCTCGGCGTCCCTGCCGCCCACCCCCAGGAGCACGCGTTCGTGTCGGGAGCCGAGCGCTACGTCATCCCCACGCACCACGACCACGGGGCACGCGCAGCGGGCCGCCACGACGAGGCTCACCGAGCCCAGCAACACGGACGCCAACTGCCCGCGCCCCCGTGATCCCACGACGACCGCCGAGGCCGAGGCTCCCTCTCTCAGCAGGGCGCTGGTCGCGTCCTCGGCGAGCACCTCGGTGGAGACGGCCAGACCGGGCACGCGAAGCCGTGCACGCTCGGCAGCGGCGCCGATGACGTTCTCGGCGAGAATCCGACCCGCCGGCCGCTCCAGGCCGCCCGAGAACACCGCGCCCTCGTACCGCTCCCAGAGCGAGGCGTACACCAGCCTCAGCGGGGTCGCATGACGCGCGGCCTCGTCAGCGGCCCAGTCCACCGCCTGGAGACTCGATTCAGAGCCGTCGACCCCTACCACCAGCGGCGCTTGCATCATGCCCACCACCCTTCTTCGAAGGATTGACTGTCCCCAG
Organism: Streptomyces anulatus; assembly: GCF_000721175.1. Taxonomy (GTDB): domain Bacteria; phylum Actinomycetota; class Actinomycetes; order Streptomycetales; family Streptomycetaceae; genus Streptomyces; species Streptomyces anulatus_C. Next base: position 25,274 of record NZ_JOEZ01000010.1, read on the forward strand.
GTTGGCACCGGGCACCATGCCGGGCCAGGGCCGGTCGGTCCCCACATCGTCTGTCCGTCCCACGGCCGGTGCGGCGCGGTGCCGTGGGCTGATCGGTGCCGGACAGGGGCGGCACCGCTACGGAAGAGGTCACCTTCCTCACCCGTCTCGCCAAGTCGGTGACCGTCGTCCACCGCCGCTCGGCCCTCCGAGCGTCCAGAACGACGCAGGACCGGGCCCTCGGCGACGACAAGATCTCCTCCGCCTTCGACACCGAAGGCGCCGCCCTCAAAAGGGACGGCTCCATGCTCAGCGGCGTCGTACTGCGGGACTTCACCGGAGCTACCCGGGAGCTCGCCGTCACCGGCTGTTCATCGCGATCGGCCACGACCTGCGGACCGAGCTCTTCGGGCTCAGCTCGGTCTGGACGACTCCGGATACCTCCAGGTCGCCTCACCCTCGACCCGCACGATCATCCCGGGCGTCTTCGGCTCGGGCGACGTCGTCGACCACACCTGTCGGCAGGCCGTCACCGCCGCCGGCCAGTGGCGCTTCGGCAGCCCTCGACGCCGAGCGCCACCTCGCCGCACTGAGCACTCCAGGCCCCACGAATCCTCGTCACCATCGCTCACCGCCGCACGCGCGGCATCCCCAGCCCTGTCCACGCGATGATCTCCCGCTGGATCTCGTTGTTGCCGCCACCGAAGGTGAAGATCACCGCCGAGCGGTAGCCGCGTTCCAGTTCGCCGTGGAGCACCGCACCGGCAGAGCCCTCCTTCAGCGTGCCCGCGGAGCCGACGATCTCCATCAGCCAGGCGTAGGCGTCGCGGCGGGCCTCGGAGCCGTAGACCTTGACCGCCGAGGCGTCCTGGGGGGTGAGGGTGCCGTCCTGGAGGGCGGCGACCATCTGCCAGTTGAGCAGTTTCATCGCGTCGAGGCGGGTGTGGGTGCGGGCGAGCAGGGCGCGGACCCAGCCGAGGTCGATGACGCGGCGGCCGCCGGCGAGCTTGGTGCCGGCGGCCCAGCTCTGGACGTTGTGCAGGGCGCGGACCGCCATCGTGCCGTGGGCGGCGAGGGTGACGCGTTCGTGGTTGAGCTGGTTGGTGATGAGCCGCCAGCCGTTGTTCTCCTCGCCGACTCGGCGGGACACCGGGACGCGGATGTTCTCGTAGTAGCTCGTGGTCGTGTCGTGCGAGGCGAGGGTGTTGATCAGGGTGCAGGAGTAGCCGGGGTCGCTCGTGGGGACCAGGAGCATGGTGATGCCCTTGTGCGGCGGGGCGTCGGGGTCGGTGCGCACGGCGAGCCAGACCCAGTCGGCGGTGTCGCCGTTGGTGGTCCAGATCTTCTGCCCGTCGACGACGTACTCGTCCCCGTCCCGGACGGCGCGGGTCTTGAGGGCGGCGAGGTCGGTGCCCGCGTCCGGTTCGCTGTAGCCGATCGCGAAGTCGATCTCCCCGGCCAGGATTCCGGGCAGGAAGTGGGCCTTCTGCTCGTCGGTGCCGAACTGCATGATCGTGGGTCCGACGGTGTTCAGGGCCATCAGGGGCAGCGGTACGCCGGCCTGGGCGGCCTCGTCGAAGAAGATGAACTGTTCCATCGGGGTCAGTCCCCGGCCGCCGTACTCCTTCGGCCAGCCGACCCCCAGCCATCCGTCGGCGCCGAGCCTGCGGACCGTGTCGCGGTAGAAACGCTTCTGCGCGGCGGGCTCCGCGTAGCGGGCGTAGGCGTTGTCGGGCACCAGGGTCGCGAAGTAGGTGCGCAGTTCGCTGCGCAGCCGATGCTGCTCGGGCGTGTATTCGAGGTGCACGGCCCCTCCAGAGTCTCGCTCGGCGTCGTCCGTGTGCGGCGGCGCACACACTAGAACGTGTTGCAAGAATCCGGAAGGGTCGCAGAGCGGCCGGCAGCCGCGCCCGGACGGTGAGCCCGGCGGACGCCGGGTGAGCGGCGCCGGGTGCGCCGCTCCCGGTCAGCGCTTGACTGCGCGCAGGACCACGAACTTCGCGTCGCCGGCGACCGTGGTGCAGTTCCCGAAGATCCGCCGCAGGTGGACGTGGTACGAGAGGTGCCGGTTGCCCACGACCCAGAGCTCGCCGCCCTGGCGCAGGGCGGTCCGCGCCCCGGCGAACATCGTGCGGGCGGTCGCGTCCGTGGTGGCGAGGTGCGAGTGGAAGGGCGGGTTGTTCAGCACCAGGTCCATGCTGCCCGGATCGAGGTCGCCGAGTCCGTCGCCGACCAGGAAGTCGGCCTTCGCGCCGTCCGGCGCACCGGCCCGGAAGGTCTCCTCGGCGGAGGCCACCGCCCCGTAGGACTCGTCGACGAAGGTGACGTGCGCGTCGGGGTTGGCGACGGCGGCGGAGAGCCCGAGGACGCCGTTGCCGCAGCCCAGGTCGACGACCCGGACGGCCCCGCCACGGGTGGGCAGGTGCTTCAGGAAGAAGCGGGTGCCGATGTCGAGGCGCTCGGCGCAGAAGATCCCCGCGTGGTTGACGGTGGTCAGGCCCGAGACGGGGCCCACGTCGGCGGGCAGCTCGTAGCGGTACGGCCACGGGCTCGGCGTACGCGGCAGCGCGGGGTCCGGGGTGGAGAAGATGAGCCGCGCCTTGCGCACCGCGAGGGAGGTGCGGGTCGGGCCGATGATCCGCTCGAAGAGCTTGAGCGTGGAGGTGTGGATCTCCTTGACCATGCCGGTGCCGATGACCACGGTGCCGGCGTGGACGGCGGGGGCGATCCGGTGGAGCTGGTCCTCCAGGAACGCCAGGGACTTGGGCACCCGGACGATCAGGACGTCGATCCGGTCCGGCGGGGTGTCACGCGAGGACAGCAGCCGGACCGCGTCCTGGTCGAGACCGTTCCGGTCGAGGTTGGCGAGGGTGGCACGCCGGGCCAGGTAGGAGTCGCTGATCTGGACGGGCCGGTGCCCGGCCAGCGCGGTGGCGAGCGCTCCCCACCGGTCCCCCACGACGGCGACCGTCCCCGAGAGGTCGACCGGGCCCGTCTCGGGGTCCGTCAGCTGCCGGAGCAGGTATTCGTCGGCGGCGTCCCATGCCCGGAAGGGATCGCGCGGGTGCTCGGGGAAACGGGCGAGCTCGAAAGCGCCCTGTGAGGTCGTCAGACGGTTCATATGTCACTCAGGCTAGCCGAGGGAGCCGGGGGCGCCCCACACGCTCCCCGGCTCCTCGGCCGCCATGACCTCGGCTTACGGCTCCGCGCACCGCCCGCCGGGTGCTCCAGCGGGCCTCGCCGGGCCGTCAGGGCAGTTGTTTGTCGATGGCCGACCGCCCCTCGGCGGCCAGCTTGCGCCGCGCCCATTCCAGGGTCTCCGGCGTCAGGTCCCGCCCGGAGGCCAGCACCAGGTCCTCCGCGCTCGGCCGGTCGCTCGCGCCCGTGTGCAGGAGCCGGTCGGGCGTGATGCCCCCCGGCCCGGACACGGCCGCGGATACGGATTCGGACTCTTCGCTCATGCCGCCTCCTCGTCCTTGCGGCAATTCTCGCCCCCCGCGGACCCGACCGCATCCGAGGAGCGCGCGCCCGCTACCCGGGAGGGTGAATCCGCCCTTGGCGGGCCTGGGGAGTGGGCAGAAGAGGGAGGTCGCAGCCCCGTCCCCGAGGCGGTGCCCATGCTCCACGGTGTCGACGTCAGCGCCTATCAGACCTCCTACGACACGGACGGTCTCGACATCGCCCTCATCAGATCCACCGAAGGCCGCACCTACGGCAATCCGCGTCCGGACTCCCAGGTGGAACGGGCCCGGCACTCGGAGTGCGCCAACGGCTTCCATCACTTCCTCCGGCCGGGGGATGTGGCGGACCAGGTGGCGTACTTCATGAGCAGGGCCCCGGAGAAGGCAGGCGATCTGCTCGCGGTCGACCGGGAACCGACCGGCGGCGGGACGCGGGCGAGCAACGCGGACAAGGACCGGTTCATCCGAGGTCCGGGCCCTGCGCGACCGGGCCGCCGGGGGGCACCGGACAGCACCGGGCCGAGACGCCCCGTCCGCCCCGGAGGCCTTGGGCCGCCGGGGCAGACGCCTGTTCCCGGCGGGTTCTCGCACCCCCATTCTTGACCTGCACATGATAGGTACACAGTGTTCACACCTGGGACACGGTGCGTGTGGAAGGCTCCCGGCTGACCACCTACCGCCCGGCCGCCGCGGGGGCACCCCCACCCAGGGTCTTCCCGCGACGCCCGCGTCTCGGAGAGGACACCCCACATGTCCCGTCGCCCTTGGTTCTACGCGCGTCCACTGCTGGCGGCGGCAGCGGCCGTCACCGTGCTCGCCGGCACCGCCGCCGCAGCCCCCGCGGACGCCTCGCCCGACCGCTACACCACCGCCTCCGCCGCCCTCGACGACACCTACTACCAGGACGCGCTCGGCAAGACCGGCGCCGAGCTGAAGTCCGCCCTGCACACGATCATCAGCGACCAGACCAAGCTCTCCTACAGCCAGGTGTGGGGCGCCCTCAAGGCGACCGACGAGGATCCCGCCAACGCCTCCAACGTCGTCCTGCTGTACACCGGGCGCTCCCAGTCCAAGAACGACAACGGCGGCAACTCGGGCCAGTGGAACCGGGAGCACGTCTGGGCCAAGTCGCACGGCGACTTCGGCACCGCGACGGGCCCGGGAACCGACGTCCACCATCTGCGACCCACCGACGTCCAGGTCAACTCCACGCGCGGCAACAAGGACTTCGACAACGGCGGGAGCGAACTGGGCTCCGCACCGGGCAACTTCACCGACGGCGACTCGTTCGAGCCGCGCGACGCGGTCAAGGGCGACGTCGCCCGCATGATCCTCTACATGGCGGTGCGCTACGAGGGGAACGACTCCTTCGCCGACCTCGAACCCAACGACCAGGTCAACAACGGGTCCGCGCCGAAGATGGGCAAGCTGTCCGTCCTGAAGCAGTGGAGCCAGGAGGACCCGCCGGACACCTTCGAGAAGCGCCGCAACGACGTCATATTCGAGCAGTTCCAGCACAACCGGAACCCGTTCATAGACCACCCCGAATGGGTCGGATCCATCTGGTAGTCACGGCTCATCGGGCAGTCCCCGCTCAGCCCTCCCCGGCCAGGGCCCGCGCGCAGCCTTCGACGGCACCCTCACGGGTGGCGTAGCGCGGCAGGTCCTGGCCGGTCCGCTCCCGTACGAGGCCGGGCGGGCCCAGCAGATCGTCCGGATCGACGACCGCCGCGCGCCGGCCGTCGCCGGCGAGCCGCGCGAGCCCGTCGTGCAGCATCGCCAGGGCCACGGAGTCGACGGACGTGACGTCGTGCAGGTCGAGCACCACCGAGCCGCCGTCCGGCCCGGACTCGTCCAGGGCGTACAGCACGCGTTCGGCGGCCGTGAAGTCGATGGCCCCCTGGGCGACGACGACGCCGACCTGTTCGTGGAGGACCCGTTCGCGCTCGGTCGAGGGCGCCGATCGCAGGTCGTCGGCGGTCGTGACGAGGGTGACGGTGGAGCCCGGGAGCGCGGGGTTGAGCATGAGGTGGAGCCCGTAGCGTCGCGAGAGTGCCGCGAGTGCGGCGTGGCCGCGTACCGAACTGCCGGTGGTGTCCAGCGGAGGGCTGTACGTGGCGAGTCCGAAGCGGGCGGGACCCACCGCGATGAGGCCGCCGGACACCCCGCTCTTGGCGGGCAGCCCGACGCGCAGCAGCCATTCGCCGGAGCCGTCGTACATGCCGCAGGTCGCCATGACGGCGAGGACCTGGGCGGCGACCTCGGCGGAGACGACCCGCTCGCCGGTGACCGGGTTCACCCCGCCGTAGGCGAGCGTCGCGGCCATCGTGGCGAGGTCGACGGCGGTGACGCGGATCGCGCACTGGCGGAAGTAGCGGTCGACCGCCAGGACCGGGTCGACGGGCATGGTGCCGGTGGAGCGGATCAGGTACGCCAGCGCCCGGTTGCGGTCGCCGGTCACCGACTCGGAGTTGAACACCTCTTCGTCGACGTCGAGTTCGCGCCCGGCGAAGTGGCCGAGGCAGTGCAGGATCCGGTCGAAGGCGGATTCGTCCGGGGCGTCGGGGATCAGGGCGGTGGTGACGATCGCGCCGGCGTTGACCATGGCGTTGGCGGGCCTGCCCGTACCGGGTTCGAGGCTGATGGCGTTGAACGCCTCGCCGCTCGGCTCGGCGCCCACCCAGCGGCTCACCTCGTCGAGGCAGAGAAGGGAGAGTGCGAGGGCGTAGACGAACGGTTTGGAGATGGACTGGAGGGTGAAGGGCACCTCGGCCTCGCCCGCGCTGTAGCGGTGTCCGTCCATGCTGACCAGCGCGAGACCGAAGGCGTCCGGGTCGGCGAGGGCCAGCTGGGGGATGTAGTCGGCCGGTTTCCCCTCCCGTACGTCGACGAACCGGGCGCGCAGACTCCGGAGCGAGTCGGTCACCGCGTCGGCGGCGCTCACGGCCCGCGCCCCCCCTCAGCCGCGCTCGGCCTGGGCGACCCGGGGGAAGGTCTTCACCCCGGCGGCCTTGCGGCTGTTGGCCTGAGCGGTGACGGTGCGGTCCGGCGGTGCGTCCTGGACGCCGACGACGACGGTGTCGAGGACCTTGTCCTCGGCGTCGACGAACTCCACCTTCACGGCGTAGAACGCGGCCTCGTCGGTGGGGTTGGTGACCCGGACGAGCGCGCTGCGGACCTCCTCGGACGCGGTGAGCGGCAGTCCGTTGACCGAGACGTCGCCGACCGCGTTGCCCCGGCCCTCGACCTCGTCCAGCCGCTCGGCCGCCTCCTGCCGTACGCGTTCGGACTCGGCGGACACCGAGGCCGCGAAGCTCTCCTGGGTGCGCGGGCTCGCGGCCTCGGACGGCGGTTCCTTTGGCTCGGGCGTGAGGGTGTGGACGCCCCGGTCGGTGCCTTCGCTGCTCGTGTCGGAGTCGCAGGCCGCCGTGGCGGCGAACAGCAGGGCAGCCGCCGCGAGGGGGGCCAGGGTGCGGGCGGCGCGGCGGCCACGCGCCCGGCGCGCGGGGAGGTTCGCTTTCACGGACAGCCCGTCCAATCCAGAGAGGGGATCCAGGCGAGGAAGGGGGGTGCGCGCGGGTCACGCCGTCTCGTCGCCGAAGACGTCGCGGAGCTTCGCCTCGCGCTCGGTGTCGAGATTGCTGTGGAGGAGTTCGGCGCCGTCGCCGGGCAGCTGCGCGCCGATCCGCTCGGGCACCTCGTTCATGGTCAGCAGGAACAGCGCCGAGGTCCCGGGCGTCACCTTCTCCTTGACCTCGGCGATGAAGTCGTCGTCGATGCCGACGTCCGCGAGCTTCCCGCCGAGTGCTCCGGCGGCCGCTCCGATGGCCGCGCCCAGCAGCGGCATGAGGAAGATCAGCCCGAAGAGCATGCCCCAGAAGGTCCCACTGAGGGCCCCGGCGCCGACGAGGTTGAGCAGCTGTCTGGTGCGCGGCCTGGCCCGGTCGGCGGGCCAGCTCACCACCGCCGCGTCGAGGATCTTGAGCAGCCCTTCCTTCTGAAGGGATTTCAGCGCCTCCTCGACATTCTCCGCACCGTCGGCCGTCCGGAACTTCCAGACCGTGAGCGTGGACATCGCGCAACCTCCCGCACTCCAGGAGCAACAACTCGCTCATATTAGGATCAAAAGGTATGAATTGACTCGTCGAAGCATCCGCTTCATACGGGAGCGGGTTCGAGCCCTGGGAGGGAACGATGGATACGGACGCCCTGACCGCCGACCTGTTGCGGGAGCTGCGGGCGACCCGGCCCTATCCGGCCCTGTCCCTGACCATGCCGACCCACCGCAAGGCCCCCGACAACGCGCAGGACCCGGTCCGCCTGCGGAACCTGGTGGCCGAGGCCGGACACCGTCTCGACGCCGATCCGCAGGTCAGCCGCGAGGTCCGGGCCGCCCTCCAGGCCCAGCTGGAGCGGGCGGCCGGCGAGGTGGACCCCCGCAAGGCGCTGGACTCCCTGGTGCTTCTGGCCACCACCGACGAGTACTGGATCTGGCAGCTTCCGCGCACCGCACCCGAACGGGTGGTGCTCAGCGACACCTACCTCACCCGCAACCTCGTCGCGGCCAAGGCCCAGACCCGGCCGTTCCGGGCGCTGACCGTCGCCGCCGACCACGCCACGCTGTGGATCGGCACCGGCGACGGCATCCGGCCGGAGGAGGCGGACGGCTTCCCGCTGACCGCGCCGAAGGAGCCGCCCAACCCGCAGCGCGAGGAGCGGATCGGGGACACCCCGAGCACCTTCACCGACGAGGAGACCCGGAACTTCTTCCGTACGGTCGACGAGAAGCTGCGCGCGGTGCTCGCCGATGATCCTCGGCCGCTCTACCTGATGGGCCTGGCCCCCGCTCTCGCGCTGCTGGACGAGGTCGGCACGGGCTCCGGGTCCGCCCTCGGCCGGGTCACCAAGGGCGCGCCGGCCGACCTGTCGCCCACCGAGGTCCTCAGGGAGTTGCGGCCCGCCCTCGACGAGGGCGGACGCCTGGCGGCCGCGGAGGTGGAGACCCGGCTCGACCACGCCCGGGGCGCGCACTCCTTCGCCGGGGGTCTCGACGAGGTGTGGGCCGCCGTCCGGGAGGGCCGGGCGGGGCTGGTCGCGGTGGAGGAACACTTCCAGGCGGCCGTGCAGGTGACCGACGAGCACCTGGAGCCGGTGCCCGAGGGGAGCACACAGAGCGCCGACGGCACGGTCCGCGAGGACATCGTCGACGAACTGGTCGAAGCGGCGCTGGACAGCGGCGCCGACGTGGCGTTCGTCGAGGACGGCTCGCTGGCTGACCACGGTCGGATCGCGGCGGCGCTGCGCTACTGACCGAAGCCGCAATGAGCGGTCCTCCGCCGTCAGCTCAGGCGGCGGAGCGGCTGCCCGTCGAGGAACGCCCTGATGTTCTCCACGGCCTGGCCGTAGTAGGTCTCGTAGTTGGCGCGTGACACGTAGCCCAGGTGCGGGGTGGCGAGCAGGCGCGGGGCCGTGCGTACCGGGTGGCCGGCCGGGAGCGGCTCGATGTCGAAGACGTCCGTGGCCGCGCCGGCGATGGCGCCCGCGTGCAGCGCCGCGAGCAGGGCGCCCGTGTCGACGATGGCCGCCCTGGAGGTGTTGATCAGGTACGCGGTCGGGCGCATCCGGGCGAGTTCGGCCGCGCCGACCAGGCCCCGGGTCCGTTCGCCGAGCGCCAGGTGCACGGAGACGAAGTCGCTGGTGGCCAGCAGTTCCTCCTTGGATGCGGCCAGGGTCGCCCCGACCTCGTCGGTACGTTCCCTCGTGAGGTTCTGGCTCCAGGCCAGGACCTCCATGCCGAAGGCCAGGCCCACCTGCGCCACCCGGCCGCCGATCTTCCCCAGCCCCAGCAGACCGAGCCGCCGGCCGTGCAGATCGGCCCCGAGGGTGGACTGCCAGGGCCCGTCCGTGCGCAGGGCCTCCGCCTCGGGGACGATCCCGCGTGCCAGGCCCAGGAGCAGCGCCCAGGTGAGCTCGACGGGCGGGGTGGAGGAGCTGGCGGTGCCGCAGACGACGACGCCGTGCCGCTCCGCGGCGTCGAAGTCGATGACGGAGTTGCGCATGCCGGAGGCGATCAGCAGCCGCAGCCGGGGCAGCCGGGCGAACAGCTCCGCCGGGAAGGACACCCTCTCGCGCAGGGTCACCACGATGTCGAAGTCCGCGAGTGCGGTGGCCGCTTCGTCCTCCGTGGCGAGGTGTTCGGCGAACGACACGACCTCGACGTCGGCGGTGACGGGCGACCAGTCGACAACGGTGGTGGCCACGGACTGGAAGTCGTCGATCACAGCACAGCGCAGCTTCATGGCGGCCTCTCCGGTGGGTCTCGGGTCACCGCCCATGATCGCTCACCGGCCGGTCCGGAAGGGCGGGACCCCGTGAACGACGCGGTCAGCCGCCCCACTTCCAGTCCACGACCTCCGGCAGGTCCGTGCCGTGCTCGCGGATCCAGGCGTGGTGGCGGGTGCGGACGTCCGCCATCTCCTGGCGTACGGCGACGGCGCGGCCTCCGAGGCCGGGCACCCGGTCGATGACGTCCATGACCAGCCGGTAACGGTCGAGGTCGTTGCGGACCACCATGTCGAACGGGGTGGTCGTGGTGCCTTCCTCCTTGTAGCCGCGCACATGGAGGTGGGCGTGGCCGGTCCGGCGGTAGGCGAGCCGGTGGATCAGCCACGGGTAGCCGTGATAAGCGAAGATCACCGGCTTGTCGCGGGTGAACAGGGCGTCGTACTCGGAGTCCGGCATGCCGTGCGGGTGCTCGGATTCCGGCATCATGCGGGCGATGTCGACGACGTTGACCACGCGTACGGCCAGCTCCGGCAGATGGCGGCGGATCAGGTCGGCGGCGGCCAGGGTCTCCTGGGTGGGTACGTCCCCGGCGCAGCCGAGCACCACGTCCGGCTCGCGGCTGCCGTCCTCGGTCCCGGCCCACTCCCACGCCCCGGCCCCGCGGGCGCAGTGGGCGCGGGCCTCCTCCATCGTGAGCCAGTCGAACGTCGGCTGCTTGCCCGCCACGATCACGTTGACGTAGTCCCGGCTGCGCAGCGCGTGGTCGGCCACGGAGAGCAGGGTGTTGGCGTCCGGCGGCAGATAGACGCGCACGACCTCGGGGCTCTTGTTCAGGATGTGGTCGACGAACCCGGGGTCCTGGTGCGAGAAGCCGTTGTGGTCCTGGCGCCAGACATGCGAGGTGAGCAGGTAGTTGAGGGAGGCGATGGGGCGCCGCCAGGGCAGCCGGCGCGAGGTGCGCAGCCACTTGATGTGCTGGTTGACCATCGAGTCGACGATGTGGGCGAACGCCTCGTAGCTGGAGAAGAGGCCGTGGCGTCCGGTGAGGAGGTACCCCTCCAGCCAGCCCTGGCAGAGGTGTTCGGAGAGCACCTCCATCACCCGGCCGTCGCGGGCGAGGTGTTCGTCGGTCGGGAGGGTCTCGGCCTGCCAGGCCTTGCCGGTGGCCCGGTAGAGGGCGTCCAGCCGGTTGGAGGCGGTCTCGTCGGGGCCGACCACCCGGAAGTCCCTGCGGCCGTCGGTGGCGGCCATGACGCTCTCCAGGAGGCCGCCGAGCACCTTGGTCGGCTCGTGGAGGGCGGTGCCGGGCTTGTCGACCCGTACCGCGTGGTCCGCCAGGTCGGGCAGCGGGAGGTCACGCAGGAGCAGACCGCCGTTGGCGTACGGGGTGGCGCCGAGCCGGGCCTCGCCCTCGGGTACGCAGGCGAGGACCTGTTCGGTGGGGCGGCCCTCCGCGTCGAAGAGTTCGGCGGGGCGGTAGGAGCGCAGCCAGGCCTCCAGTTGCCGGAGGTGGTCGGGGTGGTCGCGGACGCCGGAGAGCGGGACCTGGTGGGAGCGCCAGGTGTTCTCGACGGGCAGCCCGTCGACCTCCTCGGGGCCGGTCCAGCCCTTGGGGGTGCGCAGCACGATCATGGGCCAGCGGGGGCGCTCGGTCGCACCGTCCTCGCGGGCCGCCCGCTGGTGGGCGCCGATGCGGTCCAGGGCGGTGTCCATGGCGGTGGCCAGCGCCCGGTGGACGGCGGCCGGGTCGTCGCCGGTGACGTAGAGGGGATCGTGCCCGTAGCCGCGCAGCAGTTGGTCGAGTTCCTCCTCGGGGATCCGGGCGATGACCGCCGGGTTGGCGATCTTGTAACCGTTGAGGTGGAGGATGGGCAGGACGGCTCCGTCGTGGACCGGGTCGAGGAACTTGTTCGCGTGCCAGGACGCGGCGAGCGGCCCCGTCTCGGCCTCGCCGTCGCCGACCACGCAGGCCACCAGCAGGTCCGGGTGGTCGAGGGCGGCGCCGTACGCGTGGCTGAGGGCGTAGCCGAGTTCGCCGCCCTCGTGGATGGAGCCGGGCGTCTCGGGCGCGACATGGCTGGGCACGCCGCCGGGGAACGAGAACTGCTTGAAGAGCAGCCCCATGCCCTCGGCGTCCCGGCCGACGTCCGGGTAGGTCTCGGAGTAGCTGCCCTCCAGCCAGGAGTTGGCGAGGACGGCGGGTCCGCCGTGGCCGGGGCCCCAGACGCACAGCGCGCTCAGGTCGCGGGCTCTGATCACCCGGTTGAGGTGGGTGTGGACGAGGTTGAGCCCCGGCGAGGTTCCCCAGTGGCCGAGCAGGCGGGGCTTGATGTCCTCGGGGACGAGCGGCCGGGTCAGCAGGGGGTTGGCCATCAGGTAGATCTGGCCGACTGCGAGGTAGTTGGCCGCGCGCCAGTGCGCGTCGAGCGCGGCGAGCTCGTCGTCGGAGGGGGTGGAGGGGGTACGGGTGTCGCTCACGGAGCGGATCTCCTCGTGGGGTGACGGCGCACGGGCGGTGGTGGGATGTCAGGACGCCTCGGGGCCGTACCAGAGTGTGGTGGCGTTGCAGAACTCGCGGATGCCGTGTCCGGCGAGCTCACGGCCGTAGCCGGAGCGCTTGATCCCGCCGAAGGGCAGGGCGGGGTGCGAGGCGGTCATCCCGTTGAAGAAGACCCCGCCGGCCTCCAGGTCGCGGGCGCAGCGCTCCTGCTCGCCCGGGTCGCGGGTCCAGACGTTGGAGCTGAGGCCGAAGGGGGTGTCGTTGGCCAGGTGGATCGCCTCGTCGAGGTCGGCGACCCGGTAGAGGGTGGCGACCGGCCCGAAGGTCTCCTCGCGGTGGACGCGCATGGCGGTGGTGATGCCCGCGAGCACGGTGGGCTCGTAGAACCAGCCGTTCTCCAGGCCGCCGCCGAGCTTGTCCGGACGGCGCCCGCCGCACAGTGCCTGCGCGCCCCGCTCGACGGCGTCGTCGACGAGTTCCTCCAGGTCGGTGCGACCCTGTTCGGTGGAGAGGGGGCCGATGTCGGTGGCGTCCTCCAGCGGGTCGCCGACGGTCAGGGCGCGCATGCCCGCGGTGAAGTGCTCGGCGAACGCGTCGTAGACGTCGGCGTGCACGATGAAGCGCTTGGCGGCGATGCAGGACTGGCCGTTGTTCTGGACGCGGGCGGTGACGGCGGTGGCGGCGGCCTTCTCCACGTCCGCCGAGGGCAGGACGAGATAGGGGTCGCTGCCGCCGAGTTCCAGGACGGTCTTCTTCACCTCGTCACCGGCGGTGGCGGCGACGGCGCGCCCGGCCGGTTCGCTGCCGGTGAGGGTGGCGGCCACGACGCGCGGGTCGCGCAGGACCGCCTCGACGGCGCCCGAGCCGATCAGCAGCGTACGGAAGCAGCCGGCGGGGAAGCCCGCGCGGTGGAAGAGGTCCTCCAGGTAGAGGGCGGTCTGCGGGACGTTCGAGGCGTGCTTGAGGAGTCCGGTGTTGCCCGCCATCAGCGCGGGGGCGGCGAAGCGCACCACCTGCCAGAGCGGGAAGTTCCACGGCATCACGGCGAGGACCACGCCGAGCGGGCGGTAGCGGACCAGCGCGCGGGAGGCGCCGGCGTCCTTCACGTCGTGGGGGTCCGGGTGCTCGTCGGCGAGCAGGCCCCCGGCGTGGGCGGCGTACCAGCGCATCGCCTTCGCGCACTTGGCCGCCTCCGCACGGGCCGCCGTGACGGGTTTGCCCATCTCGACGGTCATCGTGCGGGCGATGGTGTCGCGGTCCTCGTCGAGGAGGTCGGCGGCCCGGTTCAGCCAGGCCGCACGCTGTTCGAAGGGGGTGGTGCGGTACTGGCGGAAGGTCTCCGCGGCGGCGGTGATCCTGCGTTCGGTCTCCTCCTCGCCGAGGGCGTCGAAAGACCTGATCAGTTCGCCGTTCGCGGGATTGACCGTCGCGATGGGCATGGCAGTGGCCTCCTTGCATCGGTACTCCGACCGTGCCGCGCCGCACTGGTCCGCGCAACGCGGCCCTCCCCTCCCCTGCACGTACCCGGCCGACGCGGATCATGCGTGCCGGGGGCAGCACGTTCCGCGTCGGCCGGGCGAGCGGGCCGCCTGTGGGGCGGTTACACGAGCGCCGCGAGGGGGCTGCGGCGGGCGGTGCGGACGCCGGGCAGCGGGGTGTACGGGAGCAGCCCCGCGGGCTGCGGCGCCTCGGCGTAGCGGGTGAACCAGACCACTTTGCCGTCCGTGGTCCGGCAGGTGCCCCAGCTGTCACTCAGGGCCATGACCCGGCTCAGCCCGCCGCCGGCCGGCAGCAGCCGGGGCATCCGGGCGCTGTTGTCCGCGACGGACACGGTCACGTGCCGTCCGGTCCAGCGGAGTTCGAGGACGCAGCTGTTGCCGTCGCCGACATGCCGGTGGACGTTTTCCAGGAGTTCGTCCAGGGCCCGGCACACCGGCCGGACGTGCAGGTCGAGACTCCAGTGACGAAGGTGTGCGGCGACGATCCGCCGCAGCTGGGAAACGCGCTCAGCCGACACCTGCATTTCGACCGAGTAGTGCCGGTCGAGTGGAACGGTCATCGTCGAGGCTCCTCACCACGAGGCCCACGCGCTTCACCCCGTCGTACTTTCACCCCGTCGTACGAACGACCCCCGAACACGAAGCGTGAGCGCTGATAACTTCTGGGTCACTCATTAGGGTGCGCCGCGTACGCCGGACGCGCAACAGCTGGGCCGTCCGTCCAGGTGGGAGGCGGTGCTCGGTCGCAGGAGGCAGGGCAGCAAGGTGTCCGGGTGGGGGGTTCGCGCAGCCGGGCCACCGCGTTCCCGATGGCGGCGGCGGTGCCGACGATCCCGATCGCGCCGATGCCCTTGGAGCCCATCGGGTCGAGGTGGCGGTCGTCCTCCTCGATCCAGTGCGCCTGGATGTCGGCCGTGTCCGCGCAGACGGGCACGCGGTAAGAGACGAGGTCCGGTCACCCGGTGAGACGGCGGGTGTGGCGGGGGCGCCACGCGGCTCGGCCTCGGCCCTGGGTTCGAGACCAGCTCCCAGAGCGAGGGAATCCATGCGTACGCCTTTCGCTTCGCCGCGGGGCGGGTGACCCCGGTCGTGTTCTCGTCCGGGCCGTCAGCGGGTCTCCAGCCGCAGCCTGACCTCCTGCTCCTGGTCCCCGGCGGCCGTGCCGACGACGCTCACCGCGAAGGCGCCGGTGAGGTGGGTCCGCAGCCGGTCGACGGCCCAGTAGCCGCCCTGGGCGTCCACCGTGACCGGTGCGGTGAGGCGGGCCGGGGTGGCGTCGGCCCTCGGTTCGGACACGTCGACGGTGGTGACCCAGACGGTCGGGCGGGGGCCGGAGACCGGCGCGGGGGTCTCGCCCATCGGGTGGTCCGAGGCGAAGGAGGCGGCGAGCACGTCGAACACGGTTCGCGCGTCCTGGGTGTCGCAGCGGCTGAGCGAGACCACCACCTCCCGGCCCGCCGGGTGATCCTCGCCGTTCTGTTCGGGGGTGCTGTTCACCGTGGTTCCTTCCGCTGGGGTGCCGGCCGTCGGGACCACTCCAGGCTGACCCCGTATCCGGCCGGCGGCGACACGGGAAGCGCGCGAAAGTGTCTAGAGCTCCCGCAGTGCGGGCAGTAGGGCTGTTCTCGCCCACTCGATGAAGGAGCGCTGGTGTTCCCCGCCCACCTGGACCAGGGCGATCTCGGTGAAGCCCGCGTCGGTGTAGGCGCGGACCGCGGCCACGAACTCCCCGACGTCCTGCCCGCACGGGATCGCGGAGGCGACGTCCTCGGGCCGGACGTGGCCGGTGGCCTGGGCGAAGGCGGCCGGGCCGGGGAGTTCGGCGTTGACCTTCCAGCCGCCCACCGACCAGCGGAACTGTTCGTGGGCGCGGGCGACCGCCGCGTCCCGGTCCCGGTCGTAGCAGACGGGGAGCTGGCCGACGCGGGGTTTGCCGGCGCCGCCGTGCCGGTCGAAGGCCTCCAGCAGAGAGCTCTTGGCCTCGGTGGCGATCACCAGGTCGGCGTGGGCTCCGGCGACCGCGCAGGAGTCCGGGCCGGAGACCGCGACGCCCACCGGGACGGGGGTCTCCGGCAGGTCCCACAGCCGGGCGTTCTCCACGTCGAAGTGGGTGCCGCGGTGGTTGAGGGTCCGCCCCTCCAGCAACTGCCGGATGATCCGCACGGACTCCTCCAGCATCTCCAGCCGTACGGGGGCCGCGGGCCAGCCACCGCCGACGACGTGCTCGTTGAGGTTCTCGCCGGAGCCGAGACCGAGCCGGAAGCGGCCCTCGGCGAGGATCTGCACCGTCGCCGCCTTCTGGGCGACGACAGCGGGGTGGTAGCGGGTGGTCGGGCAGGTCACATACGTCATCAGGCCGATGCGCGAGGTGGCCTGTGCCGCGGCGCCCAGCACCGCCCAGGCGTAGGGGGCGTGCCCCTGTTCCGCCAGCCAGGGGAAGTAGTGGTCGGAGGTGACCGAGAAGTCGAACCCGGCCTCTTCCGCCGCCATCACGTCGCCGACGAGCTCACGCGGTCCGGTCTGTTCGGTCATCATCGTGTAGCCGATTCGCACCATGCGAAACGCGTTTCCCGGGAGATACCCATAAAACATGAATTGATGTGAACAGCAGACTGATGCCCTCCTCCCGGGGTATGCGGGTTACATGGATGTTCTGAATGGAGTCAACGCAGTCGTGGTGTCCTCCGAGGTCCCGCTGGCGGCGAGCACGGGGGCCCTCGGGATCCTCCTGCCCATCGTGGCGCTGGCCGTCGTCGCCCTGCTGATCGGCGGCTTCATCCTCAGCAAGCGCAAGCACGACGCCGAGCCACCGCCGCCCCAGCCCTATGAGCAGCCGCGGAAGCCCGAGCGGCGCACCCACATCGAGCAGCGCGACCCGCATTCCTCCGACCAGTTCCCCGTGGACGGTCACGCCCTGACGCCGTACGAGCTCAAGGACCACGGCAACGGGCCGCTGCCGCCCGACGATGAGCGGCCTCGCGGCTGACCGGCCCGTACGGCGGGGGCGTCGCGCCGGCCCCCTCTGTTCAGGAGGTGGAGATGGCCGGCTCGGCCGCCGACCGACGTACCCGTCTCACGGTCCTGGTGGCGCTCGCGGCCAGCCGCGTGATCGCGGCGGCCACAACCTCGGGCGGGCTGGTCTCCGGCTCCCCCGCCCTGTTGTCGGAGGCAGCCCACTCGGGCGGCCTCGCCGGGGATCGGGCTGCTGCTCGTCTACGTGGCCTTCCGGCTCGGACGGGACGCCCGTGACCAGTTGATCGGCGAGTCCGTCGATCCCGGACTGCGCCGCGATCTGGTGGGCTTCCTGATGCGCCAGCACGAGATCGACAACGTCGCCGAGCTCCTCACGATGCGGCCGGGCATGGACTCGGTGCTGGTGGCGGCCCGCATCGACCTCGTCTCCGGCATCGACAGCGAGCGGGTGGAGGAGGTCTCGATGCGCGTCCGGGCGGCGATGTCCGGCCGGTGGCCGCAGGCCGACCAGATCTTCCTCGACATCACGAACGCCCCGCCGCGCGCCGGGCTGTGACCTGGGCGTGTCCGGCGGACCCGGCCCTGATCCGCCGGACACGCCATGACCCGCGTTGCGGGACCGGGCGGGCCGGTCAAGGCTGGTTGCTGGACCGCAGCGGCCGGGCATGACGCCGCTCCCGGAAGAAGGCAGTGGACCACATGACCGGAAGCGATCCCCGTACGGCCTCATCGGCGGCACCCCTGACGGGGCCGGCCGCACCGTGCTGGGTCACCCTCATGACCCGGGACCTGGCGGCCGCCGAGCGGTTCTACGCCCAGGTGCTGGGCTGGTCGTTCCGCCCCGGGCGGCTCGGGGCGGACTTCTCCGTGGCCTACCGCGGCGAGGTGCCGGTGGCCGGTGTCTTCGCCGTCTCGTCGGCGTACCACGTCGCGGTGGCCTGGACGCCGTACTTCGCGGTGGAGGACGCGAACGTGGCCGCCGCCCGGGTCCGCGAGCGCAGCGGGACCGTGGCGGTGGGGCCGCTGACGCTCGGCGCGGGGCGCGGGGTGCTGGCATCGGACCGGGACGGGGCGTCCTTCGGCCTCTGGGAGCGCTCCGAACCCTCCACCTCGCCTCCGGCCCCGGCCGACCACGCACACGCCTGGCTGCGACTGCGGACCCGGAACGCCTTCGACGCGGCGATCTTCTACGGCGAGGTACTCGACTGGGCGAGCGGGCGGCCGGGGTGCTGCGATGTGGCATACGAGGGCGAGGAGGTCATCGTGCGGTGCGAGGGGCATCCGCTGGCCCGGATCAGCTCCGGAGCCGTGGAGGCCGCGGTCGACCCGTGGGTACGCCCGCACTGGCAGGTCCAGTTCCCGGTGACGGACCTCGCGGCGACGGTCGCCGCGGCCGGACGGCACGGCGGCGCCCTCGTCGAGGAGCGCACCGGCTTCGGGGGCACCGAGGTCACGCTGCGGGATGCGGACGGCGCGCTGTTCGCGGTGACCAATGTGCGCAGCCCGGCCTGACCGGCTCTAAGGCCTGTCGTCGCTCCCCCCGGCGGGCGGCTCTCCCCCGCCGTCCCCTTCCCCGCCCTCGTCATCGTTCCCGTCCTCGCGCCGGGCGGAGCGCCCTCGGGCCAGGGCCCACACCGGGAAGACGAACCAGCAGGCCAGGAACCACAGGGCCATCGCGCCGACCAGCCACAGGGCCAGCTGGTTGTGGAGGGCGACGCGCAGGATCAGCAGGAGCGCCGAGCACATCGTGCCGAAGAGCAGCACCAGGCCGAGAACGGTCATCCTGGACGCCCAGATGACCGTTTCGGGCTTCATCCGGCGGCCGGTGAGGAGCCGGTGGTACGACACCGGGCCGATGAGCGCCGCCGCGGTCGCCGAGCCCAGCATGACCGTGACGACGTAGATGTTCCGGTCGGTGTCCCCCAGGTCCTCGAACCGCGACTGGAAGACCACCGCGAGCAGGAAGCCGAAGAGGATCTGCACCCCGGTCTGTGCGACGCGCAGTTCCTGGAGGAGTTCGGACCACTGCCGGTCCGCCCGCTCCTCCTCAGTCTCCTGACGGCCTCTGCTGGATGTCACCTGGCCTCCCTTCCTCCTCAAGAGCCCCCGGGCTGGGGTGGCGGCGTCCCGATTGCCGGATCTCACAGGTTCCCCGCGGTGACGGGCGTAACCCCGTGGACCGGTGCGTACGGCGTGCCTATGATCACCGCAGGGCATCGCGCGTCGGTCACCGGCCGGGTGAGGCGTGGAGGTAGCCCGTGAGATGCCCGTTGGAGGCATTCCACCGTGTCAGTCGAGTTGAACCACACCATCGTCCATTGCCGGGACAACCGCGAGTCCGCCGGATTTCTGGCGGATCTGCTGGGCCTGACGGTCGGAGATGAGTGGGGGCCGTTCATTCCGGTCGTTCTCGCGAACAGCGTCACGCTGGATTTCGCGACGGTTCCCGCCGCTTCGATCACCCCGCAGCACTACGCCTTCCTCATCTCGGAGGCGGAGTTCGACACCGCGTTCGCGAAGATCAAGGAGCTGGGAATCGACTACTACGCCGATCCCCATCAGAAGCTGCCCGGCGAGATCAACCACAACGACGGCGGTCGGGGCGTGTACTTCCCCGATCCGAGCGGTCATGGTCTGGAGCTGATCACTCGCCCGTACGGCGGCTGATCACCACCGGCCGCCCCCCCTGCCTCGTCCTCGAGCCCGGCCGCACAACGCGGCCGGGCTTCGGCCGTGCCGGGCCCAGCGCGCCTCAGCCGGTCCGCAGCAGCAACTCGGGGCGGTCCCACATCACGGCCGGCGGGTTGGCCCGGACCGTGCCGACGGGTTCGGCGCCGATGCTCCGGTAGAAGCCCTCCGCGGGCGGGTGGGAAACGATCCGGACGCCCGTGAGGCCGGCGCTCCGGGCCTCCTCACGCAGATGCGAGATGAGCAGTCGGCCGATGCCGAGCCCCTGGGCCGAGTCGGCGACGAACATCAGGTCCAGTTCCGGCGGATCGAGGAGCAGTGCGTAGAAGCCGAGGACCTGGCCCGTACCGCTGTCCGCCGCGACGAAGACCCGGTGCGTCCCGATGTAGTCCGGGCCGATCCGGTAGCCCTCGACCATCGGTGCGTACGGGCCTTCGTAGGCGCGTGATGTGCGCACCAGCCGGGTCAGCCGGCCGGCGTCGCCCGCCCCGGCCCGGCGGACCACCACGTCGGCACGGTGCGGGGCGCGCCCGCGTCGGCGTCCTGCCCTGTCCGATCCCATACAGCGAGTATGACCCAGCGTGACGGCCGCTTCAGGCCGATCGGCGTTCCTCGCGCCAGCGGCGTACGGTCCCGTCCACGTCGAAGGGCTTCAGCTGCAGCGGCGGGCCCTCGGGAGGCATCCGGATCGCCCGCTCGATCTTCTCGTTCACCTCGGTCAGGATGCGCCGCACCTCGGCCTCGGTGCGGGCCGCGGAGACCGCGCCGGGCACATCCTCCGCCTCTTTGCGCAGGGCCAGCGCGGGCGGCAGCATCGACACGCCCTCCCGCTGCATCTTCTGCTTGATCCACCAGGCCTCGTCGTACGGGCGCTCCAGGCCGGCGATCGGCTTGCCGAAGCCCGGGAGCGCGGAGAAGTCGCCGCGCTGTTCCGCCTCGTGGATCTGCCGGTCGACCCAGGATTCGAAACTGACTCCCGGTGGCTTGCGCTCCGTCATCGCGTGCCCCTCCGACCTGCCGCCGATCCGACTCCTTGACCCTACCCAACCCAGAACGCCGCGCGGAGCCTTCCGCCGCCGGGCGGCTGCCTCGAACCGGGATCCGGGGGTACACGAACTCCTGCACACCGTTCGGCGATCGACGCCGGGCCCGGACCGAAAGGGGTTGACCACTGTGCGACAGCAGATCTACGTACCGGCCGATGAGCGTTGGGGGCGGTAGCCATGACGACAGCGATCATCATCATCGCCGTGGTCGCCGTGGTGGCCATCGCCGCGTTCTTCCTGCTCCGTGGACGCCTCGCCGGCGGCCGGGGACTGCGCAGCCGCTTCGGACCGGAGTACGAGCGCGTGGTCGCCCGGCACAACGGCGACACCACGGCGGCCGAGCAGGAGCTCCGCGATCGGGTGAAGCGACACGGGCACCTGGAGGAGCGCCCGCTGACCGACGGGGCCCGCGCGGGTTACGCCGCCCGCTGGGCGAGCGTCCAGGAACTGTTCGTCGAATCGCCGGAGCGGGCGCTCACCGAAGCCGACGCGCTGCTGGCCGACCTGTCGCGCGAGCGCGGCTTCCCGGCCGGCGAGGACTTCGAGGACCGTACGGACGCGCTCTCCGTCCACCACGCCACGCACGTCGAGGGCTACCGCCGGGTGCACACCGCGCGGCGTGGGGAGGCGAGCACCGAGGAGATGCGCGAGGCCCTGATCGAGGCCCGCGGGCTCTTCGACGCCCTCCTCGCGGACGGCCCGTCGGGGCATGAGCACGGCAACCGGCACCTGGTGAAGGGACGCGGCACATCATGACGCAGACATCCGACGGAACGACTCCCCTGCCCGGCGGAACGGACCACGCCGAGCACGCCGAACCCGGGCCGGCGACCGCACGGGGCCCCGTCGCCGAGGACGGCCGGCGCCCCGGGCGGCCGCTGTTCACCGCCGAGGAGCAGGAGGCGTTCGCCGCCCGGATCCAGCAGGCGGTGACCGGGTTCGTGGAGGATCCGCAGCGGGCGGTACGGGACGCCGACGCCACCTTCGGGGAGGCCGTCGCGAGCCTCGGTGCCGCCCTGGAGGAACGCGGGCGGCGACTGCGCGCCGGAAAGGGCGGGAGCGACTCGGCCACCGGGGCGGGGACCGAGGATCTGCGGATCGCCCTCCAG
Source organism: Streptomyces anulatus (assembly GCF_000721175.1). Classification (GTDB taxonomy): domain Bacteria; phylum Actinomycetota; class Actinomycetes; order Streptomycetales; family Streptomycetaceae; genus Streptomyces; species Streptomyces anulatus_C. The sequence goes on from NZ_JOEZ01000010.1 coordinate 46,814, forward strand.
CACTACCGCGACCTGACGGAACGCCTCGTACGCCTGTAGCCGGGCCTTGCCCGGAGCGCGGTGCGGGGGCCGGTCCGGCCGGGTGATTCCGGGCGGACCGGCCCCCGCACCGCGTTCTCCGTCACTTCAGCCACGGATGACCAGGCCGTCGCGCAGCCGCTCCAGTGCGGCGTCGGGCACGCGCAGCCCGTTGCGCACATAGCCGTCGAGGCCGCCCCAGCGCTCGTCCATGGCGTCGAGCGCCACGTCCAGGTAGCGAGGGCGGACCTCGATGATCGCCGCGGCGACGGCGGGGTCGCCCCCGCCGTCCAGGAACTTCGCCACGTACGGGGCGAAGGCGGCCCGTACGGCGGGATTGACCGCGAGGAAGTCCGACCGCACCGTCGCGCGGGCCGCTCCCAGGATCATCAGCAGGACGGCTGCCGCCCAGCCGGTACGGTCCTTGCCGGCCGTGCAGTGGAAGAGCACCGGGCGCGCACCGGGGTCGGCCGCCGTCTCCAGGAAGGCGCGGTAGGCGGCCGCGGCGCCGGGCGAGAGGACCATCTTCCGGTAGGTCTCGGCGAACAGTTCCTCGGCCCGGCCGCCCCCCAGCGTCCGCTCCGCCTCGACCGGGTCGGCGAGCAGGGACCGCAGCCGGGCGGGCGCCACGCCCGGGTGGTCGCCCAGGACGTCGGCGACGAAGAGCCTGGCCCGGTCCGGCAGCCGGTCCGGGGCCCACTGGCGCTCGTCGGCGGTGCGCAGGTCCACGACGGTGCGGATACCGAGTGCGGACACCGCCCGGTCGTTCTCGGGGTCGAACTCGCTCAGCTGGCCCGAGCGGAACAGGACGCCCTGCCGCACCCGGCGGTCACGGCCCAGGGCGATGCCGCCCAGGTCGCGCAGATTGACAACGGTGGCGGCCGGAACGGTCCGGGCGGTCTGCACGATGAACTGCCTCTTTCCCCGATGAATTCCAGGAATTCCACATATCAGGATCAACGTCGCATGCGGCAAGGAATGCACCACCGGAAAACGCCGGGCGGCACCCCGGGGCGCCGGCCGGACCTCAGTCCGACAGGAGTTTCGTCTTCTGCTCCACGAACTCGGCGTCGGTGAGGACCTCCCGCTTCCGCAGTTCGGCGAGCCGCTCCAGCCGGGTGATGATGTCGTCTCCCGCGGCATCCTCCTCGCCGGAACCACCGGACCCACCGTCCCCGTCGGCGCCGAGGCGCTCGTGCGCGACGAAGGTTCCGCCCGCCTCGCGCGCCGTACGGGCGAGCTGTGTGGTCCACAGGTCCTCCCGGACGACGATCGCCACGGCATCACCCGTCGGCACGCTCCCGTCGAGCCGGTCGACGTCCGCCGCGCCCAGTACCGCCGCCGCCCCGCCCTCCGCCGCATCGGCGGGAACCGTTCCCTCGGGGTCCAGCTCCCGCAGTTCCACCGGGGTCAGCGCGCCACCCCCGGCCCGACGGACGAAGGCCAGGTCGCCGGCGCGTACGGCTCCGGATGACACGGCGTCGGCGAGCGCGGGGGCGACCGACCCGGCGAAGCGACTGCCGGGGAAAGCGATGACGAGGTACTCCACAGGTCCGACGGCCACGGTCGTGTCCTCTCCGTATCCCGGCGGCCGCAGGGGCGCCGGGGTGGATACGGCATTCCAGGGATGGCATAAGAAATCAGGAAACTTCCCACATAATATGCATCAGTGTCCCGATTCATCCCGATGTCGAGGGTCGCCGTGTTGCCCATGGTCCGTCCGTCACGCCGGTTACGCGACTGTATGTAAAGGATCAAGTACATGTTCGAGAGGGCAAGGTCACAGCAGGTGCCCCTGCTGCTGGTTCGGCGCGCTGGCCTAGCATCTGAGCATGACGGTCCAGCCTGCTGACGGGCTCTCTCCGGCCGCCGCGTTCCCCGACCCCTCCCATGACCAGTGGCAGAGCCTCGTCGAAGGCGTTCTGCGCAAGTCGGGCAAGGAAGTCTCGGGCTCGGCCGCCGAGGAAGCGCTGTCCACCACACTGGAGGACGGGCTCACCACCCGCCCCCTCTACACCGCGCACGACGAGTCGCCGGACACCGGCTTTCCCGGCTTCGCCCCCTTCACCCGGGGCAGCAGGGCCGAAGGGAACGCGGCCGGCGGCTGGGACGTGCGCCAACGCCACAGCCTGACCGACCCCGCCCGGTTGAACGAGGCGGTGCTCGGCGATCTGGAGAACGGGGTCACCTCGCTCTGGCTCACGGTGGGCGGTCCGGCGGGCGTCCCCGTCGACGGGCTCGCCCGGGCGCTCGACGGCGTGTACCTCGACCTCGCACCCGTCGCCCTCGACGCCCCGGCCGACCTGGACGCCGCGGCGACGGAACTGCTGCGGCTGTACGAGGAACGCGGCGTCGCCCAGCACCAGGCGCGCGGCACGCTGGGCGCCGACCCGCTCGGCCACGAGGCCCGGACGGGCGTCGAGGCGGACCTCGCCCCCGCCGTGCGCTGGGCACAGCGATGCGAGGCCGCATACCCGGAACTGCGGGCCATCGCCGTGGACGCGCTGCCGTACCACGAGGCGGGCGGTTCGGCCGGCGAGGAGCTGGGGCTCTCCCTGGCCACCGGCGTCGCCTATCTGCGGGCCCTGACCGGTGCCGGGATGAGCGTGGAGGCGGCCTGCGGGCAGCTGGAGTTCCGTTACGCGGCCACCGCCGACCAGTTCCTGACCATCGCCAAGCTGCGCGCGGCGCGCCGGCTGTGGGCGAGGGTCGCCGAGGCCTGCGGTGCTCCCGCCGCCGGTGCCCAGCGGCAGCACGCCGTCACCTCGCCGGTGATGATGACGCGCCGCGACCCGTGGGTGAACATGCTGCGCACCACGCTGGCCACGCTGGGCGCGGGCGTCGGCGGTGCGGACTGCGTGACCGTTCTGCCGTTCGATCACGCGCTGGGCCTGCCGGACGCGTTCGCGCGGCGGATCTCCCGTAACACCTCGACGATCCTCATGGAGGAGTCGCACCTGGCGCGGGTCATCGACCCGGCGGGCGGTTCCTGGTACGTGGAGCGGCTGACGGACGAACTCGCTGCGGCCGCCTGGGCGCTCTTCCAGGAGACCGAGCGGGTCGGCGGACTGCCCGCCGCTTTGCGCTCCGGGATGGTCGCGGAGCGGCTCGCCGCGACCTGGGCGGCGCGCAGTGCGAAGCTGGCCCGCCGCAAGGAGCCGATCACCGGGGTCAGCGAGTTCCCGATGCCCGGCGAGCGTCCGGTGGAGCGCGAGCCGGCGGCCGACGCGTACGCCGGGGCTCCGGGCGGTCTGCCCCGGGTCCGGCGGGACGAGGCGTTCGAGGCGCTGCGCGCCCGGTCGGACGCGCACCTCGCGGCGACCGGAAGCCGCCCGAAGGTGTTCATCGCCGCGCTCGGCCCGGCCGCCGCGCACACCCCGCGGGTCTCGTTCGCCGTCAACCTCTTCGGGGCGGGCGGGATCGAGGCGGTGCACGATCCGGTGTCGGTGGACGCGGGCACGGCTGCCGACGCGCTGACCGCCTCCGGGGCGGCACTCGCCGCTCTGTGTTCGTCGGACGCGCTGTACGCCGAGCAGGCGGAGCAGGTGGCCGGTGCGCTCAAGTCGGCGGGAGCCGCGCAGGTGTTCCTCGCCGGCCGGCCCGGCGAGTACGCCGGTGTCGACAGTTACATCTTCGCGGGCTGCGACGCGGTCGCCGTTCTCACCTCCGTACTCGACCGCATGGGAGTGGCGTGATGCCGACATCGCCCACGGAACGGAAGCCCTCCGTTCCCGACTTCTCCGACGTGCCGTTGGCGTCCACCGCACCGCCCGCCGGATCCGCCGGGGAGTGGCAGGCGGCCGTGACCAAGGCGGCCGACGACGCCGAGGCCCCGCTCTGGGAGACGCCCGAGGGCATCACGGTCAAGCCGCTCTACACCGGCGAGGACCTGGAGGGCCTGGACGCGCTGCACTCGTACCCGGGCATCGCCCCGTATCTGCGCGGGCCCTACCCGACGATGTACGTCAACCAGCCCTGGACGATCCGTCAGTACGCCGGGTTCTCCACGGCCGAGGAGTCCAACGCCTTCTACCGGCGCAACCTCGCGGCCGGACAGAAGGGGCTGTCGGTCGCCTTCGACCTGCCGACCCACCGGGGTTACGACAGCGACCACCCCCGGGTGACCGGTGACGTCGGCATGGCCGGGGTGGCGATCGACTCGATCTACGACATGCGTCAGTTGTTCGACGGCATTCCGCTGGACCGGATGTCGGTGTCGATGACGATGAACGGCGCGGTGCTCCCCGTGCTGGCGCTGTACATCGTGGCGGCCGAGGAACAGGGCGTACCGCCCGAGAAGCTGGCCGGGACCATTCAGAACGACATTCTGAAGGAGTTCATGGTCCGCAACACCTACATCTATCCGCCGTCTCCCTCGATGCGGATCATCTCCGACATCTTCGCGTTCACCTCAAGGAAGATGCCGCGCTACAACTCCATCTCGATCTCCGGCTATCACATCCAGGAGGCCGGGGCGACGGCCGATCTGGAGCTGGCGTACACGCTGGCCGACGGCGTGGAGTATCTGCGCGCCGGGCAGGAAGCCGGTCTGGACGTCGACGCGTTCGCGCCGCGGCTGTCGTTCTTCTGGGCGATCGGCATGAACTTCTTCATGGAGGTCGCGAAGCTGCGGGCGGCCCGGCTCCTGTGGGCGCGACTGGTGAAGCAGTTCGACCCGAAGAACCCCAAGTCGCTGTCCCTGCGCACCCATTCGCAGACCTCGGGCTGGTCGCTGACCGCGCAGGACGTGTTCAACAACGTGACGCGTACGTGCGTGGAGGCGATGGCCGCGACGCAGGGGCACACCCAGTCGCTGCACACCAACGCCCTGGACGAGGCGCTGGCGCTGCCCACCGACTTCTCGGCGCGGATCGCCCGTAACACCCAGCTCCTGCTCCAGCAGGAGTCCGGTACCTGCCGGGTCATCGACCCGTGGGGCGGCAGCGCGTACGTGGAGAAGCTGACGCGCGACCTCGCGGACCGGGCCTGGCAGCACATCGAGGAGGTGGAGGCGGCCGGCGGGATGGCGAAGGCCATCGACGCGGGCATCCCCAAGCTCCGGGTGGAGGAGGCCGCCGCGCGCACGCAGGCGCGGATCGACTCCGGGCGGCAGCCGGTGATCGGGGTCAACAAGTACCGGGTGGAGACCGACGAGAAGATCGATGTGCTCAAGGTCGACAACTCCTCGGTGCGCACCCAGCAGATCGACAAGCTGCGCCGGCTGCGCGAGGAGCGCGACGAGACGGCGTGCCAGGAGGCGCTGCGGGCGCTGACGGCCGCGGCCGTGCGCGACCCGGGTCCGGGCCTGGAGGGCAATCTGCTGGCGCTGGCGGTCGACGCGGCGCGGGCGATGGCCACGGTCGGGGAGATCTCGGACGCGTTGGAGGAGGTGTACGGGCGGCATGCCGGGCAGATCCGTACGATCTCCGGTGTGTACCGCAAAGAGGCAGGGGATTCCCCTTCGGTGGACCGCACCCGCGCGCTGGTCGACGCGTTCGAGGAGGCGGAGGGCCGCCGTCCGCGCATCCTGGTCGCCAAGATGGGGCAGGACGGCCACGACCGGGGCCAGAAAGTGATCGCCACGGCCTTCGCCGACCTGGGCTTCGACGTGGACGTCGGCCCGCTGTTCCAGACGCCGGGCGAGGTGGCGCGGCAGGCCGTCGAGGCCGACGTGCACATCGTGGGCGTCTCCTCGCTGGCGGCGGGGCACCTGACCTTGGTGCCCGCGCTGCGCGAGGAGCTGGCCGCCGAGGGGCGCGAGGACATCATGATCGTGGTGGGCGGGGTGATTCCGCCGCAGGACATCGAGGCCCTGCACGAGGCGGGCGCCGCTTCGGTCTTCCCGCCGGGGACGGTGATCCCGGACGCGGCCCACGACCTGGTGACGCGGCTCGGCGCCGCGCTCGGCCACGAGCTGTGAGCCGCTGACCGGATGGCTGCGAAGATCGACATCGACGGTTACGTCCAGGGAGTGCTCGACGGGAAGCGCGCGTTCGTGGCGCGTGCGATCACGCTCGTCGAGTCGACGCGGGCCGAACACCGGTTGCTGGCACAGCAGTTGCTGAGCCGGTTGCTGCCGCACGCGGGGGCGGCCCGGCGGATCGGGATCAGCGGGGTGCCGGGCGTGGGCAAGTCCACGTTCATCGACGCGCTCGGCACGATGCTCACGGGGCTCGGGCACCGGGTGGCGGTGCTTGCGGTCGACCCGTCCTCCAGCCGTACGGGCGGTTCCATCCTGGGCGACAAGACCCGGATGGAACGCCTCGCGGTGGACCCGGCCGCCTTCGTCCGCCCCTCCCCCACGGCGGGCACGCTGGGCGGGGTGGCCAAGGCGACCCGGGAGTCCATCGTGGTGATGGAGGCGGCGGGGTACGACGTGGTGCTGGTCGAGACCGTGGGCGTCGGACAGTCGGAGACGGCGGTGGCCAACATGGTCGACACGTTCCTGCTGCTGACCCTGGCCCGGACCGGCGACCAGTTGCAGGGCATCAAGAAGGGCGTCCTGGAGCTGGCGGACGTCATCGCGGTGAACAAGGCCGACGGCCCGCACGAACGCGACGCCCGCTCGGCGGCCCGCGAACTGGCGGGTGCGCTACGGCTGATGCACCCGGCGGACGCGGCCTGGACGCCCCCCGTACTCACGTGCAGCGCGCGCGAGTCGCTCGGCCTGGACACCCTGTGGGAGCGGCTGGAGCAGCACCGTGCGGTCCTGGAGTCGACCGGGCGGCTCGCGGCCAAGCGCCGGGACCAGCAGGTGGACTGGACGTGGACGATGGTCCGCGACGAGCTGCTGGACGGTCTGCGCAGCCACCCGGAGGTGCGGAAGCTGGCGCCGGAGCTCGAACAGCGGGTCCGGGAGGGCACGTTGACGGCGACCCTGGCCGCCGAGGAGATCCTCGGCGTGTATCGCGGAGGCACGCTCCGTGGCGGGGGTGCGGGAGAGTCCGCCTGAACGCGTCGGCCCATGGGGCGGATACGGACCGAGGGGCCCCCGGACGGAGGGCCCCTCGGCGTTTCGGGCGCCTGCGGGCCGGCGTGGGGTGGCGGTGTCTGAGAGCCTGTCGGGTGACCTCTGATCGGGCGGACACGCCCTGGCACGCACGCTTCCGGTGTTGCCGAAATATCCTGATAGCTCCGCTAGGAGGACCTCTCGACGCCTGGGAACCGCACGCACCGGACCGCGTCCGCTTTCCGATCGAAGGCCACCTGACAGGCTCTCAGACACCGACGGCGGGCGCCCGCACGGTCGGTACGACGACGGGCGCCCCGTCGGAGGTCGCGGTGAGGATCTCCGCCTCGATGCCGTAGAGCTCCTGGACGAGTGCGGCGTCCACGGTCTCGCGGGGCGGCCCCGAGGCGATGATCCGCCCGTCGCGCATGGCGACCAGGGTGTCGGCGTACCGCGCGGCGGCGGCGAGGTCGTGGACGACCATGACGATGGTGCGGCCCTGTGCGGCGACTTCGCGGACCAGGTCCAGGACCTCCACGGCGTGGCCGATGTCGAGGGCGCTGGTGGGCTCGTCGAGCAGGACGACGGGGGTCTCCTGGGCGAGGGCCATGGCGAGCCAGCAGCGCTGTCGCTGGCCGCCGGAGAGCTGGTCGATCCGGCGGCCGGCCAGAGCCGCGGTGCCGGTGGCCTCCAGGGCGCGGGTGACGGCCGCCTCGTCCTCCTGCGACCACTGGCGGAAGAGGCCCTGGTGGGGGTGGCGTCCGTACCGTACGAGTCCGGCGACGGTGACCGCCTCGGGGGCCTGCGGGGCCTGGGGCAGCAGGGCGATGCGGTGGGCGGCGTCGCGCTGGCGCAGCTGCCAGATGTCGGCGTCGCCGACGGACACCGTGCCGGAGCGGGGCTGGTGGAGGCGGGCCATGGAGCGCAGGAGGGTCGATTTGCCGCAGCCGTTGGGGCCGACGATCGCCACGACCTGTCCGGAGGGGACCGTCAGGTCGACCTGGTCCACGGCGGTATGACCGGTGTATCCAGCGGTGAGCTGTTCGACACGGATTTCCACAGGGACCGGCCTTTCCGAAGGTATGGGGCACCATTTGCCCGATGCCACTAAAGTAAGGCTAACCTTAGCTCGCTCACGAGCCGACGGCCGCATCAGTGCGACCGTCCGGCCGTCACCGCTTCATGTCCCGTTGAACCCGGAGTCCTTGATGATCCTGCACCACCGCCCCGCCCGCGCCGCCGTCCGAAGAGCGGCGCAAGCAGTCGCCACGCTCGGAGCCGCCGCCCTGCTCCTTACGGCCTGCGGCACGGACTCCGACTCGGGCAAGTCCTCCGGGGACAAGGCCGGCAAGGCGGACAGCGCCTCCTCCGCGACCCGCACGGTCAAGGACGCCACCGGAAAGGCCGTGGAGATACCGGCGGAGCCCAAGCGCATCGTCACCCTGACCCAGGAGGACCTGGACGCGGTGCTGGCCCTGGACCTCAAGCCGGTCGGCATCACCAACGGGCAGGGCCTGGACAAGCCCCCGGCCTACCTCGCCGACAAGGTCGAGGGCATCGACATCGTGGGCAACCTCCTGCAGCCGGTCATGGACAAGGTCGTCGCCGCGAAGCCCGACCTGATCCTCGCCGGTGACATGCAGGACGAGCAGGTACTCGAGCAGCTCCGCGAGATCACCCCGGCCACGCTGGTGACGATGGCGCCGGCGGACGACTGGAAGCTGTTCTTCCGCGGTATCGGCAACGCCGTCAACAAGCTCGACGACGCCAACAGGTTCATCACCGACCACGAGGCCGCCGCCAAGGCCGCCGGCGAGAAGCTCGGTACCCACAAGGGCGCCGAGGTCTCGATCGTCCGCTGGAACCCGGACGGGCCGAGCTGGATGGAGAACAAGCAGTTCGCCAGTGGCATCGCCCTGGAGATGGGGCTGAAGCGGCCCAAGTCCCAGAACAAGGACGGCAACGCCCACACGCCCTCGCTGAGCCTGGAGAAGATCAACGAGATCGACGGCGACTGGCTGTTCCTGTCGACGCTGACCTCGGACGGCGAGAAGGCGCTCAAGGACGTCCGGTCCAAGCCCGCCTACAAGGAGCTGGGCGCCGTCAAGAACGGCCACGCGGTGACCGTCGACGGCTCGGTGTGGTCCACGCGCGGTGGCCCGCTCGCCGCCGACGTCGTCCTGGACGACTACGTCAAGGCGCTCTCGGCCAAGTGACCTTCGGGTGACCTTCACGGCGTGCTCCGTCAGCCGCAGGCGCGGGCCGCGGTCCTGGCGGCGGCGAAGTCGGCGGCCGTCCACGCCATGCCCACCGCACCGTCGAGCAGCGCCTGTTCGGCCGCCGGGGAGAGCGCCGCCTCGGCGAACGCGGCCTCGTGCGGGCCACAGGCTCCCCCGCTGATGTCGAGCACCGGGTGGATGGACGGCACCACGTGCGAGACGTTGCCCATGTCGGTGCAGGCGAACGGCGGGCGCTCGACGGGTTCGGCGCGGCCGAGTTCGCGGGCGTTCACGGTCCAGAGCCCGATCAGCTCCGGGTCGCCCCGGAAGTCGAGGTAGTCGGGCTCGGGGCGCTCCAGGGTCACTTCGCAGCCGGTGGCGAGCGCCCCGGCGCGGAAGCAGTCCTCGACCCGCTGCCGCAGCTCCCGCAGGTCCTCGGCGGCCAGTGCCCGCATCTCGTACGTGGCGGTGGCCCGGTCGGGTATCGCGTTGGGCGCGGTTCCGGCGGCGGTGGTGATGCCGTGCACCCGCCACTGCGGGGGCAGTTGCTGGCGCAGGAGGCCCAGGGCGACCTGGGCGACGGTCAGCGCGTCGGCGGCGTTGCGGCCCTCGTGCGGGTTGAGGCTGGGGTGCGCGGCGCGGCCGGTGTAGGTGACGTCGAGGGTGCCGAGCGCGAAGGAGCGGAAGTCGGCCATCTCGAAGGGGCAGGGGTGCACCATCATCGCGGCGTCCACCCCGTCGAAGGCTCCGGCGTCCAGCAGCAGCGCCTTGCCCGCCCCGCGCTCCTCGGCGGGGGTGCCGATGACCCTTACGGTCAGGCCGAGTTCGTCCGCGTGGGGGGCGAGGCCGAGGGCCGCGCCGACTCCGGCGGCGGCGATGAGGTTGTGCCCGCAGGCGTGGCCGAGGCCGGGCAGGGCGTCGTACTCGCAGGCGATGGCCACGGTGACGGGTCCGGTGCCGATCGTGGCGCGAAACGCCGTGTCCAGGCCGTGCGCGGGGGCGGTGACCTCGAAGCCGTGCGCGGCGAGGAGTTCGGAGCAGAGCGCGGCGGCCTTGTGTTCCTCGAAGGCGGTCTCGGGCTCGGCGTGCAGGCGCCGGCTCAGGTCGAACAGGGCCGGGGCGTGTTTGCCGACCGTCTCCCGCACGGCGCTCCTGAGCGCACGGATCCGCTCGTCGGCCCGCGTCTCGGGGCGGAGGGCTGCGGGGACGGTCATGGGCTCTCCTTGCGTTCCGGACCGCTCCGTGGCGGTCGCCTGCACTGTTCGAAATAGGTTAACTTAGCCTTACCTAAGTGCGCGCCGAGAGCCCGACGGCCCGGTGTCCGTTGTCCTTCAGGGGAGTCGTCACACACATGCATGAGCGTCCGAACCGCCCGACCAGCTCTTCGGCAGCGCACTCCGGCAGCGCGCCTTCCCCGGAACTCCCCCTCCTGACCGCCCAGTCGGGTATCTACTACGCGCACCAGCTGGCCCCCCTCGGCACCGAGCTGAACACGGCGGACTGCGTGGAGATCGACGGGCCGCTGGACGCGGACCTGTTCGTGGAGGCGCTGAGACGCGCGGTGGGTGAGGCGGAGACCCTCGCCCTGCGCGTGTCCGAGGCCGACGGCGTACCGGTGCAGCGGGTCGTGCCCGCCGAACCCGTGGTGCACCGGCTGGAGCTGACGGAGGACCGGGCCGAGGCGTGGATGCGGGAGGACCTGGCCCGGCCGGTGGAGCTCGCCGCCGACGGCGCGCTGATGACGCAGGCGCTGATCCGGATCGGCGAAGGGCGCCACCGGTGGTACCAGCGGGTCCACCACATAGCCGTCGACGCTTACGCCCTGGCCCTCATCGGACAGCGCGTCGCAGAGCTCTACCGTGCGCTGGTCGCCGGACAGCCGCTGCCCGGGAGCCGGTTCGCCCCGCTGGGCGAGCTCACCGGCGAGGAGAAGTCCTACCTGGCAGGTGAGGAGTACGCGGCGGACCGGGCCTTCTGGTCCGCACGCATGGCGGACTCCTCCGTCACCGAGCCCCACCGCTCCCCCACCCTCCCGGTCACGCCCGGCCACGGCCTGCTCCACCGGGCCACCGACCTCCCCGCCGAGACCCTGGAGCGGTTGTCCGGGGCGGCGCGAGCGGCGAAAGCGACCTGGGCCGAGCTGGTGGTGGCCGCGACCGCCGGTCATCTGCACCGGCTCACCGGCTCCGAGGACATCGTGCTGGGCCTGCCGCTGACCAACCGGCGGGGGCCCGCGGCCCTGCGGACCCCGGCCATGACCGTGAACGTACTGCCGCTGCGGATCGCCGTGCGCCCGGGAGACACCGGGGCCGAACTGCTGCGCCGCGTGGTGCTGGAGATCCGTGAGGTCCGCCGCCACCAGCGCTATCCGCAGGCCGACCTGCGCCGCGATCTGGCCCTGGAGTCGGCCGACGCCCCGCTGACCGGCCCGATGGTCAACGTCAAGCCGTTCGACGGCGCCCTGGACTTCGCCGGGATCACCGGCACCGTGCGCAATCTCGCGGCCGGGCCCGTGGAAGGGCTCGCGGTCGGCGCGGCCCCCGGCCCGGACGGGGGCCTGCGGCTCACCCTGGACGCCAACCCCGCCGCGTACGGGCCGGAGGACCTCGCCGCCCACGAGGACACCTGGCTGCGCTATCTGGACGGCCTGACCGAGCTGCTGCTGACCGACCCGGAGCGGCCGATCGGCACCCTGGACCTGCTCACCGGCGACCAGGTGCGCGAGGCCACGTCCGGTCGCACCGAGTCCGCCGCCGCGCTCACCCTCCCCCGGTCGTTCAGCGCGCAGGCGGCCCGGACGCCCGAGGCCGTCGCGGTGCGTTCCACGGTGGCGGGCACGTTCCAGGGGGCGGGCGCCGATGCGGGCGCGGCAACAACCCCGGGTGCGAGCGCGCCGGACGCCGCCGCCGAGACCGGGGCCCGGCTCACCTTCGCCGAACTGGACGCCGCTTCCGACCGCCTGGCCCACCTGCTGACCGGGCTCGGCACGGACAGCACAGTCAGGGCAGGCGGCACGGTGGCGCTGGCGTTGCCACGGACCGCCGACATGGTCGTCGCGCTGCTGGCCGTGCTCAAGGCGGGCCGGGTCTGCCAGCCGCTGGACCTCGGCCACCCCGCCGCCCGGACCCTGGCCGTCCTGGAGGACGCGCGGCCGCTGTGCGTGATCGGCACGGCGGCGACGCTCGCCGCGCTGCCCGACCACGGGCTGCCGACCGTCGCGCTCGACGCGCCGGCCACGGTCGACGCCCTCGCCGTCTGCCCGGCCGGGCCGCTGCCCGCCGGGCCCGCGCTCGCGGACCCCGCCTATCTCATCCACACCTCCGGTTCCACAGGTCGCCCCAAGGGCGTCCTCGTCAGCCACGCCTCGCTCGCCAATCTCTGCGCCGGGCACGGCACGGACCACATCGCCCCGGCCGTCGCCCGGACCGGCCGGGACCGTCTCCGGGTCGCGCACAGCGCCTCGTTCGCCTTCGACGCGTCCTGGGACCCGCTGCTGTGGATGGTCCACGGGCATGAGCTGCACCTGCTGGACGACGCCGCCTACCGGGACCCCGCGGCGCTCACCGCGTACGTCGGCGCGCACCTGGTCGACTATCTCGACGTCACCCCCTCCTACGCCGAAGCGCTCATCACCGAGGGCCTGCTGGGCGAGGGCCGCCACCACCCGGCCCACCTGGTGGTCGGCGGCGAGACCGTCCCCCCGGCCCTGTGGGAGCGGCTGACCGAGGCCGCAGCCGTGCACCCGGTCAACCTCTACGGGCCGACCGAGACGACGGTCGACGCCTACTACTGGGTGCCCGGCCGCTCCGCCGCCCGGCCCGACGGCCGCCCCGTGCGCGGTTCACGCGTCTACGTCCTGGACTCCTCCCTGCGTCCGGTGCCCGCCGGTGTGACGGGTGAGCTGTACGTCGCCGGGGCCTGCCTGGCCCTGGGCTATCTGGGCCGCCCCGACCTGACGGCCGAGCGGTTCGTCGCGGACCCGTTCGGCGCGCTGCACGGCGACGCCGGGGGCCGGATGTACCGCACCGGGGACCTGGTGCGCCGCCGCGAGGACCACACGCTGGAGTTCCTCGGGCGCAGCGACGACCAGGTGAAGATCCGCGGCTTCCGGATCGAACTCGGCGAGATCCAGGCCCGGCTGGCCGCCCACCCGCAGGTCGCGGCAGCCGCGGTCATCGCCCGGGACGCCGGTCACGGCAAGCGGCTGCTGGCCTACGCGGTCCCGGTGCGGACGACGGGCGGCGCCCCGGCCGCCGACGCCGCGCCGCCCACCCCCGCCGAGCTCCGCGACCACCTGGCCACGGCCCTGCCCGAGCACATGGTCCCCGCGACCGTCACGCTCCTGGACGAGCTGCCCCGCACCGCCAACGACAAGCTCGACCACCGTGCCCTGCCCGACCCAGAACCGCTCCCGCTCACCGGAGGCGACCCGGGCAGCGCCGGCGGCGGGCCGCACACCGAGATCGTGCGCGGGCTCTTCGCCGACGTGCTCGGTATCGCCGAGCCCCCGGCCGCCGACGCGGGCTTCCTCGACCTCGGCGGGCACTCGCTGCTCGCCGCCCGGCTGGCCGCCCGCATCCGGGAGCACTTCGGCGTGCCGATGAGCATCGCCGACGTCTTCCGGCACCCCACCTCCGGCGCCCTGGCCGCACTGGTCCGCACCCGCAGCGGCGCGGCCACCGCGCCCGCACCGCTCTCCCCCGTTCCGCGCACCGGTCCCCTCCCCCTGTCCCCGGCCCAGCAGCGGCTGTGGTTCCTCCACCGCCTCGAAGGCCCCAGCCCCACCTACAACATCCCGCTCGTCCTGAGCGTCAACGGCCCGCTCGACCGCGACGCACTCCAGCTCGCCCTGCACGACCTGGCGGAGCGTCACGAGACACTACGAACGGTGTATCCGCCCACTGACAACGCCTCCGGAGGCACTGTCCACGGCGATGTGGGCAGCGCCCCGGACGACACCCCCCACCAGCAGATCCTCGCCTCCGACGACCCGGCGGGCCGCCCGGTGCTGCACCTGGCGGAGCCGGGCGGCGATCTCACCGAGGCCGTGCGCCACTGCTTCGACCTCGCCACCGAACCCCCGCTGCGCACGGTCCTGTTCAGCGAGTCGCCGGACCACCACACCCTGCTCCTCCTGCTGCACCACATTGCGGGCGACGGGGCCTCCACCACTCCCCTGGCCCAGGATCTGGCCACCGCCTACACCGCCCGCGCCGAGGGCCGGGCACCGGAGTTCGCGCCGCTGAGCGGCCAGTACGTGGAACACGCGGCCCGGCTCCAGCGGCTCCTGGGCACCCCGGCCGAGCCGACCCCGCTCGCCGAGGCCCAGCTCACCCACTGGCGCGAGGCGCTCGCCGGGCTGCCGGACCAGCTGGAACTGCCCACCGACCGACCTCGGCCGCCTGTCGCCACGTCGGCGGGCGACACCGTGCCCTTCGCCCTGGACGCCACCGCGCACGAGGCCCTGCGCCGTCTCGCGCGGGCCCACGGGGCGACCGTGTTCATGACCGTGCAGGCCGGGCTCGCCGCCCTGCTGACCCGGCACGGCTGCGGCAACGACATCCCCCTCGGCACCCCCGTGGCGGGCCGCGACGACGACGCCGCGGCCGGGCTCGTCGGCTTCTTCACCAACACCGTGGTCCTGCGCACCGACACCTCCGGCGACCCGGCCTTCGGCGATCTGCTGGACCGGGTGCGGGCCACGACGCTCGCGGCGTACGAGCACGACGCGCTGCCCTTCGACCACCTGGTCGAGGCGCTGAACCCGCCGCGTTCGCTGGCCCGGCACCCGCTGTTCCAGGTCATGCTCGCCTGGCAGTCGATCGCGGACGGGCCCGTTCCGCTGGGCCCGGACACCACCGCGCGGCTGACCGCCGTGCCGTCCGGCACCGCGAAGTTCGACCTGACCCTGAACGCGGGCGAACTGCCCGGCGGCGGGATCGGCGGCTTCCTGGAGTTCCGTACCGACCTCTTCGACCGGTCGACAGCCCAGGCACTCGCGGACCGGCTGTCCCGGCTGCTCACCGCGGCGGCCGAGCGACCCGAGACGCCGGTCGGTCTGCTGCCGGTCCTCGGAGACGACGAGGTCCACCGCGCCCTGGTCGAGGCGAACGGCGTCGACCACGACCGGCCGGTGTCGCGCACCCTCGCCGAGATCTACGGAGTCGCGGCGCGCCGGCACCCGGAGCGGGTGGCCGTGAGCTGCGAGGGCGCGTCACTGACGTACGCCGAACTGTCCTCCCGGGCCCAGTCGCTGGCCCGGCTCCTGGCGGCCAGGCGGATCGGTCCCGGCTCGATCGTCGCGCTCGCGCTGCCGCGCTCCACGGACCTGGTGGCCGGGTTGCTCGCCGTGTCGCTGGCGGGCGCCGCGTATCTGCCGATGGACCCGGACTACCCGGCGGACCGGCTCGCTCACATGCTGGACGACGCCCGTCCGGCGGCGCTGATCACCGACGCGTCGACGGCCGAGCGGCTGCCCCCGCACGATCTGCCGCTGATCACCGTGGACGACGCGGCGGGGTTCCCGGACGGGCCCCTCGGCCAGGCGGACCGCACCCGGCCGCTGAGCCCGGGAGACCCGGCGTACATCATCTACACCTCGGGTTCCACCGGCCGCCCGAAGGGGGTCGTGGTCACCCAGCACAATGTGACGCGGCTGCTGACGGCGACCGAGCACTGGTTCGCGTTCGGGCCGGACGACGTGTGGACGCTGTTCCACTCCTACGCGTTCGACTTCTCGGTGTGGGAGCTGTGGGGCGCGCTGCTGTACGGCGGCCGGGCCGTCGTCGTCCCGTACGCGACCAGCCGTGACCCGCACGCCTTCCTCCGGCTGCTGGCGGACGAGCGGGTGACGGTCCTGAACCAGACGCCGTCCGCCTTCTACCAGCTGGCCGCCGCCGACCGGGAGGCCCCCGGGCGCGACCTGGCGCTGCGGTACGTGGTGTTCGGCGGCGAGGCGCTGGAGCTGGGGCGGCTCGCGGACTGGTACACGCGCCACCACGAGAACGCGCCGACGCTGGTCAACATGTACGGCATCACGGAGACCACGGTCCATGTCTCGTATCTGGCGCTGGACCGGGCGACGGCCGCCTCCGCGATCTCCAGCACCATCGGCGTGAACATCCCCGACCTGCGCGTCTACGTCCTGGACGACCGGCTGCAGCCGGTGCCGCCCGGGGTCACCGGCGAGATGTACGTCGCCGGTGAGGGAGTGGCCCTCGGTTATCTGGGCCGCCCGGACCTGACGGCGGGGCGCTTCGTCGCCGACCCGTTCGCGCATCTCTTCGGGGAGAGCGGGCGGCGGATGTACCGCTCGGGCGACCTCGCCCGGCGGCGCGTGGACGGCACACTGGAGTACTTCGGGCGCGGCGACCAGCAGGTGAAGATCCGCGGGTTCCGCATCGAACTGGGTGAGATCGAGGCCGTGTTGGCCGCGCATCCCGAGGTCGCCGATGTGGCGGTCGTGGTCCGTGAGGACGTGCCCGGCGACCAGCGGCTGGTCGGCTACGTCGTTCCCGCGCCCGGCACGGAGCCGGTCCCGGCGGCGCTGCGCGAGCACGCCGCCGCCACGCTGCCGGTGCACATGGTGCCCTCGGCCGTGGTGGTGCTGGAGCGGCTGCCGCTCACCGGCAACGGCAAGCTGGACCGCAAGGCGCTGCCCGCGCCGGGCGTTTCGGTGAACGCCGGTGGACGCGCGCCGCGCACGGTCCGCGAGGAGCAGCTCTGCTCGGTCTTCGCGGAGGTGCTGGGGCTGCCGTCCGTCGGGGTGGAGGACAACTTCTTCGACCTGGGCGGCCATTCGCTGCTCGCGGTGCGCCTCGCCGGGCGGATCAGGTCCGCGTTCGGGATCGAGGTGTCGATCGGCACGGTGTTCCAGGCCCCGACGCCCGCCGCGCTGGACACGGCCCTGGACGTCTCGCGCGAGGAGGACTCGCTGGATGTGCTGCTGCCGCTGCGGCCCGCCCGCCCCGGCGACCGTGCCCCGGTCCACTGCGTGCACCCGGCGGGCGGTCTGAGCTGGTGCTACGCCGGTCTGATCCGCCATCTTCCGGCCGATGTGCCGATCTACGGGCTCCAGGCCCAGGGCGTCGGCGAGGCGACGGCGGACGAGCCGCTGCCGACCACGCTGGAGGAGCTGGCCGCCCACTACGCGTCCCGGATCCGCGAGGTGCAGCCGGAGGGCCCGTACCGGCTTCTCGGCTGGTCGACCGGCGGCATCATCGCGCACGCGATCGCCGCGGTCCTCCAAGAAGCGGGGCAGGAGGTGGAGTTGCTGGCGATCCTGGACGCGTACCCCGCCGAGGGCTTCCGCGACCTGCCCGTACCTGACCGGGCCGAAGCGCTCGAATCGCTGCTCACCATGGGCGGTTACGGCCCCGAGAGCCTCGGGGGCAAGGAGCTCGACACGGCGAACGTGGTCGAGGTGCTGCACCACGAGGGCTCCCCGCTGGCCACGCTCTCCGCCACGAAGATCGAGGCGCTCGGCGAGGTGTACCTCAACACCAACGACCTGGTGCGGGCCTACGACCACCGGGTGTTCCGGGGCGATGTGCTGTTCTTCCGGGCCACGGTGGACACCATCGACGACACCCTGACGCCGGAGACCTGGACCCCGTACGTGAGCGGGCGCATCGACAACACGAACGTCGCCTGCTCCCACAAGGACATGACCCTGCCCGAACCGATCGCGCACATCGCGCGCGTGGTCGCCGACCGACTGACCGAGCTGGAGAAGTGACACCGATGAGCGACGCACCCGCCAACCCCTTCGACGCGGACGGGGAGTTCCTCGTCCTGGCCAACGACGAGGGGCAGCACTCGCTGTGGCCGCTGTTCGCGGCGGTGCCGGAGGGCTGGTCGACGGCTCACGGTCCGTGCGCCCGGCAGGACGCGCTGGACTGGATCACCGCGCACCGGGCCGGTCCCGTTCCCGTCTCCGCCCGGTGAGCGGGCTGCTGATCCGGCCCCGGATACGCCCCCGGGTCGCGGTCGTCCTCGTCTACACGGCCGCGATGTGCATGAACGGCCTGGACTCGACGATCGTGAATCCGGCGCTCTACACGATCGCGGGCGACTTCGGGCGTCCGCTGTCGGCGGCGAACACCGTGGAGACGGCCTTCCTGGTCGCGCTCGCGGTGGGGCTGCCGGTGGCGGGGTGGCTGGGCGACCGGTTCGGGACGAAGCGGGTGTTCCTGGGTGCGCTGACCGCGTTCACGATCGCCTCCGCGGTCTGCGGTCTGGCGCCGGACCTCAACACGCTGGTGGTGGCGCGGGCCGTACAGGGCCTGGCGGGTGGGTTGTTGACGCCGGTCGGGATGACGCTGCTGTTCAGGGCGTTCCCGCCGCACGAGCGGATGAAGCTGGCCAAGGTACTGATCGTGCCGACGGCACTGATGCCGGCGCTCGGTCCGCCGCTGGGCGGGCTGCTCACCGAACACCTCTCCTGGCACTGGCTGTTCTTCGTGAACGTGCCGATCGGGGCGGCGGCGGTTCTGCTGGGCGTGTTCGGTCTGCGCGAGCATGTCGAGGGCCCCGAGGGGCGGTTCGACACGGTCGGCTTCTGGCTGGCCACTCCGGCGCTGGGTCTGCTGACGTACGCGCTCGGCTTCGGCCCCTCGCAGGGCTGGACCCGGCCCGCCGTCGCCGTCAGCGCGGCCCTGGGTTCCGTGCTGCTGGTCGCGGCGGTCCTGCACCAGGCGCGGGCGGAGACACCGTTGCTGAAGCTGCGGCTGCTCACCGACCGGGTGTACGGGTCGGCCTCCGCGCTGGCGGGGGTGACCGCGGCCGGGCTGATGGGCGTGCTGTTCGTCTTCCCGCTGCTCTACCAGGCGAGCCTGGGGGCTTCGGCGCTGGACGCCGGGCTGAGTGTGTTCCCGGAGGCGGTCGGGCTGATGCTGGCCTCACAGGTGGTGGACCGGCTGCTGCCGAGGCTCGGCCCCCGGCTGCTGACCGTGCCGTCGCTGCTGGTCGCGGCGGCGGTCTTCGCGACGCTCGCGGTGCCGGGTGTCGCGGAGAACGCGTGGGGCGTGCGCGGGCTGATGTTCCTGATCGGCCTGGTGCTGGGGACGGCGGTGCTGACCGTGCAGATCTCCGGGTTCGAGTCGATCGGGCCCGCCGACACGGGCCAGGCGATGGGCCTGTTCCAGATCGTCCGCACGCTGGGCGGCGCGCTGGGGATCGCCGCCTGTGCGGCGGTGATCGGGGGCGGTCATGTGACGGAGGCAGCCGATCCGGGCCCGTACCGTTCGGCGGTCTGGGTGACGGCGGCGCTCGTCGCGGCGGGCGCGCTGATCGCGCTGCGGCTGCCGCGCGAGGCTCCGCAGCCGCCGCCGTTCGACGACGAGGACACCGCCGCCCGGTGAGGGCTTCACGGCGGACGAGGTTGTGGCCGTCATGAGCTGAGCGGCACGACGAAGAGTGGCACAACGGCGTCACGACGAAGGCGCGGGGCGGCATCCGGAGGGGGGGTGCCGCCCCGCGCCTTCGTCGTGCCGGGGACGGGTTGCGGAGGGGGCTCAGCGTCCGCCGAGCAGAGCGGCCAGCCCGTCCGCCAGGCCGCCGCGCCAGCAGGCGTAGTCGTGGCCGCCGTTGAACTCCCCGTAGCGGACGTCGTATCCGCGGGCGCGCAGCACGTTGCGGAACCTGCGGTTCTCCGGGAGCAGCATCCATTCCTGGAGGCCGACCTCCACGTGGAGGGTCACCGGCCGGCGTTCCGCGCGGGCGTACTGTCCGGTGAGCCACTCGCTCCCTCGTTCGTCGTCGGGCCACCAGAAGGAGCCGGACTGGGAGAGGGCGAGGCCGAAGCGGTCGGGCCGCTGGAAGGCGGCGAACGCGGCGGTGAGGCCACCGGCGCTCTGCCCGGCGACGACGGTCCGTGCGGCGTCCGCCCCGGCCCCGTACTCCCGTTCGGCCCAGGGCAGCAGGGTGTCGGCGAGCCAGTCGGCGAACGGGGCGCTGCAGGCGAGGTCCTGCATGCGCCGGCCCATGGTGTCGACCAGGACCGCCACCGTGGGCGGCAGGTCCCCGTCGGCGTGGAGGTTGTCGAGGATGTCGCCGACGCCGAGGACCGGCCCCCACATCTCGCCGTCCAGGAGCACGGCGAGGGCGTACGGGCCTTCGTCCGGGCGGTGGCCGGGCGGCAGGTGGACCGTGATCCGGCGGCCGTCGACCTCGGCGTCGAGCGTTCGTCCCCGGACCACGTCGTCGCGCCGCCGGGTGCGCGACTGCGCGGGGGCCTCGGGGAGTTCGAGTACGGAGGCGGGGTTGCGGCCGTCCCGGGAGGGCAGCGGGGCGCGGTCGTTGAGCGGGTCGGGTTCGGCATGGTCGAGGACCTGGAGCCAGGAGGCCCGGTCGGCGCGCAGGGCGTCCTCGCGGGTGCCGTCGGTGGCGTGGAACTGGTACGAGGCGCGGTGGTCGGCGCGCAGCCGGTGGCTGATCGCCCAGACGCCGGTGCCTTCGAGGCGTTCCATCAGGTGCGGGGCGAGGTCGCCCGCGTGCCGGTCCTTGTCGGTGACCGTGTGGACCAGGGCCAGGACGTGGGTGGCGGGGCGCTCGGGGTCCTCGCGGCGGACGAAGGTGACGAGCCGGTGGTCCGGGTCGCCCTCGGGGTCGGGTTCGACGAGCGGGGTGCCGGTGGCGGCCGCACGGAGCCAGAACGCCTCCTCGGCGTCGGGCTTGTCGTCGCGGACGTCCGCGACGAGCGTACGCAGCAGGGGGCTTCGCACGGCGGTCGGCTCGCTTCCGGTCGGTCCCGCGAGTACGGGAGGGGCGGGCGGGTTCTTGCGCGGGGGGTGGGTCACGGTCACATCGCCTTTCATACGCGGGTGGCTGCGGAGCGGCCGAGCAGCACCCAGAGCAGGAAGGGGCCGCCGAGGACGGTGGTGACGATGCCGACGGGGAGTTCGACGCCGTCGAAGGCGATGCGGCCGAGGGTGTCGGCGGCGACGACGAGGACGGCCCCGGTGAGCATCGAGCCGACGAGCGGGACGCGCAGGGGTCCGGCGAGCCGGGAGGCGATGACCGGGGAGGCGAGCGCCACGAAGCCGACGGGGCCGCAGATGCCGACGGCGAGGCCCGCGAGGGCGACGGCGAGGAGCAGGGAGAGGGCGCGGACCCGGCCGGGGGCGGAACCGAGCGAGGAGGCCGTCGCGTCGTCGAAGCGCAGAACGCCAAGGTGTCGGGCGACGGCGAGGCTGACGGGGACGAGGACCGCGAGGCCGATGAGGACGGGGACCGCGACGGAGTAACTGCGTCCGTTGAGGCTGCCCGAGGTCCATACGTACAGCGATCCTGCGGAGGAGAGGGAGCGGCGGGACAGGACGACCTGCGTGATCGCGGAGGCCAGCGCGGACATGGCGAGGCCGACGACGAGGACGCGGTAGCCGCGCCGGCCGAGGCCGCCGGAGACGGTGGTGACGACGATGACGGCGACGAGCGCGCCGATCGGCCCGGCCCACCAGGCGCCGAAGGATCCGGTGGCGCTGAGGCTGACGGAGAGCAGAACGGCGGCGGTGGCCCCGTCGTTGACACCGAGGAGTTCGGGCGTGGCCAGGCGGTTGCGGGCCAGGGTCTGGGTGAGGCAGCCGGCGAGGCCGAGGGCGGCGCCCGCGGTGAGTCCGGCGACGATGCGGCCGAGGCGGAACTTCCTGACGAGCAGGACGTCGAAGCGGTCGCCCTGGCCGAGCAACGCGCGGAAGGTGCGGTCGACGCCCATGTCGCTCTGGCCCGCGTACGCGGAGAGGACGACGGCGAGCAGGAGGGCCCCGGCGAGGGCGAGGGCGGCGAGGGCGGCGCGCCGGGTGACGAGGAGGGACAGCGGGCCGCGGCGCAGGACGAGGGTGTCGGCCGGGCGGGCCCGGAGCGTCTTGGGGGTGCGGCGGGCGGGGCGCGGCAGGGCGATCCGGAACCGGCGGGGGCGGTCGGGGGCGCGCTCCTCGGTCGCCGGTTCCGTCATGCCCATCGAGGCCAGCCGCTCGGAGCGGACGATGGCGATGAGGACGGGCGCGCCGATGAGGGCGACGATGACGGAGACGGGCGCCTCGAAGGGCCGGGAGACCACGCGGGCGGCGATGTCGGAGACCGTCAGGACGCAGGCGCCGATCAGCCCGGCGAGCAGCAGCCGGGCCGCCAGCCGGGTGCCGGCCAGGGTGCGGGCGAGGAAGCCGGCGAGCAGGCCGAGGAAGGAGATGGGGCCGGCGAGCGCGACGGCGGCGGCGGTCAGGAGGGTGACGCCGACGGCCACGACCGTACGGATCACGGGGGGCCGGTGGCCGAGGCTGCGGGCCAGATCGTCGCCGAGCGCGAGGGCGGAAAGCGGGCGGGCGACCAGCAGGGCGACGAGGAAGCCGATGGCGAGGACGGGGGTGAGGCGGCCGAGTTCACCGAAACCCTCGACCCCGGCGAGGGAGCCGAGGACCCAGAAGCGGAATCTGTCGTAGGTCTCGGCGGAGTTGACGACGATGACGCTGGTGAGCCCGCCGAAGGTCGCGCCGAGCGCCGCGCCCGCGAGGACCAGGCGCATGGGAGAGCCGCCGCCGCGTCTGCCGGATATGAGGAGGACGAGGCCGCTGGCGACCACCGCGCCGACGAACGCGCAGACGAGGTACGCGTAACCGGAATCGAAGCCGAGGAGCGCGATACCCGCGACGACGCCGAGGGACGCGCCCGCGTTGACGCCGAGGAGTCCGGTCTCGGCCAGCGGATTGCGGGTGACCGCCTGGAGCAGGCACCCGGCGACGCCGAGGGCGGCTCCGACGAGCAGCGCGGTGAGGGTGCGCGGGAGGCGCAGGTCGCCGACGACGAGGGAGAGCCGGGCGTTGTCGCGCGCGCCGTCCCGGCCGAGCAGGTAGTCCAGGACGCCGCCCGGGCCGACCTCGCCCGCCCCGGTCGAGAGGGAGAGCGCCGTCAACAGGACGACGGCGAGAGCGAGTCCGCCGACGGAGATGGCCACGGTCCGGCGGCGCGGGTCGGCTGCGGAACGGGACGCATCGGTGGAGGCGGCGGTCGCTGCGGGCGCGATCGGGGCACCGGCGGGCGCTGCGGGCGCGTCCGAAGCGGCGGGCCCCTCGTGGGCCGGTCGGGGGCCGGAGGGCTGTCCGCTTCCAGGCGTTGCTCTCTCTTCGGCTCCCGGGGATGCCTCCTCGTGCCCGGCGGGCGGGGCATCCGGCCCGGCTTCGTCCCCGTCCAACTGGACGTTCGAGGAGTCATGTTCGGGAGCCGAGGCCGTGGTCCCCGTGCGCGGCGTTTGCATAAGGTGAGGCTAACCTAAGTAGGTATCGACGGTTCGACATCCCTTCCTGGGCCGTCGATTCAATTTAGGTTACCCTTACCTAATAACCGGAGGAGGTTGCTCATGCCTGAGCACATACCGGGCAGAAGCGGCGAGTTCATCGGTCGCACTGCTCTGGTCACCGGTGCCGCACAAGGCATCGGCGCGGCGGTCGCCGACCTGCTCGCCACCCTCGGCGCCCGCGTGGCCGCCACCGATCTCGCCCTGCCCGGCATCGAGGCGCTGGCCGTCGGCTGGACCCGGACGCAGGAGAAACTGCCCGCCGGCGAGCGTTCGACAGGCAGCCTGGACCCGTATGTGATGGACGTCACCGACCGGAGCTCGGTGGAGCGCACCGTGGCCCTCGTGGAGCGCCGACTCGGCGCGGTCGACGTCCTGGTGAACGTCGCGGGCATCCTGCGCACCGGCCCGGCGGCCGTGCTCTCCGCACAGGACTGGGCGGACACCTTCGCGGTGAACGCCACCGGCGTCTTCCACGTCTCCCAGGCCGTCGCCCCGCTCATGGCCGCCCGCGGATCCGGCGCGGTCGTCACCGTCGGCTCCAACGCCGCCGGGATCCCCCGTACCGGCATGGCCGCCTACGCCGCGTCCAAGGCGGCCGCCGCCATGTTCACCAAGTGTCTGGGGCTCGAACTCGCCCGCAGCGGCGTTCGCTGCAACGTCGTCGCACCCGGCTCCACCGATACGCCGATGCAACGCGCGCTGTGGACCGATCCCGGCGCCGGACAGCGCGTCATCGACGGGGACCCCGCGACGTACCGCACCGGCATTCCGCTGGGCCGGATCGCCGACCCCGGGGACATCGCGGAGACGGTGGCGTTCCTCGCCTCGGAGCGCGCCCGCCACATCACCATGCAGGAGCTGTACGTCGACGGCGGCGCGACCCTGCGCTGACCGCCCGGCCACCTCCCCCCTTCCGGCTTTCGTCCTTCTTCCTTTCCTTCACCTCCCATCCAGCCCCCCGCACCGCTGACGGGACCATCGAGAATGGAGTCCCCGTGTCGACGGCATCCCAGGTCGCCACGCACACCGCCCCGGCCGATCCGGCCCACCCGGCCGTAGGAGCGGCCACTTCGCTGCTGGACGCCTACACCCCGGGCGACCACTTTCTCGCCACCCCCGGACGCACACTGCTCGCACAGGGCCCGGGACGTCATGTCCCCCATGACGAGAGACCGTTGACCGCGCGGGTGGACGCCACGCTCGCCGCAGCGGTCGCCGCCGGTCAGGATGGGCCAGTGGTTCTCGGCGCCATCCCCTTCGACCACACCGCCCCGGCCGCGCTGAACGTCCCGGAGTCGGTACGCACCGCGCCGCCGCTCGCCTCCGACCCGCTCATCGCCCTGCCCGCGAACGCGCCCACCGCCGGAGCCTGGGAGATACGCCAGGTGCCCGAACCGGACATCTACGGCAAGGGCGTCGCCTCCGCCGTGGAGCGCATGTGGCGCGGCGAGTTCAGCAAGGTCGTCCTCGCCCGCACCCTCGAACTCACCTCCGACGCCCCGCTCGACCTGCCCGCGATGCTCCAGCGCCTCGCCCGCCGCGACCCCTCCGGCTATACCTTCGCGCTGCCGGCCGGCCCCGCGCGCACCCTGATCGGCGCCAGCCCCGAGCTGCTCGTCTCCCGCCACGGCAACCAGATCGTCGCCAACCCGCTCGCCGGGTCGACCCCGCGCAGCGCCGATCTCGCCGAGGACGTGCGCCGGGCGGCGACACTGCTGGAGTCCGTCAAGGACCTCCACGAGCACGCCGTCGTCGTGGACGCCGTCCACCAGGCGCTCGCCCCGCACTGCACCGGGATGACCGTCCCGGCCCGGCCGACGCTGATCCGCACCGCCACCATGTGGCACCTGTCCACCACGGTCACCGGCACCCTCTCCTCCCCCGACGTCTCGGCGCTGGAGCTGGCCATGGCGCTCCACCCGACGCCCGCCGTGTGCGGAACACCGACGCGGACGGCCCGTCAGGTCATCTCCGAGACCGAGCCGTTCGACCGCGGGTTCTTCACCGGAGTGGTCGGCTGGGGCAACGCCGAGGGCGACGGCGAATGGGTCGTCACGATCCGCTGCGCCGAGGCCGAGGAGCGCAGGCTGCGCCTGTACGCCGGGGCGGGTGTCGTCGCCGCCTCCGAGCCCGAGGCGGAGACCGCCGAGACCGCGGCCAAGTTCCGCACCTTCCTGAGCGCCGTGGGAGCCGAACTGTGAGTACGGACGCGGCGCCCACCTGGCCCGCCGAGTTCGCGGAGAGGTACCGGGCGGCCGGCTGGTGGCGCGGGGAGACCTTCGGGGAGATGCTGCGGCAGCGCGCCGAGGACCATCCGGACCGGGTCGCGATCGTCGACCCGGTCGCGGGGAGCCGGTGGACGTACGCCGATCTCGACCGGCGCGCCGGCCGGCTGGCGGGGGGCCTCCTCGCCCGCGGCATCGCCAAGGGCGACAGGGTGGTGGTGCAACTCCCCAACATCGCCGAGTTCTTCGAGGTGATCTTCGCGCTGTTCCGGATCGGTGCGCTGCCCGTCTTCGCGCTGCCCGCGCACCGAGAGAGCGAGATCACCTACTTCTGCGAGTTCACCGAGGCGGTGGCGTACGTCATCGCGGCCGAGCACGGTGGCTACGACTACCGTGAGCTGGCGTCGAAGACCCTCGCCAACGTGGGCACGCTGCGGCATGTGTTCGTCGCCCAGGGGGATCCCGGGGAGTTCGAGTCACTGGCCGAGGTCGCCGAGGAGCCGGTCGGCCACGGCGGCCCGCGCCCGGAAGACCTGGCCTTCCTCCAACTCTCCGGCGGCAGCACCGGCATACCGAAACTGATCCCACGCACCCACGACGACTACATCTACTCGCTGTGGGGGTCCAACGAGATCTGCGCGGTCGACGAGCACAGCGTCTACCTGTGCGTCCTGCCGGCCGCCCACAACTTCCCGCTCTCCTCCCCCGGTTCACTCGGCACTCTGTACGCCGGGGGCCGTGTGGTGCTGTGCCCCCAGCCCTCGCCGGAGGTGGCGTTCCCGCTGATCGAGCGTGAGGGCGTCACCATCACCGGGCTGGTGCCGCCGCTGGCCCTGCTGTGGACGGAGGCCGCGCCGGGCACCGCCCACGACCTCAGCAGCCTGGACGTCCTGCTGGTGGGCGGCGCCAAGTTCAGCGAGGAGGCGGCCCGCCGGGTGCGGCCCGCGCTCGGCTGCACGCTCCAGCAGGTCTTCGGCATGGCCGAGGGGCTGGTCAACTACACCCGGCTGGACGACCCGGTCGAGACGATCGTCACCACCCAGGGCCGGCCCATCTCGCCCGACGACGAGATCCTGGTCGTCGACGACGAGGACCGGGAGGTGGACCCCGGCGAAACGGGTCACCTGCTGACCCGGGGCCCGTACACCATCCGGGGATACTGGAACGCCCCTGAGCACAACGCCCGTTCCTTCACCGAGGACGGTTTCTACCGCACCGGCGACATCGTGAGGGTCACCACGACCGGGCACATCGTCGTCGAGGGGCGCGCCAAGGACCAGATCAACCGGGGCGGCGAGAAGATCGCCGCCGAGGAGGTCGAGAACCATCTCCTCGCCCACCCGGCCGTGCACGACGCCAACGTGGTGGCCGAGCCCGACCCGTATCTGGGCGAACGTGTCTGCGCCTACGTGATCCTGCGCTCGGGCGCGGGTCCGCTCAAGGCGGTGGCCGTCAAACGGTTCGTCCGCGAGCGGGGCCTGGCCGCCTACAAGGTGCCGGACCGGGTCGAGTTCGTCGACGCGTTCCCGCAGACCGGCGTGGGCAAGGTCTCCAAGAAGGACCTGCGCGACGCCGCCGCCCGCACCACCACTGCGGCCCCGGCCGCGTCTCCCTCCCCGTCCCACTGACGACTCCCCGAACGGAACCCTCTCCACCATGGCTCTGCCCGCCATCGTCCCCTACCCCATGCCGTCCGCCGACGAACTGCCCGCCAACCGCGTCGACTGGACCGTCGACCCCGCGCGTGCGGTGCTCCTCGTCCACGATCTGCAGAACTACTTCCTGTCGGCGTACGACCGCCAGGCCGCACCCGTTCCCGAACTCCTCGCCCATGTGGCCGAGTTGAAGAAGGACGCGGCGCGGCTCGGCATCCCGGTGCTCTACACCGCGCAGCCCGGCGGCCAGAGCGCGGAGGAACGCGGCCTCCAGCAGGACTTCTGGGGCCCCGGCCTCCCGGCCGGCGAGCACCTGGCGGCCATCGCGGACGAGGTCGCACCCGACGCGGGCGACACCGTCCTCACCAAGTGGAAGTACAGCGGCTTCGTCCGCACCGATCTGCTGGAGCGCCTGCGCGAGCAGGGCCGCGACCAGATCGTCATCACCGGCGTCTACGCCCACATCGGCGTGCTCATGACCGCGTGCGACGCCTGGATGCAGGACATCCAGGCGTTCGTGGTGGCCGACGCGGTGGCGGACTTCTCGGCCGAGGACCACGCGATGGCGCTGCGGTGGGCCGCGGGCAAATGCGCCGTCGTCACCACCGCCCGGACCGCCTTCGAAGGGAAGTGACCGCTGTGGCGCTCACGCTCGAACAACTCCGTACCGATGTCGCCGACGTCCTCGGCGAGGACCCCGAGGAGATCCCGCTCGACGAGAACCTCGTCGACTACGGTCTCGACTCCGTCCGCCTGATGTCGCTCGCTGCCGCCTGGCGCCGCGACCACGGCATCGAGGTTACCTTCGCCGACCTCGCCGAGAAGCCCGCACTGGAGTCCTGGGCCCCGCTGCTGGGCGTCACCGGCTGACCCTGCGGCCCGTCCGCATCACCGAGGGCGGTGAGAACCCGAACATCGGGGTTCTCACCGCCCTCGACGTGTGCCCAGAACTTCGGAGACGAGCGCCCGGGCCTCCTCCTGGACCTGGGCGAGGTGACCCGGGCCCTGGAAGCTCTCGGCGTACACCTTGTAGACGTCCTCGGTGCCCGAGGGGCGGGCGGCGAACCAGGCGCTGTCGGTGCAGACCTTGAGGCCGCCGATCGGGGCGCCGTTGCCCGGCGCCTCGGTGAGCACGGCGGTGACGGGTTCCCCGGCCAGGGTGTCGGCCTTGACCTGCTGCGGGGAGAGCTTCGCCAGGACGGCCTTCTCCTCGCGGGAGGCGGGTGCGTCGACGCGGGCGTACGCCGGGTCGCCGAAGCGGGCGGTGAGCTGCCCGTAGAGCTGGGAGGGGGTCGAGCCGGTGACGGCGGTGATCTCGGAGGCGAGGAGGGCGAGCAGGATGCCGTCCTTGTCCGTGGTCCAGACGCGGCCGTCGCGGCGCAGGAACGAGGCCCCGGCGGACTCCTCGCCGCCGAAGCCCAGGCTGCCCTCGTACAGCCCGTCGACGAACCACTTGAAGCCGACCGGGACCTCCACCAGTGCGCGGCCGAGGTCGTGGGCGACGCGGTCGATCATGGACGAGGAGACCAGGGTCTTACCGATGCCGGTCCCGGCGGACCAGCCCTCGCGGTGGGTGTAGAGATAGTCGATGGCGACGGCGAGGTAGTGGTTGGGGTTCATCAGGCCGCCGTCGGGGGTGACGATGCCGTGCCGGTCGGCGTCGGCGTCGTTCCCGGTGGCGATGGCGTACGCGTCGCGCTGTTCGATCAGCGTGGCCATGGCGTGCGGTGACGAGCAGTCCATGCGGATCTTGCCGTCCCAGTCCAGCGTCATGAACCGCCAGGTGGGGTCGGCGAGCGGGTTGACGACGGTGAGGTCGATCCCGTGCCGTTCCGCGATCCGCCCCCAGTAGGCCACGGACGCGCCGCCGAGCGGGTCGGCTCCGATGCGGATGCCCGCGTCCCGTACGGCGTCGAGGTCGAGGACGGAGGGCAGGTCGTCGACGTACGCGGTCAGGAAGTCGTGCCGACCGGTGGTGTCGGCGGCCAGGGCACGGGCGTACGGGATCCGGCGGACCTCCCCGGGTCCGGCCTCGATCAGGGCGTTCGCCCGGTCCTGGATCCAGGTGGTGGCGTCGGAGGCGGCCGGTCCCCCGTTCGGCGGGTTGTACTTGAAGCCGCCGTCGGCGGGCGGGTTGTGCGACGGGGTGACCACGATGCCGTCGGCCAGGTGCTCGGTGCGCCCGTGGTTGTACGTCAGGATGGCGTGCGAGACGGCGGGGGTCGGGGTGTAGCCGTCCTCGCTGTCGATGAGGACGGTGGCCCCGTTGGCGGCGAGCACCTCCAGGGCGGTGACCCGGGCGGGTTCGGACAGCGCGTGGGTGTCGGCGCCGAGGAACAGGGGTCCGTCGGTGCCCTGGCGGGTGCGGTAGTCGCAGATCGCCTGGGTGGTGGCGGCGATGTGGTCCTCGTTGAACGCGGCGGCGAACGCGGAACCCCGGTGGCCGGACGTGCCGAAGGCCACCCGCTGGGCGGGCTCGGCCGGGTCGGGGTGGAGGGCGTAATAGGCCGTCACCAGCCGTGCCACGTCGACCAGGTCTGCGGACTGCGCCGGGTGACCGGCCCGTTCGTGCACCATCGGGTCTCCTCGTACGTCTTCGTCGTCGGCCGGCCCGCGGGGAGACGGGCCCGGCGCACCGGGGAGACGATCACCCCGATCCGTACCCGATTCTGCTCTCCCGGCCGCCCCGGTGCGCGACCGGTTCGCGCCTTCCTCGTGTCGCGCCCGGCCGGAACGGCGCCGCGCCCCCGGTCCGGAGCGGACCGGGGGCGCGGGAGACGTGTGGGCCGTGGCTCAACGGCCCTGGAGGGACTTCACGTTGTCGCCGAAGGTCCAGCCCTTGGAACCGTCCCAGTTCAGGGACCAGGTCATCAGCCCCTTGAGGGAGCCGTTGTAGTGGTTCCAGGCCTGTGCGACGAGGCCGGTGGACATGTGGCCGCCGCCGGCGCCGGGCTGGGCGGGGAGGCCGGGGACCTGCTTGTCGTAGGGCACCTTGACGGTGGTGCCCTGGATGACGAGTCCCTTGTTCAGGCAGTCGGTCTGGGCGGTGAAGCCCGCGACCGTGCCGGCGGAGTAGGAGTCGCCGGAGCAGCCGTACATGCTGCCGTTGTAGTACTGCATGTTCAGCCACCACAGGCGGCCGTTGTCGGCGTACTTCTTGATGATGGGCAGGTACGAACCCCAGATCGAACCGTAGACGACGCTGCCGCCGGTGACGTACGCCGTCTCGGGGGCCATGGTGAGACCGAAGTTCGACGGCATCGCGGCGAGGACGCCGTCGATGATGCGGATGAGGTTGGCCTGCGAGGCGGACAGCCGGCCGATGTTTCCGCTGCCGACGAGGCCGGTCTCGATGTCGATGTCGATGCCGTCGAAGTTGTACCTCTTCAGGATCGGGACGATCGTCTCGACGAACCGGTCTGCCACCGCGCTGGAGCTGAGGTCGATCCCCGCCGTGGCCCCGCCGATCGACATGAGGGTGGTGAGACCGGACGCCTTGGCCTGACACATCTCGGCGGGGGTGGCGACCTTGACGGTCCTGTCCATGCCGTCCTCCCAGAGGACGGTGCCGTCGGAGCGGATGACGGGGAAGGCGGCGTTGATGACGTTGTAGCCGTGCTGCGTGATGCGGGAGTCGGTGATCGGGATCCAGCCGAGCGGCGGGTGCACGCCGTTGGCCGCCCCGTCCCAGTTCTCCCAGTACCCCTGGAGCACCTTGCCGGTGGGCTTCGACTTGACCGCGCAGGTCTCGTCGGCCGCGTTGCTCGTCCCGCCGGCCGCGGCGCCCCTCTCTGCGGCCTTCGGCGGAGCGGCTCCGGCCAGCATCGGTACGACGAGCGACGCGGCCAGGCCGAGGCCCAGCAGTCGTGAGGTACGACCCATGATCCGTACGTCCTTCCAGCCCGGGTCCGCTGCCGACGGCGCGAAAGGTTCACCCCGCCCCGCCCTATGTCGTGACCCTGCCAAACCGTAGAATGGTCCAGACCTTCGGTCAAGAGGTCTGGACCAGACCGTCCGTCCGGAGCGGTGCCGAATACACCGCGACAGGGTGGGGAGCGGCCCGGCCCACCGCTCTCACCCGACTCGCCGAGCACCAGCCCTCGACCGACCGGCCGGGCGGCGACCGGCTCGCGCCCGCCGTCATCGTGGGGGACCCGCGCTTCGACGAACTACTGGTCAGCGCGGACCGGGCAGGCTCCTTCCGTCGGGCGTTCGGCGTGCCCGACGAGCACCGTCCGGTGGTGCTCAGCTCCACCTGGGGGCGGTGGTGACGGCGGCGCCGTACTCGGCGATCGGTGGGATGGCCGCCTTGAGGAACATTTCGCGGCGCTGTTCGCACTCATGAGCGCGGCACGGCGACGGGTCGCCGGTTTCCCGGCCATGGGTCGAACCAGGACTCCAGGCCCCCCGCCGGGCCTGAAGCGCAACCACCGGAGCGCGGGACGCGTGATGATGGATGAGGGACCGCGACACGGCGGTGTCCGGCCGACACCGCCGGCCGACGCCCCCGGAAAGGCGTTCGCCATGTCCGCAGCCGGAGGGAAGACATCGGTCGCAGCGCTGCTCACCGCGCTCGTGCTGGCCGTGACCGTCGCGTGTACGGGCGGGGACGGTTCGTCGCCCTCGCCCCGCAGCAGCTCCCCGTCCGGTGCGGGCAGGGCCGCCGACGTACTCGCCGTGAAGATCGACAACGTGGCGCCCGCACGCCCCCACACCGGTCTCGAACGGGCCGACATCGTCTACGTCGAGCAGGTGGAGGCCGGGCTGAGCCGGATCCTCGCCGTCTACTCCTCCGATCTCCCGCCGGTCATCGGCCCGGTGCGCAGTGCGCGGGAGACCGATCTGGAGCTGCTGCGGCAGTTCGACCGGCCGACGCTGGCCTTCTCCGGAGCGCAGAGCAGGCTGCTGCCGGTCATCGACCGCGCGCCGCTGGAGGCCGTACCGCCCTCGAAGGCGCCGGGAGCGTACTTCCGCGGTCCGGAGCGGCCCGCACCGCACAATCTCTACCTGCGGCCGGAAGGGATCCCGTTCGCGGCTTCCGGCGTGAACGCCGTCGAGGAGCTGGGGCTCAAGGCCGGCGCGCCGCCGCCCGGCGGGGAGCCGGAGGACAGCCGCACGGTTCGCTATCCGTCCGCGTCCGTGACGTTCACCTGGTCCGCCGAACGCGAGCGCTGGCTCGTCTCCCTGGACGGCTCCCCCGCCCGCACCGCCGACGGCTCACGGATCGGGGCCGGAACGGTCGTCGTCCAGGACGTGACCGTCCGGCCGTCGGACTTCAGAGACCGGTCCGGTAACGTCACGCCGTTCACCGAGACCGTGGGGGCGGGAAGCGCGGTCGTCCTGCGCGACGGCCGGGCGCACGAGGCCCGGTGGGCACGGGCATCGGCCGACGCGGACACGGTGTTCCGCACCCCCGACGGACGGCGCGTCGACCTCGCCGACGGACCGCTCTGGATCCTGTACGCGCCGCGCGGGGGCACCGGGTCCGCGACGGCTCGCTGAAGGCCGGGAAGGGGCGCGTCCGGGCGGTGCTGGCGGGGCGGTCTCCGGCCGACGCACCTGTCCGCCGGAGACCGCCCGTTCCCCGTGCCAGGGGGCGGGGCCTGGGGCCCCGCCCCCGGCGGTCAGGAGCGGGACAGCAGCGCCCCGCCCGCGTACTGCGCCGACTCACCCAACTCCTCCTCGATCCGCAGCAGTCGGTTGTACTTGGCCGTGCGGTCGGAGCGGGACAGCGAGCCGGTCTTGATCTGGCCGCAGCCCGTCGCCACCGCCAGGTCCGCGATCGTGGTGTCCTCCGTCTCGCCCGAACGGTGGGTCACGGCACTCCAGCCCGCACGGCGCGCGGTGGCGACCGTGGCGAGGGCTTCGGTCAGGGTGCCGATCTGGTTGACCTTCACCAGGACCGAGTTGCCGACGCCGGTACGGATCCCCTCGCGCACCTGCGCCTCGTCGGTGCAGAACACGTCGTCGCCGGTGAGCTGGCAGCGGTGACCGACGCGGGCGGTCAGCTCGCGCCAGCCGTCCATGTCGTCCTCGGCCATCGGGTCCTCGATGGAGACGACCGGGTACGCCTTACGGACCCGTGACGTGTGCGCGCCGCGCCCGGGCCGGAGGCCGGCCGGGCCCTAGCGTGGCGGTCATGCGCGTACTGGTCACCGGCGGAGCCGGGTTCATCGGGTCACATGTCGTCGCCGCCCTCGCCGCGGCCGGGCACGAGAGCGTGGTGCTGGACGCCCTGCTGCCCTCGGCCCACCCCGGCTCCACTCCCCCGGAGCTGCCGGGCGACCGGGTGGTCGTCGGGGACGTCCGGGACCGGGAGGCGGTGGCGGACGCGCTGGCCGGGGTGGACGCGGTGTGCCACCAGGCGGCCATGGTCGGCCTCGGCAAGGACTTCGCGGACGCCCCGCTGTACGTCGGGTGCAACGACCTCGGTACGGCGGTGCTGCTGGCGGAGATGGCGGCGGCCGGGGTCCGGGACCTGGTGCTGGCCGGGTCGATGGTGGTCTACGGCGAGGGCCGCTACGACTGCCCGCGCCACGGCACGGTCCGCCCCGGCCCGCGCGCGGAGGCCGATCTGCGCGCGGGGAGGTTCGAGCCGCGCTGCCCGGACTGCGGAGCGGAACTGACCCCCGGTCTGGTGGCCGAGGATGCGCCGGCGGACCCGCGCAACGTGTACGCGTCGACGAAGCTGGCCCAGGAGCACCTGACCGCCGCGTGGGCGCGGACGACGGGCGGCCGGGCGGTGTCCCTGCGCTACCACAACGTGTACGGGCCGGGGATGCCGCGCGACACCCCGTACGCCGGTGTCGCCTCGTTCTTCCGCTCGGCCCTGGCGCGCGGCGAGGCCCCCCGGGTCTACGAGGACGGGCGCCAGCGGCGCGACTTCGTCCACGTCCACGATGTGGCGGCGGCGAACGCGGTGGCCCTGGAGGCGGTGCGGGAGCGGCGGCCCGCGTCCTTCGCCGCGTACAACACCGGCAGCGGCGAGCCGCACACCATCGGCGAGATGGCCGCCGCGCTGGCCGGCGCGCACGGGGGGCCGGACCCGGTGATGACCGGGGAGTACCGCCTCGGCGACGTACGCCATGTCACGGCGGACTCGCGGGCGCTGCGCGAGGAGCTGGGCTGGCGGCCCCGGGTGCCCTTCGCCGAGGGGATGAACGACTTCGCGGCGGCCCCGCTGCGCGGTTCGGGGAACCGTCGGGAGGAAGGTGCCGTCGCGCTGTCGGGAGCGTGACGGCAGAAGCGGCAGCCACCTCGTACGCTCCGAACCTCGGCCCGTCCGGCGTGCGCCTCGACGATGCCGCGCACGACGGCGAGTCAGAGGCCGGCGTGCCGCGTACCGCGTACCGCGTACCGCGTACCGACGCAGCGTGGCGGGCCCGTCGTCGGCCTGTTCGACGGCGTGGCCGGCGCGGTGCGGATAGCCGACGACGACTTCGGCGACGGTAGGGGTGTCGTCCACGACGAGGACCCGACCGCGTGCCCCCTGGGGGACGGGCTCCGGATGCCGGGCGGGCGGGGTGTTCTCCATGACCACCACTGCGGCGCCCCCGTCCGG
Source organism: Streptomyces anulatus (assembly GCF_000721175.1). Lineage (GTDB taxonomy): Bacteria > Actinomycetota > Actinomycetes > Streptomycetales > Streptomycetaceae > Streptomyces > Streptomyces anulatus_C. The sequence continues at coordinate 81,731 of NZ_JOEZ01000010.1, forward strand.
GCGCGTCGGAGGACGACCACCCCCATCCGGCCGATGTCCATGTTTCGTAAGAACCTGATGACCTAAATGCCGGAGTTGTCTCCGTAGGGTGAGGCGGGTGACCGATTCTTCTGCCGCTCTTCCGTTCCCGCCCGCCCCTCACACCGGCCTCCCGGAGGCCGACATCGTTCTGCCCTGCCTCGACGAGGCGGCCGCACTGCCCTGGGTGCTGGATCGCATCCCCGACGGCTGGCGCGCGATCGTGGTCGACAACGGCTCGACCGACGGTTCGGCCGAGCTCGCCCGTTCCCTCGGTGCGAGCGTCGTCACGGAGGAGAGGCGGGGGTTCGGCGCGGCCTGCCAGGCCGGGCTGCTCGCCGCCGAGGCCGAGTTCGTCTGCTTCTGCGACTGCGACGGCTCGCTGGACCCCGCGCTGCTGGCCGGCTTCGTGCGGCGGATCGCGGACGGCGAGTGCGATCTGCTGCTCGGCCGCCGCCGCCCCGAGGGCCGGAGCGCCTGGCCGCCGCACGCACGCGCCGGCAATCTGGCGCTGGCCCGGATGCTGCGCCGCCGCACCGGCCTGCGCCTGCACGACCTCGGCCCGCTGCGGGCGGCCCGCCGCAGCGACCTGCTCGCCCTGGACCTCACCGACCGGCGCAGCGGCTATCCGCTCCAGATGGTGGTCCGGGCCTCGGACGCCGGCCTGCGGGTCGCCGAGAGCGACGTCCCCTATCGGCCGCGCACCGGAAAGTCGAAGGTGACCGGCACCTGGCGCGGCACCTGGCAGGCGGTGCGCGACATGCGGGGCGTCCTGCGCGAGCCACCGGCGGACCGCACGGCGGACCGGGCGGCACGCGCGGGAACGGGGGCCGTCCGATGAGCACGCACGGAGACGTGGGCCGTCGGACGGACGCGTACGGAGACGGAGGCCGTCCGACCGACCCGTACGGACCCACGGAGTTGCTGGTCATCGCGAAGGAACCGGTGGCCGGACGGGTCAAGACCCGGCTCTGTCCGCCCTTCTCCCCCGCCGAGGCCGCCGCCCTGGCCGCCGCCGCCCTCGCGGACACCCTGGAGGCCGTGCTCGCCCTCCCCGCCCGGCGGCGCGTCCTGGTCCTCGACGGGCGGCCGGGCCCCTGGGTGCCGCCGGGATTCGAGGTGGTGCCGCAGAGTACGGGCGGCCTCGACGAGCGTCTCGCGGCGGCCTTCGGCGGGTGTACGGGGCCGGCCCTCCTGGTCGGCATGGACACCCCGCAGATCACGGCCGCGCTGCTCGCTCCCGCACTCGCCCCGGACGCCTGGAACGGCGCCGGGGCCTGGTTCGGTCCGGCCGAGGACGGCGGTTTCTGGGCCCTGGGCCTGGCGGAGCCCGATCCCGCCCTGCTGCGCGGGGTGCCGATGTCCGTCCCGGAGACCGGTGCGGTGCAGCGGCGCAGGCTGGTGGAGGCGGGGCTCGCCGTGCGTGATCTGCCGGTCCTGGTCGACGTGGACACCGCGGCCGACGCCCACCGGGTCGCGTCGGCCGCGCCGGGCGGCCGGTTCGCCGGGGCGCTCGGCCGGCTGACCGGGGCGGGGGTGCGATGAGTACGACCGTGCCCTCGTCCGAGCTCACCGCACCGGCCCCCGCCGACTCCGCCGAAGCGTACGAGGCGTACGAGGCTCCCGAGACGCACCAGGCGCATGAGGCGCCCGACACGCACGAGGCGGCCGCCGACGGCGCGTACGCCTCCGGCACGCCGACCCGGTCGGGCCCCGTCCGCACCGCCACCTGGGGCGCCGACCCGTACGCCAACGCCCTGCGCACCGGCCGGGGCCCGCTCTTCCTCCGCCGCACCGACGGCTGGCTGCTGCCCCTGGACGTGGAGCGCTGGTGCTCCGACGCGGGCTCCGCCGACCTGTCCGCCCTGCACCGGTGCGAGGGACCGGTGCTGGACATCGGCTGCGGGCCGGGGCGACTGGTCGCCGAGCTGGCCTCGCTCGGGCACCGGGCGCTGGGGATCGACGTCAGCGAGGCGGCGGTGGCCCGTACCCGCGGTCTCGGCGGCGCGGCGCTGCTCCGCAGTGTGTTCGACCCGCTGCCCGGCGAGGGCCGTTGGGGCACGCTCCTGCTCCTCGACGGCAACATCGGCATCGGGGGCGACCCGGCCGCCCTGCTGGACCGGGCGGCCGGTCTGCTCGGCGCCGGCGGGCTGCTGATCGCCGAGACCGCCCCCGTCGACGTGGACGAACGGGTCCGGGTCCGTCTCGACGACGGCAGGGGCGGACCGGACGGGAGGACCGCGCCCGCGACCGCGGGCGACGGCGCGGCCGAGCCGTTCCCCTGGGCGCGGATCGGGACGCCGGCCCTGCTGCGGCACGCACGCGCGGGTGGCTGGCGTACAGCCGGTCAGTGGGGTGCGGAGGGTCGGACCTTCGTGGCGCTGCGCCGTCCCGTACGGGAGCGGAGCGCCCGGACCAGCAGCCAGAGCGCGGAGAGCGCGAACAGCGCACCGGTGATGAGCAGCCAGTTGCCGAAGTAGACGTCCGGGGTGGTACCGGCGGCGGCCTCGTACCGCCGTTCGGTCCGCCGGGCGATCAGCGGGAACCAGATCAGCAGGAGCAGCCCGGAGAGGAACACCGGCACCCGGACGAAGTTCACCAGGGCCGGCCGGGGGCCCAGCGCGGCGCGCAGCGCCCGGTCGGCCCCCGCGTACACCGGCAGCAGCACCAGGTCGTGCAGGACGGCCGACCCGGCGAACCAGAGCAGCACGCCGACGGTGTCCCCGTCCAGCAGCCGTACGCCCGCGTAGCCGGCCAGGCAGAACGTGGCGGCGAGCAGGAGCAGGTGGAGCGGTCCCTCGCCGTAGAGGCGGCGCGGTGAGAAGCGCGGGCGACGGGCAGCGGCGGACGGGGGCACGGCGCGGGTGGACATCACAGCTCTCCGAACGTCAGGGTCTCGACCCACTTGGTGTTCAGCACCCCGGGCGCGGCGGGAACGATGATCCGGGCCGGGTAGCCGTGGTCGGGCGACAGGGGCGCGCCGTTCACCTCCAGGGCGAGCAGCGAACGGCCGTCGCGGACCTGGTTGTCGCGCAGTGCGGCCTTGCGGAAGGAGCCGCTGCGCTGGAGCGACTCGACGAACACGCCCGGTGGGCGGTCCGGGTGTCCGGCGAGGCCGGCGAGGTCCATGAGCCGGACCCCGCGCCAGAGCTGGTCCGAGGTCGACCAGCCCTCCACACAGGCGATCGGGAGCGCCGCGGTGTGCTGTTCCATGGCCAGCAGCTCGGCCCGGGAGAAGCGGAACTCCCCGGCCGGCCCCCTTACCGTCAGCCGCCAGCGCTCACCGGTGTCCGCGGGCCTGATCCGTACGGCGGCGGCGGTCTTGTTGATCTGGAAGGCGTTCGGGCCCGGCCCCGGGTCGGTGCCGCCGCGCGGGGTGAGGAGCGCGATGCGGCGCAGCGGCCCGTCGAAGCTGCGACCGGCCGAGGTGACCAGCAGAAGGAGCGAACCGGCCCCGACCATGGCCAGCGCGCCGCGCCGGGACAGGGTGGCGGGCAGCGGGTCAGGGGCGGCGAGGGTGTCCGGTTCGCCGCGCGGGATGCCGGTGCGCAGCACCCGTACGGCCTGGGGCATCTTGAGTGCGACATGGGTGACGAAGCCGGCGAGGAAGACCCAGGCCCCGTAGAAGTGCAGGGTGTAGAACGACCCGGGGAAGAGGTAGTCCAGCTGGATGTTGAGCAGCCCGGTGAGGAACTCGAACAGCGCCCCGCCCACGAGCAGCAGCAGCGAGATCCGCTCCAGGGCGTGGCCCACGGAACGGGCGGGCGGCAGCGCGAAGAGCCGGGGGACCACCGACCAGAGTTTGGCGAGCAGGACGGGCACGAGCACGATGCCGACGGTGACGTGCAGGCCCTGGGTCAGCCGGTAGAGCCAGTGCGGGCCGGTCGGCCAGGAGAACAGGTAGAAGCCGAGCCACCCCTTGCCCGGGGTCTTGTCGTTGACCCGGTTCAGGTCCGGGTTGTAGGCGGCGTACGAGAGCAGACCGGTGACGAACAGCAGCGTGAGCCCGACGAGCAGGACGACGCCGAGCACAGCGGTGAAGCGTGACCCGCGCACGGGGCTGCGCCAGAATCCCGGGTCGGCGGGCGTGCGCGGGGCGCGGAGGGAGTCGGGGAGGAAGCGGATCCGGCGGCGTTCGGGCATGAGGCCGACGCTAAGCGGGAGACCCCGCCGGCGGGTGGCTGCGACTCCTGACGAAATTCTGACGTCGCGGCCGGAGGCAGGAGGCGACGTCGGAATCTCGTCGGGAAGGGGACCGGCATCCCGGCCGGCGGAGAATCTGACGGTTCGGTGACGCGCCCCCGCCGTGCCGCCCGATTGCCGCCCGATCGCCGCCCGGTGTGCATAGCGTGCCAGCGTGAAGACCGAGGACGTCACCCCCACGGACACCGCAGGCGGCACGGGGCACGGCCCGCCCGCACCGCCGGACCGCACCGACGACCGCGCCCGGCGCGCGGGGCGGGCGGACCTGATCGCCGCCGCCGCGGGCGGGCTGCTGATCACGGCCGCGGTGGTCGTCGGCCATGTCATCCAGAACCGGGACGGGAGTCTGCGCGCGCAGTGGCCGCCGCTGCTGGCCTCCTGGGACCCGCATCTGGGCCCCGGTACTCCGGCCGCCCTGGTCATGGCGGTCCTGGTGGTCTCCTACGGCCCGCCGCTCGCCGCCCGGCTGCCCTGGCGCGGGCTGCTGGCGGCGGCCTGGGCCGGGTCGACGGCCTGGGTCTTCTCGATGGCACTGATCGACGGCTGGCACCGGGGCGTCGCGAAGCGGCTCACCGCGAAGCACGAGTACCTGCGGGTCATCGACCGCTTCGAGGACATCCCCGCCACACTGCGCGACTTCACGAACCACATCCTGATCGGCGAGCCCGGCAACTGGCCCGCCCATGTCGCCGGGCACCCGCCGGGCGCGACGCTGACCTTCGTATGGCTGGACCGCGTCGGTCTCGGCGGCGGCGCCTGGGCGGCCGTCTTCTGCGTCGTGGTGGGCAGCTCGGCGGTGCTGGCCGCCCTGATCACCGTGCGGGTGCTGGCCGACGAACGCCTGGCCCGGCGCGCCGCGCCCTTCCTCGTACTCGCCCCGGCCGCCGTATGGGCGGGTGTCTCCGCCGACGGCTACTTCGCGGCGGTCGCCGCCTGGTCGGTGGCGCTGCTCGCCCTGGCCGCCACCCGCCGGGTCCGCTTCCCGGCCGTGGCGGCGCTCGGCGGGGGTCTGCTGTTCGGGTGGACCTGCTACCTCAGTTACGGGCTGGGACTGATGGCCGCCGTACTGTCGGCCGTGCTGGTGCTCGCCCGGACCGTCCGCCCGGTGCCGTTGTTCCTGCTCGGCGCGCTGGTGGCTCCGATGGCCTTCACCCTCGCCGGGTTCAACTGGTGGACCGCCTACCACCTGCTGGTCGAGCGCTACTACCAGGGAGCGGGCGGCGTCCGCCCGTACGGCTACTGGGTCTGGGCCAACCTGGCCTGCGCGACCCTCGCGGCCGGGCTCGCCGCCGTCGCCGGGCTGCGCCGGAGCGTGGTGGCCGCGCCCGGTGCCGTACGGGAGTTGAGGAGCCGGCCCGCGACGGCCTCACCGGAAGGGAGGCTGGCGTTGCTCGTGCCGGCGGCGCTGGCGGCGCTGCTCGTCGCGGACCTCTCCGGCATGAGCAAGGCGGAGACCGAGCGCATCTGGCAGCCGTTCCTGCTGTGGCTGCTGCCGGCGACGGCGCTGCTCCCCCGTCGGAGGGTGCGGTACTGGCTGGTCGCGTCGGCAGTTCCGGCTCTGCTGATCAACCACCTCCTGTGGACGGGCTGGTGAGCGTCGGCCGACGTGGGGCGCGCCCTTGGTACCCCACGTCGGGTGCCGCGCCGGGTCTCAGCCGGTGGCCAGGTTCTTCAGCGCGAGGTTGAGCCGCAGGACGTTGACGTGGGGTTGCCCGAGGAATCCGGCGGTGCGGCCCTCGGTGTGCCGCTGGACCAGCGCGGTGACCTGCCGGGCGGTCAGGCCGTTGGCCTCGGCGATCCGCTGCACCTGGAGGTGCGCGTACGCGGGTGAGATGTGCGGGTCGATCGCGGATCCCGATCCGGTGACCGCGTCCTTGGGGACCTCCGACGCGGGCACTCCGTTGAAGGCGGCGACCGCCTTCTTCCGGTCCGCGACGGTCCTGGTCAGCACGGCGTCGGAGGCTCCGAGCTGGCCGGAGCCCGTGGCCAGCGGGTCGTAATCGCTGTTCGACGGCCTCGGCTGGAACCACATGGGGTCGGGCTCGTCGGTCCCGTCGATGTTCCAGGTCTGTCCGACGAGGGCGGAGCCGACGTCCTTCCCTTCGACCCGCACGATCGAGCCGTTGGCCTGGTCGGGCAGGAGCCCCTGGGCGACGCCGGTGACGGCGAGCGGGTAGGCGATGCCGGTGATGACCGTGAGCACCAGCAGCATGCGCAGCGCGGCCCCGAGCACACGTCCCGTGTTCACTACGGAGTTGTTCATGATCAGTCAGCCGATTCCGGGGATGAGGGAGATGAGCAGGTCGATGATCTTGATGCCGGCGAACGGGGCGATCAGGCCGCCGAGTCCGTAGACGGCGAGGTTGCGGCGCAGCATCCGGTCCGCGCTCGCAGGCCGGTACCGCACACCTCGCAGAGCGAGGGGGACCAGCGCGACGATGATCAGGGCGTTGAAGACGACGGCCGACAGGATCGCGGACCGGGGCGAGGCCAGCCCCATGATGTTCAGCAGGTCCAGCGAGGGGTACGCCACCGTGAACATGGCGGGGATGATCGCGAAGTACTTCGCGACGTCGTTGGCGATGGAGAAGGTGGTCAGGGCTCCTCGGGTGATGAGGAGTTGCTTGCCGATCTCGACGATCTCGATCAGCTTGGTGGGGTCGGAGTCGAGGTCCACCATGTTCCCGGCCTCCTTGGCGGCCGAGGTGCCGGTGTTCATCGCCACACCGACGTCCGCCTGGGCCAGCGCCGGGGCGTCGTTGGTGCCGTCGCCGGTCATCGCGACGAGCTTCCCGCCCGCCTGCTCCCGCTTGATGAGGGCCATCTTGTCCTCGGGCGTCGCCTCGGCCAGGAAGTCGTCGACCCCGGCCTCCTCGGCTATGGCCTTGGCGGTCAGCTGGTTGTCACCCGTGATCATGACCGTGCGGATGCCCATGCGGCGCAGCTCGTCGAACCGCTCCCGCATGCCCTCCTTCACCACGTCCTTGAGATGGATGACGCCCAGGACCCGTGCGCCGTGGCTGTCGTCGACGGCCACCAGCAGCGGGGTTCCTCCGGCCCGGGAGATCTGGTCGGTGATCGCGTGGGCGTCGTCGGAGACGTTCCCGCCCCGCTGCTTCACCCAGGCGACGACGGACCCGGCCGCGCCCTTGCGGACCTTGCGCCCGGCGCCGTTCTCCACGGCGTCGACGCCGGACATCCGGGTCTGCGCCGTGAACGCGACCCACTGGGCGTGGGCCAGTTCGCCCTGGTGGCGCTCGCGCAGGCCGTACTTCTCCTTGGCCAGGACCACGATGGAGCGCCCCTCGGGCGTCTCGTCGGCCAGCGAGGACAACTGCGCGGCGTCGGCCAGCTCCGCTTCCGTCGTGCCGCTGACCGGAACGAACCCGGCCGCCTGGCGGTTGCCGAAGGTGATGGTGCCGGTCTTGTCCAGGAGCAGGGTCGACACGTCACCGGCGGCCTCCACCGCACGGCCCGACATGGCCAGCACATTGCGCTGGACCAGGCGGTCCATGCCGGCGATGCCGATCGCTGAGAGCAGCGCGCCGATCGTCGTCGGGATCAGACAGACAAGGAGCGCGGTCAACACGATCATCGAGGTCTGCTGGTCGGCGTCCGCGTAGATCGCGAAGGGCTTCAGCGTCACGACCGCGAGCAGGAAGACGACGGTGAGGGCCGCCAGCAGGATGTTGAGCGCGATCTCGTTGGGCGTCTTCTGCCGGGCCGCGCCCTCGACCAGGTTGATCATCCGGTCGATGAAGGTCTCTCCCGGCTTCGTCGTGATCCTGATGACGATGCGGTCGGACAGCACCGTCGTGCCGCCGGTGACGGCCGAACGGTCGCCGCCCGACTCGCGTATGACGGGGGCCGATTCGCCGGTGATCGCGGACTCGTCGACACTGGCGACGCCTTCGACGACATCGCCGTCGCCGGGAATGACGTCACCGGCCTCGCACACGACGAGGTCGTCGATCCGCAGGTCGGTACCGGAGATCCGCTCCTCGCGGCCTCCGGCGAGGCGGCGGGCGACCGTGTCGGTCCTGGCCTTGCGGAGGGTGTCGGCCTGGGCCTTGCCCCGGCCCTCGGCCACGGCCTCGGCCAGGTTGGCGAAGATCGTGGTGAGCCAGAGCCAGCCGGCGATGGCCCAGCTGAAGAGGTCGGTCGGGTCCTTGACCGCGAGCACGGTGGTGACGACCGAGCCGACGAGGACCACGAACATGACGGGCGACTTGATCATCCCCCGTGGGGAGAGCTTGCGCAGGGCGTCGGGGAAGGACCTGACCAGCTGCTTCGGGTCGAAGAACCCTCCGGTGACCCGCCCGGCCGGCTGGGGCCCGGACGGCGTGTCCGGGTGGGGGGCGATGGCGGATACAGCCGTCGTCGTCTGGGACACAGCATCCTGCTTCGTTACGTCGGTGGTCATGCCGCGAGCCCTTCGGCGAGCGGTCCCAGCGCGAGTGCCGGGAAGAACGTCAGACCGGTGATGATCATGATTGTGCCGATCAGAAGGCCGCTGAACAGGGGCTTCTCGGTCCGTAGCGTGCCCGCGCCGGCGGGGACCGGCCTCTGCTCGGCGAGCGATCCGGCGAGCGCCAGGACGAACACCATCGGCAGGAACCGGCCCAGGGCCATGCACAGGCCCAGCGCGGTGTTGTGGTAGGCCGTGTCGGCGGTGAAGCCGGCGAACGCGGAACCGTTGTTGTTGGACGCGGAGGTGTAGGCGTAGAGGACCTCGGAGAAGCCGTGCGCGCCGGTGTTGGTCATGGACGACTCGCCGTTGCCGGTGGCCATCGCGAGAGCGGTGCCGGTCAGGACGAGCGCCGGGGTGACGAGGAGGGAGCAGGCCGCGAGCTTGATCTCTCGGGTGCCGATCTTCTTGCCGAGGTACTCCGGCGTACGGCCGACCATCAGTCCGGCGACGAACACCGCGATGACCGCCATGATCAGCATGCCGTAGAGGCCGGAGCCGACGCCGCCGGGCGCGATCTCACCGAGCATCATGCCGAGCAGCAGGACGCCTCCGGAGAGCCCGCTGTAGGAGTCGTGGAACGAATTGACCGAGCCGGTCGAGGTCATGGTGGTGGAGACGGCGAACAGCGAGGAGGACCCCTCGCCGAACCGCTGCTCCTTGCCCTCCATCGCGCCGCCCGCGAGCTGCGAGGCGCTGCCGGGGTGGGCGTACTCGATCCAGGTCACCAGGACCACGCCGACGAACCAGACCGACGCCATGACGGCGACGATCGCGTAGCCCTGCTTGACCGAGCCGACCATCGTGCCGAAGGTCCGGGGCAGCGAGAACGGGATCACCAGCAGCAGGAAGATCGTCAGCAGGTTCGAGAAGCCGTTCGGGTTCTCGAAGGGGTGCGAGGAGTTCGCGTTGAAGTAGCCGCCACCATTCGTCCCCAGATCCTTGATCGCCTCCTGCGAGGCGACCGCACCCGGCGAGATGGACTGCGTCTGCCCCGTCAGCGTCGTGATCTCGTGGACACCGGCGAAGTTCTGGATCGCACCGGTGGCGACCAGCAGGACGGCCGCGATCACCGAGATCGGGATGAGGATGCGCACGACACCGCGTACCAGGTCGGCCCAGAAGTTGCCCAGTTCACCGGTGCGGGAACGGGCGAAGCCGCGTACGAGCGCGATGGCCACCGCGATACCGGCCGCCGCGGAGGCGAAGTTCTGCACGGCCAGGCCGCCGGTCTGGGTGAGGTGGCTCATCGCCGACTCACCGGCGTAGGACTGCCAGTTGGTATTGGACGTGAAGGAAACGGCCGTGTTGAAAGCCTGGTCGGGCGAGATCGCGTCGAATCCGAGCGACAACGGCAATCGGTCCTGCACCCGCATGAGCAGGTACAGGAAGAGGACGCTCACCGCCGAGAACGCGAGCACAGCCCGCATATAGGCGGGCCAGCGCATATCTGCGTTCGGGTTCGCCCCGACCGCGCGGTAGATCCACTTCTCCACACGAAGGTGCTTTCCGGAGGAGAAGACGGCGGCCATGTGGTCGCCGAGGGGCCTGTGCACCAGCGCGAGCGCGACGACCAGCGCGGACACCTGGAGCACGTCAGCAAGAACGGGACTCATATCCGTACTCAGAACCTCTCCGGATAGAGGAGGGCGAGGACGAGATATCCCAGCAGGGCGGCGGCGACGATCAGCCCGATGATGTTTTCGGCAGTCACGGCTTCGCCACCCCCTTGGCGATGAGGGCGACGAGCGCGAATACCGCGACGGTGATGACGACGAAGGCCAGATCGGCCATCGCATGCTCCTGGAAGAGTTCGGAAACGAACGGACTCCACGAGGAAACCCCACGCCCGGTGGAAAGCGGACGCCCTTTGACAGCGCCCATACGCGGCGGGCGGCATCCTTGACGCCGCCCATACGAGATGAGCCACCGGAGCGTGCCGGGACGGGGCGCGCTCCCCGTCCCGTGCGGGGGCGGGGAGCGGGCGCTCACACCGTCTGTCGCCGCTCTTCTCCCCCGTGCGTCACTTGGTGTCCAGGTCCCGGCGGCGGAAGCCCGCCAGCCCGAGCAGGATCAGTCCGGCCGCGACGGCGGTCAGGACGAGCAGCGGGGTCCAGTTCATCCCGGCGGCCGGGAGCTGGGGCACATGGCCGAAGGGCGACAGGTTCTTCGTCCAGTCCGGGAGTTGGAGGATCGGCCCCAGGTACCCGACGAGGAACGCGTACACGGGCACGATCCAGGCCGCCACTCCCGCACGCGGGAACCAGCCGAAGAGCAGGACGGCCACGCCGACGGTCACCCACAGCGCCGGGGCGTAGGCGGCGGCCGCTCCGACGAGTTCGAGAACCAGGTCGCCGTCGCCTGCCGACGCCGCGCCCGAGAGGCCGAAGCTCAGCCCGGCGAGGACCATCAGCACCGTGCCGCCGGCCAGCGCGACGGCGACATGGCCGCCGAGCCAGCGGTCCCGGGAGAGACCGGTGGCCAGGAGCGGTTCGGCGCGGCCGGCGTTCTCCTCGGCCCGCGGTCGCAGCGCGGCCATCACCACGTACACGGCGGCGACGACCGCGACGACCACCATCACCATGGATGCGAACGACTCGGCCACGGTGCTGCCGCCGATCCTCGCCAGCGCTTCCTGGATCTGATCGATGTCCTTCACCATGTCGGCGGCCTCGCCGAGGATCGAGCCGTACATGACGCCCATCAGGCACAGCCCGGCGCCGAATCCCAGCAAGGTCGCCCGGTGCAGCCGCAGGGCGAAGCCGAAGGGGCGGGTGAGCGCGTCGGACGCCGTACGCCGGCCGAGCCGCGCGGCGCGCAGGCCCGCACCGACATCGCGCCGGGTGCTCAGCACGAAGCCGTAGGCCGCGGTCAGTGCGGCGAGGACCAGGCAGAGGCCCAAGGGCCACCACCGGTTGTCGACGAAGACGTAGGTGCGCTGGATCCAGCCGATCGGGCTCAGCCAGGACAGTGCGTCGTCGCCCACGTCGCCGGAGGCCCGCAGCACGTAGGCGACGCCGATCACCGCGAGCGCCATGCCCGAGGCGCCCCGGGTGTGCGCCGTGATCTGCGCGGTGACGGCGGCGACCCCGGCGAAGACGAGCCCGATGGCGGCATGCGTGAGGCCGTACAGCAGCGCCCCGCCCGGGCCGATTCCGTCGATGCCCGTCGTGGTGAGCCCCAGGGCCAGCAGCAGGGCGAGCGCGAGGTTGGCGACGGCGGCGAGCGCCAGTGCGGAGGCGAGTTGCGCGTGGTGTCCGACGACGGTGGAGCGGACCAGTTCGGCGCGGCCGGTCTCTTCCTCGTCGCGGGTGTGCCGGGTGACGATCAGGACGCTCATCAGTCCGACCAGGACCGCCATGAAGCCGAGCATCTGATGACCGAGCATCGCGCCGGCGGTGTAGTCGGAGAGATAGTGACGAGGGCCGGTCATGGCGAGCGCGGCCGGACTGTCCATGGAGCTGACGGCCGCGGCGCGCTCTTCGGGGGTGGAGTACAGCGTCTTGTACTGGGCCGCTGTGATCAGCGTGCCCAGAGTGAGGGCGAGCAGCCATAGGGACATGCGGACGCGGTCCCGGCGCAGGCCGAACCGGACAAGGGTCCCGGTGCCGGTGAAGGCGTCAGGAACGATCCTGGCGGGCGCGGACCTTCCGGAGACGTCGAGCGGCGTGACGGTACTGGTCATCGGGCAACGCCACCGTCTGCAACCGGGGAACCGGTGTCGCCCTGTGCCGCACGGCCGTTGGACCCGAGTTCGTCACCGTAGTGACGCAGCATCAGCTCTTCGAGCGTCGGCGGATGGCTGATCAGACTCCGGATGCCGAACTCACCGAGCCTGCGGATGGCGGCGTCGAGGTGTGCTCCGTCCACGGCGAAGTTCACCCTCCGGTCCGTCACCCGCAGTTCGTGAACGCCTGACATGGCGTCGAGTCCGGTGGCCGGACGCTCGGTCTCGGCTTCGACGTTCGTGCGCGTGAAATGGCGCATCTCTCCGAGCGTGCCCGACTGCACGGTGCGGCCCTGCCGGACGATGCTGACGCGGTCGCAGAGCTTTTCCACCTGAGCCAGGATGTGGCTGGAGAGCAGCACCGTCTTCCCCGCGGCTCTGGCCTGAAGAATGACGTCCTGGAAGACCACTTCCATCAAGGGGTCGAGGCCCGAAGTGGGCTCGTCCAGGAGCAGCAGTTCGGCGTCGGAGGCGAGCGCCGCGACGATGGCGACCTTCTGCCGGTTGCCCTTGGAGTAGGCGCGGCCCTTCTTGGTCGGGTCCAGGTCGAACCGGTCGATGAGTTCGTCGCGCCGCCGCAGGTCGAGGCCGCCGCGCAGCTTCGCCAGCAGGTCGATGGCCTCTCCGCCGGTGAGGTTCGGCCACAGCTCGACGTCCCCGGGCACGTAGGCGAGTCGCCGGTGCAGCTCGACCGCGTCCCGCCACGGGTCCTTGCCGAGGAGTTGGGCGCCGCCGGAGTCGGCACGCAGCAGTCCGAGCAGGACCCGGATCGTCGTGGACTTGCCCGCTCCGTTGGGTCCGAGGAAGCCGTGGACCTCGCCGGCTTCGACGGCGAGGTCCAGGCCGTCCAAGGCGTGCGTCCGACCGAAAGCCTTGTGCAGTCCGGTGACAGTGATTGCCTTCTTCATATTCCGAACGTACGCTCCTTTCAGAAATTTGTGAAGTTAAGAAATCGTATGAATCTTGGATAGACTGACAGAAGGCTCGGGCACGAGCGTCAGGAACCACGGGGACCGGAGTCGGAACATGGATGAGCGGCGGGAAGAGAGCCGCGCGGACGGCAGTGACGACGGTGCGGCCGACTCCCGGTTCGTGGAACGCTTCGCCGCCCAGCTGGTCCAGGCGGGGATGGCGCGCATGCCGGCCAGAGTCTTCGCCGCGCTGCTGTCCTCGGAGCGAGGCGCTCTCACCTCCGCCGAACTGAGCGAACGGCTGAAGATCAGCCCGGCAGCCGTATCGGGAGCCGTCCGCCATCTCGCCCAGGTCAACATGGTCAGCCGCGAGCGGGAGCCGGGTTCCCGGCGTGAGCGCTACCGCGTACAGAGCGACCAGTGGTACGACGCACTGCTCGAACGGGACGCCGTCCTGAAGAACTGGCAGGCCACCATGCGGGAGGGCGTGGACCACTTCGGCCTCGACACCCCGCAGGGACGCCGGATCAACAACACCCTGGAGTTCTTCCGGTTCCTGGAGAAGGAGCTCGGGTCACTGACGCAGCGCTGGGCCGCGCACCGGGCCGAACGCCTCAACGACTGACCCCGCAGGGAATCTCCTCAGGGGCCCGGGTCGGGAGCGGCGTCGAAGAACCACCGGGCGGCGTATGTGCCGAACCCGGTGCTCACGGTCCGGGGCGGTCGCGCGGCGGGTTCAGCATCAAGCTGCACCTGGCCCCCTCGATCAGGGACAGCCGCCTGGGGCCGCGGTCACCACCGCAGCTGAGCGAGGGTGCCTGAGCGGATCGCCTGAGCGCCGAAGCGGGCCCGCGCCCGGTCGGCGGCTTGCTCGATGCGGCGCCGTTTGCCGTCCGCCGGGTCCAGGAGCAGCTGCTGGACGGCGTACTGGGCATCGGTGAGGTCCGCGCGAACAGTGATCGTGCGGACACGGGCGCGCTGCAACCCGAGGCGGGCATACAGGTCGTAGGCGGCAGTGCGGAGTGCCGGTGTGTGAGCGGTGTACTCCTCCAGCGTTCGCGAGCGCTGCGTCGTGGCGCCGTCGGCGTACGAGATGCTCAGCGCGAGCCGCGCGGCGACCTGGCCGGTGGTGCGCAGCCGCAGCCCGAGACGTTCGCAGAGGTCGAGCAGGGCCCGGCGGTGTGCGACGGGGTCGAGCTCATCGTGGCTGAACTCGTAGGAGCAGCCGGTGGACTTGGGCGCGGTCTCGGAGGTGACCGGGCGCGTGTCCAGACCGCGGGCCCGTTGCGACAGCGCCACGGCGGTGGCCTTGCCGAGGATGCGCTGCAGCGTCAGCAGCGGAACGTCGAGGAGGTCGCCGATGCGGTGGAGGCCGTATTCACCGAGCGTACGGGCGGTGGCCGGGCCGACCCCGTAGAGGGCGCCGACAGGCTTGGGATGGAGGAACGCGGCGACTGCCTCGGGGTCCGGGGCGACGACGGTGACCCGGCCGGGGGCGGTCGTGTCGGCCGCCATCGCGGCCAGCATCCGATTCGGGCCGGCGCCGATCGTCGCGCGTAGCCCGAGGTGTGCGGCCAGGCGGAGTGCGGCCATGGCCGCCAGGCCACCCGTGTCCCGGTCGAAGAACCGCAGGGCACCGGTGACATCGAGGTCGGCGGCGTCCGGCGGGAGGGCCTGTACCAGCGGGGTGAGATCACGCAGCAGTGCGAGGGCCTGCTCGTACGTCTCCTGGCCGGCCGGGCCGAGTTCGTGGAGCTGGATGCGCAGGACGCTTCGGGCTCGGGTGGTCATGGCGCTCACCCCGCCGATCCGGGAGACCGATGTCCCAGGCGCCGCAGGTCGGCGGAGCGGGAACCGGCGGGCCGCAGATCGCTCCAGGCGTTGAGCTTCGCCCCGGCCGTTCCGTCTTCGAGTGTCCGGTCCGCAACCGGCGTGCTGTCACCGCGGGCAGGTGTGGGGGCGGGTGTGGTGCGGCCGAGCAGGCCAAGGGCGGCTTCGGGGCCCAGGTCGCGGCGGGTGGTGGCGACCTCCTCGAGGTCCCAGGCCATCTGCCCGACCACGGTGCGCCGGGGGCCGCGTTCCTCGACGACTCCGCGGACCAGGAGCAGGCCGGAGTGGAAGACCGTGTGCGCGCAGGTGTCGTGGGAATCCTCGAAGAACGCGAGGTCCACGAGCCCGGAGCCGTCCTCCAGGGTCACGAAGATGACCCGCTTGCCGGACGGGATCGGCGGCGTCTGGGTCGATGCCCGAACGCCGGCGACCAGCACCTGCTGTCCGCGGTGCATCGCCTGCAAGTGGTGGGCGTCGGTCGCGCCGAGCTCGGCGAGCAGGCGGTGGTGGTGTTCGAGCAGATGGCGGCTGACGTCGATGGAGAGCACGTCGATTTCGGCACTCATCACGTCGCGGCTGGTCATCTCGGGCAGCCCGGCCGGCTCGCCCGCATGCGTCTCGTCGCCGAGCGGCAGTTGGCCGTCGATCGCGGTCCGGTTGCGTGCGGAGCGGTGCAGCTCGGTGGCCTGCAACAGCAGATCCCGCCGGGTCAGCTCGCCTTGCAGCGAAGCGAGGGCTCCGATCTTGACGAGGCGCTGGGCGAGAGGCAGGGACGGGCGGGCGCGCAGCCACAGATCCTGCAGGCCGGCGTACGGTTGCCCGGCTTCGATGCGGGCGCTCTCCGCCTCGGTGATCCCTCGCACCGTGGACAGCGCGAGCCGTACGCCCCAGCCGTTCGCGGTCGGCTCGACGCTGTGTGCGCTGCGGGAGGTATTGACGTCGACCGGCAGGATCGCCACTCCGAACTGCTTTGCGTCCTGAACCAGGACGCGGGGCGCCCACATGCCGGGATCGTGCTGAAGCAGCCCTGCGAAGAAAGCGGCGGGGTAGTGCCTTTTGAGCCACGCCGACTGGACGGCCGGAATGGCGAAGGCCACGGCGTGCGCGCGGCAGAATCCGTACGCCCCGAACTCCTTGACGATGTCCCAGACTTCGCCGATCACGTCCGGGGGGTAGCCGCGCTCGCCGGCGCAGCGGTGAAACCACGCCTCCACCTTCGGCAGCCGCTCGGCGTCGGCGAGGGCGCGGCGGGCGACGTCCGCGGCTGCACGGTCGCAGCCGGTCATCGTGGCCAGGATCATCATGATCTGCTCGTGCCAGATCACCACCCCGTACGTGTCATCCATGATCGGCACAAGGTCGGGATGCGGATAACGAGGCTCCTCGACCCCGTGACGGGCGGCGATGAACTTCGCGGGCATGCCCCCGGCGACCGGGCCGGGCCTGAAGAGGCTGATGTCGGCGATCACGTCCTGCATGTGCCGTGGCTGGAGCCGCGCGATGAGATCTTGCTGGCCCGAGCTCTCGAGCTGGAAGCAGCCCAGCACCTTGGTGCTGCGGATCAGTTCGAAGGTCGGCTCATCGGCGAGGTCGACGTGGTCGGGACTGTCGAGGTCGATGTGCCGGCCCGTGGTGCGGCGGATCTCGGCGACCGAGTGCGCCATCGCCGACTGCATGCGCACGCCGAGGACATCGAGCTTCAGCAGGCCGAGGTCTTCGACATCGTGCTTGTCCGCCTGCACCGTCGGATAGGCGCCTCCCGGAGCGGGCTGCACCGGGAGGCGATCGAGCAGGCTCGCGTCGGAAAGGATCACGCCGCACGGGTGCATGGCGAAGCCGCGCGGCAGCGCGTCCAGGCCCTCGGCCAGCTCCCACAGCGGCCCGTACCGGTCGGCCTCGGCTGCGAGCTGCCGCAGTTCGGGGAGCTCGGACAGCGCGGAGCCGATGTCGCACGCGCGGATGTGCGGAAAGCTCTTGGCGATCTCGTCGACGGTCTGCGGACGGATCCCGAGCGCGAGCCCGGTATCGCGCAGGGCGTGACGGGCCCGGTAGGTCTCCGGCATCCCGGTGATCGCCACGCGCTCGGAGCCGAACCGTTCGAAGATCCGGTCGTAGACTTCCAGGCGTCGGTCGGACTCGACATCGAGGTCGATGTCCGGCAAGGAAGTGCGGCGCTCGCTGAGGAAGCGTTCGAACAGGAGCCGGTGCGAGAGCGGGTTCGCTGTGGCGATGAAAAGGCTGTGGTTGACCATGGACCCGGCGCCGGAGCCGCGGGCGGCAACCCGAATACCCATGGACCGTACGTCCGCGACGACCTGGGCAACCGCGAGGAAGTACGCCTCGTATCCGAGGCGCTCGATCACCCCGAGCTCGTAGCCGAGCTGATCCATCGCCCGCACATCCCGGTCGAGCCCGCGGGCGGTCATCCCGGCCTCGCTGCGCTGCCGCAGCAGCCGCATCCCGTCCCCCGGCCGGGTGCCGGCTCCCACCACGTGCGGCTCGGGGAAGTGCGCTCGCCCCAGGCCGAGGTCGCGTACCGGGTCCACCGTGCACTGCTCGGCAGTAGCCGCCGTCTCCTCGATCAGACGCCGCCCTCGACCGGCCGGGGCGCTCGCGGCCGCGGCCACCCGCTCTGCCACCTCGGCCATCTCGGCTCCGGACTTGAGATACCGCTCGCCCGGGTCGAGCGGCCCACGCTGCGGGATCGGACGCAGCAGCCGGGCGGCGTCCAGCACGTCGGCCAGACGGTGCTGCTCGCGCCGCTCGTAACGCACCGCGTTGGTGAGCACCGTCGGGATGCCGAGCCGGTCACCCAGAGCAAGGGTGTGCGCGGCCAGCCGCACCGATCCTGCGCCCAGCCCGGACAGGCCGTAGGCGACCGCCTCCAGCCGCAGAAGTCCCTCGCCCGCGATCTCCCGCCACGGGACGAGCAGCCTTTCCGCGACATCCGGCCGCCCGGCGGCCAGCGCACGTACAGGCTCGGAGGCCGGCCCGAGGATCGCCACCACATCCTCACCCAGGCCCTCCCGCAGCGCCTCCCACGAGGCGACCGGAAAGCCGTCGACCGGATGCGCGTAGGCCGCGGAGACAAGGCGGCAGATACGCGCCCACCCGCTCACGGAGCCTGCCAGCAGCGTGATTCTCAAGCGCGGCTCCGCCACGTGCCCACCACCGCGGACCGGTGTGCGCGAGCGGCGAGGAGCCTTTGCCGTGTCGAACGCCGGGACGGCGAGATCCACCCCGAAGATCGGGCGTACCCCGGCGCTCATGCACGCCTTCGCGTGCCGCACGGCGCCGGTGACACTGTCCCGATCGGTCAGCGCGAGCGCACCCATGCCGAGCTCCGCCGCCCGGCGCACCAGGTCCTGCGGATGCGAGGCACCGTAGCGGGCGGAGAACCCGGAAGCGACGTGGAGATGTGTGAAAACGCCCATCGCGCACCTCCGAATCTGCTCTGGCACCCCCTGCTCGTCTGGCGTCCTGCTATCAGAACGTTGCATCCGATCTATTCGCACAATAGTTCGATAGAGCAATTTCGGCCAACCGATCTTGACGTGGCGAGAAGTCGCTCTCCTGCGAGAGTGCGCCTTGAGCGCACAGAGCTGACGTGGCGGGACGCCGGCACGGGCGCACCGATCCACCGCCGGCCGCCCTGGGCGAGCAACCCGAAGAACGGGGCCGCAGCAGGAAGACGGCAGCAACAGGGCTGGACCTGACACAGAATCGACCCGGAAGACGCCGATGGCGCCCCCGTTCCCGATCATCCCGTAGACGTCCGGGGCGTCCTGGGGGGTGGAGGAACGCCGGCTCGGCCGACAGTTCCAGCCGGCCGGCCACGCCGACCAGTACGCCGTCGGTCCCGGCCGGCCGGGCCGGCCGTCGGCCGCCTCGATCACGGCCTCCAGCAGCACGGCGAGCACCTGGGCGGCGCGCGGCCCCAGGTCGCTCACCACCAGGCCGGTGGCCAGATCCAGACCTTTCTTGCGCCGCGGCCAGCCCGCCCAGCTCGGACACCCCCACCGCCGCCCACGCCGCCGACTCCGCAGCCGCCAGAGCGGCCGGCGCCAGCAGCAGCGGCAGATCCCCGCCCGCACCCACCGCCACACCAGGACGAATACCCCATCCCGGCAGCAGGTCAGAAAGCGGCGACGCCACCGCAACGGCTACCGCACCCCGCTCCTCGACTACCTGCCGACCTGTCCACACCCTTCGATATTCGCTCGAACGTTCGAATAATTCAAGCCAGGCATACATGCGTACGGCTACGCATGAACAGGAGGAGTTGCATCCGGTACCTGGGCACAGGTCTACCGCCGGGAGCGTCCCCTCCTGGGACGTGGTTCACCTGGACATCTCGGTGGCCCGGGCCCCCGCCGCGGTTCTGGAGGCACCCGCCGCGAGGGCGGCGGCCGGTGCGGGATCAGCCTCGGAGCGGCAGCAGCCGGGGGACGGCCCGGACGTAGATCACCATGCCGATCACCTCGACCAGGGTCTGGGTGACCACGACCATCGCGGCGACGGCCAGCGCGTCCGGCAGCGCCAGGGCGAGGGGCAGGACGACCAGGGAATTACGGGTGGCGCCGGTGAACACGATCGCCCTCCCGGCCGGGGCGTCCAGGCGGAACAGACGGGCGACGCCGAGCCCGGCGAACGCCATCACGACGAGGAACGCGACGTAGAACGGCACGACACGGCCCACGGCCCCCAGGCTGCCGGCGTCGCCGAGCTTCGGTACCTGGGAGGCGACCACGGTGAACAGGACGGCGGCCATCAGCGGCACCATGGTCGTGCCCATCGCGTCGGCGGCCTTCTGTCCGGCCGGACGGCGTGCTGCCCACGCCTGGGTGAGCCAGGCCAGCGTGAGCGGGATGACGATCAGCACGACGAACGCCTCGACGAACGGTCCGGCCTCCACCACGTCGGCCAGGTCCGCGCCCATGAACAGGAACAGACAGACCGGCAGCAGCACCATCTGGGCGAGGAGCAGCAACGGAGTGGCGGCGAGCAGACGTTCGCTGCTGCCGCCGGCGAGCCCGCTGAAGACGATCACGTAGTCGACGCACGGGGCCAGGAGGACCAGCAGGACGCCGAGGCGGACCGCCCGGTCGTCCGGGAGGAAGGTGAACATCGCGGCGACCACCAGCGGCACCACGACGAAGTTCACCACCAGCGTCGCGGCCAGGAACCGGCCCGCCCGCGCCGAGCGGGCCAGCTCAGCGGCGGGCACCTGCAGGAACGTCACGTACAGCAGGGCGGCCAGCACCGGGTTGATCGCATGCTCCAGGCCCGGCCCCGCACCGGGTGCGGCCCAGCCCACCAGACCCCCGACTGCCAGGGCCCCCACGTAGACGGCGACCTGATGGCGTTCCATGCCTGCGACCGGGCCGGATGGTGACGACAACCTACGTACTCCTCGCAGGGGGCGGTGGACCGGGCGGCGGCCCCGCGTGGTCACTCCGCGCCGGTGTTCCCGGAGGACGGGACCGCCCTTCTTCTGCGGTGCACCACCACCCCGCACACCGCGAGGAGGGGGACGGCCACGGCGGACACCCCGAGGGCCGTCCGCTCGGCGAAGAGCCTTACCAGCACTTCGAGCACGCCGAGCCCCGCAGACGCGTAGATCAGGGCCCAGGCCGCTCCGCCCACGAGCAGGGCAGGAAGGTAGCGCGACAGCGGCATGCGCATGCTGCCGGCGAGAAAGTTGGCGGCGGTCTGGAAACCGACCGTCAGGAAGGAGACGGCCACCACCGGCGCGCCCCACCGCTGGATCGCCCGCTCGGCACGCCGGAACCTAGCCGAAGAGATCCGCCCGGCGAACCTGCCGCGCCGGGCGCCAGCGCCGGTGAGCCACCCGACGGCGAACGTTCCTCCGGCGCGAAGCAGGACGATGACGTACAGGGCTCCGGCCGCGAGCGCGATCCTATCCACGACGCCTCACCCCGGGCGCCGGCCCAGGACCCGCGTCCCCCGTCGCCCTTACCCGCATGGGCGCTCCCGCCTCACCGGGCGCATGACGCACACGAGCCAGGTCACCGTCTCCCACTTGCGCCCTGCCTCTGCCTGTTCCGTCCGCCGGGTTCCTGCCTGCGGCACCGGAACCCGGGTCCGCACGCCCGGGTCCACAGGCCGGGCAAGGACAGCCTAACCGAACGCACATACGGCGGATATGGGGCGCTGCCCGGGCGGGGGCCGGATGCGTCCGGCCCCCGCGTCGTGCCATGGGTTGTCGATCAGCTTCTGTACCGCTCGCACGCGTCCAGGCAGTCGGTGCGACGGATCATCGCCACCCCGGCCAGGGCGGTACGCAGGTCGGCGAGCCGGGCTCCGTGGTCGAGGCGGGG
This sequence comes from Streptomyces anulatus, assembly GCF_000721175.1. Lineage (GTDB taxonomy): Bacteria > Actinomycetota > Actinomycetes > Streptomycetales > Streptomycetaceae > Streptomyces > Streptomyces anulatus_C. The sequence goes on from NZ_JOEZ01000010.1 coordinate 103,229, forward strand.
GAACCTTTGCGACGGTGCCGCAGCGGCATCCCCGGCAGACGGTGACGGTGCAGCGGGCACGCACAGCCCCGGTCGCGGCTGCGGTACGGCGGCGGACGCGTCTGCTCACGCGCCGTCCTGGCCGGCGGAGTCGGTCCAGGCGTGCTCGCGCAGCAGGCGCAGTCCGTTGAGGCCGACGATGACGGTGGACCCTTCGTGGCCGGCGACGCCGATCGGCAGCGGGAGCGTGCCGATGAGGTCCCAGGCGACCAGGGCGGTGATGAACACCCCGGCGATGGTGAGGTTCTGGACGACGAGGCGGCGGGCTGTGCGGGAGAGGGCCACGACGGCGGGGATGGTGGCGAGTTCGTCGCGGACGACGACGGCGTCGGCGGTCTCCAGGGCGAGGTCGGAGCCGGCTTTGCCCATGGCGATGCCGGCGTGTGCGGCGGCCAGCGCGGGGGCGTCGTTGACGCCGTCGCCGACGACCAGCACCCGGCGGCCCTCGGCCTCCCACTCCCGTACAGCGGCGACCTTGCCCTGCGGCAGCAGCCCGGCGCGCACGTCGGTGATGCCGACCTCGGCGGCCAGGTGCCGGGCGGCGCGCTCGTTGTCGCCGGTCAGCAGGACCGGCGGGCGGCCGGTCAGTCCGGTCAGCGCGGCGACCGTCGCCTTCGCGTCGGGGCGGAGCCGGTCCGCGATGCCCAGCACGCCGACCGCTACGCCGTCGCGCACGACGAGGACCGCGGTACGGCCCCCGCTCTCCAGCGCCTGGACCGCCCCGTCGAGGTCTTCGCCGCTGGCGGGGGCGAGGCGGGCCGGGGAACCGACCCGGATGGTCCGGCCGTCGATCGTGGCGGTGACACCGGTGCCCGGGGCGGAGGTGAACTCGGACGCCTCGGCCAGGACGAGCCCTCGTTCGCGGGCGGCCTGCACGACCGAGCGGGCCAGGGGGTGCTCGCTGGCGTGCTCGGCGGAAGCCGCCAGGTGGAGGAGAGCGTTCTCGTCCAGATCGCCGCCGGGCAGGGGGGTGATGTCGGTGACGCGCGGGGTGCCCTCGGTCAGCGTTCCGGTCTTGTCCAGGGCGACGGTGTCGACCTGCCCGAGGCGTTCCATGACGACGGCGGACTTCGCGAGCACACCGTGGCGGCCCGCGTTGGCGATCGCGGACAGCAGTGGCGGCATCGTCGAGAGGACCACCGCGCAGGGCGAGGCGACGATCATGAACGTCATCGCCCGCAGCAGTGCCGACTGAAGGGTGTCGCCGAAGGCGAGCGGGATACCGAAGACGGCCAGGGTCGCGATGACCATGCCGATCGAGTACCGCTGTTCGATCTTCTCGATGAACAGCTGGGTCGGCGCCTTGGTCCCGGAGGCTTCCTCGACCATCTTCACGATCCGGGCGATCACCGAGTCGGCCGGATCCCGCTCGACCCGTACCCGCAGCGCGCCGGTGCCGTTCACCGTGCCGGCGAACACCTCGTCGCCCGCCTGCTTGGTCACCGGTAGCGGCTCGCCGGTGATGGTGGCCTGGTCGACGTCGCTCGCCCCGTCCAGGACCTGCCCGTCGGCACCGACCCGCTCCCCGGGGCGCACCAGGATCATGTCCCCGACCGCGAGGCGCCCGGCGTCGACGCTCTCCTCCGTGCCGTCGGCCAGGAGCCGGGTGGCGGTGGTGGGAGCGAGATCCAGCAGACCGCGCACCGAATCTGCCGTACGGGCGGTCGCGACGGCCTCCAGAGCGCCGGAGGTGGCGAAGATGACGATCAGCAGCGCCCCGTCCAGGACCTGCCCGATCGCGGCAGCACCGAGCGCCGCCACGACCATCAGCAGGTCCACATCCAGCGTCTTGTCCTTCAGCGCCTTCAGGCCCTCCCACCCCGGCTCCCACCCGCCGGTGACGTACGTCGCGGCGAACAACGGCCCCCACAGCCAGACCGGACCACCCAGCAGGTGGACCGGCAGGGCCAGAAGGAACAGCACCAGGGCCGCGAGCGCCCACCGGGCCTCGGGCAGCGCCAGGACACGTGTACGGCGCCGGGGCAGGGCAGGACGCGGATCGCAGGCGGGTGGGGCGGGGCGCTGGTCCAGGACAGAAGGCATGACGAAGTAACCCTTCACGGGCGGAGGCGGGGCGACACCCTCACCATACAGGAATACATGAACAGATCTTCAAGTGTCGTCGGTAAGATGGACGCATGGGCCACGGAAGCGACACCACCAGCAGTGCCACCACCCGCGAACGTCTCGACGCGGTCGGCACCGCCGACGTCGCCGCCACCCTCCAGGCCCTCGCCACACCCTCGCGGCTGCACATCCTGGCCCGCCTGCAGGAAGGTCCCTGCTCCGTGGGCGACCTCGCCGAAGCCGTCGGCATGGAAGCCTCCGCCTGCTCGCACCAGCTGCGCCTGCTGCGCAACCTGGGCCTGGTCACCGGCGAGCGTCACGGGCGGTCGATCATCTACGCGCTCTACGACAACCACGTCGCCGAACTCCTCGACCAGGCCCTCTACCACGTCGAGCACCTGCGGCTCGGCGTCCGCGACGTACCGGCCGAAGCACCGGAGGCCGACGCCCGCTGATTCCGCTGCCCCGCCGAGTGGCCGACCGCCACCCGGCAGACGAGGACATCCCGGCTCCTGCCGTTGGAGCCGGGGTTCGGCTCGGGACGGCGGAAATGAGGGTGCCGACACCCGTCCGCAGCCGGCCGGCCGGCGGAAGACCGGCAGCAAGTACCACACCGCCGAGCGTGCATGCCAACCGGCAGGACCTTGGGCGTCCACGCCTCGTGAGCACCACGTCCGATCGTGGCACCGGGGAGAACAGCGACCGCTCGCACCGTGCACGCTCGGCCTCGAGTCCCCCGGCGGCCCCCTGCGGTTGCGCGCCGGCCGAGGAAAGCCCTTCGCTCCCACTCACCGGTACCGGGCCGGCCGGTCCGATGCACGGCCACACTGCCGAACCCGGCTGGGGGCTTCGCGAAACGCCCTTGAGATGGCGTCGAACTCAGCACGCAGGCAGGATCGTACGGTGAACTCGAGCTCCTTCCCGCCGTGATCAGAACCAATTCCACGGGTAGGTGACGAGTGGTCAGAAAACTCGGCGAGTGATCAGTGTCCGTACCGCCGCAAGGCGCGACGAGCCGCCGCGGCCGCCGAGATCAACAACTGAACACATCTCTCCTGACCAGGGAAAACGCAGACCGAAGCCCTCTCTGCCAAGCTCACGAGGAGACAGACATGAAAATGTTGATCAACGTTCCCGAGACCGTGGTCGCCGATGCCCTGCGGGGCATCGCGGCCGCGCATCCCGAGCTGACCGTCGATGTGGAGAACCGGGTCGTCGCCCGCCGGGACGCCCCCGTGGCGGGGAAGGTGGGCCTCGTCTCCGGGGGCGGTTCCGGGCATGAGCCACTGCATGCCGGGTTCGTCGGACCCGGGATGTTGTCGGCCGCCTGTCCCGGGGAGGTGTTCACCTCCCCCGTGCCGGATCAGATGGTGCGGGCGGCGGCCGCGGTCGACAGTGGGGCGGGGGTTCTGTTCGTCGTCAAGAACTACACCGGTGACGTGCTCAACTTCGAGATGGCCGCCGAGCTCGCCGATGACGAGGGGATCCAGGTCGCCCAGGTGGTGGTGGACGACGACGTGGCCGTGAGCGACAGTACGTTCACCGCCGGGCGGCGCGGTACCGGAGCGACGCTCTTCGTCGAGAAGATCGCCGGAGCTCTGGCGGACGAGGGCGCTCCGTTGGAGCGGGTGGCCGCGGTCGCTCGGCAGGTGAACGGGGCCTCGCGCAGCTTCGGGGTGGCGCTCGGTGCCGTCACCACGCCGGCCAAGGGCAGCCCCACCTTCGATCTGCCTTCCGGAGAACTGGAGTTGGGCATCGGCATCCACGGGGAGCCGGGGCGTGAGCGGCGGCCGATGATGACGTCAGGGGAGATCGCCGACTTCGCCGTGAACGCGGTGCTGGAGGATCTGCGCCCCACCGGTCCGGTGCTGGCGCTGGTGAACGGCATGGGGGCGACACCGTTGCTGGAGCTGTACGGGTTCAACGCCGAGGTCCACCGGGTCCTGTCCGAGCGGGGCGTTCCGGTGGCTCGGACGCTCGTGGGGAACTACGTGACATCGCTCGACATGGCAGGCTGCTCGGTGACGCTGTGCCAGGTTGACGAGGAGCTGCTGCGGCTGTGGGACGCACCCGTGCGGACGGCCGCGCTCCGCTGGGGCTGCTGAGCCGCCGGCGGGACCCCGCGACCGGGTACGCGACCCCGGTGCGGGGTCGGTCGGCCGTACTGCCCGTGCCGTCGGGACGATCCGTCCCGGCGGGACCGAGGAACAGGAGATCATGTGCTCGACACCGACTTCTTCCGCCGCTGGATGACCGCTGTCGCGGCGTCCGTGGAGCGTGAGGCGGACCATCTGACCGAGCTGGACTCGGCGATCGGGGACGCCGATCACGGCAGCAACCTCCAGCGCGGCTTCACGGCGGTGACGGCGGTGCTGGAGAAGGACGCCCCCGCCACTCCCGGCGCGGTGCTCACCCTGGCCGGACGGCAGCTCATCTCCACGGTCGGCGGAGCATCCGGCCCGCTGTACGGGACGTTGCTGCGCCGTACGGGCAAAGCTCTCGGGGACGACGAAGAGGTGACGCAGGACCAGCTCGCCCAGGCGTTCGCGGCGGGGGTCGCCGCGGTGGGTCAGCTGGGCGGCGCCCAGGCCGGGGACAAGACGATGCTCGACGCGCTGCTGCCCGCGGCCGAGGCCCTCGCCACCTCGTTCGACGGCGCCGCGAACGCGGCCCGTGCGGGCGCCGTGGCCACGGTGCCGTTGCAGGCGCGCAAGGGCCGGGCCAGCTATCTCGGCGAGCGCAGCATCGGGCATCAGGACCCGGGCGCGACCTCGTCGGCGCTGCTGGTCGAGGCCCTGGCGGCGACCGTGGCGGACGGAGCGGGCGCGTGAGCGGCGAGCGGCAGGTGGGCATCGTACTGGTCTCCCACAGCGGTCCGGTCGCCGATTCGGTCGCCGAGCTGGCCCGGGGGCTCGCCGCCGGAGGGGTGACCGCGCCGGTCGCCCCGGCCGGCGGGCTGCCGAACGGCGGGCTCGGGACGAGCGCGGAGCTGATCGGCCGGGCCGCCGCCGCGGTGGACCGCGGTGCGGGCGTCGCGGTCCTGGTGGATCTCGGGAGCGCGGTCCTCACGGTGAAGGCCATGCTCGCCGAGGGCGACGAGCTGCCCGAGGACACCCGGCTCGTGGACGCGCCGTTCGTGGAGGGTGCGGTGGCCGCCGTGGTGACCGCCTCCGCGGGCGGCGATCTCGCGGCGGTGGAGGCGGCGGCCTCGGAGGCGTACGGCTACCGGAAGACGTAGGGGCGTCGGGGTGCCGACGGTCGGCGGGGCCCGCCGCCGGGGCCGGCACTCCCCCGCGCCGCCCACCCTCGCGTGGCGCCCCGTACTCCGCCGCAGCAGACTTGACGCCATGTCGACAGGCAGGCGCAGTGCGGGGCTTGTTCTCTTCCGGGTCACGGACGCCCGGGGCGAGCGGGATGTCGAGGTGCTGATCGGGCACATGGGCGGGCCGTTCTGGGCGGGGCGGGAGACGGCCGCCTGGTCGGTGCCGAAGGGCGAGTACGGGCCGGAGGAGGGAGCGGAGGCGGCTGCCCGCCGGGAGTTCACGGAGGAGCTGGGGGTACCGGTCCCGCCGGGCGATTTGATCCCCCTGGGCGAGTCGCGGCAGCGCAGCGGCAAGACCGTGACCGTCTGGGCCCTGGAGGCGGAGCTGGACGTGGCGTCCGTCGTGCCTGGGACGTTCACGATGGAGTGGCCGCGTGGGTCCGGCGTGCAGCAGGAGTTCCCGGAGATGGACCGGTTCGCCTGGTGCACGCCGGAGCAGGCCGCCGAGCGGCTGATCGCCGGTCAGCGGGTGTTCGTCGACCGGCTGCGCGCCCGGGTGCGCGGGACGGCCGCCTCCCCCGACGCGTAGGCCGGTACCGCATCCGCCGGGCGGCCGGCCCGCAGTTCCAGGACGTCGCCGGTGAAGCGGGCCCGGAAGCTGCGGTCGTGCGAGACGACGACGACCGCGCCCTGGTACTGGTCGAGGGCCCGCTCCAGCTCCTCGACCAGGCTCAGCGCGATGTGGTTCGTCGGCTCGTCCAGCACCAGCAGATCGGCCGGCCGGGTCACCAGCCGGGCCAGGGCCAGCCTGCGTTGCTGGCCGACGGAGAGGGACGCGACGGGCACGTCGAGGTCCTCGGGGCGGAACAGGCCGAGGGCGAGGAGTTCGTCGGCGTACTCGTCGGGGAAGCCGGGGCGGCCCGCCGCGAAGGTGGCGAGCAGGGTGCGCCGGGTCGGCCGGGCGGGCAGTTCCTGCGGGAGGTAGCCGATGCGGGCATGGCGGGTCACCGTGCCCGTGCCGGGAGCCAGGTCGCCCGCGAGGACCCGCAGCAGGGTGGTCTTCCCGGCCCCGTTCTCGCCGGTCACCAGGAGGCGGTCTCCCGATGCCACGCGCAGGGAGGGGAGGTGGAGGCGGTCCCCGACGGAGACGGCGTCCAGCTCGACGAGGGGCCTCGCACCACCCGCCGTGCCGGTTCTGATGCCGCCCGCCGTGCCGGTTCCGTCAGCGGCTCCGACCCGGGCCGCCGTGCCGGTCTCCGTGGCCACGGCCGGGCGGCCGGTGAAGGCGAGAGGTCGGGGCGGGGGCGGCACGGGAGACCTGCGCAGGGCGTCCAGCCGGGTCCGGGCGGCCCTGACCTGACCGGACAGCTTGGCCTCGTGCGAGCGGCGGTGCTTGCCGAAGCCCTGTCCCGGGTCCCCTCCGGTGGCCGTGAGCCGCGCTCCGGCGGCCTCGACCAGCTCCTCGGTGCGGGCCAGGTCCGCCAGGTACTCCTCGTGCTCCTGGGCCCAGCGGCGGCGGGCGGCGGCCTTGGCCGTGCGGTAGCCGTCCCAGCCGTCCCCGTACCGGGTGACCGTGCGCAGGTCACGGTCGACCTCCAGGATCACCGAGGTGACGCGCTCCAGGAACGCCCGGTCGTGGGTGATCGCCACGACGGTGCCCCGGTGGGCGCGCAGATGGTCCTCCAGCCAGCCGACCGCGCGGGCGTCGAGATGGTTGGTCGGCTCGTCGAGCAGCAGCAGTTCCGGAGCGGCGGCCAGCACGCAGGCGAGGGCGAGCCGGGACTGCTCGCCGCCCGAGAGCGTGGCGAGGGCACGGTCCCGGGTGAGGTGGGCGAGGCCGAGGCCGTGCAGAGCCGCTTCGGTGCGGGCGTCCGCCCGGTAGCCGTCGCGGTCCTCGTAGGCGGTGAGGAGTTCTCCGTACGCGGCGAGTTCCGCGTCGGTGGGCCCCGGGTCGCCGGGCTTCCGCTCCGAGAGGCCGGCCTCCGCCTCGCGGATACGGTGTTCGAGGTCGCGCAGCTCGGCGAGGGCCGCGTCGACGGCGTCCTGCACGGTGCCGGCCGGGTCGAGGCCGAGGGTCTGGGCGAGGTAGCCGGTGCCGCCGGGGAACCGGACGGTGATCTCTCCGGTGTCCGGTTGTTCCGCGCCGGCCAGCAGCCGGAGCAGGGTGGACTTTCCGGAGCCGTTCTCGCCGATGACGGCGGTCTTCTCACCGGGCCCGACGGTGAGGGTCACCTGATCGAGTACGGAGCGGTCCCCGTACGCCTTGGAGACGTCCTTCATGGCCAGTTGAGCGCGGTCGCGCTGGGGGTGCATGGGTGCCTTTTCCCTGGGTGACGGCCCGCGGCGGCGCGCACGGGGGCGCGGCGGCGGGGCGTGGATGCCGGACGGCGGAGGGGACGGCGGCGTGCGCTCGGGGTGACGTCGACGTCACCGGGGGCGTCTCACAGCGACGCGTGGTGCGGCGCGCGGCGGCCGTCCGGGCCGGGAATCAGCGGAAGAAGTAGAAACGGTACGAACCCATGCCGACGAGTCTAACGGCGGCTCGCCGGCCCCGCCGAGAATTTCCGCCCGCCCCGGCGGCGGCCGCCGGGAAGGGAGCAGGGCCACCGTCGTACGGAGGCGGTGACCTTCAGCAGGACCTGGCCGGGGCTGACCGCGTCGATCCGGACGTTCTGTCCGGCGCGTTCGAGCGCCGCGGTCTTGGTGAGGCCGACGACGCCGTGCTTGGCCGCGACATAGGCGGGCGAGCCCGCGAAGCCGTCGGTGCGCGCGCTCAGGCCACGGGGGCGTCGGGGGCTCTCAGACCACGGGGGCGCGGCGCAGAGCGAGCGCGGCGACGTCGTCGCGCCGGACGCCGCCGGAGAAGCTCTCCAGATCGACGTGGAGCGCATCGAGCAGTTCGCGGGGCCCGTGCCCGGCCCAGCCCCCGACCCGCTCGTCCAGCGGGTAGAAGGCGCCGGCGGTGTCGCGCGCCTCGGTCACCCCGTCGGTGACGACGAGGAGCGTCGCGCCCTGTGGGAAGTCGAAGGACTCGGCCGTACGGGCCTCCCGGCTGAGTCCGGCGAGGCCGAGGGGGACGTACGTCCGGTGGAGGGTGACGGCCGAGGTCCGGCCCTCGTGCAGCAGGCGCGGCGGCAGGTGGCCGCAGTTCACGGCCTCCACCCGGCCGCCCTCGTCGAAGCCGAGCACGAGCGCGGTCACGAAGCGTTCGGCCTCACCGGTCTGGGCGGAGAACACGTTGTGCCGGACGACGGCGTCCTCCAGCGCCTCCACCACGCCGGTGAGCGTGGGTTCGCGGATGGCCGCCTCGCGGAACGCGGCGATGGCCGCGAATCCGGCGCCGATGGCCGCGAGCCCCTTGCCCTGGACGTCTCCGATGATCACGCGGGTCCCGTAGGGCGACTCGACGACCTCGTAGATGTCTCCGCCGACGAAGCGGTCCTCCTCGATCGGCTCGTAGAGTCCGTGCGCGAGGACGTGGTCGGTCTCGACGGGCAGCGGCCGCAGGATCTGGCGCTGCAGGGTGACGGCGGCGGACCGCAGCCGCGCCATCTCGGTGGCGTGCCGGATGCGTGCCGCGCAGGCGGCGACCCCGAGGGCGCAGGCCAGTACGGCGAAGCCGATGCCGAAGACGAAGTCCCAGAAGGCGCCGTCCGCGCCGACCCGGAAGCCGACGACGACCGTGGTGATCCACACCGCGACCCAGATCGTCTGGCGGAGGCTGCAGTAGACGGAGGCCAGGGCCGGGACGACCACGAGCAGCGGAACGACCCGCAGGTCGTTGCCAGTCGTGGCGTCGAGGACCACGACCAGCACCGTCAGCAGCGCCAGACCGCCGACCAGCGCCCAGTTGCCGATCCGGCTCCGGGACACCGCCGCGATGCCCGCGTCCGGACCGGGCGCGGCACCGCTCCGGTGCCGTACCCCGCTCTGCTTCGGCGCCATGTCCAGCAACCTCATGGGCACGGCCTGTCCTCCCGCTGATCTCCCGGCGCCGCCCGCGGTTTCGGGCGGTCCCTTCCAGTTGACCGGGGCGCGGGCGTCCGCGCAGGAGGGCTTAGGGCCCTGAACGGGGGCCGAAGGTCCCGCCCGGGACTTCCGGCCCGGGGCCTGGGCCCCCGTACCGGGGTGCCTCAGGTCCCGTCCTGCGGATACCGGTGCCGGCTGCCCGGTCAGCGCAGCGAGGGCCTGCGGGTCCCGTCGGCCGACGGGAGCGTGGCGGGGACCAGGGCGGAGAGGAATTCCGTACGCCGGCGGAGCCGGAAGCCGATGGACTCGTAGAGCCGTACGGCCCCGGTGTTGGAGGCGGAGGCATGCAGGAACGGCGTCTCGCCGCGCTCTCGGACGCCGTGTGCGACCGCCAGGACCAGTCGGCTCGCCAGCCCCTGCCCCCGTACGGACTCGTCCGTACAGACGCCGCTGATCTCGGTCCAGCCGGGCGGGTGCAGCCGCTCCCCCGCCATCGCCACCAGGGTGCCGCCCCGGCGGATGCCCAGATACGTACCCATCTCGACCGTGCGCGGCAGGAAGGGGCCGGGGCGGGTGCGTGCCACCAGGTCCAGCATCTCCGGCACGTCCTGCGGGCCCAGCCGGACCGCCTCCGGATCGGGTGCGGCGGCCACCGAGTCGTCGACCAGCTGGACGCCCTCGGCCCGGAAGACGATCTCCCAGTCCTGTGGCGGCGGCGCCTGGAGCGCGGCCAGGGCGACGGAACCGCCCGGCCCAGCGAGCCCCGCGACATCCGCCCAGTCCTGGGCGTCCGGGACGTCGGGGAGCGCGATCCAGGGGGTGACGTCGACGGGATAGCGCAGGATCCTCCCATGCCTCTCGGCGAAGTGGGCGTGCGGACCGGTGAGCGAGGACCGGGCGGGGTTGTCCAGCGGATGCGGCCGGGACGTGGCATCGGTCCGGGGCCGGGTGTGGTTCTGGGGCATGGTCTTCCTCGCTCCGTCCTTCGCGTCGCGCGGTTCCTCGACGACGTTCGCGCGGTTCCTCGACGGCGGGCCCCCGGCGCCGGGGGCGATGCGCCGCCAAGAACGGAAAGCCTGTGGGTCCGGCACGTATTCCGCGAGGGGAGTCTGTTCATGACACCGCGATCACCGGGGTGCACCGATGCCCCGGCGCGCGCCCGCGTGGACGAGCGGCGAAATCGACTCATCCGTAGGCCAATACGCGCCGGTCCGGTCCCAACCGCCGCCTGCCTGTGGCACTCTGGTGGCGACCGCCCCACCGGGCTCCCCCGTACCGGTGGGGCGGTTCTTTGCGCCTGCCTGGCCGGTGCCTTTCGGCAGCGCCCGCCAGATGACGGCACCTCAGGGCCGAACCAGGCCTGTTTCCGGCCAACTCGCACCGTGTGGCCAGATCAACTCGCTGCGCCGCGCATGAGAGTCGCACCCCCGGGAAGGCGAACAGGCCTCAGGGCCTACGAACCAGGGAGCGTGAAGCGACATGACCGTGCACAGTGCGCAGACCGCACAGACGGCCGGTACGGAGCGGGCGGGCGCCACCGAAGAGCTTCCGTGGATCGAGGAGGCCGGGAAGATCGCCCCGATGGACGCGCGCCGGCTCTCACGTCTCTTCTTCGACCGCCTCCAGGTCCTGGAGGAGGGCACGCACGAGTACCAGTACGCGCGCAACACCCTCATCGAGATGAACCTGTCCCTCGTCCGCTTCGCCGCCAACCGCTTCCGCAACCGGGGCAGCGGCGACATGGAGGACATCATCCAGGTCGGCACCATCGGGCTGATCAAGGCGATCGACCGCTTCGACCTCTCGCGGGAGGTCGAGTTCACCTCGTTCGCCGTGCCGTACATCGTCGGGGAGATCAAGCGGTTCTTCCGTGACACGAGCTGGGCGGTGCACGTGCCGCGGCGCCTCCAGGAGCTGAGGGTCGACCTGGCGAAGGCGAAGGAGTCCCTGGCGGGCGACCTCGACCGGGACCCCACGGTGCAGGAGCTGGCGGAGGACCTGGGGATAACGGAGTCCGAGGTCACGGAGGGGATCGTCGCCTCCAACGGCTACACGGCGGGCTCCCTGGACATGCCGACCGACACCGCGGAGGCCGGGCCCGGGCAGAACGCCGGGCGGACCTTCGCCGAGGTGCTGGGCGAGCCGGACCCCGCCATGGAGACCGTGGAGAATCTCCACGCCCTCGCTCCTCTGCTGGGCGAACTGGACGAGCGGGAGCGCCGGATCATCGACATGCGCTTCGGCCAGGAGATGACCCAGGCGCAGATCGGCGCGGAGCTCGGAATCTCGCAGATGCACGTGTCCCGGCTGCTGAGCCGGATGCTGGGCAAGCTGCGGAGCGGGATGCTCGCCCACGAGTGAGCATCCCGGGCGGCTCGTCGTCGGGCATCCCTTCATCCCGCCCTGCCCCATCCCCCCTGGTCGAGGTCGTCGGCGGTGAGCGGACCGCGCCCGCCGCGTCAGCAGCGACGGGGGCGACGCGGTGGTGCGGCACCCGGTGACGGTGGACCGAACCCCGTCACGCTGCCGGGCGGGCCCCCGCCAGTACGGCGGTGTGGACGGCGCGGGCCATCCGCGCTCCCCAGAGGGAGCGGGGTCCGGCGAAGGGTTCACCGCCGTCGGGCCCCGGTTCGGGGGCGGCGACGCACACGGCGTCCGTGGGGGTGCCCGAGCAGTCGAGTCCGGCGTCCAGGAGGGCCTGGACCTTGGCCTCGGTGGCGGTGGCGACGGCGTTGACGAGGGCGGCGTCGGAGAGCGCGACGGGCAGCGTGAGGACGATGTTGACCGTGCCCGGCCGGAACCGGGGCGCCTCACCGTCCTCGGCTGCCGCCGCCCAGCCCCGTACACCGAGGCCCGTCGTGACGGTCGCCGTGACACCGCCGTCGTGACCGGTCGTGTACGCGGCGACATCGGCCGCGGTCATCAGCCCGGCGCCCGGGCCGGTGAGCCCCTCCGCGGCGGCGATCTCGGCGAGGTGGCGGTCCGGGTCGAGGCGAGGGTAGCCACCGGGGACCTGGGCGTTGAGGATCCAGGCCCGGGGGCCGATGCCGCCGCCGAGAACCGCGCTGCTGCAGACCCGGACGCCGGGCCCCAGCCGCCAGAGGAGGTGGTGGAGGCGGCGCCCGTCCTCGTGCCGGTCGCGCAGTTCGCCGCGTTGCGCGGGCAGCCGGACGCGTACGGAAGAGATGGAGATGGCGCACTCCCCTGGTGGCTCGGCGGATCGGCGGGTGGGCGGTGGTCCGTCGTCCGGCCGCCACCGTCCGCCGATCATATGCGGGAGCCGCACCCTCACCCGATTGGCCTAACGGGTTCCATTGCGGCCGGGTGCCGCCGCAATGGGCCGGGGCCCCGCACCGGGCTTTCGGGGGCCGCGATCGGGGCCTGCGGGCGGTTGCAGCGACCATGGGGGTGAGGCGCGATGGAATCCGGACGCGCCACCTCCGGTGGAGCCAACCACAGGGCGTGCCCGAGAGGAGGAATCGGTTATGGGAGCCGCTGACGGTTTCACGGATTCCGGAGAACTCGACGGTCTGACCGTGTACGACAACGACGGCGAGAAGGTCGGCAGTGTGGGCCGGGTGTACATCGACGACGACACCGGCAAGCCCGACTGGGTCACGGTCAAGACCGGCCTGTTCGGCATGAAGGAGAGCTTCGTCCCGCTCGCCGGAGCCCGTCGAGTGGGCTCCGACCTGCACGTCGCCCATCCGAAGGACAGCGTCAAGGACGCCCCCCGGGTGGACGCGGACGCGCACCTCTCCGTCGCCGAGGAGGAGGAGCTGTACCGGCACTACGGCCTGACCAGGAAGTCCGGCAACCTCGGCGAGAACCGGTCGGCCGGCATGGACGCGCCGACCACCGCCGGGACAGGTGCGATGGGCGCGGCCGGTGCCGCGGGCGCGGCCCGTGGGACCGGAAAGGCCCCCGGCGCCAAGGCGACCGGTAAGGCGACCACGGCGGGGACTAGCGCCGGGGCGGCCGGCGCGGGAGCGACGGGAGCGGGCATGGCAGGAGCAGGCAGCGGTACGGGCAGGCACCGCGACACGGACGCCTCCACAACGGCCCGCCCGCTGGCGGGCGCCGGCGCGGGTACGTCCCGGGCGGCCGGCATGAGCGGCAAGGAGGAGCTGATCCGCTCCGAGGAGCAGCTGCACGTCGGCAAGGAGGAGTACGAGAGCGGCAAGGCGCGGCTGCACAAGTACGTGGTGACCGAGGAGGTCACCCGGACCGTGCCCGTGTCCCACGAAGAGGTCCGCGTGGTCCGCGAACCGCTCCAGCCCGGTGAGAAGAGCACCGGGACCACCGACTTCGGCGAGCAGGACGTCGAGGTCACGCTGCACGCGGAGCGCGCCACCGTACGGAAGGAAGCCGTGCCGGTGGAGCGGGTCCGGCTGGAGACCAACCGGGTCACCGAGCAGAAGGAAGTCTCCGCCGAGGTCCGCAAGGAGAAGATCGACTACACGGACGGCAGGGACATGGGCACCGGCAAGGACGCCGGTGGCGAGTTCGGCCAGGGGCGACGCCGCTGACCCGCACCTTCTCAGGTGGCCGCACGGCCGCTCCCACGCCCTCGGCCGCCGGGCGGGCTCGTACACCGGGCCCGCCCGGCGGGCTGTCCGGCCCCGTCCGCGCTCAGCGGCGTACCGAGGGGCGTCGGGGCTCGGCGGCGCGGCAGGAACCGTACCGAGGGAGGAGTCCCGCCGCGAGCACGGCGGCGGTACGTGTCGGGGCGGGGCGGCCGTGGACAGCACGAAGGACCTCTGTGTCTCCGGGCCCAGCCGTGGAGCCCGTCGTCCGGTTCCCGTACCCCGGTTCGGGGCGCGGGTGCCAGCAGGTCCTCGGAACCCGGGTTCGTCCGGGCGGGACGCCTTACCGGAGCACGTGGGTACTCCAGTGGCCGTGTCCCCCCCGTCCCCCTCACCGCCGCGCGTCAGTTCCGGATTCGCACCGGATTCCCTGACCCCGTCGCTGGGGTTCGACTGGCCCCGGCCGGCTGGCACGCGTCTTCCCGCAGATCAGACGCGGTGCGGCGGGCCGCTGCGCACAAGGCTGGTGTGGCGCGGGGCTGGTGTGGCGCGGGGCCGGTGCGGCGCGGGATCGTCCCGTCCGCACCGGCCTGGCGGACTCCGCCCGGGCTACGGAGCCTGGAGGGCGATCACCGCGTTGTGGCCGCCGAAGCCGAAGGAGTGGCTGACGGCCCGCCGTACGGGCACCTCGCGCGGGACCTTGGTGACGCAGTCGATGTCGAACCCGGGCTCGGGGGCGTCCAGGTTCGCGATCGGCGGGACCACCCCGTGCTGGAGCGTGAGGATCGTCAGGCCCGCCTCGATGGCTCCGGCCGCCCCCATGCAGTGGCCCAGTACGCCCTTGGGGGCGGTGACGGGCGGCCGGTGCGGATAGGCCCGGCGGATGAGGGCGGCTTCGGTGGCGTCGTTGAGGGGGGTCGACGTCCCGTGCGCGTTGACGTGGTCGACGTCCTCGGCGCGCCAGCCCGCTTCTCGCAGCGCGCCGTCGACGGCCGCCCGGGCGACGTCCCCGGAGGGGTGGGGGCTGGTGGGGTGGTGGGCGTCGGTGGTGGCGCCGGTACCCGCGATCAGCGCCCGGGGCAGGGCTCCCCGGGCACGGGCGTCCTCGGCCCGCTCCAGGACCATGACGGCCGCGCCCTCACCCATGACGATCCCGGCCCGGTCGGCGGCGAAGGGGCGGCAGAGGCGGGCGGGGTCGCCGTCCCGCGATGCCGCCGCGCCGGAGCGGGCGAAGCCGGTCATGGCGACCGGGAACACGATCGACTCGGTGGCCCCGGCGACGGCGATGTCGCAGTGGCCCAGCGCGAGCATGTCCCGGGCCACCGACAGCGCGGTCACCCCGGACGAGCAGGCCGTGCACGGGGCCAGGCTGGGTCCGGTGGCCCTCATCCGGATGGCGATCTCGGCCGCGGGCATGTTCGGGATGGTCAGCAGGATGCCCGCGGGCGAGGTGGCCTCGGGGCCGCGCCGCTCCAACGCTACGGCCTGTTCGGTCAGTCCGGCGGATCCTCCGCTGCTGGTGCCGACCACGACGGCGACCCGGGCGCCGTCCCAGTGCGCGGGGTCGAGCCCGGCGTCGGCGACCGCCTCGCGGGCGGCCAGGACGGCGAACTTGACGTACCGGCCCATCCGGAACGCGGTCCGGCCGCCGACCGCGTCGTCGAGGTCGATGCCGGAGACCGTGCAGGCGAAGTCGACCGCGCAGCCTTGCAGTTCGGGGACGGTGCGGGCAGGTGACCGCCCGGCGCGGACGCCGTCCCAGGTGGTGTCGGTGGTGTGGCCGACCGGGGTGATCATCCCCAGGCCGGTGACAGCGATGGCGGGTCGCTTCATCGGGTGTTGCTCACCGGCACCGTGACCTCGGCCGCCGCGCTGCCGACGGCCGCGTCGATGTACGCGGAGATGTCGGCCAGCGTGGCGTCCTTGTACAGCTTCTCCGAGTCGGCGTCGACGCCGAGGGTCTCCTTGATGATGACGGCGAACTCGGCGACCGCGAGGGAGTCCATCTCCAGGCTGTCCATCGTGGACTCCGGCAGGATCTCGGCGGCGGGCACCTTGAACGTCCCGGTCAGCACCTCGGTGATCTTGGGGTGGATGGTCTTCATGGTGGTTCCTCTCATCGGCGTCTCATCGGCTTGGCTTCGTGCTGCGCGGCGGGTCCGTGAACGCGACGGCCCACCGCCCGATGTAACTGGATGACGATTCTCCGGTTACGCCTTCGGGTGAACCGATTCGTCTGCGCTCACCTGCGGCTTCTCGAACCATCGGGAGAGGATCGAGGTGGTTCCCCAGTACGCCAGCAGGACCCCGCGGGTGCCGAGCGCCGCCACCTTCTCGCGCAGCGGCCGCCTCCTGCTGCCGCAGACGGGTCGCCGGAACTCCGCCGCGCGGCCCCGGATTCGCGCCCTGCGGCCCCGGTGCCAGGCCCCCTCGGGGTCGTCGTAGACGTCCGTGTAACCGGGTCCTGCGATCGGCCAGTCCGACATCAGGCACTCGGGAAGCGCGAAGGACCCGACCAGGGCGGGAGTGTGGACGGCCACGGCGGCGATCGCCTCCTCCACCGCGTCCGGCAGCAGGGTGACCTGATCGGCGGTCAGCCGTCCGGAGGCGAGCAGGTCGCCGCAGTTGCGTGCGATCCACCGGAGCGCGAAGAGCCTGCGCAGCTCGCTGAGCCGTTCACGCGCCTCACCCTCGGGCAGGGAGGCGACGGCCTCGGCGTACGCTTCGTCGGCCTGCCGGTAGGCGTGCGCCTCGACGCCCCGCAGCGCGGCCGAGGAGGCGGCGTTCCAGCGGCCGAGCGGGTCGCCGGGCGGTGCGGCGCTCATCCGCTCGCGGGCGCGGGAGAACCAGAGGTCCTCCACGGCCGCGAACAACCGTCCGGTGAAGGCGGGTTCATCGAGCTCATCGGGGCCGTCGCCCTCGACCGCTTCCCGGGCGGTGGCGCTGAACAGCATCTCGGCGGCGGCCTTGGCGTGTACGGCGAGGTTGTCGCCCTCGGCGGTGATCGCGCCCTCGATGCCGGTGAACAGCTCGGTCATGCCGTTGTTCTCCAGGAGCCCCTGGGCGCCGCACCGTTCACGGCACTCGACGATGACGCCGCGCGCCTGCCAGGTGATCCACCCCTTGGCGACGGCCACCAGACGCTCCGCCTCGTCCCGGTCGGCCTCCGGGGCCGACTCCCAGCGGTCCAGGACCCTGCGGTGCAGCAGGCTCATCGCGTAGACGGTGGCCATCGCCTCGGCCAGCGGCCCGTGGTGGGTGCGGTGCGCGTACACCGGGACCCGTTGCGCGGCGCGCGATCCGGAGATCAGCCGGTGACCGGCGTACCGGACGGCGATGGCCAGGGTGACGCGCGCCGAGCCGACGGCGCTGGCGCTCATGGAGAGCTTGCCGGGGGTGACCCGGCCGATGGAGGTGAGGAACCGCCTTCTGCGGTTGGGGACTTCACTGTGGAAGCGGCCGTCGTCGCCGATCCGTCCCTGCTGTCCGGCGAGCAGCGCGTCGCGCGGGACGAAGCAGCGGTCGAAGGAGGTCAGGCAGTGGTCGACCGGGGAACCCATCCGGGCGGGCAGCCGCCGCACCCGGACCCCGGGGAGGGACCGGTGGGTGTCGGTGAGCGGGGTGAGGAAGAGGAAGACCCCGTGGTCGGCGCCGTCGGCGAGCAGCCGGGCGGCCACCACACCGGACTTGGGCCCGCCGGCGGGGCTGGTGTTGGGCATGAACTTCTGCGCCCCGGCGTGCGGGGTGTGCAGGACGAAGCCGTCGCGTTCACGGTCGTACGTCGCGGTCGTCTCGACGGCGGCCGCGTCGTTGCCGTGCGCCACCTCCGTACAGAGGAAGGTGCCCACGCGCCGCAGAGCGAGGAAGTCCGACAAGTCGCGGCGTGGGTCCGCGTCGTGGTCGAGGAGGCTGCCGAGGAAGAGGTTGTAGTGGATGCCCGCCACGGTGGTCAGCGCCGGGTCGACGGGGCCGAGCCACTCGTGCAGTGCGGCCAGCGCCCGAGGGTCGGCGGCCAGTCTCGCGCCGCTGTCGAGCGCGTTGTTGAGGATGCGCAGCCGGTGGTAGGAGAGGGCGAGCCGTTCGTCGGGGGTGCCGCCACCGGGGCGACGGAAAGGTTCCGTTGTGAGCAGCCGTCGCCAGAATCCGTGTTCCTGGCGGAAGTTCGGCCCGAAGAGCACCGCGGTGAGCAAGTCGTTCGTGGACGGCGAGGCCGCGTCATTCATGGTTACGGTCACAACACAGTAACGATCAAGGAACGGCGAGGACACCCCTCGCCGTCCCTAAATGCCCCGCCTTTCAGGCGCGTTGGAAGGCGAGGGCGACGTTGTGGCCGCCGAAGCCGAAGGAGTGGCTCAGCGCCGTCCCGACCCGCTGGTGACGGGGCTCCTTCGTCACGCAGTCGAGCGGGAAGGCGTCGGGGAGCGCGTCCAGGTTGGCGATCGGCGGGATGGCGGAACGTTCCAGCGTCAGGACGGTCGCCACCGCCTCGATCGCGCCCGCCGCCGCCAGGGTGTGCCCGACGACGCCCTTGGGCGCGGTCACCGGCGGCCGGTGCGGGAAGAGCCGGGAGATGAGAGCGGTCTCCATGGCGTCGTTGAGGGGGGTGGAGGTGCCGTGGGCGTTGATGTGGTCGACGTCCTGCGGCGTCCAGCGGGCCTGGTCGAGCGCCACCTGGACCGCCCGCTGGGCGCCGTGCCCGTCGGGGGCCGGTGCGGTGGGGTGGTGGGCGTCCGTGCTGGACCCGGCCCCGGTGAGCAGGGCCCGGGGCCGCCGGCCCCGGGCGTGGGCCCCGGCCTCACGCTCCAGGACGAGCATGGCGGCGCCCTCGCCGATGACGAAGCCGTCCCGGTCGGCGGCGAACGGGCGGGAAGCGGCCGCCGGGTCGCCGGTGCGGGTGGACAGCGCGCCCATCCGGGCGAAGGCGGTGACCACCAGCGGGGTCAGCACCGACTCCGCGCCGCCCGCCACCACCACGTCGCAACTGCCGCCGAGCAGCAGATCGCGGGCGACGGCGATCGCGGTGGCCCCGGAGGCGCAGGCGGTGGCGGGGGCGAGGCTCGGGCCGCCCGCCCTCAGCGCGATGGCGACCTCGCCCGCCGCCGCGTTGGGGATCATCATCGGCACGAGCAGCGGGGAGACCGCACCGGGTCCCGAGGCCGCCAGCTTGGCCGCGTTGTCGACCAGTACGGAGACGCCGCCGACACCCACGCCCAGGACCACCCCGACCCGGCTGCCGTCCCACCGTGCCGGGTCGAGGCCGGCGTCGGCGACGGCCTGCCGGGCGGCCACCAGGGCCAGCTTCACGAACCGGGCCATCCGCCACACCGACCGGCCGCCCACCGCCGCGTCCAGGTCGATGCCGTCCACCGGACAGGCGAAGTCGACCGGCAGACCTGCGAGTTCCTCGCACCGCCGGGCGGTGGAGCGCCCGGAGCACAGCCCTTCCCAGAAACTGTGCTCGTCCGCCCCTGCGGGTGTCACCAGTCCGACCCCCGTCACCGCGATGGCGGTGCCGGCTCCGGCCTCGGTGCCCTGATCAACGGGGAGCGACATGCTGTGTTCCTTCCGTAGAATCCGTCGAAGTGGTCCCCGGTGCCCCCGGCCAGCGAAGTGCCGCCGAACCCCAGGTCAGTCCGCCCCCGAAGGCGGTGAGCAGCACCCGGTCGCCGGAGCGGAGGCGGCCCCCGTCCGCCGCGTCGGCCAGGGCCAGCGGGATGGAGGCGGCGCCCGTGTTGCCGACCCGCTCCAGATGGGTGACGCAGCGCTGCGGCGCGATGCCGACCCGCTCCGCGACGGCGTGCAGGATCCGGGCGTTGGCCTGGTGCGGCACGAAGCGGTCGACCTCGGCCGGGTCCCAGCCGACCCGGTCCAGGAGCGTCCGGCAGGAGCCGGTCATCCGCTCGACGGCGTGCTGGTAGACGGTGCCGCCCCGCATGCGGAAGAACCCGTCGCCCAGGCCCGGCGGCTTCCCGCCCGCCCGCGCGCGGGCCCCGCCGCCGGGGACCGTGATCAGGCCGTAGCCCGTGCCGTCGCTGCCCAGGTCGAACGCGAGCAGCTCCCCGGGGTCGCCGGAGTGTCCGGCCGCCACCAGGGCGGCGCCCGCCCCGTCGCCGAAGACGACGCCCGCCGATCGGTCGGCCGGATCGAGCCAGGTCGAGTAGACGTCAGCGCCGACCAGCAGGACCCGCTCGTAGAGACCCGAGGCGACCAGCCCGTGGCAGACGGCGAGTCCGTAGACGAATCCGCTGCACACGGCGGCGATGTCCAGGGCCGGTACGGTGCCGAGCCCGAGCCGGGCCGCGAGGGCGGGGGCGGTGCCCGGACAGAGGTGGTCGGGGGTGGCGGTGGCGAGGACCACCGCGTCCACCTCGCCCGCCGCCGGGGCGCGGTCCAGCAGCCGGGAGGCCGCCTCGTAGGCGAGGTCCCCGGTGGCGACGCCCGGTCCGGCGCGGTGCCGGCTGCCGATGCCGGTGCGGCGGCGCACCCAGGCGTCATCGATGCCCCAGTCCGCGGGGAGCCGTTCGTTGCCGACCGGCTCCCCCGGCACCCATCCCGCCACGCTCTCCAGCACCGCCGTGCGCGCCCCGGCCGGTAAGACGCCCGCCCGCGTCCCCGGCTCCGTACCGCTGTCGGCCGTCCGTCTCCTCGCCACCCGTTGCCCCGATCCCGTTGTCGTACTGCATCCGGTTGACGAACGGCGGAACGTCTCACGAGGGTGCGTTCGACTGAGCCGAACGGGTCATGACGTGGCGTCAGTTGCGGGCCAGCGCCTCCCGCAGCTCCTCCGTGCCGGGCGGGTTGGCCCCGGCCCGGGAGACGGTCACAGCGGCGGAGGCGACCGCGTGGCGCAGGACGTCGGCGACGGTGTCCCGGTCCACGGCGTGCAGTCGGCCCCGGGCGTCCGGGCCGAGGAGTCCGTGCGCGGCGAGGGCGTGGAGGGCCCCGGACATGAACGCGTCGCCAGCGCCGACGGTGTCGGCGACGTCGACCGGCAGCGCTTCGGCGACGGCCCGGCCGTTGGGGAACAGGGCGAACGCGCCCGCCCCGCCCCGGGTGACGAGGACGAGTGCGGGGCCGGCGGCGAGCCACCGCTCGGCGACCTGCTCCGGCTCCTCGTCCGGGTGCAGCCACCGCAGGTCCTCGTCGCTGGCCTTCACCACGTCGCTCAGCGCGACGCAGCGCTCGACACGGGCCACGGCCCGGGCGCGTTCACCCATCAACTCGGGCCGCACATTGGGGTCGTAGCTGATGGTGGCGCCGGCCCGCAGGGACTCCACGGCGGCCAGGACCGTCGCGGCCCCGGGCTCGACGACGGCCGCGATCGAGCCGGTGTGCACATGGAGCGGCACCCGTTCGAGCACCACCGGGCCCAGGGTCCAGCCGACCTCGAAGGTGTACGTGGCGTGCCCCTGGTCGTCCAGGGCGACGGCCGCCGACGGGGTGGGGCCGACGGCTTCGTCGGTGCGGATCTCGACCCCGGCGGCGGCGAGATGGTCCCGGATGAGCCGTCCATGGCCGTCCGGTCCCAACTGGGTGAGCAGGGTGGTGTCGTGGCCGAGACGGGCCAGGCCGTACGCCACGTTCGCGGGGCTGCCCCCCGGGTGGACCCGGTCGGCCTCGCCCGGCAGCCGGACGATGTCGGCGACGCATTCGCCGATGACCAGCGGATCAAGTCGGTCGAGCATGGAGGTGGGTCTCCTCGGGTTCTGTGTCGTGGAGGTGTCCGGCGGGGCCGGCGGTCGTCGGGACGGTCACCGGCTCCGGTGCGGACGCGTCACCCCGAAGGGGCTTGTCCTGGCCACGCCGGGCGGGCCCGACGACCGACGGGGGAACGTCCGTCGGGGCGGCCCGGCGGACCCAGAGCAGGGCTCCGGCCAGCACGGCCGTGGCGGCCAGCAGCCAGGGCAGGGGGCCCGGCGGGAGGATGCCGGCGGCCAGTCCGGCGCCGGCGGCGACCAGTTGCAGGGAGAGGGACTGGACGGAGAGGGCGGTGGCGCGGCCCGAGGCGTCGACCCGGCGGTGCAGCAGGTCGTTCTCGTTGGGGCCCGCCGCTCCGAGGCCGAGGTACACCAGCCCGAAGCCGGTGACGGCGAGGGCCGTGGCGAGGGGGCTCATCGAGTGCGCGGTGAGACCGAGCAGGGTCAGTCCCAGGGTCACCAGCCCGAGGCTCGCGAGCACGGCGCGCTCACCGCTTCCGGTGAACCGGGCTACGAGCGGGGCGAGTTGACTGCCGAGGGCGGAGCACAGGAATCCGGCGCAGGCGAGCCCCGCGAAGGCCAGGGCCCCGGATTCGGCAGACCCCATGAGGGCGGCGGCCCGGCCCGGGGTGAGCAGTTCGACGGCCGCGAGCGCGGCCCCGGCGGCGCTCGCGGTCAGCAGGATGCGCCGGATCAGGGCGTCCCTGGCGCCGAGCCGGAGCCCGGCGGCGATGGCGACGGGCACTTGGCCCATGACCCGGCGCGGAGTGGTCGGGGGCCGGGGCGGTTCGGGCAGGGAGCTCAGCACGTAGAGCACGAAGACGACCTCGACCAGCGCGCCGAGCAGGGCGGGCACGGAGAGCGGGATCACGAGCCCTGCGGTCATGTCACCCAGCCACTCCCCCACTCCGGGGGCGAAGCCGAGCAGCCAGGGCAGCCCGCCGCCGAGCAGGGTGCCGAGCGCGAGGGCGGCCGACGTGGCGGAGCTGCCGCGCGCCAGTCCGGTACGCAGGTCGGCGTCGGGTCCCGCGTGGGCGTGGACGGTGTCGACGTACCAGGCTTCGGCGGGCCCGCTGGACAGGGCGCGGGCCAGGCCCATCAGGCCCATGCCGAGAGCGATGGCCCAGGCCGTCGCGCCGAGGCCGATGAGGGTGAAGGCGGTGAGGTTGAGCAGTCCGGCGACGGCCAGTACGGGGCGTCGTCCGATGACGTCGGACAGGCCGCCGGTGGGCAGTTCCATCGCGGCGGCCGTGAGGGAGTGCACGGCGTAGCAGCCGGCGATGGCGGCGAGGCCCATGCCCCGTTCGGTGAAGAGGAGCACCCCGGTCGCGATGGACATGCCGATGGGGAGCCAGAAGAGGAAGGAGACCGTGACGAACCGGCGGCGCGCGGTCGCGCCGTCCAGGCCGCGCCCGGTGGCGGCGGGGGCGGTGACCGGCCCGCCGGTCATGAGGCGTCTCCGGCAGCGGCGGCTTCGGGGCCTCCGGCATCCGTCGCGTCGGGTCCGGCGGGGGCGTCCGCGCGGTCCTGACCGGCAACCGGGTCGGGAGCCAGCGGGAGTCCGGCGGTGAACAGCACGACCTGCTCGGCGCGGGGGTCGTCGGCATCGCGGGCGGTCAGCTCGTCCGTCTTCGCCTGGAACACCTCCCACAACTCTGCGAGCGACTCGGGGGTCAGTCGGGGCATGAAGTCGCTGACACCCGACGGCTCCTGCCACTCCTGACCCAGTCGGCCGCTCTCCAGGTCCGCCTCATGGCGGTCCAGGGACCGCTGGAGGTGCTCGATCTGGCGCCGGTGCAGAACGCTGAGGATCGTGCTGCCGCCGGGACTGCGGTGCATCGCCTCATTGCTCCACGAGGTCATGTCGTGCACGGCCCTCCAGCGCCGCTCCCGGCTGTCGCGGTGGTCGGCCTCGACGACGAACGCGTATTTGGCGAGCACCCGCAGGTGGTAGCTGGTGGAGGCCGAGGACTCCCCCGTCCTGACCGCGAGCTCGCTGGCGGTGGCCGGGCCGTGCTGCCGCAGCAGCCCTAGCAGGGTGAGGCGCAGGGGGTGGGTGAGGGCCTTGAGCGCGGCCCCGTCCTGCGCCGGATCGAGTACGCGACGACCGTCTTCGCTGTCCATGACCGCAGCGTAGAACGACGGAGGAGCTTTCCCAAAGTATTTTTGCAGAATATTTTTGGGGAATTCTGGGCAGCGGCGGTTCAGGAGCCGGCGGAAACCTCCCGCCGCGCCCGCAGGACCTCCACCACATCCCGGCACCAGTCCCGGTTGGCACGCTCGAAGTCCCGCCCCCGGCGACAGGTGAGATACGGGCCGACGCGCGGGCCGCGGAGCAGGAACTCCGCCTCGTCCAGCCCTCCGCGCATTCTGCGCAACTGCTCCTCGAACAGTGCGGCCTTGGCCTCGGCGAACGCGTAGCGCTCGGTGAGCCGCTCGATCACCACGTCGGCGTCGAGGTGGTCGGCCGCCTGGACCTGGACCAGCAGGTCCTCCCGGAGGAACGTGGGCTTGGCGGCGGCGGACACGAAGCTCTCCAGCTCGGCCAGCCCCTCGCCGGTGACGCGGAACAGCCGCTTGTTGGGACGCGCCTCCTGGACGACCTCGCGCCCCGCGACCAGGCCCTCCTTCTCCAGCCTGGCCAGCTCCGCGTAGACCTGCTGCGGCAGGGCATGCCAGAAGTTCGCGACGCCGGCCGCGAACGCCTTCGTGACCTGATAGCCGCTCAGCTCCTCGTCGAGCAGCGCCGCCAGCACCGCGTGGCGCAACGCCATCGGACCGCCTCCCTCTCCGCCGCGTCCGGGCAGATCCTGTCCACCCCTGTCCGGAACACCGGCCTCATGATAGTCATGAAACTGACTAGTCACTTTCATGACTATGCAACGCGCCTCAGCGAGGACGCACCTCATCAAGGAGGACACATGACCACCGCAGTGGACCGCTTCCGCGCCGCAGTCGACAGCCGCGACCTCGGTGCCCTGGACGATCTGTTCACCGAGGACATCCGGCTCTACAGCCCGGTGAAGTTCACGCCGTTCGAGGGCCGGCCGGCGGTGCTGGGCCTCTTCGGCGTCCTGCTGCGCACCTTCGAGGACTTCCGTTACGTCGGTGAGTTCGCGGGCGCCTCGCAGACGAGCGCCGACGGGGCCGAGGCCCCGTCGGCGGTCCTGCTCTTCCGGGCGACGGTCGGCGGCCGGGAGATCCACGGCATCGACCTGCTGCACCTGGACGACGACGGCCGGATCAAGGAGTTCACCGTGATGGTCCGTCCGCAGTCCGCCGTCCAGGCGCTGGGCGAGGCGGTGCTCGCCGGCCTGGTCGCCGACGGTCTCGTCCCCGCCCCGTGACAGCGCCGCTCAACAGCGCTCCGGCTCATCTCGCCCGCGCCGCCTCCAGGGCGTCCGCGACCAGGCCCAGGAACCGGGCGTGGTCGCGGGGCCCGTAGAGCGGCTCGGGGTTCCACGGGACGACGGGCGTCGGCACACCCCCGCTCCCCCGCAGCTCCTCCAGAGGGGTGGCGTGGGCGCGGATGTCGGTCAGGATCACCTCGGGGCGCAGCGCGAGCGTGTCGGAGCGGTCGAGCGTGGACCAGTTGGCCCCCGGCCCTTCGGCCGGTTCCACGACCTGGACGCCCAGTTCGGTGAGCACGCGCAGTTCGGGCCACATTCCGGGGCGTGCGACATGCGCCTGGTCCGGGCCGGCCGGGGAGAGGGCGAGCACCCGGGGCGCGTCGGCGGACGTGGCGGCGACGACGGAGCGCAGCCGCTCCCGGGCTGCGCCCAGGTCCTGGTCCGCGCCGGGCCGGTCCGTCGCGCCGAGCGAGCGGGCCAGTTCGGCGAACCGGTCGCCGATCTCACCGAACGTACGGGCCTGGCTGACGTCGAGGACGACCACCGGAACCCGCTCCTCCAGGGGCTTGGCGGTCTCGGGGGCCAGCCCGTAGACATGGCCGCCGCCGTAGCTGACGGCCACCACGAGCTCCGGCCCGGTGCTCAGCAGTCGCCCGACGTCGAGGGCGGCGCCCGCACCGACGTACTCGACCTCGTCCAGCGGCAGCGTCCCGGTCTTCGCCGGGTCGGCGTCCGGTCCGTCGTGGTCGGAGCCGAAGATCCCCACCGGCCGGATCCCGAGGTCCCACAGCGTGGCCCCGGCCTGAACATAGGCCAGCACCCGCGCGGGCGGGCGAGGTGCCGTCGACTGCTGACCCCGGTCGTCGGAGAACCGCCATTCACTCTGCTCCGTCACGCCACACACGCCCCTCTGCCGCCGACTGCCGTTCCGATCGTGCGAGTTCGCACACGTGTACCTGCCCACCTCCTCGGCCCCACACCCCTCTGGCCAGGGAACGAACAGCCGCCGACCGGGTTCGGCCACGATGGGCGGCCCACCTCACCGAATGTTGGAAATGAGGCACCCTCAGCCATCGGGCAGCGCCCTGGGCCGGCCCCTTCCGGACGGAGCCAACTCCCCATGCGCGCGACCCTTCTGAAGGCAGCCCAGCCGTCGGCATCGGTGCGTCGCTCTGTGCGGCCTCGGCGGACGCGCCGGCCACGGCCGGGGCCACGGCTCGTACGGCGGCGAGGGCGCCGCGGTGCCCCGTGGTCGACGTACTGGCCGTCTACACCCGAAGGCCGCGAAGCGGGTCGGCGGCGAGCGGGCTCTGCGGCATCATCCGCGTCGTCCACCCGTACACGGCGACCGGTTACGGGGGCTCCGAGGAGTTCCGCGCGGCGCACACCACCCTGAAGAACCATACGGCGGGGCTCGGACGGCAGGTGCATGAACAGCGGGCGCGGTACGGCGCCGACCTCGTCACGCTCCTCGTGGACCGGCCGGAGCGGGGCGGCGGCACGGCGGACTACACGCCGGCGCTCGACAGTTCCACGGACGAGTACGCCTACGCGGTCGTCGACGTCGACGGCATCGACCTGGATTCGGCGAGCCACGAGATCGGCCACAACCCGGGCCTGGCCCATGACCGCACGACGCCGGCGGGCAACGCGGACGGCTCGATGAGCGTGAGCCGGACCAGGCCGTACAACACCGGCTGGATCACCGAGGACGGCAAGCACTACACGATCATGGCGTACCGCTCCGCGTGCGGGGACCGCTGCCGGCGGATCAGCCGGTTCTCCGGTGCGACGGCGACCTGGAAGGGCCTCCGGTTGGGCGACGCGGACAACGACGGCGTCCGGGTGCTGCGCGAGACCATGCCGATCGTCGCCGGATACCGCGACCAGGGCTGAACCGGCCGCGGGGACGCCCCGCCGTCAGAGGCAGGGGCGCGTCACCCGTTACGGGCGCGCGCGCCGTCCAGCGTCAGGTCCACGATCCGGCGCGCGAGCCCCTCGTCCAGCGGCGCCCCGGTCAGCAGGACCCGCGCGAACAGCGGCCCCGCCAGGGTCTCGGCCACCAGCCGGGCATCAGTGTCCGGGGCCAGCTCGCCGCGCTCGACACCGCGCCGCACGATCTGCTCGCCGCGCTCCAGCCGGGCGTCCCAGTACGGGAGGCGCTCCGCCTCGACGGCCCCCGCGTCGGGGGAGGCGCCGAGGTGGAGCAGGGCCGCTCCCTGCGGCGAGGCGAGGTAGTCGGAGACCGCCGACATCAGCTGGGTCAGGTCCTGGCGCACGTCCCCCGTGTCGGGCGCGGGCAGCGCGTCGTCGGCGTGCGAGCCGAGGGCGTCGAGCAGCAGGTTCTCGCGGGTCTTCCACCGTCGGTACACGGAGGTCTCGTGCACCCCGGCCGCCCGGGCGACCGCCGCGACCGTGGTGCCGGTGAGTCCTTCCGATGTGAGCAGGTCGACGGTGGCCGCCAGGACGGCCTGCCGCATGCGTTCGCCCCTGCGGCGCAGCGGCGCGGGGCTCTTCTCGGTGGTCACCTGCGAACCGTATCGCAGGGCTACTTGCTTTACAGGAAGGACCGGCTTACGTTTCAAAGCAAGGCGACTTGCGATAGGCCGCCGATCCGAACGTTAGGGACCCGTCATGGAACGCATGCGCGCCGCGCGTCTGCACCTCCCCAGCCGCACGCTCACCGTCGAGGAGGTGGACAGGCCCGTGCCCGGCCCCGGCGAGGTGCTGGTGAAGGTCGAGGCGGCGGGGGTGTGCCTCTCCGATGTGCACCTCGTCGACGGCACCCTGAGCCCGATGTACCTGGAGGGGGACACGGTCACCCTGGGCCACGAGGTGGCCGGGACCGTGACGGAGCCGGGGCCGGACGTCGAGGGCTGGGCGGTCGGTGACCGCGTGGTCCTCCAGGCCGGCGAGACGCGCCGGGGCCGGACGTACACCCGGGGCGTCGACTACGACGGCGGCTGGGCCGAGTACGCCCTCGCCGCCGCGTCCACCCTCGTCGCCCTGCCCGACTCGCTGCCCTTCGAACAGGCGGCGATCATCCCGGACGCGGTCTCGACACCCTGGGCGGCGGTGACCGCCACCGGTGATGTGCGGGCGGCGGAGGCGGTGGGGGTCTGGGGCGCGGGCGGGCTCGGCGCGCACGCCGTGCAGCTGCTGCGGGCGGTCGGCGCGCACCCCGTCGTCGCGGTGGACCCGGCCCCGGCGGCCCGGCGGCGGGCGCTGGAGTTCGGGGCCGACCTGGCGCTGGACCCTGCCGATCCGCGGTTCCGCGAGAAGGTGCTCGGGGCGACGGGCGGCGTGGGTCTGCAGGCCGCGTTCGACTTCGCCGGGGTCCCGCCGGTCCGCGAACAGGCGCTGACCACGCTGGCCCCGAAGGGGCGGCTGGTGCTGGTGGGACTCACCGACCAGCCGCTGACGGTCACCCACGGCACTCTGTTCAGCTATCGCCAGCAACGGATCCTGGGCCACTACGGCTCGGAGGGACACCATGTGGCGCAGCTCGTCCGGCTCGCCGAGGGCGGCCGGCTGGACTTCTCCCGGTCGATCACCGAGGTGCTGACCCTGGACGACGCGGCGTCGGCGGTGCGGCGGATGGAGACCAAGGAGGGCGACCCGGTCAGGATCGTTCTGCGGCCGTGACGGACGCGTCTCCCGCAACCGTCGCCGGCTCGTCCGAAGGGGCCGTCCCGGGCTCGCCCGCGGCGGTGCCGGGTTCCCGTGCCGGCTCACGCCGGTCCAGCTCGACGTTGAACTGGGCGCCGGCCAGCAGGGAGAGGTTGGCGAACCAGACCCAGATGAGGAAGACGACGAGCCCGGCGAGCGACCCGTACAGCCTGCTGTAGCTGCCGATCCGGGTCGCGTACAGCGCGAATCCCGCCGAGGCCGCCAGCCACAGGAACGCGGCCAGCACCCCGCCGGGCAGGCCCCTGCGGATGCCGCGAGCCGAGCGGGGTCCGCTGCGGAAGAGCACCAGGATCAGGCAGGCGACGAGACAGAGCAGCAGCGGCCACTTCAGGACTGCCCAGAAGGTCTCCCCGGCATGGGGCAGTCCCAGCCGGCGGCCCAGCCAGCGCGCCAGCGGGCCGGTCAGGACCAGCGCGAAGGCGCTGGTCATCAGCAGGACGAGCAGGCCGATCGCCGACGCGACGATGATGTGAGCCCTGCGCAGCGCCGGGCGGGTGTCCCGCACGTCGTGCATGGCGTGCATCGCCCTCCGGAACACCGCCAGGTAGCTGCACGCGGACCACACGGCGCTCACACTGCCGGTCGCCACGAGCACCCAGACGGCGGTGCGCTGCTCGGTCGCGGCCTCCAGCGGACGGCGCAGCGCCTCGCCGGATTCGGCGGGGGCGAAGGAGGTGATGTCGGCGATCAGGGCGCCGGTCGCGTCGGGGTTGGCCAGTCCGATCACGGACACGGTGACCAGGAGCGCCGGGAGCAGGGAGAGGATGGCGTAGTACGTCAGGGCGGCGGCCCAGTCGGTGACGTCGTCGTTCCACAGCGAGACCGGCGTGCGGCGCAGGGCCGTGCGCCAGCGGCGGGGCTGCGCGCTGCGTCCGGCGGCGGGGGCGGGGCTGTCCGCGGCGGACGCGGTCTGGGTGGGCAAGCTGGCACTCCGGGGACGTGGGCGGACGCTGCGGGCGGCGTGTCCTGTCCGTTCCCGGACGTGCCGACTCCACTCCATCCTCTCCTGCCACGTCGCGGCCGGGGCACACCCCTTCGCGGTCGGCGGTCCCCGCGCGCTGCCGGCGGTCAGCCGTGCGCGGACGGCCGTGATCAGTCGTTGACGGCCGTGAGCAGGACCACGGCGTCCTGGAGCGCCAGCAGCCCGTGCCGTTCCGGCGGGATCGGGTGCAGGGTCCCGGCCGGCAGTTCGGCGTCGCCGGAGGCGGCGGTGAGGCGGACGCTGCCGCGCAGCACGAGGAGCGAGGCGGCGGGCGGTGCGTTGTGCTCGTCGAGCGCCGTCCCCTCGGTGAGGGCGATCACCGTCTGCCGCAAGGGGGGCTGCTGGAGCAGGAGGTGGGCGCTGCGGCCGTGCGCGGCGGCGCGGGCCGCGGTCAGGTGTTCCTCG
This sequence comes from Streptomyces anulatus, assembly GCF_000721175.1. Taxonomy (GTDB): domain Bacteria; phylum Actinomycetota; class Actinomycetes; order Streptomycetales; family Streptomycetaceae; genus Streptomyces; species Streptomyces anulatus_C. The sequence goes on from NZ_JOEZ01000010.1 coordinate 133,216, forward strand.
GCGAGTGCGTTGAGGTCGTCCATGTGCCCACTGTGCCGCAGCCGTGGCGGCGCCGCGATCCGCGCGCTCAGCGGGCCTCCTTCGCGGAGGAGCCCCGTACCACCAGCTCCGGCTCGGACAGCAGCTCGTCCGGAGGGACCGATCCGCCCTGGATGCCCGCGCAGGGATATGCCGGCCGGTTTTCGGCTGCCTCCCCTACGGCCAGCCGTCAAGGCGCGACGTGGCTACGGCGTCGCCTAACGGCCCCGTACACCGCTCCCCGGCCCCGTGGGCGGGCCTCCGGTCCGGCTGCCCGACGGATCGTCAGAGGCCGCCGGTGTACAGCAGCCGGTCGGGCGAGCCCTGGCCGAGGCCGGAGAGCACGTCCTCGGTGGCCGTGTCCGTCAGCCATCGTGCGACGGCGGCGGGCGAGGCCGACGGGTTCTGCTCCTTGTAGAGCGCGGCGACGCCCGCGACGTGCGGGCTGGCCATGGAGGTGCCGTTCAGCGAGACGGTGCCGCCGCCGAGCCGGGCGGAGACGATGTCGGCGCCGGGGGCGTAAAGCGCGACGCAGGAGCCCCAGTTGCTGAAGGAGGTCTCCCGGTCCTGCCGGTCGCTCGCCCCGACCGTGACCACGCCGTCCGCGGTGGCCGGGGAGACGTCACAAGCGTCCCGGTCGTCGTTGCCCGCGGCCACGACGGGCAGCACGCCCGCGTCGGCGACGGACTCGGCCGCCGCGTCGACCGCGGTCGAACGGGCGCCGCCCAGCGAGGCGTTCAGCACGGCGGGGGTCCCGGTGCGCGCGGCGTCCTTGGCGACCCAGTCGAACCCGGCGAGGATGCCGGCCCAGGTGCCCCGGCCCTCGCAGTTCAGGACGCGTACGTTGACCAGGGTGGCGTCCCCGGCGACGCCGGAGGTCGCGCCGCCGACGGTGCCCGCGACGTGCGTGCCGTGTCCGTTGCAGTCCATGCCGCCGCGGCCGTCGCCGACGGCGTCGTACCCGTTCACGACGCGGCCGCCGAATTCGCTGTGCGCGGCGTCGATCCCGGTGTCGACGACGTACGCCTTCACGCCCTTGCCGGTGGCCGCGGTGGTGAAGGTGTCGTCCAGCGGCAGGGCGCGCTGGTCGATGCGGTCGATGCCCCAGCCGGCCGCGGGGGCCCGCAGCAGGTTCGCGGCGGTGGGCGCGGGGACGGTCACCTCGGCGTTCTCCTCGACGGCGAGGACGCCTGGGACGGTCCGTACCGCTTCGAGTTCGGTGGCGGTGAGCGTGGCGGCGAAACCGTGCAGGACGTTTCCGTACGTGAACAACGGGCTGAGCCCGAACTTCCGCAGGAAGGTCTCCGGCGGGAGTTCGGGCTCCAGGGTGACGATGTACTGCCCGGGCACGGCCCGGGTGGACTGCTCCACCAGGACTTCTTCCGGTCCGCTGTCGGCCGAGGCCTGGGCGGGTGCGCCGATCAACGGTGCGATCAGCAGCAGGGCGGCCGTGGTCCATCGGGCGGGCAGGCGCATGCATTCTCCTCGGGATGGGGATCCGTTCGCGGAGCGAGTGCATCCGCGAAGCGCGAACACCCGTTCCTTCGTCCCCGTCCGTCGGTCGCCTTAGCGGGTTCAGCCGGACAGCGCAGCGCCGGCGGTCAGCTCCAGCTCGTCCAGGTCGCGTTCGACGCCCGCCCGGAGGTCGTCGTTCGCCCAGCTGCCCACGGCCACCTCGGCCGTGATGCCGGGCCCGAATCCGGCGATGAGCCCCTGCGCGGCCTCGGCGGCTCCGCCGTCGTCGAAGAGCCGTGCCAGCGCGTCGAAGACGACGGAGCTGGCGATGTTGCCGCGTTCGGTGAGGGTGGCCCGGCTGTAACGGAACATCTCGGGCGGCAGCTTCAGGAAGTGGCAGAGGTCGTCCAGGATGCGCGGCCCGCCCGCGTGGACGATGAAGAAGTCCATGTCCGGGACGGACCAGCCGTGCAGGTCGACCAGGTCCTGGAGGACCGGGGCGAGCATCTCCATGGTGCCCGGGACCCGCTTGTCCAGCAGGAAGTGGAACCCGGTGTCGCGGACCGCGTAGGAGATCCAGTCCTCGGTGTCGGGCACCAGGTGGGAGCCGTTGCGCTCCAGCCGCATGCCGGCGCCGCCCTGTCCACGGACGACGGCCGCGGAGATGGCGTCGCCGAAGAGCCCGTTGGAGAGCAGCGAGCCGACCCCGATGTCGGTGGGCTGGTAGCAGAGCGAGCAGAACTCGCAGGACACGATGAGGACGTTGGACTCGGGGTAGGCCAGGCAGAAGTCGTGCGCGCGGTTGATCGCCGCGCCGCCCGCCGCGCAGCCGAGCTGGGCGATGGGCAGTTGGCGGGTCTCGGGTCTGAAGCCCATGGTGTTGATGATCCACGCGGTCAGCGAGGGCATCATGAAGCCCGTGCAGGAGACGTAGACGATCAGGTCGATCTCGGACGGGTCGGTCTCGGCGTTGGCGAGTGCCTGCCGGACGACTTCGGGGACCCGGGTCTTGGCCTCGGCCTCGTACACCCGGTTGCGCACCTCGAATCCGGGGTGCTTCAGGGTCTCCTCGATGGGCTGCACGAGGTGCCGGGTCTGGACGCCCGTGTTCTGGATGAGCCGCAGGACGAGGTCTCGCTGCGGGTGCCCGGCGTGGGTCTCCCGGGCCAGGTCCAGGGTCTGCTGCATCGTGATGACGTGCTCGGGCACAGCGATGGCCGGTCGGCACAGGGTCGCCATAAGTTCTCCTCGTTCTCTGGAGCGAAGGCTCTCGTCACCATGTGACGGGCAGGGCGAGCGGGTAACGCCAGATGGACGTCGTGTTCCACGAGACGTCCGCGGGCGGCACGTCCAGACGCAGCGCCGGGAAGCGGGTCAGCAGCGTGGAGAAGGCCACTTCCAGTTCCATGGTGGCCAGCGGCGCGCCCAGGCAGTGGTGAGCCCCCCAGCCGAACGTCATGTGGGGGATGGTCGGCCGGTCGGGGTCCAGCTCGTCGGGACGGTCGAACTTGGCGGAGTCCCGATTGGCCGTCAGGTAGGACACGTGCACCACGTCGCCGGCCTTGATGAGGACACCGGAGAGCTCCACGTCCTCCAGGGCGATGCGCGGGATGCCGACGCCCTTGCGGAAGGGGATGTGGCGCAGCAGCTCCTCCAGGGTGCGGGGCAACCGCTGCGGTTCGGCCCGGAGGGACCGCATGAGGTCCGGGCGGGTGAGCAGGGTGTAGGCGATGTTGCCGAGCTGATAGGTCGTGGTGTCCTGGCCGGTGATGAGCAGGACCATCGCCATGACGGCCAGCTCGTCGTCGTCCAGCAGTTCGGCGCCGTCCCGGGCGGTGGCCAGGGTGCTGATGAGGTCCTCGCCCGGGGAGCGGCGCCGGTCGGCGGTCAGCTCCTGGAAGTAGCCGCGCAGCTCCGCCTTGGCGCGTACCGCGTCCTGCTTGCCCGCGGCCCCGACATTCATCATGGTCATGGCGTGGGCGCGGAGCCAGGGGCGGTCGGCCTCGGGGATGTCGAGGGCCTCGCAGATGGTGATCAGTGGCAGCGGCGCGGAGACCCGGGCGACGAAGTCGGCCGGGGAGCCCTCTTCCTCCATCTCGTCCAGCAGCCGGTCCACCACACGCTGGGTGCCGCCGCGCATCTGCTCGACGCGACGTGGGGTGAAGCTCTTGGCGACCAGGCCCCGCAGCCGGCTGCTGGCGGGCGGGTCCATGAGGTTGATGGACTCCGCCTGCACGATCGGCTCCGGCGTCATCCGGGGGAAGTCACGGCCGAGGACTGCGCTGCGGCTGAACCGCCGGTCGGTGGTGACCGTCCGGACGTCCTCGTAGCGGGTGACCAGCCAGGCCTCGCCCTCTCCGTACGCCATACGGATGCGGGACACCGGCTCCTCGGTCAGCAATTGCCTGAGCTGGGGGTCGAACTCCAACTGCTGCGCGTAGTCGAAAGGACAGCTCCGGACGGTTTCCTTGTTCTGCACCGAGGTGTTCTCCACCGAGGTTCTCCCAATGACCACTTCGAGGAATGGGGCGTGTGCCGGACCGGGACCCGGCACCGACCTACCCTGTGTGCCCCGTCACTCTTCGGAACATGTCAGTGACACACAGCGGTCAGTCGATCAGGGGGGCGCACGCCCCGGCGCTCAACCGGTCGCCTCCCCGACAGGCAGTGCCTCGGCCCGGCCCAGGACGTGGTGGCGGCCGATCGGGAGCATCAGGGGCCGGCCCGACAGGGGGTCCCCGATGATGCGGCTGTCGAGGTCGAACACCGCCCGTACGGTCTCCTCCGTCAGCACCTCGGCGGGGGTGCCGGACGCGTGGAGCCCGCCGTCGGGCAGGGCGATCAGGTGGTCAACGTACCGGGCGGCGAGGTTGAGGTCGCGCAGGACCACCACGATGGTGGTGCCGCGCGAGCGGTTCAGGTCGGTCAGGAGGTCCAGGGCCTCGATCCGGTGGCCGGCGTCGTGGAAGGTGGTCGGCTCGTCGAGCAGCAGGAGACCGGTCCGCTGGGCGCCCGGCGACCATCTGGTCGCCGGCACCGCCGTCTGACGGGGCCGGCGTCCCCGGAGCCGATGGCGAAGGCGAAGACGAACGCCCCGTCCCCGCCGCTCGGCGAGTACGGGGCGTTCGCCGGCGTCAGCCGGTCAGCAGGTCCGGGTTGCCCGCCAGAGCGGCCAGGCGGCCCTGCGGGTCCGGGACGAGGCGGCGGTCGGTCAGGTCGAGGACGCCGGCCACTCCGGTGATCTCCGCGGCCACCGTGCCGTCCTCCTTGAGGATCTGCTGCTCCAGGGCGAACGTCTTGCCCGTGCCGTAGTCGAACCGGCAGGTGATCCTGACGCGCTCACCACCGCGCAGCTCGCGGCGGTACTTGACCGTCACCTCCAGCTGGACCGGGCCGATCCCGTCGGCCAGCAGTTTCTCCTGCGGTAGTCCGGCGGCCCGCAGCAGCTCCCAGCGGGCGTGCTCCGCGTACTGGAGGTAGACGGCCTGGTTCAGATGGCCCTGGGTGTCGAGTTCGTAGCCGCGCACGGTCACATCAACGGAGAAGGTCATGACCGTGCGAACGTCTGCGGGCAGCGGTCCATTCCGGTGGCCCGGCGCCCCGGGTGAAGGCTCTGCGCACCGTGCGAGCAGGTCCTCCTTGCGGTGCAGCGGGACGTGGCCGGTGCGCGGGCGGTCCGGGGCCGGGCCGGTCACCGGAAAGCACGGGGCTTGATGCTGGAGACGAGGGCCCGCGAAACCGGCGAGCGCCGAGGCCGCAGAACGTCGACGCGCTGCGGCGGCTCGCGAGCAGGACCTGACGGAGCATCGGACGGACCTGCCCGGCAGCCTTCCGAGCGCGTACGACGCGATCGGCCGGGGGCTCGACGTTCCCGCGGGAGAGACCGTCGCTGTCGCCGGGTCGGCCCAGGTGCGCCGCACGCCGGCGCACCGCGTCCAGCGCGACCGGCTCCCGGGCGGGCGCCGAGCCGTTCGGCGTACACCGCGCACACTTTCTCCGGCCGATTTCCATGAGATGTCGTTTCGGGGGTATCCGAACTCCAGCAGGAAAGCTCACGCGACGGGGTGGAAGCTATGAACGACCGTATTCTGATGACGTTTTCACCGGACGGCCAGACCCGTACCGATTTCGTCTGCCGGCCGGAGAAGGCCGCCGACGCGCGGGACGCGGTCAGCGCGTTCGTCACCCGGCTGCACCCCGCGCCGACCTCGCTCACGGTCCAGAACCTCCTGCTCCTGGTGTCGGAGCTGGTGACCAACGCCGTCCGGCACGCTGGGGCCGTCACCGCACTGTGGCTGACGGCGGACCGCACGGGCGTCCATGTCCGGGTCACCGACCCGAGCCCGGCGCGCCCGCAGGACCGGACGCCCGACCTGACCGGCCGGACCGGTGGGTTCGGCTGGCCGATGGTCCAGCGGCTGGCCCAGGAGGTACGGGTCCGGGAGACGGCGGGCGGCGGGAAGGTCATCCTCGCCACCGTGCCGCGCTGAGCCGTGACCGCGCCGGACCGGCCACCGGCCACCGGCACGATCCTTTTCACGGCGCCCGGGAACACGAGCCTGATCGCGGCGTCCAGGAGCGCGAACCTCCGGCGGCGGGCGCCGATCGTTACGTATCGGTAGAATTCAGGGCATGGGAGAGCGGCCTGCGACGCCGACTGCGCCCGAACTCGTTCTGGAGACCGATCTGGGCTCCACGGTGATGAGTCCGAGCCGGGATTACCATGTCGGGCGCGACCCCGACAGTGACATCGTCATCGACGACATCCGGGTCTCCTGGCACCACGCGATCCTGCATCCCGAGGCCGGTCACTGGACCATCGAGGACGAGGACAGCACCAACGGCACGTACACCGGTGGACGGCGGATCCGCGCCGCGGACGTCGGCGCGGGCAGCGAGATCCGCTTCGGCAATCCGAGCGACGGACCGCGCGCCCTGCTGCTGGGCCGGGAGCCCCCCGCGCCCGCCGCGCCCCCCGCCCCCTCCGCCGGCCGCCCCTCGGCCGTGTCGATGCCCGCGGCGACCGGCACGTTCCGGCAGCCCACGACCGTACGTCCGCTGCCCGCGAAGACCGTGCGGATCGGCCGCGACGCGGGCAACGACCTCGTCATCGACGATCTGGTGGTCTCCCGCCACCACGCCGAACTGCGGGCGCTGGCCGACGGCACCTACGAGATAGTCGACCTCGGCAGCCACAACGGAACCTTCCTCAACGGTCAGCCGGTCGCCCGCGGGCCCGTCGGTCCCGGTGACATCGTCGGCATCGGCCACTCGGCGTTCTGCCTGGTCGGCGACGCACTCCAGGAGTTCGTGGACACCGGTGAGGTCTCGCTGGACGTCCAGGACCTGGAGGTCACGGTCGGCCGGGCCGGCAAGGGCGGCAAGACCCTGCTGGACCGGGTCTCCTTCCCCGTCGGCGAGAAGTGTCTGCTCGGTGTGGTGGGGCCCAGCGGCGCGGGGAAGTCCACGCTGCTCAACGCGCTCACCGGCCAGCGCCCCGCCGACAGCGGCACTGTGCTCTACGACGGCCGTGACCTCTACCGGGACTTCGCCGAACTGCGCCAGCGCATCGGCCTCGTCCCGCAGGACGACATCCTGCACTCCCAGCTGACCGTGCGTAAGGCCCTCGGTTACGCAGCCGAGCTCCGCTTCCCACAGGACACCGCGAAGGCCGAGCGGCAGGCGCGGGTCGCCGAGGTGATCCAGGACCTCGGCCTCGAACAGCGCGCCGACCAGCCGATCCACTCGCTCTCCGGAGGTCAGCGCAAGCGGGTGAGCGTCGCCCTGGAGCTGCTGACGAAGCCCTCACTCCTCTTCCTGGACGAACCGACCTCGGGGCTCGACCCCGGCATGGACCGCTCGGTCATGCACATGCTGCGCGGCCTGGCCGACGACGGCCGCACGGTCATCGTCGTCACACACAGTGTGCTGAGCCTGGAAGTCTGCGACCGGCTGCTCGTCCTCGCGCCCGGCGGCCGCATCGCCTACTACGGCCCCCCGGAGGACGCTCTCGCCTTCTTCGGCTTCACGGAGTGGCCGGAGGCGTTCGAGGCCTTCGAGAACGACCGCGACCGCGACTGGGCGGCCACCTACGCCGGTTCCCCCTTCCACCAGCAGTACATCGTCAACGCCACGGCCCAGCCCCACCTGCCCCCGGCCGCGCCCGGAGCTCTGGTCGCACCGCCGCCGAAGACCCGTAACTGGGGTGCGCAACTGCACACGCTCGTACGCCGGTACGCCTCCGCGCTGAGCGCCGACCGGACGTTCCTGATCATCATGATCGCGCTGCCCTTCGTCATGGGCGCCATGGCCCGTGCGCTGGCCGGCAGCCGGCTCACCCAGGAGACGGCGATGAACGCCATGCTGATCCTGTGCGTGGGCGGAGTACTGACCGGAGCGGCCAACGCGGTACGGGAGTTGGTCAAGGAGCGGGTGATCTACCAGCGGGAGAGGGCCGTCGGGCTCTCCAGATCCGCGTACCTCATGTCGAAGATCGTGGTGCTCGGTACCGTCACCGTCCTCCAGGCCGTGGTACTGACCCTGGTGGGACTGATGGGCGTCGATCTCAACGCGCCAGGTGGCGATGGGGTGTTCCTGCCACCGCTCGTGGAGATCACGCTGGCTGTCGCCCTGTTGTCCTTCACCGCGATGATGCTCGGCCTCCTCGTCTCCGCGCTGGTGCGCAAGGAGGAGGTGACGATGCCCCTGCTCGTCCTCCTCGCCATCGTCCAGGTCGTCTTCTGCGGCGCGCTGCTCAAGCTGCACGGCGTCCCCGGGGTGGAGCAGCTGTCGTGGCTGGTGCCGTCGCGGTGGGCACTCGGGGCGATGGCCGGGACGATCGATCTGGCGCGGATCGTGCCGGGCGAGCTGACCTCCGATCCGCTCTTCGGGCACTCGGCGGGGGTCTGGCTGCTCAACATGGGCATGATGGCCGTCCTCTCGCTCGTCTTCGGATACGTGGTCATGAGACTCCTGAGGCGGCACGAACCCGCGGTCATGCGGAAGTGAGGTGGTTCCATGGCGACCCCGACCCCGGAATTCCGCCCCACGCACGTCGTCCCGCCGGACGGGCTGGCGGCCTGGGAGTCCCCCGACGTAGCGCGGCCCACCGACCCGCTGGACGCCCTGCTCCCGGTTCAACTGCAGGACCGGCGCGGGGACTGGGCGTATGTCGCCTGCTCCAACGGCTGGTCGGCCTGGGTCGACGGGAGGCTTCTCGTCTCCGTACCGCAGACGCCTCCGGCCGCGGGGGCGCCGCTCGCGCGCACCGCGGACCCGCGACCGCTGCTGGCCAGGGCGGAGGAGTCGCTGAGCCGGTACCGCCGCGCGGCCCAGGACCTGGCCGAGGGCCGCAGCGACGGGGAGGGCTTCCGGCAGCGGACGCGGGGGCTGCGGGTGGGGATGGTGGTGGACGGGGAGTCGGTGTGGCTGTACGACGCCGAGCACGAGCGGTGGGTCTTCTGCGACGGGACCCGGCTGAGTACGTACGCGGCGCAGGCGGGACCGGGAGCGGCGGGACCGGTGTCCGGGGAGGCGGGGGTGGCGGGGGCCCCGGCTCCGGAACCCACGCGGGTCGTGGCCGGTGAGGAGCCGGAGCCGCCCCGCGTGACACCGCCGGACGGGCGGCCCGAACCGACGCGCGTGGTGACGCCCGACGAAGGGGGCCCCACACCCGCCGCACCGCCCGACGAACAGGAGCCCTCCCGCACGGTGACGCCGGACGGGCCCGAACCCACCCGCGTGGTGACGCCCGACAAAGGGGGCCCCACACCCGCCGCACCGCCCGGCGCCCCCGAATCCACCCGCGTGGTGACGCCTGACGGCCCCGAACCCACCCGCGTCGTCACTCCGGACCAACCCGGCCCCACCCGCCCGGCGCCCCCCGACGCGCCCGAACCCACCCGGGCGATCACCGTCGCCGGGCCCGACGAACCGCCCGGCGGCGGGGCGTCGGGAAATGCGGGGCGGTGACGGCCGATGGCACGACCGCCACCTCCCTCGCACGACGCCGGGCTGCCCGCCGGGCGCGAGGACGATCTCGTCGGCAAGCGCATCGCGAGCTATCTGGTCGAGGCGGAGATCGGTCGTGGCGGGATGGCGGTCGTCTACCGGGCCAAGGACCTCCGGCTGGACCGGATCGTCGCGCTGAAGCTGCTCGCACCCGAGCTGGCCCGCAACGACACCTTCCGTCAGCGGTTCACGCACGAGTCACGCGTGGCGGCCGCGATCGACCACCCCCACATCGTGCCGGTGTTCGAGGCGGGCGAGACGGAGGGGCTGCTCTACATCGCCATGCGCTTCGTCGCGGGCGCCGATCTGCGCGTCCTGATCGACCGGCGCGGGCCACTGGACCTCACGGCCGCCGTCCGGATCGCCGGACAGGTCGCCTCCGCGCTCGACGCGGCCCACGACCACGACCTGGTGCACCGGGACGTGAAGCCCGGCAACATCCTGGTGGCGGCGGGCACCGACAGCGACCATCCGGAGCACGTGTATCTGACGGACTTCGGGCTGACGAAGAAGTCGCTGTCGCTGACCGGGTTCACCACGGTCGGGCAGTTCGTCGGCACCCTCGACTACGTGGCGCCGGAACAGATCTCCGGGCGGCCCGTGGACGGGCGGTGCGACGTGTACAGCCTCGCCTGTGTCGTCCAGGAGACCCTGACCGGTGCGCCGCCCTTCCAGCGGGACGACGACATGGCGCTGCTCTGGGCCCACCAGTACGACCCGCCCACCCCGCCGAGCGGGCTGCGGCCCGGGCTCCCCGTCGCCGTCGACGGTGTACTGGCGAAGGCACTCGCCAAGTCCCCGGAGGACCGTTACGAGACCTGTCTGCGGTTCGTCGCCGCCCTGCGGGCCGCGGCGGCGGGCATCGGACCCGGCGAGCACGCTGCGACCCGGGTGGACGCGCCCGCCGGCTCCTGGTCGGCCGCGCCCGAAGCTCCGCCCGCGCCGCCGCGCTGGGCCGCCCCGGTGTTCCCGGGCACCAGCTGAGCGGACGGCCGGATCCCCGTGGGGCCGGTTCAGGCGCCCGGCCCCGCGTCCAGGACCTCGCCGCGCCGGTGCACCCGGGTGGCCGCGAGGCCGCCGAGGAAACCGGTGACCAGGCCCCACAACACGGCGAACCCGAGTGCCGTCCACAGCTTCGGGCGCAGCGACACCTCCCCGCCGAGGCCGCCGCCGAGGTCCCCGAGACCCAGGAGGGACAGTCCGTAGTGGGCGGAGATCCGTGCGGTGAGGCAGATGAACAGCACGGTCAGCGTGAGCGCCACCGCCATATGGACCGCGTGCTGCCACAAGCGCGTTCGGGTGGGCGAGCGGGCCGCCATGAGGAATGCGGCGGCGAGCACCAGCGCCGCGACGACGACCACGAGCCAGCGGACGCGGCCGTCCTGTGCGGCGAGGGTGCTCAGGTTCAGGGTGGAGAGGTCGGGGGTGCGCAGGACGGAGTCGAGCACCTGGGGCATGGGCAGCCCGAAGGGGCCCTCGACCTTGCCCTCCCAGGACGCGCCCAGGCCGAGGGTGAGCGCGAGCCAGACCAGGTTGGGCAGTCCGAGGAGGAGCACCGCGACGGTCTCGGCCGGGTGCCCGCGTGTGATCATCATGACGAGACCGGCGACGACGCCGAGCGCGACGCACGCGAGGAGCAGCACCACCATGGCGAACGCCGCCGGGCGCACCGCTTCCTGGAAGCGCAGCAGCCGGGCCGGGAGGGGGGCGCCGCGCGAGACGAGCATGGCCAGCACGAGGACTCCGGCCAGCCACAGCAGCCCGAGGACCAGGGTCAGGGGGATCTCCGCCCGGAATCCGACCTTCGGGTCTTCGCCGAGGAGGTCCCCGGCACCGCTGCCGGTGAGGTCGTCGGCCGAGAGGGTGAAGGTGTGCCGGGCGATCAGCGAGAGCACGATCAGCGCGACGATCCACAGGGCGGCGACGCGGCCCGCCCAGCCGGCCAGTTCGCGGCCTCCGGCGACGGCCCGGTGGTGGAGCGGGCGGAGGAAGCCCCGGGCGATCAGGAGTGCGCCCACCAGGGTCACCGAGAGCGGCAGTACCGAGAGGTCGGCCTGCGCCCCCACGAGGGAACCGGCGTCCCCGGAGAGCCCGACGGAGCCGCCCGCCGCCATCACCACCACCGCGGCGACGACGGCCGGGAAGGCGCCACCGGGCAGCCCGGCCGCGCCGGCGGCCCACAGGCCGAGCGCCGCGGTCACCACCATGGCCAGCACGCCGGTGAGGACCGCCAGGAGCGCGTCGCGCCAGCCGTGGGGGGTGCGTGCGCTGTTCTCGTCGTTCTTCGCCCGGACGTTCACGCCCCCACGCTAAGCAGGGACCCGACGCCCCGCTCCCCGGGGAAACGGTTCCTCCCTCCGCTTGCGGGGACCACTGCGGCAGGACAGACAATGAGGCGATATGCCCTGGATTGTCGACTGATGGCCCTGGTACGGAATCGGGACCGGGCAGGGACGTCCGGGGCGGGTACCGACATCGGGGAGCAGAGCCCGTGAGTGTCCAACCGCCGCAGTCCGGCCGCCCGACAGGACCGCCGTCCGGCCCGCTCTCGGGCCCTTCGCAGTCCGGCCCCACACCGCCCCCTCCGACCGTGTCCGGTCCGCCGCCCGGCCCGCCCAGCGGCGGCGACCTCGGCGGGCCGCACGGCTCCGGCGGCTCGGGGGGCTCGGGCGGAGGCGGGGACTCCGGCGGTGGTGCGGGCGGTCCCGGCGGCCCGGGCAGCGGCTCGGGCGCCGCCCCCGGTTCCGGCCCCGACCGCCCCTGGTGGCGTTCGGTCCCCCGGATCGCGGCGATCGCAACGGCTCTGGTCGCGGCGGTCGTGCTGGTCGTCGTCCTGACCCGGCCCGACGGCGGGTCGAAGGCCGGCGGCGAGGTGTTCCTCCAGGCGGCGGGCGAGTCCGGGCCGGATCCGTTCACGGAGTCCACGGCCCGCGAGAGCGATCCCGAGCCCGGCACGGCCAGCCCCTCCGTCGCGCCGAGCGCGTCCAGGACCGACGCGCAGGTCACGCGTGGTGTGGACGGCGCGGCCCCGGGTCTCTACGGGGGCACCCGCAAGGTCGCCAGTTGCGATGTGGAGCAGCAGATCAAGGTGCTGCAGGCGGCTCCGGACAAGAACCGGGCGTTCGCCTCGGTCCAGGACATCGAGCCGTCCGCCGTCCCCGGCTATCTGCGGGGGCTCACCCCCGTAACGCTGCGCATGGACACCCGCGTCACCAACCACGGCTACCGGGACGGCGAGGCGAACGCCTACCAGGCGGTGCTCCAGGCGGGTACGGCGGTCCTCGTCGACGACCGGGGCGTGCCCCGGGTGCGCTGTGCGTGCGGGAACCCGCTGCTGCCGCCCGTCGCCCAGGAGGAGAAGCCCCGGCAGACGGGCAAGGCGTGGCCGGGCTACCGGGCCTCCGACGTGGTCGTGGTGGAGCCGTCGGCGAAGCCGGTGAAGGAGTTCGTGATGGTCGATCCGGAGAACGGCGACTGGTTCAAGCGGCCGGCCGGGGACACGGGCGACGGTGACAAGAAGACGGATCCGCCGAAGAACGCGTCCGAATCCCCCTGTCCGCCCGGTTCGGACCCCTGCCCGTCGTCGTCCGGGGCCACTCCGTCCTCGCCGGACGACCCGGCGTCGCGGCCCGGTGACGATCCGGCGACCTCCGAGCCCCCGCCGGACGGTCCGGCGACCTCGCAGCCGCCGCCCGACGACCCGGGGACCGAGCCCGCGCCGGAGGACCCGCCGGGGTCGCCCGACTCGCAGTCGGCCCCGCAGCCGCCCGCCCCGGACTCTCCGGGAACGCAGGATCCCGCACCGGGAACGGCCCCGCAGGGAGCGCCCGCGATCAGGTAGAAGGCCGCGCGGGGCAGAAGGCCTCGGAGGGCCTGCCGGGCGGCGTCTCAGCTCACGGCGTCGGGGCGGCTCTCCACCGCCGGGGACGTCGCCCGCGTACCCGTACGCACCCCGGCGGCCGCGGCGGCCGAGTGGAGGGAGCGCAGGGCGACCAGCAGGAAGCCGATGTCGTCGAGGTAGACGGGATCGGGCAACAGGTCGACCGGCGACACGGTGTAGATGACGGCCGCCCAGACGAGCGCCTTGCTACGCAGTGGGATCCCGGCGTCGACCAGCAGCTTTCTGGCCTTGAAGACGCGCACCAGCAGCACGGCGGCCAGGGCCAGCATGAGCAGCGCGGCCACAGCGCCGAGAACGAGCCAAACGGTGGTGTCCATGCCTCATCGTGTACCCACTCGCTCCCGGATGACGAACCCGCCGCGGCGGTGTCGACGCCCGGGATCCGGGGATCTCACGGTGCGGGTCAGGCCGTACCGCGTCCCCGGGTCTCCGCCCGCCTGCGGCTGCGACGCTTCAGGGCACGCCGCTCGTTCTCGGACAGGCCGCCCCAGATCCCGGAGTCCTGCCCGTTCTCCAGGGCCCATTCCAGGCAGGCGGCCTGTACGGGGCAGGTCCCGCAGACGGCCTTGGCCTCCGCTGTCTGGACGACGGCGGGGCCCGTGCTCCCGATGGGGAAGAACAGGTCCGGGTCCTCCTCGCGGCAGGCGGCGTGCAGGCGCCAGTTCTCCATGCTGCTCAACTCTGCTCACTCCCGATGTCGATACGTCGTCAGTCGCTTGCCGTACGTGTCTTCCGTGCGGGTGACCGACGATCGGCGCCTCAAACACGTATCGGACGGGCACATCGGGTACCGGAGCGCGCGAGCAGTCGCTCCGGGCGCGGGGAAGTCCATCCGGCTGGCCCCCGTACAGGACGGGGCGCTTACCGGATGGCTGGTGGCCCGTGCCGTTCCTAACCTCGCATCATGATCTTTCGTCGTTCCTGGTTGTCAGCTGCGGTGCTCGCCCTGGCCCTGTCGTCCCTGCCGTCCGTCACGGCTTCGGCCGCGCCACGCCCCTCCGGCACGGCGTGGTCGGTGCAGCGTGACGCCGACGCGCTGCGGGATACCGGGGTCACCGGGGTGGCGGTCCGTCTGGAGACTCCGCGCGGGACGGTCACGGCCCGCTCCGGAGTGGGGGACCTGGTCACCGACCGTCCGGTTCCGAAGGACGGCTACCTGCGTCTGGGCAGCACCACCAAGACGTTCGTCGCCACCGTCGTGCTGCAGCTGGTGGGCGAGAAGCGGATCTCCCTCGACGAAACGGTGGAGGAACTGCTGCCCGGGGTCGTGTCCGGAGCCGGGAACGACGGCCGGACCATCACCGTCCGCGACCTGCTGCGGCACACCAGCGGCCTGCCCGACTACATCCACGACGTATTCCCCGACCCTAGTGCCCGGACCTACTTCGCCAACCGGTGGAACGCCCACGAGCCCGAGGAGCTGGTCGCCCTGGCCATGCGCCATGAGCCCGCCTTCCCGGCAGGCACCGACTGGGAGTACTCCAACACGAATTACGTGCTCGCCGGAATGATCATCGAGAAGATCACCGGCCACACCTGGGAACAGCAGGTCAGGGACCGCATCCTGCGCCCGCTCGGCCTGCGGCACACCGACACCCCGGGCACCAGGCCCTTCCTCCCGCAGCCGCACGCGGCCAACTACCAGCAGTTCGCCCTGGACGGCCCGATGGTCGACACCACGATCCCCTACCGCCCCTTCGACAGTGGGGCGGACGGCTCGATGACCGGCACGGCCCGCGACCTCAACCGCTTCTTCACCGCCCTCGTCGACGGGCGGCTGCTGAAACCCGCCGAGCTCGCCGCAATGCGGGCCACGGTTCCGGTGCCGCAGGACAGCGGCCACCCGGAAGGCACCCGGGACGGCCTGGGCCTGTTCTTCACCCCGCTGTCCTGCGGCGGCGGTTACCTCGGGCACGGCGGCAGCGGCTTCGGATACGTCATCCGGGCGGCGACGACCACGGACGGACGGCGCACGGTCACCGTCTCCGCGCACAGCCGTGCTGGGGACCCGCGGAGCGCGGCACGTCAGGAGGACGCACTGCGCGAGCTCGTCGACCGCGCTCTGTGCCGCGCCGCCTGACCGAAGCGGCCGCTACGGGTGCGGGCGGATCCGGGGGCGGTGCAGGGCGAGGAGCGCCTGATCGTCCTGGATCCGGCCGCCGGTGTGGTGCCCGACGTCCTCGATCAGCAGGTGGAGGATCTGCGCCGGGATAGCCGGGTCGCCGGTCGGTGCGCGGTGGTGGACGAGAACGGGCATGCGGTGGCGACGGGAGCGGCCATCAGCAGCGGCGCTGAGGTGACGTCGGTCGGCGTCACGAGGTCCAGCACGACAGCCAGCATGACGACCCAGAACGGGATCCACCGGGCCCTGCGCAGCTGCAGCCCTCCCCCACGCTGTACGGGGCCGGGGCCCGCCGCATCCCGGCGGCGGCCGGGTGTGCCGCGCCCGGGCCGGGTCACTCCGGCAGCGGGGTCCCGGGGCCGGGCGCTGCGGCGCACGCGGCGTCCAGCCGGATGCGGTGGGCCATCACGGCCTCGGGGTCGTCGATGAGTTCGACCCGGACGCCCGGGGTCTCCAGCACCGCCTGGTCCCCGATCTCGGGTGCGGGCACCCGGAGGATGTGCAGGGGAGGTAAGCCGGTCAGGGGATGCGGCGGGTGGTCCATGGGCACCACCTGGACGGTGGCGTGCTGTTCCTTCATCGTCTCGGTCAGCGCGGCCCGCTGCTCGTCCATGGTCTCCCGGTCGCCGACCCGCGTGTGGAGGGCCGCCTCCGGGAACAGGGCCCACACGGCGGCCCCGCGCTCACACATGCGGCGACGACGCTCCCGCAGCAGCTCGACGCGCCGCTCCCGGCGGGCGGGGCTGTCCTCGGGGTACTGCGTGCGGTAGAGCGCGGCGGCGTACGCGGGGGTGCGCAGCAGCTCGGGCACCAGTGCCGGGTGCCAGGTCCGTACGAGGCTCGCCGAGGATTCCACGCCGATGACGTCCTGCTGCCAGCTCTCCATCGCGTCCCGCCAGCGGTGCCACCAGCCGGGCAGGTTCGCGGCTCCGAGCCCGGCCATGATGGGCTCGGCCACGGCTGGGGACACGCCGTAGCAGCGCAGCAGTTCACCGACCTGCCGGGGGTCGAGTCCGGTCTCGGCGCGCTCGATGCGCCGGACGGTGGCGGGGTGGGCGTCCAGCGCCTCGGCCGCGGCCCGCAGGCTGATGCCCGCGCGTTCCCGCAGCATGCGGAGGCGGACCGCGAGGACGCGGTGCTCCACGGTGGGACCTGAACGGGCTCGCATGCGCAGAACCTTCCTCGTCGAGCCCCGGGGCGGAGCTCTACACACTCTGTCGCTTGCAAAGTATGCGTTTTGCACCGAGAGTGCATACATGTCGGAAATAGTCAGTTGCGCGGAGCGCGCTCCCGATGACGGAGGTGTCCGAGGTGCCGCATGTACCCGAGGCGCACACAGCTGGTGGGTTCCCCGATTGCCCGGGGGCGTGCCGGAGGCCCGTCACCGGGTCCAGGAGGCCATGCGGGCCTGGGGCGAACCGGCCGAGCGGATCGAGGCGGCAGCTCTGATAGTGACCGAGCTGGTCACCAACGCCGTGCAGCACACCAGCACCCGGCGGATCCGCTGCCGGCTCCTGCGCTCCGCGGGCGGCGTGCGCATCTGCGTGTGGAATCGCGGCCGGGTCCGGATCCCGGCTCCGGCGACCCTGCGCGACTCGGCGGGCCTTCCCGTCGCCGGGGCCCCGGCGACGGGCAGCCACGCGGACGACGACGTGCTCGACCGCCTCGCGGAGGACGGCAGGGGCCTCCTGCTCGTCGACGCGCTGGCGGCCCGCTGGGGCACCCGCGCCGCACTGGCGGGCCGGCTCGTCTGGGCCGACGTCTGATCCCGTCCCACGACATTCCCGCGTGACCGCCGGACCACTCCTCGAAAATTCTTCCTCGCGGCGCCCTCGCGTGATCAGGCGGGAGCGGTGCGGCACTCCGGGTGGCCCCAGCCGTTCGGGTTCTTCGCGATCGGCTCCTTGGCCGCGTACGGCTTTCCGCAGTGGCACCGGCCCGCGAAACGCGCCGAGATCGTGCCGGTGGACCGCCCGCTGCGGGACGCGCCCCCGGCGCTCCGCCCCTTGCCGCCCGAAGCCCCGGACGCCTCGGTGCGCCCCTTCGTGGACCGCGCGGGCGCGGGCACCGGCAGTGCCGTGGCACCGTGCGCCGTACCGGCCGGGCTCTGGGCCACGGCCGCCTCACTGGCGGCCTGGTCGGCGAGCGCGTTGAGCGGGTCGCCGTTCACCTGGTGTGCGGGCACGTAGCGGAACGTCACCGAACGGTCGGCGAGCAGGGCGTCGATGCGGGTGACCAGCTCACGGTTGGCGACGGGCTTGCCGCCGGAGGTCTTCCAGCCGTTGCGCTTCCAGCCCGGCAGCCACTTGGTCACGGCGTTCATGGCGTACTGCGAGTCCATCCGCACCTCGACCCGCACCGCCGGATCGGTGGACTCCAGCAGCTGGGCCAGAGCGGTGAGCTCGGCGACGTTGTTCGTCGCGGTGCCGAGCGGTCCGGCCTCCCAGCGCACCGGATTCCCGTCCGCGTCGGCGGCGACCCACGCCCAGGCGGCCGGTCCCGGATTTCCCTTCGACGCCCCGTCACACGCGGCGATCATGCTCTCGTTCATCCCTCGATCATGCCAGCCCCGCATGACCGTTCCGACCGCCCCGTGATCGCCGTGACAACCGCGCCCAGGGCGCGAGCGGGTCGTATCAGGGCACGATCGGGTCCGCATGGCCGCCGTCGACGCGCACGGCCGCCCCGGTCGTCGCCGAGGCCTGCGCGGAGCTGAGGCGGACGGCCAGGCCGGCGATCTCCTCGGGCTCGATGAGCCGCTGGATCAGGGACTGCGGGCGGTGCAGCCGCATGAACTCGCGCTGTTCCTCGTCCCCGGGAAGCCCCTTGTCGACGAGCTCGTACGCGAAGTCCTCCACGCCACCGGTGTGCGTGGGGCCGGCGATCACGGAGTTCACCGTCACGCCCGTGCCCGCGGCCTCCTTGTCCAAGCCACGGGAGACGGCGAGCAGCGCGGTCTTCGGCATGCCGTAGTGGATCATCTCGGCGGGGATCACGATCGCGGAGTCACCGGCGATGTTCAGCACGCTCCCCCTGCGGTGCCCGGTCATACCCGGCAGGCAGTGCCGGATCAGCCGGACGGCGCCGAGGACGTTCGTGTCGGAGTACGTCCGCCACGTCCCGGTCGACAGCCCCGGCATCTTCGGATCCAGGCCGCCGCCGGAGATCACCGACGGCGAGTCGCAGGCCGCGGCGAGCCCGGTCGCGATGGCGAGGCCGATACCTTGCGAGGAACCGGACACCACCGCGTCCTTCCCCGACAGACCGATGCGCACGCCACTTCTCCCGTTGCCTGCTCGTCCGTCGCCGTGCATGCCCCGGGTCCGTGGGGGCCGGTCGCCTCCCGGCCCCGCACCCCCGACCCGCAACCGCTTGACCTCGACCAGACTTGAGGTCTTAGCGTTCCCAGTGAACCCGGGGCCGTACGGCAGACCGGGATCCGCAGGTCGTCAGCTCTTCCGCAGGCCATCAGATTTCGGAGCGCCCCATGGACATGGAAGTCACTGCGTGGCATTCGCTGCACAGCGCGATGAACGCCCAGCAGGACCGCCGGCCCTTCTCCCGGAAGGCGTTGCGCCGCATCATGCTCTTCGCCCGGCCCCACCGGCAGCGGATCTACCGCTTCCTGCTGCTGAGCGTCCTGACCGCGCTGCTCGCGGTGGCCACCCCGGTACTGGCCGGGAAGGTCGTCGACGCGATCGTGAACGGCGAGGAGACCGGAACGGTCACCCGGCTCGCTCTGCTCATCGCGCTCATCGCCGTCGTCGAGGCCGGTCTCGGCCTGCTCACCCGCTGGCTGTCGTCGACGCTGGGCGAGGGACTGATCCTGGACCTGCGCACCGCCGTCTTCGACCATGTGCAGAAGATGCCGGTGGCCTTCTTCACCCGGACCCGGACCGGCGCCCTGGTCAGCCGGCTCAACAATGACGTGATCGGCGCGCAGCGGGCCTTCAGCAACACGCTCTCCGGCGTCGTCTCCAACCTCGTCACGCTGCTGCTGACGCTCGCCGTGATGCTGACGATCTCGTGGCAGATCACGTTGCTCTCACTCGTGCTGCTCCCGGTGTTCGTCGTGCCGGCCCGCCGGATGGGGGCCCGGATGGCGGGTCTCCAGCGGGAGGCGGCCGACCACAACGCCGCGATGGGCACCCAGATGACCGAGCGGTTCTCCGCCCCCGGCGCGACGCTCGTCAAGCTCTTCGGGCGCCCCTTGGACGAGTCGGCCGAGTTCGCCGCCCGCGCCGACCGGGTGCGTGACATCGGCATCCGTACTGCGATGGTCCAGTCGGCGTTCATCACCGCACTGACCCTGGTCTCCGCCCTGGCGCTGGCTCTCGTCTACGGGCTCGGCGGCTTCTACGCCCTGCGTGGCAGCCTGGAGCCGGGGGCCGTCGTGGCGCTGGCGCTGCTGCTGACCCGGCTGTACGCCCCGCTCACCGCCCTCGCCGGCGCGCGGGTCGAGGTGATGAGCGCGCTCGTCAGCTTCGAGCGGGTCTTCGAGATCCTGGACCTGAAACCGCTGATCGAACAGAAGCCGGACGCCCGCCCGGTGCCGGAGGGCCCGGTCTCGGTGGAGTTCGACCGGGTGTCCTTCGGCTACCCCTCCGCCGAGAAGGTCTCCCTCGCCTCACTGGAGGAGGTCGCCACGCTCGACGACCGGGGCGGCACTCCGGTCCTGCACGAGGTCTCCTTCCGTGCCGAACCGGGCCAGATGATCGCTCTGGTGGGCTCCTCCGGCGCGGGCAAGTCGACGATCGCGCAGTTGCTGCCGCGGCTGTACGACGCGGACGCCGGTTCCGTGCGGCTGAACGGGGTCGACGTACGCGATCTGAGCGCCGACTCGATCCGGGACACGCTCGGCATGGTCACCCAGGACGGGCACCTCTTCCACGAGTCGGTGCGGGCCAACCTCCTGATCGCCCGGCCCGACGCCTCCGAGGACGACATCTGGGACGCCCTGCGCCGCTCCCGGCTCGACGGTCTGATCGCCTCACTGCCCGACGGGCTCGACACGGTGGTGGGCGAGCGCGGTTACCGGCTCTCCGGCGGCGAGCGCCAGCGCCTCACGATCGCCCGGCTGCTGCTGGCCCGTCAGCGGGTCGTGATCCTCGACGAGGCGACCGCGCACCTCGACTCCACCTCCGAGGCCGCCGTCCAGGAGGCACTGGCCGAAGCACTGACGGGCCGGACGGCCCTGGTGATCGCCCACCGGCTCTCGACCGTACGGGCGGCCGACCGGATCCTGGTCGTGGAGGCGGGCCGGGTCGTCGAGAACGGCACGCACGCCGAGCTGCTGGCGGCCGGCGGGCGGTACGAGGAGCTGTACCGCACCCAGTTCGAGCGACCGTCGTCGGACGGGGAAAGGCCGGTCCAGCCGGTCCGCTGACCCGCCGTCCTCGCCCATGCCCCTGCCCACACCGTTCGGCCGGACCTCACCGGCCGGGCGGCGTCAGCGTGTACCGGTGCGGACGAGGGCCTGCTCGACGGTCCGCAGCCGCCGCAGCGCATGGCCGCCGCACCGGCGCCACTCCTTCGGCGACACCCGAGGACGGTGCCCGCCGTTGGTGACGAGTGCGTTCACCGACGTCATCGGGTCCGCCGCCATGCTCTTGGCCAGCAACACGCCGACCACCAGCGGGAGCAGCGTGACGGCCAGGGCGGAACCGGCGGTCGTGACGTGCTGGATACGGGGGCGGCGCGGCGCTTCGGAGGTCATACGGCCATCGAACAGCGGCCCGGGGACCGCGACATCGGGGTACGTACTCAGGAGTGGTGGACCGGCATACTCAGCCGCTCGCGGGGGGACGCTCACAGCGGCCGGGTGCGCGGATCCCGGCCGAGCCGCCGGAGCACGGAGGGATCGCGTCGATGGGTGACAGCCAGGGACCGGGTGACAGCGGAGCTCTCCATGACGGCCAGGGACCGGCGGACAACGGTCGCGGACGTCCGGCCGCGGCTGTGTTCGACGCACTGGGCGCGGAGTACGAACGGGCCTTCGCCGCTTCGGCCGCCCACCGGGAGTCGCTGGAGAGGCTGCTGGCGGACCTCGCCCCCGGAAGCCGGGTGCTGGACGTGGGCAGCGGGACGGGCCGGCCCACCGCGCAGACCCTGACGGACGCGGGGCACCGGGTGCTGGGGGTCGATGTGTCACCGGTGATGACCGCGCTCGCGGCGCGGCAGGTGCCCGAAGCCGAGTTCCGGTGCGCGGACATCCGTGATCTCCCCCTGCCCGAGGGTGAGTTCGACGCGGTCTGTGTGTACTTCTCGCTGCTGCAGATGGAGCGCGGCGAGCAGGGCGAGCTGCTGGGGCGGCTCGCCCGGTCGCTGCGGCCCGGCGGACTGCTGGCCGTGGCGACGGTACCGGTGGACGTCGCGGGCGTCGACGCGGTGTTCATGGGGCAGCCGGTCCGGGTCTCCAGCTTCGGCGCCGAGGAGTTCACCGCTCTGGCCGCGCGGGCGGGCATCGCCGTGGACTGGGCGCACAGCGCGCTGTTCACTCCGGATCACCCGGCGGGCGCACCCGAGCCGCACCTCTTCCTGCACGGCCGGCGCATCTGACGGCACAGCGTTCCCTCGCGCCCACTCCGCCCATTGGCTATCACAAAGAACAAGCCGAATGAATGACATGGATGGCGCATTCGCGTTCCTTCACGAGAAGGTAATGCGATAGCAAAGTTCTGGTCTATATGCTCAGCTGTAGTCGTATCCGCGAGGAGCGACCGGAGTGGGACTCATGACGGCTGCCATCCGGCATACCGCGAGGTGAGACGCCTCTCCCTTTCCGAACATTCATACGGACACAAACAGCGCATTCGTCAATATGACCCGACCACACCGCTCCCCGGCACTGCCGGATGCAGGAGGCAGGCCACCATGCAATCCCTCGTAGACCACGCCCGGACATTCACCGAGCACGTCGCCGCGAACGCAAAGGATTTCGCACGTCTCGCGGACGGCCAGACCCCCGAAGCACTCTTCGTCACGTGCTCGGACTCACGCGTCGTCCCGTCCCTGTTCACCGGTGCCCGCCCGGGCCAGCTCTTCGAACTCCGCACCGCCGGCAACATCGTGCCGCCCTACCCCGCGCAGGACCGGCCCACCGGTGAGGCCGCGACCATCGAGTACGCGCTGCGCATGCTCCAGGTGCGCGACATCATCGTGTGCGGGCACTCCCACTGCGGCGCGGTGGGCGCCGTGTTCCGCGGCGACGACCTCTCCGCCATGCCCGCCGTCCGCCACTGGCTGGAGCACTCCACGGACGGCAGGGACCCGGCGGCGGACCCCGCCGACCTCCCCGGGGCGATCCAGGCCCACGCCCTCGCCCAGCTGCACACGCTGCGGAGCTACCCCGCGGTCCGTGAGCGGCTCACCGAGGGCACCCTCGGCCTGCACGCCTGGTACTACGAGGTGGACACCGGCTCCGTCAGCGTGCACCGGCCGGAGCGCGGGACCGAGTTCGCCCGCCTCTGACGGCTTCCCTCCCCCCACCACCCTCACGCGCCCGGCCCCCTCCGGGCACGACCGTACCCACAAGGGAATCCACCGTGATCTCCGCGAAGGAACTCAAGAACCCCCACGTCGTGCGGCGCGACCTGCTGGCGTCGCTCGTCGTCTTCCTGGTCGCGCTTCCGCTGTGCCTCGGCGTCGCCGTCGCCTCCGGAGTACCGGCCGAACTGGGCCTGGTCACCGGTATCGTCGGCGGGCTCGTCGTCGGCTTCCTGCCGGGCAGCAAGCTCCAGGTCAGCGGGCCCGCGGCCGGGCTCACCGTGCTCGTCTACGAGGCGGTCAAGGAATTCGGCCTCAGCACACTCGGCCCGATCGTGCTGGCCGCCGGGCTGCTCCAGATGGTGCTGGGCGTAGCGCGCTTCGGCCGCTGGTTCCGCGCCATCTCCGTCTCCGTGGTCCAGGGCATGCTCGCCGGCATCGGCCTGATCATCGTGCTGGGCCAGGTCTATGCCATGGCCGACACCGAACAGCCGGGCAGCGGGCTCGCCAAGCTGGCCGGACTCCCCGGTCTCGCCGTCGAGATCGTCACGCACCAGGAGGCCCTGACAGCCTTCGGCCTCGGCGCCGGTACGGTCGCCGTGCTGCTGCTGTGGCCGAAGCTCCCGGCCGCCGCGCGCCTCGTCCCGGCGCCCCTCGCCGCGGTCGCCCTGGCCACCGCCGTCGCCTCGCTGGCCGGCCTGCGGCCGGCGGTCGCCGATGTGAACGGGCTGCTGCACGCCATCGATCTGCCCGGCGGGGCGGAGTTCGCCCGGCTCGCCGATGTGGCGGTCATCGGCACGGTCCTGGCCTTCGCCCTGATCGCCTCGGCCGAGAGCCTGTTCAGCGCGGCGGCTGTCGACCGGATGCACGACGGACCGCGCACCGACTACGACAAGGAGCTGGTGGCCCAGGGCGTCGGCAACACCATCTGCGGGGCGCTCGGCGCGCTGCCGATGACCGCGGTCATCGTCCGCAGCTCCGCCAACGTCCAGGCCGGGGCGACGACTTCACTCTCCCGGATCGCCCACGGCCTGTGGCTGCTGCTCTTCGCCGCATTGCTGCCCGCCGCCGTCGGGATCATCCCGCTGGCCGCGCTCGCCGGGGTCCTCGTTCACGCCGGGTGCAAGCTGGTGCCCGCAAAGGAGTTCGGCCCACTGTGGCGCGAACACCGGGGCGAGGCCGTGCTGCTGGCGGTCACCGCGATCGCCATCGTGGTGACCAACCTCTTCGAGGGGGTCGTGCTCGGCCTGCTGCTGGCCGTGGTCAAGTCGGCCTGGGAGACCTCGCACGTCCAGCTCACCACCCATGAGCTCACCGGTGGCCGGGTCGTGGTGAGCCTCACCGGGAACGCCACCTTCCTTCGGCTCCCCCGCATCCTGGAGCAGTTGGAGAAGCTCCCGCAGGACCAGCCCATAGAGCTGGACCTGACCGGACTGCGCCACCTCGACCACGCCTGCCGGGTCGCGCTGGAGAACTGGGCGCGCCGGCACAACAACGCGGAGATCGAGCCGGTGACGATCCGCCGGTAGCTCCTCCACGCCGCCGTACGGGACGCCGGGCGCTTCACATCAGCGCCCGGCGTCCCGTCGAAGCAGCGTCTCACGGCCCGGACCGCCGTTCCGGTGCCGCCGCGAACCCTTCGGATCAGGCGGCCTGCGCGAGGAGTTCGGCGCGGCCGAAGAGGAGCGCGTAGCCGGGCGGCAGTCGGCCGATGACCCGAGCGACGAGGTCGTCGCCCACGAGCGCGGCGATCTGGCTCAGGACGACACCGGCGTCCCATCGCGCGGTCGCCGGAGTACCTCCGGTGCGCTCGGCGAGATCGCGGACGAACGCGGCTCCGGAGAGCTGCTTCACCGCAGGGGCTTCGGCGGTGAGGACCAGCGCGGCCTGTCGTGGCAGTACGGCGGCGAGCGCGACGCGTTCGTCGCCGGTGACCTGACGGCCGAGCGCGCTCAGCACAGCGCGCAGGCTCTCCTCGGCGCGTTCGCGCGTCGGATAGGCCCCCTCGTACCGGATCTTCTCCAGCAGCCGGTCGCCGGTGGAGTCCGCCGGCGCACCGGCGTTCCGGGGCTCGTGGATCATCGTGGCAGCAGCCCTTCTCGTCAGTACTGCTCGAACAGGATCAGGCGCTCTTCGGATGCCCGCCGAAGAGCAGGTCATACCCGGGCGGCAGTTGAAGCAGGATGCGCCCTGTCAGTTCCTCGCCCGCCGCTTCCGCGGCGACGCTGAGGACGGCTCCGGCGTCCCACTGCGCGGTCTGTTCGCCGGCCCCTTCGATCCAGGCAGCGGTGGCCCGCACGAACCGTTCCGGCGAGAGCGGTTCGGCGGCCTGGAGCGGGTTGAGCAGGATCAGCGCCATGGATTCCGGTAGCCGGGCGGCCAGTTCGGCCCGCTCTCTGCCGACCAGATGTGCGCCGAGGAGGGCCAGGACGACGCGCGCGGCGCGTTCGGCCTCCGTGCGCGTCTCGTACTTTCCGCGTTCCCGGACCCGGTCCAGGAACGCCTCCCACCGCAGAGTCACCGCAGCCGCCTCCTCGGGTGGTGCGGGCGGGAGCCGGGACCGGAAGAGGAAGGGAAGGTCCGTCCCGGCCCTCGCCGCTGTCGCGGACGGACCTCGGTCAGCCCTTGATCTCCTTGCGCCGCGACTCGCCGCCGATGGCGATCTTGCGCGGCTTGGCGCGTTCGGCGATCGGGATGCGCAGCGTCAGCACACCGGCGTCGTAGTCGGCGTCGATGCGTTCGGTGTCGAGCGTGTCCGCGAGGACGATCTGCCGGGAGAAGACACCGAGCGGTCGCTCGGAGAGCTCCATCTGCACGTCGTCGGTGTTCACGGCCGGTCGGCGCTCGGCCTTGACGGTCAGCATGTTCCGCTCGACGTCGATGTCGATCGCGTCCGGCGAGACACCGGGGAGATCGAAGGCCACCACGTACTCGTCGCCCTCCCGGTACGCGTCCATCGGCATCGCCGAGGGGCGCGACCAGGTGCCGGGACGCAGTAGCTGCTCGGTGATCCGGTCGAGTTCGCGGAAGGGATCGGTACGCATCAGCATGGCGGAAACACCTCCGGTCGATCGGGCGGACAGCCCGCGCTTTTCACTTGACACCGTTGTAACATGTCATCCATCCGATGACAACTGAAGATGTCGCCGAAAGGATGACAGAGTCTTCGAGCACTTCAAGGAGCATTCGTGTCCTCACCAGCCCAGCCCGAGCCGGCCCGCCGGCCGGATCCGGCCGCCGTCTCCTTCCTCGCGGCGTCGGCGGCCCTCAAGGCCATCGACGAGGCGGTCCGCGACGCCCACACCGACACCGAGGAGGCGGCCGGGTCCGCGCCGGACACGGAGCGGACCCAGGCCCTGGCATCGCTCCAGCTGCTGCGCGAAGTGCGGGAGCGGCTGGCCGGCTGGGAGACCGGACTGATCGAGGCGGCACGAGCGGCGGGAGCGAGCTGGGCCGACCTCGCCGACCCGCTCGGCGTCGCCAGCCGTCAGGCCGCCGAGCGACGCTATCTGCGGCTGCGTCCGGGCTCGGCGGGCAGCACCGGTGAGCAGCGGGTCCAGGCGACGCGGGACCGCCGGGCCGGAGACCGGTCGATCACCACATGGGCCCGGCGGAACGCGGCGGACCTGCGGTCCCTCGCCGGGCAGATCACGGCGCTGGCCGACCTGCCGGCCTCGGCGGACCCGTCGCTGCAACTGCTGCGGCAGGCGCTCGGCGGCGAAGACGCCGCCGACCTGGTCACGCCGCTCACCGCGCTCCATCCGCATCTCGCTCCGGAGCACCGGCAGTTGGCGGACCGCCTCGACTCACTCACCCGCCACACCAGCCGACTGCGCGAGGACACGGCCACACGGCGGCGGAACGGCTGAACCGCGGCACCGCGGGCCCGGACGTCTCCGTTCGGGCCCGCGTCCTCGGCAGCCGCGCCGCGCCTCCGCCATACGACCGGAGCTACGGCTACGGCTTACGAGCCACAAGACCCCACTGGTCGACCGGCACCGTGTCGTCCTCCTCGGGCCGCCAGCGGTCGATCGGGACGAACCCCGGCTCGACCAGCTCCAGCCCCTCGGCGCAACGGGTGATCTCCTCCGGCTCCCGGACGAGATACGGCGGGTTGTCTCCGGACGCGTAAGCCTCCTGGGCCGCCAGCGTCTGCGGTGTCTTCACCGTGTCGCACAGCACCAGACAGCTGCCGGACGGCATCCGGGACAGATAGCTCTGGACGACGTCGACGCCTTCGGCCGGATCGAGGTGCCCGAGGGTCGAGAGCAGGAGCACGGCGACCGGCTCGGACAGGTCGAGCGTCTTCGCCGCCTCGTCCACCACCGTGTCCGTCGCGGACAGATCGGCGTCCACGTAGGCCGTGCGGCCCTCCGGGGCGCTGGTCAGGAGCGCCTCGGCGTGGGCCAGGACGATCGGGTCGTTGTCCACGTAGACGATCCGCGACTCGGGCGCGATGCTCTGCGCCACCTCGTGCGTGCTGTTAGCCACCGGAAGCCCGGTCCCGACATCCAGGAACTGGCGTACCCCCGCCGAGGCCAGGTAGTGGATCGCGCGGATCTGGAAGGCGCGTGAGGCACGGGCGATGTCGACCATCTGCGGGTAGGCCGCGCTCACCACGTCGGCCAGCTCCCGGTCCACCGGGTAGTGGTCCTTGCCGCCCAGCCACGCGTTCCAGACGCGCGCGGAGTGGGGAACGTCGGACCGGATCCGGCGGCGGAAATCGTCATCGTCGACGCTCATGTCTCTCCTCCACTCACTTTCCGTACAAGGCCGTTGACCGGATTCTCACCGGCCAGGGCCCTGATGGTGACCGTACCCCGCCGCCCGGCGGCACGCAGCGAAGGCAGGCCACCGAGCTCGTCCGCCCGGCTCACCGGCCGCGGCGCGGCGCATCCCGCGGGCTCGCGGCTCCGGCGACCGCGGCGGGAGGCCGAGGCCCTGGGTCAGTGCACGGTGAGCGCCCGCAACCCGCAGCACACCGGTAACCATGTCTGGGCCGAGGCTCCGTGGAACCGTTCCACGCTGCCTCCGGACGGTCGCGCGAAGACCTGCGTGCGTCTCCACCGGGACGGCGGTCTGGTGAAGACCGCCGAGTTCTGGGAGGACGGCGCGTTCACGGCACCTACTCGACCGGTCTGCCGTGCGTCGGTGACACGCACACCTACCAGGTGCGGCCGCACGGCCGGGACGGCGACCACATCAGGTACGACGCGTGGAACCAGGCGGTCACGCTCGGCTGCTGAGCGCGGGAGCGGCTCCGGTCCGATCCGATCCGTCGGTGCGGTGGATACCCGTACGGGATGACGTGGGCCGCCGGCGTATGCGCCTCAGGTCGCACACGGTCGCGACGTGAGCGCGATGTGGCGGGCCCGTACCGGACCGGACGATGACCGCATGACAGAAACGATCGCGGGGCTGCCGTTGTCCGCCCCGGAAGCCCTCATGGTGCTCGGCGCCGTCGTCCTCGTACTGGCGCGCTGGCTTCCCGGACGCTTCCGGGATCCGGCCACGATCGCCGCGGGAGCCCTGCTCGTGGGGTCGGTGACCGTTCTCGTCCTGGCGGGGCTGCGCTGGCAGATGATCCCGGTGGTCGTCGTGGCGGCCGTCGCCGCGGCGGCCGCCCTCGCTCCCTTGCTGTCGAGGCGGGCCGGGCGGACACCGTGGCGGGCCCGGTGGTGGCTGGCGTTGCCCGGGTCCGTGGCGGGCGTCGCTCTCGTCGCGACGGGCCCCGTGTCCGCGTGGGCGTTCCCGGTGCCGGAGTTCCCCGCGCCGTCGGGGCGCTTCCCGGTCGGGACGGAGGTCCTGGAGTGGTCCGCGCGCCCCGACGGGACCGGCCCGGGCGACGAGCGGCGCACGCTCGTGACCCAGCTCTGGTACCCCGCCGGGCGGAGTGCTCCGGACGCCCGGCGTGCACCGTACCTCGGGCGTACGGAGGCGGAGGCGCGTACGGTCTCCTCGGCGCTGGCCGACTACGTGGGGGTCCCCGGATTCCTGCTCGACTCCCTGCCGCGCTCCCGGAGCCACGCGGTGCCCGGTGCACCGGTGGCGGACGACGGCGGACGTTTCCCGGTGGTGGTGTTCTCGCCCGGGCTGGGCGGTGTGCGCACCCAGAACACCGCGTGGGCGGAGGAACTGGCCTCCCACGGCTACGTCGTGGCGGGTGTCGACCACCCCTACGACTCGGCCGCCGTGGTCCTGTCGGACGGGCGGACCCTGCGTACCGAGGTCTCCGCCACCGGTGACCGGGCGAAGGACGAGGCGCTGGCGGAGGGGTGGACCCGGACGCGCGCCGCGGACCTGCGGGCGGTGCTCAGCAGGCTGGAGCGGCTGGACTGCGGCGAGGTCGTGGGGCCGCTGGCCGGACGGCTCGACACCGGGCGGGCAGCGGCTGCCGGGCACTCACTCGGGGGCGCGGCCGCGCTGCAGGCGGCCCGTCAGGACCGCAGGTTCGACGCGGTCGTCGATCTGGACGGCTTTCCGCACGGACGGGTCGGTGACCGCTTCGAGCAGCCCGTCCTGGCCCTGACCCAGGAGATCGGGCCGGGGACCGACCCGGACTACCTGCCTCGGCTCACCCGGGTGCTGGAGCTCAGCGAAGCGACGAGCTACCGGCTGACCGTTCCCGGGGCCGCGCACCTCACCTTCACGGACGCCCCGCTCTACCTGCCGCCCGTCCCCGGCGTCGTCGGTTCCCTGGGGCGTACGGAAGGACCCAGGATCACCGCCTCGGCCACGCTGTCCTTCCTGGACGCCACACTGCGGCGCACCCCCCTCGACCTGCGAGCCGCCCTCGCGGCGCACGGGGAGGTGACGGTCCACCGGCCGGAGGGCGCCGACTGAGCCCGGCCCACGCGACTGAGGCTGACGGAGGCTTGCGCGTTCAGGCGTTCCGGGCCGCAGGCGCCGCCGGCTCGTCGAGCTTCCCGAACGGCACGTGCACGCTCGGGGTGGTCCGCGAGGTGCTCTCCAGGTGGCCGTGCTGGTCGTCGAAGACGTGCCCGGCGGGCAGCCCGGCGGCGACCGCCTCGCGGACGTCCCTCTCGTTCGCCGACAGGAACAGGGACATGTTGAGGGCGGGCATGAACCGGTGGGGCGAGCGGCCCTGCATGAAGATGGCCCTGCTGATGGGCAGGTCGTGGCTCTCCATGGAGCGCATGACCCGCAGCCCGGTGTCGGGGTCGTTCCGGGACAGGACGATGACCTCGACCAGCGGGTCGTTCACCTCGCTCAGGTCGTTCAGCGACAGCAGGCGGCGGATGAAGGGGAACACGCTCCCCGGGCGGAGCGGGTCGCCCACCTGCTGCTCCTGGTGGGCGCGGTAGCTCTCCTCGCCCTGTTCCCGGAAGACCGCGTCCGACTCGGTCAGGTCGAAGAGCGCGCTCGACGCGATCCCGATGACCAGCCGGTCGGCGAGTTCGTAGTACGGCGCCCCCTCCGGTCGGCCGCTTGCCGACGCGCCCCCACTATCGCACCGTCGTACGGCTGTTCCCGCACCAGCCGGAGGGGCGGCCCGGAAGGCCGACTCAGGGGGGAGACGTACCCGGCGCACCGCTTTACTGGCCGGTAGACATCTATGCGACGCAGGTCACCCTCCTCTACGGTCGGGGCACTGCCCGGCCCCTCCACGTCGGTGAGCCGCCGACCGGGCCCGGGCATCCCCGTCTCCCGCCCCAGGAGGATCCATGCCACCCCCCACCACCCGCCGCTCCCGGCGCAGGCTCCCCGTCGCGGTGCTCGCCGCCGCCCTCGGAGCGGTCACCCTGGGCGCTCCCTCCCCCGCGTCCGCTTCGCACACCGCCGACGACGGGGACTACCTCGTCGGGCGCGGCATCGCCGATGTCACGGGCGAGGCCGCCGAGACCGGGATGATGGGCTACTCCAGCTTCGACCAGAGGACCTCGGGCATCCACCAGCGGCAGAGGTCGCGCGCCTTCGTCGTCGTCGACCGGTCGAGCGGCAAGCGCGTGGTGTACGTCAACGCCGACCTCGCGATGATCTTCCAGTCCGTGCAGCAGGGGGTCATCGCCCGGCTGAAGGAGCGTCACGGAAGCCTGTACGACGAGGAGAACGTCCTGCTGTCGGCCACCCACACCCACTCGGGGCCCGGCGGACACTCCCACAACGTGGCCTACAACCTCTCCGTCCTCGGCTTCCAGAAGGAGACCTACCGGGCGATCGTCGACGGCATCGCGGAGTCCGTCGCCGAGGCGCACGAGGATCTGAAGCCCGGCACGATGAGCCTGGGCACGGGGGCCCTCACCAACGCCAGCGTCAACCGCTCCCGGGAGGCGTTCGACCGCAATCCAGCCTCCGACCGGGCGGCCTTCCCCGGCGCGATCGACCCGGCGATGACCGTGCTGCGCTTCAAGCAGGGCGACGAGGACGCGGGCGCGATCAGCTGGTTCGCCACCCACAACACCTCGATCACCAACAAGAACACGCTCATCAGCCCCGACAACAAGGGATATGCCGCCCACGCCTGGGAGCACGACCACGAGGGCGTGCGCCATCTCGACGACACACCCGGTTTTGTCGCGGCCTTCCCCAACACCAACGCCGGTGACATGTCGCCGAACCTCAACCTGAAGCCGGGATCGGGTCCCACCGAGGACGAGTTCGAGAACACGCGCATCATCGGCGAGCGCCAGCTCGACAAGGCCCGCGAGATCTACGACGACGCCCGGCCGGTCGCCGGAGGCGTCGACTCCCGGCTCGCCTATGTCGACATGGAGAACGTGACCGTACGCCCGGAGTACACCCCGGACGGAAAGGAGCACCGCACCTGCCCCGCCGTCGTGGGCGCGTCCACGCTCGCGGGCAGCGTCGAGGACGGTCCGGCGATCCCCGGCTTCGAGGAGGGCACGCGCACCCCGGTCGCGGGCATCATCGACGCGCTGCGCATCGACACCCCGTCCTGGCTCCAGACCTGCCAGTACCCGAAGGCGAGCCTGATCCCGACGGGCCTGCTGAGCAACGTCCACCCGGTCACCCCGAAGCGCCTCCCCCTGCAGATCATGAAGATCGGCGAGCTGCACCTGGTGGCCGCTCCGGGCGAGTTCACGATCACGTCCGGTCTGCGCGTGCGCCGCACGGTGGCCGAGCAGTTGGGCGTCCCGCTCGACCGCGTCCTGCTCCAGGGGTACGCCAACGCCTACAGCCAGTACGTCACGACGCCGGAGGAGTACGACACGCAGAACTACGAGGGCGGCTCCACGCTGTACGGCCGCTACACCCTGCCCGCCTACCAGCAGGAGTACGCCCGGATCGCGGAGTCCCTGCGCGAGGGCACCGACCTGGAGCGGGGCACGGCGCCGCCGGACGAGTCGGGGCGGCAGTTCACCTTCCAGACCGGGGTCGTGTACGACAACCCGCCCGCCGGCAAGGCGTTCGGCGCGGTCCTGAAAGCCCCGGAGGCCTGGTACGCGCGCGGATCCACCGCGACCGTCGAGTTCGCCACCGGCCACCCGAAGAACAACGTCCGCCGGGGCTCCACCTTCCTGGAGGTGCAGCGGCTGGAGAACGGCTCGTGGACGCGGGTGCTGGACGACGGTGACTGGGAGACCACCTACCGCTGGACCCGGCTCAACGGTCTGACCGGCACCTCGAAGGCCACGGTCACCTGGGACATCGCGGCGGACACCGCACCCGGCACCTACCGGATCGTGCACCACGGGGACACGAAGAGCGTGCTCGGGAAGATCACGCCGTTCACCGGGGCGACCGGGACCTTCACCGTGAACTAGGGCGTGTTTCGTAAGTCCCGCCTGCTCGGCGGGCGGACGGCGCTCCTTTCGAAACACGCCCTAGGAGGTCACGGAGTGCGCGGGGTGGGCTGGAACCAGGCGGGGCCCTCGGTGAGGGCCTGCTTGATCCGGAACAGGGCGAACTCGCCGAGCGGCGGGAGCCCGTCCAGCGGGAACCAGCCCACCTCCAGCGACTCGTCGTCGTTGACCCGCGCCTCACCGCCGGTCGCCCGGCAGCGGAAGGTGACGTCGAGATACTGGCAGCGGTCGCCGTTGGCGTACTGCACGGGCTCCAGCGCCTGTGTGAGCACCACCCGCTCGGCCACGCAGTGGACGCCGGTCTCCTCCAGCACCTCACGCTCCGCCGTCGCCGCCGGCTCCTCCCCCGGCTCGGAGATTCCTCCGATGACCGACCACTTCCCGGTGTCCGCGCGCCGCCCGAGCAGCACGCGGCCCTCGTCGTCCAGGACGACGGCCGTCACGCCGGGCAGCAGGAGCAACTGATGCCCGGCGGTGGCGCGGATCTCACGGATGAAGTCGGGAGTAGCCATGGATCGGAGCCTACGCGGCCGGATCGGGTGCTCCTACGCGGTCCCCTCGCTCCGGCGTGCCCGCAGCGCCGCGACGCTCACCCAGCCCAGGCCCGCCAGGGCCAGCAGCGCGATGACGCCCTCGGGCAGGGGGCCCATCCGGGTGGCGGGGGTGAGCGAGGAGCGCAGCGGGACCTCGTCGACGAGGGCGTCGGGGGTGAACATCCCGCTCTTCTCGACGATCGTGCCGTCCGGGCGGATCACCGCGCTGACCCCGCTGGTGACGGGGACGACGACGGCCCGGCCGTGCTCGACGGCCCGCACCTGGGACATGGCCAGCTGCTGGTAGGTCATCTCGCTGCGGCCGAACGTCGCGTTGTTGCTGGGCACGGCGATCATCTGTCCGCCGTGCGTGACGGTGTCGCGTACGGCGTCGTCGAAGGCGGCCTCGTAACAGGTCACGAGCCCCACATTCGTCCCTGCGAGGTCGAAGACGCCGACCTCGGTGCCGGGGACGAATTCGCGCTGCACGCGGTCGACGTCCTCGCTGAAGAAGCGGGCCACCGTGCGCATCGGCATGTACTCGCCGAACGGCTGGATGTGCCGCTTGTCGTAGGTGTCGACCGGGCCCTGGTCGGGGTCCCACTCGATCAGGGTGTTGCGGAGGCTGTCGGAGCCCTTCTCGACGACCGACCCGACGACCGTTGGGGCGCCGATCGCCTTGACTGCCTCGTCGATGACCTGGCGGGCGTCCGCGTTGAGATAGGGGTCGAGGTCGGAGGAGTTCTCCGGCCACAGCACGAAGTCGGGCTGCTTCTCCTTGCCCGCCTGCACGTCCTCGGCCAGCTGTGTGGTGCGCCGGGCGTGGTTGTCGAGGACGGCGCGGCGCTGGGCGTTGAAGTCGAGGCCCAGGCGCGGCACGTTACCCTGGATCGCGGCGACGGTGGCCGTGCCGTTCTCCGCCGAGGCGTCGACCAGGGGCAGCGCGGCGAGGGCCCCGGCAACCGGTACGAGGACGCTCACGGCCGCGCCGACGACGGCCGCGCGCGGGACCTTTCCGGTCCTGCGGTAGGCGACGAACCGGCGCACGGCCTCGTAGAGCCCGAAGCCGCACAGCACGACGGCGAAGGAGAGCAGCGGGGTGCCGCCGAGCGCGGCGAGCGGCAGGAAGGCGCTCTCGGACTGGCCGAAGGCGATCTTGCCCCAGGGGAAGCCGCCGAACGGGATCCGGGCGCGGACCGCCTCGTCCAGGACCCAGACCGCGGCCGCCCAGACCGGCCAGTAGGCGAGGCGGGTCACCGCGGCGATGCCCAGGCACCCCACGGCGATGAAGAGCGCCTCCGCGGCGGCCAGGGCCAGCCACGGCACCGGCCCGACGTCCTCACCGGTCCAGTGCAGCAGCGGCAGCATGAAGCCGAGGCCCGACAGGAGGCCGAGGCCGAAGGCGCTCCGGAGCCTGCGCCCGTGCAGCACCCAGCCCAGCAGGGCGAATCCGGGCAGCACGAGCCACCAAAGGGGGCGGGGCGGGAAGCTCGCGTAGAGCAGGAGTCCGGACAGCACGGCGGCGGCCGGGCGGAGGAGCCGCGGCAGCAGTCCGGTGACCGGGGACGCTGCGGGGGGCGGCGGGTCGTCGACGGGAGTCATGGTGGCGCTCACCCGGCGGAGTCTACGGTGGGCGGCGGTGAGCGGCGGCGTTGACCTGCGCGGCACCGGGACACGCGCGCGGCTGCGGGGCGGCTCCGCCTACGGCGCGGGGCGGCGCGGTCGGTCGCCGGGCAGGTCGCCGGTGGCCGGCAGGTGCAGGCGTTGCCGGATGAACCGTACGGCCGTCTCCGCGTCGTCGACCGTGACGGTGAAGGTGCGTCCGTCGCCGAGGCGCAGGGATATGCCCTCGCCCTTGCGGACCACGACGGCGGTGCCCTGCTCGGGGCGCCATCGGTAGCCCCAGCCGCCCCACTGGCGCGGGTTGATCCGGGGAACGAAATCCGCGGCCGTCACGTGACTCAGCGGGATCCGGCGGCGCGGCAGGCCGGCGTGGCCGCATCGCACCTCCAGGCTGTCCCCGTCGACCTTGACGGACACGTGGACGAAGGCGAGCGTTCCGAAGAGGATCAGCAGTCCGGCGGCGAGGCAGCCGATCACCGACATGAGCAGCGCTGCGACGCCCGAGGTCCAGGTGCCGTCGACGGCCAGCTCGATGCCGAGGGCCACACAGCCCGCGCCCGCGAGGGCCGGCACCCACTGGATCCGGTTGCTGGCGCGGCCGTTCCACACCGTGGGCGGCGCCTGGCCCGACCCGTGCCTCGCACTCTCGGGGTGGTCCGTCATATTCAGCAGCGTAGCCGCGTTCCGGGCTCCCGGCCGGGGATGCGGAGGGCCGATCGGACGAGAAGCGCGGTCAGCGGACGGGGGCCGCGGCGGTCAGGATCCGGCCCTCGGCGTAGGTCAGAGCGGCTTCCGGCAGGCCGGCGGGGCGGCCGCCCTGGAGCACGGTGAGCGTGCCGGAGGGTTCGGCCGTCGGGGCGGGGGCCGCGCCGATCCGGCGCAGCGCCTGGGCGGCGACCGCACCGGCGGAACCGTGCAGGGCGAGCGGCGGGCGGCCGGGCCGCTGCACGGCGTCGCGGATCCGGGTCGCGACCAGCTCGTAGTGGGTGCAGCCGAGGACGACGGCCCGCACGTCGGGCGGGGTGAGGGCGGCGGCCGCCGCGACGGCCCGGTCGATCCCGGCCTCGTCCCCGTGCTCCACGGCGTCGGCGAGCCCGGGGCACGGCACCTCGGTGACCTCGGCGGAGCCGCCGAAGTCCGCGATCAGTCCGCGCTGGTAAGGGCTGCCGGTGGTGGCCGGGGTGGCCCAGATGGCGACGGAGCCGCCGCCCGCGGCGGCGGGCTTGATCGCGGGGACCGTGCCGATGACCGGCAGTGCGGGCTCCAGCGCGGCGCGGAGCGCCGGCAGGGCGCGGACCGAGGCGGTGTTGCAGGCGACGATCAGCGCGTCGGGGTGGTGGGCCGCCGCGGCGCGGGCCACCGCCAGCGCCCGGGCGGTCACATCCTCCGGGGTGCGGGGCCCCCAGGGCATGGAGCCGGGGTCGCAGGAGAGTACGAGTTCGGCGTCGGGCCGCAGGCGGCGCACTGCGGCCGCTGCCGCCAGCAGGCCGATTCCGGAGTCCATGAGCGCGATCTTCACCCGGTCACCCTAGCCGACAGCCCTTGCGGACCGGGCTCAGTGGTGCAGACTTCCGCGGATGAGCGCCGTTGCCTGGATCGCCGTGGGTTCGCTGATCGCGTGGGTGTGGCTGCTGCTGGGCCAGGGCTTCTACTGGCGGACCGACCAGCGGCTCCCCCGGCGCACCGACCCGGTGCGCTGGCCGTCGGTGGCGGTGGTGGTGCCGGCCCGCGACGAGGCGGAGATGCTGCCGGTGAGCCTGCCGTCGCTGCTGGTCCAGGACTATCCGGGGGACGCCCGGGTCATCCTCGTCGACGACTGCAGCAGCGACGGCACCGGGCAGCTGGCCCGCGACCTGGCCGCCCGGTACGGCGGGCTGCCGCTGACCGTCGTCTCGCCCGGGGAGCCGGAGCAGGGCTGGACGGGCAAGCTCTGGGCCCTGCGGCACGGGATCGCGGTGGCCCGGCGGGACAAACCAGACTTTCTGCTGCTGACCGACGCGGACATCGCGCACGAGCCGGACAGCCTGCGCGATCTGGTGGCCGCGGCCGGCCCGGGGGGCCCGGACGGCTTCGACCTGGTGTCGCAGATGGCGCGGCTGCGGGTGGAGAGCGTCTGGGAGCGCCTTGTGGTGCCCTCGTTCGTCTACTTCTTCGGGCAGCTCTATCCGTTCCGCCGGGTGAACCGGGCCCGGTCGCGGACGGCGGCCGCGGCGGGGGGCTGCGTCCTGCTGCGCACCGAGGCCGCCGAGCGGGCACGGTTCCCTGATTCGATCCGGCAGGCGGTGATCGACGACGTGTCGCTGGCGCGGGAGGTGCGGCGCAGCGGCGGCCGGATCTGGCTGGGGCTCGCGGAGCGGGTGGACAGTGTGCGGCCCTATCCGCGGCTGGCGGACCTGTGGCGGATGGTCGCGCGGAGTGCGTACGCGCAGTTGCGGCACAGTCCGCTGCTGCTGGCGGGAACGGTGCCGGGGCTGCTGCTCGTCTACGTGGCGCCGCCCACGACGCTGGTCGCGGGGGTGCTGACGGGTGACGGTGCGGCGGCCTGGGCGGGCGGCGCGGCGTGGGCGGTGATGACGGCGACGTATCTGCCGATGCTGGCGTACTACCGCCAGTCGCTCTGGCTGGGCCCGCTGCTCCCGCTGACGGCGGTGCTGTACCTGCTGATGACGGTGGACTCGGCGGTGCAGCACTACCGGGGGCGGGGCGCCGCCTGGAAGGGCCGTACCTACGCGCGCCCGGAGGCCGCGCCCGACCGGTGACGCCGCCGGGAGGCGGGCGGCCGGTCCGGGCGGGCGCGGGGGATCACTTGCGGCCGGGCGTCCAGTTCATGCCCCAGCCGTAGGCGGCGTCGATGGTGCGCTGCGGGCTCACGCCCCGCTCGGGGACGAGGTAGCGGGCCTCGCGCAGGACGGTGAGGTCGCCGCCGTTGTTGGTGATCAGGGCCAGGGCGCAGACGGTGGAGGGCACGGTGCACTCGTCGAGGGAGAAGTCGATGGCCGCGCCGTCCTGCGGCTGGAGGGTGACCGTGGCGTGGAGATCGGCGAAGCTCCGGGCGCCTTCGTAGATGGTGACGAAGATCAGTACGCGCCGCAGCAGGTCCTTGTGATCGAGGTTGATGGTCATGTTCTCGCCGGTGGAGAGCGCGCCGGTGCGGTCGTCGCCGTCGAGATGGATGAAGGGCGGCCGGCTCAGCGAACCGAACGCGTTTCCGAGCGCCTGCACGACTCCCTTCCGGCCGTCGGCGAGTTCGTACAGGGCGCAGAGGTCGAGGTCGAGATCGGCGTGCATGGCGACGGCCCGGCCGAGCTTGGCTCCCCAGCCCTTGAACTGCTTGCGCACCTCCCAGTTGAGGTTGACGCGCAGTGCGCCACTGGTGCCGCCCTGTTTGGCGAGCGAGACGGACGGCGCGCTCTTCGTCAGCGTGACCTTGGTCAGCCGTACGGGTGCCGGGACGGGCGGGGCCGCGGGAGCGGGCGGCGCCGGCGGCGCGGGGGCGACCGGGGCGGGGGCGACCGGCGCCGGGGCGACCGGGGCC
>NZ_JOEZ01000011.1 GCF_000721175.1 Streptomyces anulatus
GATGGCCGGTCTGAAGGGCATGGGCCGCGTCGAGATCCCGCCACTGCCACCGGGTGCGGTCACCCTGCCGGACGGTGCGTTCAAACTCGGCGACGGCACTCTGCACCTGCCCGAGGGCACGGCCGTCCCGGAGACCGCGTTCGAAATCCCGAAGGGCTCGGTCAAACTCCCGGACGGCGCGGAGATCCCCACCGGAGCGGTCGACCTGGGCGACGGCGT
The DNA here is from genome assembly GCF_000721175.1 of Streptomyces anulatus. Classification (GTDB taxonomy): domain Bacteria; phylum Actinomycetota; class Actinomycetes; order Streptomycetales; family Streptomycetaceae; genus Streptomyces; species Streptomyces anulatus_C. The sequence goes on from NZ_JOEZ01000011.1 coordinate 220, forward strand.
GTACCACCTCCCCGAAGGGGTGATCCCGCCCGCGGGCTCCCTGCCGATCCAGGAAGGCGCCCTCAAACTCCCCGAGGGCACCACCGCCCTGCCCGAAGGCACCTTCAAGGGCGTCGACGCCGACGGTAACGTCATCCACCTCGACCGCCAGGGCAACATCCTCGGCGAAGACGGCACCCTCAGACAGCACCACACGGCCGCCCAACGCGAGAACCCGACGGACGGCTACAGGCGAAAACGGCGTCCAACCCCCCCGCCCCAACACCGCGCCCGGCGGTACCGCCGGTGACAACATGCCGCGCAACGACTTGGACAACACTCAACGTGGCGGCCCCTCCCGTGCCGGGGATACGTCGCCCACGGGGGGAGGACACCCGGACGGCCGTGGCGCAGATACATCCCACACCGGCGGAGGACCGGCGACGGGTGGATACCACGTGGACGGATCCGGCAGGGCCGGTAGCCATGACGGGCCCAGTGGCTCCAGAGCCAACTCTTCAGATGACGACCCAATAGCCGGACAGAACGCCCGCGACGAAGCGCAGTTGGCGCAACGCACGCCCGAGGAAGCCAAGCTCGTCCAGGACGAGCACGTCCGTCTAGCGAACGAAGACCCGGCATGGAGGAGTGATCATTACACCCCCCACCTCCACCGCCGAAACGCGCAGGAGATTGTCGACGGCCAGTACCTTCCCGTCCTAAAAGACGTCGGGAACGGACGATACGTAGCTGTCAACGACCTTCCTTTTGCTTCCACCGAGAAGTACCGACTCGAAACCGAGGAACCCAAACTCAGTAACATCCCTGCCGACCACAGAAATAAACTGGACGGCTTCGCCGAGAAGCACCAAGCCTACAAGGAACTCGGAGCCGCAGAAAGGGCTCACACCAAGGACCCCACAGCACAGACAGCGGAAACGCTGGCAGTGGCCAAGGAAACTTTTGGTAACACTCGCGTCAACACCAAGGTCGGCGAGACCCTGGGCGAGGGATCAGCACGCTTGCACGTTATTCCGGAGATCTTCCCTAACGCCAGGGAGATGACCGACCTACCCCGCACTCCGAATGGGTCACGCACCTTTGATCAACTGTACGAACTCGACGGCGGCGAGTTTCTGATAGTCGAAGCGAAAGCACCCGATGGACGTCTCGGATGGCGCCAAGGAGCAGGAGTCGACGCGAGCAGGCAGGTCAAGCAGGGGACGCTGGAGTACGTGCAAACCATCATTACCGAGATGCACTCTCGCAGTGGTAGGGACCGAGAGATTGCAGAACAACTCCAGATCGCCTTTCTGGACAAAAAAATCCAATACGTCATGGTCAAAGCGAAAGACCACACAGGCGCCTACACTGGAGGCGAACTCCGGCACTTCAAGATCTTCGAGGATGAGGTTCATTGACCGTCACCGTTCAACGCCACACCATCTCCCGGCAGCCCCTCCCTGAGCGAGAGCCATCCATCTCAAAGCACACGGCGCTACTGCTAACGAGGATCGAAAACACCCCTTTCGCCCTCGAAAGCGTCATGTCAACCGCTTTGGTTACGGCCTACGAGCGGACTGCCGTCGACCCCACCGCCTCATGGATCGAATCATGGGAGGCATGGGTCACAGCCATGCAGTCCGGATCGGCCATCTTCACAGCCGCCACGACGACCGAATGCAGGGTTCAGTGTCTAATTCACCACGAGAAGCGCACCGTTTCGGCGTTCACGCGCCCCGAGCCCTTCGTGAACGCCGGCCACTGGCTCGCATCTTTCTACCTTGCGGCAATCTGTCGTAACAGTCAGAGACTTACAGAACTTTGCAAAGTACCCACTTCAAAGCTGCGCGAATCCGGGGCAGTTTACGACGAATATCAGTACGCCTGGATTGAAACACTGCAGTCCTTCTGGCTCGGCCAGGAAGATTTTCCTGACAAACTCGTTGAAGCCGCATCAGGAACCCAGCCAGGAAACCGGTCAGGTACTGAACAAAACTACATCTCCCACATCATGTGGCCCCCGATGGAACTTCTCCGTTGGCGCGCGACAGGCCAGCACGAAGAGTTCAATCACTCCCTCGAAAATGCACTTCTCGCCCACAAAGAGTACTGGTCAACTGAACCAGATCTCGCTGACTCCTGTTATGGCTGGGTGGCCTTGGCTCCACTCGCTATGGCATGTTTCGCACTGGACGCGGAATTTCCTATCCAAGTCGAGTCGGACTACCTCCCCAAACACCTCCTCCAGGGCACCTGGCTCGGCGAGTTCCCCACCTGATCCCACAACATCGTGAGCGGTGCCGCCCGCCCTCTACGCTATACCGGCATGGGCATATGCGTTGAGGTGCTGATCGTCGACTGGGACCACCTCATGTCGGTACCGGAGGATCAGCACTACGCAGGGCTGTACGAGGCCGCCGACTCGGTGGATGAGGAGTGGTGGGGCGCCGGACCGGACCAGCCGTCGCCTGCCGGGCCTCAGTGGTTCTGGCCCACTCCCCCGGCCGTGGGCTGGTTCGGGAAGTTCGACTTCGGCGACGTCGGCTCCTCGTACAAGGATCACTTCTGGGCGGGTGAGCGGTGGGAGAAGATCCGGTCGTTCGTCGAGCCGGGGCTGCGCTCGGCCGTGGACCGGTTCATCGATCCTCTTTTCTGGGGCGGGCTCGAGTACATGCCCGATCGGGAGGACACCCAGGACGCATCGGCGCTCGTGTCGGTGGACGAGTCCCCCACGCCCTCGGGCCCTCTGCTGTGGTGTCGGCCGGCTGCTGTTTCCTCGCTCAAACTTCTCTGGGATTCCGTCGGCCCTGAACTGGGATTGCTGAGAAGCCCGTTCGAGCAGCACTCCCGCGCCGACTTCGGACGGATCAACGACTTCGACGCCTTCGCCGGGCTGCTCCGGGGGTGGGGTGACGTCACCGGCCAAGCCGAGCTGCGTGGTTGGGGTGTCGTCGGGCTGCGTTGCTGAAGTCGGGCGTGGAACGATGCCCGGCGTGAGCGGATGGAAGAGTCGCAGGCCCTGGCCGGCGGTCGTGGTGGTCTGGGTGATCGCGGCCGTGCTGATCCTCGTGGGTGGCGTCGCGCATGTCGTCGATCTCGTGCGCCATGGTCTGTGGGCACATGCGTGGGCCCCCGGCTGGCTCAACCTCTACTGGTCGTCGCTCGCCGTCCTCGATCCGCTTGCCGCCGTGCTTCTGCTTCGCGGCAAGCGGATCGGCCTCGACCTCGCCTGCGGGGTCATGGTGACGGACCTGGCTGCCAATCTGTACGCCGCCTACGGGCTACGTGACAGTGGACTCCTCGCTGAGCCGGGGCTCCAACGGATCGTCGTTTTCGCCCTGTTCGTGTTCGGGGCCGCGCCGTTCGTCCGCCGATGGCTCGTCCAGGGCCCCCTCAGCCCAGCTGGCTGCCGAAGCGGACCGGGGACGGCTTCAGGCCCAGGCTGGTGAGTCGGGAGCGCAATGAGCAGAGACGGCTTCCCTTCGGCATGCCGAAAAGCATCGTCCTGCTGGCGACGCCGGAAGGTTGGCGCCACAGTGTTCTCACCAGGGAAGGCGGGACACTCTGCGGGCGCCTTACCGGTGTGCCGGCCGACGCCGACCCGGCCGAGGCCCAGGCCGCCGTGGCCGCCATGGTGGTGGACCCGCCTCGGGAACCCGGCTCCTGGACGGCCCAGGTCACCGTTGCCGCGACACCGCCGAACAATGCCTGAAGATGAACGTCAAGCTCAGCCCTGCGCCGGGTTGCTGTGCAGCTTGCGTCGTTCCCGGTTGTTCGGGTGGCGGATGACCACTCCGCCTATGCCGCCGGACCCGGTGAGCCGGATCAGCGGAGTGCCCGGGAGCCGGTCGGAAGTGGTCTTGTCGGTCAGGCCGCCGACGCCGGGGTCCATGCCGCTGGTGTCCGCGGCCCAGCCGTCGGGGATGACGATCGTGACACCGGACGTCTCCCCGTACGCCTCCACTGCGACCTCCGTGAGGCGGCACTCGACCCGGGTGAAGTCGATCTGCACACCCCCGACGCCTCCGTGAGCGGTCACGTGCCCGGGTACCTTCCAGCGCCCGGGGCCTCGGGACGCGCCGTACAGGCCGCCCTTGAGGACCAACGGCGCTCGGCTCTCCGAGGACTGCGGCTGCGGCAAGTCGGCGGTCAGGACCGCCAACTCGGCGTGTGTCTTGGACTTCAGTGCCTGCTCCAGGCGTGAATCCAGCTCATCGAAATCGATCCGCCCCTCGGCTGCCGCATCCCGCAGCTGCTCCACCACTGCGTCCCGGTCGTCGTGAGAGGCGCGGAGATCCGCTGATGGAACAGGGTGCGGAGAGGGCTCCGGAGGCTGGGCTGTCATGGGCACAATGATAGGCAGTCGGTGGACCGAGCGGACCGGGACCGCGCATCTCGAACAGCACCTGGAAGTGTTCGGCGGCCTGCGGGACGTCTTGCGGAAGGTAGGGAATTCGACGCGGATCGCCCAGCCGCGGCGGCGGGTGTGGCAGGCCAGGGCGAGGATGTCGAGGTTGCTGACACGGCGGTACCGCTCGCCTGGTGACGCTCTGTTCGCACTGCCGAACTCCCTTGGTCGCATCTCCACGACAGCCTGGGCGCGGGGGCTGACAGGCCGACGGCTCCTGGGCACTCGGTCGTGGCCGAACCCCAGGGCGGGCCACCTGACAAGTGACCACCGTCCCGTGGGCGGCTCGGCTTTCCCCAGTTCAGGGCTGGGGTTGGCCCCAGTGTCTACCTGCCTGGTGGCCGGATGGTTCAGCGGGCAGCGGCCGACGAGGCTGAACGCACAGACCCATCGAGCAAGGGAACCAACTGTGTTCAGCTTCATGCCGCTGCGCCTCCGTACTGTCCGGCTCGCGGCCGTCGGTGCGCTCGCCACCGCCTGCACGGCGGGCATGGCCGGGACCGCCGGGGCCATCGTCAACGGGTCGGACTCCACGGAGAAGTACCCGTTCATGGCAACCATCCCGGAGTCGGCACCGGAGCACGGCCTCTTCGACGGGACCTGCGGGGCGTCGCTGATCGATCGGCAGTGGGTACTGACAGCGGCCCACTGTGTGAAGGGCGACGGTCTCAAGCTGGACGGCACCGTGCGCGTCGGCAGCGACCATCGCAAGTCCGGCGGCACCGTGCGGAAGATCGACCGGACCTTCATCCACCCCGGCTACGTGAACGGCGAGGCCAAAGCCGCCAACAAGAACGACATGGCCTTGATCCGTCTGGACCGCCCGGTCCAGCAGAAGCCCATCACGATCGCCGACCGGGTCGGCAAGTCCGGCACACCGACCCGGCTCCTCGGCTTCGGCACCACCGTCGACACCGCGTTCGCGTTTCCGAACCGGCTCCAGGAGCTGAACACGCGCAGGGGTGCCGAGTCCGAGTGCGCGCCCGGCTACGCGGACGGGACCCGGCTGTGCACCATCGCCACCGTGCCCAGGTCCATGGCGTGCTTCGGGGACTCCGGCGGGCCGCAGGTCGTGAAGGGCCGGGACGGCCGTTGGGAGCTGATCGGCGTCACGTCCGGGCCCGGGGCCCCGGACGTACCGTGCTCGCAGGGCCCCGGCCTCTACACCAGCGCTCCCGCCTACGCCGACTGGATCGAGAGGACCATGAAGGACAACAGGGCCCAGCCGATCGCGGACAGGGGGACCGGCCTCGCCGAGACCGGCACGAAGGACGACACCGCCGCGATCACCGGTGCGGCCGTCGTGCTGATCGCCGCCGGTGGCGGTACCGCCCTCGCGATACGCCGTCGCAGGACCCGTCGCACAACCTGAGCTCGGCCGGCGGGCAAGGGCACCGCGCGGCCGGCAACAACCAGCCGCGAGCCGCGCGCGACCGGCTCCGCACATGCACGGCGATCGAACCCGGTAGCGTCACCTCGACTCCCCCCACCGAGCGACCCGTCGGCAACCACTCCCCCGTCCGCGAAGAGCTGGGCCGGGCTGATGCCCTTCGCGTCCGGTGCGCTCCGGACCCGATCGTCCGTGCGCTCCGGAACCGATCCCCATGCGTAGGAGGCTGGCCCCGGCACCATCTTCTTGCGCTATGAGCAACATCGCATGCACCAGACGCAAGGATCCGTACGCTCGATCGCATGGCTCACGCGCACCAGCACCAGCACGGACCTGCGGCGGCGCACTCCTCGCATGCCCACGCCCACACCCACGACTCCGACGCGACGCCGAACGGTCTCCCCGAGATCCTCGACCTCGACGCCGCCCTCTTCGCACCCCACCTGACCGCGCTCACCGGGCGTATCGCCTGTCTGGCCGGTGACGACATCCGGAACATCGTCGACCTCGGCTCGGGCACCGGAACCGGCACGTTCGCCCTGCTGGAGCGGTTCCCGACCGCCCGCGTGACCGCCGTCGACAGCTCCCCCGCGATGCTGGAGCGGCTCGCCTCGGCGGCCCGGGACCGAGGGCTCGGCGGTCGCGTCAACACCCTGGAGGCCGACGCCGGTGCGGGGCTGCCCGGGGTCGTCGACGCCGACCTCGTCTGGGCGTCGGCCTCCCTGCATCACCTGGACGACCCCGCCACCGCGCTGGCCGGCATCCGCGCCGCGCTGCGTCCCGGAGGGCTGCTGGCCGTCGCGGAGGTGGACGGGATGCCGGCCTTCCTGCCCGGGAGCGGGGAGCTGGGCGCGCTGGAGACCCGCTGCCGGAAGGCCCTCGACGGCCTGCACGCCGAGCAGTTGCCGCACCGGGGCGCCGACTGGGGCTCCCTGCTGGCAGCCGCCGGCTTTGCCGTCGAGCAGGAACGCGCCGAGCCGTGGGAACTGCGCGCTCCGCTGCCCGAGGGGGCGAGCCGGTACGCCTATCTCGTCTTCGAGCGTATCCGCGGCAGCCTGGTCGGGCGCATCTCGCCGGAAGATCTGGCCGCGCTCGACCGGCTCGTCGACGGCGGGCCCGAGGACGTACGCCACCGGGGCGACCTGGTCGTACGGTCGCTCCGTGAGACGTGGATGGCCCGCCGCTCCGCCTGAGAACCATCCACGTCGTTCGCGTGCGTCAGCGTGTGGCCGACCTCGCGGCCCGCTCGATCTTCGCGCGGTGGGCCGCGCGGGCTTCCTCGTCGATCGGCTTCTCGTGTTCGGCGCGCAGCCCGGTCCGGCCGTCGATGCCCTCGCGCAGGATGTCGGCGTGCCCGGTATGCCGGATGGACTCGCCGAGGACATGGACCATGACGGCGAACAGGTTCGTGTCGGCATAAGGCTCCGGCCACCACGGCACATGACCGGGGGCGTCGAGGGGCAGCTCGTCGATCGTCGCGTCCGAGTGTTCCCACGTACGCCGGTAGAACCCGACGACCTGATCGCGGGTCTCGTCCTCCGCCGCCCACTGGTCGCTGCCGTCGGAGTCCTGCCACCGGCACAGCGGTTCCGGGGAAGGCCGGTCGAAGACCTCGCCGAAGTACCTGGCCTCGACGGTCGCCACATGTTTGACAAGGCCGAGGAGGTTAGTCCCGGTCACCGTCAAAGGCCGGCGGGCGTCGTATTCGGACAAGCCGTCGAGTTTCCAGAGCAGCGCCGCGCGGTCACGCCGCAGCCTTCCGTGCAGGCTGTCCTTCGCGAATTCATCGATCATGCGTCATGAGCCTTTCTGTTGAGCAGTTCGGTGAGGGGGCTGGTGAGGGGGCAGGGGACGTGCGCGGGTTCCAGGTGAGAATCCAGCCGGCGGTGAGTGCCACCGCGCCGCCCGCCAGGGCGATGGCACCGTCTGTTCCCATGCCTGCCGCGGCCACCGCGCCCAGGCAGACCGGTCCGACACCCTGAAGCGTCATGCTGCCGGAGCCGAGCAAGCCGAAGGCCTGGCCTTGACCGTCCTGCGGCAGGGCGTCCAGGAACGGGCGTCGCAGGCCGAGGCCGTAGGCGTATCCGAGGCCGCTGAGCAGCAGCAGACAGGACGAGACGCCCACCCCGGGCTCGGCGGCGAAGCCGATCAGGGGCAGCCCCGCCAGCGCGGCCAACGGGACGACCAGTCGCTCCCGGGCGCGTGGCCGCAGGAATCGGTGCACCAGCAGGTCACCGACCAGCATGCCGATCGGAAGGCAGCCCATCAGCACCGCGTACCAGCCGGGCGCGAATCGGCGTTCTCCCGCGTAGGCGACGATGAGGCCTTCCGCGCCCGCCACGAGCGCGACGGGTAGCCACTGGGCCAGCATCAGTCGTCGCACCGTACGGTCGCGCAGCAGCAGGCCCGCACCCTGCAGGCTTGCCCGGACGGCCCCGCCATCGGCCCCGCCATCGGCCCCGCTATCGGCCCCGCTATCGCGCCCGGTGCTGCCGGGTGTGCCGCCGAACGCCGCCGGCTGCAGACGGGGCAGCCGGATGCGGATGGCAAGCGCGCAGCCGAGGTAGAGGGCGGCGCTGACCGCGAGCGCCCGGCGTGGGCCGAGTGCCGCGACGGCCGCACCGCCCAGCGCCAGACCGAACAATTGCGCGCCTGCGCCCGCGATGTTGTTCAGCGAACGGCCCAGTACGTAGGCGTCGCCCTCCAGTGACTGCGCGACCAGCCGGCTCGACGCGCCGTGAAACACCGGTGTGGCGAGAGAGACCAGCGCCACGACACCGAGGCTCGCCGCGACCGGCATCCGCACCACGGCGAGCAGCAGGGCGGCGGCGCACGTCAGGGCGTATCCGCCGGTGATGAGCCCGCGGGGCGGCAGTCGGTCGGCCAGTCGGGCGAGGAGCGGCCATGCATCAATACACCCGGGGCCCGGTGTCTGTCAGGTGCACCTTCTGGTTGAACCCGGTTGGCTTCTTGTTCTTCCAGACCTCTTCGCACTCATAGGTCGTCTCGCCTAGAGGGATGGCCATGGCTTCAGGGATGTTGTTGCAGAGGGCGTAGTCGATCTCGTGGTTGTTGCCGAAGATGATCCGCGCCACCCCCTCGCGGGTCAGCAGCCCCGTCTGCGGCACGGCCTGGTACTCGACGACGTTGTCGGACCAGCCCATGTCCCCGATCGTGACGCTCCAGTCGACGTTGACACTCTTGAACTCGACGGTGCACGTCACTGTCGTCCCGGCCTTCGAGCTGACCGTGTCGGGGCACTTGCCGTTCGGCTTCCCGGTGGCGTTGGCCAGCCCCAGGGTCTTGCGCTCCAGTTCGTGCGCGACGATCTCGGTGAACGGGGCGCCGTCGGGCGCCTCTGGATACTCCGCCTCCAGCTTCCCGTCCGGCTTGGTCAGCTTCTGGGGGAGGAGAGTAGGGGAGGGCGCCGCAGGACTATCCGAGACCGCGTTCTCGCGTCCGCACCCACTGGCCAGAAGCGACACCACACCAACGGCTGCTATTGCAACAATCTTTGCTCGCATGAATGCAACTTTAGATGAGCAAGCCGGTGCAGTGCTCGGAGTGCCTAAGGGCTTGCAGATGATTAACACGTCGTCTTGATCTTGGTGTCGGGATCGCTGCTCAGGGCGATGACCCGAGCCTGGAGGGGCATGAGGGCAGCGGGTGGGGTGGTCGCCGGTTGGATTACGGTGCCATGTGCTTCGAGCAGTTTCCTGATCTTCAGAAGGGTGCGGTGCATGGCTGTGCGGCTGCTTCCGAAGAGTACGGCGAGGGGTTCCGCGGCCAGGGCGAGGTGCAGGTGGAGCACGGTGGCCAGGACCTGATCGGGGAAGGCGAGCCGGGGCGGGCGGCCTCGTCGGTCGTCCCCGTCCGGGGACAGAGTCTGTGTGAGGTCATGCAGTTCCTGCGGGGACATGCCGGTCAGCGTGGGGTCGGACAGCAGAGTCTGGTTCCACTCCGGCGCTGGTGTCTGTGGGGCCCGAGCTGCCGGGACGGCTGGGGCCGGCTGGGGATGTAGGACGTAGTTCCAGTCGCCGTGGAAGCCGTGGCGGGTCAGTGGCAGAGCCGCCATCTGCGCGTCACCGATCTGTACTCCGGTCGGGTAGGTGCTGGTGTCGAGCTCGGCGTGGACCCGCAGTCCGGTGCGGGTGGTTGTTGCCGCGATGGACTGGACGATGACTTCGTGGCTGGTCAGCGGCCGTCCGCGCCAGTTCATGGTGATGTGGGAGAAGAGCCGGTGCTCGATCTTGTTCCACTTCGATGTGCCCGGCGGCAGGTGGCAGACCGTGATCGTCAGGCCCGTCTCGGCGGCCAGGCGGGCGAGTTCGAGTTTCCAGGCCCGGGTGCGGTAACCGTTGGAGCCACCCGCGTCGGCGGTGATCAGCAGCCGTGTCGCCTCCGGGTAGGCGGCGTGGCCCTGGCCGTGCCACCAGCGTCGGACCGATTCCACCGCGAACGCGGCGGTGTCGTGATCGGTGCCGACGTTGACCCAGCCGGTGTTCGCCGCCAGGTCGTAGACCCCGTACGGGATCGCCTTGCCGAGCTTGGGGTCGGCGAAGTCGTGCATGTTCACCTGCACCGGATCACCGGCCGGGCGCCACTGGCGGCCTTCGTTCTTGAAGGCGCCGACGAGTTCCTTCTTCTTGGTGTCCACGCTGATGACCGGCTGGCCGGCGTCCCGGTGCTCGCGGGCTTGCTCGTTGAGGTGACGGAACTGTGCGCCCCGGTCGACGTGCTGGCTGCCCTCAAGGGTCTTGGCGTTGGCCTGCAGGCTGAAGCCTTCCTCCCGCAGCAGATCGGCGACGGTGTCGGCACTGACCCGGTGCCCGGCCCGGGTCAGTTCCCGCGCGAGTGCCCGGGTCGACTTCACCGTCCACCGCAGCGGCGACATCGGATCACCCCGCACATCCGGCTCCACCAGCGCCAGCAGAGCCGGCCGCAACCCCGGATCGAGTTCCGCGACCCGCTTGCGGCCCCCGCCCTCACGCCGCACCCGCCCCAGGGGCTCCTCACCGGCCTCCAGCTCGAACACTCCCTTGCGGACCGTCGTCTCACTCACCTCGGCCGCCAGCGCGACTGCCCGAACGCCGCCGTGCCCCAGGACACGGGCCTCGGCAGCCATCAACAGCCGACGCTGCCGCTCGTCCAGATGCGGAAACAACACCGCGAACTTCACCGAGAGTTGGCTACGAGTCTCAACCGGGATGCGCATACCACAACAACGAGCGTCAGAACGGGAAGCAACACCTTGATTCCCTGCAAGCCCTAAGGCCCGGAAGGGCGCGGAGAGCCCTGCGTCCCGTCACCACTGTTCATGACAGACGTCATGTCCGGCTCTGAGGCAAGGCCGCCCGGCCTCGCGGCCGCGCCGATAGCATCCAGCTGAAACCCGAATGGCCGAGACGGCCGAGGAGGAGCGACGCGTGCGATTCGCCCTGGAAGCCCTGTTCGCCGACGTGCCCGCCGAGCAGGTCGCCGAGGCCCGCGCCTTCTACCGGGCCAGGGCGGCAGGCCGTGGGCCCGCCAACTTCGAGGAGCTGAAGGAGGCGCGGGCGAAGAAGCCCGCACCTCGTGCCGCCGTGCCGCCTGCCGTCGAGGAGACGGTCGAGGCCGCCGGAGTGCGTGTCCCGGTCCGGATCCTCCTGCCGGCCGAAGGTCCGCCCCGGGGTGTCTACCTGGGCATCCACGGCGGGGGCTTCTACCTGGGCACCGCCGCCCAGGGCGACGAACGCCACCGCGCGCTCGCGGACGCCCTGCGGGTCGCCGTCGTCGGCGTCGACTACCGGCTCGCGCCCGAGCACCCCTGGCCGGCCGCGCCCGACGACTGCGAAGCGGTGGCGCTCTGGCTCGTCGAGGAGGCCGAGGCCCACTTCGGGACCTCACGACTCGCGATCGGCGGAAGTTCCGCGGGGGCCACCCTCGCCCTCGCGACCCTCCTGCGGCTGCGGGACCGGGGCGTCGCCGACCGGTTCGCCGGGGCCGCGCTCCGCTTCGGCACCTATGACCTGAGCGCGCACACCCCGAGCGGCCGCCTCATCGCGAACGAGTACTTCATCCAGGCGTACGTCGGCCACGTGCCGGACCGCGACCGCACCCTTCCCGACATCTCGCCCCTCTACGCCGACCTCACCGGCCTGCCCCCGGCGCTGCTGGTCGTGGGCGCCGAGGACATCCTGTTGGAGGACAACCTGACCATGGCCGGGCGGCTGTCGGCCGCCGGGAACGACGTCGAGCTGCGCGTCTACCCCGCCTCGCCCCACGGCTTCACCGGCCACCCCACCGCTCTGGCCGCCACCGCGGTCAACGGTGTCAACTCCTGGCTGCGCGAGCGGATCAGCGGTCGCCCCTGACCCGGGCGTGCAGGTGCATGTCGTGCCGGCCGTCGTCGTGCACGGCCGCGTTGCGCTTGGTGCCTTCCAGGCGGTAGCCGACCTTGGTGGCGACCCTGCACGAGGCGTGGTTACGCGTCGAGTGGTCCAACTCCAGGCGGTGGAAGCCGACGTCGTCCAGGGCCCAGGCACTGAGCACCGTGAGCGCCCGGGAGGCCACCCCCGCTCCACGAGCGGCCGGGAGCACCCAGTACGCGGCGTTCGCGACGCCGTCCTCGAAGTTCAGGCCGCGCAGCGCCATGCGGCCGAGCACGTCACCTCCGCCGCCGTCGCGAGCGATCGCCCAGTGGCAGCCCTTCTCACGTTTCCAGTCCTGGCGGTACGCGGCGAACCACTCCTCCACCTGCGCCTCGGTCGAGGGGCGGTGCGTGTGCCAGCGGCGCGTCTCGACATCCTCGTACGCCGAGAGGAACGCCGCCGCGTCGGCCCGTTCCCAGGGGCGTAGCACCAGGTCATCGCCGTCGGGCCCCGGAAGCACGGGTTGCGGAACGCCGGCGAGGCAGCCGGAGGCCATGGCGGGAGGCGTCGACAGCGTGCGAGTCATGGCCTCATGGTCACCCGGCGACGAGCCCGCGCGTCAAGGTCGTTTCCCGCTCTCCCTACTCTCGGGACATGAACATGTTCCGCGGCGGTGACGGCCGGCACCTGGAGATGACCAACGGCGGCACTGCGGTGTTCGTGGACGTACTGGTGCTCGCCGTGTCCACGCTGGCTCGCGAGCCCTGGGACTTCCGTTTCGCCGCCCTGCTGACGCTCCAGGACCAGAGCGTGATGGGGCGTGGGGTGGTCGGCTTCGACCTGGCGGACCTCGACTGGGGGGACACGCCGCAGGAGCGGGCCGCGGCGAAGGACTTCCTGCTGCGCGTCCTCGATCTGGCGCTGACCCGCCACCGGTGGGAGGAGCTGACGTACGAGCCGCCCCGGGCCGAGGGCGATCTGCGTACGTACCGGGCGATGGTGGAGGCATTCGACCCAGCGACGGCGAAGGTCGGTGCGGATGTCCTGCCCGGGCCGCAGAACGCCGCGATGGCCTCGTGCGTACGTCACCGGGTGCTGGACGGGCTGCCGTTCTGGGATGTGTGCGTGTTCTGCTCGGCCGGGGTCTGAGGGTCCGCGCCCCTCTGCCTCCTCTGTCCACTCCGGAGACTCCGCCGTCTTACGGTCGCAGCCGGACCAGCCCCGGTCCCGGCGGGTGGCCCGGCTCGAAGGCGTCGGGGATCCCCAGCCTCAGGCCCCGGCTACGGGCGACACGGTGGACGTCCCGCAGCGAGTGCGCCAGCGCGGCGGCGACATGGCGGAGCTGGACGGCCGTGGACCCGTCGTCCGCGACCATGTCGTCGGCGTGGTCGAGGAGTTCGTACGCCATGCCGAGCTGCATGGCCTCGACCTTGTCGGCCTCACGCGAGACCCTGCCGTCCCCGTTGCCGACGACGTAACACGGCTTGCCTGCCGTTCCGGCCCAAGGGAGCAGGCGAACGGTGTCCAACGGTTGTTCTTTCATGAGGGCGTCAACTCCGTGAGCAGTGGGGGCGAATTCTTCGCTGCGTAGCGATCCACTCACAGAGTGCGATGGGCGCGGCTAGGCTCGCCAGGGGGTACGGGGTGACACCGCGTTCGTCGCACGGGAGTTGGCTGTGAGTAATACCTATGGCATTTGGTTGAAGGCTCAGCGGGAAGCGGCCGGGCTGACACAGCAGCAACTTTCGGACCAGGCTCTGATGACCCGATCGCACATCTCGCACATCGAGGCCGGTCGCCGGGTGCCGAGCGAAGAGGATGCCCGGCGGCTCGACATGGCCCTGGGGACGGGCAACGTGCTCAGCAGTTTCCGGCCCGGAGCAGACGATGACGCAGTCGCGGACTACTTCGCGCCGGTACAGCACCTGGAACAACAAGCGACGTCCATCCGCGAATTCGCACCCTCCCTCATTCCAGGCATTCTCCAGACCGAGGCGTACGCGCGTTGCGTACTCGGCAGGGCGTTCCCCCCACTGAGTCCGGCCGAATGTGACAGGGCGGTCGTCACACGACTGAAGCGCGCCCAGATTCTCCAGAATCCGACGTCACCCGTGGTCTGGATCATGCTCGACGAGGCAGTGCTGCGACGTCCGGTCGGCGGGGCCGCGATCATGGCCGAACAAATCGACCACATCATCAGTCTGACCGAATCCGAACGCATTCGCACGCATGTAATCCCGCTGGAGCTCGGTCATCACCCCTTGCTGGACGGCATGTTGACGCTGATGTGGTTCGACGACCAGCCACCGATCGCATACAGCGAAGGCGTGCGCGTGGGGAGGTTGCACGATTCGCCGTCCGTGGTTGAGGCACTCCAGGGCGACTACACTCTCGCCCTGAGCGACGCGCTGTCACTGAAAAAGTCTTTGGCTGCGCTGAAGGCGACATCGAAGGGCTACAGAGATCATGGATAGCGAGACCACCCCCGCGACGTCGTCCCTCAGTGGCTGGCGCAAGTCGTCCTACAGCAATAGTGACGGCGGCAGCTGCCTCGAAGTCCAGGACCACCACCCCACCGCCGTCCCCGTCCGCGACTCCAAGGTCTCCGGCGGGCCCACCCTGCTCATCCCCGCCGCCGGGTGGACCTCCTTCGTGGACGCGGTCAAGCGCGGGGCCCTCTCCGCCTGACCCGAAAGACAGGCGGAAAGGGCCCGCCACCTCACTCCCCCACGTACTCCGCCAGGTGCTTGCCCGTCAGCGTCGTGCGGTCCGCGACCAGGTCGGCCGGGGTGCCCTCGAACACGATCCGGCCGCCGTCGTGCCCGGCGCCGGGGCCGAGGTCGATGATCCAGTCGGCGTGGGCCATGACCGCCTGGTGGTGCTCGATGACGATCACCGACTTTCCGGAGTCGACCAGGCGGTCCAGCAGGCCGAGCAGCTGCTCGACGTCCGCGAGGTGCAGGCCGGTGGTCGGTTCGTCGAGGACGTAGATCCCGCCCTTGTCGCCCATGTGCGTTGCCAGCTTCAGGCGTTGGCGTTCGCCGCCGGACAGGGTGGTGAGCGGCTGGCCGAGGCTGAGGTAGCCGAGGCCTACGTCCGCGAGGCGGTCCAGGATCTTGTGCGCGGCCGGGAGGGCCGCCTCGCCGGAGCCGAAGAACTCCTCGGCCTCGGTGACCGACATCGCGAGGACCTCGCTGATGTCACGGCCGCCCAGGTGGTAGTCCAGCACCGAGGCCTGGAACCGCTTGCCCTCGCAGTCCTCGCAGGGGCTGGAGACGCTGGCCATGACGCCGAGGTCGGTGAAGATGACGCCCGCGCCGTTGCAGGTGGGGCAGGCGCCCTCGGAGTTGGCGCTGAACAGGGCGGGCTTCACGCCGTTGGCCTTGGCGAAGGCCTTGCGGATCGGCTCCAGGAGGCCCGTGTACGTCGCCGGGTTGCTGCGGCGGGAACCCCTGATGGGGCTCTGGTCGACCGAGATGACGTTCTCGCCCGCCGGGATCGAGCCGTGGACGAGCGAGCTCTTTCCGGAGCCGGCGACACCGGTGATGACGGTGAGGACGCCGAGCGGGATGTCGACGTCGACGTCCTGGAGGTTGTGCGAGGTCGCGCCGCGGATCTCCAGCGCGCCGGTGGACTTGCGGACCTCGTCCTTGAGGACGGCCCGGTCGTCGAGGTGGCGGCCGGTGACGGGGCCGGAGGCGCGGAGGCCTTCCAGGGTGCCTTCGAAACAGACGGTGCCGCCCGCCGCACCGGCCCCGGGGCCGAGGTCGACGACGTGGTCGGCGATGGCGATGGCCTCGGGCTTGTGCTCCACGACCAGCACCGTGTTGCCCTTGTCGCGCAGGCGCAGCAGCAGGTCGTTCATGCGCTGGATGTCGTGCGGGTGCAGACCGATGGTGGGCTCGTCGAAGACGTAGGTGACGTCGGTGAGCGAGGAGCCGAGGTGGCGGATCATCTTGACGCGCTGGGCCTCGCCGCCGGACAGGGTGCCCGAGGGGCGGTCCAGGGCGAGGTAGCCGAGGCCGATCTCGACGAAGGAGTCCAGGGTCTGCTGGAGGGCTTCGAGGAGCGGGGCGACCGAGGGTTCGTCCAGGCCGCGGACCCACTCCGCGAGGTCCCGGATCTCCATCGCGCAGGCGTCGGCGATGGAGATCTTCTTGATCTTCGAGGAGCGGGCGCCCTCGGTGAGCCGGGTTCCCTCGCACTCGGGGCAGGTGGTGAAGGTGACCGCACGGTCGACGAAGTCGCGGATGTGCGGCTGCATCGACTCGCGGTCCTTGGAGAGGAACGACTTCTGGATCTTGAGGATCAGTCCTTCGAAGGTGAGGTTCGCGCCCTCGACCTTCACCTTGGTCGGCTCCCGGTAGAGGAAGTCCTGCATCTCCTTCCTGGTGAACTCGGCGATCGGCTTGTCCGGGTCGAGGAAGCCCGACTCGGCGTACGTCCGCACGGTCCACCAGCTGTCCGACTTCCAGCCGGGGATGGTGAACGCGCCCTCGGCGATCGACTTGGAGTCGTCGTAGAGCTGGGTGAGGTCGATGTCGGAGACCGATCCGCGGCCTTCGCAGCGGGGGCACATGCCGCCGGTGCGGCTGAAGGTGGCCTTGACCGCCTTCTTGTTGCCGCGCTCGACGGTGATCGCGCCTCTCGCCGTCACCGAGGGGACGTTGAAGGCGAACGCGCCGGGCGGGCCGATGTGCGGCTTGCCGAGCCGGCTGAAGAGGATGCGCAGCATGGCGTTGGCGTCCGTGGCGGTGCCGACCGTGGAGCGGGGGTCGGAGCCCATCCGCTGCTGGTCGACGATGATCGCGGTCGTCAGCCCGTCGAGCACGTCGACGTCGGGCCGCGCCTGCGTGGGCATGAAGCCCTGGACGAAGGCGGGGTACGTCTCGTTGATCAGCCGCTGGGACTCCGCGGCGATGGTGCTGAACACGAGCGAGCTCTTGCCCGAGCCGGAGACTCCGGTGAACACCGTCAGCCGGCGCTTCGGGAGCTCGATGCTGACGTCCTTCAGGTTGTTCTCCCGTGCACCGTGCACGCGGATCAGGTCGTGGCTGTCGGCAGCGTGCGGCGCGGGCGGCTGCTGGGTCTTCGTTCTCGGAGCCATGCTCGTCGTCTCTCCATAACTGGCCGTTACCGGTGCGCGGAGCCTGCTGGGCTGACTGGCGCGCGGAGCCTACTGGTCGTGCGTGAGGGCCGGGGCCCCATCGGGCCCCGGCCTCTGGGGGGCGGGTGCTACTTCTTGGCCTGGGTGATGCGCAGCATGTTGCCGGAGGGGTCGCGGAAGGCGCAGTCGCGGACGCCGTAGGGCTGGTCGATCGGCTCCTGGAGCACCTCGCCGCCCGCCGCGCGGACCTTCTCGAAGGCCGCGTCCACGTCCTCGGAGGAGAGGATGACGCCGCGGAGCATGCCCTTGGCGAGCAGCTCGGCCATGGTCCGGCGGTCGTCGGCCGGGGCGTTCGGGTCCGCGAGCGGCGGTTCGAGGACGATCTCCACGTCCGGCTGGGCGGGAGACCCGACGGTCACCCAGCGCATGCCTTCGAAGCCCACGTCGTTGCGCACCTCCATTCCCAACGCGTCGCGGTAGAAGGCGAGCGCCTTGTCGTGGTCGTCGACGGCGATGAAGCACTGCGAGAGTTTGATGTCCATGGATTTCACGCTACGGGCGGTGGGATTCGCTTCTCCATTCCTGACCGGTCGCGTGAGCATCTTGGCGACGCACGCCGGGATGGTCTCGCCCGCGTCGTGGGGGCGGGCCCGGTAGGCGCTCGGGGTCTCGCCGACCAGCTCCGTGAAGCGGGAACTGAACGAGCCCAGCGACGTACAGCCGACGGCGAAGCAGACGTCCGTGACCGACAGGTCGCCCCGGCGCAGCAGGGCCTTGGCCCGCTCGATGCGACGGGTCATGAGATAGCTGTACGGGGTCTCGCCGAAAGCGGCGCGGAAGCCGCGGGAGAAGTGGCCGGGCGACATGAGCGCGGCGCGGGCCAGTGAGGGGACGTCGAGGGGCTCGGCGTACTCGCGGTCCATGCGGTCGCGGGCCCGACGCAGCCGGGCCAGGTCCTCCAGCCTCACTCCCTCACCCTCCCACGGTCGCCGGCGCCCGGCCCCTCATCCGGAAACGGGTCACCATTCACGCTCGGCGATCAGCTTCTCCGGGTCCGCGTCCGTGAAGCCGTACGCCGTCGCGATGGTCCAGAAGGCCTCGCCTATCTCCTCGCGGGCCACCGTCTCGATCTCGCTGTCCGCCGCCTCGAACTCCGCCTCCAGGTCGTTGAAGGCCACGGTCGCCACCGCGGTCAGCGCGTACAGGGCGGTGAGGTCGGCGGGCTTCTCGGCCTCGATCCGCTCGCAGAGGGCACGCAGGACCGCCGTGCCCTTGTCCAGGACGTGGTCCGGGAAGTAGTCGTCCTCGTACAGCAGGGCCAGGAACGTGTGCCCCGCGAGCTGCTCGTTCGTGATCGCCATGGCGGTCCCCCCGTGCGTCCCCACACGCTCTGGTCGCTGTCGTTTCCGATACTCCCCCACGCCACTGACAATCGGGCCGCGCATGGGGCCTCAGCCGGTCCCCACCGGCCTCCGCGTGCCGAGCATCACTCTGGACAGCGACCACAACCGGCGGGTAACTTCGAAGGGAGTCTGAGCAAGCGCTTAGCCGAGATCGATTCGACCGCCGACCTAGGAGGCATCCCGTGCGCCGTACGGTATTCAACGAGGACCACGAGGCGTTCCGGGAGACCATCCGCGCCTTCATCGCGGCCGAGGTCGTGCCGGTCTACGACGAGTGGTTCGCCGCGGGCCAGGCGCCGCGCGACTTCTACCTGAAGCTGGGCGAGCTGGGCATCTTCGGCATCGAGGTCGACGAGGAGTACGGCGGCGCGGGCATCGACTCGCACAAGTACGAGGCCGTGATCTACGAGGAGACCGCCCGTGCGGGCGTCTCCTTCGGCGGCTCCGGCGTGCACACGCTGCTCGGCCTGCCGTACATCAAGATGCTGGCCACCGGCGAGCAGAAGAAGCGCTGGCTGCCGAAGTTCGCGAGCGGTGAGGAGATGTGGGCCCTCGCGATGACCGAGCCGGGCACCGGCTCCGACGTCGCGGGCATGAAGACCACCGCCAAGCTCTCCGAGGACGGCACGCACTACGTCCTCAACGGGGCCAAGACCTTCATCACCGGTGGCGTCCATGCCGACCGCGTGATCGTCTGCGCCCGCACCGCCGCCCCGCGCGAGGACGACCGCCGCTTCGGCATCTCCCTCTTCGCCGTCGACACGAAGTCCGAGGGCTACTCGGTCGGCCGCAAGCTCGACAAGCTGGGCCTGCGGGTCTCCGACACCGCCGAGCTGGCGTTCGTCGACGTCAAGGTCCCGGTCGAGGACCTCATGGGCGAGGAGAACAAGGGCTTCGGCTACCTCGGCACCAACCTGGCCTCCGAGCGCTGGGGCATCGCCTTCGGCGCGTACGCCCAGGCCGCGGCCGCCGTCCGGTTCGCCAAGGAGTACGTGCAGGACCGCACGGTCTTCGGCAAGACCGTCGCCTCGTTCCAGAACACCAAGTTCGAGCTGGCCGCCTGCCAGGCCGAGGTGGACGCGGCCCAGGCCGTCGCCGACCGCGCGCTGGAGGCCCTGGACGCCGGTGAGCTGTCCGCGGCCGAGGCCGCCTCCGCGAAGCTGTTCTGCACCGAGGTCGCCCACCGCGTCATCGACCGCTGCCTCCAGCTGCACGGCGGCTACGGCTTCATGAACGAGTACCCGATCGCCCGCCTGTACGCGGACAACCGGGTCAACCGCATCTACGGCGGCACCAGCGAGGTCATGAAGTCGATCATCGCCAAGTCCATGGGCCTGTAAGGGGTTACGTTCCCTCCATGAACGAGAGTCCCGATCCCCTGCTCGATCTGCTCCACCTGCTCGACCTGGAGCAGATCGAGCGGGACATCTTCCGGGGCGTGAGCCGCAGTTCGCTCGTGCCCCGGGTGTTCGGCGGCCAGGTGGCGGCCCAGGCGCTCGTCGCCGCGGGCCGCACCGTCCCCGCCGACCGGGCCGCCCACTCCCTGCACTCGTACTTCCTGCGGGCCGGCGACCCCGGCGCGCCGATCGTCTACAGCGTCGACCGGATCCGCGACGGGCGGTCCTTCACCACCCGCCGCGTCGTCGCCGTCCAGCACGGGCAGCCGATCTTCCACCTCTCCGCGTCCTTCCAGACGTACGAGGACGGCATGGAGCACCAGGCGCCCATGCCCGCGGCCCCGGACCCGGAGACCCTGCCGACGGCGGCCGAGATGCTGCCCCGGTACGCGGACCGTTTCAGCGATCCGGGCGTCGTGGACCGGCTGATCGAGGCGCGGGCCGCGGTGGACCTGCGGTACGTGGACGCGCCGCCGTTCGGCACGGTGGGCGAGGCGCGCGAACCGCGGTCCCAGGTGTGGTTCAGGACGAACGGCAAGCTCGCCGACGACCCGCTGCTGCACGTCTGCATGGCCACGTACGTCTCCGACATGACCCTGCTCGACTCGGTGCTGCTCGCCCACGGGCGGGGCGGCTGGGCGGTCGGGGACGTGGTCGGCGCGAGCCTGGACCACGCGATGTGGTTCCACCGGCCGTTCCGGGCGGACGAGTGGCTGCTGTACGACCAGGAGTCCCCGTCGGCCTCCGGTGGCCGGGGACTGGGCCAGGCCCGTATCTACACCGCCGACGGGCGCCTCGCGATCACGGTCATCCAGGAAGGCGTCGTCCGCGTCCCCCGGGGATGAGCACCACCTGACGACTCGATTCGGACGTGCTCCCCACCATGGGTGACGCGAAAGCCGGCGGCGAAGCGGTTCCCGTCGGTGCGGCGGGTCTGTCCGGACCCGCCGCCGGGGCATGCGCAGCGGCTGCGCCACAGCCGCTCCTGAGGCTTACGGCGTCAGCTCCGCCACCGTCTTCGCGATCCTCCGCTCCCGTGCCTCCTGGACCTTCGCTCCCTCGATCGACGCGACGTGCGCCTTCTGCCGGATGGGCGAGAGCGCGGCGAACGCCTCCGCCGCCCCGGGGGCCGCGGCCGGCGCCGCCGCCAGGTCCTCGGCCTCCGGCACCTCGATGCCCGTGTTGCCCCCGTCCCCGGTCCGGAACATCGTCGTACGAAACCTCACGGCCCTGACCCCTCGTCCGCGTCGGTGCCGGTGAAGACACCCGCCGGGTCCGCAACTCGTCGCCGGACCGGCCCCTACGCGGCGGGCTCCTCCACCCGCTCCTCCTCCAGCAGCCCCGCCGCGTGCAGCAGGTAGTCGGTCATCGGGTCGTAGAAGCGCGGGTCGGTGACGTGGTCGTCCAGCGGGACCGTGACCTGGAGGGTGCCCTCCGCCTCGCCGAGGAAGAGGGCCGGGTCGTTGCAGTCCGCGTAACCGATCGCGTCCAGCCCCCGCTGTCCCGCGCAGCCCGCCCAGCCGTGGTCGGCGATCACCAGGTCGGGCAGCGGGCGGCCCAGGTGGGCCATGGCGTCCAGGATGGCGGCCATCGGGACCGGGGAGTGGGTGTGCCAGAGGGTCGCCCCGCGTTCCAGCACGGCGACGTCGGCGAACTGGAAGACCATGCCCTCGTCCGCGATCAGCCCGGACGGGATGCGGACGATCTCGCAGCCCGCGCGGCGCAGCGCGTCCGCCGTCTGCCGGTGCACGTCCAGCAGGCCGCCGGGGTGCCCGGTGGCGAAGAGGACGCGCTCGCGGCCGTCTGCGGCCTTGCGCAGCCGGGCCGCCATCCGCTCCAGCGCGTCGACCGTCAGCTCGGGGTCGATGGTGTCCTGGCCCTGCCGGTGCGCGGGGTCGTCGTTGACGCCGCAGCGCTCGGCCATCACGGCGAGCACGTCCTGCTCGTCGGTCCAGCGGTCGCCGAGCTCCAGGCCCAGCCAGTAGTGGCGGTCGCCGTTGGCGAGCTTGCGGTAGTGGGAGAGGTTGTTGTCGCGTGGCGTGGCGACGTCCCCCGCGATACGCGTGCGGACGAGGTGGTCGACGAGGGCGGCGCGGCTGGGTATCGGCATGGACCCATTGTGCCGTCCGGTGTGCGGGGCGTGCCCGGTGTCTTGCCCGGCGGACGGGCGAGCGGGTGTTCTGTCCGGCGGAGGGTCCCATTCCGGCCGGACGGGCGGACCGGCGTCCGGCCAGGCGTCCGGACCGGACGCCGGACCCGATGGCCCGCCGGGTGGTGGGCGTCTCGCTGGTCTGGCTGGTGCTGTCCAACGGGGCCGCTGCGGCCGGCCTCGCGCTGACCGTGGCCCGCAACGGCTGGGAACCCAACTGGGGCCTCGGGCTCTACCTCCTGGTCCAGCTGCAGATCAACGTGCCCCTGATCCGGGACCTGGCCCGGGACCTGTCGGCAGAGCTGCGCCCGGCCGCGAGGTCCGATGAGCCGCTCGCCGAAGCCCGGACCCGGCCCGCTACCCGTACCCGTACTGGCATGCTGCCGCGCCGCTGGCCCGAGGCCCTCGCCGCGTCCGCCGTCCTCCTGCGCACCGGCCTGCTCGCCTCCCGGGTGGGTCAACCCGATGCTCCCGTGGCGGAGTTGAGCCGTCCCGAAAGGTGCCACCCGATGCCCTTCCTCGGCCGGACCGGCCACCGAGCCAGGCCATCCGATGCGGGTCGACCGCGTCAGGGTCTCGGCGAAGGCGGGCTGACCCGGAGGAAGGCACCCTTCAGGCGCGAGGCACCGGTCGGCCCCACAACGTCACGGCCCGCAGCAGCCGTTCGACGGGGCCGAACCGGTGGCGCCTCATCAGCCACGCGGAGGCGGCGAGCTGGCACCCGTAGAAGAGCACCGCGCCGCCCAGGACGGCCGCCGCACCGGCCCGGCCGTACAGGGCCGCCCCGTAACCGGTGAAGACGAGCGCCATCACGAGGGACTGCGTCAGGTAGTTGGTGAGGGCCATACGGCCCGCGGGGGCCAGCCGGGCGGCGAGGCGGGCGCCGCGCGGCGAGGCGAACCAGAGGAGCAGGCCGCTCGCGTACGCGGCGCTGAGCGCCGGTGCGGTGAGCATGCCGACGACGAACATCGGGATCTCCCAGCGGGCGCCCAGCGGACCCACCGTGCCCGCCGCCATGAGCGCCCCGCCGGGCAGCCCGACGGCCAGACCCCCGACGAGGATCCGGCGCAGCCGGGCCGCCCGGTCCGGGGTGTCGGTGAGGAGGCGGCGTCTGCCCGCCACGAACCCGGCCAGGAACGCGGCGAGCACCATGCCGCCCATCATGAACAGTCCGGCCAGCACGTCCGGCCAGGCGCCGATGTTGGCCCGGATCACCTCACCCGCGCCGCCCCGGTACGCGACGGCCGTCTCGGCGCGCGCGGCGGCGGACGCCCCGTCGTCACCGGAGTCCACCAGGGCGACCGCCGCGGCGAAGAGGACGTAGAGGGCGGCCAGGACCCCGTACAACCAGAGCGCGGCGCGCCACATCCTGCCCGGGTCGGCGGAGCGCGCCGCGAACAGGACCAGGCCGAGGACGGCGTACGTGGCGAGGATGTCGCCGGGGTACAGCAGCGCCGCGTGCAGGAGCCCGAGCACGAACAGGCCGAGCAGCCGTCGCAGCATCCTCGGCGCGAAGGCGGCGCCGTCGCGTTCGGCGGCGCCCATCTGCAGGGTGAAGCTGTAGCCGAAGAGGAACGAGAACAGCAGATAGAACTTGGTCTGCACGAACATCATGACGAGCCAGTACGCGACCTGGTCCACGCCGCTGGTGTGCTGTCCGCCGCCGCGCTGCCCGTCGAGGCCCGCCATCACCAGGACGTTGGCGAGGAAGATGCCGCAGAGCGCGAAGCCGCGCAGCGCGTCGACCTCGACGATGCGGCGGGGCCGGGGCGCTGCGGCCGTCGGCTCGATGGTCTCCGGGCTTCGCAGCACGCGTCCCTCGCGGTTCGGTCGGTGTCGGTGTCCGTCGTCCCGGATACTCCGGGTGTTCTACGACATCACGGTGAGGACCGTCACCACGCCCACCGCGGCGATCGCCGCCTGAAGGTCGCGGATCGCCTCGCCCACGCTCACGCCCGCCCAGTGGCCTTCGGCGATCCGGGCCATGCGCGGGGCGACCTGCTTCTTCGGCAGGCCGGGGAACGTCTGGCGGTGCATGCCCGTGGCATGCAGCAGGGCGACGAGCGCGCTGGTACGGGCGTCCGGCTCGGCCCCGTGCAGCACCACGGCGGCCAGCCGGGCGCGCAGCTCCCGTTCGACGGTGCCGTCGGCCTCCGGGTAGCGGCGCACCGGGAAGACGCCGAGCGCTCGGTGCCGTTCCTCGGCCACCAGGCCACGGGCGCAGAGGCTCGCCACGACGTCCTGCGAGCCCTTGGCGTGGTCCCGGGTCAGCCAGTCGGTCACCTTGCGGCTGCTGGACGTCCCGTGGACCCAGCGCGCCAGCCGGTCGAGCCGTCCGTACAGGAGCGGGTCGCCCGTCGGGGACGGGTCGAAGACCTCGACGCGGCCGCCCTTCACCGTGACGCGGCCCGCCATGACCAGCTCCAGGAGCATGCCCGCCGCGACGCCCCAGCGGGCCGCGGTCTCCCCCTTCGCCGCGCCGGTCGTGTCGTCCAGCGACAGCAGCATGATCTCTTCGCCCAGCGAGACGGCCATGGTGCGACTCCCCGATTCGTTGCGTGTTGACCGGACAGACGTGAGGACCTCGTCCGGGGTTGCCCAGGGGTCGACGCCATCCACGAACGGAACACGATCGGAACAGGAGCGGCCCAGGAGCGGCCCAGGGCATGAAACCGGCTCAGGAGGGCTCTGCGGCGGCGAAGGCGCCCCGGGCCAGCCGGTGCAGCAGGGCGGCGGTCGCCGCGCGGCCGGGCAGGGCCTCGGGGCGGGCCAGGTGCGGGGTGGAGTTCAGCAGGCCGAAGACGGCGTGCACGGTGACGCGGGCCCGGCTCTCGGGCAGTGACGGGTAGAGGGCGCGGACGACGCCGACCCAGACCTCGACGTACTCGCGCTGGAGCCGGCGCACCCGCTTGCGGTCCGTGTCGCGCAGCCGGTCGAGCTCGCGGTCGTGGAGGGTGATCAGGGGGCGGTCGTCGAGGGCGAAGTCGATGTGGCCCTCGATGAGCGCGTCCAGGAGCGCCTCCGGGGAGCCGTCGCCCCGGGCGGCGTCCTCCGTGACCCGCAGCCGTCCGCCCTCCAGCAGGCGTTCGCTGATGCCCACCAGGAGCTCGGCGAGCATCGCGTCCTTGCCGGGGAAGTGGCGGTAGAGGCCGGGGCCGCTGATCCCTACGGCGGCGCCTATCTCGTCGACGCCGACACCGTGGAAGCCGCGCTCGGCGAAGAGGCGGGCCGCCTCCCGGAGGATCTGCTCGCGGCGGGTGGGAGCCGCGACGCGGGCGGCGGCATGGGTGCTCATGAGGATTCATTCTAGACAGGGTCGTTAGCGCTCGTTAACCTGAGGGAAACGCGTTAACGCTCATTAACACCACGTCAACGCCATTTCACTACTGCGGTACGGGCAAGGGGGCTCGACACGATGCAGCAGGCACCGGTCCTGGCGAGCGCGGCGGATCCCGCCTCGGAGGCCTGGCAGGCCAACGAGGCGGCTCATCGCGCGCTCTCCGACGAGCTGGCGGGGCGCCTCGCCACGGCACGGCTGGGCGGGGGTGAGAAGGCACGGGCCCGCCACGAGGCGCGCGGCAAACTGCTCCCCCGCGACCGGGTGGACGCGCTTCTCGACCCGGGCTCGCCGTTCCTGGAGCTGGCACCGCTGGCGGCCGAGGGGCTGTACGGGGGCGCCGCACCGGCCGCCGGGGTGATCGCCGGGATCGGGCGGGTCAGTGGCCGCGAGTGCGTGATCGTCGCCAACGACGCGACCGTCAAGGGCGGCACGTACTACCCGATGACCGTGAAGAAGCACCTGCGCGCCCAGGAGGTGGCCCTGGAGAATCGTCTCCCCTGCCTCTATCTGGTCGACTCGGGCGGCGCGTTCCTGCCGATGCAGGACGAGGTCTTCCCCGACCGGGACCACTTCGGGCGGATCTTCTACAACCAGGCCCGGATGTCGGGGGCGGGTATCCCGCAGATCGCGGCGGTGCTGGGTTCCTGCACGGCGGGCGGGGCGTACGTCCCGGCGATGAGCGACGAGGCCGTCATCGTCCGCAACCAGGGCACGATCTTCCTCGGCGGCCCGCCGCTGGTGAAGGCCGCCACCGGTGAGGTCGTCACGGCGGAGGAGCTGGGCGGCGGCGAGGTCCACTCCCGTACGTCGGGGGTCACCGACCATCTCGCGGAGGACGACGCGCACGCGCTGCGGATCGTCCGCAACATCGTGGCCACGCTGCCCGACCGCGCCCCGCTCCCCTGGTCGGTCGAGCCGGCCGAGGAGCCGAAGGCCGACCCGGCCGGGCTGTACGGCGCGGTCCCGGTGGACTCCCGGACGCCCTACGACGTACGCGAGGTGATCGCCCGGGTGGTGGACGGCTCGCGGTTCCAGGAGTTCAAGGCGGAGTACGGCACGACGCTGATCACCGGCTTCGCCCGGATCCACGGCCACCCGGTCGGGATCGTCGCGAACAACGGGATCCTGTTCTCCGAGTCGGCCCAGAAGGGCGCCCACTTCATCGAGCTGTGCGACCAGCGCGGCATCCCGCTCGTCTTCCTCCAGAACATCTCCGGCTTCATGGTCGGCCGGGACTACGAAGCGGGCGGCATCGCCAAGCACGGCGCGAAGATGGTCACGGCCGTGGCCTGCACGCGCGTGCCGAAGCTGACGGTCGTCGTCGGCGGTTCGTACGGCGCGGGCAACTACTCCATGTGCGGCCGGGCGTACTCGCCGCGCTTCCTGTGGATGTGGCCCAACGCCAAGATCTCGGTGATGGGCGGCGAGCAGGCCGCGTCGGTCCTCGCCACCGTCAAGCGCGACCAGCTCGGCGACGACTGGAGCGCCGAGGACGAGGAGACGTTCAAGGCCCCGATCCGCGCCCAGTACGAGACCCAGGGCAACGCGTACTACGCCACCGCCCGGCTCTGGGACGACGGCGTGATCGACCCCGTGGACACCCGGCAGGTGCTGGGCCTCGCCCTCACGGCCTGCGCCAATGCCCCGCTGCCCCAGAAGGACCCGGCCGGTCCCGGCTTCGGCGTCTTCCGGATGTGAGGAACAGATGACGATGTTCGACACCGTTCTGGTCGCCAACCGCGGCGAGATCGCGGTCCGGGTGATCCGGACCCTGCGGGAGCAGGGGGTGCGCTCGGTCGCGGTCTTCAGCGACGCGGACGCGGACGCCCGGCACGTACGGGAGGCGGACACGGCGGTCCGGATCGGCCCGCCGCCGGCCGCCGAGAGCTATCTGTCGGTGCCCGCGCTCCTGAAGGCGGCCCGCCGCACGGGTGCGCAGGCGGTTCACCCCGGCTACGGATTCCTGGCGGAGAACGCCGAGTTCGCCCAGGCGTGCACGGACGCGGGCCTGGCCTTCATCGGCCCGCCCGCCTCCGCGATCTCGCTCATGGGCGACAAGATCCGGGCCAAGGAGACGGTTGCGGCGGCCGGGGTCCCGGTGGTCCCCGGGTCGTCCGGAAGCGGCCTGACCGACGCCCAACTGGAGGAAGCAGCGCGGGAGATCGGCATGCCGGTCCTCCTGAAGCCCTCGGCGGGCGGCGGCGGCAAGGGCATGCGCCTGGTCCGCGACGCGGCGGTGCTGCCGGAGGAGATCGCGGCGGCGAGGCGCGAGGCCCGGGCCTCGTTCGGCGACGACACGCTGCTCGTGGAGCGGTGGATCGACCGGCCGCGCCACATCGAGATCCAGGTGCTGGCCGACACCCACGGCAACGTGATCCACCTCGGCGAGCGCGAGTGCTCGCTCCAGCGGCGCCACCAGAAGATCATCGAGGAGGCGCCGAGCGTCCTGCTCGACGAGGAGACCCGGGCGGCGATGGGCGAGGCGGCCGTACAGGCGGCGCGCTCGTGCGGCTACGCCGGTGCGGGCACGGTGGAGTTCATCGTGCCGGGCGACGACCCGGCCTCGTACTACTTCATGGAGATGAACACCCGCCTCCAGGTGGAGCACCCGGTCACCGAGCTGATCACCGGCCTGGACCTGGTGGAGTGGCAGCTGCGGGTGGCGGCGGGCGAGCGACTCCCCTACGCACAGCAGGACATCAAGCTGAACGGCTGGGCGATCGAGGCCCGCGTCTGCGCCGAGGACCCGTCTCGCGGCTTCCTTCCTTCCGGCGGTACGGTGCTGGCGCTGCGCGAGCCGCAGGGCGGCGGGGTGCGGACGGACTCGGGGCTCAGCGAGGGCGTGCCGGTGGGCAGCCTGTACGACCCGATGCTGTCGAAGGTCATCGCGTACGGCCCCGACCGCGCGACCGCGCTGCGCAAGCTGCGGGCGGCCCTCGCGGACACGGTGATCCTGGGCGTCCCGACCAACGCGGGCTTCCTGCGCCGCCTGCTGGCCCACCCGGACGTGGTCTCCGGCGACCTGGACACGGGGCTGGTGGAGCGCGAGGCGGAGAGCCTGGTGCCGGACGGGGTTCCGGACGAGGTGTACGCGGCGGCCGCGGCGGTCCGCCGGGAGGCGCTGGAGCCGAGGCCGGACGCGGACGGCTGGACGGACCCGTTCTCGGTGCCGAGCGGGTGGCGGACGGGGGGTGCGCCGGCCCCCCTGGTGTTCCCGCTGCGGGTGTCGGGCGCGGACCCGGTGACGTACGGGGCTCCGCGTGGCGCGACGGTCACGGCCGACCGGGTGACGGTCGAACTCGACGGCACGGTGGGCCACTTCCACCGCTCCGGCGACTGGCTCGGCCGGGACGGCGACACCTGGCACGTCCAGGACCACGACCCGGTGGAGGCGTCCCTGAGCGGGGCGGGCCGGGGCGGGGCGGACACCCTGGCGGCCCCGATGCCGGGCACGGTCACGGTGGTGAAGGTGGCCGTCGGGGACGAGGTCGAGGCGGGTCAGAGCCTGCTCGTGGTGGAGGCGATGAAGATGGAGCACGTGATCTCCGCCCCGCACGCGGGGACCGTGACCGAGCTGGACGTCACGGCGGGCGCGACGGTGGCGATGGACCAGGTCCTGGCGGTCGTGGCCCCCTTCGCCGGTCAGGAGGACGCATGACGGCCCAGCGAGCGCTGCCCATGAAGGTCCCGGTCCCCGGTCTGCCCGCCCGGGTCCGGATCCACGAAGTAGGTGCGCGGGACGGCCTCCAGAACGAGCAGGAGATCGTCCCGACGGAGGTGAAGGCGGAGTTCATCCGCCGCCTGGCGGTGGCCGGGCTGACCACCATCGAGGCGACGAGCTTCGTGCACCCGAAGTGGGTGCCCCAACTGGCGGACGCGGAAGCCCTGTTTCCCCTCCTCGGGGAGATCGTGGACGTGGGTGACGTCTCCCTCCCGGTCCTCGTGCCGAACGAACGCGGACTGGACCGGGCGCTGGCCCTCGGGGCCCGGTCGATCGCGGTGTTCGGCTCGGCGACGGAGACGTTCGCCGCGCGCAACCTGAACCGGACGGTCGACGAGTCCCTCGCCATGTTCGAGCCGGTGGTGGCCCGCGCCAAGGCGGACAAGGTGCACGTGCGCGGGTACCTGTCGATGTGCTTCGGCGACCCGTGGGAAGGCGCGGTGCCGGTGGCGCAGGTGGTCAGGGTCGCGAAGGCGCTGATGGACCTGGGCTGCGACGAGCTGTCGCTGGGCGACACGATCGGGGTGGCGACGCCGGGCCACGTAACGGCCCTGCTGACGGCGCTGAACGAGGCGGCCGTCCCCACGGAGGCGATCGGCGTCCACTTCCACGACACGTACGGCCAGGCACTGTCCAACACACTGGCTGCGCTCCAGCACGGCGTGAGCACGGTCGACGCCTCGGCGGGCGGCCTGGGCGGCTGCCCGTACGCGAAGAGCGCCACGGGCAACCTCGCCACCGAGGACCTGGTCTGGATGCTCGACGGCCTCGGCATCGAGACGGGCGTCGACCTGGACGCCCTGACCGCCACCAGCGTCTGGCTGGCCGAACACCTGGGCCGACCGAGCCCATCCCGCACGGTCCGCGCTCTTGCCCCTTCCTCTTCTTCCGCCTCCCACAAGGAGTGAGTTACCCATGTCCCTGGACCACCGGCTGACCGCCGAGCACGAGGAACTGCGCCGCACGGTCGAGGCGTTCGCGCACGACGTGGTCGCGCCGAAGATCGGCGACTTCTACGAGCGCCATGAATTCCCGTACGAGATCGTGCGCGAGATGGGCCGGATGGGCCTGTTCGGGCTGCCGTTCCCTGAGGAGTACGGCGGCATGGGCGGCGACTACCTGGCGCTCGGGATCGCCCTGGAGGAGTTGGCCCGGGTGGACTCCTCGGTGGCGATCACCCTGGAGGCCGGGGTCTCGCTGGGCGCCATGCCGCTGCACCTGTTCGGCACGGAGGAGCAGAAGCGGCAGTGGCTGCCGAAGCTGTGTGCGGGCGAGGCGCTGGGCGCGTTCGGCCTGACCGAGCCGGACGGCGGCTCGGACGCGGGCGGCACACGGACGACGGCGGTGCTGGACGAGGCCACGAACGAGTGGGTGATCAACGGCTCGAAGTGCTTCATCACCAACTCCGGCACCGACATCACCGAGTTGGTCACGGTCACGGCGGTGACCGGCCGCAAGGAGGACGGCCGGCCGTTGATCTCCGCGATCATCGTCCCCTCCGGCACCCCCGGCTTCACGGTCGCCGCCCCC
Organism: Streptomyces anulatus; assembly: GCF_000721175.1. Classification (GTDB taxonomy): domain Bacteria; phylum Actinomycetota; class Actinomycetes; order Streptomycetales; family Streptomycetaceae; genus Streptomyces; species Streptomyces anulatus_C. The sequence goes on from NZ_JOEZ01000011.1 coordinate 30,997, forward strand.
TACTCCAAGGTCGGCTGGAACGCCTCGGACACCCGGGAGCTGTCCTTCTCCGACGTCCGCGTCCCGGCGGCGAACCTCCTGGGCGAGCAGGGCCGCGGCTACGCGCAGTTCCTGCGGATCCTGGACGAGGGCCGGGTCGCGATCTCGGCGCTGGCCACGGGCCTGGCGCAGGGCTGCGTGGACGAGTCGGTGAAGTACGCGGCCGAGCGCCACGCCTTCGGCAAGCCGATCGGTGCGAACCAGGCGATCCAGTTCAAGATCGCCGACATGGAGATGCGCGCCCACATGGCCCGCGTGGGGTGGCGCGACGCGGCGTCGCGGCTGGTGGCGGGCGAGCCGTTCAAGAAGGAGGCGGCGATCGCGAAGCTGTACTCCTCGACGGTCGCGGTGGACAACGCACGCGAGGCGACGCAGATCCACGGCGGCTACGGCTTCATGAACGAGTACCCGGTGGCCCGGATGTGGCGCGACTCGAAGATCCTGGAGATCGGCGAGGGGACGTCGGAGGTCCAGCGGATGCTGATCGCACGGGAGTTGGGTCTGGCGGGCTGATCTGCCGCCCGATAGTCCGACTGCCTTTTGGCCGCCATGGAACATCCATGGCGGCCAATCCGGCTAAGGGCTGTCCCGGAGTGGGCCGCGACGGGAAGACCCGGCCGACAGTCCGTGTCCCGCACGTTCGCGAGCCGCGCGTTCCGGAGGTCCTCAGCGCCAGGCGTGGCGGATCTTCAGCCGCCCGTATCCACGCGCGACACGGCGTCCCCCTGAGGTGTGGTCACCGGTTCACTGTAGTGCGCCGCCGGTCGCGTGGGCATGGCGAGACGCCCCTCGGCCGGCGAGCACCCCGACGCCCTGACGGCTGTCGTAGTCGGAACGCGCCTTCGCGATCTCCTGCTGGTGACCCTCGGTCCAGTCGACCAGGGACCGGATCGTCGTGTGCAGCGTCGCGCCCAGCTCCGTGAGCTCGTACTCCACGCGGGGCGGGACGACGGGGTAGACCGTGCGCCGCACCAGACCGTCGCGTTCGAGCTGGCGCAGGGTCACCGTCAGCATGCGCTGACTGATGCCTTCGATCAGCCTGCGCAGCTCGGAGAAGCGCAGCGTGCGGCGTTCCAGGTGGGCGATGGCGAGGAGCGACCACTTGTCCGCGACGCGGTCGAGGATCTGCCGCACCTCGCATCCCTCGCGCACGTCCCACTGGCTGATGTCGTAGTCCCGCCCGGTGGTGGTATGCGCGCAGTGACTCGGTGACTTCGAAGTGCCTTCTTCCATACCTCCCCACGGTGCCGCAAGCTTCGAGTGGTTACAAGAGGGAACCGACCGACAGTTCGGTAACTCGTCGCCGTTTCGCGCCCCTTGAGGCGTCTACACACGAACCCCGCCGCATCTGACCGCAGTTGCGGCCATGCGCCATGCCCTTTCGCCCGCGTACAAGGAGAAGTCCCGTGTCCTCATCACCCTCCCATCCACGTCCGAGCAGTGACCGCATGACCGGGCGCGCCTGGGGCGTGCTGCTCGTCCTGTGCGGCGCGATCTTCCTCGAGGGCATCGATGTGGCCATGCTGAACGTGGCCATGCCCGCGATCCGTGAGGATCTGGACCTGTCCACCGGCACCCTCCAGTGGGTGATGAGCGCGTACGTCCTGGGCTACGGCGGTTTCATGCTGCTGGGCGGACGGGCGGCAGATCTGTTCGGCCGTCGCCGGATGTTCGTCCTCTGGCTGGTGGTGTTCCTGCTCTTCTCCGGGCTGGGCGGCCTGGCCACCGAGGGCTGGATGCTGATCCTCGCCCGCTTCGTGACGGGGGTCGCCGCGGCCTTCATGACCCCGGCCGGCCTGTCGATCATCACCACCGGCTTCCCGGAAGGGCCGCAGCGCGACAAGGCCCTGCTCGTCTACGCGGGTACCGCCGCGGGCGGCTTCTCCATCGGCCTGGTCGTCGGCGGGCTGCTCTCCGCCATCGACTGGCGCTGGGTGTTCTTCGCCCCGGTCATCCTCTCGTTCGTCATCCTGGTCGCCGCGCTCGCGCTGGTCCCCGTCTCACCCCGCCCGGACCGCACCGGGAAGGGCGTCGACCTGGCCGGAGCGGTCACCGTCACCGCCGGGATCCTGCTCCTCGTCTTCGGCGTCGAGCGGGCCACGCACGCCCCGGCCGGCTGGACCGTCCTCACGATCGGCGCGGCCCTGCTCCTCTTCCTCGCGTTCGTCCTCATCGAGCGCGCCTCGTCCTCGCCACTGGTCCGCCTGGGCCTCTTCCGCAGCGGGTCGCTGGTCCGCGCCAACGTGTCGGGGCTGCTGTTCGCCGCGGGGTTCTTCGGCTTCCAGTTCATCGCCGTGCTCTACCTCCAGGAACTGCGCGGCTGGTCGTCCCTGCAGACCAGCTTCGCGCTGATCGTCATCGGCGTGGACGCGGTCCTCTCGCCGCTGCTCACCCCGAGGCTGGTGGCCCGGTTCGGCAACGCCCGGACCATCTTCGGCGGGCTGCTCGTCGCGTCGCTGTCGTACGCCCTGTTCCTTCCGCTCGCCGCGGACTGGACGTACGCGGCCATGTTCCCGGGCCTGCTCCTCCTGGGTGTGGCCTTCTCCCTGGTCTACGGACCCCTCACCATCGTGGCCACCGACGGCATCGCCGAGGAGGAGCAGGGTGTGGCGGGCGGACTGCTCTACACGTCCTTCCAGTTCGGGGCCGCGCTGGGGCTGTCCGCCGTGGCCGCCGTCAACATCGCCGCCACCGACGGGACTTCGCCTGCCGCCCTCCTCGACGGGTACCGGGCTGCCCTGGTCGTCCCGCTGGCCGCCGCGCTGATCGCCGCCGCCGTCAGCGCGTTCGGCCTCCGCGCCCGGCGCCCGGCGACGACGGGCGGCGACGGCAGCGGCGCCCCTTCGGGCGCCGGAGCCCCGCAGGGCGGGACCGAGCAGCCTGTCGGGCTCGGGGCCTGAACGCGCGGCGGCGGGGGCACGGCCGGGTCGACCGGGCGTGCCCCCGCCGCCGTGTGCCGCCGCCTATTCGGTCGACACCCTCCCGCCCGTCCGGCAGAGTCCCGCGAGGAAGGCTCGGCGGCGACCACCCTCGTCGAGCCGAAGGGGCTGTACAAGGCGGAGCCCGGCGACGTCGGGATCCACTTCCCGGTCGCCCCCGCCGACTCCCCGGTGCACGGCTTCACCCGGGCCGTGGTCACCGCCGTGATGGATTCCCTCTTCGCCGACCCGTCGTGCGGCGCGTCGGCGTCGAGCCCGACGTGACCAACAGCGCCGTACAGGTCCTCGACAAGGCCGTCGGCTTCGAGGTGCTCCGGGAGATCGCCGAACCGGAGAAGGACGTCCTGCTCAGCGCCTGCACCCGGGAGCAGTTCGAAGCAGCAACCGGAGGGGACGAGCGATGACGCCCGCCCTCACCGGCAGCGTCGCCCACCTCTCCCCGGGGCGCTCGGCCACCGCAAACCGACTGCCGGTACGCAAAGCACTGGCGGAATTCAGCCACGAGCGGCTGCCGGCCCCCACGCCGCTCGGTGACGACCGCTACACCGACCGTAGTGAGGGCGCGTCCGCCGAGTACCGTTTCACGGCGCACCTCTTCGCCCCGGACCACTGGCAGGTCGAGGGCGAGACCATCACCGGGCAGCGGGCCGGCTCCGAACTCCCCTTGTAAACACTGGAGTTCTTCATCAAGCTGCGGCAACTCCGCCGGACCTCCGAGGAGGTCCTGCCGGACCACCTGGAGGAGGTCTCCTCCACCCTGGCCGGAACCGCCTACAAACTCACCGAGGAACCGGCCACCTCCGGCCAGCTCGTCGCCGCCGGCTTCCAGGCCATCGAGACCGAGGACGGTCCCTCGGGCGCTCACCTTCTGCCCTGGGGCGCACAGGCGGCGGGCTGGCAGAATCGGGGCCATGGCAGAAATCATCCAGCGGGACGGAACGTGGACGTTCGACGGGGGCACCGTGCGCATCGTGCCGGGGGGAAAGGCGCACCCGCTCCGGCAGCAACTGGGTGAGATAGCCGTGCCGGTGCAGGCGGTGGCGGGCATCTCCTTCGAACCGGACCGCAAGGGCGGGCGGCTGCGGCTACGGCTGCGCGGCGGCGCCTGCCCGGTGCTGCGGGCCGCCGACGGCCGCCTGAAGGACGGCGCCGACCCCTATGTGCTGACCGTGGAGAAGGACCGCACGGGGGTCGCGGAGTACTTCGTCGACGAGGTCCGCAACGCGCTGCTGATCGAGCAGGTGCCGGACGGCCCTGTGGACCGCTTCCTGCTGCCCGGCCCCGCGCTGCCGGTCTCCGGCGGGGGCGGCGACGGCACGGCGTCCTTCGACGGCGAGACGGTCCGGCTGACCTGGAACTGGAAGGCCGAGGAGTCCAAGACCGCCGGGGGCCCGACCGTCCTCCCGCTGTCGCGGATCGCGGGCGTACGGTGGCTGCCCTCGATCGGGCTGGAGAACGGCTACCTCCGCTTCGAGCCGGTGGACGGCCCCTCCTCCGCGCCGCCGAAGTACGACACGTACGCCCTGGACCTGTGGGGGCTGTCGAAGAAGGAGTACACCGCGGTCCTGGTCGCGGCGGCGGTGATGATGCGGCTGCCCGGGGCCCGGGCGGCGCTGGACGCACCGGAGACGGCCCCGTCCCTGGCCAAGGCGGCGGAGCCCGTCGCCCCGCCCGCCGGGGATCACGACGCGCTGCTGCGGCGACTGCGGGAGCTGGGCGAGCTGCACCGGGCCGGGGTGCTCACCGACGAGGAGTTCAGCACCGCGAAACAGGCCGTTCTGCGCAGCATGTGACCCGATCGGCCAGCCCTTCGGAGGCCCCCTGCCCGATTTCGGGCAGATTTCTTGCATAAGAACGCCCCGACACGCAATATCGACGGGTGCTTGAACGCCGCTCGTCGCACGACGACCTCATCGATCACCTCGTACGCTCCACCGCGCTCCAGCGCGGCGAGGCGGCCCGGGTGATCCTCGACGTGCTGGCGTACTTCGACGAGAGCACCGACGACTTCGTCCGGCGCCGCCACCGCGAACTGCAGTCCGGCGGCCTGGTCAACACGGAGATCTTCGAGCGGATCGCGGCCGAGCTGCCGCACCGCGCCGTGGCGCCGCCGGAGCTCTCGCTCCGCCAGCTGCGCCGCATCGTCTACGGCTGAGCGAGCCGGGCGCCCGTGCGGGGCGCCGAACGCATGCGTGTACGTGTACGTCGATGGAGGGGCAGAGAATCATGTGCGGGATCGTCGGATACATCGGAAGGCGTGACGTCGCTCCGCTGCTGCTGGAAGGCCTGCAGCGGCTGGAGTACCGGGGGTACGACTCCGCGGGCATCGTCATCACCGGCAAGGCCGCCGCGGGCAAGCCGGGCGCGCTGAAGATGGTCAAGGCCAAGGGCCGGGTCCGCGAGCTGGAGGCCAAGGTCCCCAAGCGGTTCGCCGGCACCACCGGCATCGCGCACACCCGCTGGGCCACCCACGGCGCGCCGAGCGACGAGAACGCCCACCCGCACCTGGACGCGGAGAACAAGGTCGCCGTCGTCCACAACGGGATCATCGACAACGCCTCCGAGCTGCGGGCCAGGCTCACCGCCGACGGGACCGTCTTCCTCTCCGAGACCGACACCGAGGTGCTGGTCCACCTGATCGCCCGCGCCCAGGCCGACACCCTGGAGGAGAAGGTCCGCGAGGCGCTGCGCCACGTCGAGGGCACCTACGGCATCGCCGTGCTGCACGCCGACTTCAACGACCGCATCGTGGTCGCCCGCAACGGCTCCCCGGTCGTCCTCGGCATCGGCGAGAAGGAGATGTTCGTCGCCTCCGACGTCGCCGCCCTGGTCGCCCACACCCGCCAGGTCGTCACCCTGGACGACGGCGAGATGGCCACCCTGAAGGCCGACGACTTCCGTACGTACACCACGGAGGGCTCGACCACGACGGCCACGCCGACCACCGTGGAGTGGGAGGCCGAGTCGTACGACATGGGCGGCCACGACACGTACATGCACAAGGAGATCTCCGAGCAGGCCGACGCCGTGGACCGCGTGCTGCGCGGCCGGATCGACGACCGGTTCTCCACCGTGCACCTGGGCGGCCTCAACCTGGACGCCCGCGAGGCGCGCGGGGTGCGCCGGATCAAGATCCTCGGCTGCGGCACCTCGTACCACGCGGGCCAGATCGGCGCCCAGCTGATCGAGGAACTCGCCCGCATCCCCGCCGACGCCGAGCCGGCCTCCGAGTTCCGCTACCGCAACCCGGTCGTGGACCCCGACACCCTGTACATCGCGGTCTCCCAGTCGGGCGAGACGTACGACGTGCTGGCCGCCGTCCAGGAGCTGAAGCGCAAGGGCGCCCGGGTCCTCGGCGTGGTCAACGTGGTCGGCTCCGCGATCGCCCGGGAGGCCGACGGCGGCACGTACGTCCACGCGGGCCCGGAGGTCTGTGTGGTCTCCACCAAGTGCTTCACCAACACCGTGGTCGCCTTCGCGCTGTTCGCGCTGCACCTGGGCCGGATCCGTGACCTGTCGGTCGCGGACGGCAAGCGGATCATCGACGGGCTGCGCCGGCTGCCGGAGCAGATCAGCGAGATCCTGGCGAACGAGGACGAGATCAAGCGGCTCGCGGCGGAGTACGCGGACGCCAAGTCGATGATGTTCATCGGCCGGGTGCGCGGCTACCCGGTGGCCCGCGAGGCCTCGCTGAAGCTGAAGGAGGTCTCGTACATCCACGCCGAGGCCTACCCGGCCTCCGAGCTGAAGCACGGCCCGCTCGCGCTGATCGAGCCCGCGATGCCGACCGTGGCGATCGTGCCGGACGACGACCTGCTGGAGAAGAACCGCGCCGCGATGGAGGAGATCAAGGCCCGCAGCGGCCGTATCCTCGCCGTCGCCCACCAGGTGCAGGAGAAGGCCGACCACACCATCGTCGTGCCGAAGAACGAGAACGAGCTGGACCCGATCCTCATGGGCATCCCGCTCCAGCTCTTCGCGTACCACACGGCCCTCGCCATGGGCCGCGACATCGACAAGCCGCGCAACCTGGCGAAGTCCGTGACGGTCGAGTAGACGGCGGTGCGCAGACGCCTGGCCCCGTACCGTCGCGAGGACGGTACGGGGCCAGGCGTGTGCTGCCCCAGGGCCCGCTGACGGTTCCTCAGGGATGTCGGGGCGCTCAGGGAATGACGATGACGGGGCGTTGCGCGCGACGGGCGAGGCGGCCGGCCACGGACCCGAAGATCCGGCCGACGATGCCGTGCGTGGAGCCCACGACGATGGCGTCGGCGGCGTACTCCCGGCCGACCTCCTCCAGCTCGTGGCAGATGTCGCCGCCTCGCTCGACGAGCACCCAGGGCACCTCGGAGAGGTAGTCCGCGCAGGCCAGTTCCAGGCCGAGGACTTCGGTGCGGTGATCGGGGACGTCGACGAAGACGGGGGGCTCGCAGCCCGCCCAGACCGTGGTCGGCAGCCGGTTGGCGACGTGGACGATGATCAGACCGGAGCCCGAGCGTCCGGCCATGCCGATGGCGTAGGCGAGCGCCCGCTCACTGGACGTGGAGCCGTCGAAACCGACCACCACTCCGTGCCGGAAGGCGGGATCGCACGCAGGGCGTGCTTCTTCGACCGTCCGCGGCTCCGACGCGGGGTCGGCTACCGGCTTGCGGTCTTTGGGTTCAGGGATTTCGTGACCGGCCATCGGTGTCTCGGCGAAGAGAGTCCTCGTGAGGAGGGAACGGTTTCGAGAGGTGCATCAGCTGGTGGTGAAGCTCTGTCCGGGAATCATCTTCCCAAGCCCATACCCCCAAGGGTACGGCGTCACTCCTCCACCGCCCAGACCCCCGCAAAAGCGTGCGCGACGCTGGAGGGAGCATGCCCGAGCCTGTCCGGGATGGCAATGCCGGTTGTGCCGTACACGGGCCTCGGAGGGGTCGAACACCGTCGGTCGTCCTGTTTTTGGCGACGGCCCGCGACCGCCCGGCGCACCCGCCGGTGACGCCCGCACCCGGTCTCCGTTGGCCACGCCGTCACCGGGCCCGCACCCCGGGGAGTGACACCGCGCGGAGCCCCGCGCGACCCTCGTCCGGGAGGAGCCCGGCGGCGGCGACGGGAACGGCGGGCGGCCCGGTCCGGCGGGCCGTCGCCGACCGCCCGCCCGAACCTGCGGTTCTCGTGCTCCACGGCGTACCGGTCGGTGCTGCGGCCCCGCTTCGTCCTCGGCCTCGCCCGTGCCACGACGGCCCGCCGCAGCTTCCCGCGGCAGTCCGAGCACACCGTGGTTCACGGGGGTCGAGGGAGCGCGCCGGTGCGGTTGCCATGAGGCGGTTGTGCGCCCGGCGTGACCGGATACAGCACACACAACCGATAGTTTTCAGCCAACTTCGCCTGGGCGCCGATCCTTTCACCGGATGGCCGGACACCCCACCGCCCACCAGGCAGGAACGGACCGCGCGGTACGCTTTCACCCGACGCGGACGGGCCACGTTGTCGAAGGGCACTTCCCTGTGCGCTTCGCGAGTGAAACGCTTCGTGATCGAACGCTTCACGCCACGTTTCCTTATCGACATTGAGCTGGTGGGGGAAGGTGTCACGGCGGGACCACGCGACGCAGTAGATTCGATCTTGGAAATCGGAGACTGGGGACACGTGCGACACCGAGGGGAAACGTGCAGGAGCGACAGGCCCGTAAGGACCAGGGAGACGCGAACACCGAGGGGGGCTTAGCGTCATGAGCCAGGACTCCGCCGCCGCGACGGAGGCCGCACGCAAGCTGACCGGGCGGCGACGCCGGGAAGTCGTTGCCGTGCTGCTGTTCAGCGGCGGCCCTATCTTCGAGAGCTCCATCCCGCTCTCCGTTTTCGGAATCGACCGGCAGGACGCGGGAGTTCCCCGCTACCGCCTGCTGGTCTGCGGCGGCGAGGAAGGACCGTTGCGCACCACCGGTGGGCTCGAACTCACCGCGCCGTACGGCCTGGAGGCGATCAGCAGAGCCGGCACCGTGGTGGTGCCCGCCTGGCGGTCGATCACCTCGCCGCCGCCCGCCGAGGCACTGGACGCGCTGCGGCGCGCCCACGAGGAGGGCGCCCGCATCGTCGGTCTGTGCACGGGAGCCTTCGTGCTCGCGGCCGCCGGCCTGCTGGACGGCCGGCCGGCCACCACGCACTGGATGTACGCACCGACGCTGGCCAAGCGCTATCCGTCGGTGCACGTCGATCCGCGCGAGCTGTTCGTGGACGACGGTGATGTGCTCACCTCCGCCGGCACGGCCGCCGGGATCGATCTCTGCCTCCATATAGTCCGCACCGACCACGGCACGGAAGCCGCCGGGGCACTCGCCCGCCGGCTCGTCGTGCCGCCGCGGCGCAGTGGCGGGCAGGAGCGCTACCTGGACAGGTCTTTACCGGAGGAGATCGGGTCCGACCCGCTCGCCGAGGTCGTGGCCTGGGCCCTGGAGCATCTGCACGAGCAGTTCGACGTGGAGACGCTCGCCGCGCGCGCCTACATGAGCAGACGGACCTTCGACCGCAGGTTCCGTTCGCTCACCGGCAGCGCACCGCTGCAGTGGCTGATCACCCAGCGGGTGCTGCAGGCGCAGCGGCTGCTGGAGACCTCCGACTACTCGGTCGACGAGGTCGCCGGCCGCTGCGGCTTCCGCTCCCCGGTCGCGCTGCGCGGGCACTTCCGCCGCCAGCTCGGCTCCTCCCCCGCCGCGTACCGGGCCGCCTATCGGGCCCGTCGTCCGCAGGGGGTGGCGGAGAGTGCCTCGACGGTGGTCGAGACGATGGTGCCCAGCCAGGGGCCGCCGTCCGGACGCCGGGGCTCGCCCGTGCCCTCCGCACCCGTCGCCGTGGCGGCGTCGGTGGGACCCGGGGAGCACTCCCTGCCGGGTCCTGACGCGTACGTTCCCGGGCGCCCGGCCCTGCCGGGACAGCGGAGTGCCCCGTAGGGTGGGGCGCATGAACGACCGCATGGTGTGGATCGACTGCGAGATGACCGGGCTCTCGTTGACGGACGACGCACTCATCGAGGTGGCCGCCCTGGTCACCGACTCGGAGCTGAACGTGCTCGGCGAAGGGGTGGACATCGTGATCCGCCCGCCGGACGCGGCCCTGGAGACCATGCCCGAGGTGGTGCGGCAGATGCACACCGCCTCGGGCCTCCTCGACGAGCTGGCCGGGGGCACCACCCTGGCGGACGCCGAGGAGCGGGTCCTGGACTACGTCCGTGAGCACGTGAAGGAGCCCGGCAAGGCCCCGCTCTGCGGAAACTCGGTCGGCACCGACCGCGGGTTCCTGGCCCGGGACATGCGGGATCTGGAGGGCTACCTCCACTACCGGATCGTTGACGTGTCCTCGGTCAAGGAGCTGGCCCGGCGCTGGTATCCCCGGGCGTACTTCAACAGCCCGGCCAAGAACGGCAACCACCGGGCGCTGGCGGACATCCGCGACTCCATCACGGAGCTCCGCTTCTACCGGGAAGCGGTCTTCGTGCCGCAGCCCGGCCCGGACTCCGAGCGCGCCAAGGAGATCGCGGCGCGTCTGGCGGCCCCGGCCGCACCGTAGGAACCCGCTGGTCACGGGCGCGGAAGCGCCCGTGGACCGGCCCCGGGAAACGGGGGCGCGAGCACCCTCCCGGACCCTGTACACTTTTTCTCGGCCGGTCGGAAACGACCGGGCGACATGGTGGGTATAGCTCAGCTGGCAGAGCACCTGGTTGTGGTCCAGGATGTCGCGGGTTCAAGTCCCGTTACTCACCCTGAAAGAGGGGCCCCGGTCTTCGGACCGGGGCCCCTCTGCTTGCCGTGCGGCCGTGTGCTGCTCAGCCGGTCAGCCGGTCAGCCGGTCAGAACGTGACGTCGGAGCAGAACCGTAGTGGCCGGTGACCGTCTTCTCCACGGCCCTGGCGAGGAATATGTGACCTGGGAGGTGTCCCAGATCACCGACCAGATGCTCAGCTGACCCGGAGACCGACCGCCAGCGTCAGTTCAAGGACCCGGTGTGGCGATGCGAGATCCGGAAACAGCTCCCGTAGCTGCGACATCCGGTACCGGACTGTCTGCGGATGGACGAACAGTGCCGCCGCCACCTCGTCTCGCCTGCCCTGGTGCAGCAGCCACGCCCGCAACGTCTCCTCCAGCCGCTGTGCGGTTGCGACAGGCAAGGTCTGCAACGGTGCGAGGGCTCGGGCGCGCAGGTCTTCGAGCGCGTCCACGTCGGCGCTCAGCACCAGCTCGGGCAGGTGGTCCTCGGTGTCGCGAATATCGGAGGAGAGGGAGCGCGCGCGTACGGCCCGTGCGTACGAGGCGGACGCACGCGTCCATGGCCGGGCCGGGCCGACCACGGCGGTGCGGTCGGTCAGCTGCCGCAGGAGACGTGATCGGTCGGCATCGGGGACGAGCAGCACACCGGTGGCATCCGGCAGATCGTCGAGGACGAGGGTGCTCGGGTCGAGCACGCGGTAGGCGGGTCGGGCCTGGGCGGCGGGCAGCAGGACCGCGGTCAGCGTAACCGGAGGCTGCCACCCGGCCCGTTGGCCGGAGGCCAGCAGCACGTCCGGGCTCGCCCCGGCGAGGAGGTCGCGGGCCAGGTGTTCCAGGTGGCGCTCGTGGGCCCTGCCCCGGGCGGCCAGTTCGTCGGCGTGGCCCGCGGCGCTCGCGGCGGAGAGCTCGTCGATGTAGGCGAAGGTCAGCTCGGCGAACTTGGCGACCTCGGCGGCGGGCAGACCCGCGGGTACGGCACCCGCTGCCAGGCATCGCCAGGCCACTCGGGCGCCGACGCGGTAGGCGCTGAGCAGGGCGTCCATCGAACGGCCGTCGCGCACCTCGCCGCGGCCCAGCTCGTAGGCTGCGTCACCGGCGTCGCCGCCTGTGGCTTTCCCGCTCGCGAGGTCCAGGTAGTGCCCCAGGGCGGTCCGGACGGATCGGCGGATGGTGCCGCCCATGCGGCCCGAAAGGGCATTGGCGTAGGAAGGGACCTCGTCGATGATCGCCTGGACGACCTCGTCGGCGGTGGTCTTCAGCGCCGCCCGGAGTGCGGTGACCGTCGTCTCGTCCAGGGCCAGTTCGCTGGCCCTCCGGATTGCATGGCTCACGTTTTGTTCCCTGCGAACAATTCAGCCGACCAGATTTACGTCCTGCGGTCAGGACTTTACGCCTTGAGGCGCAGCAAGCTGGGGTCATGACGAGTGCAGCCCTCCGCAGTAGGGCGTGGAAACTGCTGGAGATGGTCACGACGCCGCTGCTGCCGTCGGACTACCTCGACCTGGTCAGCCCGCTGCGTGCGGGCGCCGACCTGTGTGGGCGCATCGAGGCCGTGCACCCCGAGACGGGTGACGCCGCGACTGTCGTGATCAGGCCGGGACGGGGCTGGCGCGGCCACACAGCAGGTCAGTACGTGCGGATCGGGGTCGACGTCGACGGGGTGCGCCTGTGGCGTGCCTACTCCCTCACCTCGCCGGCAGACCGCCAGGACGGCCGCGTCACGATCACCGTGAAGGCGATCCCGGGCGGCAAGGTCAGCAACCACCTGGTCCGCAGGGCGAAACCGGGCACGCTGATCCAGCTCGACCAGCCGACCGGTGACTTCGTGCTGCCGCGGGCCAAGCCCGCCAAGGTGCTCTACCTGACGGCCGGCAGCGGCATCACGCCAGTGATGGGCATGCTGCGCGACACCGAGTTCGACGACGTCGTCATGGTCCACTGCGCGCCACAGCCGAAGGACGTGATCTTCCGCGACGAACTGCACGACCTGGTCGCGGACAAGAAGCTCCGGCTCACCGAGGTGCACACCGACACGGACGGCATGCTCGACATCGCCCGCCTCGGCGAACTCGTGCCTGACTGGGCCGAGCGCGAGACCTGGGCCTGCGGGCCCGCGGGCCTGCTCGACGCCGCCGAAGAGCACTGGACCGAGCACGGCGTCCAGGAGCGCCTGCACACCGAACGCTTCCGCGCCGGCATCGTCGTCGCCGGCGACGGCGGCGAGGTCACGTTCAGCGTCACCGGCAGGACCGTCGACGCGGACGGCGCCACGCCGTTGCTGGACATCGGCGAGGAGGCCGGCGTGCTCATGCCCTCCGGGTGCCGCATGGGCATCTGCTTCGGCTGCGTCACGCCGCTCAAGGCGGGCGCCGTCCGCGACCTGCGCACCGGCGAGATCACCGAGGCCGAGCCGGGCGTCCTCATCCAGACCTGCGTGTCCGCCGCGGCGGGCCCCTGCGACATCGAACGGTAGGAGCACCTTGACCGCCATCGACCCCACCGCCCACCTGACCACGGAGCAGATCGAGGAGCTGGGCCGCGAGCTGGACGCGATCCGCGACGAGGTGATCGCCGGCCGCGGCGAGAAGGACGCCGCCTACATCCGTAAGGTCATCTCGGCGCAGCGCAAGCTCGAGCTGGTCAGCCGGGGCGTGCTGTTGTTCTCGATCTTCCCGCCCGCGTGGCTGCTCGGCACCGCCGGGCTGTCCGTGGCGAAGATCATGGACAACATGGAGATCGGCCACAACGTCCTGCACGGCCAGTGGGACTGGATGCGGGACCCGAAGATCCACTCCACCACCTGGGAGTGGGATCACGTCTCGCCGTCCGACCAGTGGAAGCACTCGCACAACGAGCTGCACCACACGTACACCAACGTGATCGGCAAGGACAACGACCTCGGCTACGGCATCATGCGCGTCGACGAGGACCAGAAGTGGCACCCCTTCCACCTCGGCCAGCCGCTGTGGAACTTCCTCAACGCCTGCTTCTTCGAGTACGGCATCGCGGCGTACGACCTGGAGCTCGGCAAGAACCTCGACAAGCGCCGCCGCAAGGACCCGGAGTTCCGCGCGCGGGCCAGGGCCGTGGGCCGCAAGATCCGCAAGCAGGTGCTCAAGGACTACGTGATCCATCCGGCGCTGTCGGGCCCGTCGTTCCTCACCACGCTCGCCGCCACGTTCACCGCGAACCTGGTCCGCAACATCTGGACCCATTCGGTGATCATGTGCGGGCACTTCCCCGAGGGCGTACAGGTCTTCGAGCGCCGGTCGATCAAGGGTGAGACGCGCGGCCAGTGGTACCTGCGCCAGATGATGGGCTCGGCGAACATCAGCGGCAGCAAGGCCATGCACTTCATGACCGGCAACCTGTCGCACCAGATCGAGCACCACCTGTTCCCGGACCTGCCGAGCAACCGGTACGCCGAGGTCGCGGTGAAGGTGCGCGCCCTGTTCGAGAAGTACGAGCTGGAGTACGTCACCGGCCCGCTGCCCAAGCAGGTGTTCTCCGCGTGGCACAAGGTCTTCCGGCTCGCGCTGCCGAACAAGAAGTCCAAGGTCGAAACGCCGGACCACGGGCAGGAGCTCGTCGCCGCCTGAACCCCGGTACCGGTTCAGATCTCCCGGCCGTACCGACGGCGCCGCCCGGACCGGTGAGACCCGATGCGGACGGTGGGCGGCCGCGACGTCAGACCGTACGACCGGGGCCAGGGGCAAACCGGCAGGCCCACCGTGTGATGTGTGTGGTGCGTCACGCGTTCGCCGTACGCCGCGAGCACGGGCCGTCGGAACCGAGGAGCGTGAAGAGAGCTCGTGAATCCGGAGGGCCCGCCACCGCCGGCACGGTCACGACGAGTCGCGGACCACCAGCTCCGTGGGCAGCACCACCGAAGGGCGCTCGTCGCCCGGGGCGCGGCCGGCGATCTCGTCCAGGAGGAGCTGGGTCATGCGGCGGCCCATCTCCTCGATGGGCTGGCGGACGCTGGTGAGGGCCGGGTGCATGTGGCGGGCGACCACCGAGTCGTCGAAGCCGATCAGGGCCACGTCCTCCGGGATGCGGCGGTCCGCCTCGCGCAGGACCTGGCGGGCGCCGGCGGCCATCACGTCGGAGGCGACGAAGACCGCGTCGAGGCCGGGGCGGCGGACCAGGAGCTCGCGCATCGCCCGCGCGCCGCCCTCCTCGGTGAAGTCGGCGGGGGCGATGAGGCGCTCGTCGGGGGCGAGGCCGGCGGCGGAGACCGCCGCGCGGTAGCCGTCCAGGCGGCGCTGGGCGCCGTAGACCTCCAGGCGGCCGGTGATCGTGGCGATCTGGCGGCGGCCCCGGGAGACCAGGTGCTCGACGGCGGCCCGCGCGCCCTCGAAGTTGTCGGAGTCGACGGAGGGCAGCGTCTCGGCCGCGTGCCGGGCGCCGCTGATCACGCAGGGCATGCCCAGTTGTTCCAGGAGCTCCGGCAGCGGGTCGTCGGCGTGCACGGCGACCAGGAGGACCCCGTCGACGCGGTGGGCGGTGAGGTACTGGGCGAGGCGGCGGCGCTCGCGGTCGTTGCCGACGAGGGTGAGGAGCAACTGCATCTCGGTGTCCGCCAGGGCCGCGCCGACGCCGCGCACTATGGCGGAGAAGTACGGTTCGGCGAAGAAGCGGGTCTCCGGCTCGGGCACCACCAGGGCGATGGCGTCGGTGCGGTTGCCCGCCAGGGCGCGGGCGGCGCGGTTGGGGACGTACCCCAGCTCGGCCACGGCCGCCTCGACCGCCTCCCGGGTCGCGTCGCTGACCCGGGGCGAGCCGTTGATGACCCGCGATGCGGTGCCCCGGCCGACGCCGGCCCGTGCCGCCACCTCTTCGAGCGTGGGCCGCCCGCCGCTCCGTACTCGCGCTGCCGCCATGGCTGCCTCCCCGTTCCCGGTCAATTTCTCACAGCCGTAACGTCAATCCAAGTCCTGGATCGATCACCCCGGCGGGGGTACGGACAGTGTATTGGGAGCGCTCCCAGTCGGGCGGCGGAAGAAGCGGCGGGCCGGCCGGGGACGACCGGGCCCACCGCTCCCACGGGGTCAGGCGTCCGGAGCGGCCACCGGGGGCAGTGCGTGGCGGGCGATCACGTCGCCGTACCAGTACGCGCTGGACTTCGGCGTACGGCGCTGGGTCGCGTAGTCGACGTACACCGCGCCGAAACGCTTCGCATAGCCGTAGCCCCACTCGAAGTTGTCCATCAGGGACCAGAGGAAGTAGCCCCGCACATCCGCCCCGTCGGCCGCCGCGCGGCGCACCGCCTCCAGGTGACCCTGCAGGTAGGCGATCCGCTCGGGGTCGTGGACCCGGCCGTCCGCGTCCGGGGCGTCGTCGAAGGCCGCGCCGTTCTCGGTGACCATCAGCGGCAGGTCCGGGTGCTCGCGCGAGACGTCCATGAGGAGGTCGTAGAGGCCCTCCGGCTTGACCGACCAGTTCATCGCGGTGACCGGCCGGCCCTCGGCGAGGTGGAAGGCGACGTGCTCCGAGCCGGGCCACGGGGAGTGCTCGCTGCTGCCGTGGCCGTCGTTGCGGGTGTCGCCCGCACCGGTGGGCGACGCGCTGACGATGGTGGGCGTGTAGTAGTTCACGCCGAGCACGTCGATCGGGTGCGCGATCGCGGCCAGGTCGCCTTCCTGGATCAACTCGGGCCAGTTCACGATGCGCTCGGTGTCGGCCAGGAGGTCTTCCGGGTACGCGCCCTTCAGCATCGGGCCCGTGAAGATCCGGTTGCCCACCGCGTCGATCCGGCGCGCCGCGTCCGCGTCCGCCTCGCTGTCGGTCAGCGGTCGCACCTGGTGGAGGTTGAGGGTGACCGAGGTCTGCGCGGCAGCGGGGAGATTCGCGCGCAGCGCCTCGGCCGCCCGGCCGTGGGCGAGGTTGAGGTGGTGGGCGGCCCGCAGCGCGGCGGCCGGTTCGGTGCGGCCGGGGGCGTGGACCCCGGAGCCGTAACCGAGGAAGGCCGAGCACCAGGGCTCGTTCAGCGTGGTCCACATCCCGACCCGGTCGCCGAGCGCGCGGGCCATGATGGCGGCGTAGTCCGCGAACCGTTCGGCCGTCGCGCGCTCGGGCCAGCCGCCCGCGTCCTCCAACTCCTGCGGCAGGTCCCAGTGGTAGAGCGTGGCGACGGGCGTGATGCCGGCCGCCAGCAGCTCGTCGACGAGCGACCGGTAGAAGTCCAGGCCGCGTTCCACGGCGGGGCCCCGGCCGGTGGGCTGGACGCGGGACCAGGAGACCGAGAAGCGGTACGCCTGGAGCCCGAGGCGCTTCATCAGGGCGACGTCGTCGCGGTAGCGGTGGAAGTGGTCGGCGGCCACGTCCCCGGTGTCCCCGCCGAGGACCCGGCCGGGCGTGTGGCTGAAGGTGTCCCAGATGGAGGGGGTGCGGCCGTTCTCCCCGGCCGCGCCCTCCACCTGGTACGCGGCGGTGGCCGCGCCCCAGAGGAAGCCGGTCGGGAAGGGGGCCGTGGCGGCGGGGGCCTGCTGCGGGACCGTGTCAGGTCGGACGGCTGTCATGCGGGAGCGCTCCCTGGGGGAAGTGGCGAAAGTGAGGGGTGAGGTGTGAGAGGAAGAGAGAGGGGGGCGGGAGTGGTCAGCCCTTGACCGCGCCGGACATGATCCCGCCGACGATCTTCTTGCCGAAGACCACGAACACCACCAGCAGCGGCAGCGTGCTGATCAGCGCGCCCGCCATCACGATGGACTGGTCGGGGGTGTACGAGGCGCTGAGCTGGCCGAGGGCCACCTGGAGGGTCGGGTTCTGCTGGTTGAGGGCGAGGTAGGGCCAGAAGAAGTCGTTCCACGCCTGGACGAAGGTCAGCATCCCGAGCACCATCATCGCGGGGCGGGCCACCGGCAGCACCACGCTCACCACGATGCGGAGGTTGTTCGCGCCGTCGATCTTGGCCGCCTCGATCAGCTCGTACGGCAGCGCCTCGATCAGGTACTGGCGCATGAAGAACACGCCGAACGCGCTCACCAGCGTCGGGAAGATCACCGATTCGAGCTGCCCGCCCCAGCCGAGGCCGGACATCATCATGAACAGCGGGACGACGCTGAGCTGCGGCGGGATGGTGAGGGTCGCGATGACGGCGGTCATCAGCCAGCCGCGGCCCCGGAAGCGCATCTTGGCGAAGGCGTAGCCGGCGAGCGTGCAGAAGAAGAGCGTCGCGAGGGTGATCGAGGACGAGACGATGACGCTGTTGAGGATCGCCTTGCCGAGGTTGGCCTGTTCCCAGGCGGTCTGGATGTTCTCGATCAGCTTGCCGCCCGGGAGGAACGGCGGGGTGGAGGCGAGGACTTCGTCCTGGGTGCGGGAGGCCGCGACCAGGGTCCAGTAGAGCGGCAGCAGCGAGCCGAAGCCGACGACGGCGAGCGCGACGTACGCGAACGGGCCGCCCTTCATCTGCTGGCCGGCGCCGATCCGGAAGCGGCTCGGGCGCTGCGGGGCACTGCTCTTCGAAGCCGGCGCGAGCTTCACGGGGGCGGTGGGCGTGGGGCTGGTCATGGTCATGGAGGTGCTCCCGGTCAGACCGCGGACTTGCGGACGAATCGGCCGATGAACCAGTTGGCCGCGGCGATGATCAGCAGGAGGGCGAGCATCGCCCAGGCGACGGCGGCGGCCGGACCGAGGTGTCCGAGGTTCCAGCCGTAGTTGTAGAGGTAGATGCTGAGCGTCTCGTACTGGTTCTCGTTGCCGCCGGTGGCGCCCAGCGCGCCGCCCTCCAGCAGCAGCGGCTCACCGAAGAGCTGCATGGAGCCGATGGTGGAGATGACGATGGTGAACAGGATCGTCGGCCGCAGCGAGGGAATGGTCACCTTGCGGAACTGCTGCCAGCGCGACGCGCCGTCCAACGAGGCAGCCTCGTAGAGGTCGTTGGGGACGGCCTGCATCGCCGCCAGGTAGATCAGCGCGTTGTAGCCGGTCCAGCGCCAGATCACGATGACGGAGATGGCGATCTTCGAAGTCCAGTGCCCGTTGGCCCAGTTGGTGTCGTCGAAGCCGACCAGGCCGAGCGCCCAGTTCAGCAGCCCGCCGTCGGCCCGGAAGACCAGGGCGAAGACGAGGGCGGCCGAGGCGACCGAGGTCGCGTACGGGGTGAGGATGACCGTGCGCCAGAACGTGCTGGCGCGCAGGCGGTAGTTGAGGAGGTGGGCGAGGCCCAGGGCCACCAGGAGCTGCGGGACGGTGGAGATGACGCCGATCAGGAAGGTGTTGCTGACCGAGGTCCAGAACTCGGGGTCGTGCAGGATCTTGTCGAAGTTCTCCCAGCCCACCCACTCCATCGAGTCCAGGCCGGTCATCTCGACCCGGTGCAGGGCGATCCAGCCGGTGTAGAGGAGCGGGTAGAGCCCGAAGGCCCCGAAGACGAGGAAGAACGGTGCGATGTAAGCGTACGGGGACGCCTTGTCGTCGAACCGCCACAGTCGGCTCCGCCACAACTGCCGCCGCTCGCTGGGCGGTTGTTTCTGCGGTTCACGGGGCGGGGTCGCGTACGCATCCCGGGTGGGGGTCGAGGTTGCCACGGGCGGGGAGTCCTTCCCTGGGTGCGCCGACGGACGGCCGGGGCGGCTGGAGGGGGCGGCTGGAGATGGGCGGGCGGCCGGGGCGGGCGGGTGCCGCCCGCCCCGGCGCTTCGATCGGCCCGGACCGGTCGGGTCGCAGGCGCCTGGTGCCAGGTGCCTGGTGCCGGGCGTCCGGTGTCAGGTCAGCCGATGGCCTTCTCGATCGTCCGCAGGGCCGCGTCCCAGGCCTTGTCGGGGCTGGTGCCGCGCTGCTCCATGTTGTTGATCTGGGTGGAGATGGAGTCCTTGATCACGCCGTCCTTCGGGCCGAGCACCGCCTCGGGGATGGACTTCGCGCCGTCCGCGTAGATCTGGCCGATGGGGGCGTTGTTGAAGTACGGCAGGGTCGCGTTCTTCACGTCGGGCAGCTCGTAGGCGCCCTGGTTGGACGGGAAGACGCCGATCGCCTTGAAGACGGCGGCCTGCTGCTCGGGGGCGGTCAGCCACTTGACGAGCTTGGTGGCCTCGGCGACGTTCTTCCCGGACTTGGGGACGGCGAGGAACGAGCCGCCCCAGTTGGCGGAGGTGTTGCCGGGGGCGCTGGTGATGTCCCACTTGCCCTTGTTGGCGTCACCGGCGTACGTGGAGATCTGGCCGGCCATCCAGGCGGGGCAGACGACGGTGGCGACGGTGCTCTTGCGCAGGGCCGCCTGCCACTGGTCCTCGAACTGGGCCAGGCCCTGCGTCAGCTTCTTGGACGCGGCCTCGGCGGCGAGCTTCCAGCCCTTCTCGACGCTGGCGCTCTTCTCGTGGATCGGCTTGCCGCTCGCGTCGTAGTACTGCTCGGGGCTGGAGCTGACCACGGCGTTGAACATGGCGCTCGCGGAGTCCATGAAGTACGTGCCGGCGGGGGCCTTCTTCTTGTACTGCTCGCCGAGCGCGAGGAAGTCCTCCCAGCCGCCCTCGGTCAGCTTCGCGACCTCGGTGCGGTCGGTGGGCAGTCCGGCCTTCTCGAACAGTTCGCGGTTGTAGCAGAGGGACATGGGGCCGATGTCGGTGCCCGCGCCGATGACCGCGCCGCTGGGGGCGGTGGCCTGCTTCGCCTTCCACGACACCCACTCGTCCACGCCGATCGACTTGGAGAGGTCGGCGAAGGAGTCCGCCTTGGTGTCGACGATCTCCTTGATCCGGCCGACCTCGATGCCCTGGACGTCGGCGAGGCCACTGCCGGAGTTCAGCTGCTGGAGGAGCTTGGGGTAGTAGTTCTTCTCCTCGGCGGTGGTGTCCTCCTTGACCGTGATCTTCGGGTTCAGCTCGTGGTACTTCTCGAAGAGCCCGGCCTCCTTGTACCCGAACTGCCCGAAGTCGGCGACGGTCAGGGTGATGTTCCCGTCGGCGTCGGCTCCCTTGCCGGAGTCGGACGAGCCGCCGCATCCGGTGAGGAGGAGGGCGGTGACCGTGAGGCCCGTGGTGGCCACGAGGGGGGCTCGTAGGCGTCGACCGGCAACGCTGCGGGTGATGCGCATTCCACTGCTCCTTGTTCCGGGGTGGTACCGGCGCCGTTCCGCGAGGCAGGGCGGAGGGCGTCGGGTCTGCTGCGGGAAGAGGAAGCGCGCGAGACCTTCCCCCAGAGTGGGAGCGCTCCCATGCGCTGCTGCCGGAAGGTTCCTGCCTCAAGGGGGTGGGTGTCAAGACTTGAAGACGATTCCGTTGCCGAGGGATGTCCGGCGGGTCATGGAGGGGCCCTTGGGCCGCCCTCCCGTCGGAAGGTGAACGAGGGGCAGGCCGGGCCGGGTGAAGTACTGGGGAACGTCACCTCTGGCACTTTCTCCCTTATGCACTTCTTGAGCATCCCGGTCGGCGACGCCGGCCCCGGCGAGTGACGCGACCGCTGGTACCAGGACAGGGGCACGCCCCGGCCGGGTGTGGGGTGGGGTCCGGCCGGGGCGCGCAGTGGGGGGCACAGTGGTTCGGGGGGGTTCGGTGGACGAAGGGGATCGGCGGACCGGGTCGTGGGGGCTACTCGTAGGCCGCGAACGCCTTCGTGAAGGCCGGCGGCTCCTGGTCGATCGAGCTGCAGGTGGCGTCGGCTTCCGGCTTGGGTCCGCCGGGGCAGGCCCGGTCGCCCTTCACCGTGTGCTCGCCGTTCCGGAGCGAGCCGGTCTCCGTGCCCGCCGGGAGATCGGACTCCAGGGTCCGGTCGGTCGGCGGCCGGTCGGCCCCGTTGGTCACGACGTACTGGCCGGTGCAGCCGCCGCCCCAGGCGCTGGTACGGGTGCAGGCGGCGCCGATCGCGGCGGCCTGCGCCGTACCGGTCAGCGCGAGGACCGTGCCGCCACTGACGGCGGCGGCCACGACCGCGCCGATCGCCCTGGTGCGGGTGGCCGTCGTGCGACGGTGCGTCCGGGAAACCATCAACGTGCCTGCCTGCCTCTGTGTCCTGCGGATCCGTCCGGGGGCTCGCCTGTCCGGCGACGACCTGTCCGGGGACTTCGAGAGCACGCTAGCGGCAGCGGAACGGGCAAAGAGGGCCTTACGGGCGGGGGTTGATGTTCTTAGGGCGCGCTTAAGGAACACATGGGCGCGGGTTAATGCTGGGACCCGGTCACGGTACGGCTCTCCCCGCCCCGCTGCCGGCCGAGCCGGCGGCCGACCCGGCGGCCGTGTCCGCGCCGGCCGCGCTCGGGGCGGCTGCCGTGCAGGCCGATCCAGATCCGGACCTCCGTGCCGCCGAGGACGGACCGGCCGATGCGCAGGTCGCCGCCGGTGGACTCGGCGACCCGGCGCACGATGTCCAGGCCGAGGCCGGTGGAGCCGACGGACCCGCTCGCACCGTCGCGCCCGCTGGTGCCCCGGGCGAGGGCCGCCTTCGGGTCGGGGATCCCCGGGCCCGCGTCGGAGACGAGCACGATGACCGCGTCGCCGCTGTGGTGGACGTCGACGGAGAAGGCGGTGCCCTCGGGGGTGTGGCGGAAGACGTTGCCGAGCAACGCGTCGAGGGAGGCGGCCAGTTCGGGCCGGGCGACGGGGATGCGTACCGTACGGTCGACTCCCGCGAGGCGCACCTCGCGGCCCTCGTCCTCCGCGAGCGCCGACCAGAAGCCCATGCGTTCGCGGATCACCTCGGAGGCGTCGCAGCCCGCCCCCGGCTGCCCGCCCTGGGTCTGCGGGCGCTGTTCGCGGGCCGTGCGGATGATCGTGTCGACCTCGTGCTCCAGCTGCTGGACCGCCGCCCGGGTCTGCTCGGCCGCCGGGCCCTCGCCGAGCGACGCGGCGTTCAGCCGGAGCACGGTGAGCGGGGTGCGCAGGCGGTGCGAGAGGTCGGCGGCCAGCTCGCGCTCGTTGGCCAGGAGCTGGACGACCTGGTCGGCCATGGAGTTGAACGCGACGGCCGCGGACCGCAGTTCGGTGGGCCCCTCCTCGGGGACCCGGGTGCCCAGGCGCCCCTCCCCCAGGTCCTGGGCGGCGCCCGCGAGGCGCTGGGCGGGCTGCACCATGCGTACCCCGAGCCGGTCGGCGACCGCGACCGAGCCGACGATCAGCGCGACGCCGACGCCCGCCAGCATCAGCCAGGCGGTGGCGACCCCGTTGGAGACCTCGCCCTCGGGGACGAACACCTCGACGACGGCGATGTCCCCGGTGCCCAGCGCGGTCGGCTGGAGGAGGGCGAAGCCGCCGGCGACCTCGGTGATGGAGGCGCGCCCGGCCTTGCGCACGGTCTCCACGTCCTTGGGGGTGGCGCGCCGGGTTCCGATGTCCAGGGGCCCGCCCTCGGCCGGGACATGGACGGCGAGGCGCCCCCGGTCGCCGGGTTCGGTGGACAGGACGGCCCGGGTCAGCTCCTCGCGGTCGGTGGTGATGGAGAGGGTCGGGGCGATCATCGCGGCCTGGCGTTCGGCGTCGGAGAACGCCCGGTCGCTGGCCATCTCCCGGATGACGAGTCCGAGCGGTACGGCGAAGGCGATGACGACCATGGCGGTGACGGCCAGGCAGACCTTGACCAGGGCCCACCTCATGCGGGCGGCTCCGTGAACGGCGTATCGGCCGCGGCGCCGGCGGGGGCGGGGGCGTCGGCCGGCGGCTGGAGCTTCACGCCGACGCCGCGCAGGGTGTGCAGATAGCGCGGACGGGCGGCGGTCTCGCCGAGCTTGCGGCGCAGCCAGGACAGGTGGACGTCGATGGTCTGGTCGTCGCCGTAGGACTGCTGCCAGACCTCGGCCAGCAGCTCCTTGCGGGCGACGACCACGCCGGGCCGCCCGGCCAGGAAGGTGAGCAGGTCGAATTCGCGTCGGGTCAGGTCGAGTTCGGCCCCGTCCAGCTCGGCGCTGCGGCGCAGCGGGTCGATCGAGAGCCCGCCGACGCGGATGACCCTGGGCGGCGGGGCCTCGCCGCCGGCGGCGCGCGAGCGGCGCAGCACGGCGGCCATCCGGGCGGAGAGGTGCTCGACCGAGAACGGCTTGGTCAGGTAGTCGTCGGCGCCGTCGTTGAGCAGCCGGACGATCTCGCTCTCGTCGTCCCGGGCGGTGGCGATGATCACCGGGACATCGGTGATGGACCGCAGCATCTTCAGCGCCTCGGCGCCGTCCAGGTCGGGCAGCCCGAGGTCGAGGATGACCACGTCGAAGCGCAAGTGCGCGACCTCGCGCAGCGCTTCGAGCGCGGTGCCCACGCTCCGTACCGTGTGGGAGGCCTCACTGAGGTGCCGGATGAGGGCGGAACGTACGAACTGGTCGTCCTCGACCACGAGCACACTTGCCATGGGCGGCACCGTACGCCATGCCGGCGGGCCCGGTCCCGGGCCCGCCGGAAACCTCCGCAAAGGCCGGAGAAGGTCGATCGCACCAGCCCCCGGGGGGAGCCGGAAGCGGGCCGGGTGGTGCAGGATGTGCCGGATGCAACGAGGACTCGCACACGCGCTGGCGTGGTCGCTCGCCACCGGCGCGGCGGTCACGCTCTCGTGGTGGGGTGTGCACACGGTCATGACGGGGACGGCGTACGACCCGCCCCGGGCCGTGCCGGTCTCGGTGGGCGCGGGGCCTCCTCAGCGCATCGGGCAGAGCACCGGGGCGCCCCTCGTCTCCTCGACGCACCGGACGTCGCCCTCGCCTTCCGCCTCGGCCTCCGCCTCGCCGGGCACCGGCGGCGCGCGCCCGTCCCCGTCGGCCCCGCGCCCCTCCCGTACGCCGTCGACCGCCCCGGCGAAGCCGCCCGCGCCGTCGGCTTCGGGCGAGGTGAAGAGCTATCGCACCGACGGCGGCCGGGTCGTGTTCGAGCTCGGCGCGGACTCGGCGAAGCTCGTCTCGGCGACTCCGGGGCCGGGCTGGTCGATGCAGGTGTGGACGAACGACGCCTGGATCCGGGTGGACTTCAGCGACGGGGGCGGGGCGGACGGGAAGACGTACTCGGTGTTCTGCACGTGGAACGGGACGCCGCCGACCGTGCAGGTCGTCGAACCGTAGACGTGATCAGGGGTTCTCGAAGACGGACGGCGGCGGCGCGGGGGACGGCTCGGCCACGGCGTCGGTGACGACGGCCGCGCCGCCGGTGAAGTCGGTGAGCGCACGGCCGTGTTCGACGCGGCCGGGGTGCGGGTCGCTCGCCACCCGCCGGGTGAACTCCGCGACCGGGAGCGGCAGGGCCGAGGCGAGCAGGACCGCGTTGCCGAAGCGGCGGCCCCGCCACACCACCGGGTCGGCGGCCAGGGCCAGTTCGGGGAAGACGGCGGCGGCGGTGGCGACCTGGCCGCGCAGATGGGCGAGCGGAGGGCCGTCGGCGAGGTTGGCCGCGTACCGCCCTTCGGGCTTCAGAACCCGGCGGACCTCGGTGAGGAACTCGGCCGAGGTGAGGTGCGCGGGGGTGCGGGCCCCGCTGAACACGTCCGCGATGACCAGATCCGCCCAGCCGTCCGGGAACCTGCCGAGTCCTTCGCGGGCGTCGGTCGCCCGGACCCGGACGCGGGCCTGGGGGTCCAGCGGGAGGTGGTCGCGGACGAACTGCACGAGGGGCGCGTCGAGTTCGACGATCTGCTGGGTGGAGCGGGGGCGGGTCGCGGCGGTGTACCGGGCGAGGGTGAAAGCGCCGCCGCCCAGGTGCAGGACGTGCAGCGGCCGGAGCGGAAGTGCGGCGAGGTCGATGACGTGGCCGAGACGGCGCTGGTACGCGAAGATGAGGTGCGTGGGGTCGTCGAGGTCCACGTGGGACTGCGGGGCGCCGTCGATCAGGAGCGTCCAGCCCTGCGGGCGCTCCCGGTCGGGTATGAGCTCGGCGAGACCGCCGCCGACCGACCGGGAGACCGGCTCGCGCTCGGCCCGCCCGGAGCCCCGGCGTTCCCCGCGCCCCTTCGCCCTGGCGCCGCCGGCCCTGTCCTTGTCCGCCGCTTTGCTCCTGCCGCGGGCCGGCGCTCCTCGACGTGCCACGTTTGCTGGTCCTTGCTGGTGGGGGCCCGGGTCGCCGGCCGCGGCGGAGCGTTCCGCCCGTCCGGCCATTATGGGCTCAGCGGCAGTTGTCGGCCGCCTCGATCAGCCGGGCGGCCTGGTCGAGGGCGGCACGGAGCACGGCCGGATCGGTGACCGGGGCGTCGGCGGCGGGCGGGAGCAGCCAGCCGGAGCCGGAGACGGGCGGCTCGGCGGGGATGCGCAGCCCGCGCCCGTCGGTCCTCGTACAGGCGCTGCCGGGTACGTCCCAGCCATCGGCGGTGCCCGGCGGCACGAGGAAGCCGAGGGTGTCGCAGGCGCCGTCGTGCAGGACCGGGCCGACGGCTTCCTGGTCCCGTCCCCGGCGGAGGATGTCGACGGCCTCCAGGCCCTGCCGCGCCGGCACCGTGACGAGGTCGCAGGATCTGTCCGCCGTCGGGCCGGTCGAGGCTGTCGGATCGGCCGGGGCCGCCAGACCGGTCGGGGCCGTCGGTTTCGTCGCGGTCGTCCGTGAGCCGGTCTCCCTGCCGAGATGCAACAAGGGAACCCCTCCTCTCATCGCCGAACGGAGCCACACTCCGTCTCCGCATGGACCAACGCCGGGGGTGCGTCAAGGGCTACGGGCCCACACCGCCGCAAAGGGTGGCAGTTCATGGCGGATCGGGGGTGGAATGCCCCTTTTGCAGGGAAACGCTCCGTGTGTGACCCGTCACAACAGGTACGTTCTTGCTCCGCCGGGACACCGGGAACCACACATCCCGGCCGCACCAGAGAGGGGCCGGCCATGGTGTCGACAGCGGCAGTTCCCAACCTCGTCTTCCGTCAGCTGCGCGGACAGCGCTCCGCCGGGGAGTTCGCGGCGGCCGTGCGCAGAGCGGCACGGGAGATCGGGGAGCAGGTCGCGTGCGACGCCCGGTACATCGGGCGGGTGGAGTCAGGGGAGATCCGCTGCCCCAACTACGCCTACGAGCGCGTCTTCCTGCACATGTTCCCCGGGGCGTCCCTGGCCGATCTGGGGTTCTCGGCCCGCGAGAGCGTACGGGGGCGGGGCGCCCGGGTCGTGTCCGAACCGGCGCCCGTGGCCGCCCCTTTCCCGCCCGGCCCCGGCCTCCACCGCGACACCGAAACCGACGACATCCCCGAGGAGAGCGACGTGCTGCGTCGCGTGTTCATGACCAGCGGCACCGCCACGGTGGCGGCCGCTTCCCTGGGTCTCGGCGGGGCACCCGCCTCCGCCGCCCGGGTCTCTCTGCCCGCGCAGCGCCGGGTCGGCGAGGCGGAGGTGAGCGCCGTCGAGAAGGCCGTACGGCAGATCCGGCTGCTGGACGACCGGCACGGCGCGGACGGGCTCTACCAGCGGGCCGCGCAGCCGCTGCGCGCGGCGTACGAGCTGCTGGACGCCGGGACCACCGCACGGCGCGCCACCTCGGACCGGCTGCACTCGGGCGCGGGCGAGCTGGCCGTCTCGGTGGGCTGGCTGGCCCACGACTCGGGCCGCTTCGCCGACGCCCGCTCGCACTACGCGGAGGCGCTGGCCACGGCGCGGCTGGCCGGGGACGCGGGTCTCGAGGCGCACGCGTTCTGCAACACGTCGTTCCTGGCCCGGGACGCGGGCCGGCCCCGGGAGGCGGTACGGGCGGCGGAGGCCGGCCGGCGGGCCGCCCGCACGCTGGGGTCGCCCCGGCTGCTGGCACTGCTCGCGCTGCGGGAGGCGGGGGGCCGGGCGGGACTCGGTGACCGTACGGGGTGCGACCGGGCGATCGGGCGGGCCCGGGCGGCGTTCGAACGGGGGCCGGCGGCGGGTGATCCGGAGTGGATGAGCTTCTTCCAGGAGGCGGAGCTGGAGCTGCTGGAGGCGCAGTGCTGGTCGGCGCTGGGCGACTGGCCCCGGGCGACGCGGCACGGGCGGCGGGCGACGGCGCTCCAGGACCCGCACTTCACCCGGAACCTGGCGCTGTACCGGACCCAGCTGACGGGGGACCTGGCGCGGGCGGGGCGGGTGGACGAGGCGGCGGCGACGGGGCACCAGGTGCTGGACCTGCTGAACCGGGTCCAGTCCTCACGGATCCGGGGGATGCTGGCGGGGGCGGCGCGCGTGCTGGAATCCCGGTCCGGGGCGACCCCGGTGGCCGACTTCCTGACCCGCCACCGATCCAGCCCGCCCGGGCCGCCGCCCAGCCCGTCCGGCGTTTGAGGACGGAACCGGTGAGCACGTTCCCGGATCGCGCGAACCCGGCCTGCCCGGGCCCACCTCCCAGCCCGTCCGGCGTTTGAGGACGGAAGCGTGCAGCACGTTCCCGGGTGCGGATCAGGTCCTCCCGCGCCACGGGGTCCGTGAAGGGCTCGCCCCCACCGGCCGAAGGGTTCCGTCCTCAAACGCCGGACGGGCTTGAGTGGGTCCAGGTGCCCGCGCTCAAGCGTCGGACAGGATTGGGTGGGCCAGGGCGACCGCCCTCAAACGCCGGACGGGCTTGGGCGGGCCGCGGTTCCGCCCTCAAGCGTCCGGCGGGCTTGGGCGGGCCGCGGTGACCGCCCTCAAGCGTCCGGCGGGCTTGGGTGGGCCGCGGTGACCGCCCTCAAGCGTCCGGCGGGCTTGGGTGGGCCGGGGCGACCGCCCTCAAACGCCGGACGGGCTTGGGTGGGCGCGGGCTGCCCGCAGGGTCACCGCTCCAGGTGCCCCGTGTCGTTCCAGCGTTCCACGGCCGGCAGGCCGTACGCCCAGCCCAGGACCGACAGTGACGTCGGCTCCAGACGGATGCGGGCGCCGAAGGACAGGTCCTCACCCAGCCACCGCGCCCCCAGGGCCCGCAGGATGTGGCCGTGGGCGAAGACCAGGACGTCCCGGTCCGCCGAGCGCGCCCAGGAGACGATCTCGTCCGCGCGGGCGGTGACGTCGGCGACGGACTCCCCGTCCGGGACCCCGTCGCGCCAGATCAGCCAGTCCGGCCGGTCCGCCTTGATCTGCGCCGGGGTCAGCCCCTCGTACGCCCCGTAGTCCCACTCCATCAGCGCGTCCCACGGCTCGGCCCGCTTCCCGAAGCCGGCGAGCTCACAGGTCTCCGCGGCCCGGACGAGAGGGCTGGTGCGGACCTCGACGCCGGGCAGCCCCGCCCAGGGCGCCCGGTGCAACCGCTCGCCGAGCAGTTTCGCGCCCTCGCGCCCGGTGTCCAGGAGCGGGATGTCCGTCCTGCCGGTGTGGTTACCCCGGACCGACCACTGGGTCTGGCCGTGCCGGGCGAGCAGGATGCGCGGTGCCATGACGGCTCTCCCTGAAACGCTGGAACGCTGGTGATAGGCCTTCCATCATCCCGTACCGGGCGGAAGGGCAACCTCCGGGGCCGTGCGGGCGTCCCTCCCTGAGCAGCCACCCGCCGACCGCTCGGACCACGGCGGGGACCACTGCGTACGGGATGTCCGGAAGAGGACCCCCCGGGGGAATCGGCGGCACGGTGCCGCCGTACGGTTGAACGCTCGCCGTCGGCCGCATGAACATGGGGAGAGCTACCGGATGCCGCACGCCACCGCGCCGCCCGTGTCCGGTCATCGGCCCCGCTGGTGGACGGAACTGCCTCTCATCGCGGTGGTGTACGCGCTGTATTCGGCGGGCCGGCTCCTGGTGCGCGGCGACGTGTCGACCGCGGTCGACCACGGCCTGGCGATCCTGCGGCTGGAGCAGGCGCTGTACCTGAACGCCGAGCATCCGCTGAACCGTCTCTTCACCAGCACCCCGTCGCTCGGCATACCCGCCGACTTCGCCTACGCGTCCCTGCACTACCTGGTCACCCCGGCCGTCCTCATATGGATGTTCCGGCGCAGATCGTCGGCGTACCGGGCGGCCCGGGTCTGGCTGATGAACTCCACGCTGCTGGGGCTGGCCGGCTTCACGCTGATGCCGACCTGTCCGCCCCGGCTGCTGGACGCGAGCCACGGCTTCGTCGACACGATGGCGCAGTACAGCGGTTACGGCTGGTGGGGCGCGGGGGCGAGCGCCCCGCGCGGGCTGAGCGGGATGACCAACCAGTACGCGGCGATGCCCAGCCTGCACGTCGGATGGTCTCTCTGGTGCGGGATCCTGCTGTGGCGGCACGGCCGCCATCCCCTCGTCCGGGCGGCGGGCGTCGCCTATCCGCTGATCACCACGATCGTCGTGATGGGCACCGCCAACCACTACTTCCTGGACGCCGTCGCGGGCGCCGCGGTGATGGGGGTCGGGGCCCTGTTGGTCAGGCCCGTCATGCGGCTGGCGGACCGGTTCAAGGTGTGGGCCGGGGCCCGGATCGCCGGCCCGGTCGCGGCGCTGTCCGGCGACCGGTTCCGGAGCGGCCGGGGCTCCGCTCCCGAGGACGTTCCGGCGACTGTGTCCCCGAATGTCAGTGCCGGGTGCAAGACTTCCCCGGGTGAGCGAATCCCCGGCCAGCGGACCACCTCCGCAGATCCCCCCGGCACGGCAGTCGGCGGCCCCGGCGCCAGAGACGCCGCCGACGCGGCCGCGAGCGACGACGCTCCGGCAGCGGCTCGCTGAGCTGCGCGGCCCCTCCGTCGCACCGCATCCGCTCGACGCCCGCGCGCTGGCCGCCCTCGCCGCCAATCCCGGCTGCAAGCGGCGTGCTCTGCTCGACGGTGCCGGGGTGGACAAAGGCGTGCTGGCCACCGCGCTCGGCTCCCCCGCCCCCTTCGGGCAGTCCCAGTTCGCCTTCATGCGGGGCAACGCGTTCGAGGCGAAGGTCAAGGCCGACGGCGGCGCCGAGCTGCTGCGCCTGCTGTACGAGCGGCTCGGCGGCGGTGCTCCGCCGCCGGCCGGGGACGCCGCCACGCCCGATCTGAGCGCTGCCGGTCCCGAGGGCCGGGCCGCGCGCACCGCGCTGGCTCTGCGGGAGGCCACGGCTGCGGGCGGTTGGGCGCTGCTGGACCACCCGATGCTGGCCCTGGAGGTGGCGGGCTCCCCCGCCTATCTGGAGCCCGACGCCGTGGTGGTGCACCCCGACGGCCGGTGGACGGTCGTCGAGATCAAGTCGTTCCCGATGATCGACGCCTCGGCCGACGCGTCGAAGGTCGGCGCCGCCGCCCGGCAGGCCGCGGTGTACGTGCTGGCACTGGAGCGGGTCGCGGCGGTGACCGAGGGCGCGGAGGTCGGGCACCGGGTGCTGCTGGTCTGCCCCAAGGACTTCTCGAACCTGCCGACCGCCTCCGTCGTGGACGTACGCAAGCAGCGTGCCGTGACCCGTCGGCAGCTGACCCGGCTGACGCGCGTCGAGGACATCGCGGCGGCGCTGCCGGAGGGGACGACGTTCGACCCGGCGTGCCCGCCCGAGGAGCTGGACGCCGCCGTGGCGGCGGTGCCCCCGGCCTACGCCCCGGAGTGCCTGGCCGCGTGTGAGCTGGCCTTCCACTGCCGGTCGAAGTCGCGGGCCGAGGGGGCGGTGGAGGCGCTGGGCCGCGGTGTGCGCGGTGAGCTGGGCGGGCTGACCACGGTGGCCGGGGTGCTGGCCGCCGCCGCGGGCAAGGAGGGCGATCCCGCCGATCCGACGGTCGCCGCGCTGCGCCGGGCCGCCGCCCTGCGTGCCGAGGCGCTGGAGAGCGCCGCCGTCCTGCGCGCCGGGGCACCGGAGGGTCTGGACGGGGTGGCCGCATGTCGCTGATCACCACCCTGGCCCGGCTGGAGGCCGTCGACACCGGCCGCGCCCAGCCGCTGGCCACCGTCCGGCACCGTCATCTCACCGACCGGCCACTGGTGCTGGTGCCGCTGACCACCGCCGGTGAGGCCGGGGCCCCGCTCGGGGCGCTGGTCGGCACGGACCGGAAGGCGCCCCGTCTGCTGGCCGTCGCCCAGCCGCGCGACCGTGACCTGCGGTTCGCGTTCCTCGCCGAGCTGGCCGAGGCCGTCCTGCCGCACATCGAGGCGTACACGGACGTCGTCGAGCCCGCCGAGCGCAACGAGACCGACCCGGCGACCGGCAGGAAGAACAAGGTCGAGGTCGAGCTGTGCACGGACGCCGCCCAGCTGATCGTGCCGAGCCGGGCGGGCGTCGAGTTCGTCCGGCTGCTGGGCCGGTCCATGCGGTTCCGCCGTACCGCCGAGGACGATCCGGACACCCCTTATCCGGCCCCGGCGCGGGTACCGCTGCTCGGCCGCTGGCTGACGCACTACGGGGAGCGGGCCCGGGTGCCCGGCTCCTCGCTGCTGCCGGCTGTCACGGATCTGCTGAACCGGCACTGGGCGACCGGGCAGAGCAGCCTGGAGGACCAGCATCTGGGCGCGCTGCTGGCCTGGATCGACCCGCCGGCCGGCTCCTCGGGGGCCGAGGCGGCGCTCCGGGCCGAGCTGGCCCGGGACGGGGAGGGCCAGTTGCTGTGTCCGCCAGCGGGTCCGGCCACCGACCCGGACTTCGACAACCGTCTCCTCGCCCCGGCGATCGAACGGTACGACCGGGCGCGCACGGCGTTCGCGTCCGCCGAGGACGGCCTCGCGGCGGATGCCCGCCTCGGTGAGCTGAGCGACGCCGAGCGGGAGATCCGTTCCCTGCTGGCGAAGGTGATGCTGCCGACCTGGGATGCGGTCTGGCGGGGTCTCGACCTGCTGCGGGAGCTGCCCGAGGGGTCCCGGGCCGAGGACCGCTGGACCCGGGACCGGTGGTCGTTCACCGCGCACCGGGACCGGGTGCGCTCGGGCGAGCCGCCGCAGCCGCGCCGCGACGACGCGGTGACGGCGGCCCAGAAGCTGGCCTCCCGGGAGACCGCCCAGGCCCAGCTGGAGGCGCAGGAGGCGCTGGACGATCCGCTGGTGCTGGCGGGGCGGCGGCTGGCGGGCGAGGCGTTCCTCGCCACGGTGACCGAGGTGGAGATGGCGTACACCGAGTCCAAGCGGCCCTCCCCGCGCCCCCTGGTCACCGTCCGCACGGACGAGCGCCCGCATCTGGGCGAGCGGACGAGGGTCTACCGCTCGTCGGACGGGAAACCGCAGACGGCGGAGTTCGTGGCGTACGCGCAGGACCCGCCCCAGGACGGGGAGATCCTGCTGGTGCTGCGGATCCTGGACCGGATGGGCCGGGGCAGGGAGCCCGGGCCCGGTTCGGTGCCGGAGCCCGGGGAGCGGATCACCTGGACCCTGTTCGAGCACGACCAGCGCGGCGGCCCGAAGCTGCCGGACCCGGAGGAGACGCCGTGGACCCATGGCGGCCCGCCGGGCGCGGACGCCGCGACGCGCGCGGAGCGACCCGACCCCGTGACCCCGGAGGACCTGCTGTGATCCCGACCCACGTCGCCACGGAGGGACCGCTGTGACGACCGGCCACCTGGGAGGACCCGCCGTGAGGACCGTCTTCGACCCGGGCGCGGAGGCGGCGCGGGCGACCGGCGCGATCCTCGACGACACCCTGCGCGGCAGCTCCCGGGGCATCGTCGTGGACTCCCCGCCCGGCGCCGGGAAGTCGACGCTGGTGGTCCGGGCGGCGATGGAGCTGGCGGCCGCCGGGCATCCGCTGATGGTGATCGCGCAGACCAACGCCCAGGTCGACGACCTGGTGGTGCGGCTCGCGGAGAAGGACCCGGAGCTGCCGGTGGGGCGGCTGCACAGCAGCGACTCCGACCCGTACGACAAGGTCCTGGACGGCCTCCACAACGTACGGAAGTCGGCGAAGGCGGCGGATCTGGCCGGGCTCGACGTGGTGATCTCGACGGCCGCCAAGTGGGCGCACGTGAAGAACGTGGAGCCGTGGGGGCACGCGATCGTCGACGAGGCGTACCAGATGCGCTCGGACGCGCTGCTGGCCGTGGCCGGGCTGTTCGAGCGGGCGCTGTTCGTCGGGGACCCCGGCCAGCTGGACCCGTTCTCGATCGTGGGCGCGGACCAGTGGGCGGGGCTGAGCTACGACCCGTCGGCGAGCGCTGTGTCCACGCTGCTCGCGCACAATCCGGAGCTGCCGCAGCACCGGCTGCCGGTGTCGTGGCGGCTGCCGGCGTCGGCGGCCCCGCTGGTGTCGGCCGCGTTCTACCCGTACACCCCGTTCCGCAGCGGTACGGACCACGGTGACCGGAAGCTGTCCTTCGGGGTGGCGTCGGACGGGTCGGGGCCCGACCGGGTGCTGGACGAGGCGGCGGAGTCCGGGTGGGGGCTGCTGGAGCTGCCCGCCCGGCACACCCCGCGCACCGATCCCGAGGCGGTACGGGCGGTGGCGCTGGTGGTCCGGCGGCTGCTGGACCGGGGCGGCGTCGCGACGAGCGAGCGGGCCGAGGAGCCGGTGCCGGTGACGGCGGACCGGGTGGCGGTCGGCACGGCCCACCGGGACCAGGCGGCGGCGGTGCGGGCGGCCCTCGCGGAGCTGGGCGTCACCGGGGTCGCGGTGGACACGGCGAACCGGCTCCAGGGCCGTGAGTTCGACGTCACGGTGGTGCTGCACCCGCTGTCCGGGCGGCCCGATGCCACGGCCTTCCACCTGGAGACGGGGCGGCTGTGCGTGCTGGCC
Organism: Streptomyces anulatus; assembly: GCF_000721175.1. Classification (GTDB taxonomy): domain Bacteria; phylum Actinomycetota; class Actinomycetes; order Streptomycetales; family Streptomycetaceae; genus Streptomyces; species Streptomyces anulatus_C. Next base: position 65,104 of record NZ_JOEZ01000011.1, read on the forward strand.
TCACGGCACCGGCACGCCTGCGTCGTGGTGTGCCGGGAGGGGGTGGCGGACCTGCTGGACGAGCACCCGTCCACGGAGCCGGTCCAGCTCGGTGTCACGGTCAAGTTCCCCGACGGCTGGGAGGCGAACCACGCGGTGCTGGCCCACCTCGCGGAGCGGCGGGTGCGATGGCGGCCCTGAGCGGAGGCGCGCGCCCGCTGCCCTGAGCCGGGGCGTACGCCCGCGGCCCCGAGCGGGAGTCACTCCCCCGCGCCCCACCGCACGCCCCGGCCCCCTTGCGCGGGGTTGGACAATGGAGGGTGGCCGTCCGGGTCTTCCGGTCATCAGGTCGCCCGAGGGAGGAACACCACATGACACAGTCCGAGCGGAACGAACGGCAGCGGCTGCGCCCCGCGCCGCTGCTCTTCGAGCCGTCTCAGGCCACGGCGGATCCGGAGCACTTCTTCGACCTGGAGTCGATGGAGGACCCCCGCGAGCTGCTGGCCCGTGCGACCGAGCTGACGCAGGCCTTCCGGGCGGCGACGGACCGGTCGGTGGAGTTCCAGGCGCTGGCGGCGGCCCAGCTCGCCGACCCGCGCCGGTTCGACCGGCTGACCCCGGCGGATATCGCGGAGCGCGCGGAGTGGACCGAGGACTACGCGAAGAAGATGATCGAGTTCGGCCGCTCGCTGCTGGACGCGCCGGAACCTGACGTCGCGCCCGGGGTCTGACGCGGCCCGGAGCCCGACGCCGCCCGAGCCTGACGCCGCCCGGAGCACCCGACGTACGAGGCCTGTATGACCTGTAGGGCTGATCTGACCTGTGGGTCTGATCTGACCTGCGGGGCCGATGTGGTCCGTGGGGCGGCCGGGGCAGATGCTGTTCCGTCAGGCCGGAGGTCAGGGTCCAGTGGCATATTCCAGCGGGCAAGATACCCCTCCCCCTCCCACCCCGTCCCGGTTTCCGGCAACTCTCGGAATTCTTTCCGTCACTCCCGGTAGACCTTGCTCCATGAGCGCATGGCTGAAAGACGAAACGACCCTGCAGGCCGGTGCAGCCCCGCACCACGGCGTCGACATCTTCGCCCTGCTGCGGGACCAGTCAGGGCCCCAGGCCGCACGGGTCACGGCGGCCGGCGCCGCCTGGCTGGCGGGGGCCGCCCCCTACCCGCGCAGCACGCTCGCCCAGTGGGAGGAGCGCCCCACGGCTCCCGGGGTACTCCCCTGCGGTTCCGCTTTCGACGTCGTGAACGTGCCGGGGCTGTTCGGGCGGCGGATGCTGGAACAGCTCTGGGCCGAGGGGCCCGGCTCCGGCCCGGTCGCCACGCACCGGGGCCGGATGCTGCTGTTCGCGGCCCCCGGAACGGCCCAGCGGCTGCCCTCGCTGCTGTCCTGGGAGGAGTGGGGATCCGGTGGCCCCGGGCACTCGGGAGGCTCCGGCGAGCGGCGCGGCGAGATGCCGCCCCTGCTCTGTCACGGCACCGGTGACGCCGTGACCGTACCGCCGCTGACCTGCGCGTCGCCCGATGGCGGGCCACGCTGGGTGGTCGCCCCCGACACTCGCAGCCCATGGCTGCCGGGGCCCGACGTACTGCTCTGGGCGTGTGTCCGGGTGAGCCGGTCGGCGCCCTTCCGGGGTGCCGCACATGCGATTTTTCCTCGGGCGGATCAGGATGCTAATGTCTACGACGTCACCAGGCGCCGTTAGCTCAGTTGGTTAGAGCAGCTGACTCTTAATCAGCGGGTCCGGGGTTCGAGTCCCTGACGGCGCACAGACGGAAGAAGCCCCTCGCGAAAGCGGGGGGCTTCTTCGTGTGCCGGGCTCCGGGCAGCGTGGTCAGACGCCGGCGGTGATCCGGACGGTCCAGGAGCCGGACGGGGTGCGGTCGGCGACCTCGACGCGGGTGTCGTCGCCGGGCACCGTGAAGGTCTCCCCGACCCCGAGCGGGGCGTCGGCCAGCGGCGGGTAGACCGAGCGGTCCCAGCAGGCCCCGGTGTTCGGATGGGTGTCGATCACCTCGACGGGCCCGCCGCCGGAGGCCGTCCCGCTGCGGACGCGGTAGATCAGGATGCCCTCGGCGCAGGTGCCCCGGTCGTTCCCGGTGGCGCTGCGGGCCTCGATGGCCAGGGCGCTGCCGGCGCCGGTGCGGACGACGGCGAGCCGGGTCCCGATCGACCCGCCGGGCACGGGAGCCGCGGCGACCGGCTCCAGGGTGAGGTCGGCCGAGCCCTGGACGCAGACGATCTGGGGTCCGCCGAGCCAGCCGAGCTTCCACTTGTGCCAGCCGAACAGGTCCGGGGCGAGTCCGAACTGGCTGCCCATGACGTCCCAGTCGCCGACGTGGGTGTCCCAGTCGCCCTTGCCGTCGGTGGGCCGGTGGTAGAGGTCGGCGAGGTCGAAGACGTGCCCGGTCTCGTGGGCGAGGACGTTGCGGTCGGGCGGGTGCTGCTCGAAGACCGTGACGACGCGCCGGATGTCGCTGTCGTCGGCGCGCAGCGGCCGGTCGAAGTTGACGACCTTGGTGGCGTCGGAGTCGACGCCGGGGGCGTCCGGGTCGGCCACCAGGTAGACGACGTCGTACCGGGAGAAGTCCACCTCGGGGTCGGCGGCGGCGATGGCGTCGCGCAGGTAGGCCGTGCGCCGCTCGGCGCCCCAGTCCCGCTCTATGCCGTACCAGGTGGAGTCGCGCGGCATCCGCGTCCAGGTCCGCTGCGGATGGGCGCGCAGCGTGAACCGGCCGTAGCTGGCGCGTTCGAAGAAGCGGGTGGTGGCGGGGAAGTGGTCGGCGGTGAGCATCCCGGGGGTGAGCGTGGGCTCGGAGTCCGGGAAGGACAGGAAGATCATGACCGCGTCGAGTCCCTGGTCGGGGCGCGGGTAGGCCGCGTTCCAGGTGTTCAGGCCGAGCGAGTGGTGCGCCGCCGTCCGGGGCAGGGCACAGGGCGCCGCGTCCCTCGTGGCGGCCACGGCGGGGCCCGCGACGAGGGACATGGCGGCGAGCGCCAGGAGGGAGGTGGCGGCAGCGGCCAGACTGCGCAGCGGCGGCCGTTCCGCTCCCCCGGGCCCGCGACGGCACGGCACATCGACCTCCGGGTGGGAAACACGGTCCATCCCGTCCACCCTGTGCCGCTTCGCCACACCACGCCCTGTTGTGCTGCCCCACACGGGTCAGCGGCGAGAATCACCCCCCACACCTTCACGGAACGTCACCGCCGACCATTTCAGCCATTCGTTGCACCAGATACGCACAGAAATGATCAGGATCGGGCAAAGCGGAATGCCTGCTACCAGCCACTCGCGGACCCGCGCGGCGGCTCGGACCGGACGGCGAGCTGGAACGGCCGACGCGGCACCCTCTATGCTTCACCACGCTTTCCCGCGTGGAACGGGCCCGTTCACGGATCCGCCACCCGGTGGCCAGTCCGACCCCACCAGTTCACGACGACCTTCACAGCGGGAGCGAGCGGTGAGCGGAACCTCCGAAGGGCCGAGCGCCCCGGCAGGCACGGCCTCCGGCGCACCCCCCGCGCCGGTCACGGAGCGTCATGCGACGGACCCGCCGGCCGTCGGTGACGGTCCCACCGCCGTCGAGCTGCGCGACTACCGGGCCGCCTTCAACGCCGCCACGCTCCCCATGGGGGTCATCGACGGCCGTGGCCATGTCGTGCGGGCCAACGAGGCGCTCGGCGGGCTGCTGGGCACCCCGGCGGCGATCCTCGCCGGGCGGCAGGCGTGCGAACTGCTCGGTCTCGCTTCCGACGACCGCACCTGGCACGCCTATCGCGAGGTGCTCCTGGGCCGCCGTTCCCGGTTCCGCTGCACCCGCCGCCTCAAGCACCCCGACGGGCGCTCGCTGTGGGCCGAGATCACCGTCGTACCGATGACCGGCGCCTCGGCGGCGGAGTCCGCCCGGGTCCTGCTGACGGTCGCGGACGTCAACGACCGGCGCGAGCTCCAGGAGCGGCTGCGCCACCTCCAGATGCACGACCCGGTCACCCGGCTGCCCAACCGGACGCTGTTCTTCGAGCGGCTCGCCTCGGCCCTGGAGACCCCGCCCTACCAGGACGACTCGATGCCGCCCCGGCAGCACGGCCGGATCGGGCTCTGCTATCTGGACCTGGACGGCTTCAAGGCGATCAACGACACCCTGGGGCACCGGACCGGGGACCGGCTGCTCGCAGCCGTCGCCGCGCGGCTCACCGACTGCGCCGAGAACGACGCCTCCCGCAACCCCGGCGGCAGCCGGCTCGTGGCGCGCCTGGGCGGCGACGAGTTCGCGATCCTGGTCGAGGACTCGGCCGGCACGCGGGAGCTCACCGACCTGGCCCGCTCGGTCCTCGCGGCGCTCCAGCAGCCGTTCGACCTGGCCGGGCAGCGGCTCTCGGTCTCCGCGTCGATCGGGGTGGTCGAGCGGACCGCGGCGGGCACCTCGCCCACCGGTCTGATGCAGGCCGCCGACACCACGCTGTACTGGGCGAAGGCCGACGGCAAGGCCCGCTGGACCCTGTTCGACCCCGAGCGCAACGCCCACCGCATGACCCGGCAGTCCCTCTCCTCCACGCTCAGGCCCGCCGTGGAGCGCGGTGAGTTCACGCTGGAGTACCAGCCGCTGGTCGGGATGGCGGACGGGGTGCTGCGCGGGGTCGAGGCGCTGGTGCGCTGGAACCATCCGCAGTTCGGCGTGCTGCCGCCGAACCGGTTCGTGCAGATCGCCGAGGAGGACGGCTCGATCGTCCAGCTCGGCCGGTGGGTGCTGCGCACCGCGTGCCGGCAGGCGCGGCGCTGGCAGCTGGACCACCCGGACGAGCCGCCGCTGTTCATCAGCGTCAACGTCGCCGTCCGGCAGGTCTGGGACTCCGACCTGGTCGCCGACGTGGCCCAGATCCTGGCCGAGTCGGAGCTCGCCCCCGGGCTGCTCCAGCTGGAGCTGACCGAGTCGGCGGTGATGGGTTCGGGCGGCCGGCCGCTGCGGGCGCTCCAGGCGCTGAGCGACATGGGCGTACGGATCGCCATCGACGACTTCGGCACCGGGTATTCGAACCTGGCCTACCTCAGCCGCCTGCCCGTCTCCGTCCTGAAGCTGGACGGGGCGTTCGTGAAGGGCTTCCGGTACGAGGACGGTACGCATCCGAGCCCGGCCGACGAAACGATCGTGGAGGCCATGGTGCAGCTGGCGCACCGCCTGGGCCTGACCGTCACCGCGGAGTGCGTGGAGACGGCCGGGCAGGCCGAGCGGCTGCGGCGGATCGGCTGCGACACCGGTCAGGGCTGGCTGTACTCACGGGCCGTGGCCCCGGAGCGGATCGCCGGGCTGATCGGGTCCCGGCCGCTGGAGGGCTGACGCCCCCGGCCGGCCGGGACCCGGCGCGGCGTCACCGGGCCGCGGGCAGGCCGTACGCGTCCGCGATCAGGTCGTAGCTGCGCAGCCGCGCTTCGCCGCCGTGCGCGTTGGCGGTGATCATCAGCTCGTCGGCGCCGGTGCGCCTGGCCAGGTCGTCGAGGCCGCCGCGGACCTCGTCGGCGGTGCCGTGGATGACGTTGGCGAGCCAGCCGTCGACGAACTCGCGCTCCATCGGGGAGAAGTCGTACGCCTCCGCCTCCTCGGGGCTCGGGATCAGCCCCGGGCGGCCGGTGCGCAGCCGGACCATGGACAGGGCGCCGGTCAGCACCTGGCGGCGGGCCTCGCGCTCGTCGTCGGCGGCCAGCGCGGAGACCCCGATCAGGGCGTACGGGGCGTCCAGCACACCGGAGGGCCGGAAGGACTCGCGGTACAGGTCGAGCGCGGGGATGGTGTTCTGCGCCGAGAAGTGGTGCGCGAACGCGAACGGCAGACCGAGTGTGCCGGCCAGCCGGGCGCTGAAGCCGGAGGAGCCCAGCAGCCAGACCGGCGGCCGGTGCGCGGACTGCACACCGCCGGGGGAGGTCGCCTGTACCGGGCCGGGCACGGCGTGGATCCGGCGGTACGGATGGCCGTCGGGGAAGTCGTCGTCCAGGAAGCGGACCAGCTCACCGAGCTGCTGCGGGAAGTCCTCCGCGCCCTCGTCGAGCCGGTCGCCGCGCCGCAGGGCCGCCGCCGTCGCGCCGTCCGTGCCGGGGGCCCGGCCGAGACCGAGGTCGATCCGGCCCGGGGCCATCGCCTCCAGGGTGCCGAACTGCTCGGCGATCACGAGCGGTGCGTGGTTGGGCAGCATCACCCCGCCGGAGCCGAGCCGGATGCGCTCGGTGTGGGCGGCGATGTGCGCCAGGATCACGGCCGGGGAGGACGAGGCGACCCCGGGCATGGAGTGGTGCTCGGCGACCCAGAAGCGGTGGAAACCGCGGCTCTCGGTGAGCTTCGCGATGTCCACGCTGGTGCGCAGGGCCTGGGTCGCGGTACGGCCCTGCCCCACGGTGACCAGGTCGAGGACGGACAGCGCAACGGCGGCCGTGCCGGCTGCGGCGCCCCGGATCCCGTCGCTGTCGGCCGCGCCGCCGCTCGCTCCGCCCCTCGCGTCGCTGCGGGTCTCGTCGCCTCGGATCTCGTCCACGTGTCGGCCTCTCCCGGTGCTGCTGTCGTACGTCCGCGTATCGGAGGGGTGCAACAGGAGGACGGCTCCGTTTATTCCGCCGGGCCGGGTACGTCACCGGGCCGGCCACGGGCGCGGCGCTACTCCCGTACCTCGATGCCCTTCGGCTCCAGGGAACGCAGCACCGGCTCGCGGGTGGCGAACAGGGTGCCGAGCGCGGGGGCCCAGGTCCGGCGGTCGGTGAGGCGCAGCCCCTCCCACACCGTGACCTGGTTCGCCGTGAGGACGGGTTTGCCGAGCAGTTCCTCCAGTTCGGGGACGTACGCGGCGGTGTGCAGGGCGGTGTCCGGGACCAGCACCACCTCGGCGTCCCGGTGGTCGGCCTCCTGGACCAGCCGTTTCACCTGCTCCGGGGCCCAGGACCCGCTCTCGGCCGACGAGGCGGCCCCGCCGGACGCGGCGGCCACCACCTCGACGCCCGCCGACGCCAGGAACTCCACGAAGAGCCCGGTGACGTCCTCGGGGTAGGGCGAGGCGACGGCGGCCCGGCGGGCGCCCAGCTCCCGTACCGCGTGGCCGAAGCCGATGGAGGTGCTGGAGGCGGGCAGGCCCGCCGCCCGGGCGAGCGTGGCGACCTGCTCGTGGGCGCCCTCCCAGCCCTGCGCGAAGCTGCCGCCGCTGGAGGCCCAGAGCAGCGCCTCGGCCCCGGCGAGACGCAGTTCCTCGACGCCTTCGGCGAGCCGGGCGGGGGCTCCCCGCTCGCGCAGCGCGTCGGCGCGGTAGGCGTCCTCGCCGGTCTCGGTGGCGAACTGGGGCAGCCGGATGTCGGTGTCGAGCAGGATCTCGATCCGTGGGAAGTCGTCCTCGGCGGCGTGGCCCGGGTAGAGAAGTCCTACGGTCGTCATGTCCACCCTTCCTGTACGTCGACGGCTCGCCGCGCGGCGGGCGATCCCTCGCGGGTATCGCGTACGGGTGTCACGGCCGTCCGGACGCTCCGGCGGCCGTGCCCGCGCGACCGGTCACTCTTGCCCCGGCCTGTTCCCAGTATTCCCCCGTGCGGGCACCGGGGCGCGCGGCCGGGCCTCGTTGACGAAGGGGGGCCCTGCTGCGAGCGTGGGAGATCCGTACGTCCGCTCCGTCGCGGAGGGCCGACCAGCGATGCCGGATCCCGTCCTGCTCGTCCTCGACGCCGAACCGTCCCCCCGGCTCGGCCGGCTGACCGGCCGGGTGGAGGTGCGGTACGCGGACGCCTCCTCGCTCGCCGGACTGCTCCCGGCCGCCGATGTGCTGCTCGTGTGGGACGGGGTCTCCGACGCGGTGCGGGAGGCCTGGCCCGGGCCGGGGGCGCGGCCGCGCTGGGTGCACACGGCGAGCGCGGGCGTGGACCGGCTGCTCTGCCCGGAGCTGGTCGCATCCGACACCGTGCTCACCACCGCGCGGGGCGTCTTCGAGCGGCCGGTCGCGGAGTACGTGGCGGGTCTGGTGCTGGCCTTCGCCACGGACCTCCCCGGCACGCTGGAGTCCCAGCGGCAGCGGCGGCGGCACGACCGGGAGGGGCAGGGGGTCGCCGGATCGCGGGCGGTGGTCGTGGGGGCGGGTCCGATCGGCCGGGAGATCACCCGGCTGCTGCACGGCCTGGGGGTCACGGTGGCGCTGGTGGGGCGGACCGCCCGGCGCACGATCCACGGGGTGGCGGACCTGGACCGGCTGGCGGCGCGGGCGGACTGGGTGATCGCGGCGGTCCCGCTGACGGATTCGACGCGCGGGATGTTCGACACCCGGTTCTTCGGGCTGCTCCAGCCGTCGGCGCGGTTCATCGGCGCGGGGCGGGTGGCGACGGTGGTCGAGGCCGACCTGGTGGACGCGCTGAACCGCCGCTGGCTCGCGGGGGCGGCGCTCAGCACCTTCCAGGACGAACCGCCGGACACCGGAAGCCCGCTGTGGGACACCCCGGGACTCGTGCTCACCCCGCACCTGGGCGGGGACACCGTGGGCTGGCGCGACCGGCTGGGCGAGCGTTTCGTGGCGATGTTCGAGCGGTGGTCGCGCGGGCAGCCGTTGCCGAACGTGGTCGACAAGGCCCTTGGCTACGTTCCCTCGTCCGACCTGGCCGAGGACACCGCGCCGAACACTGACTCGCCGTCATGAAGCCTGGGCGGCGGGGAACACGCCCCGCATTACCCTGGTCGCGCTCCGCCCTCCTCCGGGCACGGGAAGGTCACCTTCCGGCCACTGTTGGGTTACATGACCGCGGCCTCCTGCTTAGACGTGCGGGATCGGGCAGGGGCTCAGTCTGTCCGGACTGTTCGACCTCCAGGAGATTGCGAACCATGGCTGAATTCCCGAACCTGTCCCGCCGGGGTTTCCTCAACGGATCGGCGGCCGTGGGCGGCCTCCTCGTCGTTCCCGGCCTGCTCACCGCGTGCAGCAAGACCGACTCCGGCTCCGCGACGGGCGAGGGCGCCCTGGACAAGCTCCGTGAGCAGGGCTTCGTACGGGTGGCGTACGCCAACGAGGCCCCGTACGGGTACCTGGAGGGCAAGGAGCTCAAGGGCGAGGCCCCGACGCTGCACCGGGAGATCTTCAAGGCGCTGGGCGTGGACGAGCTGAAGCCGACGCTCTCCGAGTGGGACGGGCTGATCCCCGGGCTACAGGCCGGGAAGTACGACGTGGTCAGCGCGGGCATGGCCATCACCCCGGAGCGCTGCGGCAACGCGATCTTCTCCGAGCCCGAGTTCATCTCGCCGACCGCGCTGATGGTGAAGAAGGGCAACCCGAAGAAGGTCACCGATCTGGCCTCCGCGAAGGAGGCGGGAATCACCGTCGGTGTGATGTCGGGTGCGGTGGAGGGCAGTTACGCCAAGGGCGCGGGCATCCCCGAGGACAAGATCAAGACCTTGCAGAAGCCGCAGGACGGGGCCGACGCCGTCAAGGGCGGCCGGGTCGACGCCTTCCTGCTCACCGGCATCTCGCTGCGCTGGCTGGCGAAGACCAACCCGGACACCGAGGTCACCGAGGCGTTCGTGCCGGAGCTGGACGGCAAGGAGCAGTTCTCGCCCGGCGGCGCGGTGTTCCGCAAGGGCAACGAGGACCTGCGGGACTCCTTCAACCGCGAGCTGAAGAAGATCGTGTCGGACCGCTCCCGCTATGTGCAGCTGCTGGAGCCGTACGGGTTCGGGGAGACGGAGATCCCGCCCGCCGATCTGAAGACCGCGGATCTGTGCAAGGGCTGACGGGGCGGACGCGCACGCATGAGTGACTTCTTCTCCCTCCTCGTCGAGGAGTTCCCCCGCGTCCGATCGGGTTTGTGGGTGACGTTGCAGGCCACGGTCCTGGGCGCGCTGCTGGCCGGGGTCCTGGCCTTCGCGCTCGGTCTGATGGCGGGCAGCCGGCTGCTCCTGGCCCGCGGGTTCTCCCGGGTGGTCGTGGAGTTCTTCCGCGGCACCTCCCTCTACATCCAGCTGTTCTGGCTCTACTACGCGATGCCGCTGCTGACCGGCTACGAACTGACCCCGGTCATCTGCGGCGTGGTCGCGTTCGGCCTCAACTTCGGTGCGTACGGGGCCGAAGTGGTGCGGGGGGCGGTCAACTCCGTGCCGCGCGGGCAGTACGAGGCGGCGATCGCGCTCAACCTGAGCCCGTCCAGGCGGCTGTGGAAGGTGATCCTGCCGCAGGCCTGGGTGCAGATGATCCCGTCGTTCACCAACCTGCTGATCCAGCTGCTGAAGGCGACCCCGCTGCTGTGGCTGATCTCGGCCGCCGATCTGATGACGGTGATCCAGCAGCTGCGTGACCGTACCGGTGAGACCCTCACCGCCTATCTGACCCTGCTGGTCGCCTACTTCGTGCTGGCGTACGCGCTGACGATGCTGATGAACCTGCTGGAGCGGAGCGCCAAGCGGCGGCTCGGCCTGGACACCGGCGCGAAGAGCCTGTTCAAGAGCCGCAGCGCGTCCACGACCGCCGTGGGAGGTACCCGATGAACGACGGCTTCGACTGGGACGCCGTCGGCGAGTCCCTGCCCCTCCTGCTGGAGGGGTTCAAGGTCACCCTGCTCGCCACCGTGCTCGGCACCGTGGTGGCGGCCGTGCTGGGGCTGGTCGTCGCGGTGGCCGGGCGCGCACCCAGCAGGTTCGTGACCGCCCCGGTGCGCCTCGTCACGGAGTTCGTCCGCTCCACCCCGCTGCTCGTCCAACTGGTCGGCGCGGCGGCCCTGTTCAACACCGTGGAGCCGCTGTACATCGGCATCACGGTCTTGGGCGTCCACTACGCGGCGTACACCTCCGAGGTCTACCGGGCCGGGATCGACGGGGTGCCGAAGGGCCAGTGGGAGGCGTGCCGCGCGCTGTCGCTGTCGCCCCGGCGCACCTGGCAGGCCGTGATCCTTCCGCAGGCGGTGCGCAACGTGCTGCCCGCGCTCGGGAACTACGCGATCTCGATGTTCAAGGAGACGCCGTTCCTCGCCGTGATCACGGTGCAGGAGATGGTCTTCGAGGCCCGGAAGTACGGGGCGGAACAGTTCGCGTACACCGAGGTGTTCACCCTCGCCGGCCTGATCTTCCTGGTCGCGAGCTATCCCACGTCGCTGTTGATGAGAAAGCTGGAGAAGCGCCTTGGCCACTGAACCCCTCCCCCTGAAGAAGACGGAGTCGCCGGGGCCGGCCGGAGCCCCCGAGGACGCCGTACCCGCCGCCGGGAGCCCGGGCGGGCCGCTGGTGCGTTTCGACAAGGTGGTGAAGCGCTACGGCGACCATGTGGTCCTGGACGAGCTGGACTTCACCGTGGACCGCGGCGAGCACGTCACCCTGATCGGGCCCAGCGGCTCGGGCAAGACCACGATCCTGCGGCTGCTGATGACGCTGGAGAAGGTCACCGACGGGGTGATCTGGGTCGACGGCGCCCCACTGACCCACGTCCGTACCCCGGACGGTTCGCTGAAGCCCGCGGGCGAGAAGCAGCTGCGCGAGTCCCGGAAGAAGATCGGGATGGTCTTCCAGCAGTTCAACCTCTTCCCGAACATGAAGGTGATCGAGAACATCACCGAGGCCCCGGTCAGCGTGCTCGGCCAGAGCCGCGAGGAGGCGGAGACCCGGGCCCGGGAGCTGCTGGACCTGGTCGGGCTCTCCGCGAAGGTCGACGCCCACCCCTCCCAGCTCTCCGGCGGCCAGCAGCAGCGGGTCGCCATCGCCCGGGCCCTGGCCATGGAGCCGGAGATCCTGCTCCTGGACGAGGTGACGTCGGCGCTCGACCCGGAGCTGGTGGCGGGCGTGCTGGAGCTGCTGGAGGACATCGCCCGGAACACCGACATCACCATGCTCTGCGTGACCCACGAGATGAATTTCGCCCGGGACGTCTCGGAGAAGGTGCTGATGTTCGACGCGGGACGGGTCGTGGAGTCCGGATCCCCGGAGAAAATCTTCTCGAACCCGTCACACGAACGTACGCGCGAGTTCCTCAACGCGGTGCTGTGACCTCGCAGTTGAGTATTCACTCATGACATTGGCATATGCCGGACGGGTGCGCCCCAGCTTACAGCTCCGGGGCGCACCTACTGGCCCGTCAACTACCGCCCCGTGCGGGCGTTCCGGCGGCTATCGTGAGGCGAAAGCTTGCGGTCACAACCTGGTAGGGGGACACCGTGGCGTTGAAGCCCGAGCCGACCGCGCCGTTCCACTCCGTGCAGTACGCCCTACGCGTGCTGGAGACGGTCTCCAAGCACGGCAACGGAGTGACCGATGCCCAGATCTCCCGCGAGACGGGGCTGCCCACCGGCCACCTCGCCTCCCTGCTCCTCACGCTGCGCCGCGAGGGATACGTGGAGCAGGTCAGCGACGGCGCGTACGTCATCGGCGCCTCGCTGCTGCTGCTCGGCTCCGGGGCGGCCCGCCGCCAGGCCCTGGAGGACCGTCTCCAGCACACCCTGGCCGAGCTGCGCGACTCCGTCGGCGCGGCGGTCTACCTCAGCCGCTATGTCGACGGCGAGGTCAGCGTGACCCAGGTCGCGGACGGGCCGCTCACACCCGCGGTCAACGAGTGGGTGGACTTCCGCTCCTCCGCGCACGCCAGCGCGGTCGGCAAGTGCCTGCTGGCCCAGCTCGACCACGACGGCCGGCGCGACCACATCTCCCGGCACCGGACGGCCCGGCTCACCTCGCGGACGATCACCAACGAGAGGATCCTCTTCTCCCAGCTGGACGCCCAGGCCGCCACGGTCCCGGTGCTGGACCTCCAGGAGTACGCGGTGGGCACCGTCTGCGCGGCCGTGCCGCTGACGGCCGGCTCCGCCGCGGGCTGCCTCGCCCTGTCGCTGCCGATCGAGGACGCGCACCGGCTGCGGGCGGCGGCCGAAACGCTGAGCCGCCGGGCGGCGCCGGTGCTGTTGTCGCTGGCGCTGTAGCGCCGGCTCGGTGCCGGGGCTCGCGCTGGAAAAGGCCTCCTGGGCCGGGTGTCATCAGCACCCTTTCGGACCGGGTATTATTTTCGAGTCAGCAGGCGCCGTTAGCTCAGTTGGTTAGAGCAGCTGACTCTTAATCAGCGGGTCCGGGGTTCGAGTCCCTGACGGCGCACGACACACTGTGGGCGGTCTCCTTCGCGGAGACCGCCCACAGCGCTTTTCCCCTGGTCAGAGAGTTCTACCGTGCTCGGCTCACCGGGCAGGCAGGGCCTCTGGGCCCTCGGCGTCCAGCGGTGCGCAGGAGCCGTCTCCGCCCCGGCCCCTCCAGACCGGGCCCGGGGCGGCGGAAGCCCTCCCGGCGCAGCGCCGCCCGGTGGATCTTGTTCGTCGCGGTAGCCGGCATCCGGTCGAGGATCCGGACGAACCGGGGCCACGTCGCGGCTCCGGCGGCCGGTTCCGGGGGCCCGGTCGGCGAGGACCGCGTTGCGTCGTCGAGCAGTACGCCGAGGCGCGGCTCGCCGCCTCGCGGCAGCGGATCCGCGAGGAGCGCCGCCCGTGCGGCGGCGCCCTCGGCCACCTGGTGATGACTGAGCACGGTGGGGCCGTACTTCAGGGCGGGCCGGTGGTCACCCCATTGACGCCGTACGAGCTCCGCGACGGTGCCGGTACTCCTCATGGCGCCGCACAATAACTGACGGAGCGTCAGAACTTGACGTCGGAGCAGGCGTAGAACGCGTTGGTGGTGTCCGCGACGTTCCAGACGGCGAGGATGACGTGCTTGCCGCTCTTCTGGGTGGGGATCGTGCCCTGGTGGGTCAGCGTGGCCGGCGGCTGCTGGTTCCCGTAGGGCACGGTCATGAAGGGCTGCGATTCGAGCGCGGCCCGGGTGAGCGGCTTCGTGGAGTCCCAGCCGTTCTTGGTGATGTAGTAGCGGAAGTCGCTCGTACGGTGACGAGCGGTGAACTGCCAGCGGAAGCTGTAGCCCTGGCCGCCGGTGACCTGGGTGGCGGGCCAGTTGCCGCCACGCGGGTCGTCCAGCTGGGCGAACTGTCCGTTGCCGCCGGAGCAGATCTTGCCGTCCGCCGGTCCCGACGCCGGGAAGCCCTTGGGCCCCTCGACACTCTGCGGCTCCCACTGGATGTTGCCACAGCCGGTCACCGTGCCGTTGGCGCACAGTTTCTGACGGCTGATCGGGGAGTCCGTGTAGCCGTGACTGCTGGCGCTGGTCGTCGCGAGTACCGAGACGCCCGCTATCGCCAGTCCGATCACGGCCGCGCTTGCCTTTTTCCGCATGGGCTGTCGCTCCTCTAGAACGTGGGGGAGGTTCCATGAGCATTGCTCGACTGCTGCGCGCTTGGTGCGTGGTGCGTGGTTCCGTGCATGCGGTGCTGCGGTCTAGACCAAGTCCTAGATTATTGACGCGGCGTGAACATGTCCAGACCAATGAGCGTCATATTCCAGCGGGTGGACAGACCGCCCACGGAGCACCCACGGAGCACCCCGGACCTCCCCCGGGCGCTCAGGCCCCGTCCCCTCCCCCACGGCGGCCGGTGTAGAAGGCCACCGTCAAGTCCTTGACGAGTGCCTTGCGTTCGTAGTCGTCGAGCTCGACGATGCCGCGTGCGGTGAGCCGGTTGACCGTGTCGTCGACCGCGTCCACCACGGAGGTGAGCACGCTGTCGCGGTGCTTGGAGTCGATCGCGGCGATCCGCCGCCGCTGCATCGCCGCCGCGACCTCGGGGGCGTACTCGATGCCGGTCGGCTGCGCCGAGTACACCTCCACGCCGACGGGTTCGCAGTCCGCCTTCAGCATCCTGGTCAGCGCGTCGCCGACCGCCTCCGCGTCGCGCAGGCTCGGGGCGTCCTCGTGGAACGCGTCGGCGGGCAGTTGCGAGAGGACCCGGGCCATCGCGGCCTCGACCTGTGCGCTCAGGTACGCCTCGTGGTCCTCGATGCCGAGCGCGGCCCGGACCGTGTCCTTGATCCGCCACACGACGAGGACGACCACGCGCAGCGCGGTGCCGTTCGCGTCGACGGCGGGCAGCGGTTCGCTGCGCCAGTGCCGCAGCCGTACGTCGACGCGGCGGCGCAGCAGCAGGGGCGAGACCCAGACGAGACCGGTGCGCCGGACGCTGCCCCGGTAGTCGCCGAACAGCGTCAGCACCCACGCGTACCCGACCCGGCCCCGGCCCAGGCCGCCGAGCGCGAGGAGCACCACGGCGGCGAGGAGGGCGAGGAGGGCCCAGGCGCCTACGCCGATGCCGAGGTCGGCCCGGGGGGTGAGGCCGACGGCGCTCGGCCAGGTGGCGGGCAGCGCGCCGCGCCACCACAGGAGGGCCAGTCCGCCGGCGATTCCGGCCGCGCCGGTGAGGAGGGCGGCGTAGCCGGGCAGGGCGGGCCCGGGCCGTTCGGCGAGCCGGGGGTCGGCGACCGGGGCGGGCCGGGTCGCCGGCTGCACCCGCGTCCGCGGCGAACGCGGCACGGGGGGCCGTCGGGCGGCGGGCGCGCGGTCCCCGCCGGCGGGGCGACGGACGACGGCCGCGGGCAGCGCCGCCGCTTCGGCCGGCTCGGCCGGTTCCTGGTCATCGCGGAAGAGGAGGTGTACGGGGATGGAGGCGGTGGTCTCGTTGGCGATGACGGAGTGGCGGCGGCCGGGGTACGAGGTGGTCGTGGCCGTGGTGGTCACGGTGGTCGGTGACGCGGGTACGGGTACGGGTACCGGCACGGAGAAGGTGGCGGAGGCCGCCCGGCCGCCGGGGGCCAGGTCAAGGACGAGGTCCAGTTCGGTGTCGGGCCCGGGGTCGTCCACGGGTCCCCTCGTGGGGGTGCTCCGGGGCTCCCGTTCGGCCGGGGCCGAGGCCGAGGCCTTCCGGGCGGGCCCCTTTCCGGCCCCCGGCTCGGCCCCGTAGGAGGGATGCGGGGTCCACTCCGCCGAGGGTTCCGTCCTCAAACGCCGGACGGGCTTGAGGTGGAGGTTCCCGTCGAGCGGCACGGGGCGCGCGGGGGCGGGGCGGTCGGCGGGGCCGTCCGGGGCGGGGCCCTCCGGAGCGGGGCCGTCGGGGGCGGAGGCCGGGACCGGTCGGTCCGTGCGACGGTCGGAGGTGGAGCCGTCCGGGGTGGAGCGCGCGGGGGCGCGGCCGTCGGCGGCGGAGGCCGGGACCGGTCGGTCCGGGGTGGGGCCGAGGTGCAGGCTCACGTTCGGGGGCTCCGGGGTGAGAGAGCGGGATGGTCCGGGCGGGGCCTTGTCGGCGTCCCGCGCGGGTGCGGGTTCGGCGCGTGGCGGAGGAGGGAGCTCACCGTCCGGCGCGGGCGGGACCTCGCCCTCCGGCAGCGGAGCGGCCTCGTCGTTGATCGGGCCGAAGAGCGGCGGCGGGGATTCCCGGCCCGCGCGGCCGAACAGCGAAGGCGGAAGCTCGGCGTCCGGCGCGGGCGCGGACCGGGCTGCCGACGCAGACGCGGACTCGACGGCCGTCGAGGACGGGAGCACTCCGTCCGGCGTGGGCGGAAGCTGACCGTCCGGCGCGGGCGAGAGCTCGGCGGCCGGCCGCGTCGGCCTGTCCGCGATGGGACCGAAGAGCGGGGGCGGGCTCCCCTTGCCCGGTGGTGCGAAGAGTGACGGCGGGAGCTGGTCGTCCAGGGAGTGGGGGGTGGAGGTGGTGCGGGGGGTGGGGGTGGTGCGGGAGGTCTGGTCGTCGTTGGGGGTCACCGGTTCCCGATTCCTTTCCGTCACGTCCGTCACGCGAAGAGCCGGCGCCAGGTCTCCGGCCCCGGGTAACCATCGGCCGCGCCGCCGCGCCAGCCCTGAGCCCGCTGGAACGCCTCGACGTTGCGGCGGTCCGCCTCGGTCCAGAGCGGGCTGGGGCCCGACACGTAGTGCTTGCCGTATCCCTTCTTCACCAACTGTCTGCCGAGCCGGTCGACATGGCTGTTGGACTGACCCGGCTTGAAATAGCCGCGTCCGGGGAACGCGACGGCCGTATTCGGGCTGCCGCCCGCACCGGCGGCCGGAATGTTCCGTCCGCCGCCGGTGGTCAGCAGGCGCCAGGTGTCCGGGCCCGGGATGCCGTCCGCCTCCTCGCCCTTCCAGCCCTGCGCCTGCTGGAAGGCCTGGGTCGCACGCCGGTCCGCCGTTCCCCACACGGGCCCGGGGCCGACCGCGTAGAAACGCTTGCCGCCGCGCTGGACCAGCATCCGGCCGAGCTGGGTGACGTGCTCGTTGTCGGCGCCGGGGCCGAACTGCACGGCGCCGGGGAAGGCGGTGGAGGATCCAGAGCCGGGCGATCCGCCTGTGACCTCTTTGTACCGATAGGCAACGTAATGGTCTGAGTTGTCCCAGTACGCCATGGGTGTCGACTGTCTCCGCGTCTGTGGGCGCGCCTGCTCGTAGGCGACGTAATGGGTGCGCGTGTAGTCGGTCCAGCCGCCGAAGATCGTGACGTGCGAGCCCTTGGAGGGGTCGGCCGGGTTGTGGAACAGGAGGATGTCGCCGGGCTGGAGATCGGCGCGGGCGATCCTGGTCCCGTACATGGCGAGGCTGCCGGTCCATTCGTTGGTGCCGAGGTTCCAGGCCATCGACACATAGCCGGAGCAGTCCTGGCGGTAGCCGTCCGACCAGTACTTCTCCATGCTGTACGGCACCTTCGCCGACACCCACCCCTTGGCCCGGTTGATGATGTCGGCCCGGGTCGTCTTCGGCGCGGCCGTTCCGGCGGCCGGCGGGCCCGAGGCGCCGCCGCCCTTCAGCGGGCCCTTCTCGCCCTGTGGGGTGGCCGGCTCCGGATCGGCGCCCCCGTCGGCGCGCGGGGCCCCGGGGGCGAGGCCGCCGGGGGCCGCCGCACCCGCGGCTCCGCACGAGAGGACCACCCCGGCGGCCGTCGCCAGCACCAGGGCGCGCCGCGCGCCGTGCGCGGCGGGGTGGCCGCCGTGCCGCACCGGCAGGGCCCTGGCCGCGGAGCGCCGCCGCGCGGCGCACCCCGCGCATGCGCAGTCGATGGCGGGTTCGTACTCCTCGAAGACCGGCACAGTCATGCGATTCCCCTCCGCGCTCGTCATTCCGTCAAGATCTTTGGGCGCAGCCGCAACGGACGTCAGCGGCTTAACTCTCCTGACATATCGCATTTTGACGGAACAAAGGGAAAAAACGACTATCTGACGGGGTGTGGCGTCCGGTAAATGGTTCGGAGCACCCCTGGCAGTCGGGTAGAGTTCTCCAGGTCAGCAGGCGCCGTTAGCTCAGTTGGTTAGAGCAGCTGACTCTTAATCAGCGGGTCCGGGGTTCGAGTCCCTGACGGCGCACGCACAGTCAAAGCCCCTTCACGTTCAGTGAGGGGGCTTTGATCATTCCCCGTCCGGCATCCGGTGACCCCCGGGGAGACCCCTCGGCCGCGCACGCACGGCTACGCGTCGAACCCGGAACGCCACGAGGCGGTGGCGGAGGGGGTGGCGAGCGCCGGTCGTCACTTCGTCACACCCCCTCCACAAGTGGGGTTCAAATCGTACGTATGGCCGGTAAACAGTCCGTTTCACCCTTGCGATCCCGTTCGGTGTCGGACAATCTGTCTGGGGGCCCGGACGGGCACCAAGGGGGCCGCTCATCCGTACAGTTGGCTCAGCAGAGCGTGACGTTCCGGTTGTCCGTGCCGCGGGGTGGGGGTCCCGCTCAGGGGCGGACGCCGAGGGGGCATCATGCAACCGGAAGGCTGCCGATCCATGTCTGTGGGAACGGCGGCTTGCCACCGTGTGCGCGCCCCGTGAAGAACGAGGGCCCACCGCGCACGAAGAGAGAGACCGAGCAGTCACGCACCAGCATGCGTGCGGGGGGATGACCCATGACGTCGACGCCGCCAGGCGACCGGCAGGAGAACGACGCTTCCCGGACGACACAGCTCCGGATACCGGCGCAGCTGCGGGCCGGGGCGTCGAGGCGGCGTGCCAAGAAGGAGCTGCCGCGCTACGACTACGAGCACTACAGCCGGCTCGCCGGACCGCTGACGCAGCCCCCCGCGGGCAAGCCGTACAAGGTCCAGTACCGCTCGCTCATATCGCAGGAGCCGCACCGGGTGCGCGCGGCGCTCCTGCTCGGCGCGGCTCCCCTCGTCTCGCTCGGCCTCTTCGCCTGGCTGATGCAGCCCAGCCACTGGACGGACCGCGACCCGAACCTGGACAACGACCTCCTGCTGGTCCTCGACGTCATCATGCTGGTCTCGATCGGTCTGATCGAGCTGTTCCGCACGCTGAACGTCCTGTCGAACGCGCATGCCACCCTGGTCGCCCGCGACCCGGTCCCGGTGGTCCCGGAGTCCGGCACCAAGGTCGCCTTCCTCACCTCCTTCGTCCCCGGCAAGGAACCGCTGGAGATGGTGACGAAGACCCTGGAAGCGGCCGTGAGGATCCGCCACCGCGGCCTGATGCACGTGTGGCTGCTGGACGAGGGCGACGACCCGGCGGTCAAGGAGGTCTGCGCCCGGCTCGGCGTGCACCACTTCTCCCGCAAGGGCGTGGCGCACTGGAACCAGGCCAAGGGCCCGCACCGCGCCAAGACCAAGCACGGCAACTACAACGCCTGGCTGGACGCGCACGGCGGCGACTACGACTTCTTCGCCTCGGTCGACACCGACCACATCCCGATGGCGAACTACCTGGAGCGGATGCTCGGCTACTTCCGTGACCCGGACGTCGGGTTCGTCATCGGCCCGCAGGTCTACGGCAACTACGACACCTTCGTCACCAAGGCCGCCGAGTCGCAGCAGTTCCTCTTCCACGCGCTGATCCAGCGCGCGGGCAACCGCTACGGCTCGCCGATGTTCGTCGGCACCAGCAACGCGGTCCGGATCTCGGCGCTCAAGCAGATCGGCGGCCTGTACGACTCGATCACCGAGGACATGGCCACCGGCTTCGAGATCCACCGCCACCGCAACCCGGCCACGGGCAGGAAGTGGCGCTCGGTCTACACCCCGGACGTGCTGGCCGTCGGTGAGGGCCCGACCGCGTGGACGGACTTCTTCACCCAGCAGCTGCGCTGGTCCCGGGGCACCTACGAGACGATCATCGGGCAGTTCTGGAAGGGCTTCGGGACCATGCCGCCCGGCAAGCTCTTCAACTACACGATGATGATCATCTTCTATCCGATGTCGGCCCTGAACTGGATCCTCGCGGCTCTCAGTTGCGCGCTGTTCCTCGGCATGGGCGCCTCCGGTGTCCAGATCGACCCGACGATCTGGATGATGCTGTACGGCAACGCCTCCGCGCTCCAGATCGGCCTGTACATCTGGAACCGCCGCCACAACGTCTCGCCGCACGAGCCCGAGGGTTCCGGCGGCCTGGCCGGCATGGTGATGTCCGCTCTCTCCGCGCCGATCTACGCCCGCTCGCTGATGGACGCGGTGCTGCGCCGCAAGAGCTCGTTCGTGGTGACCCCCAAGGGCGACTCGTCCAGCCCGGACACGTTGTTCGGCACCTTCCGCATCCACCTGTTCTTCATCGTCGTCTTCGGCGCGTCGATGATCTCCTCGTTCTTCCTGGGCCACAGCCACCCCGCGATGGTCACCTGGGCCACGCTGGCGCTGCTGATCACCGCCGCGCCGATCATCGGCTGGCGGTACACGGTCCGCGCCGAGAAGAAGAAGCGCCGGGCCGGGGGATCCCACCGCAGCGGCGGGCCGGCACCGGCGCCCCGGCCGGCGCCCCTGCCCGGGGCGCCCGGCAACGACCAGACCATGCAGATCGCCCTTGGGGGACGTAAGAAATGAAGTACCGTCCGAGCCGCCGTACCCGCCGCCTGGCGATCAGTACGGCGGTGGTTCTCGCGCTCGCGGGGGCGAACGGGCCGTGGCTGTACCGCTTCAGCACCGAGCGCTATCACGAGTACAAGATCAACCAGCCGGATTACAAGGCGGCCAACGGCCACTGGGACTTCCTGGACGTCCCCTCCGAGCGCCGGATCAACACGATCCACGCGGCCCTGCTGCACACCGGCAAGGTGCTGCTCGTCGCGGGCTCCGGGAACAACCAGAAGAACTTCGACGCGAAGAGCTTCCGCTCCGTGCTGTGGGACCCGAAGACGAACGTCTTCAAGGACATCGCCACCCCCAAGGACATGTTCTGCGCCGGGCACACCCAACTGCCCGACGGCAAGCTCCTCATAGCCGGCGGCACCAAGCGCTACGAGAAGCTCCAGGGCGATGTCACCAAGGCCGGCGGCCTGATGATCGTCCACAACGAGAACCCGGACAAGCCGATCACCCTGCCCGCGGGCACCCGGTTCACCGGCAAGGAGAACGGCAAGACGTATCTCTCCAAGGACCCGGTGCTGGTGGAGAAGGCCACGAAGGTCTTCGACAAGCAGACCGGCGCGTTCCTGCGCAACGACCCCGGCCTCGGCCGGATCTACGTCGAGGCGCAGAAGACCGGCAGGAAGTACGAGACCGGCACCGAGGACAACTACCGGGTCGCGGGCCTGTCCGGCTCGGACACCCGCAACGTCTACGGCATCGCGCAGAAGCTGGCCCTGGACAAGAAGGACTTCCAGGGCATCAAGGAAGCCTTCGAGTTCGATCCGGTCGCGGAGGAGTACATACCCGTCGACCCGATGAACGAGGCCCGCTGGTACCCGACGCTGACGACGCTGGAGGACGGCAAGGTCCTCGCCCTGTCGGGTCTGGACGAGATCGGGCAGATCGTCCCCGGCAAGGACGAGATCTACGACCCGGCGACCAAGGAGTGGGAGTACACCGGCATCGAGCGGAGGTTCCCCACCTATCCGGCGGTCTTCCTGCTCAACGACGGCAAGCTCTTCTACTCCGGCTCCAACGCCGGATACGGTCCGGCGGACGTGGGCCGCGACCCGGGAATCTGGGACCTGTCGACGAACAAGTTCAAGAAGATCCCCGGGCTCAGCGACCCGGACCAGATGGAGACCTCGGCGACCGTGCGGCTGCCCCCGGCCCAGGACGAGAAGTTCATGGTGATCGGCGGCGGCGGGGTCGGCGAGTCGGAGAAGTCCAGCGAGAAGTCCCGGCTGGTCGACCTCCAGAAGAAGAACCCGCGGTTCACCGACGGGGCCGCGCTCTCCGAGGGCACCCGCTACCCCAGCGCATCGCTGCTGCCCGACGACTCGCTGCTGGTCACCGGCGGATCCAGCGACTACCGGGGGCGCGGCGGCTCGGACGTGCTCCAGGCCCGGCTGTACGACGCGAAGACGGACACGTACCGACAGGTCGCGGACCCGGCGGTCGGCCGGAACTACCACTCGGGTTCGGTGCTGCTGCCGGACGGCCGGGTCATGATCTTCGGCTCGGACTCACTCTTCTCCGACGAGGCCAACACCCGGCCCGGCGTCTTCGAGCAGCGCATCGAGATCTACACCCCGCCCTACCTCTACCGGGACTCCCGGCCGGAGCTGACGGCCGGGCCCGAGAAGATCGAGCGCGGGAGCACGGGGCTGTTCACCACACAGCACGCCTCCAAGATCACCTCGGCGAAGCTGATGCGGCCCTCGGCGGTCACCCACGTCACCGACACCGACCAGCGCACCATCGCGCTGGACATGAAGAAGTCCAAGGACGGGATCACCGTCACCGTGCCGGAGAACCGGGCGCTGGTGCCGGCCGGCTGGTACATGCTCTTCGTCACCGACGACCGGGGCACCCCGTCCGAGGGCATGTGGGTGGAGGTGCCCGAGTAGGGCGCGTACGCACAGGGCGAGGGCCGCACTCCGGAAGGGATCCTCCTACCGGGTGCGGCCTTCGGCGTGTTCCGCCTACTTCGTGGCGCCGGCCAGGCCCAGCGCGTACTCCGGCCACCAGGCGCCGGCCTTCGGGCCGCCCTTGCAGTCGCCGTCGGACTCGCCGGGGCGCTTGATCCACAGGTAGGCGTCGACGAGCTCGTCGCCGGTCTGCGTGGTGGGGGCCTCGCCCAGCGCGCGGCCCGGCGGGTTGCACCAGCTCTCGGCGGGGTCACCGCCCTCGTAGGGGCCGTTGCCGTTGCGGCTGGTGTCGATGACGAAGGGCTTGTTGCCGATCTTCTCCGACAGCTTCTTGCCGAACTCCGTGGAGACGGCCGTCGTCTGGAAGTTGGAGACGTTGAGCGAGAAGCCGTCCGCCTCGGCGATCCCGGCCCGCTGGAGCGGCTGGAACAGCGCGTCGGGCGACTGCCAGCCGGCGTTGCCCGCGTCCAGGTAGACCTTGGTGGCGGGCTGCTGCTTCAGCCGCTGGATCGCGCCCTTGAGGAGGTCGTAGCGCTCCTCGTGGAACTCCTGGGGCGTGCAGCCGTCGACCAGGTGGAGCAGCGCGTCCGGCTCCAGGATCACGGTGGCGCTGCGGTCCCCGATGCCCTTGGCGACGCCGTCCAGCCAGGTGCGGTAGGCGTTGCCGTCGGCGGCGCCGCCCTTGGAGAACTGGCCGCAGTCGCGGTGCGGGACGTTGTAGAGGACCAGCAGTGCGTCCCGGTCGGCGGCGGCCGCCGCCTCGGTGATGCCCTTGACCTCGCTCGTAGGGTTGTCCGGGCCGATCCACTCGCCGACCGGCTGCTGGGCTATCTTCCGGATCAGCTCGGCTTTCTCGTCGTCGCCGTCCTTGCTGTACGCGGCGACCTGACGGGCCGCGTTGCCGTCGGGGTTGACCCAGTACGGATCCTTGTCCTTGGGCTGCTGCTCGACGGTCGGCGCGCTGTCCTTGCCGCCGCCTTCCCCGTCGCCGGAGCAGCCCGCCAGCAGCAGGGCCGCCCCGAGCGCCGCCGCCGTACCGGACGTCCGCAGGCCCGCCGCGCGCCTGCGCGTCCGGGACCGGCCGGTGTAACTGCCGTACATCCACTCCCCCTTGGGTGCACTGCCTGCACTGTTTCTCACTGGTTGCACCGATGTGCTGCCGGTCCGATCCATCCTGGCACAGCGGCCGGGCGCCCACGCTCCCACCCGTACAACGGTCACACGGGGGCACCGGTTCCGGACATCCCATTCGAAAGCCGGTCATCCGTCCGGCGGGTCCCCCTACAGTGGTGAGGGATCCGGCCCGCCCCACCGCACCGACCTCCCGTACCGCGCCGGGCGACTCCCGCGGCCGGGCGCACGCGGTCGAGGACCGGTCCGGCCGGCACGCCCCGTGAGAGGCGGCCGGCCGGGCCGGGTCGACCGTGCGCTGCGTGACGCGTGGTGCGCGGTGCGGCGGGTCAGAGCCTGTCGGGTGGCCTTCGACCGGAAAGCGGACGCGGTCCGGTGCGTGCGGTTCCCAGGCACCGAGAATCCTCGTAGCGGAGCTGCCAGGGCGTTTCGGCAACGCCGGAAGCGTGCGCGCCAGGGCCGGCCGCCCGATCAGGGGTCACCCGACAGACTCTCGGCCGCGGCTCCCGTGACCCACGGCCTGTACGCGCTCCTCGCCGGCCCCGGCGTCCTTCGCGTCCCGCGCGCCGGTGAGGTAGGCGGACACGACCACGTTCGCCGTGTAGGAGCGGGTCTTGTGGTCGTACGTCCCGCCGCAGGTGATCAGCCGCAGCTCGGCCCGGCCGTCCTCGCGGGGCCCGTACGCCTTCTGCGCGTCGAAGCGTTCGCGGGTGACGAGCTGGACGTCGTCGACGGTGAACTCCGCGACGCCGCCGTCGGCCCGGGTGACCTCGATCCGGGCGCCGGGCTTCACCGCGCTGAGCCCGTAGAAGACCGCCGGCTTGGTGTCGGTGTCGACATGGCCGACGAACAGGGCCGCGCCCTTCGCACCGGGCTGGGTGCCGCCGCCATACCAGCCGGCCGTCTTCGGCATGCCGTACGGGGGCGGGTCGATGGCCCCGTCGTCGTCGAGACCGCGCGCGATGACGGGTGCCGCGATCCCCACGGAGGGGACCTCGACGCGTTCGGGGGCCGACCCGGCGAGCGGGTCGTGGGCCGGGGGCAGCGGGGCCCCGAAGGGGCGGCCGACCGCGGCCACGTCGCCGGTGGTGGGCCCCGACAGGCCGCCGAGCCCGCCGCCGGCCTCCCGGCCCCAGAGCCACAGGCCGAGCAGCAGCACGGCCCAGGTCACTCCGGTGAGCAGTCGCCCGTTGCCTGCCGGGCAGTCCGGGGCACCCATGTCAGCTGCCGGCCGGGCCGCGACGCCGGCGCGAGCTGCGCAGGGCGACGGCGACTGCCGCGACGGCGGCGAGCACCAGGCCGATCACCGCGTGCCGGGTGCCGGGCCCCTCGGCCTCGGTGGACCGTTCGGCGAGGGTGGCGGTGCCTCCGCCGCCCGCCTTGACGGGTGCGGCGGGCGAGGGGCGGTTGTGGTGGACGACGGTGAGGGTGCCGGTCGCCTTGCCCCGGCCGCCCTTGCACGTCACCCAGACGTCGTAGGAGCGGGGTTCGGCATCGTCCCGGATCCGGGCCTCGGCGAAGAGGCCCTTGTCGTCGGCGGGGCGGAAGCGGGCCTCCGAGGTGAAGGCGTCGGAGTTGCCCGTCGCCTCGCGGCCCTTGCCGCAGACGTCGACCCACAGTTCCACCTGCCCGCCCGGGGCGGTCGTGGACGGGGTGACCGAGACGGTGCCGGTGCGCCGGTCGTCGTCGCCGGCCGGGGCGGCCGGGGACGCCAGAGCGGCGGGTGCGGGCACGGCTATGAGCGCGGCCGCCGCCGCGGCACAGAACGTGAGCAGTGTTGAACGCATCGTGAACCTCCTACGGGAAGGTTCACGCCTGCGCCGGCGGCCCGCATCCGCAGTGCTCCGTTCGAGCGACGCCCTGGCCGAAAGCCGGGGCGACTGCGGATGCGGTCCGCGCAGGTCAGCGGGGGTCTGCCTGGAGGGCCTGCTTCCCCTGGTCCACCTGGTCCGGCAGGTCGATGAGGTCGACCAGGTCGGCGATGGACTCGACGACGTGCGACGGCCCGTACGGGTAGCGGTCGATGTCGGCGACGGCCGTGAGTCCGGTGAGGACCAGGAAGGTCTGCATGCCCGCTTCCAGGCCCGCCAGGACGTCGGTGTCCATCCGGTCGCCGATCATGGCGCTGGTCTCGGAGTGCGCGCCGATGGCGTTGAGACCGGTCCGCATCATCAGGGGGTTGGGCTTGCCCGCGAAGTAGGGGTCCTTGCCGGTGGCCTTGGTGATGAGGGCGGCGACCGAGCCGGTGGCGGGCAGCGGGCCCTCGGCGGACGGCCCGGTCTCGTCGGGGTTGGTGCAGATGAAGCGGGCGCCCGCGTTGATCAGCCGGATCGCCTTGGTGAGCGCCTCGAAGCTGTACGTCCGGGTCTCGCCGAGCACCACGTAGTCGGGGTCGTGGTCGGTGAGGACGTACCCGATGTCGTGCAGGGCGGTGGTGAGACCGGCCTCGCCGATGACGTACGCCGTGCCGCCGGGACGCTGGTCGTCCAGGAACTGGGCGGTGGCGAGCGCGGAGGTCCAGATGTTCTCCACGGGCACGTCCAGGCCCATGCGCTTCAGCCGGGCGTGCAGGTCGCGCGCGGTGTAGATGGAGTTGTTGGTGAGGACGAGGAAGGGCAGCCCGGAATCCCGCAGCCGCTTGATGAAGGCATCGGCACCGGGAATGGGGGTGCCCTCGTGGATGAGGACGCCGTCCATGTCGGTGAGCCAGGATGAGATCGGCTTGCGCTCTGCCATGTGTCGGGACTCCTGCCGTACGCACTGCGTGCTGGGGGTGCCCGGACCACGCCGTCCCGGCGCCCCCAGCATAAGAGCCATTCGCTCGGATCAGCCGGTGGTGACCCTGACCCCGTCGATCACCCAGTACCAGTTGTTGCTGCCGGTGTAGCGGAACCGGAAGCTGACGTTGGCGGCCCCGGGCGGGACGTCCAGGGTGAGTGACTGCGGCTGTGAGATGACGTCGGATGTGTAGCTCTTCACGGCGACGGGCGTTCCGCCGTTCCAGGAGGCGAGGATCCGGGCGCTCTGGCTGCCCTCCTGCCGGTACAGGGTGGTGAAGCCGAGGGTCACGGTGGACCTGCCGCCGACCGCGTACGCCGGGGTCACGAGCGTGGAGTCGTACGGGCCCGAGGACGCCTTGTCGTCCCATTCGTCGGAGTCGGCGACCGCGAAGATCCCGCGCGAGCGGACGTTCAGCTCACGGGACTGGTCGCGCTGGCTGCGGCTCCAGAACTCGTCGGTGGCGAAGGACCAGCCGCGCCATTCGCTCACGCCGCCGGTGCCCATCGCGGAGTTCACCACCGACCAGCCGCTGGGCGCGCTGTGGGTCCAGCCGAGGACCCCGGCCGGGATGCCGGTCTCGTCGACGCGGGCGGAGAGGGAGGGGTACAGCGCCTCGAAGGGGTCGGTGGAGCGTTCCTGGATCGGCTTGCCGTCGAGGCCCCAGGCGGGGTCGGGGACGATGCCGAGCTGCTTGAACACGGTGGCGGCGACGTCCACGAGACGGGTGTCGGTGGGCTTGGCGCCGGCCGCGATGCCGGGGCCCTGGGCGAGGACGAAGGTGCGCCGTTCCTCGATCGCGCTGCCGCCGTGGCCGCCGGAGTCGGTGTGGCCGTGGTCGGTGGTGACGATGACGGTCCAGCGTTCGGTGGCGTACGAGGGGCGGGCCCTGATCGCGGTCAGGAGGCGGCCGAGGTAGCCGTCCTGGACGTGGATGGCCTGGCGGTACGCGGCGCTGGCCGCACCGGAGTTGTGGCCGGCGATGTCGGTCTGGCCGAAGTAGACGAACAGGACGTCCGGGTTCTGGTTCCGGAGGATCGACTCGGTCTCGGCGGCGATGGTGGCGTCGTGGCCGGTGTAGCCGTCGGCGTCACCGTCGAGGACGAGCTTGGCGTCGGCGCCCGGAGTGACGGTGCCCTGGGTGTCCAGGGGCTTCCAGTCGACGGCGGCGTAGGTGGAGAGCTGGGGGCGGACCTGGGCGAGGCGGGCGAGGAAGCCGGGGTACCTCCCGTAGTTCTTCCCGGCGAAGGAGTTCTCCTTGACGCCGTGCTTGTCGGGCCAGACGCCGGTGGAGATCGTCGACCAGCCGGGGCCCGAGGAGGTGGCGGCCATCGGGTTGGCGTACAGCAGCGAGGTGCCGTACGTGCCGTTGGCCATCATCGACTTGAGGTGCGGGGCGTCGGCGGCGGCGATGACGTCGTGGCGCAGGCCGTCCATGCCGACGACGAGCACCTTGTCCTTGCTGGTGCCGTCGGGGAGCGTGGGCGAGGCGGCGCGGGCCGCGGTGTCGGTGGGGACGGTGAGGGGGTGGCCGTCGAGGTCGACGCCGCCGTCGCCCGTGACGGTGACGGGGAGGAGGTTGGCGTTGCCGACGAACGAGGCGGTGAACTCCGTACGGGGGCGGCGGTAGAGCTCCTCGGGGGTGCCGCAGTCCCGGAGCCGGGCGCGGTCCATGACGGCGATCCGGTCGGCGAGGGTGAGGGCCTCGACCTGGTCGTGGGTGACGTACAGGATGGAGACGTCGGGCAACTCGCGGTGAAGTCGAGCCAGTTCGGTGAGCATGCCGGAGCGGAGCCGGGCGTCGAGGGCGGAGAGCGGTTCGTCGAGGAGCAGGACGCCGGGGCGGATGGCGAGCGCGCGGGCGATGGCGACGCGCTGCTGCTGGCCGCCGGAGAGTCCGCGCGGGTGGCGGTCGGCGTACGCGGCCATGCCGACGAGTTCGAGAGCCTCGGTGACGCGGCCGGGGATCTTGGCCTTCGGGGTGCGGTGGGCCTTGAGCCCGAAGGCCACGTTGTCCTTGACCTTGAGGTGCGGGAAGAGGGCGTAACTCTGGACGACCATGCCGATGCCGCGCCGGTGCGGGGGCAGGGCGGTGACGTCCCGGCCGCCGAGGAGCACCCGCCCGGAGGCGGGCCGGACGAACCCGGCGACGGCGCGCAGGGCGGTGGTCTTGCCCGATCCGGAGGGCCCGAGGAGGGCCATCACCTCGCCGGGTTCGACGGTGAGGTCGAGCCGGTCGAGGACGACGTTCCCGCCGTAGGCGACGGTGACGCCGTCGAAGCGGATGCCGCTGGGGGCGGCGGGTGCGGACCGGCCGGGGCTGAGCGCGCCGGGGGCGGCGGGGGCCGGGGCGCTCACGCCTCGGCCCGCGCGATGAGGCCGGGGAGCTCGGCGACGGACCCGAGCACGTGGGTCGCGCCGTGCCGGGTCAGCTGGTCCTTCTCGTGGGCGCCGGTGAGGACCCCGGCGACGATCCCGGCGCCGGAGCGTACGCCGCTGAGCATGTCGTACGAGGTGTCGCCGGCCACCACGGTCCGCCGCACGTCTTCCACGGCCCCGGTGCGCAGGAAGGCGGCCAGCACCATGTCCGGGTAGGGCCGGCCCCGGCCGCCCGCGTCGGCGGGGCAGAGGGTGAGCGGGACGAGGTCCTGCCAGCCGAGGGCGGTGAGGATGGCGTCCTGGGTGGTGCGGGCGAAGCCGGTGGTCAGGACGACGGTGCGGCCTTCGGCGGTGAGCCGCTCGACGGCGTCCCGGGCGCCGGGGACCGGGGCGATGCGGCCGCCGTCGACGAGTTCCGCGTATGCCTCCTCGAAGGCGAGGTTGGCGTGCTGGGCCTGGTCCTCCGCACCGAAGAGGTGCCGGAAGACGGAGATCTTGGACTCGCCCATGGTGGCGCGCACGTAGGCGAGCTGGCGGGCGTGCTCGTCGGATCCGGTGCGTACGCCGAGGCGCTGGGCGGCGGCGGAGAAGGCCTGCTCGACGAGGCCGCCGTCGGCGACGGTGGTCCCGGCCATGTCGAGGACGACGAGGCCGAAGGGGTGGTCGGTGGTCGGTGTCGCTGAAGTCATGTGGTTCACCAGCCCAGTTGGTCGGCGGTCGTTTCGGCGATGGCGGGTGAGCACGTCATGCCGCGCCCGCCGGGCCCGGTGACGAGCCAGACCCCGTCGGACAGCTGCTGCCGGTGGACGACGCGTGAGGTGTCGGTGCACTGGGCGTAGACGCCGGCCCAGCGGTGGCGGACGCGCGGCAGCGGGCGGCCGAGGAGGGCCTCGACGACCCGGGTGAGGTGCTCGTAGGGCTCCTCGACGGTGTCGAAGGCGAAGGGGTGCTCGTACTCGTGGGTGTCGCCGATGGTCAGCCCGCCGTCGCTCCGCTGCACCATGAGGAGCTGCATGCGGTGCTCGGCGGCGACCGGGTCCTGGGGCTGTGCGGCGTCGAGGGCGTCGAGCGCCTCGCCCCGGTAGGCGGGGTAGTAGCGGAAGCTGTCGGCGTCGGCGACGGAGGTGGTGAGCGGTTCGCCGAGCGGGTCGGTCTGCATCATCTGGAGGCGGACGCGGCGCACGGGCAGCTCGGGCCCGGCGAGTTCGCGGACGAGCCCGCCGAGCCAGGCGCCGGTCGCGAGGATCACGGCGTCGCCGGTGTGGACGTCGCCGTGGTCGTCGCGCACCGACGCGGCCCCGACGACGTCCCGCACTTCGCGGCCGCCGAGGTAGGTGTACCGCCCTGAGGCCAGCAGCTCCTCCTTCAGGGCGAGTTGGGCGGTGCGGGGTTCGACCGCCGCGTCCCGCTCGCACCACAGGGCGGCGATGAACGCGCCACGGAGGGCCGGGTTGACCGCGCGGGCCTCGTCGGCGGTGAGCAGCTTGTAGCCGCGCGCCGCCGCGTCGGGCCGGGCGACGGCCGCCTCGGCGACGGCGACCTCGCGTGCGGTACGCAGCGGGGTGAGCGAACCACAGGCCCGGAAGCCGAGTCCCGGCACCCGCTCCCCTATGGCCTCCCACAAATCGCGTGCGTGCAGGGCGGTTTCCAGCTCCTCCCCACCGGCACGCCCGCTGATCCATATCTGTCCGAAATTGCGGAGCGATGCCCCGCGCGCCTCGCTCTCGCGCTCGATCTGTACGACCTCGTGGCCGCGGCTGACTGCGTGCCAGGCGTGCATGGTTCCCACCACGCCGGCTCCTACGACGATGACTCTCACGACGGCCACGCTCCTCGGGACGGGTGTCCCGCACGCGTCCGCTCACCGACGGGACGGTGAACGACCCCGCAAGCTTGGACCAGACCCGTTACCCTTTCGTCACCAACCGGGCTGGGTGGCGATCCGCGGAGCGGGCCCTCTCAGTCCCGCCCTTCGCCCCGCAGATGGGTGGAGAAGGAGAACCGGTCGCCCCGGAACAGGGTCCGCACGCGCTCCAGCGGCCGGCCCTCGGTGTCCCGGGACAGGCGGTGGATCAGGAGCATCGGCAGGGCGGGCGGGGTCCCGATGAGCAGGGCCTCGCGGGGGGTCGCGAGGACGGTCTCGATCCGCTCGTCGGCGTCGCCGAAGGCGATCCCGAGGCGGTCGCGGAGGTAGGCGTAGAAGGAGGAGTCCGGGTCGAACCGCGTGTCCAGGTCCGGGACGCGGGCGACGCCGACGTACGTGCTCTCCAGGCCGACGCGTTCGTCGTCGGCGAGCAGCACCCGCTCCAGGTGCCAGACCGGTTCGCCGCGCTCGACCGCGATCTCGGCGGCGAGCGCCTCGGGGCAGGGGAAGCGGTCCAGGCCGATGAGGTGGCGGCCGGGCCGCCTGCCCTGGCGGCGGACGCCTTCGGTGTAGCTGGCCAGCGAGAGCGGCTGCTCCAGTTTGGGCCCGGCGACGACGGTGCCACGCCCCTGCCGGCGCACCCGCCCTTCCAGGAGGAGTTCGCGCAGGGCCTGGCGGACGGTCTCCCGCGAGACCTCGTGCCGCTGGGCGAGCTCCCGCTCGGTGGGCAGGAGCCCGCCCTCGCCCAACTCGTCCAGCAGCACAGCGATACGGGCCTTGACCGCGTAGTACTTCGGGATGCGGCCGTGCTCGGGGATGCCTGAGCGGATCGGTGCGCCAGGTGCCTGGTCGTTCGGGTAGTCCACGGCCCGATGGTTGCAGACGCGGATGAACAGGCCGGTACGGGTGCTGATCCGGTCGCCACCACCCCGCCGCCGCCCCGCGGGGCGGCGGGGCGGCGGGCCCCTGTCAGCCGGTGGTGCGGCGGGCCCGGCGGGCGCGCACCAGAAGAGCGGTCCCGCCGAGCAGCAGCGCCCCGGCGGCGGCCCCGGTCCAGGGCAGCGACGCCGCTCCGGTGCGGGCGAGTTCGGGCAGCGGGCGGCCCAGTCCGTCGCGGGGCGGAAGTCCGGGGTGCTCCCCGCTCCCGTCATCCCCGGTTCCGGGGCGGGTCGGCGGGCGGGTGCCGGAGTCGTGGTCCGGGGACGGCTCCGGGGACGGCTCCCGTCCCGTACCGGGGCCCGTACGGGTGCCTTCGGGATCGCCGGGCCGCTCCGTACGGGTGCCGGCCCCCGGAACGGTGCGCTCCGGGTCGGGACCCTCCGACCTGGAATCTCGCGGCCGGGATTCTTCCGGGCGGGATTCTTCCGGGCGGGATTCTTCCGGGCGGGGGCGCTCGGGCCGGGGGAGTTCCGGTTCGCGGATACCGCCCGTGGCGCCGTCGACGATCACGAAGGGGTACTCCTCCGACTCCCCCACCCATTCACCGTCCTCGCGCCCGCCACCCTTGGACTTGTCCTGGTGGCGGCGCTGGACGACAGCGGCGTGGGCGGTTACCGGGCCGGGGGCGGTGTCCGAGGTGAAGGCCATCCGGACGCGTACGGAGACGGTCTTTCCGGCGGGAACGGTGAACCCGAGGAACGCCTCGCTGTCCTCGCCCCCCTCTCCGCTCTCTCCGTTCTCGCCGAAGACGCCGATCTGTTCGTCGCGGTCGGTGCTCTCCCAGGTGACCCGGTGTTCGGTCCCTGGGCGGCCGGGCTCGGAGAACTCCAGCTGGATCTGGTCCGACGTCAGCCTGCGGTCGCGGTCGGCGAGGACGAGGACCGGGTGCAGGGCCTGGCAGGAGGTGTCGGTGGTGTTGGTGAGGCCGAGGAACCAGGTGCCGTATCCGCCGCCGGAGGCGTACCGGTCCGGGGCGTCCTGGATCCGGGTCTCGATGGGGAACTCCTTGGCGTCCGGGTCACCACAGACGGGCTGCTCATCGGCGGCTGAGGAGGCGGGGGCGGGCGCGCCCGGCAGGGCGGCGGCCTGCGGGCCGCCCAGAAGCGCGGCGGGGACCGTGATCCCGGCGGCCAGCCCCAGGGCGGCGAGCACACGGGCGTCACGCAGCCGCGCGCTGGAGGTGGGGGGCATGAGGGGACACCCTTCGCTGCTCGCGGACGACCGGGGCGGGGGCTCCGGCGGGGGCAACCGACGCCATCACGCGCGCGCGTCATTCAGAGAGTCGACATGCCGACTTGATTCATAGGATCACCCGACTGCGCTTGCCCTCGCTCGCCCAGGACCTCGGCGGACCCCACCTCGGCCGGGCAGGACCTCGGCCGGGCAGGACTCCACCTCGGGCTGGCCGGCACCGGAGGCCCGGCCCTAACCCCGCTCCCCCACCCGCCCGAACACCGGCGCGAGCACCAGTTGCGCCGCGCCCTCGGCGACGGGCCGGTCGCCGCCCCCGGCGACCGCGACGGTCACCCCCGTGCCCGCCCCGCCCCGCGCGGCCCGCTCCTCGATCACGGCCCGGACGCCCCGCACGTACGCGTCCTCGTCGGCGGCCACCGTCCGGCCGCCCAGCACCACCCGGTCGATGTCGAGCAGGCCGACCAGGTTCGCCGCGCCCGTGCCCAGGATCCGGGCGGCCTCCGCCCGGTCGCCGCGCGCCTCGGCGGCCAGGCACAGCGCCTCGATGCAGCCGCGCCCGCCGCACCCGCAGAGCGGGCCGTCCAGTTGGAGGGTCTGGTGGCCGAACTCGCCCGCCCCCGTCCGCGCCCCCCGGTGCACCTGGCCGCCGAGGACGAGGCCGGCGCCGAGCCCCGTACCGAGGTGGAGGTAGGCGAAGTCGCCGCGCGGCTCGTCCAGGGAGAGGGCCAGGGCGAGGGCGGCGGCGTTGGTGTCCTTGTCCAGGACCACCGGCAGCCCGGTCCGCTCGGCGAGGGCGGCGCGCAGCGGGTAGCCGTCCCACCGCGGGAAGCCGGTGACCCGGTGCAGGACGCCGTCCCGGTGGTCGAGCGGGCCGGGTACGGCGACGCCCAGCCCCAGCACCGGCTTGTGCGGTTCGGCCGCGCACAGGTCCCGGACGGCGTCCGCCGCGTCCCCGAGGACCCGGTCCGCCGGTGCGCCGAGGTCCAGGGGTGCGCGGGTGACCGCGACCAGCCGGCCCGCGAGGTCGACGAGGACGGCGGTGAGGCCGTCGCGGTCCAGGTGCAGCCCGACGGCGAACTGCGCGTCGGGAACGAGGCACAGCACCGTGCGCGGCTTGCCGCCGGTGGAGGGGCGCAGGCCCGCGCCGACGGCGAGACCGTCCTCCCGGAGCCGGGCGGTGATCTTGCTGACGGCCTGCGGGGTGAGGCCGGTGCCCTCGGCGAGCTCCAGGCGGCTGATGCCGTCCGCCCCGGCCGCCCGCAGCAGGTCCAGCACCAGCGCGGCGTTGTGGTGGCGCAGTGCCGGGAGGTTCACCCCCGCGGGGGCCTTCGTCCTGCTCGTGTTCACGGCTCACTCCTGTTCACCGTCCCATTGTGCCGGTCGCTTGCACTTTGGCAACAGCGTTGCTTAAGTGGAATGCATGACCCCCAACGCCCCCGGCGCCCCTCTCCGCGTCGCCCTCGTCGGCTACGGCCTGGCCGGCTCCGTCTTCCACGCGCCGCTGGTCTCCGCGACCGATGGCCTGGTCCTCGACACGGTCGTCACGTCGAACGAGGAGCGCCGGGCCGAGGCCCGTGCCGCGTTCCCCGACGTCCGCTTCGCCGCCTCGCCGGACGAGCTGTGGGAGCGCGCCGGCGAGCTGGACCTGGTCGTGATCGCC
This sequence comes from Streptomyces anulatus, assembly GCF_000721175.1. Classification (GTDB taxonomy): domain Bacteria; phylum Actinomycetota; class Actinomycetes; order Streptomycetales; family Streptomycetaceae; genus Streptomyces; species Streptomyces anulatus_C. The sequence continues at coordinate 99,628 of NZ_JOEZ01000011.1, forward strand.
ACCCCGAACAAGACGCACGTCCCGCTGGCGACGGCCGCGCTGAAGGCCGGGCTGCCGGTGGTCGTGGACAAGCCGGTCGCCGGGACCGCCGACGAGGCGCGCGAGCTCGCCGCCCTCGCCGAGGAGCGCGGGCTGCTGCTCTCGGTCTTCCAGAACCGCCGCTGGGACGGCGACTTCCGGACGCTCGCCGCGCTGATCGCCGACGGCGAGCTGGGCGAGGTGCAGCGCTTCGAGTCCCGCTTCGAGCGCTGGCGGCCGCAGCCGAAGGGCGGCTGGCGCGAGTCGGGCGACCCGGACGAGATCGGCGGTCTGCTGTACGACCTGGGCAGCCATGTCGTCGACCAGGCGCTGGCGCTGTTCGGCCCGGCGGTCCAGGTGTACGCCGAGTCCGACGTGCGGCGTCCCGGCGCGGCCGCGGACGACGACACGTTCCTCGCGATCACCCACGCCGACGGGGTCCGTTCGCACCTGTACGTCAGCGCCACGACGGCCCAGCTCGGCCCGCGCTTCCGGGTGCTGGGCTCGGAGGCGGGCTATGTGAAGTACGGCCTGGACCCGCAGGAGGCGGCGCTGCGCGAGGGCCTGCGCCCGGGGGCCGGTGAGCCGTGGGGCGAGGAGGCGGAGGAGCTGTGGGGCCGCATCGGTTCCGGCGAGTCCCCGCTGACCGGTGGCGGCACCCCGGTCCATACGCTGCCCGGCGACTACCCCGCGTACTACGCCGCCGTCGTCGCAGCGGTGCGCGGCACCGGCCGGAACCCGGTCACCGCGCTCCAGGCCGCCGCCGCGCTGGACGTCCTGGAGGCCGCCCGCCGCTCGGCCCGCGAAGGCGTCTCGGTCACTCTCCTCCCCCACTCGGGGTGAGCGGGGCGCCGTACACGGGGTGAGCGGGGCGCCGTCACCGTATGCGTGACGACGCCCCGGGCTTCACGGTTCAGGCCCCCTTCAGCTCCTGCCGCTGCCGTCCGAGCCCCTCCACCTCCAGCTCCACCACGTCGCCCGCCCTCAGGTACGGCTTCGGCTCGGGCTGCCCCAGCGCGACCCCGGCCGGCGTACCGGTGTTGATCACGTCGCCCGGGTGGAGCGTCATGAAGTGGCTGAGGTAGCGGACGACCTCGCCGACCGGGAAGATCTGCTCGGCCGTGGTGCCGTTCTGCTTCAGCTCGCCGTTGACCCACAGCCGCAGCGGCAGGGCCTGCGGGTCGGGCACCTCGTCGGCGGTGACCAGCCAGGGGCCCAGCGGGTTGAACGTCTCGCAGTTCTTGCCCTTGTCCCAGGTGCCGCCGCGCTCGATCTGGAACTCGCGCTCGGACACGTCGTGCGCGGTGGCGTACCCGGCGACGTGCGCGAGGCCCTCCTCGGCCGTCTCCAGATAGCGGGCGGTGCGCCCGACGACGACGGCGAGCTCGACCTCCCAGTCGGTCTTGCGGCTGCCGCGCGGCACCAGGACCGTGTCGTCGGGCCCGACGACGGTGTCGGGGGCCTTGAGGAACAGGATGGGTTCCGCCGGGATCTCCGCACCCGTCTCGGCGGCGTGGTCGTGGTAGTTCAGCCCGATGCACACGATCTTGCCGATGCGCCCGAGCGGCGGGCCGATCCGCAGCCCCGTCGCGTCCAGGGCGGGCAGCGCACCGGGCGCCTCGGCGGCCGCCCGTACCCGGGCGAGCGCACAGGCGTCGGCGAGCAGCTCACCGTCGATGTCGGGGACGATCCCCGACAGATCACGCAGAGTCCCGTCGCGGTCGAGAAGTGCGGGGCGCTCGGCGCCCGCCGTACCGACTCGAAGCAGCTTCAACGGTCCAGCTCCTCTTGGTCGAGGTGGAGGGCCCTCCGGCGGGTTGCGGCCGGCGGAGGACTTGGCTGATCGTCCAAGAGATGTGAACACTCCGCAAGACCTCGTTCACACACTGGACCGGCGCATCGGCCGCTCCGGGTCACGCCGCCGTGGCCATGGCGCCCCCGCCGACCGGCATGTCGCGGTAGAGCCAGGCCCGCTCGATCGCGGTCCACGTGGTCGTGGTGACGACGTACAGGGCGGCGGCCAGCGGGACGACGGCCACGGTGATCAGAGTGAAGAAGGACAGCAGCGGCATGAGCTTCGTCATCGCGCCCATGCCGGGCACGGCCTGTCCGTCCGGTCCTGCGGCGGGCGTCATCGGGTTGGCGGCCATCTGCCGCTTGGTGCGTCCGTAGTTGAACGTGGCGACGGCGGCGACGATCGCGAAGAGCCCCAGGTAGACCCACCCCTGTGCGCCGAACATCCCGCCGTGCGCGAGGGCGTCGTGCCAGCGCCCGCCGAGCGGTGCGCCGAGCAGGTCGTGGCTGAGCAGCGCGTTGGGCTCGCCGCCGATGGAGCTGCTGGAGAACAGGTGGTAGAGCAGGAAGAACGCGGGCATCTGGAGCAGGCTCGGCAGGCAGCCGGAGAGCGGCGACACCTTCTCGGCGGCATGCAGTTCCATGATCGCCTTCTGCATCCGCTCGGGGTTCTTGCCGTGCTTCCTGCGGAGTTCGGCGATCTGCGGCTGGAGCCGGCTGCGGGCCTTCTGCCCGCGTGCGGCGGCCCGCGACAGAGGGTGGACGGCGAGCCGCACGAGCGCGGTGAACAGGATGATCGCGGCGGCGGTGGACGCGGTTCGGAAGAGCGGTTCGAGCAGATCGGCGAGGGAGCCGACCAGGCTCGCGAAGGCGGACATGAAGGCGGACATGGGTGAGCCCTCCGGGGGTCTCGTCGTGCCGGGAGGTACCTGCGAGAAGGCAGGTACGGGTGATCACTCGGCATGACGACCGGCGCGGGGCGCACCCGGTCACGGGTGCACCGCACGTACGAGAGGTACGAGAGGTACGAGAGGTACGAACCAGAGGTGCGGGGCTTCCCCTACGCGGCGGCCGTCAGGAGGGCGCGCCCGGGTGCTCGGGGCCTGGTGCGGCCCCGGGCGTCGGGGTCACGTTGCGGGAGGAACGCGGTGCGTTGCTCCCGGTCCCTGATGGCCGTACGGACCCGGGTGCGGGGCACCGGGGGCGCGCAGCGGGCGCTGATGACGGAGCAGACGAGGAGCGCGGAGCCGGCGGCGGCGGTGGCGGCGAGCGCGACCGCTGCGGAGAGGCTGCCGCCCTCGGCGAGGAGGACCTCGGTGAGGAAGAGGACGAGGAGCCCGGCGGGCCGGAGCAGCCGGGCGAAGGCGCGGCGCAGGGTGTTGGCGTCCCGCACGGTGTGCACCTCCCGTCCCTCGTACCGCTCATGCGCACCGTTCATCGAAGTGAACGGCACTCCTTTCGTTATACACGATGATCGGATACGTCCCGGGCGGCCTGGTGAGGAGGCCGCGTCCGTCACCGCGGGCGCATCGAGGTCAGCTTCCCCCAGACGACGAGCCGGTAGCGGGAGCTGAACTCGGGGGTGCAGGTGGTCAGGGTGAGGTAGTAGCCGGGAGTGCTGTAGCCGACGGACGTCGTGATGTTGCTGCGCGGCACGGGCGCGATGACCCCGCTGTCCGAGGGGGCGGTCCGCGCGAGGCGTTTGTCGACGGTGTACGTGTAGACGGCGTCCCGGGTCTCGACGGTGATCCGGTCGCCGCTCCGCAGCCGGTCGATTCGCCGGAAGGGCTCGCCGTGGGTGTTGCGGTGCCCGGCGAGCGCGAAGTTCCCGGCCCGCCCGGCCTGTGCGGTGCGGGCGTAGTGCCCGACGTACCCCCGGTCGAGCACCCCGCCCTTGCTGGTGCCCTCGGCGACGGGGGCGGTGAGCCCGATCCGGGGGATGCGCAGCACGGCGTACGCCTGGTCCCAGCGGGGAGCGGTACGGGAACGGGCCGGGGCAGGGGCATCGGATGCCGCCGGGCCGGCCGGCACGCCCTCGCCCCCACGGCCGGAGGGCGAGGGACCGGGGCTCCCCTCCCGCGCACCGCCACCGTCGGTGCTTTCCGGAACCGGCTCGTCCCACTCCCGCTGCAGGCTCCGGACGGTGCGCCCGGCGTCGGCGCGCGCCTCGCGGTTGGTCCACCACAGCTGATGGGCGACGAGGAGCAGCAGCACGACACCGAGGGTCACGACGAGCTCGGCGGACACCCACAGCCCCCGGGCGAGGAGGTGCGGACCGCCGCCCCCGCGTCCGCGCACGGCCGGCGGAACCCCGATCCCGCGTCCTCCCGCAGCTCCGCGCCTCCGCATCGAGGTCACCCCTCCCGCTCCGTCGTCACCCTTCCGGTACGGCGCACAGGTCCCGCACGGCGCGCACGGCATGCACGGATCCGCACGGCGCGCACGGCGCACACGGCATGCACGGACCCGCACGGCGCGCACCGTAAGTGCACGGCGCGCAGGGCAGGGACACGGCGCGCACGGTAGGGGCAAACCCCACAACTCTCCAGACTTCTCCCGCTTCTCATCCCCCGCCCTCTTCTCCCCGCCGTCGCCGTCCGGCAGTACCGTGTGGTCCATGCGCCCCGACACGCCTGCCGACCACACCACCGAAGCCGAGCGTCTGCTCCGCACCGCGGCGCAGTACCCCGAGGACCACGAACCGCTGATCCTCCAGGCCGCGGCCCACCTGGAACTCGCGGGAGACCGCGCCCGCGCGAGCACGCTCTACGACGACCTGCTCGGGGCTCCCGAGGCCTCCGTCGACAACCCGCACCTGATCAAGGCCCTGAAAGCGGCCAACCTCTGGGAGTACGGCCACGAGGCCGAGGCCCGGGCGATCATCGACGGCATCCGTGCCGCGGGCCCGCTGGACGCGGCGCCGTGGCAGGTGGCCGCGGAGACGCTGGAGGCGCACGACGAGCTGGAGTCGGCGCACGACGTCCTCTCGACCGCGCTGACCCTGCTGATGGCCCCCGGCGAGGAGGTCCCGTACGCCGTCCAGTCCCTGCTGACCGGCCGCCACCGGGTGCGCAGGCTGATGGGCCTGGACCACGACACGTGGGACGAGCTGGCCGGCGAGCTGCACACGGCCCCGGTACCCCTGGACGAACTCCACGACCCCAAGCGCCTGTGGTCGCTGGGCTCCTCGGACCCGGTCGAGCTGAAGGCCGAGATCACCCGCCTCCGCGCGGAGCTGGGCACCTACCGCACGGCCCTCTCCCGCCCGTTCCCGGTCGCCGTCCTGCACTGGCCCGAGCACGAACTACGCGAACTGCTCACCGCGTACCCGGCGTTGACCGAGGAGTACGTGGACCGCGCCACACACCTGGACCGCCTGGAGACCGCGCTCCGCGACCTCCACGCGGCGGGCACCCCGAACCTGGGCATCGTGACGGGCACGGTCCCCTCGTACGAGGCGTTCGCCGCCTCCGAGGCCGCGTCCCCGGCCGCCCCGGGCCTCCTCCCCCAGTACGCCACCACCCTCGCCGCCCGGGGCCGCGCCGTCCCATGGCCCCCGTCGCGCACGGCTGCCTGCTGGTGCGGGTCGGGGGAGGCTTATGGGGGGTGCCACGGGCGCGGGTGAACGCCCGCTGCACGTTTTTGACAGGGGCCGTTGCCTGCGAATTCGCGGGCAACGGCCCTTGCTGGTCTCACCGGCCATCGCCCCGGCTGTCAGGCCTCCTTGATACAACTGCAGATGCAGTACGCAGCCAAATGAGGGGGACTCGGGGCATGCCAAACGACATTTCGGGCGACGCGCCAGTTGCCGGGCTCTATGAATCGCTCATCACGCATCGACTCGCCGAGCGGATGAAGCAGCTCGACTCCACTGGTTGGCGTCCGATCGATGCCTCAGTCGGCAAGGAATCAGCACCCCATGTACTCGCCCGCCATATCGGCGCCACAGTGAGGCGGGTGTTCCAGGGCCTCTCCCCTGCCGAACAGGTGATAGCGGCCAATCACATCCTCGAATCGCTTAGCACGATCGAGGGTGCGACAGAGTGGATCGATCTCGTCACCGATGGGCCGCGACAGCTGTTGGCCGTCGCGGAACAGGAGGCACCGGGCGTCTACGCCATACGCCCAGCGACGCCGTTGTCCGAGACGGCACTCATTACGAACTCCCCTGAAGACCCCAGTCTCGGCTTCGAGCTGCGCGCCGAGCTGGCCACTGCCGACCGAGTCGACCTCCTCTGCGCATTCGTGAAGTGGCACGGCCTCCGCGTCCTCGAAAAGTCCCTGTCGTCGGCGCGCGAGCGCGGTATTCCCATCCGTGTACTCACGACGACGTACATCGGCGCCACCGAACGCCGCGCCCTGGACCGACTGGTGCGGGACTTCGGCGCCGAGGTCAAGGTCAACTACGAGCTCCGCTCCACACGTCTGCACGCCAAGGCGTGGCTCTTTCGCCGTGCCAGCGGCTTCGACACTGCATACGTCGGCAGCTCGAACCTCTCCAAGGCTGCCCTCCTGGATGGGCTGGAATGGAACGTCCGCCTCTCCTCCGTCGCGACGCCCTCGGTGATCCGCAAGTTCGAGGCGACCTTCGACGCCTACTGGAGTGAGCCCGCTTTCGAGTCGTACGACCCTGACAGGGACGCAGAGCGGCTGGACTACGCCTTGTCCCGCGCGGGTGGCGGCAGTCGCCCGGGATCTACGGGCATCACCCTTTCCGGCCTAGAGGTCCGCCCGTACCCTCACCAACGAGACATGCTCGAACGTCTCGAAGTCGAACGCACGGTGCATGACCGGCACCAGAACCTCCTCGTCGCAGCAACGGGTACCGGTAAGACCGTCATGGCGGCGCTGGACTACAAGCGCCTGCGCCAGGCGCTCGGCCGCGACCCGCGCCTGCTCTTCGTAGCGCATCGCAAGGAGATCCTGGAACAATCCTTGCGCGTCTACCAGAACGTCCTCATCGATGCGAACTTCGGTGAGTTGTTGCTCAGTGGTGAGATCCCCAGCCGCTGGAACCACGTGTTCGCCAGCGTCCAGTCACTCACGCCGCAGGCCCTGGGCCGCATCGCCCCGGATCACTTCGACATCATCGTGATCGACGAGTTCCATCACGGCACGTCGCCCACCTACCGCAAGATCATGGATCACTTCCAGCCCCAGGAGCTCTTGGGCCTGACAGCGACCCCGGAGCGCATGGATGGATTGAACATCCAGGACGAGTTTTTCGACGGCCGGATCGCGGCGGAGATGCGGCTCTGGGAGGCGCTGGAGAACGATCTCCTCAGCCCCTTCCACTACTTCGGGGTCACCGACAACACGGACATGAGTGCTGTCACATGGAAGCGTGGAGCCTACGACTCAACTGCGCTGAGCAATCTGTTCACGGGCAACGACGCACGAGCTCGGCTCGTGGTGGCCGCAGTGAAGGACAAGGTCACCGACCCTGGTTCGATGCGCGCCCTGGGATTCTGCGTATCGGTCGCACACGCGCACTTCATGGCTGATTTCTTCCGACAGGCAGGCCTCAACGCTGTCGCGCTGTCTGGTGAAACTCCAGCACCCGACCGCAAGAAAGCACTTGAGGACCTGCGCTCGGGATCACTCCAAGTCATCTTCTCCGTGGACCTGTTCAACGAGGGTCTTGACATCCCCGACGTCGATACCCTGCTCCTGCTGCGCCCCACCTCCAGCGCCACGGTTTTCCTTCAACAGCTTGGCCGCGGATTGCGTCGCACCGACGACAAGGCCGTCCTCACCGTCTTGGACTTCATCGGTCAGCACCGCAAGGAGTTCCGGTTCGAGGAGCAGTTCCGCGCTCTGACGAATCTGACGCGCAACCGCCTCCTCGACAACATCGAGCAGGACTTCCCCCAACTGCCTTCTGGCTGCCAGATCATCCTTGAGACGAAAGCCAAGGAACTGATCATGGACAACATCCGCTCACAGATCGCGGTCAACGTCACACAGTTGACCCGTGAGGTCGCTTCCTACGCGAACCCGCGTCTTGCAGACTTCCTCAAGGAGAGCGGTCGGGACCTCAAAGAGCTGTACCGAGGCAACGGAAATTCATGGACAGGCCTGTTGCGTCGAGCGAAGCTCCTCGACGCAACAGGCCCTGAAGGCGAGTTGCCCCTCCTCAAGCGGGTCTCGGCCTTCCTGCATGTCGATGACCCGCTGCGCGTTGCGGCATACAGCAAGTTGCTGGCCGATGACGCTCCTGCCTACGACGAGCTCAGCGAGCAGGAACAGGGGTACGCCCGCATGTTCTTCTTCTCGCTCTGGCCGTTGGGCGGGGGCTTCCCCAGCTACCAGGCAGGGCTGGACACACTGCTCCATCAGCCATCGTTCCGGGACGAGTTGCATCAAGTACTCGCTCACGTCCTACAGCAGGCCGACCACGTTCCCTTGCCGCTCCTCGGGACGCACGCCACCATCCCCCTGACTGTCCACGCTTCGTACAGCCGCGAAGAGATTCTCCCCGCACTGGGCCAGGCCTCCGTGGACGGCCGCAAACCGGGGCACTTCCGCGAAGGCGTGAAGTGGTGCGAGAACATCCAAACCGATGCCCTGCTTGTCACGCTGGAGAAGGACGAGAAGGACTTCTCACCCGAGACCCGCTACAGGGACTACGCCCTCAACGACTCGCTGTTCCACTGGGAGTCGCAGAACCAGACTTCGGAGCACTCACCCACCGGCGTCCGCTATCAGACCCACAAGGAGAAGGGCACTCACGTCCTACTCTTTGTGCGCCGATACAAGCAGACGGATATCGGTGGACCCCAGCCGTGGATGCTCATGGGGCCGGCGCAGTACGTCAAGCACACGGGGAGCAAGCCTATGGCGATCGAGTGGAAGCTCTTCCATCAGATTCCGGCCGATGTATTGACGTATTCGGCAATCGCCGCCGGCTGAATGATCATCACTCAGGCTGGCTCAGTGCCGAGAAGGCGGCCCACTCGGCGATGGTCCAGCAGTTTTTGCGCGGCAGGTCCGACAGCAGGCCGAGTACCAACTTCCTTGCTCGGCGCCGGGATTCGACCCGCGTGAACCGTCCCGTTTTCCGGCTCATCAGGCCCTCGAACGCCTCCTGCCAGTGGGCAGGGTTTACGCTGTGACCTGCAGCCACCGCGTGATCTTCAGTCTTCACACACCGATGATCAACGGTGGCCGCACCCGTCTCCACAGCGCGTCAGGCTCGCGCAGCGCCTGTCTGCCGTCCTGTGTCTGGAGGACTTGTGCAACGTGGCGAAGTCTGGTGGGTCCAGTTCAACGAGCGGAGATTGGTCGTACTGCTGTCGGGAGACGACGCGTCCGGGATCCAGGTGATGCAGGTCGTCGCTCCGGCGGGCGTCGACATTAGCGGTCTGGGCATCGAAGTGATGATGGGCGCCGGTGAAGGAGTGCCGTTCGAAGGCGTGCTGCGGCTCGCGTTCCCGCGTCCAGGCTTCACCCCTTGCACGTGGCTGACCACTGTGTCACGGGACGACCTGATAGAGCGGGCGGCCGTCCTGTCCTCGGCGAAGCTCAGCGAGATTGACGATGCCCTCCGACTCGCTGAACAAGCGCAGGAGCAGACCCCGGCGACGACCGCGAAGCTCAGCGAGATGAGGGACGCCCTCCGTCTCGGGGAACTCGGGTAGAGGGAGAAGGAGCCGACGGCGTGGGCGGTCTCGGCCAGATGGTCGACGCTGTACGACTGTCGCCTCGGCGCCCCTCACCATCGAGATCACGCTCTACGGCTGGAGTACTAGATACCGCTGCCGCTCTTCATTTCGGCCACAAACGCCCCCCACGCAGCAGACGGGAAAACGAAGGCCCCTCGGTTGCGGTCCTTGGAGTCACCCACCGCGACACCTCCGTCCGGTACCACCTGGAACTCGACACACTGGCCCTGGGTGTCGCCGCTGTAGGACGACTTGATCCATGCTTCGGTCGGGAGATCGTGCCGCATCATCGTGAGCCTCTTACTCGTTCTCAAGATCCCGCGCAGCGCGTGAGATCACATCCATGGACTGTCGAGAAGATAGAGCGGCTGCACGTAGCTGGTCAAAGGCACTGCGGTAGTTCTCTACAGCCCCAGTCTCTTCGAGGTACAGGCCGCCATCGAGATTGTCCAGGCCGACCACGTCCAGCTCCATCGGGTCCGGATACGAGTACACGGTGAACGGACCATCCATGCCTACGTAGGCACCCTGTGCGTACGGGATCACCTGTACTGCGATGCCAGGGCGGTCAGACACTTCGACGAGGTTCCGTAGCTGTGCAGCGGTCACGGCAGAACCTCCAACCTGACGATGAAGCACCGACTCGTCCAGTATGCAGAGGTATTGAGGCGCATCATCCCGATCAAAGATCGCCTGCCGAGCAAGACGAAGGTCGACGAGCGTCCGCACTTCCTCGTCGGTCATCCGCTTGCTTCCCGTACCGCGGATGACCGCCTCGGCGTACGCATCGGTCTGAAGCAAGCCGGGAACCACGACACTCTGGTAGGCGTAGATCCGGACGGCGTCCGACTCCAGCGTGAGTCGCTCCTGGAAGTCTGGTTTGAGCTTGTCCGAGTGCTGCGACCACCAACCCTTCTGCTTACTCTGCCGCTGGAGGGCAAGCAGCGCCTCTCTCATAGGTAGATCGACCTGGTACATGTCGAGGAGCGTCTTCAGCTCCAAGGGCCGCAGCCCCTGCCTGCCGTTCTCGATGCGACTCATCTTCGTCTTGTCGCCGTCGATGGTCTCACCGGCCTGCTGAAGGCTGACGCCGGACTCCTCCCGGAGCCGCCGTAGTTCAGACCCGAGCCTCTTCTTTCGTACCTTCGGTTCCGGATGTGCCACCCGTCATTCCCTTCCTTCGCCGCGGACCAGTGTGCCGCATCGGGCTGATCGCACTTCGTCATATGACTGTTGAGCTTTCCATCTCTAGCAAAATCTCAACGTTGAGCTCACTCATGTTGCGCCCAGTCACTGTTTGGGTGCAGTCTGTTGAGCGGCAGCAGCGGCAGTCAACCTGAACTGGGCAGCTATAGGGGCTTCATGACGGGTTGGAACCGTTGTGCTGCGACGTCGCATGGGTGGCCCGCAAGTGGGTCTCGCCACCTATGCGTGCACATCCAACGCGCTACGCGCCTGGGCACAGGAGATCGTGATGACTCACCCCCCGATCAACAGCTCGCAAGAGGTGACCGGCAATGCGAGGGCTGAAAGACCGCCTCTGGACGTGATCCACGCAGAGCTCGACGTACGCCGAGTCCTTGCGTTCACGTTGGGTACGACCACCCGCTCAGCGCTGGACAAGGCCGCTTCTTCGCTGCGCGAGGTGATCATCGCCTTTGCGGACGAAGTCTTCGCCGTGGAAGCGCATCTGACCTCCGCCGATCGCGGATTCCGGCTCGAAGCAATTCACCTCGTAGACAACCCGCCACGTCCGGGTGCCTTGTCTCACGAGGTCTACGCCCACGTCCGTGCTCAGGCACGCGTACTGCGGAAGCTCATTGTCATGAAGCAGCAGCCAACCGAGCACTCACCTTGGTCGGTTGCGACTCGCCCTCCGCTGCCCGTTCGGCCTCGGCCCACTCGCAATGCGACTTCGGCCGAGCACACTGAGCCGTGCGCGGTGCCTAGCGGATTCACTCCGCCCCTTCCAGAGGCTGACGCCGATGAGTGAACGAGCCCGGCAGATCGCCTACGTCGTCTGCCTTGCCGCCATCGGCTCGTCGATCGTCGCGGCGGTGTGGTTCGAGCGGTGACGCCGTCGGCGCACGCACCAACAGGCCCACCACGTCAGGGGCCACAGACTCCCGCCCGGCTGTCTCCATGGACGGTCGGCAGCCGGGCGGGGCCAGGAGCACGACGGTGCGGAGACCGTATCTCCGCGACATCAGCACCGGAAGGACTCTCCCATGAACGGGAATCTCTACGCACTGCCGATCCCGCCGGCCGACGCCTTCGCCGCCTACTGCGGCGGCAACGCCGGCGGCCCCCACGAGACCTGCGTGAGCCTCGCCGCCATCCCCGGCACGGAGGCCTCTTTCGTCATCCGTGACAGCAAGCCCGAGGGCACGGGCAAGGAGCTGCGCTTCACCGAGGCGGAGCTCGACGACTTCGCCACCGGGTGGGTCAGGACGAGGGGCCTGACGCTTTAACCTGGCCCCCTTCCTGAGCACGAAGCACCATGCAGTGGGCCGGACCGGACATCCTCCGGGCCGGCCCGTCTCCCCTAGCGAAGGGCGCAGATGATCTGGTCAGGGCACTGGCACGGATACGGTCCGTGGACCGGCAGCAGGGACGCGTACGGCCAGGAGGCCCTACGCCGTCCGGGTGCGGAACTGAACTCCGAACAGACCCGGGCGTTCGTCGCCTCGACGCTGCCGCCCCTCATGACCGGGCACTGGCTCATGCGGCAGAACCAGACCGCGGTGGAGCGCACCTGGACCCGTGCGGTGGGCGCCGTCACGTGGCTGAAGAGCACGTACGAGGCGCATCCCCCGGCCGAGAGGGACGACGGCGGCCGCGCCTACGTCACCCTCGAACACAAGATCGCGTACGCGGTGGACTGCCTTTCCCGAGGGGTCGACGTCTGCTGGGTGCACTACACGAAGTCCCAGAGCCTGATCTCCTTCTCGGTGGTGTGCTGCCTCAACCACCACCACCCCGGCCTTCCGTGCCCCCTCCCGCCCGTCTGAACTCCCCTGTCCCCGCGGCGACGTGAAGCGAGGAAGAATCCGTGTCACTCAGCCTCTTACTGCCCCGCCCGGGCGTGGCAGCGCTCCTGACCTCGTGGCCGGACGAGCCATGCGGGTACGAACGCGAGGCCGGCGCGCTGGACCGTGTCATCACCGCGGAGAGCATCGACCACTACATCGGCACCGGGTGCGTGCCCGCCGACGAGATCGCCGTCGCGAGCTACGGTGCCGCACCGCACCCGGACCGCCATCGCACCGCGGGCCGGACCGACCCGGCGAAGCTGCGCCGTCTGTACGAGGACGGCCATACGATCCGGCTCGGCAACCTCCAGCGGGTCGTCCCCTTCCTGGCTGACGTCTCCCGCGGCATCCAGCGGGAGACCGGCTTCAGCAACTACTCGCATGCCTTCGTGACCCCGCCCGGGCGTCAGGGCCTGCTCTCCACCACTGAACCGAGTCGTGGGCGGATCTGCTGCGTGACTGCCGCCGACGCGGCATGCGCGATCCCGAACCTGTAGTCGGTGACGGCGCGATGGGCCTGTGGAGGGCCCTCCCACTGGGTGCACCTGCGCACGACGAATCCCATCGAGAGCACTTTCAGCACCGTGAAGTTGAGGACCAAGGCCACCCGCGGGGCCGGCAGCCCGGCCGCGGCGCTGGCGATGGTGTTCAAGCTCGTCGAGTCCGCACAGGACCGCTGGCGCGCGATCACCGGAGCCCACCTCGTCGCGCTCGTCCGCTCCGGCGCCAGGTTCGAGAACGGTGCCCTCATCGAGCGCCTGGAGAACAGTGCCGCGTGATCGCTTCGCGGCTGGGCTCACTGATCGCTCAGACAGGTGACGAAGCGACCGAAGGCCTCGTCCCCAGCGCGATTACCGGCGAGCTCCGCGCACAACGCAGGGAAATCAGCCCAGGCCTCGCCCTCGACGGTCCACCTGGAAACGATGCTACGCCCGTTATGGATCTGTACTTCGTCGACCCAGCGGTCGAGGCCGTCGCCCGCCGAGTAGACGAAGAAGTGCGCGTCCTCCATAGCCGGTGCCAGGAGATCGATGAGCTTGTGAAGGTTGCGCATGTCGATGTAGCAGATGTCAGACAGCTGCTCCAGGCAGAGGTAGTCAGCATCAGGTGGGCCCAGGTCGAAGCCCCAGCCTCGCCCATGGACCTTCTGGTTGAGCAAACGAACCGGCCAGGTTTTCTGCCTGGGTACCTCGGTGGCCACCACCGAGAGCGTCTCCTCGACCAAAGACCGCCATCCCGGACGCACTCGAACAAACGTCCAGTGCGGGTCGGGCCACGGCGACACCTGAGGAAACCACAACCGGTACCGCCCATACCACCGATCATCGCGCCAACGATCATCACCCCTGGTGACAAACGTTCCTGATAGCTCGATCGGATGAGGCTCTCTCACAGGCTGAGCATACGAGACACCGCCGTCGGCACCTTGAAGCTCCACGTCCGGTCGGCAAGCCCTCCCGGGCCAGCATGCCAGGCTCGAGCACAAGGCTTTCATCATGCCCCAATGAGACACCTCCACCCTCACGCACCACCTGACCCACAACTCTTGACACTTGTTCGCAGATCGCGGGCACCAAGCGGTGGCAGATCTGGCGCCCGAAAGTTCCCTGCGCCCATGCGCGAGTACCAGGAGTCCCTTCCGCGTCTGGGACCCCGCCTTCCTTCCGCAGTGGGAGGCCGCAGGCCCCGATCTGGAGGTCGACCTCCGGCCGGGGCAGTCCCTGCTCCTGCCGAGGGGGTGGGTGCACAACCCTCATGCGCTCGGCACGCAGGTCCGCAGCATCCACCTGACCTTCGCGATCCGGGAACGCACACCGGTCCGGGTCGCGGAGAAGCTCGTCGGCCGCGTGATCGAGAAGGACGCCTTCCGGCGCGTCATCCTCCCCGGCGACATCACCGGGGAGCGGTTGTCCGCGCAGGTGCGGGACGTCCGGCAGGCCCTGGTCGAGCACCTGGCCGGGCTCGATGTGGATGACTTCGCGCGGTCCCTTCTTCGAGCCGCCGTGTCGGAGAAGGGCTTCACCACGTGAGCAGCTGAGAGGAAGAGCCGGCCGAACCGGGCGGCGTGATCGGCGACTCGAGCCGCCTCACGCCGCTCCGGTGTCGCCGGAGCTTCCTCAGAACCGGTCGACCTCCTCGCCGTCCGGGACCTGATAACAGGCGGAAACCACGTTGACGAGCAGCGTTGGATCGTTGGTGTCCCCGCCGCTGTTCTTCTCCCAGAACTCGACATTGACGGCGAACTTCTTCTCGACATGCTCCGCCGTCAGTTCCAAGGATTCGGCCTTACTGCCGTTCCGCTCGTACTTGACGATCTTCCACCCGTACTTCGGAAGATCTTCCTTGAGGCGAGTCATGGCCTGCATGAGTTCGGCATCCGAGGAACCCGTCAGACTCCAAGGGTGTCGCATGAGGAACAACTTCCCCCGCTCCGCCCCTTCGCAGGCGCTGACCCCCGGACCCGACTTGGACATCTTGCCCTTCACAGCGATGACATCAAGGATCTGGCTGGAGATCTGCTTCGTTTCCGCGTCGACATCGTCAATACTGCGCGTCCCGGCTGGTTTCGGTGCACCGGATTCTGCTTGGTCAGTCATGCCGCATCCTGTGATTGTGGTGAGTATCACGGCGCCCAGAAGCGCAGAATTAAGAACCCTATTCCTCAAGTTCTACCTTTCCATATCGACCCGTCACGACCGCCGCCTGATTCTTCAAGCTTTCCGATTCTTCTTCCCAGTATTCGCTGTGCCCCTCGGACCCGCCTGTAGTCATCTGGTTCGCTCCGAACAATTCGTCGCTGGGAATGATGGCCACGCCGCCGCCGAACCGCCACTGACTGCCGCCGTGACCGAAACGCCCCAGGTCGGGGACCGGGTCGCCCTCAGCCTCCTCGTTCCACACATGCCCCTTGGGCACATCCATCTGTGACGCCTCGCCCACCTGCACACCGGGACTCCCTGCGAACACCACGTCATCCACGTTCAGCTCGCCCTGGCGAGCTGCGGAACCGATCAGCGTCGTGCCATACGAGTGGCCGATAGCCGTGTGGTGACCACCGGAGTCGGTGCTGTTGGCCACATTGAGACCGTCCATGAACTGGTTGAAAGCCGGGGCTCCGTCGTCGGCATAGTGCCGGAAAGGCGCATCCTTGACGATGCTCTGCGGAGCGTCGTACCCCAGCCATGTGATGGTGGAGACTTCCTTTCCTCCGGCCATAGCATCGGACTGTCGCCAGAGTTCTGTCATGCGTCCGATGTCCCCACCGATACTGCCAAGATTCGACGTGGTACCAGGAACATAGACCGCCGTGTGAGCGGCAGTGTCGGGGTTCCCGTTGGCAACGATCGCCCGGCCGTTCTTCTCGGCATCGAAACCCAGGAGATAGGCGGGTGGCAGTCCGTTCTCACCGGTCGCGTCGAACCGCTCCCGAATGCTCTTCATGCCCTCATTCGACTTGGTGAGCTGCGCGAACCGCTCGCCGTACTTCTCGTCCCACTTGCTCCAGCTGGAGTTCTGGATGACAGCCGGATAGCCGCCGTTGGGATTCGGAGAGTACCTGGTGGGCTCGGGAGGAATCTTGGCGAGCTCCAGCTCCACCTGCGCCCTGCTCTGTGCCAGCACCATGCGGTTGGCCTCGTCACGCGTCTCGGCGGGCAACCCGTCCAGCGCACCGACCGCTGCGGCGTTCAGTGCGAGGTGAGCCGACTGCTCCTCCGCGCCGAGCCCCTTCCACCATGCAGCGTTGTCCTTCGGGCTGCCGTCCTTCGGCGGCTCCGGCAGGGAGTCGAGGTAGTCCTTGCCCGCCTCGCGGACACCTCCCCGGTCCGACTGCGTGTCGGCCCAGTCGCGCTTGGAGACCACCAGGTCGTCGTCAGCCTTCAGCGCGCGCAGCTTCGGTGCCCACTTGGCATCCGCGTCGGCCGCCTCCTCCAGCGCGTCGGCGATCCGGTTCGCGTACCCCATCGCTTTGCCGTAGTTCGGATTCGGGTGGATGTTCATCGCCTGACGCTCCAGGGCATCGGACATCGGACTGCCCCCGGCGCTCCCGGTCACCGTGCCGCCGTCGACCATCTTCTCCTCGCCGGGCTTCTTGCCCGCCGGGTAGGACACCGATCCATCGGAACCTACCGTGCAGCCATCGGCGTGGGCATCCTCGATCGCCGTCTCCAGCCTTCTCTTGGCAACCGCCATATCGAAGGCGAATCCGTTCAGTGCGGTGCTTATCAGACCGCACTCGACCTGCACGTAATGGAAGTTCTCCGACAGGTTGCGAAGCTCTCCCAGGGCGGCGGTCGCCGCCTTGCCCTCCAGCTGATTCCGCACGCCCGCGCAGACCTGGTTGTCGATCGTGTCCTTTGCCGCACTGGCCATCTCACCGGTGGCCCGGTAGCCGTCTGCGGCGCCCTCGTACTCCGAGGGCCTGAGGGCCTTCAGCGTCGCAAGATCCATGGTCGCCGTCACTTCGCCTTCGGGTGGCCGCCAACGGCCTCGGTGTCCTGGTACTGCGCCTTAAGCCTGTTCAGCTCAGCCATGACCGCCTGGTCGGGCTTCGAGAGATCGTGTCCCGACCTCTCCAGAAGGCCGCCCAGCGCCTCACAGCGACTGCTCACATCACCGATGTACTTCTTCCACGAGCCGTAGATCTCCTTCTGCGCCGCCGCGCTCCGGCACCCGGCGGTGTCGCCCAGCCCCGTCTGTCCATCGCCGAGCTTCGTCAACGCCTTGTCGACGCCGCCCTTGAGGCCGGTGACGCCTTCGCCGGCCTTCACCCATGCCTTCTTGTCCGACTTCAGATCCGCAGAAGCCTCGCCGTCCGAGGCTGGGGCCTGATTCAGCTGCATGCTCGTCGGCCCATTCGCCGCGACATCAGCTTTGATTTGCTCCCATTCGTCCCACGCCACCGTAAGGCTCTCCCCGTCTTCCCAGACATCCCCGTTACCCGTGGTCCCGTTCCCGGGCTCCTCGGGTCGAGACGACATCGTCTCCGGCTTCCGCGGGGCAGATCAAGTTCGGTCCTGTCATCCGTGGACGGAACCTGTTTGGCCTGGTCGGTCGTCCTCTGAAGCGGGATCGACCGGATGGGACGACATGGTGGAGCGGGTAGAACCTCGTGCGGTGCCGGCGGAGACGCCGGTGGCGCCCGGGGTGGGGGACCGGCGGCGGGGGTGGGTGATCGCCGGGAGTGCCGTGGTCGTGGCCGGGCTGCTGGGGTTCCATCGGGGTGTGCCCAACTGGCCTGGGCGGGCTGGGAGTCTGCTGGAGTCGTTTCTGCCCTGGGTCGGCGTCTTCGTCGTCGTGCTGTTGGTCGTCGCCCTGCTGCGGCGGTCCGCCGTCGCCCTTGTGGCCCTGCTGCTGCCGGTGGGCGTTTGGGTGCATCTCTTCGGGGGGCTGCTCCTGCCCGCCTCGGCAGGCGACGGGCCGGGGCTCGTCGTCGTGCAGCACAACGTCAGTGATGAGAACCGTGACCCGGCGGGGACCGCCCGGGCCCTGATCGCGGCCGGGGCCGATCTCGTCGCGCTGGAGGAGTTGGTGGACCCGCAGCTGCCGGTGTACGAGAAGGCTCTCGCCGCCGACTATCCGCACCACGTCGTACGCGGCACCGTCGGGCTCTGGTCCACGTATCCGCTCAGCGGGGAGCGGCTGGTCGACATCAAGCCCCCGAGCATCGCTGAAGGGTGGAGCCGTGGCGTGCGGGCCGTGGTCCACTCGCCGCACGGGGAGGTCTCGGCGTACGTCGCCCATCTGCCCTCCGTCCGGGTCGGGGCGGGTGGGCTCGCGTCCGATCGGAGGGACGAGAGTGCCGAGCTGCTGGGGCGCGCCATCGCCGCCGAAAGCGTCGATACGGTGATTCTCCTCGGGGACCTCAACGGGGCTGTGGAGGACCGGGGGCTGAGCCCTCTCACCTCACAGCTGAACGTCGCCGAGCGCGGGTTCGCCTTCAGCTTCCCGGCCGCCTTCCCGCTGGCCCGGATCGATCAGGTCATGGCCCGCTCAGCCACCGTGGGCCACATCCGCACCCTGCCCGCCACCGGCAGCGACCATCTGCCCGTCGTGGCCCGCGTCGCCCTGGGATGAGTGCGCGGCTCGGAGCGCGTCAGCCTTCCGCACCGCCGCCACGCGCTGCCGCCAGGGCATGTCCGCGGGGAAGTCGTACGTGTCCGTGTCGACCGTCCAGCTCGCGTACGCCGCCGCCCGGCGGCAGTCCACGCACTCCGTCTCGTCGCCCAGCGGGCGGAAGACGTGCTCCTCGCCCGGGCCCGTGCAGACGATCAGCTCCCTGACGGGCGGCGCGGGAGGCGGTGCCGGCAGCGGGGTCACCGGGCATTTCTGGATCAGACGATGGCGCAGGAAGCCGGCCGCCGAGCGCACCCCGTTCTCGGGAGGGTCGGCCAGCAGCGCCTGTCGCAGGTCTCCCTCCGGCAGTCCGCCCTCCAGCCACTTCACGGCCTCCACCGCCAGCGCACGGGCCTCCCGGACCCCTAGCAGCAGGTCACGGCGCGTGTGTCGCAGGGACAGCAGCAGCCGTTCAGCCTTGGCCAGTTGACTGGTGGGGTGGGGGGCCGGGGCCGCTTCATCGGGGTCGGGTGCCGGGACCTCTGCCCGCTCCTGTGGCGGTTCCGCTTCGGGGGGTGGGTGGGGAGTGGTCTTATCACTGTGGTCTTCCTCCGGTTCATAGCCACCGGCCGTCCGAGGGGTCGGCGCGCCGACCGTCGGATACCGCGTACTCGGCGGCGGAGGGGCGGCCACGAACTCCGGCGGACGGCCGCCGTCGTCCGGCTCCAGCGCCGCTCGTACGATCCTGGCCTCCGCGCTCGTCAGCGGTGTGTTCGTGAACAGCTGGTCCGTCCTCCAGCGGCCGCCGTCGCTCTGGGACCGCCACTCGTGGACGTAACCGTGCTCCACCAGTTGCCTCTTGGCCCGTTGGTACGGGCGGCCCTTCATGTCCAGCTTCCGCGCCAGGTCGCTGAGGGGGCGGTCGGTGGCGGAGGCGGGGAGGCCCTGGACGTACAGGAGGAGGATCTTCGCATCGCTGTTCAACCGCCGGTCGCGTACGACGGTGTGGGGGGCTTTGGTCCAGCCCGAAGGGGGCGCGATAACATGACGCAGCATTTCTAGTGGCTACTTCCACTGGGGGTGTGAGGCCCTCGGGTGGGTGTTGACGCACCTCCGGGGGCCGCCCTTTGCGCACGTGAGCGCACAGAGCGTGATGACCTCTTCACCGTATCGCACCGTTCCGACCCATCACCACATCGAAGATCCGTTCGGCCACCACCCCCAACCGGGCTGCCACCGTGCGCCGTTGCCCGTCGCTCCGCACGTCGGTTTCAGCAGGATCACCCCCCATGACTGGCCTGGTCGTCACCATCGCCCTGGCCTTCGCCGGGTACGTCGCGGCCCACCTGAACGGGTTGCGGCTTGCCCAGCGCCACGAGCGGCTCGCGCGGGGCAATCGGCGACTGAGCGACTTCTACGGGCCGTTGTTCGCCGTCACCGAGGCCGACAGCCGCGCCTTCGCCGCCGCTCCTGGTCAAGTTGTGTGCGCACGTGTCCGGTTCGAGATCACGGCCGCCCGCCGGGCGCACGGACGGTACGACCAGCACCAGTCCGTCGTGTCGTTCCCGAGTCAGGACCACGCCGCCTACGCGCGGGAGGTGTTCACCGCGCGGCAGAAGGCGCGGGCCCAGTTGCCGGGGCAGCGGCACGCCGGGGGAGGTCGTGCCCGGCGGCCCGGCGGCCCGGGGCCCGGGGGGAGGGGCGGGTCCGGGCCGTCGCGCTGCTCCTCACGGCTGGTGGTCCACGCTCGTGAGGAAGTCCAGGACGAGAGGGCCGGCGTGCGTGCGGAACTCCTCGAAGTAGGCGTGACGGGCGCCGGGGATCAGGTGCAGACGGGCGCCGGGGATACGGCCGGCGAGCAGCGGCGCGTTGGCCGTGGGGTTGAGCAGGTCGCGGGTTCCGTGGACGACCAGGGTGGGTGCGCTGATGCCGGGCAGGAGGTCCCAGGCGTTGTGACGGTTGCTGGCCGCGAGGTGGTGGCGTCGGGAGTGTGCGGGCATGGCGGGGTCGCCGAGGGTGTGGTGCGTGCCGGGGTGGTCGGCAAGCCACCTCGGGGTGTACATCAGCTCCAGCAGGGCTTGCCGAGCTGCCCCGGGCCGGCGCTGGACCAGGGCTCGGCGGACGTCGTCGCCGCGTTCGACGCTGTGCGGGCCGCCGGGGGAAGTACAGCCGAGGACCAGGGCTCTCACCCGGTGCGGATGGTGGGCCGCGAGTTGCTGGGCCACCCTGCCGCCCATGGACGTGCCGTAGATGTCGGCGCGGTCGATGCGGAGTTCGTCGAGGACGGCGACGACGTCCTGGGCGAACAGTTCGGTGCTGTGAGGGCTGTCGGGCTTGTCGCTGTCGCCGGTGCCGCGATAGTCGAGGGTGAGGGTGCTGCGGGCGGGGTGGAAGTCGGCGCGGACCGTGTCCCACCAGTGGTGGTTGTTCGCCTGGCCCGCCAGCAGGACCAGCGGCGCTCCTTCGCCCCGGAGCTGGTAGGCGATACGGACTCCGTCCGGTGTCGTCGCGTACGTCATCAGCTGATTCCCTCACTCGATGATGGTTCCCGAAGCCCACTCGACGGCCTCACACGCCTCCTCCCCACACTGCCCCCTCGCCCCCTCACCCCCTCGCCCCCATCCAACATCTCCTGCACGCTTTGCGCACGCTCTCATCACAATTCCGCTTCGCTTCCCGCATGCCCCTGATGTGCGCCCGGGCTCGCTGCGAGCATCGGCTGCTCCACCGCACGGAGTTCGGCCTTGGGGGCGGCACATGCAGATGAGGAAGCGGTCACGGCGGCCGAGGCGCGGGGTCCTCCGGATGCGGATACCGGCCGGAGCGGGCGCACTCGCGCTGATCCTGACGGGGTGCGGGGGCGACGGCGGCGGTACGGACGGCCGGGGCGGGACGGCCGGGGCGTCGCCCTCCGTGGAGCGGGCGCTGGCGCTCATGGACGACGAGCAGGGCGTGGACGCGGGCGACAGCCTGGACGTGGAGGTTCTCGACAACGACTCCGTCACCCTGGAGAGCGGGGACGGGGCGGGACTGCTCGACGCCTACGACCCGGCCGAGCTGACCCTGAGCATCGACGCCGAGCCGGACCACGGGACCGCCACGCTGTCCGGGGTCACGGTCACCTACACCGCGCGGGACGGCTACGCCGGTGAGGACGAGTTCACCTACCGGGTCCTCGTGAAGGGCGCCGACGTCCCCGCCGCCACAGCCGTCGTCCGCATCACCGTCTCCGCGCCCGAATCCGAACCGACCCCGGCCTCCGCCACGAAGCCCGCGCCGAAGGCGACGGCCCCGGCCCCGGCCCCGGCGTACTACGAGAACTGCGACGCCGCGCGCGCCGCCGGGGCCGCTCCGGTCGAGGAGGGCGATCCCGGTTACGCGTCCCACCTGGACCGCGACGGCGACGGTGTGGGGTGCGAGCCGTGGGGCGAGTCCGCGTCGTCATCCGGCGGCGACGGCGGAAGCGGGGGTACGAGCGGTGGGGGCGGTGGCGGCAGTACCTCCTACGCGAACTGCACCGCCGTTCGGAACGCGGGCGCCGCGCCCATCCGGGCCGGGGATCCCGGCTACGGACGGCACCTGGACCGCGACGGTGACGGCGTCGGCTGCGAGTGACCCTCGCGCCGCCGTCCCGGGGCGATGGCCTCCGTCTCCTCCCGACCGTCGCACCGCTTCCGGGGCCGTTCAGGCCGACGTCTCCCGGGCCGTTCGGGCCGCCTTCTCCTGGCCGCCGCGTCGCCGCCGGGTGGTCAGCGCCAGGTGCGTCGCCAGTCCCAGGACCAGGCCCCAGCACGCGGACCCGATGCCGCCGAGGGTGACGCCGGAGGCCGTGGTGAGGAAGGTGACCACCGCCGCGTCCCGGCCCTGTTCGTCCGCCACCGCCTGGGCGAGGCTCGTGGAGAACGTGGTGAGCAGGGCTATGCCCGCGACGACGGCGATGAGTTCGGGCGCCAGCGCGGTGAACAGCCCCACGAGTGCGGCTCCGCAGACGCCCGCCAGCAGGTAGAAGGCACCGCACGCCAGGCCGGCCACATAGCGGCGTCGCGGGTCGCGGTGGGCCTCTTCGCCCGTGCTGATCGCGGCGGTGATCGCCGCCAGGTTGACGGCGTGGCCGCCCAGCGGCGCGAGCGCCGTGGAGGCGAGTCCGGTGGCGGTGATGAGCAGCCGGTCGTTCGGACGGTAGCCGCAGGCCGCCAGCACACCGAGCCCTGGCGCGTTCTGCGAGGCCATCGTCACCACGGCCAACGGCACGGCCAGGCCCACCAGCGCCGAAACGGTGAACTCCGGGGCCGTGAGGACGGGAAGAGTCAGCCCGATGTCCACGGACGAGGCGTGGATGCCCGGGACGACCCCGGTGACGAGCACGGCCGCGAGCAGGGCCCAGGCCACCGCGTATCTCGGTGACCGCTGTTTGACCGCCAGGTACGTGGCGAGTGAGACCAGCACCGCGATCGGCGCGCCGTCCAGCGCCGAGAACAGGTCGACGCCGAAGGAGAACAGCACGCCCGCCAGCATGGCCGCCACGACTCCGGGCGGTACGCGGCGCATGACCTTCCCGAAGACGCCCGTCAGGCCGACCAGCGCCATGAGGAGACCGCTGACCAGGAAGGCTCCTACGGCCTCGGGGTACGTGTAGTCCCCGAGGCTGCCGACGAGGACCGCGGCGCCCGGCGTCGAGAACGCGGTGATCACCGGCATCCGGGTCCACCAGCTGAGCACGGCACTCGTCACGCCGCTGCCCACGCACGCCGCCCACACCCACGACGCGGTCTGCTCGTCGGTCAGGTGACCGGCGGCCGCTGCCGCCAGGACCACGAGGAGGGGGCCGGAGCACGAGACCACGACGGTGATCAGGCCCGCGAGGACGGCGGAGAGCGAGGCGTCCGCCAGGAGCCCGCGCCTACCGGACGGTGTGCGACCTTCGGCCGGCCCGTCGGCCGGGTGTTCGTCAGCCCCACGGCTGGCGGCCGGGTGTCCTCCAGCCGTGCGTCCGCCAGCCGACTGCCCGTCAGCCGGAGGCCCTTCGGCCGGGGGGCCGTCAGCCGGAGAACTCCTGGCCTGGGCCCCCGCATCCGGGGTGCGCGCATCCGGCCCGGGCGCCTCGTCCGTGCCCTCCTCGGCTCCCTGTTCGGCCGTGGTCATCGTGTCCTTCCCCCGCCCCGTGTCTCCCGGCTGCGCCCTTCCCGCCGCTCCTACTCCGCCCGCTGCGCCACCGTGGCCAGCCGCGCGACGCCCCGGGCGAACTCCTCGCCGCTCAGGGCCTGGAACGGCAGCCGGAGGAACACCGTGCCGGACGGTGGTGCCGAGTCCGCCGGGTAGAACGCCGAGCCACGGGTGAGAGCGACGTCCTCAGCGGCCGCCGCCGCGAGGAACTTCTCCTCCGTGGACCGTACCGGCAGATGCACACTGATGTAGTAGCCGCCCTCGGGCACACATAGTGCGGCGTCGCCGAGCGCCTTCCGTACCGCCTCGACCGCCGCGTCGTGCCGCGGCCGCAGCAGATTCCGGACCTCGTCGATGTTGCGCTGGACCAGGCCGCTCGCGAAGGCCCGCGCGGCGACCGCCTGGAGCAGGGGGGCCGGCGAGAGGTACGTGCTCTCCGCGAGTGCCGCCAGGGCCCGCGGCGTACCGGGCGGGCCGATGACGTAACCGACGCGCAGTCCCGGGCTGAGGACCTTGCTCAGCGAGCCGATGGTCAGCACTCGGGCGCCGTCGGCGGAGTCCGCGAGCTCGCCGACGAGCGTGGGGGCCGTACCCGCGAAGCGGAGTTCCCGGTACGGGATGTCCTCCAGGATCGTGAAGCCGAACTCGGCTGACAGCCGCACGAGTTCGCGCCGCTTCTCCTCGCTCGTCGTGACCCCGCCGGGGTTCTGGAAGTCAGGGATCACATAGACGAACGCGGGCACCTCCGTTTGCAGGCGCTCCCGCAGGACGTCCAGGTCCAGGCCGTCGTGCCGCAGCGGTATCCCGGACACCTGTGCCCCGTGCCGCTCGAAGATCTGGACGGCCCGGTCGTAGGTCGGCGCCTCCGCGAGGACCTTCTTGCGGGGTGCGTCCTTGAGGAGGTGGGCGGCGAGCAGGTCGAGGGCCTGGAGCGAGCCGTTGGTGACGAAGATCCGGTCGGGGTCGACCGAGTGGAACACTCCGAGCTGGTCGCGGAGTTCGCGGTCGCCGGTGTGGTGGCCGATGGGCGCGTACTGGAAGACCCGGTCCGGTTCCAAGGAGAGGATCGAACGGGTCAGCTCGGCGATGGCGGCGGACGGGATCGCTTCGAGCGGAGGGATACCCCGCGAGAAGTGGACGGTCGGAGAAGTCACAGCGTCCGTGGAGATCGCAGAAGTCACAGAGGTCTCCTTGCCAGGGGGAGGGTCGGAAGGGAGGGAGGGAGGGAGAGGCGTACGTGTCAGGGGGTGCCCGGACTCGTGGCCCGGTGCGCGTTGACGGCGAAGTCGGCGCCGATGTCGGCGACGGAGTCCGCGCCGAGCTGGAGCAGCGTGTCCTCGATCTCGCTCCGGAGGAGGTCGAGCACCGCCTCCACGCCCCGCTGTCCGGCCAGGCCGAGGCCCCAGAGGTAGGGGCGGCCGACGCACACCGCGTCCGCGCCGTACGCGAGGGCCTTGACGACGTGGACGCCGGAGCGGATGCCGCCGTCCATGAGGACCAGGGCGCGGCCGGAGACCGCGGCCGCCACCTGCTCCAGGGCCACCAGGCTGGGTACCGCGCCGTCGAGTTGGCGGCCGCCGTGATTGGAGACGATGACTCCGTCCATGCCCAGGGCGACGCAGCGTTCGGCGTCCTCGGCCCGCAGGACGCCCTTGACCACGATCGGCAGCCGCGTACGGGACCGGATCCATTCCAGGTCGTCCCAGGTCAGCGGCAGGCGCTCGATGCGGGCACCGTCCGGGATGTCGCCGGTGAGCACGCCCAGCGAGCGCAGGTTGCCGAAGTCGACGTGCGCCGGGGTACGGAAGCCCGCTCGCCGGGTGCTGATACGGCGGGCCGCGTGGCTGGCGTCGACCGTGACCACGAGCGCGGTCGCGCCGACGTTCTCCGCCAGGGCGATCGTCGCGGCGACGTCGTCGCGGGACCGGTAGGCGTAGAGCTGGAACCAGCTGTCGCTGCCGACCGCGCCGGCCACGTCGGAGAAGGTGTAGTGGCTGTCGGTGCTGACGATCGACACGGTGCCCGTGGACTCGGCCGCGCGGGCGGTCGCGATCTCGGCGTCCTCGTGGAGGAGGCGCTGCGGGCTGGTCGGGGCGAGCAGGACGGGCAGGGCGAGCCGCCGGCCGAGCACGGTCACCGAGGTGTCGGGCTTGACGCCCGTCCCGCCGAGGGCCCGCGGGCGCAGCCAGACCTGGTCGAAGGCCTCCGTGTTGGCACGGACCGTGAGCTGGGTGTCGGCGCCGCCTGCCACGTACGCCCAGGAAGCGGCGTCGAGAACGGACGCGGCGGCCTGCTCGTAATCGGTCAGCGTCAACAGCCCGGATAATTCCCTTGCCATGGATCCTCTTCCGTCGTCGGATGAATGTCCGTAGGCCCGTCAGGCCCGTCGGGCCGTCAGGCGAACTGGTCGAATCCCATCTTGGCCACCATTCCGGTGACCACGAGAACGAGGACGATCCGGACGAATCCGGATCCCCTTTTCATTGCGGTACGCGACCCGATCATCGCGCCCGCGATGTTCCCCACGGCCATTCCGAGGCCGAGTGCCCACAGGACGTTTCCCTGCCAGGCGAAGACCGCGAGGGCTCCCAGGTTGGAGGAGGCGTTGATCACCTTCGCCATGGCCGCGCTTTCCAGGAACTGTGTCGCGAGGAGCGTGGTGAAGGAGATGATGAGAAAGGTGCCGACGCCGGGGCCGAAAACCCCGTCGTAGAAACCGATGCCGACCCCCGCGACGAGGATCGCCGTATTGCGGCGGCGCGGGGTGACGACGATGTTCCGCTGCTGGACCCCGAAACTCGGCCTGAAGGCCACGAAGAGGGCCACGGTGATGAGCAGGCCCATGATGACGGGCCGGAAGTAGCTCGCGGGAACGCTCGACGCGGACAGCGCGCCGAGCGCGCCGAAGGGGACCGCGAGTCCGGCGGCCGGCAGCAGGACCGAGCGGTCCAGCTCGGTGCGCCGCTGGTACATGTACGCGGCGGTCGCGGTGCCCATGACCGCCGCGATCTTGTTCGTGCCCAGCGCCACCGCGGGCGAATACTGGGGGAAGGCCAGCAGGAGTACCGGGATGAGCAGTACCCCGCCACCGCCGACGACAGCATCCACCCAGCCGGCCGCCGTCGCGGCGGCGAGCAGGCCGAGCACCTCGTACAGTTCCACTCTTCCTCATTCACGTGTACATGACCCCGGCTCCCGGGGCCGGGTCCTGCCGCTGCCGCGGCCGGGTCAGACGACCCCGCGGATCTCCGTCATCGCCGGCAGCACGCGCGGGTGCCGCATCATCCGCTGGGCCCACAGCGGGGCGGACCGCAGGGAGTAGAAGCGGCGAAGCCACCGGTCCTGGCCGTCGTAGCGGGGGGTGAACGCGGTGCGGCCGTGGACGACGACGTGGTTGTCCAGGACGACGAGGTCGCCCGGTGCGAGCACCAGGTCGCGGCAGACCCCCTCCAGCGCCGTGGCCAGGGAGCGCAGTGCGGCCCGCGCCTGCGGGTGGTCGCCCTGCGTGTTGTGCGAGTTGAAGCGCATGAACGGGCGGTCCGCCGGGCCGAAGATCACCGGATGCGGGCCGGCCGAGGGGCGGGGGCCGGTGGTGTTCCGGGTGAAGGAGGTCGGATACAGGCTGTGGAACTGAGGCTTCCGCAGCTCCGCCACCTCGCAGTCCGTCAGCAGCGGCAGCGCGTCGCGCACGGAGGCGACGCGGGTCGCGGCGATCTGCTCGTGGTCCTGGCGCAGACATAGCAGGCCCAGGTAGTCGGGGCGGAGCGGGTGGTGCACGTTCTCGGTGTGGAAGTCGAAGGCGACCGATCCGCTGTTCTCGATCCGGCCCTCCTCGCCGCGTACGGGATGTACGTCGTGGAAGAGCGCGCCGGATTTCTCGTCCTGATAGCCGGTCAGCGAACCGAGGAGGTCCGCGACGAGCATGAGGGTTCCGTTGGTCGGGTGGCCGTCGAGGATATGGGCCTCGTGCACCTGCGGGGTCTTCGGCAGTTCACCCACCGGAACTCCGCGCAGCATGCAGTATCCGGCAGCTTCCACGTCCGTGCCGAAATCAAGGACCATTTTGCGCATCCCGTCGGGGAGATCCATGAGGAGCCCCGAGACGACTATGGGTATCGAGTCCGACAAGCGCGCGGCGAGTGAGGACAACTCACCCACCTTCTCCGCCTCCGACTCGCTTAATCGGTATTGATTCAGAGCCTGGGTAACCATTCTCATAATTCCTCACCGATTTCCGCGTGCAGGATCGACTATTACGGCGAAAAACGTATCCCGCGCCGATTCTCTCCGTCAACAATCGCTTTCGGACAGTGACATCCCGGATTAACGGGTCCGACATCGGCGAGATAGCGCGCGAATGACCCCATGACGGGTGACAACCGCACAGAACATCCCACTCGGTAAGGGGTGCAAGCCCGGTCACCCCTACTTGTTCACCGGCTTGAGCTGCCTCTACGGCGCCAGATGACCGGGAGATGAACAGACCGGTTTGCCCCGTTGAGCCCCTCTGACGCTCGTGTCTCGGCGCTCACAGGGGCCCCTCGAAGCTCGTTTCCCGCCATCCGGCCCGTGAGAAGCAGGGATGGCGAGCGGTGTGAAGGGGGTCACATACTGCTGTGGTGCCGCCGCCCCACCGGGCCCGGACCCGTCACTCCCGGACCCGCCAGTCCCGGAGGAAGGCCGCCATCTCCCCGTACACCGCAGCAGAGTCGTCCAGGTGGGCGTCGTGGCCCGCACCCGGGACGACGCCGATCCGCGTCGCGGGGTGCCGGGCCCGCATCCGGTCCGCCTCGTCCGGCTTCATCGCGCCGTTCTCGCCCCGTACCACCAGCACCGGGCAGCGCACCCGGTCCCAGTCGTCCCAGTAGTGCCGCTGCGCGTTCTCCTGAACGGTGGCCACCATCACGTCCCGGTCTACGCGGGGGTGCAGACCGCCGGGGCCCGGTGCGAGTCCGGCCGCCCAGGCCCGGCCCGCCGGCCCGCCGCCGAAGAACGCCTCGGCCGCCTCCGCGTCAGGGAACGGCACCGGCCAGGAGTCGAGCCAGCCGCCTATCCGTTCCGGGAGCTCGGGGCTCGGGCCCGCCGGGCCCGCCTCGATCAGGACCAGCGCACGGCACACCTCCGGGTGGGCCGCCGCCGTCAGCAGCGCGGTGAGGCCGCCCATCGACTGGCCGACCAGCACCGTGTCCTCCCCGGCCAGACCGAACCGGCGTGCGACGGCGAGGACATCGCGGACGTGCGCCGCCCGCGACACGTCCCCGGGGCGGCGGGTGCTCGCCCCGCTGCCCCGGGCGTCGAAGGCGACCACCCGGTGCGTGGCCGCGAACCGGGCCGCCAGCGCCTCCCACTCGCCGCAGTGACCGGCCAGCCCGTGCAGCAGGAGCAGGGGCGGGCCGTCGCCGCCGTGGTCCGTGCAGAACAGGCGTACAGGGCCGGCCCCGCCCGCCGCTCCGCCGTCCTCGACCGTCACCGTGCTCGTAACCGCTCCCACCCGGCACCCCCATCGCCCCGTCGCCCGTCGCTTCCCGTACGGCGCTGACTGAACGCCCGCCGCGCCGCGCCCGTACTACCGGGCAACTCCCCCGCGTGAGCCGGGTGCGTACCCGTACGACAGGACGGTTACGCACCCGGAGCGGCGCCGAGGAGCCCGCCGCCCGACCACCCGGCGCATACGGGCGACACCACCCGGCACGTAGCGGCGACTCAGCCGCCCAGCGCGTGCGACACCGTGTAGATCGCCAGGCCCGCCAGCGCGCCGACCACGGTGCCGTTGATCCGGATGAACTGGAGGTCGCGGCCGATGTGCGCCTCGATCTTCTTCGAGGTCTGGTCCGCGTCCCAGCTCGCGACCGTCTCGCTGATCAGCGAGGTGATCTCCGTGCGGTACGTCGTCACGACGTACACCGCCGCGTCCTCCAGCCAGCCGTCCAGCTTGCCCTGGAGCCGTTCGTCGCTCGCCAGCCGCGCTCCCAGCGACATCAGCGAGGCGCGTGCCCGCAGCCGCAGTTCGCTGCGCTCGTCCTCCGCCGCCGAGAGGATCATCGTGCGGACGGAGGACCAGGCCGAGGCGATGACGTCCTGGACCTCGCCGCGGCCCAGGATCTCCGACTTCAGCCGCTCCACGCGGGCCCGGGTGTCGGCGTCGCTCTGGAGGTCCGCCGCGAAGTCGTTCAGGAACGTGTCGATGGAGCCGCGCGCCGGGTGCTCCGGCATGTCCCGCATCTCCGTGACGAACCGCAGCAGTTCCTTGTAGACGCGCTCCCCCACCCGCTTGTCCACGAACCGCGGGGTCCAGCCCGGGGCCCCGCCCTGCACCGCGTTCATCACCGAGTCGCCGTGCTCCACCAGCCAGTCGTGCGCCCGTACGCAGACGAGGTCGACGACCTTGCGGTGGCCGCCGTCCGTGACGACCTTCTCCAGCATCTTGCCGAGGCCCGGGCCGACCTCCGCCGCGTCCGCGCGCCGGGTGATGGCCTCGCCGACCACCGCCTGCACGTCGGAATCCCGAAGGACCGTCAGCGCACCGCGCAGGGCCGTCGCCAGCTCGGCGGTGACCCGGTCCGCGTGGGCCGGCTCCGCGAGCCACACTCCGAGCCTCCGACCGACCCCCAGAGCGTGAATCCGGTCACGAATGACGTCTCCGGAGAGAAAGTTCTCGCCAACGAAGGAACCGAGGGACTGTCCCAGCTGATCCTTCTTGTTGGGGATGATGGCCGTGTGCGGGATGGGCAGGCCGAGCGGGCGCCGGAAGAGCGCCGTGACGGCGAACCAGTCCGCCAGCGCACCCACCATCCCCGCCTCGGCAGCCGCCGCGACATAGCCCGGCCAGCCCCCCACGCCTGAGTTCTTCGCCCAGGTGGCCAGGACGTAGACGACCGCGACGAGCAGAAGGAGGCCGGTGGCCGTGAGTTTCATGCGCCGTACGCCGCGCTGTTTCTCCTCGTCGGCGGCGGTGTACGCGAACGAGGCCAGCGGCCCCGAGGCGCGTGGCGGCAACCCGGGTCCCCCGGGACTCCGCTCCGCATCCGGGCCCTGCCCCGGCCGTGGCTCCGCCCCCGGCCCGGGGCCGGCTTCCAGCTCCGCCGTCCGCTTCGACGGTTCCCGCGACGGCTCCTGCGACTGCTCCGGCTTCCCCACCGCGTCCCCGTCCTCGTCCTGCCCCTGCTCGCCGGATCCGGTCCGTTCCATCCGCTCCACCCGTCCGCGTGCGCCTCGCCCCCGTGACGTACGCATTGTCCCTACCTCCCCTACTCCCGGGCCGCACGTCGAGTTCCCGACGGCCTGTCGCATCATGGGACCAGCACGATCATCACGAGGAGAAACACCGCACATGCCCAGGCGCCAGGGGTATGCCCTGCTCATCGCCCTAGTGGCGGGCACCGCCGTGCTCGCCGCCGCCGTCGCCTTCGGTACGACGCTGCTCTCCGGCCCACGGTCGACACCGCTCCCGCCCGCCGAGACCCAGGCGGCGGCCCGTAACCCGGTCGACCCCGCCGCCGCGGGTGGCACCTGGGTCGCCACCTGGACCGCCGCGCCCGTCCGCGCCGAACCGGGCACCAAGGACGGGCTCCCCGGGCGCACCATCCGCAACGTCGTGCACACCAGCATCGGCGGGAACGTCGCCCGCATCACGCTGTCGAACCTCTTCGGCACCACCCCCCTGGTCATCGATCAGGCCACCGTCAACACCCGGCCGGTGACCTTCAAGGGCGCCGCCGTCGTCACCGTCGCCGCGGGCGGACGGGTCATCAGCGACCCGGTCGTGGTGCCCGTGGCCCCCGACTCCGACCTCCAGGTCAGCTTCCGCACCCCGCGGGCGGGCGGACCGGTCACCTACCACTCCAACACCCACCAGACCTCGTACCTGATCGACGAGCGCGGCACCTGGAGCACCACCCACTGGCGCTATCTGACCGCCGTGGACGTCCGCAGCGAGCGGGCGCTCGGCGCGGTCGTCGCCTTCGGGGACTCCCTGACCGCGGGCAGCGGCTCCACCACCGACGCCAACGCCCGCTGGCCCGACGTCCTCGCCGACCGGCTGGCCGGCCGGTACGGAGTCGCCAACGCGGGCATCGCGGGCAACCGGATCGTGGGCATCGGCCGCGGCACCGGGGGCCAGTCGGGCACCGACCGGCTCGACCGCGACGTCCTGTCGGTCGCCGGGGCCCGGACGGTCGTCGTGGCGCTCGGCATCAACGACGTACAGCAGTCCCCCCAGGAGGCCGACCCCCAGCGCATCGTGGACAGCCTGCGCGCCCTCACCGACCGGGCGCACGCCCGCGGGCTCACGGTGGTCGGCGCGACGCTGACCCCGTTCGAGGGCTTCGCCACCTGGACGCCCCAGCGCGACGCCGTACGCCACGCGGTCAACGAGCAGATCCGGGCGGGCACGGTCTTCGACGCGTACGTGGACTTCGACGCGGCGGTACGCGATCCCGCCGCGCCGAACCGGATCCTCACCTCGTACGACTCCGGCGACCACCTGCACCTCAACGACGACGGGTACCGCGCGCTCGGCGACCGGCTGGACCTGAGGTCCCTGGACCAGGCCCGTACGCCCCGGTCCGACGCGCTGTGAGGCGCTGAGGAGAGCCGCCGAGGAGGCACACGTACGGGGCGAGGCGCCCGGCCCCCGCCTCGCCCCGGCACCTCGACGTCGCTTGCGGCCGGCTCCTCGGAGTCCACTGCGGCCGGCACCTCGACGTCGCCTGCCGCAGACCCTTGGAGTTCGTTGTCGCCGGGCACCCTCGGAGTCCCTCGTCGCCGGGCCGCTCAGAGTTCCTTGCGGCCGCCGCCCGCCCCGCCGTCCGGGCCCTCCAGCCCGCGGCGGCGGCGCGCCTCCAGTTCCGCTTCCTCCGCGGCCTTCAGCCGGCGACGCTCCGCCTTCGTCCGCTTGCGCTCCACGCCGACGCCGCCCATCAGGGCGAAGCCGGTGATCCGCACGTACGGCGCGTCCGGGGCGGGCTCGCCCTCGTCGTTGGAGCCCTCGCCGAAGCCGCCCATGATGCCGATGCCTCGGACATCGACGTTCAGCTCCGGCGGCGCGGTCACCTGGATGCCGCCCATGATGGTGACGCAGCGGATGACGGTCTCGCGGCCCTCGAAGTTGGCCTCGCGCAGATCGATCTCGCCGCCGCCCCACATCGCGAACGCGGTGAACGTCCGGCCGACCGTCCAGCGGCCCTTCCGGTTGAACCCGCCCCAGAAGGCGAAAGCCCCCTTCGAGGTGGCCGTCCCGCCGATCCGCGCGGGCCAGTTCGCCGCCGAACCCCGCAGCGGGGCGGGCGCGGACGAGCCCACCGGAGCGAACTCCGGGCCCGCTGCCGGAAGGTCCTGGACGAGCGGCACCAACTCCCCGCGCGTACGGGCCTTGTAGGCCGCTCCGAGACGCTGGTCGAACTCGTCCATATCCAGTCGGCCCTCGGCCACGGCCTCGCGGAGCAGTTCCGCGATCCGCTCACGCTCGGCATCGGAGGCGCGCATTTCCGGACGTTCACTTGTCATACCGCGCAGCCTATTGAACGCACCCGTTCCCGGCACAGACCCGCAGGCCCACGACCTGCGCGCGCCGCCCGGGGAGGGTGCCCGGGCGCGTGCCCGTCACGGCGCGGACTCGTACATCCTCGCGATCACGGCCTCGATGTCCGGCTCCCGCACCGACAGGTCGACCAGCGGGTAGTCCGCGGCGATCCGCGCGACCAGCGGGGCCGCCGACGCGGCGGCGGGGAACGCCAGCCACTGACGCGGGCCCTCCACCTTGACCGCCCGCAGGGCCGGGGCCCCTCCCGCCGCTTCCGGCTCCAGCACGATCGGGGGGAACTCGCTCTCCAGGTCCACCACGAGCATGCGTTCGCTCTCCCCCACCTCGTGGAGGCCCGCCGGCGAACCGTCGTACATCAGACGGCCGTGGTCGATGACCATCACCCGGCCGCACAGCTGCTCGATGTCGGTCAGGTCGTGCGTCGTCAGCAGGACCGTCGTCCCGCGCTCGGTGTTCAACTCCTTGAGGAACTGCCGCACCTTGGCCTTGGAGATCACGTCCAGGCCGATCGTCGGCTCGTCCAGGTACAGCACCTCCGGATCGTGCAGCAACGCCGCCGCGATGTCGCCCCGCATCCGCTGCCCCAGCGAGAGCTGCCGTACGGGGACGTCCAACAGCTCGCCCAGGTCGAGGAGCTCGACGCAGCGGTCCAGGTTCTCCCGGTAACGCCGGTCGGGGATGCGGTACATGCGGTGCATCAGCCGGTACGAGTCGCGCAGCGGCAGGTCCCACCAGAGGGTCGTCCGCTGGCCGAAGACCACGCCGATGCGGTGGGCCAGCCGGGTGCGTTCGCGGGAGGGGTCGATGCCCGCGACGCGCAGCCGGCCGCCGCTCGGGGTGAGGATGCCCGTCAGCATCTTGATCGTGGTCGACTTGCCCGCCCCGTTCGGGCCGATGTAGCCGACCATCTCACCGCGCGCGACCCGGAAGCTGATGCCGTCCACGGCCCGGACCTCACGCCGCTCCCTGCGCAGCAGGCCGGCCTTCCGGCGGACCTGGAAGACCTTCTCGACACCGTCGAGCGTGATGAAGCCGCCGTCGCCGCCCATGCCCGTACCCTCCTGCGTGAACCCGTCCGACATGTCCAACTCCCGTTTGCTCAACTGCCCGTGCTCCGGTACGCCCGCAGCCCCGCCCGCCACGCGAGGCCCGCCAGCACCCAGCAGACCGCCGCCACCAGCGGCGGCAGGAACGCCACCCACTGCGGCAGATCGACCGGGTACTCCCGGCCGAGCACGTACAGCGCGGGCAGCCAGCTGACGAAGGCCAGCGGCACCACGAACGTCACCCCGCGCACCAGGTCCTTCGCGAAGATCGTGGGCGGGTACTGGAGCAGCGTCGTCCCGCCGTACGTGAAGGAGTTCTGCACCTCCGACGCGTCCTGCGCGACGAACTGGAACGCCGCCCCCGCGACGAAGACCGCCCCGAAGATCGCCGCCCCGCTCACCACCATCACCGGCAGCATCAGCACCTTCAGCGGCGTCCACGCGATGTCCAGCGAGAGCAGCGCGTAGCCGAGCACCAGCAGCCCCTGGGTGATCCGCCCCAGCCGGCGCAGCGCGAACCGGTCCGCCGCGACCTGCGCCAGCACCGGCACCGGCCGCACCAGCAGGGTGTCGAGCGTCCCGTCCCGTACCCGGCGGCCCACCCGGTCCATCGATCCCAGCAGCAGATCGCACAGCCCGAACGCGGTGGCCGACAACCCGTACAGCAGGGCGATCTCCGGCAGGGTGTAGCCGCCCAGCGCGTCGACGTGCGTGAACATCAGCAGGATCGTCACGAAGTCGAAGGCCGTCACCGCGAAGTCCCCGAGCGCCGTCATGGCGAACGAGGCCCGGTACGCCATCGTCGAGCGCACCCACATCGCCATGATCAGCCCGTACGCGCGCACGCCCTCCAGCAGCCGCGGCCGCTCCTCGAAGGCGAAGCCGCCCGGTTCCGGGTCGTCCTGTTCCCCGCCGGTCCGCACCGCCACCGTGTCAGCCACCCTGCACCACCACCCTCCTGGTCGCCGCGGTCTGCAGCAGACGGCCCGCCAGCAGCAGCGCCACCGCCCAGCCGCCCTGGAACGCGTACGCCTCCACCAGCCCCCACCCCGTGTGCTTCTCCAGGAACACATCGGCCGGGACCTGGAGCAGCGAGGACCACGGCAGCGCCCGCGCCACCTCGCCCAGCAGCCCGGGGAACAGGTTCAGCGGCAGCAGCATCCCGGAGAAGAACAGCCCGGCCAGCGACACGATCCGCATCGCGCCCGCCCCGTCCATCAGCCAGAACGCCGACAGGGCCACCAGATAGCGCAGCGCGAAGCTGACCACCACGCCCAGGAACACCGAGACGAGGAACGCCGGCCAGGTCCACAGCGATCCCGGGAGCGCCAGATCGAAGGCGAGCGCCCCCAGGAACATCGGCACGACACCGCGCCCCAGCAGATGGAACGCCGCCCGGCCCAGGTCGCCCGCCAGCCACCACGACTGGAGGTCGACCGGACGGTACAGGTCGATGGCGACGTCCCCCGTGCGGATCCGTTCCACCAGCTCGTCCTCGAAGCCGCCGCCCATCATGGCGCAGGCCATCAACAGGGCCTGGCCGAGCCAGACGTACGTGAGCGCCTGGGACGTGTCGTACCCGCCGAGCTGCGGGCGTACGTCCCACAGGGCGATGTAGGTGTACGCCACGATGAAACCGAAGACCGTGTTGGTGAACACCCCCGCGGCCGTAGCCGTCCGGTACGTGGCATAGCGCCGGAACGTACCCCCCGCCACCACCGCGTAGAGCCGCACGCCGCCCCCTGTCCCCCGCCGCCACCGGCTCCCGACACCAAAGCGTCCGACCCTAGTGCACGCGTGACGGCCGCCGCGAACGTATTAAAAAACGACCGGAGGAGGGAACGAACCGGTCAGAAACGAGGGTTTCCCGTCGAAACGGGCACTATGGGAGAACTGACCACGCCCGAGGAGCCCCACGGACATGAGCGACGAGCCACAGCACTGGGCCCCCCGCGACCCCTCGGACGCGGCGGCCGCACCCTGGAGCGAGCAGGGAGAGCCGCCCGGAAGGAACGGCGAGAACGGCGAGAGCGGCAAGAAGAACGGGAAGAAGCAGCGGCCCCGGCGCACCGGCTGGCGGCGCGCCGTCCCGACCTGGCGGATGGCCCTCGGCACCGTGCTGGGCCTCGGTCTCCTCCTCGTCGGCGGGTTCTTCGCCGGATACCAACTCGTCGACATCCCGGCCGCCAACGCCGCGGCCACCGCCCAGTCCAACGTCTACCTCTACAACGACGGCAGCGTCATCGCCCGCGACGGCGACGTGAACCGCGAGAAGGTCAAGCTCTCCCAGGTCCCCGTGACCGTCCAGCACGCGGTACTGGCCGCCGAGGACCGGGACTTCTACTCCCAACGCGCCGTGGACGTGAAGGCGATGGTCCGGGCCGGCTGGAACACCGTGACCGGCAAGGGCAAGCAGGGCGGCTCGACGATCACCCAGCAGTACGTGAAGAACTACTACCTCGGCCAGGAGCGGACCGTCCTGCGCAAGGTCAAGGAGTTCTTCATCGCGGTCAAGCTCAACCGCGAGGAGACCAAGAACCAGATCTTCGAGGGCTACCTCAACACCAGCTACTTCGGGCGCAACGCGTACGGCATCCAGGCCGCCGCCCAGGCGTACTACGGCAAGAACGTCGAGGGCCTCACCACCGCCGAGGGCGCGTACCTCGCCTCCCTCCTCAACGCCCCCAGCGCCTACGACGTCGTCGCCCGCCCCGACAACAGACCCGCGGTCCAGCACCGCTGGAACTACGTCCTGGACGGCATGGTCAAGGAGGACTGGCTCGACGCGGCCGAACGGGCGACGACGCGGTTCCCCACCCCCGGCGAGGCCAGACCGTCGACCGGACTCTCCGGACAGCGCGGCTACATCGTGCAGGCCGTCGAGGACTACCTGAACCGGCGCGGCATCCTCGACGAGAAGACCCTCGCCACCGGCGGCCACCGCATCACCACCACGCTCGACAAGGCCAAGCAGGACGCCTTCGTCAAGGCCGTCGACACCAACGTGATGGCCAGGACCAGCGCCGACCGCAAGGCCGACCGCAACATCCGCGTCGGCGGGGCCTCGATCGTCCCCGACACCGGCGAGGTCGTCGCCCTGTACGGCGGCATCGACTACACGAAGCAGTACGTCAGCAACGCGACCCGCCGCGACTACCAGGTCGGCTCCGTCTTCAAACCGTTCGTCCTCACCTCCGCCCTCGTCAACGACTCCACCACCCAGGACGGCCGGCCCATCACGCCCAACACCGTCTACGACGGCACCAACGAACGCACGGTCGTCGGCCCCCAGGGCGCCACCGACTACGCCCCCGCCAACGAGGGCGACGTCGACCACGGCGACATCACCGTGCGCACGGCAACCGACAAGTCCGTCAACTCCGTCTACGCGCAGATGGCCCAGGACGTCGGACCCCAGAAGGTCCGGGCCACCGCGGTCGCCCTCGGCATCCCCACCGACACCCCCGAACTCACCGCCTCCCCCTCCATCGCGCTCGGCCCCGCCAACGCCAGCGTCCTGGACATGGCCGAGGCGTACGCCACCCTCGCCGACCACGGCCGGCACGGCCCGTACGTCCTCGTCGACAAGATCACCAAGGACGGTACGGAGGTCGAGCTGCCCGAGCGCACGACCGACCAGGCCGTCAGCCGCGAGGCCGCCGACACCACCACCGCCGTACTGCGCAGCGTCGTGGAGGGCGGCACCGGCACGGCGGCCCAGGCGGTGGGCCGCCCCGCCGCGGGCAAGACCGGCACGGCGGAGGAGGACCGGGCCGCCTGGTTCGCCGGATACACCCCGGACCTCGCGACCGTCGTCGCCGTGATGGGCCAGAACCCGGACACCGGCGCCCAGACCCCGCTGTACGGAGCCCTCGGCCTGCCCCGCGTCAACGGCGGCGGCGCCCCCGCCGAGACCTGGGCCGCCTACACGGAAGCGGCGCTGCGCTCCTCCCCGGCCAAGGAGTTCGACCTGCAGACGGCGCCGGGCTCCGACGAGGAGGACGAACCCCTGCTCGACGAGGACCCCGACGGGGACACGGACCCGTCCTCCTCGTCCGGCCCCACCACCACCCCCTCCGGCACCACACCGAACAACCCGGCCGACAGCACACCGGCCGCACCCGGCACGGACACCGGCGGGACGGGCGCGAACGACGGCACGACCGGCGCGACGACCGCCGGGGCGAACGGCGGCGGAACGAACGACGGAACGAACGGAGCCGCCGGTGCCAACGGCGGCTCCGGAGAAACAGGGAGCACCTGAGACACCGGCGGCGGGGGCGGGGGCGACGGGGGCTTCATCGAGGGCGTACGCGGCCCCGGCTTCCCCGGCGACCGACCGGTGTGACCGGCGGCGGCCGGTCCCACCACCTCAGTGCCCGGAGGTCGCCTTCAGGCCGACCACGGCAACCAGCAGCAGACAGACGAAGAAGATCCGGGCGGCGGTCACCGGCTCGTGCAGCACGACCATGCCCAGGACCGCCGCACCGGCCGCGCCGATACCGACCCACACGCCGTACGCCGTACCGATCGGCAGCGTCTTGGCCGCATGCGACAACAGCACCATGCTCGCCACGATCCCGAGGCCGGTGAACACGCTAGGCCACAGCCGCGTGAACCCCTCGGTGTACTTCATCCCGATCGACCAGCCCACTTCGAGCAGACCAGCGATGATCAACAGAACCCACGCCATGACCGGCACCTCCGACGACGACCACGTGAACAGAACGGGTGCGTCGTCTTTGCAAGCCCGGTACGGCGCGTCTCGTCGGGGTGGTCCCACCGTAGCAAGAACCGGGAAGAGGGCCTGGTGACACCGGTCACCAGACCCTCGACGCCGTGGGCCCCACGGACGGGGCCCCACGGGTTCCCGTTCCTACAGGTACAGCCCGGTCGAATCCACCGAACCCTCGAACCGGTCGGCGGCCACCGCGTGCAGATCACGCTCCCGCATCAGGACGTACGCCACGCCCCGCACCTCGACCTCGGCACGGTCCTCGGGGTCGTACAGCACCCGGTCGCCAGGCTCCACCGTCCGCACGTTCTGCCCGACCGCGACGACGACGGCCCACGCCAGGCGCCGGCCCACCGCGGCCGTCGCCGGGATCAGGATGCCGCCGCCGGAACGCCGCTCGCCCTCGGACGCGTCGTTCCGCACCAGCACCCGGTCGTGCAGCATCCGGATGGGCAACTTGTCGTCGTGGGTGTTCTCGCTCACGCCCGCAACCTACCTGGCGCGCCCCGGACCGTACGCCTCCGGGTTCCGCTCACGCGCGGCGCCGACGCCCGGACACGGCGAGCAGCCCCACCACACCGACCACCAGCAGCGCCGCGGGAATCACCCGCTCCAGCCGCGGAGAACCGTCCTCCGCGACGAACCGCGCCTTCACTTCCGACACCGAACGGTTCACCGCGACGAAGGCACGGCCGGCCGTCCGGTCCACGGACTGGGCCGCCTTCGCCTTGGCGTCCGTGATGATCGTCTTCGGGTGTACCCGCACCCCGATCTCGTCGAGCACCACGGCGAGCTGCTTACGCCTGCTGATGATGTCCGCCTCGATCTGCGCAGGGGTCCTGGCATCCGACACTGCGCCGCCTCCGTGGTCGTCGTCCGGTAAACCTTCGTCTGGGCCTTCGTCGACAGTCTGTCAGCTCGAACCCCCGCGCACCCGGCGGCACCCCTATTACCCTCGGTCCCGTCCGACCCGTGCACCACCCGAGGAGAACCACATGAGCGAGCGACTGAAGCCCGGCGACACCGCTCCCGCCTTCACCCTTCCCGACGCCGACGGCAACGAGGTGTCGCTCGCGGACCACAAGGGCCGCAAGGTCATCGTGTACTTCTACCCGGCCGCTCTTACCCCCGGATGCACCAAGCAGGCCTGCGACTTCACGGACAACCTCGACCTCCTGGCCGACGCCGGGTACGACGTCATCGGCGTCTCCCCCGACAAGCCGGAGAAGCTCGCGAAGTTCCGCGACACGGAGAACCTCAAGGTCGTCCTGGTGGGCGACCCGGCCAAGGAAACGCTGGAGGCGTACGGCGCCTTCGGCGAGAAGAAGCTCTACGGCAAAGTGGTGACGGGCGTGATCCGTTCGACGGTCGTCGTCGACGAGGACGGCAAGGTCGAGCACGCGTTCTACAACGTGAAGGCGACCGGCCACGTGGCCAAGATCATCAGGGATCTGGGCATCTGACCGCCCCCTGAGACCCGCCGCCCTCACACGATCCCGGCACGCTCCTCGTCGGAGAACCTGTCGAGATCGTGTGAGGGAGAACGCAACGACCCCAGAAGCCGGTTTGCGACCGCCATGACCGCGCAGAAGCCTTTCCTGGAACACACTCCGAGGAAAGGACCCGGCCATGGCGGCCCCCGACCCCCACCAGGCGGCCGACCCCGAAGCGGTCAAACGCCACCCCACGCTCTTCCGGGCCATCCGGAAACGGCGCAATCCTCGGCTGCGCCGGACGGACATCACGGTCACGGACGACGCCGCGGTGAAGCGGGCCGTGAAAGCGGCCTCGCTGGGTAACGCCATGGAGTGGTTCGACTTCGGGATCTACTCCTACCTGGCCGTCACGATCGGACAGGTGTTCTTCCCGTCCGGGAACGACACCACCCAGCTCCTCTCCTCCTTCGCGACCTTCGCGGTGGCCTTCCTCGTACGGCCGCTCGGCGGCATGTTCTTCGGCCCGATGGGTGACAAGGTCGGCCGCAAGAAGGTCCTCGCGCTGACGATGATCCTGATGGCGGTCGGCACGTTCGCGATCGGCCTGATCCCCTCGCACGACACGATCGGCGTCTGGGCCGCGGTCCTGCTGATCTTCTTCCGGATGCTCCAGGGCTTCTCGACGGGCGGCGAGTACGGCGGCGCCTCGACGTTCATCGCCGAGTACGCCCCCGACAAGCGGCGCGGCTTCTTCGGCAGCTTCCTGGAGTTCGGCACCCTGGCCGGCTACGTCGGCGCGGCAGGCCTCGTGACGGCCCTGTACGCCCTTCTGACGGACGCGCAGATGGAGGCCTGGGGGTGGCGGATCCCGTTCCTCGTCGCGGGCCCGCTGGGCCTGGTCGGCCTCTACCTGCGAATGCGCCTGGACGAGACCCCGGCCTTCCAGAAGCTGGAGGGCGGCACCGCACACGCGAGCGAGGCGGCGGACGGCGTCGAGTCCACGGCCAAGGGCGACCTGGCGAAGATCTTCCGGCAGCACTGGCGGACGCTGATCCTCTGCATCTGCCTGGTCGGCGCGTACAACATCACCGACTACATGCTGCTGTCGTACATGCCGACGTACCTCTCCGACGAACTCGGCTACAGCGAGACCCACGGCCTGCTGATCCTGCTGGCGGTGATGCTGTTCCTGATGACGATCATCAGTCAGATCGGCAGGGCCTCCGACCACTTCGGCCGCAAGCCGCTGCTGATGACCGGGATGCTGGGCTTCCTCTTCCTCTCCCTCCCCGCGTTCCTCCTCATCCGGGTGGACGGCATCTTCCCGATCACGGTCGGCATGCTGCTGCTGGGCCTCTCCCTGGTCTGCATGCTCGGCACGATGTCGGCGGCGCTCCCGGCCCTGTTCCCGACGAACGTCCGCTACGGGTCCCTGTCGGTCGGCTACAACCTCTCCGCGTCGGTCTTCGGCGGCACGACCCCGCTGGTGATCACGGCCCTGATCAGCTGGACCGGCTCCAACCTGATGCCCGCGTACTACGCGATGGCGGCGGCCCTGGTCGGCGTGATCGCGGTCGCCTGCATGAAGGAGACCGCCCAGCAGCCGCTGATCGGCTCCCCGCCGTCGGTCGAGACGGACGAGGAGGCGGCGGAACTGGTGCACGCGCAGGCGCCGGAGCCGAAGTTCTGAGGCCTTCCGCCTCCCCTTCCGGCCCCCTCGGAGGAACGGCCCGCCCCGCTCGACATGAGCGGGGCGGGCCGTTCCGCGTCCTCATCGACTCCATGCCGCTGAACTCGGCGCTCCGTTTTCCGGGCGTGACTGTCCGATAGACGGTTCGTTACTCCGTACGAGGCCGCGAACGCACGCGCGGCGGGATGCACAGCACCGCGTCCGCGACGGACATACTCCGCCGCCTGGACTCCGGAGCTTCTCGGACGAAGACGGCTCAGTTACGACGGGCCCTGGACGATGTCGGAGTTCCTCAGGTCTGCGTGAAGTGCGGCACCGGAGACACCTGGCGGGGCATGCGGCTCGTTCTGGAGATCGATCACATCAACGGCGACCGGCTCGACAACCGCCGGGAGAACCTCCGGTACCTGTGCCCCTCATGCCACAGCCAGACGCAAACCTTCTCGAATCGCCGCGGCCTCGCACAGTAGAGTGGGCCACGAGGGTCCGTACCCCAGCTGGCCAAGAGGGCGCCGGTTTAGGTCCGGTGTGTCGTGGGTTCGAGTCCCACCGGGCCCACAGGCAGGGCGGCTGCGACCTTCGTTTCGAAGGAAGCAGCCGCCCGATCTGTCTGTCACCCCACCAACTCCCGCACCACCGGCACCAACGCCCGGAACGCCTTCCCCCGGTGGCTGATCGCGTTCTTCTCCGCCGGGGTCAGCTCCGCGCAGGTCCGGGTCTCGCCCTCCGGCTGGAGGATCGGGTCGTAGCCGAAGCCGTACCCGCCCGACGGGGCGTGGCGCAGGGTGCCGTTCAGGCGGCCCTCGACCACGCGTTCCGTGCCGTCGGGGAGGGCCAGGGCCGCGGCGCAGGCGAAGTAGGCGCCGCGGTGTTCGTCGGCGATGTCGCCGAGCTGGGCCAGGAGCAGGTTCAGGTTGGCCGTGTCGTCGCCGTGGGCGCCGGACCAGCGGGCCGAGAAGATGCCGGGGGCGCCGCCGAGGACGTCCACGCAGAGGCCGGAGTCGTCGGCGACGGCGGGAAGGCCGGTGGCGCGGGCCAGGGCGTGGGCCTTGAGGAGCGCGTTCTCGGCGAAGGTGACGCCGGTTTCCCTGACGTCGGGGATGTGGGGGTACGCGTCCGCGCCGACCAGGTCGAGGTCGAGTCCCGCGTCGGCGAGGATGGCGTGGA
The DNA here is from genome assembly GCF_000721175.1 of Streptomyces anulatus. Taxonomy (GTDB): domain Bacteria; phylum Actinomycetota; class Actinomycetes; order Streptomycetales; family Streptomycetaceae; genus Streptomyces; species Streptomyces anulatus_C. The sequence continues at coordinate 142,968 of NZ_JOEZ01000011.1, forward strand.
GTTCGGTGATTTTCCCGGCGTTGCGGGTGGCGAGGATCAGGCGCTTCATGGGGCGATTATTGCCGCAGGGGTGCCGGGCGGGGTGGGCCGGTCCCGCCTCCGGCCCACCCCGCCCGCGTACTGCCTCCGGCCCCCCCGCGCCCGCGTCCTACGGGCTGCAGACCTTGCCGATCTCCGCCGCCGCGTCCGTCACGGGGGTGATGTCGGGGGTGGCGTCGCCGCCCTCGATGGACTTGCGGACGCCGGCGACGCCCGCCTGGAGGTCGTCGACGGCCTTGGAGAGGTCGGCGTCGTCCGTGGTGTCGTCGAGCTTCTTCAGCTCGCGGTCGATCTCGTCCAGGGACTCGGAGGCCTGGGTGACGTCCTCGGAGGCGTTGGAGACGGCCTGCTGGAGGTTGCCGACGCTGGTGGCGATGGCGTCGGCGGTGCGGACGCAGTCGAGCGCCTTGTCGAGGCCGGCGCAGCCCACGGCCGTGGTCAGCGTCAGCAGGGTGGCGGCGGTGGCGAGTGCGAGGCGTATGTGGCGGCGCGAAGCCATGGTGCGGGTCCCTCCCCGGGGGTCGTTACGTGGACGGACGCACGGTTCGACCCGTGCGTCCGTATCCGTGACGACGCTCTGCGGTGCGCATTTGGTTGCTTCTTTACCCGGGGAGGGTGGGTCGCTACGCGTCCTGCGTGCTCGCGAGTGCGTCGCGCTGGAGCGTGGCGAGGTCGACGCAGCCGGCGGTGGCGAGGTCGAGGAGTGCGCCGAGTTCCTTGCGGTCGAAGGGCGCGCCCTCGGCGGTGCCCTGGACCTCGACGAAGCGGCCGTCGCCGGTGCAGACGACGTTCATGTCGGTCTCGGCGCGGACGTCCTCCTCGTAACAGAGGTCGAGGAGCGGGGTGCCGTCGACGATGCCGACGCTGATGGCGGCGACGGTGTCGGTGAGCGGCTTGCGGCCGGCCTTGACGATCTTCTTGCCCTGGGCCCAGGCGACGGCGTCGGCGAGGGCGACGTAGGCGCCGGTGATGGCGGCGGTTCGGGTGCCTCCGTCGGCCTGGAGGACGTCGCAGTCCAGGACGATGGTGTTCTCGCCGAGGGCCTTGCAGTCGATGACGGCGCGCAGGGAGCGGCCGATCAGGCGGCTGATCTCGTGGGTGCGTCCGCCGATCTTGCCGCGTACGGCTTCGCGGTCGCCGCGGGTGTTGGTGGAGCGGGGCAGCATGGAGTACTCGGCGGTGACCCAGCCTTCGCCGCTTCCCTTGCGCCAGCGCGGGACGCCTTCGGTGACGGAGGCGGTGCAGAAGACTCTGGTGTCGCCGAAGGAGATGAGGACTGAGCCCTCGGCGTGCTTGCTCCAGCCGCGTTCGATGGTGACGGGGCGGAGCTGTTCGGGGGTGCGGCCGTCGATGCGAGACATGGGCCCGACTTTATCCGCTGGCGGGGGTGGCTCCGTTCGGGTGCGGTGGCCCCGCGGTGGATCGCGTACGCGGAGGCGTCCGGGCACGGCACGGCCCCGTCCACCGGTGGGGGACGGGGCCCGCGGGGTCCGGCGTGGGGTCAGCCGGTCACATCATGTCTTCGATGTCGGCGGCGATGGGGTCCGCGTCGGTGCCGATGACGACCTGGATCGCGGTGCCCATCTTCACGACGCCGTGGGCGCCGGCGGCCTTGAGGGCGACTTCGTCGACCTTGCTGGGGTCGTGGACCTCGGTGCGGAGGCGGGTGATGCAGCCTTCGATCTCGTCGATGTTGTCGATACCGCCGAGCCCGGCGACGATCTTCTCAGCCTTGGTGGCCATGTCCTTCTCCCTGGTTTCGCGCGCAGACGGCCGCCCGCTGCGGGTCCGTTTTGTCACGGTAACGCACGGTTGGCCCAACTTCGCGGGCGGGTAATCGGACGATCCCTAAAGATGACGATCACCGGCGCCCTGCCTTCGGGACGGACCCCGGACCGTGACGCAACTGGTCTACACCAGTTTGCAACGACCGCCAAACGTGAAGTGTTCCGGGAGGACGCCCATGAGTTCGAGCGCCGCTGCGGCACCGCAGCGAAAATGGTGGAACGGACCGGTCCAGGGCCTGCAGAAGGTCGGGCGGAGCCTTCAGCTCCCGGTGGCCGTCCTCCCCGCCGCCGGTCTGCTCGTCAGCCTCGGCAACCTCTTCAGCTCCTATCTGGACGGCGCATTCTGGGAGAAGACCTCCAAGGTACTGCTCAACGGCGGCACCGCGATCCTGGACGGCCAGCTCGGCCTGCCGCTGCTGTTCTGCATCGGCGTGGCCATCGGCTTCGCCAAGAAGGCGGACGGCTCCACCGCGCTGGCGGCCGTGGTGGGCTTCCTGGTCTACCGAGGCGTGCTGACCGCCTTCCCGATGGACGGCACCGTGACGGAGGAGACGCCGGACGGCGAGCCGCAGAACCCCGGCGTGCTCGGCGGCATCCTCATCGGCCTGCTGACCGCCGTCGTCTGGCAGCGCTTCCACCGGACCAAGCTGGTGGACTGGCTCGGCTTCTTCAACGGGCGGCGCCTGGTGCCGATCCTGATGGCGTTCCTCTGCGTGATCCTCGGCGTCCTGTTCGGGCTGTTGTGGCAGCCGGTCGGGGACGGGCTGACCTGGTTCTCCAAGCAGCTGATCGATCTCGGCTCGTGGGGCGCGGCGATCTTCGGTTTCGCGAACCGGCTGCTGATCCCGATCGGCATGCATCAGTTCCTGAACACGTTCTTCTGGTTCCAGGCGGGTGAGTTCACCGGAGCCGACGGCGCGACCGTGCAGGGCGACATCTCCCGGTTCTTCGCCGAGGACCCGTCGGCCGGTCAGTTCACCTCGGGCTTCTTCCCGATCATGATGTTCGGGCTGCCCGCCGCGGCCCTGGCCATCACCCACACCGCGCGGCCCGAGCGCCGCAAGGAAGTGGCGGGTCTGATGATCTCGGTGGCGCTGACCTCGTTCGTCACGGGCGTGACCGAGCCGATCGAGTTCTCGTTCATGTTCGTCGCGCCACTGCTGTACGGCGTGCACGCGGTGCTCACCGGGGCGTCCATGGGCATCACCTGGCTGCTGGGGGTGCATGCGGGGTTCAGCTTCTCGGCCGGGTTGATCGACTTCGTCGTCAACTGGCACCTGGATACGAAACCCTGGCTGATCATCCCGATCGGCGCGTGCTTCGCGGTGATCTACTACGTGGTCTTCCGCTTCGCGATCACCAAGTTCGACCTCAAGACACCGGGGCGCGAGCCGGAGGAGATCGAGAAGGAGATCGAGAAGGACCTCACCAAATAGCAGGGAGCCGCAGGACAGCGGAGCCTCGGGCCCTGCCGCACCAGGCTCGCGCAAGGCCCTCGGACCATCCGGTCCGGGGGCCTTCGGCATGTCACCGAACGTGCTGGATCTGCTACTGCGAATAAACAGGGAATTGCAGGTTCCTTATCTAACCCTCACCGTGCTAAAACTGGTCTACACCACTGAGTGGTCCAGACCACGGCTGTCTGCCGCCGTCTGCCGAGCCGCCGCCTCCCGCATCCACCACCTGGGCGGCACCGTCTCCCATGGAGGAAGTAGATGACCACGGCTGAGACCGCACCCGCGGCCGAGAAGAAGAAGGGCGCCGGCGCGATGGCCGTCATGCAGCGCATCGGCCGCAGCCTCATGCTGCCGGTCGCCGTGCTGCCGGCCGCCGCACTCCTGGTCCGCCTCGGCAACGACGACATGCTGGGCCGCGACTCGTTCCCGGCCTTCATCACGAAGCTCGCCGGCTACATGGCCGCGGGCGGTGGTGCCATCCTCGACAACATGCCGCTGCTGTTCGCCGTCGGCATCGCCATCGGCTTCGCGAAGAAGTCGGACGGCTCGACCGCCCTGGCCGCCGTCACCGGCTACCTGGTCTTCCAGAAGGTGCTCGCCACCTTCACGGACGGCAACCTGCCGCAGGTCGCCAGCGTGGCCGACGGCAAGATCGTGATGAACGACGCCCCCGTCAACGCCGGTGTCCTCGGCGGTGTCGTGATGGGCATAGTCGTGGCCCTGCTCTACCAGAAGTTCTACCGGACGAAGCTGCCCGACTGGGCCGGCTTCTTCAGCGGCCGCCGTCTGGTCCCGATCCTCTCCGCCTTCGCGGGTCTGCTCATCGGTATCGTCTTCGGTCTGATCTGGCCGGTCCTCGGCGCGGGTCTGCACAACTTCGGCGAGTGGCTCGTCGGCTCCGGCGCGGTCGGCGCGGGCATCTTCGGTGTCGCCAACCGTGCGCTGATCCCGGTCGGCATGCACCACCTGCTGAACTCCTTCCCGTGGTTCCAGGCGGGCGAGTACAACGGCAAGCACGGCGACATCGCCCGGTTCCTGGAGGGCGACCCGTCGGCCGGGCAGTTCATGACCGGCTTCTTCCCGATCATGATGTTCGCCCTCCCGGCGGCCTGCCTCGCGATCGTCCACTGCGCCCGCCCGGAGCGCCGCAAGGTCGTCGGCGGCATGATGTTCTCCCTCGCGCTGACCTCGTTCGTCACCGGTGTGACCGAGCCGATCGAGTTCACGTTCATGTTCATCGCCCCGGTGCTGTACGCGATCCACGCGGTGCTGACCGGTGTGTCGATGGCCCTGACCTGGGCGCTCGGCATCAAGGACGGCTTCGGCTTCTCCGCCGGCCTGGTCGACTTCGGGCTGAACCTCGGCATCGCGTCGAAGCCCTGGCTGCTGGTCCTGGTCGGCCTCTGCTTCGCGGTGGTCTACTACGTGGTCTTCCGCTTCGCGATCATCAAGTTCAACCTCCCGACCCCGGGCCGGGAGTCGGACGAGGAGCTCGCCGAGCTGCAGAAGGCCGAGGCGAAGTAGCCCCCGCCACGCCCGTACGACGAAGCCCCCGCTTCCCGGAGATGTCTTCCGGGGGCGGGGGCTTCGCCGTACCTGCCGTAGGTCGCGTCACACCTGGCGTACGGGTACGGGCAAACGGTAGAAGATCGTGATCATCGCGGGAGTCCCGCAGAACGGGCCGCGGCTCGGCGGCCGGCTCTCGGAACGCGTGCCCTCAGAACTCGTACACCGCGCCCGGGGCCGCCAGTTCCACCGGGCCCGGGTAGACCGCACGGGCGTCGGCGGCGTTGCGGTCGGCGTCGGTCCACGGCGGGATGTGGGTGAGGACGAGCCGGCGCACTCGGGCGCGGGCCGCCGCCTCGCCGGCCTCGCGGCCGTTGAGGTGCAGGTCGGGGATGTCCTCCTTGCCGTCGACGAACGACGCCTCGCAGAGGAACAGGTCCGCGTCCCCGGCCAGGTCCTCCAGCGCCTCGCAGGCCCCCGTGTCGCCGGAGTAGACGAGGGTGGAGCCGCCGTGCTCGACCCGGATGCCGAAGGTGTCGACGGGGTGGCAGAGCTTCTCCGTACGGACCGAGAAGGGGCCGATCTCGAAGGATCCCGACTTGAGGGTGTGGAAGTCGAAGACCTCGCTCATCGCCCGGTCGGAGGGGGTGTCGCCGTGGGCGGCGGTCAGGCGCTGCTCGGTGCCCTCGGGGCCGTAGACCGGGAGGGGGGCGGGGCGGGCGCCGTCGTGCCGGTAGTAGCGCACGACGAAGTACGCGCACATGTCGATGCAGTGGTCGGCGTGCAGATGGCTGAGGAAGATCGCGTCGAGGTCGTAGAGACCGACGTGGCGCTGCAGCTCGCCGAGGGCGCCGTTGCCCATGTCGAGGAGCAGCCGGAAGCCGTCGGCCTCTACGAGGTAGCTCGAGCATGCCGAACCCACGGACGGGAACGAGCCGGAGCAGCCGACGACGGTGAGCTTCATGGAGCGTGAACCTCCGAGACGTGGGAACGGGGAGGGTTCGTGCGATTCCGCCGGAGCTTCGTACGGTTCCTGCGGGACGGGTTCTGCGGTTCGTCGAGCGTAAGGCGCGAAACTCCGCGTCGCTCCTCCGCTGCCCTCCGTTGTGGGGGAACTCACCTGCTCTGTCACCGGTTCGATGGAAGCGCGCCCACGGGTACGGTCGGTGGATGGACACGTTCTGGTGGGTGGCGCTGGTCGCCGTGGTTCTGCTCGCGCTCGTCGCCGCGGTGGTGGACGGGCGGGGGCGCTCGGACCGCGGGCCCCGCTCGCGGCGTCCCCGGCAGCCGGTGGGGTCGGCCCGGCCGCCGTCCCGGCCGTCGCGGCCTTCGGGCCCGGAAGGGCGTGGGGACGGGCGCACGCCGCGGGCGGGTGAGGTGTGGTGGGCCGATGTGCCGTACGAGGACGGGCCCGGGTCGAAGGACCGGCCGTGTCTGGTGATCTCGGTACGGGGGCGGGGCCGGGGGCGCACGGCGCTGGTCGCCAAGATCACCAGCAGGCATCACGAGGAGCGGCCCGGGGTGATCGCGCTGCCCGCGGGGACGGTGGGGGACCAGCGGGGGCGGCAGAGTTTCCTGGAGACGGACGAGCTGCGGGAGGTCCCGGTGGCCGGGTTCCGGCGGAGGGTGGGGGTCGTGGATCCGGAGCTGTGGGAGCGTGTGCGGAAGCTGGGGGCGGGGTGAGGGCGGGGCCCTGGTTTCGGGGCTCTGCCCCGGGCCCCGCTCCTCGACAGCCGTAGGGGCCTGAGAGATGTCCTCAAGCGCCGGTCGGGCTGGAGGGTAGTCCGGACCGGCTGGGCGGGCGTCCCCTCGGGACCGGCTGAGAAGACGTCCTCGAACGCCGGAGGGGCTGTGGATCAGGCCCAGAGCTGGCCCTGGAGCGTTTCGATCGCTGCTTCTGTCGTCTTCGCCGTGTAGACGCCCGTCGACAGGTACTTCCAGCCTCCGTCCGCGACGACGAAGACGATGTCGGCACTCTCCCCCGCCTTGACCGCCTTGTTGCCCACGCCGATAGCCGCGTGGAGCGCGGCGCCGGTGGAGACGCCCGCGAAGATGCCCTCCTGCTGGAGGAGTTCGCGGGTGCGGGTGACCGCGTCGGCGGAGCCCACGGAGAAGCGGGTGGTGAGCACCGAGGCGTCGTATAGCTCGGGGACGAAGCCCTCGTCGAGGTTGCGGAGACCGTAGACGAGGTCGTCGTAGCGCGGTTCGGCGGCGACGATCTGGATGCCGGGGCGGTTCTCGCGGAGGTAGCGGCCGACGCCCATGAGGGTGCCGGTGGTGCCGAGGCCCGCGACGAAGTGGGTGATGGACGGGAGGTCGGTGAGGATCTCGGGTCCGGTGGTGGCGTAGTGGGCGCCCGCGTTGTCCGGGTTGCCGTACTGGTAGAGCATCACCCAGTCCGGGTGCTCGGCGGACAGTTCCTTCGCGACGCGGACGGCGGTGTTGGAGCCGCCCGCGGCCGGGGAGGCGATGATCTCGGCGCCCCACATGGCGAGCAGGTCACGCCGTTCCTGGGAGGTGTTCTCCGGCATGACGCAGACGATGCGGTAGCCCTTGAGCTTGGCGGCCATGGCGAGCGAGATGCCGGTGTTGCCGCTGGTGGGCTCCAGGATGGTGCAGCCGGGTGTCAGCCGGCCGTCCTTCTCGGCCTGCTCGACCATGTGGAGCGCCGGGCGGTCCTTGATCGAGCCGGTGGGGTTGCGGTCCTCCAGCTTGGCCCAGATACGGACGTCCTCGGACGGGGACAGCCGCGGGAGGCGGACCAGGGGGGTGTTCCCCACGGCCGCCAGCGGGGAGTCGTACCGCATCAGCGCATGCCGCCGGCGACGGCCGGGAGGATCGTGACGTTGTCGCCGTCGCTGAGCTTGGTGGAGATGCCGTCGAGGAAGCGGACGTCCTCGTCGTTGAGGTAGACGTTCACGAAGCGGCGGAGCTGTTCGCCGTCGACGATGCGCTCACGGATGCCGGTGTGGCGGCTCTCCAGGTCGGCGAAGAGGTCGGCGAGGGTGTCCCCGTTGCCTTCGACGGCCTTCGCGCCGTCGGTGTAGGTGCGGAGGATGGTCGGGATACGGACCTCGATGGCCATGGCGTGGGCTCCTGTCGAAAGCGGGGAGGTGGCGTGGGGCGCGCGTTTCTGCCCCCGCGCAGGGGGTGGTGCGTGTGGGTGGGCGCGCGGACCGCGGCTCAGGCCGGGCGGCTCACGGGCGCAGGCTGCGGGCGGGACAGATCGCGCTGGCGAGCCTGCACAGGTCGACGTGCAGCCGCGCGACGAGCAGCGTGCCCGGCGTCTTGTTGCTCACGTCATGGGGAACCATGCGGGCATCGTATCGATTCCCTGTGCGGAAACCCGAGTGTGATCCCACATGCTGGATGGTGGGCGACCGCTATGTGGACAGTGCGGGGCGGGCGGGTCTTTCCGGGAGGTAGACGACGGTGGGTGCGCCGGTCTTCGGATGGGTGCTGACCTCGGCGGCGACGCCGTACACCTCGCCCAGCAGCTCCGCCGTGAGGACCTCTTCCGGGGTGCCGGAGGCGACGACGCGGCCGTCCTTGAGGACGTAGAGCCGGTCGCAGTGGTACGCGGCGAGGTTGAGGTCGTGCAGGGCGAGGAGGTTGGTGGTGCCGAGGCCGCGGACCAGGGAGAGGACCTCCAGCTGGTAGCGGATGTCCAGGTGGTTGGTCGGTTCGTCCAGGACGACGAGCGAGGGCTGCTGGACCAGGGCGCGGGCGACCAGGGCGCGCTGGCGTTCGCCGCCGGAGAGGGAGGCGAAGGTACGGGGTCCGAGCGCGGCGATGCCGACCCGGGCGAGGGCGTCGGTGACCAGGGCGGTGTCGGCGGCGCTGTCGGCCTCCCAGAACCGCTTGTGCGGGGCGCGGCCCATCGCGACGACCTGGCCGACGGTGAGCTCGAATCCTGCGTGGCCGTCCTGCGGGACGGTGGCGATGCGCTGGGCACGGGCCTTCACGGGGAGGGTGGCGAGGTCGCAGCCGTCGAGGAGGACGCGGCCGTGGGTGGGGCGCAGGGTGCCGTAAACGCAGCGCAGGAGGGTGGTCTTGCCGCTGCCGTTGGGGCCGACGAGGCCGACGGTCTCGCCGTCGGCGGCGGTGAGGTCGACGGCGTCGACGAGATGGCGGCCCTCGCCGATGCCGTACGAGAGGTCCTCGGTGCGCAGGGTGGTCACGGGCGGGCTCCCTCAGGAGAAGGTCCGGTCGTCATGCGGGGGCTCCTTCCGGGCGGCGCCGCAGCATCCAGAGGAAGAACGGGCCGCCGGTCAGCGCGGTGAGGACGCCGACCGGGATGTCCTGCGGGGCGGCGAGCGTCCGGGCGGCCAGGTCGGCGAGGACCAGGAACACCGCCCCGCCGAGCGCGACGACCGGCAGGAGCGCGCGGTGTGCGGCGCCGACGGCCATCCGGGCCATGTGCGGGACCATCAGGCCGACGAAGCCGATCGCCCCGCTGTACGCGACGAGCGCCCCGGTCATGAGGGAGGCGAGGACGAAGACGGCGGCCCGGAAGCGGGCGGTGTCGAGACCGAGGACGGTGGCGCCCTCCTCCCCCACCAGGAGCAGGTCGAGCGGCCGGGCCAGGGTGAGGAGGACGGCGGTGCCGATGACCAGGGTGACCGCGGGGAGGGCGAGCATGTCCCAGCGGGCCGCGCCGAGACCGCCGAGGGTCCAGTAGAGGACTTCCTGGAGGTGGTCGGCGCGGGCGGAGGTGACCAGGATCAGGCTGGTGAGGGCGGAGAGGACGTAGGAGACGGCGACCCCGGCGAGGACGAGCCGGTTGGTGGTGAGACCGCCCCCGCCGCGCGCCAGGGTGTAGACGAGCAGCAGCGAGAGCAGTGCGCCGGCGAACGCGGCGGCGGGGATCGTGACGGTGGTGGCGAGGGTGGCGCCGATGCCGAGGACGATCACGAGGACCGCGCCGGTGGAGGCCCCGGAGGAGACGCCGAGGAGGAACGGGTCGGCGAGCTGGTTGCGTACGAGGGCCTGGAGGACGGTGCCGATGACGGCGAGTCCGGCGCCGACGACGATGCCGAGCAGGACGCGGGGCAGCCGGACGTCCAGGACGATCGTGCGGAAGGGGCTCGCCTCCGCCCGCCCGGTCAGGATGTCGAGGACCTGACCGGGCGGGATCCGGACGGAGCCGAGGGCGAGGGCGGCGACCACGGCGGCGGCGAGGAGCGCGGCGAGGACGCCGAGCACCAGGGTGTGGCGGAGCAGCCGCCGCGGTGCGGGGGTGCGGCAGCTCACGGGGTGGTGGCCGCCGGATGGAGCTGGGCCGCGAGCTTGTCGACGGCGGCGGGGACGCGGACGCCGAGGACCGCGTCGGAGAGCGGCATGACCGCGAAGCGCTCGTTCTTGATGGCGGGGACGTCGGCGAGGGCCGGGTCGGTGAGGAGGCGCTTCTTCTTCTGTTCGACGGTGGTGGCGCCGTAGTCGTAGATCACGATGACTTCGGGCCTGCGGGCGACGACGTTCTCCCAGGAGGCGTCGCCGAAGGGCTTGTCGAGGTCGGCGAAGACGTTGGTGCCGCCGGCCCGCTCGATCAGTTCGTTGCCGATGCCCTCGCCGCCCGCGGTGAAGGCGGTCTTGTCGCCGCTGTCGTAGACGAAGACGGAGACGGGCTTCAGGCCGGCGAGCTTCTTCGCGGTGGCCGCGTTGTCGGCCTTGGCCTGCTTGATCCAGGCCTCGGCGCGGTCGGCGACGCCGAAGGTGCGGCCGACCTCGCGGATCTCCTCGTAGAGGGTGTCCATGGGCTGGTCGCCCTCGGTGCAGCTCTCGGTGTTGAGGCGGGTCTCGATGCCGGACTTCCCGAACGTCTCGCGGCCGCGGCCGTCGCCCGCGGTGAAGGCGCTGCCGTAGCCGCCGTAGACGAAGTCGGGTTCGGCGGCGAGGATCTGCTCGTAGGAGGGGTACTCCTTGGCGATGACCGGGACGGAGGCGTAGTCCTTCGCGTACTTCGGCAGGACCTGGTCGTCGAGGTAGGCGGTGCCGACGAGGGACTTGGTCAGGCCCAGTTCCAGCATGATCTCGGTGACGTGCTGGTTCATGGTGACCACGCGCTTCGGCGGGGCCTGGTACGTGGTGGTGACACCGCAGTTGGTGACGGTGTACGGGAAGCCGTCGCTCTTCGCCGGGGTCCTGTCCCCGGCGGCGGCGTCGCCGTCCGGGGTGGAGCAGGCGGTGAGGGCGAGCGGGAGCAGCACGGCGGCGGCTACGAGCGCGGGGGTGCGCCGGGACATGGCGGGGCCTCTCCGGGGGATTTCCGCGTCCCCTGGTCGATGCGAGAAGGCAGCGGGCCAGTTCCTGGCTTCCGGGTCGCCCTCCGGTACGGAGTGATCCGTACCGGAGGGCGACCCGGTCACAGTGGCGGGACCGTGCCGGATTCGCACCGGCTTCCTGGTTCCTGCTGCCCTGTGGTCGGGTCTGGGGTGCAGTGTGCCAGACCCGTGCGGCGGCTCCACAGGGCCCCGGAGGGGCCGGCAGGCCTCAGTACGCCTCGACGACCTGCACGTCTTCCTCGGTGATCTCGCCGTCCACGATGCGGTACGAGCGGAACTGGAAGGGGCCGGAGCCGTCGGTGTCGGCGGTGGAGACGAGGACGTAGTGGGCGCCGGGTTCGTTGGCGTACGTGACGTCGGTGCGGGAGGGGTAGGCCTCGGTCGCCGTGTGGGAGTGGTAGATGACCACGGGCTCCTCGTCGCGGTCGTCCATCTCGCGGTAGAGCTTGAGGAGGTCGCCGGAGTCGAACTCGTAGAACGTGGGCGAGCGGGCGGCGTTGAGCATCGGGATGAAGCGCTCGGGGCGGTCCGTCCCGGCCGGGCCCGCGACCACTCCGCACGCCTCGTCGGGGTGGTCGGCGCGGGAGTGGGCGACGATCTGGTCGTAGAGCGTCTGGGTGATGGTCAGCATGGCGCCAGGATATGCACGGGGCTCCCGCGTACCGGTGGGTGGTACGCGGGGGCTCGCATGCTGGACGCCGTCGGCCTTCGGGGAGGCCGGGGGCGGTCCGGGAGGAGGACGGCGTTCGGCCGGCCCGTGGCGGAAGCGGGCAAGGGGAGCCGACCGGCACGAAGGGGCCGAAGCACTTGGGGGATCGTCGTGCGGATCCGGGCGTCCGCTGAGCGAACGGATGACGTCCGCTCCGGCACGGCGGGAGACGACCCGCTCCTGTGCGGTTACGGCATCAGCGTCTCGACGAGCGTTTCCTGGAGTGCGCCGAGCCAGAGGTAGGCCATCACCATGGGCTTGCGTGGATCGGCGTCGGGGAGCCGGTAGAGCGAGCTCTCCTCGCCCTCGTCCTCGTCGGAGACCTCCAGCCGGGCGCCGATGGTCAGGCGCAGGTCGTTGAGGGAGCGGAGCCAGCTGCGGCACTCGTCGCCGGTGAGGGTGAGGACGGCGCCGCCGTCCCCGGCGGGCACGAGCGCGTCCAGGGTGCGGACGACGGTGACGGCGTCGTCGCGCTTGCCGGAGCGCAGGTCGTTCTCGGTGAAGCGGCGGAACTCGGCGGACAGCTCGCGCAGCTCCTCCTCCGGCTTTCCGCCCTCGGCGGGCCCGTCGGGGCCGCCGTAGGCGTCGGGGAAGAGCCGGGCGAGCGCCGGGTCGGACGGCGGCTTGCTGGGGCCCTCCGCGAAGAGGGCGGCGAGCGGGTCCTCGCCGTCGACGGGCTCGTCGCCGGGGCCGATCAGTTCGAGCAGCTGCACGGCGAGGGAGCGCAGGATGGAGATCTCGACCTCGTCGAGCGCGACGGCCGCGCCGCCGCCTGGGGTGGCCTCGAAGTGGCCGGCCATGGATTCTCCGATGGTGGATCGAACGGGGCAGGGGCGGTACGGCGGTGGGGGCGGCGGTGGCCGCGGGGTGCTAGTTGCGGTCCTGGGTGAGGGTGGCCCACAGCCCGTAGCCGTGCATGGCCTGGACGTCGCGTTCCATCTCCTCGCGGCTCCCGCTGGAGACGACGGCACGGCCCTTCTGGTGCACGTCCAGCATGAGCTTGTGGGCCTTGTCCTTCGGGTAGCCGAAGTAGGCCTGGAAGACGTAGGTCACGTAGCTCATGAGATTGACCGGGTCATTGTGGACGAGCGTCACCCACGGGACGTCGGGCTCGGGGACCGCGAAGGTCTCCTCGGCCGAATCGGGACGTTCGATCTCTACGGGGGTAGCAACGCTCACGTGTCCCATGCTGCCACCCGGGCGGGCCCGGCGCACAAACGGACCCACATCTCGTCACTCTGACGAATAGGGGGTAGCATCCCAGCCATGAACTCAGCGGACCTCGGGCGACGGGTCGGCGTTCCGTCGACCGCGCTCTTCACCGACCAGTACGAGCTGACCATGGTGCAGGCGGCCCTCAGGGCCGGCACCGCCGACCGGCGCTCGGTCTTCGAGGCGTTCACCCGCCGGCTGCCCGAGGGGCGGCGCTACGGAGTCGTCGCGGGCACCGGGCGGGTGCTGGACGCGGTGGAGAACTTCCACTTCGACGACGAGATGATCGGCTTCCTGAGGCAGCAGGACATCGTCGACGAGCCGACCCTCGAATGGCTGGCCGGCTACCGCTTCAGCGGCGACATCTGGGGCTATCCGGAGGGCGAGGTCTACTTCCCGGGCTCCCCGGTCCTGCGGGTGGAGGGGTCCTTCGCCGAGTGCGTGCTGCTGGAGACGGTGATCCTCTCCATCCTCAACCACGACTCCGCCATCGCCGCCGCCGCCTCGCGGATGTCGGCCGCCGCCGGGGACCGCCGGCTGATCGAGATGGGCGCGCGGCGCACCCACGAGCTGTCGGCCGTGGCCTCGGCGCGTGCGGCGTACGTCGGCGGCTTCGACGCCACCTCCGACCTGGCGGCGGGCTTCCGCTGGGCGATCCCGACCGTCGGTACGAGCGCGCACGCCTTCACCCTGCTGCACGACAGCGAGCGCGACGCGTTCCGGGCGCAGGTGGACTCGCTGGGCCGGGGCACGACGCTGCTGGTCGACACGTACGACGTGACCGAGGCGGTCCGGGCGGCCGTCGAGATCGCGGGGCCGGAGCTCGGCGCCGTACGGATCGACTCCGGGGACCTGCTCCTGGTCGCGCACCGGGTGCGGCAGCAGCTGGACGAGCTGGGGGCGACGGGCACGAAGATCGTGGTGACCTCCGACCTGGACGAGTACGCCATCGCCTCGCTGGCGGCCGCGCCGGTGGACGCGTACGGGGTCGGCACCCAGCTGGTCACCGGGAGCGGGCACCCCACCTGCTCGATGGTCTACAAGCTGGTGGCCCGCGCCGCCTCGGCGGAGCCGGACGCTCCGCTGGTGCCGGTGGCCAAGAAGTCGCTCGGCGCGAAGTCGTCGAAGGGCGGTCGCAAGTGGGCCGTCCGCCGGACCGACGAGCACGGCGTCGCCGAGGCCGAGGTGATCGGCACCGGCCCCGTGCCCGCCGAGCCGGCCGGCCGGCCGCTGCTGGTGGAGCTGGTGCGGGGCGGCGAGGTCGTCGCACGGGAGCCTCTGGAGGCCGCCCGGGAGCGGCACGTGGCCGCGCGCGCCGGGCTGCCGATGTCGGCGGTCCAGCTGTCGCGGGGCGAGCCGGTGATCCCGACCGAGTATGCCTGAGAGCGGCCCGGGGCGGCCTGCGGCGAGCCGCCCCGGTGTCCGGACCGGCCGGGTCCGCAACCGGGGGTTTGGCGGACGGGCTTGATTGTGACGGTCCAGTGCCTAGGCTCGGAGCCGCGGACACACCCGGGCACCCCCGGCATCCCCGTTCCGCTCCGGCCCCCGCCCCGCTCCATCCGCCCGCACCCTCCCCCACCGAAGGACACCCGCCATGCACCGCGCATTGATCGTCGTGGACGTTCAGAACGACTTCTGCGAGGGCGGCAGCCTCGCGGTGGCGGGCGGTGCCGATGTCGCCGCCGCCATCACCGACCTGATCGGCGACGCCCGGCCCGGCTACCGCCACGTGGTGGCCACCCGCGACCACCACATCGACCCGGGCGACCACTTCTCGCCCGACCCGGACTTCGAGCACTCCTGGCCGGCGCACTGCGTCGCCGGTACGGAGGGCGTCGGCTTCCACCCGAACTTCGCGCCCGCCGTCGCCTCCGGCGCGATCGACACGGTGTTCGACAAGGGGGCGCATTCGGCCGCGTACAGCGGGTTCGAGGGCTCCGAGGAGAACGGCACCGGCCTCGCCCAGTGGCTGCGCGACCGCGAGGTCACCGAGGTCGACGTGGTCGGCATCGCCACCGACCACTGCGTACGGGCCACCGCGCTGGACGCGGCCCGTGAGGGCTTCGTCACGCACGTCCTGCTCGACCTGACCGCGGGTGTGTCCGCGGCGACCACGGAGCGGGCCCTGGCGGAGCTGCGGGCGGCGGGCGTGAAGCTCTCCGGGACGCCGGTCGTCGCGTCGTAGCCCCCCTGCGCCCGGATCACGCCTCGCGGGCCTACGCGGCCGGGCGGGCCGGTCCGGCGTGCCCGGAGGAGCCCAGCAAGGCCCTGATCGGGTGCCACAGCTCCTGGCTCGACTGGTGCGACCGGTGCGACTGGTGCGACCGGTGCGCGAGGCCCGACAGCCCGGACGGTTCCGCCTGCGGGGCTGCCCGCCACAGCAGACCGTCCGGATGGTGCAGCACCGCCGTGACCTCGTCCGGCGTGGGCGGCCGGTCGTTGCCGCGCAGGTAGACCGCCCGCAGCCCCAGGTTGCGCAGCCTGGTCAGGGCGCGCGCCCGGTTCGCCGCGTGCACCAGCACCCGTACCGGGGCCCCGGGCCCCGCTTCCGTACCGCCGCGGGTGCCTGTTCCGTGGGCCGGTCCGGTCAGGGTCAGGGCGACCACCACCGTGCCGTTCGGCAACCTGCAGAAACCTCCGCCTGCCATGCTCCGCGCTCCCCCGTGAGACGTCGTGTCAATAAGGATGTGAACAAGACGCACCTAAACACGATCGGCCGCCGCCCGCTAGGGGGCGACGGCCGATCATGGTTTGACCTGCGGATTTACTTGATCATCGACCCGAGGGGCTGACCAGCACGCTCATCGTCGAGCCGTTGCGGGGCTCGTGGACGATGGAGATGCGGGTGTTCGTGTCAGAAACCTTGACACTGCCCGTGGGGTTCTCCTCGTACCAGTAGGTGCCCTTGCGGTCGTCGAAGACCGGGCTGCCCAGGCTGGGCTTGATGTACAGCGGGACGTCCGCGTTGTGGAGCGTGAAGCCCTTGTTCGGGTACCAGCTGAACGGCGCGTCGAACGGCTGGATCTTGTTGCGCAGGAGCGAGCCGTCCTTCCACTTGAGCGGCTTGGCGTGCGCGTCGATCGGCAGGATCAGACCCTGGCCCGGGTGGGCGGAGGTGTTGTTGTCCTTCTGGGAGGTGTCCCAGAGCCAGATCAGCAGACCCGTCTGGTACGCGTAGTGCTCGACCCAGTCCGGACGCGTGCCGGAGAAGCCGAAGTTGTACGGGCCGACCTTCAGGGTCTCGTCGTACGAGACGTACTGGCGGTTCTCCGCGATGTAGTACTGCGGGTAGTCCTGGGTGAAGGACTCGCCGATGCGGGAGAAGCCCTTCGAGGTCCAGCCGTTGTCGTCGCCCTCGGCGTTGTCCGAGAAGAGCGCGGCGCCGTCGGCCGTGACGGTGATCTCGTCGGCAGCGAAGCCCTTGCCGCCCGCGCCGCCGTCCGTCTGGTAGCGGAAGCGGAGGTCGACCTTCTTGCCCGCGTAGGCGTCCAGGGAGAAGGAGAGCTTCTTGTGGTCGCCCGAGACGTCGGTCAGGGCCGGCTTGTCACTGGCGTCGCGCGGGATGGCCTTGCCGTCGGCGGTGCCGTCGAGCGCGGTCCAGCTGGTGCCGCCGTTGTCGGACACCTCGGTGTAGAGGTAGTCGTAGTCGGCCTCGATGTCGTACCAGCCCGAAAGGTCCAGCGTGGCCTTGGACTTGCCGGTCAGGTCGACCGAGCGGGTCAGGGTGTTCGACAGGTCGTCGCCCATGTCGCTCCACCACTGCTTCGAGCCCTCGGCGGGCTTGACGACGGTGGTGGTGACGGCCTTCTCCGGCAGCTCGACGACGAGCGCCTGCGGGTTCTTGGTGTTGTACGCCGAGACACCCAGCTTGTGCAGCGAGGTCTTGCCGGCCTTGGCCTTGTCGTAGTCGAGCCAGCCCAGCTGGAGCTTGTCCCACGAGGTCATGTCGCCCGGCAGGTCGCCGATCTCGCCCTTGCCGGTGCCGAGCCAGGAGCCCGCCGACATCAGGGACCAGAAGCCGACGGAGTTCTCGCCGCCGCCGGAGGTGTCGTACAGGTCCGGCAGACCGAGGTCGTGGGCGTACTCGTGGGCGAAGACGCCCAGGCCGCCGTTCTCGGGCTGGACGGTGTAGTCGCCGACCCAGATGCCCGTGTCGCCGATCTGCGCGCCACCGGCCTTGTTGTCCGCGGGGCCGGTGGCACCGGCGTTGGTGCCGTAGGCGTACCAGCGGTGCGCCCAGATGGCGTTGGTGCCCTCGGCGCCGCCGCCGGCCGACTCGTCCTCGCCGGCGTGGACCAGCTGGAAGTGGTCGATGTAGCCGTCGGGCTCGTTGAAGTTGCCGTCGCCGTCGAAGTCGTAGCGGTCCCACTCGTCGTACTCGGCGAGGTTCGCCTTGATCTCGGCGTCGGTGCGGCCCTTGGCCTGCTGGTCGGCGACCCAGGCGTTCACGCCGTCGCGCACCGCGTCCCACACGTTGGCGCAGTTGGACTGGCCGCAGTAGTTGGAGCCGTAACGGGCCTCGTTGTAGGGGACCTTGACCCAGTCGGAGACCTCACCCTCGACCGAGTAGCGGCCCGAGGAGGTCTTCTCGTAGTAGGTCTTGAGCGAGTGGACGCCCTTGCCCTCGCCGAAGTAGAGCTTCTGGAAGTGCTCCTGGTTGTAGTCGTCCTTCCAGGCGGTGCTGTTGTCCTTCTCCGGGTCCGGCTCGGCGATCTCGTTGTGCGCCGGGCCCGGGGCGCCGCCGTACTTCTTGACGGGCGGCTTGGGGCCGTCGCCGTCCGGGTCGAACATCGTGGTGTCGTCGACCTCGTCGCCGAACTCCAGCAGGATGGTGAAGATCTTGTCGGTCTTCTCCCGGCCGAGCTCCACGTACTTCTTGTGGCCGAGCTTGACGACCTTGGAGCCGCCCCGGTTCGCCACCTTCTTGTCCCCGGACAGCACCTGCTCCAGCGCGGCCTCGCGCTGGGCGGCCTGCTGCTCGCTGAAGGGACCCTCCAGGTTGTGCTCCACGTGCCCCTTGGCCGGCGCCGGGTCACGGCGGTCGACGGTGGAGACACCGGAACCTGATGAGCTGTCATGCGCCTGGGCGGTGGCGAAGGTCGACGCCGTCGCAGCGGTCGCAGCCATGGCCACGACAACGGCGGCGGCGCGAAGCGCCCGTCTCTGATTGGTCACTTGATGCAGTCCTCCCCGGGCGTCCGCGCAGCGACCAGGGGGGTATGTAGCGGGCCGCGCGCGTAAACGCGTCACAAGTGACGACATTTGATCGGAGTTATGAGAGAAAAGACAGACCTTGACTTGAACAAGCCAAGTGCACTATGCGGAGCGCTCTTCCGGTATGCGGACGGTATGAGGCGGGCACGGGAACGGCAGAAGAACGACGGAGGTCCGGACCAGGCCGTCGGAGCATCTCAACGGGCGCTCCCTACTGTCCGGTTGGTGAGAGACGTGACTCCGTGCGCCCCCTGTGCACCGGTACCGTGGGTTAGGTCACGCTTACTACCGGTCCGGGTCGGGCATCCACCGTCGTAGGGTCGTTCGGCGCCTTCAACCGTGCCGACCGCCCGCCCATCCGACGTCCCGAGGACGGAAATCGCCATGCCGCGTCCGACTGCCGCACAGTTCGCCTACGGTTCGGCCACCGTCGTCGCCACGACGCTCGCCCTGCTGCTGCTGTTCCGCACGGAGTCCGGCATCGGGGTGGCCGCCGTCGGCGTGGCCGCGCTGGCCCTCGGCCTCCTGGTGGCCGTACGCCTGCCGCTCCCCCGCCACCGTGCGGCGGAGGGAGCCGGGCAGACGGCGACCGCCCACGCCGCCGCCCGAACGCACCACGCCCTGGAGGGCGTCGGGGCCCGCGAGCGGATCCCGACGGGCCGTTCACGGGTTCGTTAGCGGGCGGCCACCACGACCGTCTTCGCCGCCTTGTCCTGGAGCCCCTGCCGGTAGGGCTTGTCGGTGAACATCAGCACGATGTTGATCAGCCACCACAGGCACGGGCAGCACAGCAGCGCCGGGGCCCACAGCACGACGGCCCGCATCAGCGCGGCCCCGGTGTCGGGCACCCGCCCGTCGTTGAGCATCGCGACGCGCAGCTTCAGCAGCCGCTTGCCCAGCGTGCGGCCGTCCTTGTGGGTGAAGTAGGTGTCGTAGCCGACGTAGACCACCAGGCCGATGAGCGACCACAGCAGCTGGCCACCGCCGTACCCGTTGGCGACCGCGTCGCCGAACCCGTCGTCGCCGTCCCCGTTGACGTCGACCGCGCCGCCCCAGGGCAGCGAGATCAGGTACAGCGGGATCGAGATGATGAGGAAGTCGATGAGCCGCGCCAGGATCCGCTTCCCCGGCTCGGCGAGCGGCGGCATCCCGGCCAGCGGATCGGGCGCCCCGAAGCCGCCGCCGCTGCCGTACGGATCGTACGGCGGGGGCGGAGGCGGCGGCGGGGGCGGCGCACTGCCGTACGGCTGACCCTCGGACGGCGGCGAGGGCTCCTGCGGCTTCTTGAGGAACGGATCGTCGTCCTCGGGCGGCTGGCCGGGCGTCGGCTGGTCGTTGCTCATGGGGGCAGTGCATCCCGCACCACCGGGGCCCGCAACGGCTCAGGGGCGTTCGGGGGACACCGAGCGGCATACGAGTCCGAACGGGCATGGCGCCGCTCGCCCGGCCACGCCTTCCGGCGGTCGGGCGACCCGCTCAGCCGGCGACGAAGGTGCGAGCTGCCTTGTCGTGCCAGCACTGGCGCCAGGGGCGGTCGAACAGGCACCAGAGGACGTTGACCACGCCGATGACGAGCAGCCCCAGCACGCCGTAGACGAGCCAGCGGCGCAGGGCCGCACCCAGGGTGGGCGCGTCGTGCGACTCGATGTCCCGTACGTCGAGCCCGCAGAGCTTCTTTCCCAGCGTCCGGCCCCATTTGGCCGTCGGCAGGGCTTCCAGGAGGAAGCCGACGAGGAGGAACGCGGCGAGCAGCGCCCCCAGCAGCGCCCCGGTGGTGGAGTCCAGCAGCCAGACGGTGACCGTCTCCCCCGTCTCCTTCGCCGCGGTGATCTTCCGGTCGATGTGATCGAGCGCCCGGGTGGCCAGCGGGACCGCCGCCGCCCCGACGGCCGCGCCGAGCACGAGGCTGTCGACCAGCCGGGCGGCGAACCGTCTGCCGAGCCCGGCGGGGCGTGCGGAGGCCTGGTTGCGGGCGAGTTGCTGGAAGGGGTCGTCGACCGGCGGCTTCCAGGGCACGACGGGCTGGTCCGCTCCCGGGCCGGGCCCCTGGTGCGGCGGCTGTTGCTGCTGCTGTTCGGGCTGGGCCAGTTGGTGGACCTGCTGCGCCCAGGAGGCCGAGCCGCCGCCGGGGCCGGGCGTCAGGGGCGTGTGCAGAGCCGCCGGGGGCGCGGGGGCCGGGGCGGCGGCGGGGGACGGCGTGGGTAC
>NZ_JOEZ01000012.1 GCF_000721175.1 Streptomyces anulatus
GCGCCATCGACCACCGCACCCACAGGACCACCGTCCACATCGAGATCCAGCACGTTGCCAAACCCGTCAGACGGCTAACCGAACGGCATTGGCCCTAGGACGGCTCCGCACCTTCGCCGGAACGGCCCAGGCGCTCGCGGACGCGCTCGACGACGTCCGCGTACCGCGCCTCGGCGCCGTAGCGGGTGGGGGTGTAGTACTGCCGGTCGCGGACCGCGTCCGGGGCGTACTGCTGGGCGGCGATGCCACCCTGCACGTCGTGCGGGTAGACATAGCCCTGGGCGTGGCCGAGCTTGGCCGCGCCCTTGTAGTGGCCGTCGCGCAGATGGGCCGGGACGGGTCCCGCGAGCCCTTTGCGCACGTCCTCCTGCGCCGCGGAGATCGCCAGCGTCGCCGCGTTGGACTTGGGCGCGAGCGCCAGCGCGATGGTTGCGTGGCTGAGGGTGAGCGCCGCCTCCGGGAAACCGATCAGGGCCACCGCCTGGGCTGCCGCCACCGCCGTCGGCAGCGCGGTGGGATCGGCCAGGCCGATGTCCTCGCTGGCCGAGATCATCAGCCGCCGGGCGATGAACCGCGGGTCCTCGCCGGCCTCGATCATCCTGGCCAGGTAGTGCAGAGCGGCGTCCACGTCGGACCCGCGGATCGACTTGATGAGCGCACTGGCCACGTCGTAGTGCTGGTCGCCGTCACGGTCGTACTTCACGGCGGCGCGGTCGACGGTCGCCTCGACCGTCTCCAGGGCGATCTCCGCCTCCCCCGTGGCGATGGCCGCACCCGCCGCGGCCTCCAGTGCCGTCAGGGCCCGGCGCGCGTCGCCGCCCGCGATGCGCAGCAGATGCGCCTCGGCGTCCTCGGGCAGGGTGACCGCCCCGCCGAGACCCCGCTCTTCGGTCAGCGCCCGGCGCAGCAGGGAACGCAGGTCGTCGTCGGTCAGCGGCTCCAGGGTGAGCAGCAGGGAGCGCGACAGCAGCGGGGAGATGATCGAGAAGTACGGATTCTCCGTGGTGGCGGCGATGAGGGTCACCCAGCGGTTCTCCACGGCGGGGAGCAGGGAGTCCTGCTGGGCCTTGGAGAAGCGGTGGATCTCGTCCAGGAAGAGAACGGTCTCCTTGCCGAAGCCACCGGTGGCGCGGCGCGCGCTCTCGATGACAGCCCGGACCTCCTTGACGCCCGCGGTGATCGCGGAGAGCTCGACGAAGCGCTTGTTGGTCGCCTTGCTGACCACGTACGCCAAGGTCGTCTTGCCGGTGCCGGGCGGACCCCACAGGATGACCGAGGACGCGCCGGCGGGACCGCCGCCTCCTTCGCCGACGAGGCGGCGCAGCGGCGAGCCCGGCTTCAGCAGATGCTGCTGGCCGACGACCTCGTCGAGGATGCGCGGACGCATCCGGACAGCGAGAGGGCTGCTGGACGGGTCCTTCTCCTGGCGGTCTTCGGCGGCTGCGGTAAAGAGGTCGGGCTCCACGTCATGAAGCCTATGCGACCCCACTGACAGCGGGCCGAGCACCTACCGAAGTGGCAGGTGGCCCTCAGCGGGTCCAGAAGTCCCACCAGCGGGTCAGGATCAGCATGCCGATGATCCCGATCCACATCACCGGGAGCACCCACGGGAACTCGGTGAGGCCGCTGCGCAGCCAGGCCGGGGCCGGGAGGATGCGGTGCTTGACGTTGTGCGTGGTCACGTAGCAGAACATGACGATCGTGGCGACCCAGGCCAGGCAGCACCACAGGCAGAGCGAGTTGATGTTGTACAGCGACTGGTACTGGAGCCAGGTGCAGAAGCCGACACCGAAGAGGGTCCCGCCGTTCAGTCCGAGCCAGAACCAGCTGCGGTAGCGGGCGCCGGCGAGCAGGCCCATGCCGATCGCGATGACCATGCCGTACGTGACCAGGCCCAGCATCGGGTTGGGGAACCCGAACACCGAGGCCTGCTCGCTCTTCATGATGTTGCCGCACGCGACGACCGGGTTGAGGCTGCAGCCGGGGGTGAAGGAAGGGTCCTCCAGCAGCTTGAACTTGTCGATCGTGATGACCCAGGAGGCCAGGAGTCCGGCCGCACCGGTGATCACCAGGAGCAGGGCGAGACCGCGTCCGGCCCCGAAGGTGCGCTTGTGGCCGCCCTCGTCCTGGTCGGAGGAGAGGCCGTGGTCTACCGCAGCAGTCGTCATATCGCCGTTCCGTCACCGAGTGGTCAGCCGGGCAAGGTCATTGTGCCGTACCCCCGTACGGATCAACCGTTCGATGGACATAAAGGTGTCCGCCCGTGAGCGCCGTCCTCGGGTGGACTCCGGTGGTGGCGGGGCCCGCGACGACGGAAGATCTGTGCGTACCCGGCACCGGTCCGGCGAGCGACGGACGCCCGGGCGGCTCCAAGTCGGGGTCACCGGGCGGGATGAATCCGGGCTCGTCGGGTTGACGGCGGACGGGAAAGGCGCGGGCGGCAGGACCGACGTCCTGCCGCCCGCGCCCGCTCACGGCTCTGTCAGGCGAGGCGCTTCGTCAGCTCCGCCGCGACCTCGGTCAGCGGCACCGCGCTCTGCTCTCCGGACTCCATGTCCTTGAGCTGGACGACGCCCTCGGCGAGATCGCGCTCGCCCGCCACCAGGGTGTAGCGCGCGCCCGAGCGGTTGGCGCTCTTCATCGCGCCCTTCAGGCCTCGGCCGCCGAACGCGAAATCGGCGGCGATCCCCGCCCGGCGCAGCCCGGTGACGACGCCGAACAGCACCCGGCGGGCCTCCTCGCCGAGCGGGACCGCGTACACACTGGTGGTGTAGGGCAGGTCGAGCTCGATGCCCTCGGCCTCCAGCGCGAGCACCGTGCGGTCCACGCCGAGCGCCCAGCCGACGGACGGCAGCTCGGGGCCGCCGATCATCTCGGACAGTCCGTCGTAGCGGCCGCCGCCGCCCACAGCGGACTGGGCGCCGAGACCGTCGTGCACGAACTCGAAGGTCGTGCGGGTGTAGTAGTCGAGGCCGCGGACCAGCTTCTCGTCGTCCTCGAACGCGACGCCGGCGGTCGTGAGCAGCGCACGGACCTCCTCGTGGTACGCCCTGCACGCCGCGCAGAGGTAGTCGCGGAGCTTCGGGGCGCCGGTGAGCTGCTTCTGTACGTCGGCCCGCTTGTCGTCCAGGACGCGCAGCGGGTTGATCTCGATGCGGCGGCGGGTCTCCTCATCGAGGTCGAGGTCGCGCAGGAAGGTCTGGAGCGCCTCGCGGTAGACCGGGCGGCACTCCTTGTCACCCAGCGAGTTCAGCAGGATGCGGAACTGGCGCAGGCCCAGCGAGCGGTACGCCTGGTCGGCGAGGATGATCAGCTCGGCGTCCAGGACCGGGTCCTCGGTGCCGATGGCCTCGGCGCCGACCTGCGAGAAGTGGCGGTAGCGGCCCGCCTGCGGGCGCTCGTAGCGGTAGTACGAGCCGGAGTACCAGAGCTTGACGGGGAGGTTGCCCGCCTTGTGGAGGTTGGCCTCCAGGGCGGCGCGCAGCACTGATGCGGTGCCCTCGGGGCGCAGGGCGAGCTGGTCGCCGCCCTTGGTGGTGAGGGTGTACATCTCCTTGGTGACGATGTCGGTGGACTCACCGACACCACGTGCGAAGAGCTCGACGTTCTCGAAGCCGGGCGTCTCGATGTAGCCGTAGCCCGAGTCGCGCAGCGGGGCCGCGATGGCCTCGCGCACCGCGAGGAACGTCGCGGAACGGGGCGGGGTCAGGTCGTACGTGCCCTTGGGGGCCTGAAAGGTGCTCACGATTACGTCTCTCGTCTACATTCCTCGGCGCGGCGCCGCGTCCAGACCGTTCAGGAACGGGTTGGAGGCGCGCTCGCGGCCGATGGTCGTCTGGGGGCCGTGGCCGGACAGCACCACGGTCGAGTCGTCGAGCGGCAGGCACACACGGGCCAGCGACTCGAGCAGCTCGGCATGGTCGCCGCCGGGCAGGTCGGTGCGTCCGACGGAGCCGGCGAAGAGCAGGTCGCCCGAGAAGAGGACCGGCGGAACGTCCGCGGCCTCGGGCATCCCGAACGTCACCGACCCCTTGGTATGGCCGGGCGCATGCGAGACGCCGAACTCCAGACCGGCCAGGGTCAGCCTCGAACCGTCGGTCAGCTCCTTGACGTCGTCCGGCTCCCCCACGGTCAGCTCGCCCATGAGCGGCATCCCGATCGAGCGGCCGAGCGCCTTCTCCGGGTCGCTCATCATGTAGCGGTCCTCGGGGTGGATCCAGGCGGGGACGTCGTGGGCGCCGCAGACGGGGACGACCGAGGCGACATGGTCGATGTGGCCGTGGGTGAGGACGACGGCGACGGGCTTGAGCCGATGCTTCTTCAGCGCTTCCTCGACGCCCTGGGCGGCCTGGTGGCCCGGGTCGATGATCACGCACTCCTCACCGGCGGCGGGGGCGACCAGGTAGCAATTGGTCCCCCAGGCCCCGGCGGGGAACCCGGCAATGAGCACGATCGTCCTTAATGTTCGTCCGGAGGATGCGGCAGCGGCGAAGGATGCAGCGGATCAGAGCCTACCGGCGCTCCTCATGACACAGGTAACCCGTATACGGTACGGGCAACTCAGGCCCTCATTCCACGACGTAACAAGGAGCCCAACCGGTGTCCAGCAGCGAACAGCGGCGGCGGCAGCTCGCCCGGGAGAAGTTCGAGCGCCAGCAGAAGCGCCGGGAGGAGGCCCGCCGCAGGACCAGGCGCATCACCGCGATCGTCGCCTCGGCGGTGGCGGTGGCCGCGGTCGTGGGTGTGAGCGCGTTCGTCGTGGCGGGCAAGGACGACGACAAGGACAAGAAGAGCGAGGCCGCGTCGAGCCAGAGCCCCACTCCGGAGCCTTCGGAGAGTGAGAGCAAGGCTCCCACGCCGCCGATGAAGATCGACGAAAAGGCGAAGTACACGATGTCGCTCAAGACGAGCCAGGGCGACATCGCGTTCTCGATGGACGCGGCGAAGACACCTCAGACGGCGAACTCCTTCAAGGCACTCGCCGACAAGGGCTACTTCGACGACACCAAGTGCCACCGGCTGACGACCCAGGGCATCTTCGTGCTCCAGTGCGGCGACCCGAAGGGCGACGGCACGGGCGGCCCGGGCTACAACATCCCGGACGAGAACCTGGACGCGCTCGGCAAGGCGGGTGCCGACGGCACGGTGTCCTTCCCGCCGGGCACGGTGGCGATGGCCAATACCGGCCAGCCGGACTCCGGCGGCAGCCAGTTCTTCCTGGTCTACAAGGAGACGAAGCTCCCGCCCACCTACACCCCGTTCGGCACGATGGACGACGCCTCGCTGAAGGCCGTCCAGAAGGTCGGCGAGGCCGGTGTCGAGGGCGGTGCGGGCGACGGCGCCCCGAAGAAGGCCGTGACGATCGAGGAGGCTTCGGTCGAGAAGGAGTCAACCACCCGGTCGTGAACGTCCGGGCTTGCTGCTCGGGTCATCACTGGCTGTGATGGGTCCTGGCTGCGTCCGGCTCTCACGCGATGAGCGTGAGAGCTGGGGCCGTTGACCGGGCCCCGCGAACCCATGACATCCACCCGCGGTGGGCGATGTTGTGGGACGAGTTGTGGTCCGCGTGCTCAACGAAGCCGCAGACCTTGCACGCGAAGCGGGCCTGGGAGGGCCGGTTCGAGCGTGCGGTGTGGTGGCACTGGGAGCATTCCCGGCTGGTGTACGCCGCATCACAAGTCTTCTTGATCGCGTGCTGGGCGGCCTGCGCCCCCAGCCCTCACCGCTCCCTGATCTCCGTGTAGGTGTGCTTGCGCAGGCCCAGCGGGCGGCGGACGTCCTCCTCGAAGGCGATCCGGGCGGCCCAGGTCGCGGCCTCGTTGCAGCCATGCAGGGTCGCCTCAAGCGCCGCCGCCTGTACCGGCGTCGGCAGCAGCTTCACCCGCACCACCAGCTTCACGCCTCGACCCCAACCGGCCGGTCATACGAACCGGCCAATCGCACGCGAGTCCCACACGATCAAGTCAGCAATCGACCACACGTTCGCTTCACCGGCACTCGTCGGCTCCACCGACGGCATTCCGGGCGCTCCGCGCACCAGGAGCACGATGCCGCGACGCCCCGCGTCGCGCCCCAGGATGCGATTCCTCCCGGGGCAGGGACCTGCCCCGGGACGGAGCGGAGAATCTCGGCCGTGCTGAGTGCGGACAGCCGGGTGGCCGGTCGCCTAGATTGGCGTTGTGCAGGGCGGGCGATGCCCGCCCCAGGAAACTGTGGACGATGCCCGGGGGGCGAACCCCCTCGCAGGCATCAGGTGGAGGAGGCGCTGTGAGCAGCGACCCGTGGGGCCGCGTCGACGAGACGGGCACCGTGTACGTGCGTACAGCCGAGGGCGAGCAGGTCGTCGGATCGTGGCAGGCCGGTTCCCCCGAGGAGGCTCTGGCCTATTTCGAGCGCAAGTACGACGGCATTGTGGTCGAGATCGGCCTCCTCGAACGGCGGGTGAAGACCACCGACCTGTCGGCGAAGGACGCGACGACGGCGATCGGCCATCTGCGGCAGCAGGTCGACGAGCACCACGCGGTGGGCGACCTCGACGCGCTGCGCAAGCGGCTGGACGCGCTCGTGGCGACGGTCGAGGCGCGGCGCGAGGAGCGCAGGATCCTCAAGGCCAAGCAGACCGACGAGGCCAAGCACGCCAAGGAGGCGCTGGTCGCCGAGGCGGAGGAACTGGCGCAGAGCGAGCAGTGGCGGTCGGCCGGTGAGCGGCTGCGGGCGCTGGTGGACACCTGGAAGGGTCTCCCCCGCCTCGACCGCAAGTCGGACGACGAGCTGTGGCACCGCTTCTCGCACGCCCGCTCGGCGTTCTCCAAGCGGCGCAAGGCGCACTTCGCCGCGCTGGACACCCAGCGCGAGGACGCCCGCAAGGCCAAGGAGAAGCTGGTCACCGAGGCCGAGGCGCTGTCCGGCTCCACGGACTGGGTGACCACGGCCGCGCGCTACCGCGACCTGATGACCGAGTGGAAGGCGGCGGGCCGCGCCCAGCGGGAGGCCGAGGACGATCTGTGGAACCGTTTCCGCGGTGCCCAGGACGTCTTCTTCGCCGCCCGCAGCGAGGTCTTCGCGGAGCGGGACGCCGAGCAGGGCGAGAACCTCAAGCTCAAGGAGGAGCTCGCCGCCGAGGCCGAGAAGCTGGTGCCGGTGAAGGACCTGAAGGCGGCCCGGGCCGCTTTCCGGTCCATCAACGAGCGCTGGGAGGCCATCGGCCACGTACCGCGTGACGCCCGCCCGAAGGTCGAGGGCCGGATGCAGGCGGTGGAGCGGGCGCTCCAGGAGTCCGAGGAGTCCGAGTGGCGCCGGACGAACCCGGAGGCGCGGGCCCGCGCCGAGGGTCTGACCGGTCAGCTCCAGGCGGCCGTGGACAAGCTGCGCGGTCAGATCGACACCGCGCGTGCTTCGGGCAACAACGCCCGCGCGGACAAGCTGGCCAAGGAGCTGGAGGGCCGGCAGGCGCTGCTGGACCAGGCGCTCAAGGGCCTGGAGGAGTTCGGCGGCTGAGAGAAGTCGAAACGGAGGGGCCCCGGTACGCGATGCGAGCTACGCGTACCGGGGCCCCTCCGTTTCGCTGTCACGGCCTGCGGGCCGAGGTGACCCGGTAGACGTCGTAGACGCCCTCCACGCCGCGTACGGCCTTCAGGACGTGCCCCAGGTGCTTGGGGTCGCCCATCTCGAAGGTGAAGCGCGAGGTGGCCACCCGGTCGCGGGAGGTCTGGACGGCCGCCGAGAGGATGTTGACGTGCTGGTCGGAGAGGATCCGGGTGACGTCGGAGAGCAGCCGGGAGCGGTCCAGCGCCTCGACCTGGATGGCGACCAGGAAGACCGAGGACTGGGTGGGCGCCCATTCCACTTCGAGGATCCGCTCGGGCTGCTGCGAGAGCGACTCCACGTTGACGCAGTCGGCGCGGTGCACGGAGACGCCGCTGCCGCGGGTGACGAAGCCGATGATCGGGTCGCCGGGGACGGGCGTGCAGCAGCGGGCCAGCTTGACCCAGACGTCCTCGACGCCCTTGACGACGACACCGGGGTCCGCGTTGGCACGGCGCTTGCTGCGGCCGCCGTGCGAGGGCGGGGTGGACTCGGCGAGGTCCTCGTTGGCCTCGTCGTGGCCACCGAGCGCCTGCACCAGCTTCTGTACGACGCCGGCGGCGGCGACATGGCCCTCGCCGATCGCCGCGTACAGCGAGGAGATGTCCGGATAACGCATCTCGTGGGCGAGGGTGACCAGGGAATCGCCGGTCAGGATGCGCTGGATCGGCAGGTTCTGCTTGCGCATGGCGCGCGCGATGGAGTCCTTGCCCTGCTCGATGGCCTCGTCGCGGCGCTCCTTGGAGAACCAGGCCCGGATCTTGTTGCGGGCGCGCGGGGACTTGACGAAGCCGAGCCAGTCCCGGGAGGGTCCGGCGCCGGCCGCCTTGGAGGTGAAGACCTCCACCAGGTCGCCGTTGTCGAGCGTCGATTCGAGCGGGACGAGCCGCCCGTTGACGCGTGCTCCTATGGTCCGGTGGCCGACCTCGGTGTGGACGGCGTACGCGAAGTCGACGGGGGTCGCGCCGGCGGGCAGCGCTATCACGTCGCCCTTCGGCGTGAAGACGAAGACCTCGTTGCGCGAGAGGTCGAAGCGCAGGGACTCCAGGAACTCGCTGGGGTCCTCGGTCTCCTTCTGCCAGTCCAGGAGCTGGCGCAGCCACGCCATGTCGTTGACGGTGTCCTGGCCGCGCCCGGTGTTCTTGGGGATGTCGGTGCGCACCTTGGAGGCTCCCGCGACGGCCTCCTGCTTGTACTTCCAGTGCGCGGCGATGCCGTACTCGGCGCGGCGGTGCATGTCGAACGTACGGATCTGGAGCTCGACGGGCTTGCCGCTGGGGCCGATCACCGTGGTGTGCAGTGACTGGTACATGTTGAACTTCGGCATCGCGATGTAGTCCTTGAACCGCCCGGGCACCGGGTTCCACCGGGCGTGGACGGTGCCGAGCGCCGCGTAGCAGTCGCGGACGGTGTCGACGAGGACGCGGATGCCCACCAGGTCGTAGATCTCGGCGAAGTCGCGGCCTCGCACGATCATCTTCTGGTAGACGCTGTAGTAGTGCTTGGGGCGGCCGGTGACGGTGGCCTTGATGCGGGCGGCGCGCAGGTCGGACTGGACCTCGTCGGTCACTATGGCGAGGTATTCGTCGCGCTTGGGGGCACGCTCGGCGACGAGCCGGACGATCTCGTCGTACATCTTGGGGTAGAGGATCGCGAAGGCGAGGTCCTCCAGCTCCCACTTGATGGTGTTCATGCCGAGCCGGTGCGCCAGCGGGGCGTAGATCTCCAGCGTCTCGCGGGCCTTCTTCTCCTGCTTCTCCCGCTTGAGGTAGCGCATGGTGCGCATGTTGTGCAGGCGGTCGGCGAGCTTGATGACCAGGACCCGGGGGTCCTTGGCCATGGCGACGACCATCTTGCGTACGGTCTCGGCCTGGGCGGCCTCGCCGAACTTGACCTTGTCGAGCTTGGTGACGCCGTCGACGAGCAGGGCGACCTGGTCGCCGAAGTCGCGGCGCAGGGTGTCCAGGCCGTACTCGGTGTCCTCGACGGTGTCGTGCAGCAGGCCCGCCATCAGCGTCGCCGGGTCCATGCCGAGCTCGGCGAGGATCGTGGTGACGGCCAGTGGGTGGGTGATGTAGGGGTCGCCGCTCTTGCGCTTCTGGCCCCGGTGCCAGCGCTCGGCGACCTGGTAGGCCTTCTCGATCTGGCGGAGCGTGGCCGTCTCGATCTTGGGGTCGTTGCCCCGGACCGTACGCAGGAGGGGTTCCAGGACCGGGTTGTACGGGCTGGAGCGCTGTACGCCCAGTCGGGCGAGGCGGGCCCGCACACGGTTGGACGAGCCGCCGGTGCGGGAGGCGGACCCGGTGGGGGCTCCGGCCTTCGCGGGGGGTCCGGGCGGCGGGGGCTTGGGCGCGGCGGCGGCCGGCTTTCTGGCCGGCGGCTGCGCCGGGCTGTCGGCCCCGGCCGGTTCCGGCGGGGCCTCGGGGGCCGCGGGCTTCGCGGGAGGAGCGGGGGCGGCGGGCTCGGCGGGCTTCGCGGCGGCAGGGGGGCGCACGGCGTCGGCGGCGGGCTCGGGGGGCGCGGGCTTCGGCGCGTTCGAGGGCGCGGCCTTATCCGGCGTGGCGGGGGCCGCCACGGGCTTGTCGGGCTGCGGGGCGGCGGCTGACTGGGCCTCGTCTGGCAAGAGCGCTCCTCGTGCGGATCCGGGGTACCCGGAGAGCCCATGGTATCGATCCCCCGGCGGGACCTCGCCCGGGGACGGTGGGAGCCTGCACAACGAGGGGCGGGCACCCGGTGTTCCCGGGTGCCCGCCCCTCGTGCGTGGTGTCCGTCGACGGACACCGGTCAGCGGCTCAGACCGTGATCAGCGCCTCCAGCGGCGCTCCGGCGAGGCCCGGCTCCAGGCGGGCCCTGCCCGCGAGGAAGCCGAGCTCCATGAGGACCGCGACGCCCACGACCTGGGCGCCGGCCCGCCGGATGAGCTCCAGCGAGGCCTCGGCGGTGCCGCCGGTGGCGAGGACGTCGTCGATGACCATGACCCGGTCCCCGGCGTCGAGGTCCTCGGCGTGGATCTCGATCTCCGCGCTGCCGTACTCCAGCTCGTAGGACTGGCTCAGCGTGGCCCCGGGGAGCTTCCCGGCCTTGCGGACCGGGATGAAGCCGATGCCCGCCCGGACCGCGACGGGCGCGGCCAGGATGAAGCCGCGGGCCTCCAGACCGACGATCTTCGTGGCGCCGTGTCGTACGCACAGCTCCACGAGGGCGTCGGTGAGCGCCGTGAAGGCCACCGGGTCCGCGAGCAGCGGGGTGATGTCCTTGAACATCACGCCCGGCTTCGGGTAGTCCGCGACATCACGGATCCGGCTGAGCAGCAGCTCCCTGGTGGATTCGGTGGTGCTCGTCATCGCTCAGCGCTTCCCGGGGGTGCGGCCGTGCGACCGGGGGCGGCCGATCACCGTGCCCGCCGTCTCGGCGTCCGGGGAGCCGTCGTCCCGCCGGTCCTCGGGGCCCTCGTCGGGGGACTCGCCCTTGGCGGCCGCGGCCGCCCGCTTAGCGAGGATCCGCTTCTTCAGCGCCTTCATCTGCGGCTCGCGTTCCTTGAGGTCGGCGACGAGCGGCGTGGCGATGAAGATCGAGGAGTAGGCACCGGCGGCGAGACCGACGAACAGCGACAGCGAGATGTCGTTCAGCATGCCCGCGCCGAGGACGCCGCCGCCGATGAACAGCAGACCGGCCACCGGCAGGAGCGCCACCACGGTGGTGTTGATGGAGCGGACCAGGGTGCTGTTGATCGACCGGTTGGCGATCTCGCTGTACGTGAAGCGGGTCTGCTTGGTGATGTCCTTCTGGCCCTCCTTGAGGCTGTCGAAGACCACCACCGTGTCGTACAGGGAGTAACCGAGAATGGTCAGCAGACCGATCACCGTGCCCGGGGTGACCTCGAAGCCGACCAGGGCGTAGACACCGACCGTGATGGTGATGTCGTGGATCAGCGCGATGAGGGCGGCGACGGCCATCCGCCACTCGAAGGCGATCGCGAGATAGATCACCACCAGGATCATGAAGACCACGAGACCGGTCCACGCCTTGTTGGCGATCTGCTCGCCCCAGCTCGGGCCGACCAGGTCCGCGTTGATGTCATTGGCCGGGATGCCGAGCTCGTCGGAGAGCGTCTCCTTGATCTCGTTGGCCTTGGCCGTGCCGACCTCGGTGATCTGGATGCGCAGACCGCCGTTGCCCAGCTCCTGGACGATGGCCTGGTGACCCGATGCCTCGGTGGCCACGTCCGTGGCCTGGGCGGTGGAGATCTTGGCCTTGGTGTCGGTCGTGAAGACCGCGCCGCCCTCGAACTCGATGCCCAGGCGGAGGCCGCCGACCGCCACGCCGATAATGGCCGTGATGGTGATCAGTATCGAGACGCCGTACCAGATCTTGCGGTTGCGGATGAAGTCGTAGCCGACCTCGCCGCGGTAGAGCCGGGCGCCGAGATTGCCGAGTCGCGACATCTCACGCCTCCTTCGGTTCGGTGGGGGCGTTGACACGGCGCGAGCGGCGCAGCGGGGGCTGGGCGCCGAGCCGCTTCGGGTCCAGCCCGGACCACGGACCACCCTTGGAGAAGAACTTCGTCCGCCCCATGAGCGTCATGAGGGGCTTGGTGAAGAGGAACACCACGACGACGTCGAGCAGGGTGGTGAGGCCAAGCGTGAACGCGAAGCCCTGCACCTTTCCGACGGTGACGACGAAGAGCACGGCCGCGGCCAGGAACGACACGAAGTCGGACACCAGGATGGTGCGCCGGGCACGGGGCCAGGCACGCTCGATGGCCGGACGCAGGGTGCGGCCCTCGCGGATCTCGTCCCGGACACGTTCGAAGTAGACGATGAACGAGTCCGCTGTGATGCCGATCGCGACGATCGCTCCACAGACCGCCGGGAGGTTCAGCGCGAAGCCGATGGCCGGGCCCAGCAGGGACATGATCGTGTACGTCAGGACGCCGGAGACCAGGAGACTCAGCAGCGCGATGAAGGCCAGCCCTCGGTAGTAGGCGACCAGGTAGATGATCACCAGTGCCAGTCCTACGGCTCCGGCGATCAGCCCGCCCCGGAGCTGATCGCTGCCGAGGGCGGCGGTCACGGTGGTGACGCTCACCTCCTCGAAGGTCAGCGGAAGCGCGCCGTACGACAGGATGTTGCCGAGGTCCTCGGCGGACTGCTGGTCGAAGCTGCCGGAGATCTGGGCGTTCTTGCTGAGCGCCGTGCGCACCGAGGGAGCGGAGACGACCTCGCCGTCGAGGACGATCGCGAACTGGTTCATCGGCGGCTGCTGCTGCGAGAGCCGGCTGGTGATCGTCTGGAACTTCTTCGCGCCCTTGGAGGTGAACTCCATCGACACGATCCACTCGCCGGTCTGCTGCTCGATGGCGCCCTTGGCGTCGTCGACATCGCTGCCGGAGACCTCGGCCGGGCCGAGCACGTACTTCTCGTAGCTGCCCGGGACGTTCGAGCCGCAGGCGACGATCGAGTCGGTGGGCTTGGCGTTCTGGCCGGCCTCCGAGCGCTGCTTGGGGTCGGTGCAGTCGAGCTTGGCGAACTCCTCCTGGAGCTTGGCCGTGGCCGGGTCCGCGGAGGGCGAGGCCTCGGGGGAATCGGACGGCTTCGGCTTGTCGGAGGCGCCGGGGGTCGGGTCGTCCTTCGTCAGGGCGCCGGTGACCGCGCGGCCCTGGGTGGTGGCGCTCGCCGAGGGGGTGGCCTGAGAACCGGTGGCCTCCTCGGCGTCAGGCTTGTCCTCACCCTCTGCGGACTCGCCGGGCTTCGGAGTGGCGCTGCCCGAAGGGGTCGCGGAACCGGAGGGCTTGGGCGCCTCGGGGCCGCTCGCCTGCACCGTCAGAACAGGCCGGAAGTAGAGCTGGGCGGTGGTGCCGACCTGCTCCTGGGCCTGCTTGGAGTTCGTCCCCTTGGGGATGTTGACGATGATGTTCTCGCGGCCCTGGGTCTGAACCTCGGCCTCGGAGACGCCCAGACCGTTGACACGCCGCTCGATGATCCCGACCGCGGTGTCCATGTTGGTCTTGTTGATCGCGTTCGGCTTGCCGGGCTGGTTCTGCGCCTCCAGCGTGATCGACGTCCCGCCGGCCAGGTCGATGCCCAGCCGGGGCGTGGTGTGCCCGGACAGGAACATCCCGCCGGTGAGCGCGACCATGGCGATGAGGATCAGAGCCAGGGCACGCCCCGGCCTGCCCTGACCGCCGGACGGCCCTCGGCCCTTCTTGGGTGCTGCCACCTTCTCGTTTCTCCCTGTCCAACCGCCCCGCGCCGGGTACGCGCCCGGGCGGCCACGAAGTGTAGTGGGGACCCTGCCCCCGCAGACGACCGCACGGTCCCGGGGACGCCGCCCGCCGGTGAGCGCGCGACGTCCCCGGGATCGTGAGAACTACTTGGAGTCGGCCTCGCCGTCGGTCTTGCCCTCGCCCTTGGCGTCCTTGACGTCCTTGGCGGCAGCGTCCGCGGCGTCGTCGGCGTCGTCCTTGACCAGGTCGATCTTGGCGACCTCGGCGTCGTCGGGCTCGCCGGTCAGCGAGGAGGCGTCGTCGGGAACGACCGTGCCGTCCGCGTCCAGCTCCTGGTCGTCACCGTGCACGATGCGGTTGTACTCCGCGTCGTCCAGGACGGCACCGATCGCGTTCTTCGCGTAGATGGCGTGCACGCCGGGGGCGACCTCGAGGAGAACGGTGTCGTCGTGGACTTCCTTGACGGTCGCGTACATGCCCCCGATCGTCCGGACGCCGGTACCGGGCTGCATGTCGCTGCGCATCTGCGCCGCCGCCGCCTGCTTCTTCTTGGCGGAGCGGGTCATCAGGAACATGGCCCCGATGAGCACGATGAAGGGGAGGAGAGTCAAGATATCCACGGGACGGGAATTCCTTCGCACGACCGCGCTGGAATGCGGCCTGTATATACGGGGGTGGGTACACCGACCGGTAAGGGCGGCATCGGCGGAGTCTAAGCGAGTCCGCATCGATGGAACAACGCCCAGCATGGCACCCGGGTTCCTGTACACGCGAACCTGTGACGCATCACGCCCCGAACAGGCCCTGTTGTCCCTTTGCTCCGTGCTGCGGCGGGACCAGTCCCAGATGCGCCCAGGCCGCCGGGGTGGCGACGCGGCCGCGTGGGGTCCTGGCCAGCAGTCCTTCCCGTACGAGGAAGGGCTCGGCGACCTCCTCGACGGTCTCCCGCTCCTCCCCCACGGCGACCGCCAGGGTGGACAGGCCGACAGGGCCGCCGCCGAAGAGCTTCAGCAGCGCGCCGAGGACGGCACGGTCCAGCCGATCGAGTCCGCGGGCGTCAACCTCGTACACCTTGAGGGCCGCCATCGCGATCTCCCGGTCGATCACTCCCTCCGCCTTGACCTGGGCGTAGTCGCGGACGCGGCGCAGCAGGCGGTTGGCGATACGGGGGGTGCCGCGGGAGCGTCCGGCGATCTCGGCGGCGCCCTCCACGTCGATGACGACGTCGAGGAGGCGGGCGGAGCGGTGGATGACGCGCTCCAGCTCGGCGGGGGCGTAGAACTCCATGTGCCCGGTGAAGCCGAATCGGTCGCGCAGCGGGGGCGGCAGCAGACCGGCCCGGGTGGTGGCCCCGACCAGAGTGAAGGGGGGCAGTTCGAGGGGGATCGCGGTGGCGCCGGGGCCCTTGCCGACGATGACGTCGACCCGGAAGTCCTCCATCGCCATGTAGAGCATCTCCTCGGCGGGCCGGGACATGCGGTGGATCTCGTCGAGGAAGAGGACCTCGCCCTCCTGGAGGGAGGAGAGGATCGCCGCGAGGTCGCCGGCGTGCTGGATGGCGGGGCCCGAGGTGATCCTGATCGGGGCGTTCATCTCGGCGGCGATGATCATCGACAGGGTGGTCTTGCCGAGGCCGGGGGCACCGGAGAGCAGCACATGGTCGGCGGTGGCGCCGCGGGCGAGGGCCGCCTTGAGGACCAGGTCGAGCTGTTCGCGGACCTTCTCCTGGCCGACGAACTCCTCCAGGTCCTTGGGGCGCAGAGCCGCCTCGACCGCGGTGTCCTCGCCGTCCGCGTCCGCGTCGACCAGCCGGTCGTCGAAGACGGGCCCGGTCGGCTCGTCGGTCTCGTCCCAGTTCATCAAGGGCCTCTTCGGTGGTTCGGTGCCGGTCAGCGGGCGCGGTTGAGAGTCTGCAGGGCTGCCCGCAGCAGCTGCGGCACGGGGGGTGCCGTGCCCTCGGCGACGGCGGCCTCGGCCTGCGGGGCGACGGCGTTGACGGCCTCGTCGGCCTCGCGGCTCGCGTAACCGAGGCCGATCAGGGCGGCCTGGAGCTGGTCGCGCCAGCCGGAGGTGACGGGGGCGCCGATGCCCTGCTGGCCGGTGTGCGCGACGCCGACCGGTTCGCCGAGCCTGTCCTTGAGCTCCAGGAGCAGCTTCTGAGCGCCCTTCTTCCCGATGCCGGAGACGGCGGTCAGCGCCTTCTCGTCGCCGGTGGAGACCGCGAGGCGCAGGGCGTCGGGGCTGTGGGTGGCGAGCATCGCCTGGGCGAGGCGGGGGCCGACGCCGCTGGCGGTCTGGAGCAGCTCGAACACCTGCCGCTCGTCGTCGTCCCGGAAGCCGTACAGCGTGAGCGAGTCCTCGCGGACGACCAGCGAGGTGGCGAGCCGGGCCTCCTTGCCGACGCGCAGGTCGGCGAGGGTGTGCGGGGTGCACTGGACGGCCATGCCGATGCCGCCGACCTCGATGACTGCCGTGGTCGGGGCGAGGGCGGCCACCGGGCCGGAGACGAAGGCGATCATGCGGTGCGGCCTTTCAGCGTGCGAGGCGTGCCGGTCGTGGCGGTTGTGCGAGGGGCGCCGGCCACGCCGGGTGTTCGGGGTGCGCCGGACGTCCGGGACGCGCCGGACGTGCGGTGCGCGCCGGACGTGCGGTGCGCGCCGGACGTGCGGTGCGCGGCGACGGCCTGCTGGAGCCGGTTCTGCGCGGGGGCGCGCCAGATGTGGCAGATGGCCAGGGCGAGGGCGTCCGCGGCGTCGGCGGGCTTGGGCGGTGCGTCCAGCCGCAGCAGCCGGGTCACCATCGCGCCGACCTGGGCCTTGTCGGCTCGGCCGGCCCCGGTGACGGCCGCCTTGACCTCGCTGGGGGTGTGCAGGGCGACAGGGATGCCGCGGCGCGCGGCGCAGAGCATGGCGACCGCGCTGGCCTGGGCGGTGCCCATCACCGTACGGACGTTGTGCTGGGCGAAGACCCGCTCCACGGCCACGTAACCCGGAGTGTGTTCGTCGAGCCACTGTTCGATGCCCTGCTCGATGGCGACGAGCCGGTCACCGAGCTCCGCGTCGGACGGGGTGCGCACGACGCCGACGCCGATCATGGTCAACGGGCGCCCCGCGACCCCTTCGACCACACCGACACCGCACCGGGTCAGCCCCGGGTCAACACCCAGAACCCGCATGGAGCCCCCCTCTTGTCCTTGACGCTCGGCACACCCACTCGTTCATCTGTTCCCGCAGGCTATCGGCTCGCACTGACAAACCGTCGCAACCGACAAGACGACGGGCCGACGGGGGTTGTCCCCGTCGGCCCGTCGTGTGGGGCCGTGCCGGCCACGCCGTCAGGCGTCGACCTTCTCCATGACCTCGTCGGACACGTCGAAGTTGGCGAAGACGTTCTGCACGTCGTCGCTGTCCTCCAGCGCGTCGATGAGCTTGAAGATCTTGCGGGCGCCCTCTTCGTCCAGCTCGACCTGCATGGTCGGCAGGAAGTTGGCCTCGGCGGAGTCGTAGTCGATGCCCGCCTCTTGGAGCGCGGTGCGCACCGCGACCATGTCGGTGGCCTCGCTGACCACCTCGAAGGTCTCGCCGAGGTCGTTGACCTCCTCGGCGCCCGCGTCGAGGACTGCTCCGAGGACGTCGTCCTCGCCCAGCTCGCCCTTGGGCACGATCACGACGCCCTTGCGGTTGAACAGGTACGAGACGGAGCCCGGGTCGGCCATCGAGCCGCCGTTCCGGGTCATCGCGACACGCACGTCGGAAGCGGCACGGTTGCGGTTGTCGGTGAGGCACTCGATGAGCACCGCGACACCGTTGGGGCCGTAGCCCTCGTACATGATCGTCTCGTAGTCGGCGCCGCCCGCTTCGAGACCGCCGCCGCGCTTGACCGCGGAGTCGATGTTCTTGTTCGGGACGGAGCTCTTCTTCGCCTTCTGGATGGCGTCGACGAGCGTGGGGTTGCCGTCGGGGTCCACGCCGCCGGAACGCGCCGCGACCTCGATGTTCTTGATCAGCTTCGCGAAGAGCTTGCCGCGCTTGGCGTCAATCACGGCCTTCTTGTGCTTCGTCGTAGCCCATTTAGAGTGGCCGGACATCTGCCTTCTCCTTCGCGTCACCAAAATCGAGTCGAACCCGAGAGATCCTACCGGGGTCCGCTCAGTTCACTGCGCGCACCATGTCCACGAACAGAGCGTGTACGCGATGGTCGCCGGTCAGTTCGGGATGGAACGACGTAGCGAGGACATTTCGCTGCCGTACGGCGACGATGTGACCGCCGTGCTCCGCGATGACCTGGGCCTCGGCCCCGACGGACTCGACCCAGGGCGCGCGGATGAAGACGCCTTCCACGGGACCGCCGTCGATCCCGTCGACCTCGACCGCCGCCTCGAACGACTCGTTCTGACGGCCGAAGGCGTTGCGCCGCACGATCATGTCGATGCCGCCGACGGTCTCCTGGCCCGAGCGCGGGTCGAGGATCTTCTCGGCCAGCAGGATCATTCCGGCGCAGGTGCCGTAGACCGGCATCCCGGCCCGGACCCGCTCGCGCAGCGGCTCCATCATGCCGAAGAGCACGGCCAGTTTGGACATGGTGGTGGACTCGCCGCCCGGGATGACCAGGCCGTCGACCTCGGCGAGCTCCTCGGGGCGCCGGACCGGCCTGGCCACGGCGTCCGCCGAGGCCAGGGCGATCAGGTGCTCCCGTACGTCGCCCT
This sequence comes from Streptomyces anulatus, assembly GCF_000721175.1. GTDB lineage: Bacteria > Actinomycetota > Actinomycetes > Streptomycetales > Streptomycetaceae > Streptomyces > Streptomyces anulatus_C. The sequence continues at coordinate 18,516 of NZ_JOEZ01000012.1, forward strand.
GGAGAGCCAGGACGCCGATCAGGGGGGTGTCGCTCATCAGTGGTTACCAGCCACGGTTGGCGTAGCGCTCGGACTCGGGCAGCGTGTCGCAGTTGATGCCGACCATGGCCTCGCCCAGGTTGCGGGAGGCGTCCGCGATGACCTTCGGGTCGTCGTAGAAGGTGGTGGCCTTCACGATGGCGGCGGCGCGCTTGGCCGGGTCTCCGGACTTGAAGATGCCGGAGCCGACGAAGACGCCCTCGGCGCCGAGCTGGCGCATCAGCGCGGCGTCGGCGGGGGTGGCGACGCCACCGGCGGAGAACAGCACGACGGGCAGCTTGCCGAGCTCGGCGACCTCCTTGACCAGCTCGTACGGAGCGCGCAGGTCCTTGGCGGCGGCGTACAGCTCGTTGTTGTCGAAGCCGCGCAGCCGGGCGATCTCGTTCTTGATCTGGCGCAGGTGGCGGACGGCCTCGACGACGTTGCCGGTGCCGGCCTCGCCCTTCGAGCGGATCATGGCCGCGCCCTCGGCGATGCGGCGCAGGGCCTCGCCCAGGTTGGTGGCGCCGCAGACGAAGGGGGTGGTGAAGGCGAACTTGTCGCTGTGGTTGACCTCGTCGGCCGGGGTGAGGACCTCGGACTCGTCGATGTAGTCGACGCCGAGGGACTGGAGCACCTGGGCCTCGACGAAGTGGCCGATGCGGGACTTGGCCATGACGGGGATGGAGACGGCCCCGATGATCTCCTCGATCATGTTGGGGTCGGACATCCGGGCCACGCCGCCGTCCTTGCGGATGTCGGCGGGGACCCGCTCCAGGGCCATGACGGCCACGGCGCCCGCGTCCTCGGCGATCTTCGCCTGCTCGGCGTCGACGACGTCCATGATCACGCCGCCCTTGAGCTGCTCGGCCATGCCGCGCTTGACGCGGGCGGTGCCGGTGGCAGGGTACTCGGCGGACTGCGGGGTGCTGGGAAGCGTGGACACGGGACCTCACTCGGTGGAAAGACGCTGGATGCTGCACCGCCGAGCAAACGCTGTGGGACCAGTCCACAGCAAGGGCCAATGGACACGGCGTGGATCGTTTTGGCCTTGGAACCGTGTGCCGCGTGGCTCGCGCGCCGCCGGTCCGGGCCTCGGGCTCAGGTGCCGGGGCGGTCCGCCAGGGCCACCGGCGGGGCGTCGTCCATCTCGAAGGCGAGCGGAAACGGCGCGTGCCCGGCCAGCCGGAAGAGCCGGACGGTACGGTGCCGGCGCAGGGCGCGGGCGGCGCGTACGGAGTCGTTGTGGAAACGCCGGGCCATGGGGACGCGGCGTACGGCGGCGGCCAGTTCGGTGGCCGCCTCCTCGCCGCCGGGAATCTCCTTCACCGCGTCGACCTGGGCCGGTTCACCGAAGACGGCGCGCAGGGCGGCGCTCAGTTCGCTCTCGGCGACCTCGCGGTGGTCCTCCTCGGCCTGCCGGGCGGCGTGCGCGGCCTCGTACAGGACGATCGAGGCGGCCGGGTCCAGGACGCCGGAGGTGGCCAGCTCCTGGGTGACCGAGGCTCGGCGCAGCAGTTGGGCGTCGAGGGCGGCGCGGGCGGCGTCGATCCGGGAGTGCAGGCGGTCGAGCCGGCCGGCGGTCCAGCTGAGGTACACGCCGACCGCGATGAGGGCGAGGACGATCCAGACGATGAAGGTTACGGTCACGGGCCCACACGCTACCGTCGCCGGAGGCCCCGGCCCGCACCCCCGTCGGGTACGGGCCCCAGGGGCTCAGTCCCGCGCGAGTCCGAACCGGGCCCGCAGCCCCGAGCGTTCGTCCGCCGCGACCGAGGTGGCCCCGTCGGTCACCGTCTCGTACACCGCGAGGATGTCGGCCCCCACCGTCGCCCAGTCGAAGCGCCGCACATGGGCCTCGCCGCGCTCGCGCAGTCCGGCCCGGCGCTCCGGGTCGCCCAGCAGCCGGATCGCGGCGGCGGCCAGCGCGTCGGCGTCCTCGTTGGCGAACAGGTCGCCCGCCGCACCCTGGTCCAGCACCTGCGCGAAGGCGTCCAGGTCGCTCGCCAGCACCGGCGCTCCGGCCGACAGCGCCTCGACCAGGATGATGCCGAAGCTCTCCCCGCCGGTGTTCGGGGCCACGTACACATCGACGCTGCGCAGCAGCCGGGCCTTGTCCTCGTCGCTGACCATGCCGAGGAACTCGACGCGCTCGCGCATCTCCTTCGGCAGGGTCTCCACCGCCTCCTCCTCGTCGCCGCGCCCGGCGACCAGCAGCCGGGCCTCGGGGTGGGCGGCCAGGATGGCGGGCAGCGCCTTCATCAGGACGGGCAGGCCCTTGCGGGGTTCGTCGATCCGGCCGATGAACCCGAGGGTCCGGCCCTGCCATTCGGCCTTCGGCTCGGCCTTGGCGAAGAAACCGACGTCGACGCCGTTGGGGATGACGACGGCGTCGCCGCCGAGGTGCTCTACCAGAGTGCGCCGGGCGTACTCGCTGACCGCGATCCGGGCGCTGATCTTCTCCAGCGCGGGCTGGAGGATCGGGTACGCGGCGATCATCGCCCGGGAGCGCGGGTTGGAGGTGTGGAAGGTGGCCACGATCGGCCCCTGCGCCGCCCAGCAGGCCAGCAGACCGAGCGAGGGGGAGGTCGGCTCGTGGATGTGGATGACGTCGAACGTGCCGTCGTGGAGCCAGCGCCGCACCCGGGCCGCCGACAGGAAGCCGAAGTTCAGCCGGGCGACGGAGCCGTTGTACGGGACGGGGACGGCCCGGCCCGCCGAGACCACGTAGGGCGGGAGCGGTGTCTCGTCGTCGGCGGGGGCCAGGACGGAGACCTCGTGGCCGAGCCGGATCAGGTGTTCGGCGAGGTCCCGGATGTGGAACTGCACGCCGCCCGGTACGTCCCAGGAGTACGGGCAGACGATGCCGATCTTCACGTGGGTTCCCCCCGGGGGTCCAGATCGTCCAGCCAGAGCCGCTGGAGCATGTGCCAGTCCTCCGGGTGCTCGGCGATACCGCCGGCGAAGGCGTCGGCCATCGCCTGGGTCATGGCGGAGGTCTTCTCGGCTCGGCTGCCCTCTTCCGGCACGTCGACCGGCGGATGGATGCGCCCGCGCATCACCGGCCCGTCGTACCAGAGGGTCACCGGCAGCAGCTTCGCGCCCGTCTGCTGAGCGAGGAGCGCCGGACCCGCGGGCATCCGGGCGGTGGCGCCGAAGAACGACACCTCGGCCCCGGAGGAGGAGAGGTCCCGGTCCGCCACCAGGCAGACCAGGCCGCCCGCTCGCAGCCGCCGCGCCAGGGTCCCGAAGGCGGCGCCACCGCTGTGCGGCAGGACCTCCATGCCCAGGCCCTCGCGGTAGGCGACGAACCGGTCGTAGAGGGTCGTCGGCTCCAGCCGTTCGGCGACGGTGGTGAAGGGGATCTTCAGGTCGGTGGTGGCCCAGGCGCCGGCGAGATCCCAGTTGGCCAGGTGCGGTAGGGCGACGACGACCCCCCGCCCGGCGTCCAGGCCCTCGGTCAGGTGGTGGACGTCGGCGATGTCGATGCTGTCCTTGATGCGCTCCGGGCTCCAGGCGGGCAGCCGGAACGACTCCATCCAGTAGCGCATGTAGGAGCGCAGACCGGCGCGGGACAGCTCCGCCAGTCGCTCCGGGCCCGCGTCGGGGACGACCCGGGCCAGGTTCGACTCCAGGCGCAGCACGCTCTTGCCGCGCCGCTTCCACGTCTGGTCGGCGATGGTGCGGAAGAGGCGGGCGGCGGCGGGCTCGGGGAGCTTCTTGACCGCCCCCCAGCCCAGCCCGTACAGCCCGTCGGTGATCCGGCCCTTCAGGTCGGACGCGTCGGCGCTCACCGGTCGGCCTCGCTCCCCTGGCCGACGGAGCCGGCGGCGGACGCGTCCGCGGCGGTCTGCTCCCCGGCGGCGGCCTCCGCGGCGTCCGCCTCGGCGGATTCACGGCGTACGGTCACCACGCGCTGGATCAGCGTCACGAGGCTGCCCGCGGCGACGATCCACAGCGCGATCGGCAGCAGGACGTCGATACCGGGGACACCGAACGTGTGCAGTCCGGCGAGACCGGCGGCGACCAGCGAGATGACCAGGCGCTCGGCGCGCTCCACGAGGCCGCTGACGGCGACCGGCAGACCGATCGACTCGCCGCGCGCCTTGGTGTACGAGACCACCTGGCCGCTGGCCAGGCAGAAGATCGCGACGGCGCACAGGATGTTGTCGTCACCGCTGCCCGCGTACCAGAGGGCGAAGCCGGCGAAGATCGCCCCGTCGGCTACCCGGTCCAGCGTCGAGTCGAGGAAAGCGCCCCACCGGCTGGAGATCCCGGCCTGCCGCGCCATGTTGCCGTCGACGAGGTCGGAGAAGACGAAGACCGTGATGACGATCGTGCCCCAGAAGAACTCCCCCATCGGGAAAAAGACCAGCGCACCTGCCATCACTCCGGCCGTGCCGATGAGAGTGACCGCGTCGGGGCTGACCCCGAGGCGGAGCAGCAGAGCGGCGAACGGTGTGAGGACACGCGTGAAGAATGCACGCGCGTACTTGTTCAGCATGGCCTTCCCGAGGGTTCGGTTCGCCGAGCGGCCCCTTCGGCCACCGGCTGGCCCATCGTAGTCACCGCCGGTGCCTTCCACCGGACGGGCACCCGCCGCCAGGTGTCACGCGGACTCCCGCCCCAGCTTCGCGGCGCCTGTGCGCGACGTATGGACGCGGCTCCGCTCCGGTGCCAAGCTCGAAGGACCGCGGGCGTCGCCGAAGCCGCCGCGGCGGCCTCTCCCCGTGCCCGTGACCACCGCTGCTCCGCGCGCGGTCGCCCTCCCCCGCACCGCGCCGTCGACCGGGAGGCACGCATCATGGGCGACAAGGCACACGCACACCCCGGGGCCGCCGGAGGAGCACCGACGGCCGGCCACCCCTCCGCCGTACGGAACGTGGTGCTGGTCGGCCCCAGCGGATCGGGCAAGACCACGCTGGTCGAGGCGCTGGCCCTGACGGCGGGAGCCGTGAACCGGGCCGGGCGGGTCGAGGACGGGGCGACCGTCTCCGACTACGACGAGATCGAGCAGCGTCGACGGCGTTCCGTGCAGCTCTCGCTGGTACCGGTGGCCTGGGACGGCTGCAAGATCAATCTGCTGGACACCCCCGGCTACGCGGACTTCGTCGGGGAGCTGCGGGCCGGTCTGCGTGCGGCGGACGCGGCCCTCTTCGTCGTCTCGGCGGCCCAGGACGCGGCGTCCGTGGCGGCGACCACCCGGGCCGCCTGGGAGGAGTGCGCGCTCGTCGGCATGCCGCGCGCGATCGTCGTCACGCATCTGGACACCGCCCGCACCTCCTACCGGGAGATGAACCGGATCTGCGCCGAGGCCTTCGGGGGCGAGGACCCCGACGCCGTACTGCCGCTGTACCTGCCGGTGCTGGGGCCCGAGGCCGCCGACGGGCACGCCCCGCTGACCGGGCTCACCGGGCTGCTGAGCCGGCGGATCCTCGACTACTCCTCGGGGGAACGCGCCGAGCTGCCGCCCGCGCCCGACCAGGAGGAACCGCTGCGGGAGGCCCGGGAGCGGCTGATCGAGGGGATCATCGCCGAGAGCGAGGACGAGTCCCTGATGGACCGCTATCTGGACGGCGAGGACATCGACGTCGCGACGCTGATCGGCGATCTGGAACGGGCCGTCGCCCGGGGCTCCTTCCATCCCGTCCTCACCGCGGCCCCGGCGGCCGAGGGCGCCCGCCAGGGCATCGGGACCGTGGAGCTGCTGGAGCTGATCACCCGCGGCTTCCCGACCCCGCTGGAGCGCACCCCGCCGGTCGTCACCACCCCGTCGGGCAAGCCGCGGACCGCCCCGGTCTGCGATCCCGACGGCCCGCTGGTCGCCGAGGTCGTCAAGACGGCCTCCGACCCGTACGTGGGCCGGGTCTCGTTGGTCCGCGTCTTCTCCGGCACCCTGCGTCCCGACGACTCCGTGCACCTGTGCGGCCACGGTCTGACCGCGACGGGCCACGCGCCGCGCCCCTGTCACGAGGCGGAGATCCGCGTCGGGGCGCTCACCTCGCCGTTCGGCCGCCGCCAGTACGCCGCGGACCGGTGCGTCGCGGGCGATCTGGCGTGTGTGGCCCGGCTCGGCGAGGCGGAGACCGGCGACACGCTCTCCCCGGCCGGCGACCCCGTCCTGATCGAGCCCTGGACGACGCCGGACCCGCTGCTCCCGCTGGCCGTACGGGCGCACGGCAAGGCGGACGAGGACAAGCTGTCGCAGGGCCTGGCCCGGCTGGTCGCCGAGGACCCCACGCTGCGCCTCGAACAGAACCCGGACACCGGCCAGGTCGTCCTGTGGTGCCTGGGCGAGGCCCATCAGGAGGTCGCGCTGGAGCGGCTGCGCAGCCGTTACGGCGTCCAGGTCGACGCGGAACCGCACCGGGTGCCGCTGCGCGAGACGTTCGCCGGGCCGGCCGCCGGGCGCGGACGGCACGTCAAACAGTCGGGCGGGCACGGCCAGTTCGCGATCTGCGCGATCGAGGTGGAGCCGCTGCCGCCGGGCTCCGGCATCGAGTTCGTCGACAAGGTCGTCGGCGGTGCGGTGCCGCGCCAGTTCATCCCCTCGGTGGAGAAGGGCGTGCGGGCCCAGGCCGCCCGGGGGCTGGCCGCCGGGCATCCCCTGGTCGACGTCCGCGTCACGCTGCTCGACGGCAAGGCGCATTCGGTGGACTCCTCGGACGCCGCCTTCCAGACCGCCGGGGCGCTCGCGCTGCGGGAAGCCGCATCCGACACCCGTATCCAGCTCCTTGAACCGGTCTGCGAGGTGAGCGTCCTGGTTCCGGACGACTACGTGGGCCCGGTGATGAGCGATCTGTCGGGGCGGCGGGGCCGGGTCGTGGGCACCGAACAGAGTCCGGGCGGGCGCACTCTCGTACGGGCCGAGGTGCCGGAGATCGAGGTCGGCCGTTACGCGGTGGACCTGCGCTCCCTGTCGCACGGCACCGGTCGCTTCGACCGCGCCTACGCCCGGCACGAGGCGATGCCGCCGCAGGTCGCCGACCGGGTCCGCGCGGACCGGGCCGACGGGTCACCCGGCGCGTGACCGGCGCACGGTGGCACTCGCCGCCCGTGTCCACGCCGGTGACGGGTGGTGCGGTGATCGGGACGATACGCTGTGGTCGCAGCTCAGAAGGTATGCCGCGTACGGTAGTTGGGCACACCGCAGGAGCGGACGTGCGGCGAGTGGGGGCGACAGGTGGCCAACGACGGATTCGACTTCTCACCCGGGGCCCAGATCCCCATCCAGGGCTCGGGCGGCCAGACCGTGGCGACCAACGCCCTGGCCTCGGCGGCGTATCGGGACAGTCCGGTGGAGACGATCCTCGACGCCAACAGCGAGTGGCACAAATCGGAAGTGAAGCCGGGCTCCTCCAAACTCTTCAAGTCCGACTACTTCAAACCGAATCTCGGTGAGGCGTTCGCCCGGGCAGTCCAGGAACGCATGCTCGGCGGCGCCCGCAAGGCGCTCATCCAGTCCTTCGGGACGGACCCGCAGACCGTGGTGGAGCACTGCCTGTCGGCGAACAACCTGCGCAAGGCCCGGGACGCCCGTCTCACCCTGGTGACCGTGGTGTTCGGTGTCCTGTTCCTGCCCGGCATGCTGGCCTGGGTGATCGCCTTCCGGGTCCGGGACGCGCTCAACAAGTCCAAGGACACGGCGTTCCGCGCGGTCGGGACGGTGCTCCTGGCCGCCTTCGGGATCGGCGCGCTGGTCCTGATGGTCAAGCTCCCCCTGGACGGGCTGCTCGCGCTCTACGTCCGGGGCGCGCTCATCGCCCCAGTGATCGGCTGGCTGATCGCCAAGCGGATCGCGGAGACCTCGGCCAAGGACATGCGGGCCCGCTGGGAAGGCCTCCTCTCCGGCACCGGGGTGATCGCGAAGATCCCCGAGGCGGTGCCGAAGAACCCCAACGAGACCGCGCGCGAGGCCCTGCGCCAGGGTCTGGAGAAGCTGTCGGCCGAGCAGCAGTCGAACGCCGTTTTCTACGCCGGCCCCAAGGGCGTCCTCGGGATGGGCACCCGCTGGGGCAGCTGGCAGCTGGCCGAGGAACTGCTCCCCAAGGACCCGACGAAGGAGATCCACCAGTTCCGGAGCTGGGACCTGATCCGGATCATCCATGACCAGCTGAAGATGCTGGAGCGCGGACCGCTGAACACCGGCGGCTTTCCCAAGCCGTCCGTGAAGCACTGGATCGTCTCGCCCATCGGGGAGAACGCCGACTCCGTCACGCGCCCCGAGGGGGAGGACGTCGCCACCTTCCAGGTGAAGCCCCACGAGATACAGCGGATCTGCAACCACCAGCAGTTCGGCAGCGGCGACCGGCACTATCTGGGCGTCCAGTTCACCCTGTGGGACGGCCAGCTGGTGATCACCATGATGATCACCGTCACCGTGCTCCACGAGACCCTGCGCATCGAGGTCACGGGCCACGCGCTCGGGCCCGTGCACGGCCTGTTCCTCTCCAAGCCGGCGGCGAAGACGAAGACGGTCAACAAGACGGTCCGCTTCTGGGAGACCCGGGACGTCCAACTGGCCCTGGTGGACGCCAAGGAGGTCGTACGGCTCGCCCTGCGGGCCCCGCTCACCTGGTATCCGCCGCTGCTGGACTACCTGGGCGGCAAGATAGTGCTGCCCGAGCCGTTCGGGCTGCGGCACGCGTGGGCGGCCAAGCCGTGGAACCACCGCTTCATGGCGGACGACGCGATGCGCGCCGCCACCCCGGTCCTGCGGGCCGTCCACACGGCGGCGATGCGGGTCCTCGCGGAGAACGGCGTCGACACGGAGCGCTTCGACAACCGCTCGATGATACTGAGCGGCCTCGTCCAGGACCCGGCCCCGCGCAAGGCCGACGTCTACGACGCGTAGACATGAGGACGGGGGGAGTCCCGGCCGGGACTCCCCCCGTCCTCGCGCCGCGCTCAGTGAACCGGCAGCTCGCCCGTCAGCCAGGCCTCGGCCAGCATCGCCCGGGTGTCGCCCAGCAGCTGGGGCAGCACCTTGGTGTGGCCGATGACCGGCATGAAGTTGGTGTCCCCGCCCCAGCGCGGCACCAGGTGCTGGTGCAGATGCGCGGCGATCCCGGCACCGGCCACCGAACCCTGGTTCATGCCGATGTTGAAGCCGTGCGCCCCGGAGGCCGCCCGCAGCGCGACCATCGCCCGCTTGGTGAATTCCGCCAGCTCCGCCGTCTCCGGACCGTCCAGCTCGGTGTAGTCGGCCACATGACGGTAGGGAACGACCATGAGGTGGCCACCGTTGTACGGGTACAGGTTCAGCACCGCGTAGACGCGCTCCCCGCGCGCCACGACGAGCCCGTCCTCGTCGGATTTCGCCGGGATCGAACAGAACGGACAGCCGTCCTCGGCACCCGGGCCGCTGGGCTTGTCCTGACCCTGGATGTACGCCATCCGATGGGGCGTCCACAGACGCTGAAACGCGTCGGGCATCCCCACGCCGATCTGCTGCTCCGGCTCACTCGTCATGCCGATCAGCATATTGCGTCACCCGTGCGGAGCGTGTCGCCGGGGGCGCGCCGCACGGCCGGCCACGATGCTGAGGCGATGACCGACCGACCTGCATCCGAGCCACCGGCGCGGCTGACCCGCTGGGAGCAGCGCACCGAGGTTCCGCTCTTCATCGCGGGGCTGGTCTTCCTGGCGGGGTACGCGGTCTGGGTGCTGACCCCGCCCGAGGCCCAGCCCTGGAACGGCATCGCGCTGATTCTCGTCTGGTCGACCTGGCCGCTGTTCCTCGCGGATTACGTGACGCGGCTGCGGCTCAGCGGACTGGGCGCGCGCTTCGTCCGCGCCCACTGGCTCGAAACCCTGGTCCTGCTGCTGCCGCTGCTGCGCCCGCTGCGGATGGTCCAGGTGTACCTGGCGGTGCAGCGCCGACGTGACCGGCCGCGGATGGGCCTGTACGCCCGCGTGATGGCGTTCGCGGGCCTGACCGCCGTCCTGCTCGGCTTCGCCGCCTCGCTCGCGGTCTACCACCTGGAGCGCACGGCCTCCGACGCCTCCATCCGTACCTTCGGCGACGCGGTGTGGTGGGCGTGCGCGACGCTCACGACGGTCGGTTACGGGGACGTCGCACCGGTCACGTTCTGGGGCCGGACGGTCGCGGCGGGGCTGATGGCCGGTGGTCTGGCGCTGCTCGGCGCGGTGACCGGGTCGTTCTCGTCGTGGCTGCTCCAGGTGTTCACCCGGGAGGACGAGCAACGGCCCCCGGAGCGCGGATAGCGCTCCGGGGGCCGTTGCCTGCCGTACGGATTCAGACCTGTACGCGGTCCTCGACGGCCTTCGCGATCTTGGCGATGGCCTCGTCGACCGGGATGCCGTTCTCCTGCGAACCGTCGCGGTAGCGGAAGGAGACGGCGCCGTTGGCCATGTCCTCGTCGCCAGCGATGATCATGAAGGGCACCTTGGCCTTCTGCTGGTTGCGGATCTTCTTCTGCATCCGGTCGGAGGAGGCGTCCACGTCCACTCGCAGTCCCTGCTTGCGCGCCTTGGCGGCGAACTCCTGCAGGTAGGGGATGTGGGCGTCGCCGATCGGGATGCCGACGGCCTGGACCGGCGCGAGCCAGACCGGGAACGCGCCCGCGTAGTGCTCCAGGAGCACGGCGAAGAAGCGCTCGATGGAGCCGAACAGGGCGCGGTGGATCATGACCGGGCGCTGCTTGGAGCCGTCGGGGCCGGTGTACTCCAGGTCGAAGCGCTCCGGCAGGTTGAAGTCGAGCTGCACGGTCGACATCTGCCAGGTGCGGCCGATGGCGTCCTTGCACTGCACGGAGATCTTGGGGCCGTAGAACGCGGCGCCGCCCGGGTCCGGGACCAGGGGAAGCCCCTGCTTCTCGGCGACCTGACGCAGCGTCTCGGTGGCCTCTTCCCAGGTGTCGTCGGAGCCGACGTACTTCTCCGGGTCCTTGGTGGAGAGCTCCAGGTAGAAGTCGGTGAGCCCGTAGTCACGGAGCAGGTTCAGCACGAAGGTGAGCGTGCGGTCGAGCTCCTGGGCCATCTGCTCCTTGGTGCAGTAGATGTGAGCGTCGTCCTGCGTGAAGCCGCGCGAGCGGGTCAGACCGTGCACGACGCCCGACTTCTCGTACCGGTACACCGTGCCGAACTCGAAGAGGCGCAGCGGCAGTTCGCGGTACGAGCGGCCGCGCGCGTCGAAGATCAGGTTGTGCATCGGGCAGTTCATCGGCTTGAGGTAGTAGTCCACCCCGTCGTCGAGCTGCATGGGCGGGTACATACCGTCGGCGTACCAGTCCAGGTGGCCGGACTTCTCGAAGAGCTTGCCCTTGGTGGCGTGCGGCGAGTAGACGAACTCGTAGCCCTCCTCCTCGTGACGGCGGCGCGAGTAGTCCTCCATGGCCCGGCGGATGACGCCGCCCTTGGGGTGGAAGACCGCGAGGCCGGGGCCGATCTCGTCGGGGAAGGAGAAGAGGTCCAGCTCGTTGCCGAGCTTGCGGTGGTCGCGCTTGGCGGCCTCCTCCAGGAACTCCAGGTGCGCCTTCAGCTCGTCCTTGGTGGGCCAGGCGGTGCCGTAGATGCGCTGGAGCATCGGGTTCTTCTCGCTGCCGCGCCAGTACGCGGCGGCGTTGCGCATCAGCTTGAACGCCGGGATGAACCGGGTGGTGGGCAGGTGCGGACCCCGGCAGAGGTCCTTCCAGCACAGGTCACCGGTCTTGGGGTCGAGGTTGTCGTAGATGGTCAGCTCGCCGCCGCCCACCTCGACGTCCGCGCCGTCGTCCGAGGAGGCGGAGCCCTTGATGCCGATGAGCTCCAGCTTGTAGGGCTCGTCTCCCAGCTCCTCGCGGGCGGCATCGTCGGAGACCACGCGGCGCGAGAACTTCTGGCCCCGCTTCTGGATCTCCTGCATCTTCTTCTCGATGGCCTTGAGGTCCTCGGGCGTGAACGGCTTCTCGACGTCGAAGTCGTAGTAGAAGCCGTCCTTGACCGGCGGGCCGATGCCGAGCTTGGCCTCGGGGAAGAGCTCCTGCACGGCCTGGGCCATGACGTGCGCGGTGGAGTGGCGCAGGATGTTGAGGCCGTCCTCGGAGGAGATCTCCACCGGCTCGACGCTCTCGCCGTCCCTGAGCTCGTAGGAGAGGTCCTTCAGCTCGCCGCCGATGCGCGCGGCGACGACGGTGCGCTGACCGGGGAAGAGCTCGCCGGCCGTCGTGCCCGTCGTCACCACGTGCTCTTCCCGCTCGGAATCGCGTTGGATGATCACACGGACGTCTGACACCGGTCTCTCCTGACTGAGGGGACGCTCGCCTTCGTATGGCTGAGCAATGCGAATCGTACCGAGCCGTACGCCCCCGATGCGAACGCCTTCCGGGGAAGGACTACGGCTCCTCCCCCGCGCACGCCTCCTCGAAGAAGTCCACGTTCTCCTGGAGCGCCTTCATCAGCCGGTCCCGTTCGGCCTCGTCGACCTGGACTGGCGCTACCTGCGAGGCCCCGGTGAGCCGCCGGAAGCCGCCCCGGTTCTCCAGCCGCCCCTCCACCCGCAGCGGCAGCCCCACGAGGTGGGCGTGGCCCGCGATGCGGTACGCCTCCTCGTCCAGCTCCACCCGGACGTGCGCGACCTCGGCCCCGGCCAGCACTCGCAACCGTACGGTCCCGGCGCCGCGCGGCCCCGAGCGACGCAGCCGGACCACCGCGCCGGTCAGCCGCACGTGCACGGCGGGTTCGTCGCGGAGGTAGCGGGCCCCGGCGGCGCGCAGGGCGGGCAGGTCGCCCGGGGAGAACTCGACGGGCGCGGGGCGGACCGGGCAGCCGTCCGGGGTGCCTGCGGCGGGCGCCCACCGCAGGTCGATCCCGGCCCCCTCGGAACCGCTCACCAGGGCGATCAGCGCCTCGGTCAGCTCACGGCCGGCGCCCGCCGCGACCGCGCTGTCGAAGGCCTCCATGCCGCCGGTGGCCCGCTGGTAGTCCACCGCCTCGCGGGTGGCGTGCAGGGCGTGGCAGAGCTGGACGGCGACGGCGCGTCCGGAGGCGACGGGGACGTACGCGGTGAGGCTCCGGCCGTCGGCCCCGGGCCCGATCAGGGCGTCGTCCAGGGCGGCGCGCGCCTTCCTGCGGTGCCGGGCGCCGTGGTAGCCGGCCCGGCCGCGGGCCGCGAGGGCCCCGGCCATGAGGACCTGCCGGGCGGCCGAGCGCAGTTCCTCCGCCTCGGTCCAGCCCGTGGCGCCCGCGGCTCCGGCCGCCGACTCGGGTACCTCGCGCCACCAGCGGATCTCGTCGCTGGCGACGGTGAGGGAGACCAGGACGTCGCGGGCGGAGGGGGCGGCGCTGCGGCCGAGGGCGTCGAGGGCCTCCTCGATCAGCTCCCCGCTGTCGGGAAAGGCCGCGCTCTCGGGCACCAGCAGGCTCGTCGCCCCGGCGGTCGATCCGGGCGGGGTCCAGCGGCCGTACCGGCCCGGCGCTCCCCCGCGCCGCTGCCAGCCGTGCCGGCGCAGGAGGGCGGCGAGAACGGCGGGGTCGGGCAGCTCCGCACCGGCCACGGCGACCAGCGGCGGCCCGGGGCGTGCGGTGGGATGCGAGCGGGCGGCGGGCAGTCCCGCTCCGCCCGTGGACTCGTCCATCGACCGGTGCATCAGGGTCTCCCTCCGGCCCCGACCCGGGCCATGATGTCGCAGAGTGCGCGGTCGTCGAAGATCCGCGAGGTCGGGATGCGCACAGTGGTCCGGTACCGGCCCGTCACCGCGTGGCCGGCCAGGTTGGTCCAGTAGCAGCAGTGGCGCAGGTCGAGACTTGCGGGTCCGGCGCGCAGCCAGTCGTCCTGGCTGCGGGGCGCGAGCATCACGACCAGGATCTTGTGCACCGACACCGGGCTGCGGGCGAGCTTGACGAGGTGGGCGTTGTCGAGCGTGAAGGAGAAGGCCCCGCCCGCCGGGTGCGGCGCTATCTGGTGGGTGCACTTGAGCTGCACCTTGATGGTCACTTCGTCGTCGACGGTGTGGGCCGGGGCGCCGTGGCTGACGTGCCAGTCGATGCCGTTGTCGGGGAAGGGCTGGGACAGCGAGCATCCCGCCGCCGCCGCGACGGCGTGCAGATAGCCCACCTGAAGGGTCTCCATGCAGGCGGTGGTGGCGAGGGAGCCGCGCAGCGGCGCGTCGAGCGGCTGCGGCAGCCGGGGCCCGAGGGCCTCGGCGCGGGTGGGTCCCCCGGGTTCGGGCTGCGCGAGCGCCATGGCTCCGTGTGCCTTCCGGGCGTGCCGATCGATGGCAGGTGGCCTGCCGGCGGGGTGTCGTGGGCTGGGCGGATCGACGGACGCCGGAGATAACTTCCGTACGTCTCAACTGTGTTGTCACCGCATCGGACCGCCCGCAAACGGCGTATCAGGCAAACGGCCCGGGTATCACCGATATCGGGCAGAGGAATCACTCCATCTGCCGTGCAGGTGCGAGGAGTTCGGGGATGATGCACTGGTTCGAGGGGCCGCTGGCCGCTTTTGACACGGAGACGACAGGCGTGGACGTCGAGCAGGACCGGATCGTTTCGGCCGCTCTCGTCGCGCAGGACACCGCGGGCGGTCGCGTCCGCGTCACCCGCTGGCTGGTCAATCCGGGGGTTCCGGTCCCGCCCGGGGCGACCGAGATCCACGGTCTGACCGACGATCACCTTCAGCGCAACGGGCGTTGGCCCGCCCCGGTGATGGACGAGATGGCCCGTTCCCTGGCGGAGAGCTGCGCGACGGGCCGGCCGCTGGTCGTGATGAACGCTCCCTTCGACCTGACGCTGCTGGACCGGGAGCTGAGGCGGCACCGGGCATCGTCGCTGGCCGGATACCTGGACGGCGTACCGATGCGCGTCGTGGATCCGCGGGTGCTGGACAAGCACCTGGACCGCTACCGCAAGGGCCGCCGGACGCTCACGGATCTGTGCGCGCGTTATGAGGTGGTGTTCGACGGGGCCCATGACGCGGCGGCCGACGCGACCGCATCGCTGGAGCTGGTGCGGGCGGTGTGCCGGCGCTTCTCGGCCCGGATGGAACGGCTGTCGCCGTCCGAGCTGCACACCCTTCAGGCGACCTGGCACGCGGCCCAGGCGCGTGGCCTGGAGGCGTGGTTCGCGAAGAGCGGGACGCCGGAGGCTGTGGACCCGTCGTGGCCGCTGCGCCCGGAACTGCCTGCGGCGGCGTGAGGGGTCCGAGGGGCCGGAACACGCGAAAGCCGGTCCGCGTGATGCTTGCGGACCGGCTTTCCCCGGTGGGCGATACTGGGTTCGAACCAGTGACCTCTTCGGTGTGAACGAAGCGCTCTCCCACTGAGCTAATCGCCCGGGAACGGGTTGAACCATACAGGGCTCCGCGGGCTTCGTTCAAACTCCTTCCCCTCGCGCTCCACTCAGGGCGTCGTGGCCGGGAAGTGAGTATCCGAGCGCATGTACGGGCCGTCTGGCCGGGGCCACACTTCCGTTCATGGAACATGTGCCCCCGCCCGCCGAGGAACTGGCCCGCCTCGACCGAGAACTGGCCGAGCTGGACGCCCGCAGGGCCCAGCTGCTGACCCGGCGCGCCTGGCTGCTCGCCGCGCTGCGGCCGCCCGCGCCGACGGCCGCCCCGGGCTGGAACCCGTCGGGCTGGGGTGCGCCTCCCGGCACCCCCGCGCAGCCGTGGGGTCATGTACCGAAGCGGCCGTCCGCCCCGCGCAGCGCGCAGAACGTCCTGCTGACCCTGGGTGGTCTGCTGCTGACGGTCGCGGCGATCGCGTTCACTCTGGTGAGCTGGGGCTCGATGGGGATCGGCGGCCGGTCGGCCGTGCTGGCGGCGGTGACGCTCGGGGCGCTGACCGCCCCGGCGGTGCTGCTGCGGCGGAAGCTGGCCGCCACCGCCGAGGCGCTGGCGGCCCTGGCCCTGGTGCTGACGCTGCTGGACGTCTACGCGGTCCATGCGGTGGCCGCGCCCGATACGGACGGGCTCGGTTTCACGGCCGTCGCCTCGGCGGTGCTCGCGGCGCTGTGGACGGCGTACGGGCTGGCGCTGGGCAAGCTGAGTCTGCCGTTGCCGGCCGCCGTGGTGCTGGCCCAGTGGCCGCTGCTGTTCTGGGCGTGGGCCGCGGGCGCACCGGCACTGGTGGTCGGGTGGGCGCTGCTGGCCACGGCGGTGCTGGACGGGACGATCGCGCTGCGGGGCAAGGGCACCGGGGTGCGGGTCACGGCGTGCGTCGGCGGAGCGGTGATGGGCTTCTCGGCCCTGCTGGTGGGCCTGACGCTGTCCGGGACGGCCTCCGGTCCGCTCGGGGCGGTGGCTCCGGGCGCGCTGCTGCTGGCGGCTGCGGCGGCTGCCCTGGCGGGGGCGTGGCACGCACCGAAGGGCTTCGCGCAGATCGGCGGCGTGGTGGCCGGTCTCGCCGCGGTGGCCTCGGTGGGCGGCGTACCGGCGGCGGCGCTGCCGGACGGCTGGCTGGTGCTCGCGTACCTGCTGTGCGGCCTCGCCCTGACGGCGGTCGTACGGACACGGCTGCCGAGGAACGCGGCATACGGGGTGCTGGCGGCGTCGGCGGCCGTGGTGGCCGGGACCCTGGTGTGGGCACTGCCGCCGGCGGCGGCGGTGCTGCTGGGCCCGGTGACGCTGCTGTCGGACCTGTGGGCGGGGGCGCCGGAGGGCTTCCGGTCCGCGCTGGGGTCGACGCTGCGGTGGCCGGAGCTGTCGGCGGCCCCGGTGGTGCTCGCCCTGGTGGGCGGGCTGCTGGGGGCGGCGTACCGGTGGTGGCCGTCGCTGGCGCGGATCGCCGCGCCGTTGGCCGCGCCGGGGACGCCGGGCGCCGGGACGCCGGGCGTGAACGTGCCGGGCGGGGCGCCGGCCGCAGAGTGGCCGGGAGCCGCCGGGGCGGCGGCTCCCGGGGCGTCAGCGCCCTGGCCGGCCTGGCCCGGCTGGACCGGAGCCCGTGCGAGTGCCGGTGCGCGCAGGCCGTCCGGTGCGGCGCTGCGCGGGGTCGTCGGTGCGGGGGCGGTGGCTCTCGGCTGGGGTGCGCTGCTGCTGACCGGGGCCGTGCTGGACGTCCCCTACGCGCTCGCGGTCGCCGGGGAGACGGCCCTGGTGGCCGGTCTGCTCGCCCTGGCGGTCCGGGGTACCGGGAGCGGCCGGAGCGCGCCGGCGACCGTGCCGATGACCGCGTTGGCGGCGGCGGTGTCCGGGGCGGTGAGCGTCGGGGTGCTGTCGCTGGCGTCCGAGGAGGCCTCCTACGCGGTGTTCGGCACGCTGGCGGTGCTGTTCGCCGGGGCGGCGGTACGGGCGGGGTCCGAGGTGCCGCGTGCCGTGTTCGCGGTGACCGCGGTGGTCTGGGCCACCGTGCTGACGGGGTTCGCGGGCCGGTCCCTGGGGCTCGCCTCGCACGAGGCCGCGCCGCTGGTGCTCGTGGTGCCCGCGCTGACCGTGCTGCTCGGGGCGCGGCTGCGGCGGAACCCGGTGGCGTTGCCGGTGGAACTGACGGGCGCGCTGGGCGCACTGGTAGCCGTGGGGCTCGCGGTGTCCGACGCGCCGTTCCTGGCCCTGGTGCTCGCGTCGTGCGGGGTGCTGGCGGCGGGCGCCGCGGTGCGGCCCGAGCGGCGGCCGGTGGCGGGCTACCTGGCGGCGGTGCTGTTCCTGCTGGCCACCTGGGTGCGGCTGGCGGCATCGGAGGTGTCGGTCCCGGAGGCGTACACCCTGCCGGTGACCGTGCCCGCGCTGGTGGTCGGGGTCCTGCGGCGGCGCAGGGACCCGGAGGCGTCCTCGTGGACGGCGTACGGGCCGGGGCTCGCGGCGACGCTGCTGCCGAGCCTGGCGGTCGCCTGGACCGACACGGACTGGCTCCGGCCGCTGCTGCTGGGGGTGGCGGCGCTCGTGATCACACTGCTGGGCGCACGCTACCGCCTCCAGGCACTGCTGCTGCTCGGCGGGGCGGTGCTGGCACTGGACGGACTGCACGAGCTGGCGCCGTACGTGGTGCAGGTGGCGGGGGCGCTCCCCCGCTGGCTGCCGCCGGCCCTGGCCGGGCTGCTGTTGCTGGTGCTGGGAGCGACGTACGAACAGCGGCTGCGCGACGCCCGTCGGCTGAAGGACGCGCTGGGTCGGATGCGGTGAGCCGCGCCCGGTCCGGGGGCCCGCTGCACACAGCGGCTCCCGGGCCGGGAGAACCGCGGGTCCCGGGCCGGGTGACGCAGAGGGCCCGGGAGACGGAATCCGTCTCCCGGGCCCTCTGTCCGGGTGGGCGATACTGGGTTCGAACCAGTGACCTCTTCGGTGTGAACGAAGCGCTCTCCCACTGAGCTAATCGCCCGGGCGCACCGCAAACATTACCCCATGTCAGCGGTGCTCCTGGACCGTCCCCGGGCTACGCGCTGATCTTCCACGGCATGGTGAGCCCGAACTTCCAGACGTAGATCCCGACTAGCACCGCCATGATCACGAGCCCCACCGTGGTGAGGATGATGTTGCGCCGCCGGACCTTGGGATCGAGGGCCCGCTGGGCCGCCTCGGTGACCTTGCGCTTGGTCCAGCGCAGCACCAGCTGGGCCCAGACGAACTCGGTCGCCCAGATCGCCATACCGCCGAAGATCACCAGCCAGCCGGGGCCGGGCAGCACCAGCATGAGCACGCCCGCGATCACGACGCCGAGCCCGACGATGAAGACGCCGACCTGCCAGCTCAGGTGGAGCGCTTTCGATGCCTTGATGAAACCCGGCGCCCGCGAGCCCAGCTCGCGTTCCACCCGGTCCGATTCCCCCGTGGCGGATGCCGGGGCCGCCTTCTCGGCGACCTCGCTCCGCTCGTCACTCTCCGCGTTCATGAAGCTCAACTTACCCGACCTGTCTTCGTCACTGGAATGGGCGCATAACCCAAAGTTACACGCCGCCGAGCGAGGGGTTCGAAGCATCACAAATGGGTCAGAGGGGTTTACAACGCCACCGTAGGTGGCATGTCGATTTCGCCGACGTGCGAATCCCCGAGCGCACACTGAGCGAAAGGCCCTGGCGCTTATGAACACCACGGTCAGCTGCGAGCTGCACCTGCGCCTCGTTGTGTCGAGCGAGTCCTCACTGCCTGTACCCGCGGGCCTGCGGTATGACACGGCCGATCCCTATGCCGTGCACGCCACCTTCCACACCGGAGCGGAGGAGACGGTCGAATGGGTTTTCGCCCGTGACCTCCTCGCCGAGGGGCTGCACCGGCCCACCGGCACCGGAGACGTCCGCGTCTGGCCATCTCGTAGTCACGGTCAAGGCGTCGTATGCATCGCCCTGAGCTCCCCGGAGGGAGAAGCCCTGCTCGAAGCTCCGGCGCGGGCCCTGGAGTCGTTCCTGAAAAGGACCGACGCCGCGGTTCCGCCGGGCACCGAGCATCGTCACTTCGATCTCGACACGGAGCTCTCCCACATCCTGGCCGAGAGCTGAGCCAGGCAGAGAGCCGCTCGACGCCGTCCGACTCGGGGAGACGGCGTCGTGCTGACAACCGCATAGGGCAGACACCGGCGCCGTCGTCGCGGAATCCACCGCGACGACGGCGCCGGTGCGCTCACGGGACCCGTCTCCCGCCGGGTGCCGGAGGGGCTGATTCCGCTCCCCGTCGGGCCCATACCGGGCCTGGCACCGGCGGACCGAGCCAGTAGAGTCAGCCGCCATCGGCAGGCGCCCGCCCGCCGGAAGGCCAGGGAGCGAAGTGTGCTGATCCCTCACGACACCCGGATCGCCCTCGACGTGGTGGTCGATCTGGTGAACACCGCACCGGAGAGCCGGCCGCCGCGGGACGAGTCCGCGGACGGGCTCGTGGGCGGATCCGAGGACGGTCTCGCCGATGTCGCCGCGCTGTACGCCTTCGCGGAGCGGCATCTCATCAGCGGGGTCGGCACGCTCGGCGAGAAGGACCTGACCGCCGTGCGCGACGTACGGGCCCGGTTCGCCGAGGTCTTCGCGACGCCCGACCCCCGTACCGCCGCCGACCTGGTCAACCGGCTCGTCGCGGCCGCCGGGACCACCCCGCAGCTCACCGACCACGACGGCTACGACTGGCACGTGCACTACTTCGCCCCGGACGCCTCGATCGCGGACCACCTCGCGGCCGACTGCGGCATGGCGCTGGCCTTCATCATCGTGGCGGGCGAGAAGGAGCGGCTGCGGCGCTGCGAGGCGCCGGACTGCGGGCACGCGTTCATCGACCTGTCGCGCAACCGCTCCCGCCGATACTGCTCCAGCCGTACGTGCGGAAACCGGCTCCACGTCGCGGCCTACCGGGCCCGGCGCAAGGAAGCCGCGGGCTGACGTCCGCCCCGCCCCGCACGGTGGCCCGACGCGTCACAGCACGAAGAGATCGTGCAGGGCGGCCATCAGCAGCAGGCCCCCGATCACCGTCAGGAAGATCATCAGGGGCGGCTGGGAGAGCGCGAAGAGACAGCCGCGGGGCTCTTCGGCGGGGGGTGCGGGGGCATCGCCCCGGGAAGTGTCCACCATCTCGGGGCGATCATGACGCACCCGCGGCCGGGTTGGCGATCAACCAGGTTCGTTCCCCCGGGAGTTCACCGTCCCGTGGCCATCAATAATCGCTCCGGCGTACGGGGCGCCATCAGACATTCGGACCGACGGCCCGAGCGACCGGTTGCCCGCGTGACCGACCGGCGGGCCGGATGCCGCGCTTCTCAGATGCCGTGCTTCTTGAGGATCGCCTCGATGTCGCTGAAGTCGTCGCCGGGCGCGGCGGCCTCCTGCTTCTTCTTCGACTTCGTCTGCGGCTGGGGCTTCGCGGCCGCTGCGGGTCCGGCCGTAGCGCCGGCGCCGAGCGAAGGGGCGGAGGCCGCCGGGGCGACCGCCTCGTTCCGCCCGGCAGCCCGCGCGGCCTTGCGTTCCGCGCGGGTGGTGCCGCTGCGGCGCTCGATGGCGCGGGTGGTCATGAACAGCAGCCAGGACAGGCCGAGCACTCCGAAGCCCAGCCAGATACTCGGCTTGAAGGCGATCCCGGCGAGCCACTCGACGACCCCGGTCAGCACGAGCCCGACCGGGACCAGGGAGTAGGCGGCGATCCTCGTCGCCGTGAGGAACCGCTTGCGGTACGCGGTCACGGCGGCGATGCCCAGGCCGGCCGCCGACACCGCGGAACAGATGGTCTCGGCAAGCATCGGGGCCTCCAGGCGCAGGGGATACGTCCCTTCCATCCTGCACCGGCGAGCACCGTAGGGGCCACGGCGGCGGCCCACCTCAGGGACATTTCAGGGCCGTGCTCCTCCCCAGGGGGCGTCCCGGTCCCGGTTGGGACGCGCCCGCCCGGCCTGAAAGACTGGGCCGCATGAGCGATTCCACCCCCGTGGCACCGGTCGTCCTCGACCTCTGGTGCGATCTCGAATGCCCCGACTGCCACCGAGCCCTCGACGATGTGCACGCCCTGCGCGCCCGGTACGGCGACCGTGTCGAGATCCGTCTGCGGCACTTCCCGCTGGAGAAGCACAAGTACGCCTACGCCGCGGCCCAGGCCGCCGAGGAGGCGACGGACCAGGGCAAGGCCTGGCCGTACATCGAGGCCCTCCTGTCCCGCACCGCCGACCTCAGCCACATGGGCGAGCCGCTGCTCCTGGAGGTGGCACGCGAGCTGGGTCTGGATGCCGAGGAGTTCGACACCGCGCTGATCGACGGCCGGCATCTGCTGATCGTCGACGCCGACCACGCGGAGGCCAAGGCGATCGGCGTCACCGGCACGCCCACCTATGTGATCGGCGACGAGCGGCTGGACGGCGGCAAGAGCCAGGACGGGCTGCGCGAGCGGATCGAGGAGATCGTCGACCGGACTCTGGCCACGCAGGGCGGGTAGCCGCGGGACCGGCACCGTGGGCCCCGCTACAACGCCTTGGCCAGGTTGTACCGCGTCGTGGCGTAGCCCAGGGACTCGTACAGCCGCAGGGCCGGGGTGTTGGAGGCGAAGACGTGCAGGCCGAGCCGGTCCGCGCCCCAGCCGCGGGTGACGTCCTCGGCGAGCAGCATCAGGGCCCGGCCGTGTCCCCGGCCCCGGTGTTCCTCGCGTACCTCGACATCGAAGACGAATCCGGCCGGGCCGCCCGGCGGGAGCTCCCGCCGGGCCACCCACACATGGCCGACGACCTCGCCCGCGTGCACCAGCACCTCGAAGCGCACCCCCTCGGTCGCCAGTCCGTCCGGCAGGAGGGTGGCGTGGTCGGACTCGGACTTGCGCCGGGCCTGCTCGGGCGGCACTCCTCGGTCGATCCAGTCCTGCGCGTACGTCTGCAGCGCGTCCCGCCGCCAGGCGGCGAACTCCGCCTCGTCCATCGCCCGCGCGGTGAGACCCGCGGGCAGCGGGGCAGGGTCCGGGCCGAGGTGCTTGACCATGTTGCGGCTGCGCTCGGTGTAGCCGAGGGCGGCCGCGAGGCGCCGGGCGGGGTCGTTGTCGGCGGGGACCTCCACCCGTACCCGGGTGCAGCCCCACCCCCGCAGCACCTCCTCGGCGGCGAGCGCGGCGATGGTGCCCCGGCCGCGCCTGCGCCGGGGCTCCTCCACGCTGAGGGAGCCCAGCACTCCGGCGGTCGCCCCGAACGCGTCGTCGGTACTGATCGCGACGGCGCCGACGGGCAGCCCGTTGTCGCACACGTCGTAATGGCGTGCCCGCGCCCCGTCGGCGCCTTGCTGAAGCGGCCCGGACGGCCGGAGTGTCGTGGTCATCAAAGGGTTGTATCCCCTCCACGACACCCCGTCACGCGCTTTTCGGGGGCGCCGGAGCCCGTGGGCCGCCGGAGCCCGCTACGGATCGAGGTCGTCGCCGGCCCGCTCGGCGAAGACGCGCATGGCCTTCGCCGTCACCGGCCCGATCTCCGGGGACAGCTCGCGGTCGTCGACCCGGTGCACCGCCTGGATGTCACGGAGCGTCGAGGTCAGGAACACCTCGTCGGCCTCGGCGAGGACGTCCATCGGAAGGTCGGTCTCCTCGGCCCCGGTCCACTCCACGGCCAGTGCGCGGGTGATCCCGGCGAGACAGCCCGAGGCCACCGGCGGGGTGTGGATCCGGCCGTCCAGGACGACGAACACATTGGAGCCGGTGCCTTCGCAGAGGCGGTCGGCGGTGTTGGGGAACAGCGCCTCGGACGCACCCCGTTCCCGCGCACGTGCCAGGGCGACGACGTTCTCGGCGTACGAGGTGGTCTTCAGGCCCGCGAGCGCGCCGCGTTCGTTGCGCGTCCAGGGGACGGTGATCACCGCCGTGCTGTCCGGGCGGCGGCTCACCCCGTCGAGGGCGACGACGAGGCTCGGCCCGTCGGTGCCCCGGTCCGAACCGAGCGGGGACAGCCCGCCGGTGCAGGTGATCCGCAGGCGGCCCAGGGCGACGGGGTTGGCGGCGATTACGGCGGCGGTGGCACGACGGACCTCGTCGTGGTCCGGGTCGGGCAGGCCCAGGCCCCGGGCGGACCGGGTGAGGCGGTCGAGGTGCCGGGTCAGGGCGAAGGTGCGCCCCTCGCTCGTGCGCACCGTCTCGAAGATGCCGTCGCCCACGGTCAGCCCGTGGTCGAGCA
Organism: Streptomyces anulatus; assembly: GCF_000721175.1. GTDB lineage: Bacteria > Actinomycetota > Actinomycetes > Streptomycetales > Streptomycetaceae > Streptomyces > Streptomyces anulatus_C. The sequence continues at coordinate 42,011 of NZ_JOEZ01000012.1, forward strand.
CCGACAGCCGGGCGTCGTCGGCGTCCCGCAGTCCGCCGTTGACCCAGATCCTCATATCGCGGTCCTTCCTGTCTCCAGATGCGCACCCGACGCTACAGCGAGCAGCCGGGAGGCCTTGAGTTCGGTCTCGTCCCATTCGCGCTCCGGGTCGGATCCCCAGGTGATCCCGGCGCCCGTCCCGAACCGCAGCAGCGGCGCGGGCCCGGTCCGGTCGATCCAGAACGTCCGTATCCCGACGGCGAGCGAGGCCGCACCCCGGTCGGCGTCGACCCACCCGATCGCACCGCAGTACGGCCCGCGCGGAGCGCGCTCCAGCTCGGCGATGATCCGCAGCGCGCTGGACTTCGGCGCCCCGGTGACCGAACCGGGCGGGAAGGCCGCCGAGAACAGCTCGGGCCAGCCCGCCCCGTCGGCCAGCCGGCCCCGGACGGTGGAGACGAGGTGGACGAGGCCCGGGTGCTTCTCCACCACGCAGAGATCGGGCACGCTCACACTTCCGGTGGCGCAGACCCGGCCCAGGTCGTTGCGGACCAGGTCCACGATCATCACGTTCTCCGCGTGGTCCTTCGCCAGCAGATCGTCCTCGGTCCGGCCGGTGCCCTTGATGGGCCCGGACTCCACGGTCCGCCCGTCGCGCCGCAGGAAGAGCTCCGGGGACGCGGTGGCGACCTCCACGCCGTGGCCGGGCAGCCGGATCGTTCCCGCGTACGGGGCGGGGTTGCCGCGGGCGAGCAGGGAGGTCAGGGCGTCGACGTCGGCCCCGGCGCCGCCACCGGGGAGCGGTGCGGACAGCACCCGGCAGAGGTTGGCCTGGTAGACGTCGCCCGCCGCGATGTGTTCACGGATCCGCCGTACGCCCGCGGTGTAGGCGTCACGGTCCAGCGACGATACCCAGTCCCCGGTGGCGGGCCCGCGCCAGGCTCCGGGGACGGGAGGGGGCACCGCCTCCTTGCGTACGTCGAAGAAGCGGGCGCAGACGATACGGCCTTCGAAATCGGCGGATACCGCCCAGAAACCGGACGAGTCGAGAGCCGCGGGATCGTGGGTCACATCCTGCAGACCGGAGGCTATGAGGCCGTCGAAGCGGGCCAAGGGGGCGAGATCGGACACGCCAATGAGTCTAGGACGGTGTGCGGTGACCTGCGTCGGGGCGAGGTCACCGCAGCACGCTGCACAAACGCGTTTTTGTACTGGCCCAGGAATCCGCTAGAGTTCAACACGTCGCCGGGACGCGCAAGCGGGCCGGGAAAGACAAGCGGACGTAGCTCAGTTGGTAGAGCGCAACCTTGCCAAGGTTGAGGTCGCCAGTTCGAACCTGGTCGTCCGCTCGCAGAAGGTGGGGGATTCTTCCTGGCCCCCCACCCCTGGTGGAGTGGCCGAGAGGCGAGGCAACGGCCTGCAAAGCCGTCTACACGGGTTCAAATCCCGTCTCCACCTCCAAGGACGATTAGCTCAGCGGGAGAGCGCTTCCCTGACACGGAAGAGGTCACTGGTTCAATCCCAGTATCGTCCACTGGTCCGCAAGGATCCCCGCGCGATTAGCTCAGCGGGAGAGCGCTTCCCTGACACGGAAGAGGTCACTGGTTCAATCCCAGTATCGCGCACGCAGTACACGCAGGTTCACCTGCGCGATTAGCTCAGCGGGAGAGCGCTTCCCTGACACGGAAGAGGTCACTGGTTCAATCCCAGTATCGCGCACCGTCGAGAACCCCCGGTCGTCTCCACGACCGGGGGTTCTTTCGTCGTACGGTCGGCCCGTCCGCCACCTCCACGGCCCGGCAGCGCGGTGAACGCCGGGCCGTGGAGGAAAGCTCAGGACGAGAACAGCATCCGGCCGAAGCCCTTCTGGCGGCGGTGGCCGTAGTGCCCGCCGTGCTGCGGCGCACCCCAGGCGGGGGCGTGGGCGGCGGGAGCGGCCGGGTACGCCTGCGGGGCGGGGCCGGCCGGGTAGCCGCCGGGGGCCGGGGGCGCGGGCGGGGCCTGCTGGGACCACTGGGACTCCAGGCGGGTCAGCGACTCCAGCTCGCCGTAGTCGAGGAATATCCCCCGGCAGCCGCTGCACTGCTCGATCTGGACGCCGTTGCGGTTGTACGTGTTCATCTGCGCGTGACACTTCGGACACTGCATCATCGGCTCGGCTCCTCGCCCTCGTTGTGCCGTCGCCGGAAGGTCTGCCCAGCCACGGTCCGTTCACCCTACGACGGGCGGACAGTGGCCAACTCGGGCGGCAACGTAGCGATTCGGGCACAGGATTCGATCATCAGCTGTTCGTGCTCGTCCGGATCCCGTTGCTCCGCGGCGCACTTGGCCAGGGCGAGGGCCGCCGTCTGCACCGTCAGCGCGCGGGCCGGGACGTCCAGTTCGGGCCAGGGATCTCCGGCGGCGGGAACCGCGGGTCCCCCGGCCGACCGGTAGGCGTCCAGGAAGGCGGACCAGTCCTCGGGAGCCAGGAGTCCGGCCGCGTACCAGGCGGCGGGCCGGGCGAGGTCCCACGCCGGATCGCCCGTCCCCGCGTCGTCCACGTCGATGAGCAGCCAGGGCCCGTCCGGCGCCGGATGGCGGACGAGCTGGCCGAGGTGCAGGTCCCCGTGGCACAGGAAACCGGCCCGTTGCACGGGCGCCGGGGCCGCGCCCCGGGCCCAGCCGGGCAGGGCGCGCCAGCCGGCCAGCACGGGCAGGACGGCCGGCTCGCCGGGAAGGGCCGCGCGCATCCGGGCGACGGCCCGCGCCGCCTTGACCGGTCCACGCATCGGCGGGAGCCGGAACGGGGGCTCCGTCCGGTGGAGGCGGGCGAGCAGCGCGGCGGCCTCGGCCCAGGGGGCCGCCCCGGGGTCGAAGGGGTCGACGGGCGCACCGAACGGCCAGAGCGTGACCGGGCGGGAAGCGGGCGCGGGGAGCGCGTAGAGCCCTGTCCGCCGGGGGGTGCCGGAGGATTCCTGGTGCTCGGGGGCGGTGAGCGACTGTCCCGGGGCGGTGAGCGGCGGGAGCAGGATCCCGGTGAGCTGCGGGGCGTCGGCCAAGGCGATCCGGGCCGCCAGCGCCTCGCGGTCGGTGTCGACGGCGTGGGCCTTCGCCACGATCGCGCCGCTGCGGACCACCGTGCCGTCGGGCCGGTCCGCGAGGACCTGCGACGGCTCGCACACGCAACGCGTCCTGGCGGGGTGGGAGAGGCGGTGCGCGAGGGTGCCCAGCTCATGGACTACGGAGGTCTCGGTGGTGGTCAACGGCTCCCCCGGCGGCGGTCGGCCCGGCCGTGGCACCGGTCCCGCCGTGAGCGTAACGCGAGAGCCGGTCCGGACAGTGCCCGTGCTGATGCCGTGCGTGGGCCCGGACGCGGAAGCGCATGGGCCCGGACAGCGCGATGCCCGGTCAGCTCCCCAGCTGACCGGACAAACGCTGCCGTCCGCCGCACCCCCGTCCCCACGGGGCTGTTGGCCGGATGTGCGGGTCCGGACCGCTCTTCCGGACCCCGGGCGCCGCTCAGCGCCCCAGCATCACCGCCACGGACGACGCATGTGTGACCACCGCGTCCCAGCCGCCGAAGACGACCGCGAGCAGGGCCGCCAGGGGAAGGACCATCACCGTCGCCACCAAGGGGTGACGGGTGCCGGACGAACGGGCGCCGAACGCGGCGTACGCCTTGCGTCCCTGCATACGGACCATCGTCCGCGTTGCCGTGTCCGACATGGTTCCTCTCCTGACCTGATGGAGGGCGGCGGGCGTGTGACCTCGGGGGACGAGTGCTGCGCCCGCCGCTTGACCTCAACATTAGGTAGGCGGCGAGCACGGGGCGTCATGCCCGCGTACCGAATCCCGGGCCTCCCGGAGGATGAGCCGTCGTCGATCGGCGTACTCCCCTGGGTGGAGACGGACCACCGGAGGTTGGGGGTCATCCCCGAGGGAACGCCGGGGCCGGTCCGGTACGTGCCCGGCACGTGTGCCGGTGCGTGCCCGTCGGCTTCGCGGGCGCACCCGGTGGGTGACTTCACTCACGCCCACCGCCCCCGGCGGGCAGCCGCCCCCGTGCCGGAGGCCGCCCGGGACACCACCACCCCGTGTCCCGGAACGGTGGTCACAGCCTGCGTGACGACCGCGCCCCGGCTCTCCCGCGGTGATCCAATCCCCCTTGCCCGGTGGCCCCTTGAGCGGACCGCCCGGCCGAGGGACCCGGATCCGCCACGCCCGGACCCCTCTTCACCCCTCCCGTACGGCACGGACAATCGAATTTCCGGCGAGGGCGCGGCCTCTGAGCGCGCCGGGCGCGGGGTACGTAAGCTGTGCCTCGTCAGGCGGACCAGGCAGCGGGGATGGGCAGACGATGGCGATGATGCGGCTCCGGCGCGAGGACCCGCGTCTCGTCGGCTCGTTCCGGCTGCACCGGCGACTCGGCGCGGGCGGCATGGGCGTCGTCTACCTCGGCTCCGACCGGCGCGGCCAGCGGGTCGCGCTCAAGGTGATCCGGCCCGACCTGGCGGAGGATCAGGAGTTCCGTTCGCGCTTCGCGCGCGAGGTGTCGGCGGCCCGGCGGATCCGCGGCGGCTGCACGGCCCGGCTGGTCGCCGCCGATCTGGAGGCGGACCGCCCGTGGTTCGCGACGCAGTACGTACCCGGCCCCTCGCTGCACGACAAGGTCGCCGAGGAGGGCCCCCTGGCCGCCGCCGAGGTCGCCTCGATCGGGGCGGCCCTCTCCGAGGGTCTGGTGGCGGTGCACGAGGCGGGGGTGGTCCACCGTGACCTGAAGCCGTCGAACATCCTGCTCTCCCCCAAGGGCCCCCGCATCATCGACTTCGGCATCGCCTGGGCGACCGGGGCGAGCACGCTCACCCATGTCGGTACGGCGGTGGGGTCGCCCGGGTTCCTCGCGCCCGAGCAGGTCCGGGGCGCGGCGGTGACGCCCGCGACGGACGTCTTCTCGCTCGGCGCGACGCTGGCGTACGCGGCGATGGCCGACTCCCCCTTCGGGCACGGCAGTTCCGAGGTGATGCTGTACCGCGTCGTGCACGAGGAGCCGCAGCTCCACGATGTGCACGACGCACTGGCCCCCCTGGTGCGCGCCTGTCTGGCGAAGGACCCGGAGGAGCGGCCCAGCACGCTGCAACTGTCCATGCGGCTCAAGGAGATCGCGGCGCGCGAGGCGCAGGGGCTGCACGAGAGCCGGCCGCCAGTCCAGCGCTCCGCCCAGGACGCCGACCGGCCGACCGGGCGGATGGCCGATCCGTACTCCGAGCAGCACACCCGCCGTTCGGAGGACCCGTCCGCCTCCCGCCCCCGGTCGGGCAGGCGCGGCGCGCCCGCGCGTTCGGGACCGCCGCGCACCGGCGGCTCGCGCCCGCAGCAGGCGTCGCGCAACACGACGCGTTCCGGGGGGAAGCGGCAGGGGTCCCCCGCCGGGACGAACGGCCGGCCCGGAACCCACTCCGGGGGCCGCACGACCTCGGCGGGGCGGCGGCCGGCCAATCCGCGGCTGCTGCGTCAGCGGCTGGTGGTGTTCGTCGTGGTGACGCTGCTGGTGGCACTGGGCATCGCGGCGGCGCAGGGCTGCCAGGGGCCGGCGCGGGGGATGGGCGGGAAGACCGGGACCGGGACCGGGGCCGAGCAGGCGAACCGGGTGTCGCAGGCGCAGGCCGTACAGGCCGCGCGAGCACCGGCCGCGCAGAGGCCGCGGCAGTGGTCCTGACGCCGGAGCCGGCAGGGGTCGTCCCCGCTCAGTTCTCCGGGCGTCCCGTGGCCACCGCGTAGAACGCGACGGCCGCCGCCGCGCCCACGTTCAGAGAGTCGACGCCGTGCGCCATCGGGATGCGGACCCATTCGTCGGCGGCCATCAGGGCCTGTGTGGACAGCCCGTCGCCCTCCGCCCCGAGCATCAGCGCCACCCGCTCCAGCCGGTGCGGGGCCGCCTCGTCGATGCTGGTGGCCTTGGCGTCCGGGGTAAGGGCGAGGAGCCGGAAGCCGGCCTCCCGTACCGTCTCCAGCCCCTTGGGCCAGGCTTCCAGCCGGGCGTAGGGAACGGAGAAGACGGCGCCCATGGAGACCTTGACCGAGCGCCGGTAGAGCGGGTCGGCGCAGTCCGGTGAGAGCAGGACCGCGTCCATGCCCAGGGCCGCCGCGCTGCGGAAGATGGCGCCGATGTTGGTGTGGTCGTTCACCGACTCCATGACCACCACCCGGCGCGCGCCGGCGAGCAGTTCGTCGGATGCCGGGAGCGGCTTGCGCTGCATGGAGGCGAGCGCACCGCGGTGTACGTGGTAGCCGGTGACGCGTTCGGCGAGCTCGGGAGCGACGGCGTACACCGGGGCCGGGACCTCGTCGATGACGTCGCGCATGACGTCGACCCACTTGGCCGAGAGCAGCATGGACCGCATCTCGTACCCGGTCTGCCGGGCGCGTCGGATCACCTTCTCGCCCTCGGCGATGAAGAGGCCTTCGGCGGGTTCGCGTCGTCGTCGCAGCTCGACGTCGGTCAGGCCGATGTAGTCGCTCAGCCGGGGGTCGTCAGGGTCGTCGACGGTGATGAGATCTGCCACAGGGTGATACTGCCTTGTCCGGTGTGTGGTGCCAACGCCTGGGATCGGGATACGTAACCGCGGGTTACGTCGCTGCCGGTCACGCGGCCGGGTCCGGGGCGCTCCTCGGTGCGGAGTCGGGGCCGACCGTGACGACCTCGCCGATGACGATCACGGCGGGCGGGCGCACGTCCTCGGCGACCGCGCGCTCCCCGACGTCCGCGAGGGTCGCGTCGACCCGGCGCTGGGCGGCGGTGGTGCCCTCCTGGACGAGGGCGACCGGGGTGGCCGGGTCCTTGCCGTGGGCGATCAGGGCGGCGGCGATGGCGCCGATCTTGTCGACGGCCATCAGCAGGACGAGGGTGCCGCGCAGCCGGGCGATGGCCTCCCAGTCGACCAGCGAGCGCGGGTCCTCGGGGGCGACATGGCCGCTGACCACGGTGAACTCATGGGCGACGCCCCGGTGGGTGACCGGGATGCCGGCCGCACCGGGGACGGAGATGGTGCTGGAGATCCCGGGGACGACCGTGCAGGGTATGCCTTCGGCGGCCAGCGCCTGGGCTTCCTCCATGCCGCGGCCGAAGACGAACGGGTCGCCGCCCTTGAGCCGGACCACGGACTTGCCCGCCTTGGCGTGCTCGATCAGCGCCTGGTTGATCGCCTCCTGGGCCATGAACCGCCCGTACGGGATCTTCGCGGCGTCGATCACCTCGACGTGCGGCGGGAGTTCGTCGAGCAGGTCGCGGGGGCCGAGGCGGTCGGCGATGACCACGTCGGCCTCGGCGAGGAGGCGGCGGCCGCGGACCGTGATCAGGTCCGGGTCGCCGGGGCCGCCGCCGACGAGCGCGACGCCGGGGGCGCGGGTGCGGTGGTGCGGGGCGGCGAGGGTGCCGTCGCGCAGGCCCTCGACGATGGCGTCGCGGATGGCGGCGGAGTGCCGGGGGTCGCGGCCCTGGGAGGTGGTGGTGAGGACGGCGACGGTCACGTTCTCGCTGCGGCCGGTGGCCGGGGTCCAGGCGGTGGCGGCCTCGGCGTCGTCGGCCCGGACGCACCAGGTGCGGGTGCGCTCGGCCTCGGCGGACGCGGCGTCGTTGGCCGTGGTGTCGGAGGAGGCGATCAGGGCGTACCAGGTGTCGGCGAGGTCGCCGTCCTGGTAGCGGCGGCGCTCCCAGCGGATCTCCCCGGCGTCCGCCATGGCCTCGACGGAGGGCGTCGCGGAGGGGGAGATCAGCGTGATGACGGCACCGGTGGCGATGAGCTGCGGCAGTCGGCGCTGGGCGACCTGGCCGCCGCCGACGACGACGACCCGGCGGCCGTGCAGGCGCAGTCCTACGGGGTACGCGGGGTGGTCGGCGTGGTCTGCGTGCTCGGCCATGGCGGTACGGGCTCCTCGTGCGGGTGCTGCGTAGGCCGCTGCGGCGGTGGAGCGGCTGTGACGTGCGGAAAGCGGGGTTCCCGGTGAGGGACACGATACGGGGTGGGGGTGGGTGGGGGCCGGGGGCGCCGGGGTGGGGCGGGTGGGGGCGCCCGCGACGGGCCTTGTCCCCGACCCCCCTTCCCGAAACCGGGGCTCCGCCCCGGGCCCCGGTCTGTCCTCAAGCGCCGGACGGGCTGAGGTCCGGGGCCCCGGCTCCTCGAACGCCGGAGAGGCTGGACACCGGGCGCCGAAGGGGCTGACGGGCCGCGGGCTACTTCTCCGTCACGCCCGCCGAGTCGAACGTCGCCACCTCGTGCATCGCGCGCGCCGCGCTCTGCACGATCGGGAGCGCCAGCAGCGCGCCGGTGCCCTCGCCCAGGCGCAGGTCGAGGTCGACCAGCGGGCGCAGGCCCAGCTTGTTGAGCGCGGCGACGTGGCCGGGCTCCGCGCTGCGGTGGCCGGCGATGCAGGCGGCCAGTGCCTCGGGGGCGATGGCGCGGGCGACCAGGGCCGCCGCGCCCGCGCTCACGCCGTCCAGGATCACCGGCGTACGCAGGGAGGCTCCGCCGAGGAGGAAGCCGGCCATCGCCGCGTGCTCCAGGCCGCCTACCGCCGCGAGCACGCCGATCGGGTCGGCGGGGTCCGGCTGGTGCAGGTCAAGGGCGCGGCGGACGACGTCGACCTTGCGGGCGTGCATCTCGTCGTTGATGCCGGTCCCCCGGCCGGTCACCTCGGAGGCGTCGATCCTGGTGTACACGCAGATCAGCGCCGCCGACGCGGTGGTGTTGGCGATGCCCATCTCGCCGGTGAGCAGGGCCTTGTTGCCGGCCGCCACCAGGTCGCGGGCGGTCTCGATGCCGACCTCGATCGCGGCGAGGACCTCTTCGCGGCTGAGCGCGGGGCCCGTGGTGAAGTCCGCCGTTCCGGGCCGCACCTTGCGGGGCAGCAGGCCGGGGGTCGCGGGCAGGTCCGAGGCCACGCCGACGTCCACCACGCAGACCTCCGCGCCGACCTGGGCCGCGAACGCGTTGCAGACGGCTCCGCCGCCCAGGAAGTTCGCCACCATCTGGGCGGTGACCTCCTGCGGCCAGGCGGTGACACCCTGGGCGTGCACCCCGTGGTCGCCGGCGAAGATCGCGACCGCCGCGGGCTCCGGGATCGGCGGCGGGCACATCCGGGAGAGCCCGGACAGCTGCGCGGAGATGATCTCCAGCATGCCGAGCGCGCCGGCGGGCTTCGTCATCCGCTTCTGGCGTTCCCACGCCTCGCCGAGCGCCTTCGCGTCAAGCGGGCGGATCGCGGAGATCGTCTCCTGGAGCAGGTCGTGCGGCTCGGCGCCGGGCAGTGCGCGACGGCCGTACGTCTCCTCGTGGACGACCCAGGACAGCGGGCGGCGCTTGGACCAGCCCGCCTGCATCAGCTCGGGTTCCTCGGGGAACTCGTCGACGTAACCGACACAGAGGTAGGCCACCACTTCGAGGTGCTCGGGCAGGCCCAGGGCCCGCACCATCTCCCGCTCGTCGAAGAAGCTGACCCAGCCGACGCCGAGGCCCTCGGCGCGGGCCGCGAGCCACAGGTTCTCGACGGCGAGCGCCGAGGAGTAGGGCGCCATCTGCGGCTGGGTGTGCCGGCCGAGGGTGTGGCGGCCGCCGCGGGTGGGGTCGGCGGTCACGACGATGTTCACCGGGGTGTCGAGGATCGCCTCGATCTTCAGTTCCTTGAACTGCTTCGCCCGGCCCTTGGGCAGCGACTTGGCGTAGGCCTCGCGCTGGCTCTCGGCCAGTTCGTGCATGGAGCGACGCGTCTCCGCCGAGCGGATGACGACGAAGTCCCACGGCTGCGAGTGCCCGACGCTCGGCGCGGTGTGCGCCGCCTCCAGCACCCGGAGCAGGACGTCGTGCGGAATCGGGTCGCTGCGGAAGCCGTTGCGGATGTCACGGCGCTCGCGCATGACCCGGAGCACCGCTTCCCGTTCGGCGTCGTCGTAGCCGGGGGCGGGCGGGGTGAACGGCTCGGCGGGCTCCTCGGGCTGCTGTGCCGGCCCGTCCTGCCGCGGAGCCGCGCTCTGCGGTGCCTCGGCCTGCGTCTGCTGGGCGGGCTCCAGCGGCTCCGGAAGCTCCGGCGTCTCGATGACCTCGGGGCCGGTGCCGTCCTCGGCGACGGGCGCGACCGCTTGGGCTGCTTCCGCTTCGCCGGCCGCTTCTGCCGTCGTTGCCTCTGCCGGCTCCTGGGCAGGGGCCGGGGTGGCTTCCTGCTCCGTCACGGGGAGCTGCTGGGCCGTCGCCTCAGCCACGGGCTCCTCGGCGACGGGCTCGGGCTGTACGGGCTCGGGAGCGATCGGCGCGGCCACCGGCTCCGGAGCCGCGACGGCCTCCGGGCTCTCGGTCACCGCTTCGGCCGGGACCGGCTCGGGGGTCGGCTCGACGGCCTGCTCCTGCTCGGGCCGCGTCACCGGCTCGGCGGCGGGCGGAGCCTGTGCCGGGGTCTGGGGCTGGACCTCGACCCGGGGTTCGGGGGCGGGTACTTCCGCCGGGACGACCTGTGCCTCGGGCTCCGGGGCCACCGGTGCCTCGGGGACGGCCTGTGCCTCGGGCTCCGGGGCCACCGGCGCCTCGGGGACGGCCTGTGCCTCGGGCTCCGGGGCCACCGGCGCCTCGGGGACGGCGGCCACCTCGTCCGTCGGGGGCTGGACAGGTGCGTCCGCCGGAGTTTCCGGCTGGGTCGCCTCGGGCTCCGGGACGAGGACCGGGCCGGCGGGAGGCAGCTCCACGGCGGCGGCCGGCTCGGGGACGACCGTTTCTGCCGGGACGGCCTCGGGGGCGGGCTCGGGCTGCGCACCGGCAGCGGACTGCACCGGCTCGTCCGGCCGCACCGGCTGGTCCAGCTGCTCGACCGGGGCCGCCGCGGTTTCCGGGGCGGGCACCGCCACCGGCTCGGCCGGCTGACCCGGCTGACTCGGCGGAACCGCCTGAACCGCCTCGACCGACTGCTCGGCCTCGACCACAGCAGGCTCCGCGACCAGCGGCTCGGCCACCGACTGCTCGGCCACCGCAGGATCCGCCACCGCCTGCTCGGCCTCGATGATCTGCTCCGGCTGCTGAGCCTCCTCCGGAGCCACCGGCTCCGCGAGGACCTGCTCCGGCTCCGGCTGTTGCGGCTGTGCCCCCCACGGGGCGCCGGCCTGCGGCGGGATCTCTCCCAGCTGCGGTCCCGGCAGGGTCGAAGGGTCCTCGGCCGGGACGTCGACGTACTCGGGGCCCGTCGTCGGCGGGCCCGCGTGGCGTGCGGGGGCGGCGGTCCTGGTGGCTCCGGCCGGGCCGCGGTCGGCGAGCGAGCGCACGACGCCGCCGCCCTGCGTGCCGCCGTACGTCGGTGCCTCTGCGGAGGCGGGGCCCCGGTGCAGGGGACGGTGTGCGGGGGCGGCGGCCGCGTGTGCGCCGACCGGTGCGGGCCCGGGCGCCGGGATCCGTACGCCGTTGAGGTCCACGGAGCCGGAGTCACGGCCACCGGACTCATGGGTGCCGTGCGTCTCGGCGGGAGCAGGGGCAGCCTGGACCTGCTGCGCGGGAACCTGCGGCTGAGGCTGCTGCCCACCGTGCTCCGGCGCGAGCGGCTGCGCCACCGCCGCCGGTGCGGCGGGCTGGCCCTGCGCGGGGGCCGGAGCGGCCTGCGGGTCGCTCCAGGCGCCCTGGGAGGTCGGCATCAGCAGAAGGTCGTCGTCCTCGGGGGTGTGCTCGGAGGGGTCGAGGAAGGTGTACGCGTCCGGGGCGGGGATGCCCGGCTGCTCCACCATGCCTGCGTTCTCCGGCAGTCCCTCGCCCGGGATCTGGCCGGTGTCAGTCATGCGTACCCCTCGCCCATCGTCAGTGCTCCTTCGGCCCTTCGCCCGGGACGCCGAACCACGGCACGCCGGCGCTCGTCATCAAGAACGAGCGGGCTCGCCGCGCGGCACGAAACGCCCGCGGGGCTTCCTATTCTCGCGGCCGTTCGCCGCCGCGACAGGCAGTTCTGCCACGGCTCACTGTGGACTGCGCCACGTTGCGCGTCCCCCGGGTTGTGCCGTACCACAGTGCGGACCAAAACGGTCCACTTTTCCGGACATTGACGAACGAAGCGACGAACGGCCGGGCGTGGTACAACAATCGGCCAGCCTACCTCGCGTACCGGGCCGAGCGGGTCAGGGGGCGAGGTCCGAACGCCGCGCGGACAGCAGGAACACGACCGACCTTTCGCGCTCGGTCCAGGCGGTGGTGTCCAGGTCGACGGACTGGAGCAGTGCGCATTCGACCGTGTAGCCGTTGCCGGTGAGCGCCGCGCCGAGGGCCTCGGCCTCGTCCCGGGTCGAGGCGTGGGTCACGATGCGTTCGGGGCGGCGGTCGGCGACCGCGGTGGCCACCGGCACTCCCCCGCCGCCGATCCGTACGACGTCCGGTTCGGGCAGCCGTTCCAGGACGTGCGGGGCGCGGCCGCGGACCACCTGGACCGGGACGCCGAAGGCGCGGGCGGCTGCCTCGGTGCGGGCGCAGGCGGCCGGGTCGGCGTCGACGGCGAGTACCGCCGCGCCGAAGCGGGCCGCCTCGACCGCCAGGGCGCCGCTGCCGGAGCCGATGTCCCAGACCAGGTCGCCGGTGCGGGGGCCGAGGCGGGCGAGCTGGGCGGCGCGCAGACCGGGGAACTCGCCCTCGCCGGACTCCTGCATCCGCTCCACCCCGGCGGCCCGGTAGGCCTCGGCGGGCAGGGCCCAGCCCCGTATCCCCTGGGGGTAGGCGGGCTGGCGGCCGGCGATCCAGGCGCCGGCGGCGGTGGTCTCGGGGCCGCCGCCGATGACGATGACGACGTTGGGGTCGCGCCAGGCGTGGTCGGCGGCCTTGTCGGAGGTGAGGACGGTGACGCGCTCGCGGTCGGTGCCGAGTTCCTCGCAGATGACGAAGGTGCGGTGGATCCCGTCGAGGAGGAGGGCCAGTTCGGCGGGTCCGGCGCCCGGTGAGGTGAGGACGGCGACCTTGTGGTGGGCCCGGCAGACGTTGACCGCGCGGCGCAGGGTGCGGGGGTGGGCAACGACGATCTGGGCGTCGTCCCAGGGCATGCCGGCCCGGGCGAAGGCGGTGGCCACGGAGGAGACGGCGGGGACGACCTCGACCTCCAGGCCGTGTTCGCGGTCGCGGAGCGTGCGGACGACGCCGAAGAAGCCGGGGTCGCCGTCGGCGAGGACCACGGCGCTGCCGCGGTGTCCGGCGATCCTGCGGGCGGCCAGGTCGACGCTGCCGAGGCGGATGCGTTCGGCGTTCGGAGGCACTTCCGGCAGGGCGAGGTGGTGGGCGGCGCCCGCGACGAGCGTGGCGGCCGAGAGCGCGGCCGTGGCCGCTCTGGTCAGTGGCGAGCCGTCCCAGCCGATCACCGTGACCCGGTCGGCCATCGTCGTCTGTCTCCTGGGGTGTCGGAGGGAGCGGGGCGTTGCCCGTGCATGCCGGGCAGGGGTGAGGGTATCCGGTCCGGACCTTGGGCCCGCGGGTGGCCTCGGGCTCTACCTCTACCTCCAGTCGTTGTACGTGCCGTATTCGCCGGCGTCGGCGAGCTGTTCGGCGACGCCTTCGAGGTCCTCGGGGAGGAGCCCCCAGACGATCAGGTCGGTGCGGATGTCGGTCCAGCCGCCGTCGGTGCCGTTCTCGGTCCGGGTACGGGCGATGCGAGCGTTGCGCAGGACGCCCTCGCTGATGCAGCCGAGCTTCTGGGCGACCTGCTGGGAGGCGGTGTTGTCGGCGGGGGTGCGCAGCTCGATGCGTTCGAAGCCCTGGTCGCGGAAGAGCCATTCGGCTATGGCGAGCACGGATTCGGTGGCGTACCCCTCGCCGCGGGCCCAGGGGGCGGTGATGTAGCGGACCTCGGTGGCCCGGGTGCGCCAGTCGGTGTTGAGGAGGCGGACGCTGCCGACGAGCCGCTGGGTGAGGAATTCGGTGACGGCGAGGGCGATGCCGTGGCCGGCGGTGCGTTCGGCAGGAGCGATCCTGCGGACCCAGCGTTCGGCGTCGACCTGCGTGTACGGGTTCGGCCCGTCCATCCACGCGGTGACCATCTCGTCGTTCATCATCTCGATGTACGCGGGGATGTCGGCCATCTCGAAGGGGCGCATCACCAACCTGTCCGTGCTGATGGAGATGGACGGAAAGGTGGTAGTCATGCGCAGCTCCATGCCGAAGACCGGGTAAAAGCACAGCATGCAGCATCGGGTCCGCCTTGCGCATGGGCGGGTCGGCGCGACGGAGCCCCGCACCTTCCGGGAGGGATGTGCGGGGCTCCGTCGGCAAGTGCCGGGCAGGCGTCAGGACTTGGCGGGTGCGCCGAAGGCCGGGACGATCGAGCCCTGGTAGGTGTCCTCGATGAACTTCTTGACCTCGTCGGAGTTGAGGAGCCCCGCGAGCTTCTCGACGCGCGGGTCCTTCTCGTTGCCGTCCTTGACCGCCAGGAAGTTGGCGTACGGGTTGCCCTCGGCGTTCTCCAGGGCGAGGGAGTCCTTGGCCGGGGAGAGCTCGGCCGTGAGTGCGTAGTTGCCGTTGATGACCGCGGCGTCCACGTCGTTCAGGGCGCGGGGCACGGTGGCGGCCTCCAGCTCCTTGAACTCCAGACCCTTCTTGTCGGTGATGTCGCTCAGCCTGGCGCTGGTGCCGACGCCGTCCTTGAGGGTGATCAGGCCGTTCTCGGCGAGCAGCTGGAGGGCGCGGCCGCCGTTGGTGGTGTCGTTGGGGACGGCGATGGTCTGGCCGGCCTTGATGTGCTCGAGGTCCTTGATCTTCTTGGAGTAGAGACCCAGGGGCTCCAGGTGCACGTCGGCCACCGGGACGATGGTGGTGTCGTTCTTCTTGTTGAAGTCGTCCAGGTAGGGCTTGTGCTGGAAGAAGTTGGCGTCGACCTGGCCGTTCTGGGTCGCGGTGTTCGGCAGGACGTAGTCCGTGAACTCCTTGACCTCCAGTTCGAGGCCCGCCTTCTCCGCCAGGTTCTTCTTGACGAAGTTCAGGATGTCGGCGTGCGGGGTCGGGGACGCGGCGACGACCAGGGCCTTGGAGGTGTCGGCGTTCGCGCCGGTCTCGCTCTTGGACGCCGGATCGGAGTTGGTACCGCAGGCGCCGAGACCCAGGGCGAGGGCGGCGGCGGAAGCGACAGCTGCGGTGATCTTGATGTTCTTGCGCACGAAAAGTGCCTCTTTCTTGTGGTGGTGCGCCCGGACAAGGAGTTCGGGCTCGGTGGGGAGGAAAGTCGGGGCGGCGGCCTCAGGAGGCGGTGCGGCCGCGGCGGGCCAGCAGCCGGACGGTGAGGTCGCCGATCAGCTGGATCACGGTGACGATGACGATCAGCAGCGCGACGGTGATCAGCATGAACTGGTTGTCGAAGCGCTGGAATCCGTAGGTGACGGCCTTGGAGCCGAGCCCTTCACCGCCGACCGCACCGGCCATCGCGGAGTAGCCGATGAGCACGATGAGGGTGGTGGTGACACCCGAGACGAGCGAGGGCAGGGCCTGCGGGAGGAGCACCTTGCGGACGATCGTGGGGATGGATCCGCCCATCGACTGCACCGCTTCGACGAGTCCGTGGTCGACCTCGCGGATCGCCGTCTCGACGAGCCGGGCGAAGAACGGGATGGCGCCGACGGCGAGCGGGACGATCATCGCGGTGGGGCCGATGAAGGTGCCGACGACCCAGGTGGTGAAGGGGATAAGGGCGATCAGCAGGATGATGAACGGCAGCGAGCGGCCGATGTTCACGATCACGCCGATGACCTTGTTCACCACGGTGTTCCGCAGCAGTCCGCCCTTGTCGGTGAGGACCAGCAGAACGCCGAGCGGCAGTCCGCCGGCGACGGTGACCAGCGCGGACCACAGCACCATGTAGAGGGTGTCGAACGTGCCCTGGGTCAGCAGGGGCTGCATCTCGGACCAGGTCACTTGACGACCTCCTTGGTGATCGCGGCGGGCGTCTGCCCCGGTACGACGGTGGCGGCGGTCTCGGCGGTCTCGGCGGAGGCCTTCGGGCCGGTCCCCTCCTCGACGACCTCGGCCTGGAGTCCCTGTTCGCGCAGGAAGCCGATGGGGACGACGTTCTCCTCGAAGCGGCCGGGCAGCTCGATGCGCATCCGGCCGATCTGCTTGCCGGCGACGGTGTCCATCGCGGCGCCGAGGATCGAGATGTCGATGTTGTACGTACGGGAGAGCTGGGAGATCACCGGCTGGGAGGCCGACTCCCCGTGGAAGGTGACGTCGACGACCGTGCGGTCCGGGCCGGAGGCGGTCCCGCCGACCGGGAACAGTTCGTGGGCCAGTTCGGAGCCGGGGGTGGCGAGGAGTTCGCCGACGGTCCCGGACTCGACGATCCGGCCGCGCCGCATGAGGGCGGCGGAGTCGCAGATGGTCTTGACGACGTCCATCTCGTGGGTGATGAGCAGGACGGTCAGGCCGAGCTGCTGGTTGAGGTCGCGCAGCAGCTGGAGGATGGAGCGGGTGGTCTCGGGGTCGAGCGCGGAGGTCGCCTCGTCCGAGAGGAGCACCTGGGGGTCGCCCGCCAGGGCGCGGGCTATGCCCACGCGCTGCTTCTGGCCGCCGGAGAGCTGACCGGGGTAGGCCCTCGCCTTGTCGGCGAGGCCGACCAGGTCGAGGAGGTCCCTGGCCTTGCGGGTGCGCTCCTGGCCGGAGATGCCGAGGATCTCCAGCGGCAGCTCCACGTTGTCCAGGACGGTCCGGGAGTCCAGCAGGTTGAAGTGCTGGAAGACCATGCCGATGCGGGTGCGCGCCCGGCGCAGCTCCGCACTCGCCCGCCGGCCGCGGCCGGCGAGGGCGGTGAGGTTCTGGCCGGCCACCGTCACGGTGCCGGAGGTGGGGCGTTCCAGGAGGTTGACGCAGCGGATGAGGGAGGATTTCCCGGCGCCGCTCTGTCCGATGACGCCGTACACCTCGCCTTCGCGGACGTGCAGGTCGACGCCGTCGAGTGCGGTGACCTCACGGTCGCGCGACTGGTAGACCTTCGTGAGGCCCGTCGTGGTGATCACAGGGGTTTCCGTCACTGTCGAGTGCGCGGCGCGGTGTCCGCCGGGCACGGGGCATTCGTCTGAAGAGACTGTTCGGGCTGGCCGGCCGGGGGTCTCGGCATGGCTGTACACGGCGGTCGGCCGGGGACAGCACATGCGCGAGCGCGCTCGTCTCCGCGGGGTGCGGACGGCGCAGGCTCGGTCTCGCTTCGGGGCGCGAGGCTCAGGCGGGGGCCCTCAGATGGCGCGCATTCGACACATACAACGAGCACCGGGCGTGCTGATCGCCTCGGTCGCAAGGGTGCGGCTGCTCGTCGTGGTCATGGGCCAAGTAAAACAGACGTGAGGTCTCCGCGATCCCGGCTGTCCGCATAGCGGACAGCGCTGGATGGTCGGATGCCGGCCTTCCGGTTCCGCCGCCCGGCTTCCGGCGCACGTCTGCGACCTGCGACGACACGGGTGTGGCGGGGGTACGTTCCGTGGCGCCGAGGTGGCCGGGGAGCGGAACTTCGTCCGCCGGTTGTGGCCGAGGCCACGGTGCTCGCCGCCGGGGTCGTGGTCGCCTCCGTGGTGGCCGGGGCCGCACGCGGGCGGGCGTTCCGTCCGTAATACCCTCGACTCATGCTTGACGCCCTGACGGTCGCGGTCGCCGTGGCCGCGCTCGCCCTCGCCGCCTGGTGCGGACACGCCGCCTACCGGGACCAGCCGACGAAGGACTGGCACTTCATCGGGATGGCGGTCGTCACCGTGCTGGCGCTGGCCCAGTTGGTGGTGGGCGTCGTGCAGCTGGCGCGCGGGGAGCGGCCGGAGCAGGGGATGGCGGTGTTCATCGCCTATCTGATCGGTTCGTTCGCCGCCGTGCCCGCGGCCGGATTCCTGTCGTTGACCGAGCGGACCCGCTGGGGCTCCGTCACGGTGGCGGCGGGCGCGGTCGTGCTGGCGGTTCTGGAAGTCCGGCTCCATGACATCTGGGGAAACTGACGTGAGCGACACCGACCGCCCCGAGGTGGCCGCGGCCCCGAAGCCGTCCTTCGAACTGGGCACCGGTCCCGGCCGGGTCCTGGTCTGGTTCTACGGGGTGTTCACGGTCGCGGCGGCCTCGCGCACGATCGTCGAGATGGCCAGGGGTTTCGACCGGGCGCCGCTGGCGTACGCGCTCTCGGCGGTCGCGGCGCTGGTGTACGGCTTCATCACGTACTCCCTGGTGCACGGCGGGGAGAAGGCCCGTCGGGCGGCGCTGGTGTGCTGTGCCGCGGAGCTGCTGGGCGTGCTGGTCGTCGGCGCGTGGACGCTGGCCGAGCCGGCCGCCTTCCCGGACTCGACGGTGTGGTCGGACTTCGGGATGGGCTACCTCTTCATCCCGGTGATCCTGCCGGTCACCGGGATGATCTGGCTGCGCCGCGCGAAGACGGTGGCGGTCTGAGGGCCTCTCGTTCCGTCCCGCCGCGCGCGGCGCACGGTCAGGCGCTGGCCACGAAGTCCCGGTCGGCGGCGTCCTTCTCCAGCAGGACCATCCGGACGCCGTCCGCTCCGGTGACCGCACCGACCTGGGCGTACCCGGCCCGTCGGTAGAGCCGCAGATTGCCCTCGCTGCGGTGTCCGCTGTGCAGCCGGAAGCGGGTCGCCGCCCGCTCGGCGGAGAGCGCCGACTCGGCGGCCAGCAGCAGCCGGGCGCCGAGGCCGTGGCCCTGGAGGCGGGGGTGGACACAGAGCTTGCCGATACGGCCCGCGCCGTCGGGGTCGGTGAATCCTCGGACCGAGCCGACGACTTCGTCCCCGAGCCGGGCCACGAACACCAGGTCGTCGGCGACTTCGGCGCGCAGCGAATCGAAGCTCTGGACGAGCGGGTCGATCCGGTAGTTGTCGTACAGCTCCGCCTCGCGCTGGAAGCAGAGGTACTGGAGTCTGAATATCTGCTCGACGTCCTGTGCCGTCGCCGCCGAGATGGTCACGCTCATGCCCATGTGTGCACGCCTCCCGCTCACCTGTCCGCCGGTTGCCTACCGCTCCCTATCCCCGCACGGATGGGGCGACAACCTCCGCAGCCAGCATTCTGCGCAGACATCCAAGGCAACGGGAACGGATCGGGCCCAAGCTCCCCTGTGACATACCCAACTCCCCTGCGATTTCCCGGTAGGTCGGGTCGCCGGGGGCGAGCAGCGCCTCCAGCAGCCGGGGGCAGCGTCCCGGCAGTCGTGCCATCGCGGAGCGCAGCGCCCGGCGTTCGGCGGCCCCGAGGGCGGCGCGTTCCGGACAGTCGGCCGGTCCGGCGGCGGGTTCCGTTCCGGCGTACGGACGTTCCCGCCGGGCCGTGCGGCGACCGCGGCGGGCCTCCGCCCGTACGGTGTCGCGCACCCAGCGGGCCGCGTCGGAGGGCGGTCCGGCCGTCGCGGGGCGTTCCAGCAGCCGTACCCAGACGCTCTGTTCGAGGTCGGCGGGGTCGAGCCCGGCGGCCGGGGCCTCCGCCCTCGCCTCCGCGCGGACCAGGGGTTGCAAGGCGCCGACGACGAGGGCGGTGGAGGCGGCCGGGTCGAGGTCATGATCGAGAAGCGTCATGCCCCGGCGGACGTGCCGGTGGCAGCCGCCGGTTGCCCCGAAGCCGCGGCACCACCCGACCGGGGGCATGCCGGGGCGGGCGGCTGACGGCGGGCCGGGGCGCCGCTCCCGTACGCGGGGCTGTGGCGTCCGGCACGGCGCACCCCGCGCAGGGGAGGTGCGCCGCGCCGGCCTCCGTACGGTGTCAGCGCCCGGCGTGGTCCTCCGCCGCGAGCAGGGCGGTGTCCGGGTGGTCGGTGAAGATGCCGTCGATGCCGGTGGCGAGGTAGGCGGCGTAGGCGCCGAACACGTCTCCGTAGGCGTTGGGGTCGGTGCCGCGCCGGAAGTCGGCGGGCAGGAAGCTGTTCTCGTTGCGCATCGTGTACGGGTGCAGCAGCAGGCCCTTGGCGTGCGCGTCCCGTACCAGCGTGGTCGGGGTGGTGAGCGCTCCCGAGGCGTCCTTGGGGATGACGAGGTCGAGCGTGGGGCCGATGCCCTGGGCGAAGGAGGCCATCCACTTCAGCCCGGCGGGCTTCACCAGGTCGGCGACCGTGCGCGGGTCGCCCGACTCGACGAAGTCCCAGGGGCGCGCCTTCGGGCCGGACAGCAGGACGATGCGCGCGGTGTCGACGAGGCGTGCGAGGCGCTGGACGGAGCTCGGCTCGAAGGACTGGAGGATGAGCGGGGAGTTCCTGCGGTCCCGGCCGTGGCGTCGCAGCAGCCGGGCGAGCGGCTCCTCCAGGCCGAGGCCGAGTCCCCGGAAGTAGGTGGGGTGCTTGGTCTCCACGTACAGCCAGACGGGCTTGCCGCGCTTGCGGCCCTCCTTCTCCGCCCAGCGCAGGACCTCCTCGAAGGTGGGGATCGTCCAGCGGCCGTCGTAGAGGGTGTTGTCCGGGCGGTTGCCGGGGATGCGCTCCTTGGCCCGCAGGGTCTTGAGCTCGGCGAGGGTGAAGTCCTCGGTGAACCAGCCGGTCAGCGAGAGGCCGTCGATGCTCTTGGTGACCTTCCGGTCGGCGAACTCGGGGTGGTCGGCGACGTCGGTGGTGGCGGTGATGTCGTTCTCGTGGCGGCAGACGAGGTGTCCGTCCTTGGTCGGCACGAGGTCCTGCTCGACGATGTGCGCGCCCAGGTCGAGGGCGAGCTGGTAGGAGCCGAGGGTGTGCTCGGGGCGGTAGCCGCTGGCCCCGCGGTGGCCGATCACCGTCGGCACGGGCAGATCGCGCAGCGATCCGTGGCCGCCGCCGTGACCGCGGCCCCGCTCGGCGGCCTGGGCGGCGGCGGGCAGGCCCAGGGCCGCGGTGCCGAGGACCGCGGCGCCCAGAAGGGTCCGCCGGCCGGGGGTCGTCCGCGCACGCTCCGTCATGAATGCTCCTCGCTTGGTGATGTCCGGGACCGGTCGAGCGAGGCCCGATCGTAGGCTGGGAGACGTACGAGAGGGCGGACCCTCGGCCAACATGGCGGAAACACACGTCAACACCGCGTATCCGCTTCGTGAACCCGATGTGCGATCAGCGCATACCCGCGAGTATCGTCCTCACCTGCACCGACCATCATCCGTCGGCACCGGCCACCGCCCGGTGGATCTCACCCACCGCGGCAGGCCCGGCCACGACACCGGAGGAACCGTTGTCCCGTCTCACGGTCATCAAGGCAGTGCTCGGACCGATTCTGCGCCTGATGTTCCGCCCACAGGTGGAAGGCGCCGAGAACATTCCCGGGTCCGGGCCGGTGATCCTGGCGGGCAACCACCTCACCTTCATCGACTCGATGATCATGCCGATCTGCTGCGACCGGCCGGTGTTCTACATCGGCAAGGACGAGTACGTCACGGGCAAGGGCCTCAAGGGCAGGCTGATGGCCTGGTTCTTCACGGGCTGCGGCATGATCCCGGTGGACCGGGACGGCGGCCGGGGCGGGGTCGCGGCGCTGATGACGGGACGCCGGGTGCTGGAGCAGGGGCAGGCCTTCGCGATCTATCCCGAGGGCACCCGCTCCCCCGACGGCCGGCTCTACCGGGGCCGTACGGGCATCGCGCGGCTGACGCTGATGACGGGCGCGCCGGTGATCCCCTTCGCGATGATCGGCACCGACAAGCTGCAGCCGGGCGGTGCGGGTCTGCCCCGGCCGGGCAAGGTCACGGTGCGCTTCGGTGAGCCGATGGAGTTCTCCCGGTACGAGGGCATGGACCGCGACCGCTATGTACTGCGGGCGGTGACGGACTCGGTGATGGCGGAGGTGATGCGGCTGTCCGGCCAGGAGTACGTGGACATGTACGCGACGAAGGCGAAGGCTGCCTGACCCCGCCCGTACGACGGTACGAGAAGGGCCCGCACCTCCATGACGCTGTTGGTCGATCACCAACAACGTCCTCCATGGGCGGGCCCTTCTCGTGGCTGCGTGCGGACTACGGGTGCTCGACGCCGTCCTCCAGCTTCTGGCCCCGCAGCAGGAACCAGGCGGCGACGGACGCCGCCAGCAGCACCGCCGCGCCGACGCCCGCCGCCGACCGCAGTCCGTCGACGAACGCCTCCTGGGCCGCCGCCACCAGCGGCCCCGCCTGGGCGGCGGGCAGCGCTCCGGCGGCCTCGACCGCCCCGCCCAGCGACTCGTGCGCGGCCGACTCCACGTCGGCGGGGATGCCGGACGGGGTCGGGAACCCCCGGTAGACGCCGGTGACGATGGAGCCGAGCAGGGCGATTCCGAGGGCGGCGCCCAGTTCGTACGCGGTCTCGGAGACGGCGGACGCGGAGCCCGCCTGCTCCTTCGGGACGCTGGAGAGGATCACGTCCGCGGTGACCGTGAAGGCGAAGCCCGCGCCGACGCCGACGACCAGCAGCGTGGAGCCGAGCAGCGGATAGCCGGTGTGCTGGTCGAGCAGGGTCACACTGCCCAGGGCAAGGCCGACCGCGGCGAGACCGCCGGAGACGACGGAGCGGACCGAGAAGCGGCGGGCGGCGAATCCGGCCAGCAGACCGGCGGTCACCGCGCCGATCGCGGCGGGCAGTTCGGCGAGTCCGGCCTCCAGCGGGCCCCGTCCCTGCACCAGTTGCAGGAACTGGGAGAGGAAGAAGACCAGGCCCGACAGGCCGAGGATGGTCAGCAGGTCGGCGAGGACCGCGCCGGAGAAGCCCCGGTGGTGGAAGAGCCGCATGTCCAGCAGGGGTGCGGGCAGCCGCAGTTGCCTGCGGACGAACCAGGTGAGCGCGCCGATGCCGAGGACGGCCGCCGCTCCGGCCTCCCAGCTGATCCCGTGCGAGGCCGTCTCCTTGATGGCGTACACGACACCGATCATGCCGACCAGGGAGAGCGCGACGCTGAGCATGTCCCACGGGCCGGGGGCCGGGTTCCTGGACTCGGGGATCAGCTTGATGCCGACAACGACGAGGACGGCCATCACGGGCAGGTTGATGAGGAAGACCGAACCCCACCAGAAGTGTTCGAGCAGGAACCCGCCGACGACCGGGCCGACGGCCGCGCCCGCCGAGGCCATGGCGCCCCAGATCCCGATGGCGAGGCTGCGCTCGCGCGGGTCGTGGAAGAGGTTGCGGATCAGGGCGAGGGTGGACGGCATCAGGGTGGCCCCCGCGACACCGAGCAGCGCCCGGGCCACGATCATCATCTCGGGCGTGGTCGCGTACGCGTTGAGCACGGAGACCGCGCCGAACGCGACGGCACCGACCAGCAGCAGCTTCTTGCGGCCGATGCGGTCGCCGAGGCTGCCCATCGAGACGAGCAGGCCGGCGATGACGAAGGAGTAGACGTCGCCGATCCAGAGCAGCTGGGTGCCGGTGGGTTCGAGGTCCTCGCTGAGGAACGGGGTGGCGAGACCGAGGACGGTAGCGTCCACGGCCACCAGCAGCACGGCGAGGACGAGGACGGCGAGCGCGATCCACCGCCCCGGGCGGCGTACCTCGTCCGTGGTGGCCGGGTTCCGGTCGGTGCTGGTCATCGCTCCACGCTCCGGCGTGCTCCGCCGAGCAGCAACTCGACGATCATGTGCTGGAAATCCTGTGCGGCGACCCGTCCCGCCTGGACGGCCCACGCGCCGGTGCCGACGAGCCCGTAAAGGGCCTCCGTCAGCCATGCGGGGGTGAGGTCGATACGGAATTCGCCGCGTTCCTGGCCGCGGCGGAAGAAGGCGGAGACCCGGGCGTCGGCCCGGTTCCAGCCCTCGTTGACCTCGTCACCCTCGAAGAGCTGGTTCTCGTTGACGAGGAAGGACAGCAGTCCGGCGCTGGGCTCGACGGCCGCGATGAGGCGGCGCAGCCCCTCCTCGGAGGTGTCCTCGTCGAGCCGGGCGGCGTCCAGGGCCGCCTCGAACTCCTGGATGCCGAGATCCTCCAGCGCCTTCACCAGGGCGTCGCGCCCGGCGAAGTGGCGGTGGAGGGTGGCCCGGCCGATGCCCGCCGCCTTGGCGACCTCGTCCATGGTGGCGGTCGATTTGCGGGTCAGCAGGGCGGCGGCGCTGCGCAGCACCTGCTCACGGTCGAGAGTCATGAGACGACCATAACCCATATGAGACACAGCCGTCTCACTGGAGGTGCCGACGGACCCACGCCGACGGATCCGCGGAGGCGCTTTGCGAAAGGCGCGAAAGGAGGGAAAAAGAAAGTGGCCGGAGGTAGAACCACTCCTTGCCACTCTTAACTTATAGCGCATGGGGGGCCTTGCGGCAAGGCCCCCCACATGCCGCAGAATCGTCCGCCGAACCCGGATCCAGGAAGTTGACTTCCCGTGTTTCCGGCTCATTCGGCGTCGGCGAAGGGGAAATGGTGATGATCGACGTAATCGTCGTCGGCGGAGGGCCGACCGGTCTGATGCTGGCCGCCGAGCTGCGGCTGGCCGGAGTGCAGACGGTCGTGCTGGAAAAGCTGGCGGAGCCGACCCGGGAGTCCCGGGGGCGCGGACTGCATGTGCGCAGCGTCGAGGTGATGGACCAGCGCGGACTGCTGGACCGATTCCTCGCGGTCAGTGAGAAATTTCAGGTGGGCGGCTTCTTCGGCGGCATTCAGAAGCCGTGGCCGGACCGCCTGGACACCGCGCATCCGTACGGCCTTTCCACCCTGCAGCCGGTGACCGAGCGGCTGCTCCGCGAGCGTGCCGTCGAGCTGGGAGCCGAGATCCGGCGCGGCTGCGAGGTGACCGGGCTGAGCCAGGGCGCGGAAGCTGTGACCGTCGAGCTGGCGGACGGCACGCGGCTGCGCTCGCGGTACGTCGTCGGGTGCGACGGCGGCCGCAGCACGGTGCGCAAGCGGCTCGGCGTGGATTTCGCCGGGCAGCCCGCCACGGTCGAGACGCTGCTCGGCGACCTGGAGATGACCGAGGACCCGGCGACGGTGGCCGCCGCCGTCGAGAAGGTCCGCAGGACGCAGCTGCGGTTCGGCACCATCCCGAACGGCGACGGCACCTTCCGCGTGATCGTGCCCGCCGAACGGGTGTCCGAGGACGGGGCGACGGCACCGACGCTGGAGGAGTTCAGGCAGCGGCTGCGGGCCGTCGCGGGCACCGACTTCGGCGTCCACTCGCCCCGCTGGCTCTCCCGGTTCGGCGACGCCACCCGGCAGGCCGAGCGCTACCGGGTTGGCCGGGTCTTCCTGGTCGGCGATGCGGCGCACATCCACCCGCCGACCGGCGGGCAGGGGCTCAACCTCGGGGTGCAGGACGCGTTCAACCTCGGCTGGAAGCTGGCCGCGGCGGTCAACGGCTGGGCGCCGGAAGGGCTGCTGGACAGCTACCACGCCGAGCGGCACCCGGTGGGCGCGCGCGTCCTGGACAACACCCGGGCGCAGATCACCCTGCTGGGCACCGATCCGGGCGCCGTCGCACTGCGGGAGCTGCTCTCGCGGCTGATGGACTTCGAGGAGGTCAACGCGTACATGACCGGGATGGTCACCGCGGTCGACGTCCGCTACGACTTCGGCGAGGGCCACGCCCTGCTCGGCCGGCGGATGCGGGACCTGCCGCTGAAGCAGGGCCGTCTGTACGACCTCACGCACGACGGCCGCGGGCTGCTCCTCGACACCACCGGCCGGCTGTCCGTGGCGGGCTGGGCGGACCGGGTCGACCATGTCGTCGACGTCGCCGAGGGCCTCGACGCCCCCGCCGTACTGCTGCGGCCGGACGGCCATGTGGCCTGGGCCGGGGAGGAGCGGGCGGAGCTGCTCGGCGCGATGGCGCGGTGGTTCGGGGCACCCGCCGCCTGACCACGCCCCCCGGCCGACCGCTCCCTCTCCGCCGCCCCTGTCCTGCCTGCCCGGGGAACGCCGCGCCCCTGAACCCACCCACGCACCGCAGATCGGAACCGACGACGTGAAACCCCTGACCACCAGCGCCTTCGACCTCCCCGACCACCTCTCCCCCAAGGCCGACCCGGCGCTGATCGCCGATGACGAGCAGCACTTCGCGGCCATCGCCCACTGCCTGGAACGGTCGATCGCCGAGCTGACCGACCGGCTCGCGGCCGAACGCAGGGCGCCCGGCGGGGCGAGCCGGCAGGCGATGGACCGGGACGTGGAGATCCACCGGCTGACCGCCCGGCTGCGTGCCCTGCGCCGGTTCGGCCTCGACCTGTGCCTCGGGCACATGGTCGCCGCGGACGGCTCCGGGCCGCTGTACGTCGGCCGGCTCGGGCTGACCGACAGCACGGGCCGCCGGCTGCTGCTCGACTGGCGCTCCCCCGCGGCCGAGCCGTTCTTCGGGGCCACCCACGGCGACCCGATGGGCCTGGCGAGCCGTCGCCGCTACCGCTGGACCGGCGGCCGGATCAGCGACTACTGGGACGAGGTGTTCACCCCGGAAGGTTTCGCCGGTCATGCCGCGCTGGACGACCAGTCCGCGTTCATCGCCAGTCTGGGCGGCAACCGGTCGGCCCGGATGCGCGATGTGCTGGGCACCATCCAGGCCGATCAGGACGCCGTCATCCGGGCGGGCTCCCGGGGCACGCTCGTCGTCGACGGCGGGCCGGGCACCGGCAAGACGGTCGTCGCGCTGCACCGCTCCGCCTATCTCCTGTACGCCGACCCGCGCCTGGGCCACCGCAGAGGCGGTGTGCTGTTCGTCGGGCCGCACGAGCCCTACCTGGGGTACGTCTCCGATGTCCTGCCCAGCCTCGGGGAGGAGGGCGTCCAGACGTGCACCCTGCGGGACCTGGTCGCCGAGGGCGCGGCGGCCGTGGCCGAGACCGATCCGGAGGTGGCGCGTCTGAAGGCGTCGGCGGAGCTGGTGAAGGCGGTCGAGCCGGCCGTCCGGTTCTACGAGGAGCCACCCGCCAAGGGCGTACGGGTGGAGACGCACTGGTCCGACATCTGGCTCAGCGCCGCCGACTGGGCCTCGGCGTTCGGGGCCGCGGACCCGGGCACTCCGCACAACGAGGCGCGCGACCAGGTCTGGGAGGAGCTGCTCACGATCCTCGTGGACAAGCACGACGGCGACGTCCCGGAGGAACAACTGCGCGCGTCGCTGCGGCGGAACCGGGAACTGTTCGCCCTCTTCGACCGCGCCTGGCCGCTGGTCGAGGCGGCCGACCTGGTCGGCGACCTCTGGTCCGTACCCGCCTACCTGCGCAGGTGCGCCCCCTGGCTGACCCCCGAGGAGGTCCGGCGGTTGCAGCGCGCGGACGCGCAGGCCTGGACGGTGTCCGACCTGCCGGTCCTGGACGCGGCACGACAGCGGCTCGGCGACCCGGAGGCGTCCCGGCGCAAGCGTCGTCACGAGGCGGCGGCCGCCGCCGAACGCGAGCGGATGGACCAGGTCGTCGACAGCCTGCTCGCCGACGAGACCCTGGCCGACGCCGACGCGGACGGCGAGGGCGCGCTGGTGATGCTGCGCGGTGACGATCTGCGGGAGTCGCTGGCGACCGCCGACCGGCCGAGCGGAGCCGAACCCGACCTGCTGGCCGGGCCCTTCGCGCACATCGTCGTGGACGAGGCCCAGGAACTGACCGACGCCCAGTGGCAGATGCTGATCCAACGGTGTCCGTCCCGGAGCTTCACCGTCGTCGGGGACCGTGCGCAGGCCAGGCACGGGTTCCCCGAGCCGTGGCGCCAGCGGCTGGAGCGGGTCGGGCTCGACCGGATCACCCTGGCCTCCCTGACCGTCAACTACCGGACGCCGGAGGAGGTCATGGCGGAGGCGGAGCCGGTCGTCCGGGCCGTGCTCCCCGACGCCAACGTGCCGGTCTCCGTCCGCAGCAGCGGCATTCCCGTCACCCACGGGTCCGTCGAGGACCTGGACCGGGTCCTCGACGGCTGGCTCGCCGCGCACGACGACGGGATCGCCTGTGTCATCGGCGATCCGGCGTTCCGGGCGACGCCCCGCGTGCGGTCGCTGACGCCGGAGCTGTCGAAGGGCCTGGAGTTCGACCTGGTCGTCCTCGTCGACCCGGAGCGGTTCGGCGCGGGCGTCGAGGGGGCGGTGGACCGCTATGTCGCGATGACCCGGGCGACCCGGGAACTCGTCGTCCTGACGAGCTCCTGAGGGCCGGCGGGCTTCGGGCCAGGGCAGGCCGGCGGGTCGGGCTCAGTGCCAGGGCAGGCCGGCGCGGTGCCGCCAGTAGGCATCCGGCTCCTCGACCAGGGCGTCGAGGCGGGCCCGCTGCTCGTCGTCCAGGTCGACGACGGCGGCGTGCAGATTGCCGGAGAGCTGGCCCACCGTGGCGGCGCCGGAGAGCACGACGTCCGCCCAGGGCTGGTGCAGGACCAGAGCGAGGGCGACCGCGTCGCCGCCCACGCCCGCGCCGGTGGCGATCTCCTGGAACACGGCGGGGGCCTCGTCCCCGGCGAGGCGCCCGTTGGCCATGCCCTCCTTGACGATCACGGTGAGCCCGGCGTCGTGGGCCTCGGCGAGCGCGGGCGCGGCCGAGGTCTCCAGGGCGTTGTAGGTGGCCTGGACCGTACGGAAGAGGGGGTTGCCGTCGACCGTGACGGCGAGTGCGGCCCGGACGGCGTCGGCCTGGGCGGGGCCGCTGGTGGAGAAGCCGATGGCGACCCCCTGGGCGGCGAGTGCGGCCAGGCGTTCGTGGAGCTCCTTGTCGGAGAGGGCCGGGCTGTCGGGGGTGAGCGAATGGATCTGGTAGAGGCTGAGCCGGTCGCCGAGGAGGTCCCGGGTCTCGGCGTACTGGCGCTCGAAGGTGGCGAGGCCGTGGTCCTTGACCTCGTGCTCCTCGGCCTCGACGCCCCAGTCGGCGGTGTAGGTGTAGCCCCACTTGGAGCCGACGACGAGGTCGGTGAACGAGGGCCGGGCGTCCAGCCACTCGGCGAGGAACTCCTCGGCGCGGCCGTAGGAGCGGGCGGTGTCGACGTACCGGACGCCCTGGGCGTAGGCGGCGTCCAGCAGCTCGTGGGTGCGGGCGCGCAGGGCGTCGACGTCCCGGTCGGCGGGCAGGTCCCGGTCTCGGTGGAGATTGATGTAGCCGGGCCTCCCCACGGCGGCCAGGCCCAGTCCGATGTGGGCGGTCGGGGTCGTCGCGGCGGCCAGGGCGGCGAAGGGCATCGCAGGCTCCTCGGGGTCGGGTTTCGGTTACTCCTACCCCGGTGAGCGCGGCCCGCGACACCCTTCGTCCATCCGGTGCGCCGCCGCTTCCGCGCGCACCCCGCCCGGCACGCCTACGGTCGGGCGGTGGCCCAGGCGTGCTGGGCGGCCAGGTCTTCCTTCACCTCGGCGAGCTGGACCGCGACGGCGGAGGGGGCCGTTCCGCCCCGGCCGTCGCGGGAGGCGAGGGCGCCCCGCACATTGAGCACCGTGCGGACCTCGGGGGTGAGGTGCTCGGAGATCCTGGCGAACTGCTCGTCGGTGAGCTGGTCGAGCTCGATGCCGTGCTGCTCGCACTCCTTGACGCAGGCGCCGGCCACCTCGTGCGCCACCCGGAAGGGGACGCCCTGCTTGACCAGCCATTCCGCGATGTCGGTCGCGAGCGAGAAGCCGGCCGGGGCCAGCTCCTCCATGCGCTCGCGGTTGACGGTGAGGGTGGCCATCATGCCGGTGAAGGCGGGGAGCAGGACCTCCAGCTGGTCGCAGGAGTCGAAGACGGGCTCCTTGTCCTCCTGGAGGTCCCGGTTGTACGCCAGCGGGAGCGCCTTGAGCGTGGCGAGCAGGCCGGTCAGGTTGCCGATGAGGCGGCCGGACTTGCCCCGGGCCAGCTCCGCGATGTCGGGGTTCTTCTTCTGCGGCATGATCGAGGAACCGGTGGAGAAGGCGTCGTGCAGGGTGACGAAGGAGAACTCCTTCGTGTTCCAGATGATGACCTCCTCCGCGATCCGGGAGAGGTTGACGCCGATCATCGCGGTGATGAAGGCGAACTCGGCGACGAAGTCCCGCGAGGCGGTGCCGTCGATGGAGTTGGCGACCGATCCGTGCTCGAAGCCCAGGTCGGCGGCGACCGCCTCCGGGTCGAGCCCGAGCGAGGACCCGGCGAGCGCCCCGGAGCCGTACGGGGAGACGGCCGTGCGCTCGTCCCACTGGCGCAGCCGCTCGGCGTCCCGGGAGAGGGACTGCACATGGGCGAGCACATGGTGGGCGAAGAGGACGGGCTGGGCGTGCTGGAGGTGGGTCCGGCCCGGCATCGCGACGTCCGCGTGGGCCTCGGCGAGGCCGACCAGCGCGCTCTGGAGGTCGGCGATCAGGCCGCCGATGGTCCGGGCGTGGTCGCGCAGGTACATCCGGAAGAGCGTGGCGATCTGGTCGTTCCGCGACCGGCCGGCCCGCAGCTTGCCTCCGAGGTCAGCGCCGAGGCGCTCCAGGAGCCCGCGCTCCAGGGCGGTGTGGACGTCCTCGTCGGCGATCGTGCCGGTGAAGGAGCCGTCGGCGACGTCGGCTTCGAGCTGGTCGAGGCCTTCCTGCATCCGGGTCAGTTCGTCCTCGGTGAGCAGGCCCGCCTTGTTGAGGACGCGTGCGTGGGCGCGGGAGCCGGCGATGTCGTACGGCGCGAGCCGCCAGTCGAAGTGGACGGAGGCCGACAGCTTGGCCAGCGCCTCGGCCGGCCCGTCGGCGAAACGCGCGCCCCAGAGCCGGACGTCACCGTTGTTGCTGCTCACTGCGTGCTCCTCAAAAGCAAAGGCCGAGGCCGAGGCAGAAGGCCAGGACAGAAGGTGCGGATATGCGGCCGCCTCCCTGCCGCGTGACGACGGGGAGGCGGCTGTACAACGAGGGGAGGTCAGGCGAGGTCGCGCTTGGCAGCGATCTTCGAGGAGAGACCGAAGATCTCGATGAAGCCCTGCGCCTTGGACTGGTCGAAGGTGTCGCCCGAGTCGTAGGTGGCGAGGTTGAAGTCGTACAGCGACTCGTCGGACTTCCGGCCGGTGACGACGGCGCGGCCCCCGTGCAGGGTCATCCGGATGTCGCCGGTGACGTGCTGGTTGGCCTCGTTGATGAAGCCGTCCAGGGCCCGCTTCAGCGGGGAGAACCACAGGCCGTCGTAGACCATCTCGCCCCAGCGCTGCTCGACCTGCCGCTTGTAGCGGGCCAGCTCACGCTCGACGGTGACGTTCTCCAGCTCCTGGTGGGCGGTGATCAGCGCGATCGCGCCGGGCGCCTCGTACACCTCACGGGACTTGATGCCCACGAGCCGGTCCTCGACCATGTCGATCCGGCCGATGCCCTGCGCGCCGGCCCGCTCGTTGAGCTGCTGGATCGCCTGGAGGACGGTGACGGGACGGCCGTCGATGGCGACGGGCACGCCCTCCTTGAAGGAGATGACGACCTCGTCGGCCTCGCGCGGGGTGGCGGGGTTCTCGGTGTACTCGTAGATGTCCTCGATCGGCGCGTTCCAGATGTCCTCCAGGAAGCCCGTCTCGACGGCGCGTCCGAAGACGTTCTGGTCGATGGAGTACGGGGACTTCTTGGTGGTCGCGATCGGGAGGTTCTTCTCCTCGCAGAAGGCGATCGCCTTGTCCCGGGTCATCGCGTAGTCGCGGACCGGGGCGATGCACTTCAGGTCGGGGCCGAGCGCGGAGATGCCGGCCTCGAAGCGGACCTGGTCGTTGCCCTTGCCGGTGCAGCCGTGGGCGACGATCCCGGCGTTGTGCTTGTGGGCGGCGGCGACGAGGTGCTTGACGATGGTCGGCCGGGAGAGGGCCGAGACCAGCGGGTAGCGGTCCATGTAGAGGGCGTTGGCCTTGATCGCCGGGAGGCAGTACTCCTCGGCGAACTCGTCCTTGGCGTCCGCGACCTCGGCTTCGACGGCACCGCAGGCGAGCGCGCGCTTGCGGATGACGTCCAGGTCCTCGCCGCCCTGGCCGACGTCCACGGCAACGGCGATGACCTCGGCGCCCGTCTCCTCGGCGATCCAGCCGATGGCGACGGAGGTGTCCAGGCCGCCCGAGTAGGCGAGTACGACGCGCTCGGTCACGGGTTTCTCCTTACGGTGCAATCACTGATGGGTATAACTATGCAATCCTCTGTATTGTTTGTCAAAGCGGCAGGTCAGGGAGGTGTTCCTGGCCGTACGGACGGAGAATGCCGACCGCTCCGCCCTCGTACGGGCCTGCGCGCGCCATGTGCCGCGGCAGGGCGGCGTCGACCCGCTCCCCGTCCACCGCGAGCCGGCTGCCGGCCGCGCTTCGGGAGTGAGCCGCTGGGCCGTACGGAGCAGGTCCGGTGGGGCGGGTCCGCCGGCCGCCGTACGGTCCGGAGCATGCGCAGATCACTGGTGACCGCCGCCGTACTCCTCGCCCTGGCCAGCTCCCTCGGGGCCGCACCCGCCGATGCACCTCCCCTGCCGGCCCGGCTGGCGGACACCGGCGGCGGCTCCCAGCTGATCACCGCCGAGGCCCCGGACACCAGCTCCACGACGGGCACGGTGACCTGGTGGGAGCGGCGCGGAGGCCGCTGGGCGGAGGCCGGGTCCGCACCCGCGCGGTTCGGGGCGAACGGCCTGGCCGAGGGCGCGACCCGCGAGCAGGGCACGAACACCACGCCGACCGGCCTGTACGACCTGCCGTACGCCTTCGGCATCGAGGACGCCCCGGCGGGCACGACGTATCCGTACCGCGAGGTGACCGAGGACTCCTGGTGGTGCCAGGACAACGACTCGCGCGCGTACAACCGTTGGGTGGAACCGCGCCCCGCGGACTGCCGGGCGTCAAAGGCCGAGCACCTGGCCTCCTACGGCACGCAGTACGCCCACGCGCTGGTGATCGGTTTCAACTACGACCGTCCCGTACGCAACCGGGGCGCCGGGATCTTCCTGCATGTGAACGGGCGCGGGGCCACGGCCGGATGCGTCTCGGTCCCGGCGGACGCCATGGCGGAGATCCTGGCGTGGGCGGACCCGGAGCGCGCACCCCACATCGCGGTCGGGACCTCCTCGGGCCCGGCCGCGATCACGCGCTACTGAACGGGGGTGCTCAGCGGTCGTTCTGAGCCAGCCTCAGCAGGTGGTCGGCGAGCGCCTGACCACCGTTCGGGTCGCGGCTGATGAGCATCAGCGTGTCGTCGCCCGCGATGGTGCCGAGGACGTCGTGCAGTTCGGCCTGGTCGATGGCCGAGGCGAGGAACTGGGCCGCGCCCGGCGGCGTACGCAGCACCACGAGGTTGGCCGAGGCCTCCGCCGAGATGAGCAGTTCGGCCGAGAGCCGGCGCATCCGCTCCTCCTTGGCCGAGCCGCCCAGCGGCGCCTGCGGGGTGCGGAAACCGCCCTCGCTCGGCACCGCGTAGATCAGCTCGCCGCCGGTGTTGCGGATCTTCACCGCCCCCAGCTCGTCGAGGTCGCGGGAGAGCGTCGCCTGGGTGACGCTCAGCCCGTCGTCGGCGAGGAGCTTGGCCAGCTGGCTCTGCGAACGGACCGGCTGCCGGTTCAGGATGTCCACGATCCGGCGGTGGCGGGCGGTGCGGGTCTGCGGCACGGACGGCCCGCCGTGCTCGGTTTCCTGCGCCTCGGTCATCGTCGTCGCCTCATTCTCCGGAGGGTCATGCTCCGGATCGTCCGTCCCCGTGTGCCGCGTCGAGAGCGCTCGGCAGGATCTCCAGGAACGCGTCCACCTCCGCGTCACCGATGATCAGCGGCGGCATGAGCCGTACGACATCGGGGGCGGGCGCGTTCACCAGGAGGCCGGCTCCCTGGGCCGCCTGCTGCACCTGCGGTGCGAGGGGTCCGGTGAGCACGATACCCAGCAGCAGGCCACTGCCGCGGACGTGGGAGACCAGCGGATGTCCCAGCGCCTCCACGCCGTCGCGGATCTTCTCGCCGAGCCGCTTGACCTCGTCGAGCGCGCCGTCGGCCGCGAGGGTGTCCAGGACGGCGAGCCCGGCGGCGCAGGCGACCGGGTTGCCGCCGAACGTCGTGCCGTGGTGACCCGGCTTCAGCAGGTCGGCCGCCGGGCCGAAGGCGACCGTCGCGCCGATCGGCAGTCCGCCGCCGAGACCCTTGGCGAGGGTGACGATGTCGGGCTCCACGCCTTGGTGGGCCTGGTGCTCGAACCACTGGCCGCAGCGGCCGATACCGGTCTGGACCTCGTCCAGGACGAGCAGGGTCCCGGTCGCACGGGTGATCTCCCTGGCCGCCTCCAGATAGCCCTTGGGCGGGACGACGACACCGTTCTCGCCCTGGACCGGCTCGATGACGACCAGGGCGGTGTCGGTGGTCACCGCTGCCCGCAGCGCGTCCACGTCCCCGTACGGCACGTGTGTGACGTCACCCGGCAGCGGCCGGAACGGCTCCTGCTTGCCCGGCTGGCCGGTGAGGGCGAGCGCGCCCATCGTCCGGCCGTGGAAGCCGCCGTCGGTCGCGACCATGTGGGTGCGCCCGGTGAGCCGGCCGATCTTGAAGGCGGCCTCGTTGGCCTCCGCGCCGGAGTTGGCGAAGAAGACCCGGCCCTGACGGCCGAACAGGTGGAGCAGTCGCTCGGCGAGCGCGACGGGCGGCTCGGCGATGAACAGGTTCGACACGTGGCCGAGGGAGGCGATCTGCGTGGAGACGGCCTCGACGACGGCGGGATGGGCGTGGCCGAGGGCGTTGACCGCGATGCCGCCGACGAAGTCGAGGTAGCGGGTGCCGTCCTCGTCCCAGACGTGGGCGCCTTCGCCGCGGACGAGCGCCAGGCGGGGCGTGCCGTAGTTGTCCATCAGCGCGCCCTGCCACCGCGATGTGAGTCCCGCAGCCTCTGCACCGGTCATGATTCCCCCTGTTCAGGCCCTGTGTGTACGTCGATGGGGGCGTCCGGCACGACCATCGTGCCGATGCCCTCGTCGGTGAAGATCTCCAGCAGGATCGAGTGCTGGACCC
The DNA here is from genome assembly GCF_000721175.1 of Streptomyces anulatus. Lineage (GTDB taxonomy): Bacteria > Actinomycetota > Actinomycetes > Streptomycetales > Streptomycetaceae > Streptomyces > Streptomyces anulatus_C. The sequence continues at coordinate 76,696 of NZ_JOEZ01000012.1, forward strand.
GGCCGTCGATGACGCGGGCGGTCTCGACGCCGTTGCGCACGGCGTGCAGGCAGCCCTGCATCTTGGGGACCATGCCGCTGGACAGCTCGGGCAGCAGCTTCTCCAGCTGGCTCGCGGTGAGCCGGCTGATGACGTCGTCGCTGTTGGGCCAGTCCTCGTACAGCCCTTCGACGTCGGTGAGGACCATCAGCGTCTCGGCGTTCAGGGCGGCGGCGAGCGCGGCGGCCGCGGTGTCGGCGTTGACGTTGTAGACGTGGTGGTCGTCGGCGGAGCGGGCGATGGAGGAGACGACCGGGATGCGGCCGTCGTCCAGCAGCGCCTGGATGGCCCCGGTGTCGATGGCGGTGATCTCGCCGACCCGGCCGATGTCGACGAGCTCGCCGTCGATGGTGGGCCGGTGCTGGGTGGCGGTGATGGTGTGGGCGTCCTCGCCGGTCATGCCGACGGCGAGCGGGCCGTGCTGGTTGAGGAGGCCGACGAGCTCGCGCTGGACCTGTCCGGCGAGCACCATCCGGACGACGTCCATCGCCTCGGGGGTGGTGACCCGCAGCCCGGCCTTGAACTCGCTGACCAGGCCCTGCTTGTCGAGCTGGGCGCTGATCTGGGGGCCGCCGCCGTGCACGACGACGGGCTTGAGGCCGGCGTGGCGCAGGAAGACGACGTCCTGGGCGAAGGCGGCCTTCAGTTCCTCGTCGATCATGGCGTTGCCGCCGAACTTGATGACGACGGTCCTGCCGTTGTGCCGGGTCAGCCAGGGCAGCGCCTCGATGAGGATCTGCGCCTTCGGGAGTGCGGTGTGCTTCCGCGCGGCGCTCATGAGCTGTACGCGCTGTTCTCGTGGACGTAGTCCGCGGTGAGGTCGTTGGCCCAGATGACGGCCGACTCGGTGCCCGCGGCGAGGTCTGCGGTGACCTTGACCTCCCGGTAGCGCATGTCGACGAGGTCGCGGTCCTCCCCCACTCCCCCGTTCCGGCAGACCCAGACGTCGTTGATGGCGACGTTGAGCTGGTCCGGTTCGAAGGCGGCCTTCGTGGTGCCGATCGCGGAGAGGACACGGCCCCAGTTGGGGTCTTCGCCGTGGATCGCGCACTTGAGGAGGTTGTTCCGTGCGATGGACCGGCCGACCTCGACGGCGTCGTCCTCGGTGGCCGCGTTGATCACCTCGATCCGGATGTCCTTGGACGCGCCCTCGGCGTCGCCGATGAGCTGCCGGGCGAGGTCCGCGCAGACGGCCTGTACGGCCTCGGCGAAGTCGCCCTGCTCCGGGGTGATGCCACTGGCACCGGAGGCGAGCAGCAGCACGGTGTCGTTGGTGGACATGCAGCCGTCGGAGTCGACCCGGTCGAAGGTGGTCCGGGTGGCCTCGCGCAGGGCGGCGTCCAGCGCGGGGGCTTCGACATCGGCGTCGGTGGTCAGGACGACGAGCATGGTGGCGAGGCCGGGGGCGAGCATGCCCGCGCCCTTGGCCATGCCGCCGACGGTCCAGCCCTCGCCGCCCGCGACGGCCGTCTTGTGCACGGTGTCGGTGGTCTTGATGGCGATGGCGGCCTTCTCCCCGCCGTGCTCGCTGAGCGCGGCGGCGGCCTGCTCGATGCCGGGGAGCAGCTTGTCCATGGGGAGCAGGATGCCGATGAGCCCGGTGGAGGCGACGGCGATCTCGCCCGCGCTGTGGCCCTCCAGCACCTCGGCCGCCTTCTCCGCGGTGGCGTGGGTGTCCTGGAAGCCCTTGGGTCCCGTACAGGCGTTGGCACCACCGGAGTTGAGGACGACGGCGGTGACCTCGCCACCCTTGAGGACCTGCTCCGACCAGAGCACCGGGGCGGCCTTGACGCGGTTGGAGGTGAAGACGCCCGCGGCGGCGCGGCGCGGCCCGTTGTTGACCACGAGGGCCAGGTCCGGGTTCCCGCTGTCCTTGATTCCCGCGGCGATGCCCGCCGCGGTGAATCCCTGTGCTGCCGTGACGCTCACGGTGCCACTCCGATCGTCGAAAGACCTGTGCCCTCGGGAAGTCCGAGGGCGATGTTCATGCTCTGCAGGGCGCCGCCCGCGGTGCCCTTGGCGAGATTGTCGATGGCGCAGACGACCACGATCCGTCCGGCGGCCGCGTCGTGGGCGACCTGGACCTGTACGGCGTTGGAGCCGTACACCGCGGCGGTGGCCGGCCACTGCCCCTCGGGCAGGAGGTCCACGAACGGCTCGTCCGCGAACGCCTTCTCGTACACCGCGCGCAGGCTCTCCGCACTGACGCCGGGCTTCGCCTTCGCGCTGCACGTGGCGAGGATGCCGCGCGGCATGGGCGCGAGGGTGGGAGTGAAGGAGACGGTGACCGGCTCGCCCGCGGCGGCGCTGAGGTTCTGGATCATCTCGGGCGTGTGGCGGTGCCCGCCACCGACGCCGTACGGGGTCATGTTGCCCATGACCTCGGAGCCGAGCAGATGCGGCTTGACCGCCTTGCCCGCCCCCGAGGTGCCCGACGCGGCGACGATCACGGCCTCGGGCTCGGCGAGGGAGGCCGCGTACGCCGGGAAGAGCGCGAGGGACACGGCGGTCGGGTAGCACCCGGGAACGGCGATCCGCCGCGACCCGGCGAGCGCGGCCCGCCCGCCCGGCAGCTCGGGCAGCCCGTAGGGCCAGGTCCCGGCGTGCGGGGACCCGTAGAACGTCTCCCAGTCACCCGCGTCCTTCAGCCGGAAGTCGGCCCCCATGTCGACGACGAGGACCTCCTCCCCGAGCTGCTCGGCGACGGCGGCGGACTGCCCGTGCGGGAGCGCCAGGAAGACGACGTCGTGCCCGGCGAGCACCTCGGCGGTGGTGGGCTCCAGCACCCGGCCGGCCAGGGGCCGCAGATGCGGCTGGAGCGATCCGAGCGTCTGCCCTGCGTTGGAGTGCCCGGTGAGGGCGCCGATCTCGACCTCCGGGTGCGCCAGCAGAAGGCGTAGCAGCTCCCCGCCGGCGTATCCGCTCGCCCCTGCCACTGCTGCTCGTACCACCATCGGTAACCCTCCTGATCGATGGCATGACTATACGCATCGACGCACTTTTATGCAAAGTGCCTGTCGGTGAGGGAGTGGCACCACCCGAAGGTGTCAGCGGCGGGCCGGCGCCAGTCGGCGAAGGAGCCAGGCGTCGTCACAGGCCACTCCGCGCAGCGTCTTCGACGAGGAGCACCTGAGCCTGCCGCGACGCGGAGCGCCGGTCGTCGCCCGCAAGGAGGGCCGGCAGGTGTTCCACCGGACCGACGGCGGAGCCATGGCCGCACGGCTCTCGGCACTCCAGGCGTACCTGGCGGCCTGCTGCCCGCCGGACACCGGCCGCTGACGCCGCACGGCGGCGCGGCCGAGGTCAGCGGCCACCGGCGGCCGGGCGGAGGTCGAGCATGGCGGACATGGCCGCCACGACGGAGGGTGCGACCTGGTAGTGGACCCAGGTCCCGCGCCGCTCCGAGGTCAGAAGCCCGGCTTCGCGGAGCTTCTTCAGGTGGTGGGAGACGGTCGACTGGGAGACGCCGACGTCCTGGACGTCGCACACGCACGCCTCTCCTCCCGGGTGCGAGGCGACCTTGGAGAAGAGCCGCAGCCGCACCGGGTCGGAGAGCGCCTTGAACATCACGGCCATCCGCTCCGCGTCCGGCACGGACAGCTCCCCCGCGGTGATGGGCGGGCAGCATGGCACGACCACCTCCGGGCCCAGGACCGGCAGCCCGGCAAGCTCAGAATTCGACATTCATCTATGTTGACACTCATCGATACCAGTGGCAAGCTCCAGACATAGACAGCAATCGAAACAACGGCCGGACCTGCCACCCCTTCCCGGAGGACATCACCGCCATGACCACCACCACCGCGGATCTGCCGATCGTCGTGATCGGCGCGGGCCCGGCCGGGCTCGCCGCCGCCGCCCACCTCACCGAGCGCGGCCTCGTCCCGCTCGTCCTGGAAGCCGGCCCCACCGCCGCGAGCGCCGTCCGGGAGTGGGCGCACGTGCGCCTCTTCTCCACCTGGGGCGAGCTCGTCGACCCGGCCGCCAAGAAGCTGCTGGCCCCCACCGGCTGGACCCGACCCGACCCGGCGGCCTACCCGTCCGGCGGGGACTGGGCCGAGCGGTATCTGCAGCCGCTCGCCGACGTGCTCGGCGAGCGGGTCCGGCTCGGCGCCCGGGTCACCGGCGTCTCGCGCGCCGGCCGCGACCGGATCGTGGACGCCGACCGCGACCAGCAGCCGTTCGTCGTGCACATCGCCCACACCGACGGCCACGAGGAGCGGGTCCTCGCCCGCGCCGTCATCGACGCCTCCGGCACCTGGGCCACCCCGGGCCCGGCCGGCGCCTCCGGCCTGCCCGCCCTCGGCGAGAAGGCGGCCGCCGACCGGATCACCTACCGCGTCCCCGACCTCGAGGACCCCTCCGTACGCGCCCGTTACGCGGGGCGTCGCACCGCCGTCATCGGCTCCGGAGCCTCCGCCTTCACCGCCCTCGCCCACCTGGCCGACCTCGCCAGGTCCCCCGACGGCGCGGCCACCAAGGGCGTGTGGGTCCTGCGCCGGGGCATCTCCGGCTCCACCTTCGGCGGCGGCAGCGCCGACCAGCTCCCCGCCCGCGGAGCCCTTGGCCTCGCCGCGAAGGCCGCCGTCGACGAGGGACACGCGGACGCCGTCACCGGCTTCCGCACCCAGGCGATCGAACGGGACGCCGACGGCCGCCTGGTCCTGGTCGGCGAGGACGGACACCGCCTGGATCCGGTCGACGAAGTCATCGTGCTGACCGGCCTCCGCCCCGACCTCGGCTTCCTCGACGAACTCCGCCTCGGGCTGGACGAGCGCCTCCAGGCCCCCACCGAACTGGCCCCGCTGATCGACCCGAACCAGCACTCCTGCGGCACGGTCTACCCGCACGGCCACCGCGAGCTCTCCCACCCGGAGACCGGGATCTACCTCGTGGGCATGAAGTCCTACGGCCGCGCCCCGACCTTCCTCGCCATGACCGGCTACGAGCAGGTCCGCTCCGTCGCCGCCGCCCTCGCCGGCGACCTCGAAGCCGCCGACCGCGTCGAGCTCACCCTCCCCGAAACCGGAGTCTGCGGAGGAGCCGGACTCTTCGACGCCCCGGCCGCCGCGCAGTCCGACGCCGGAGGCTGCTGCTCGACGCCGGAACCCGCCCTGGTGCAGCTCGGCGCCGGCGCACCGGCCGCCGCCGCAGCCGTGGACGAAGCACCGACGGGCGGTTGCTGCGGCTCGTGACCGACCTCGACACCCCTGAGCGCGGGGCCGTGACCGGAACGGGGGTCCGGTCACGGCCCCGCGCCGCGCTGCCGGCGCTGTGCGTCACGCAGATCACCGGCTGGGGCATCGTCTACTACGCGTTCCCCGCCCTGAACCCGCAGATCACCACCGCCACCGGCTGGCCCACCGGGGCGACCACCGCGGCGTTCTCCGCCGCCCTGCTCGTCTCCGCCGTCGCCGGGATCCGCGTCGGCCGGATCATCGACCGCCACGGCCCGCGCACCGTCATGACCACCGGATCGGTCCTCGGTGTCCTGAGCATCCTCATCATCGCCTCGGCGCCCAACCTGCCGGTCTTCATCGCCGGCTGGCTGCTCGCCGGCCTGGCGATGGCAGGCACCTTCTACCAACCGGCCTTCGCCGCCCTGACCCGTTGGTGGGCGCCCGACCACGTCCGCGCACTCACCGTCGTCACGCTCGCGGGCGGCCTCGCCTCCACCGTGTTCGCTCCCCTCACCGCCGCACTCGCCGATCACCTGTCCTGGCGCGCCACGTACGCCGTCCTCGCCCTGATCCTCGCCGTGGTGACGATCCCCGCCCACGCCCTGGCACTCAAGGCGCCCTGGCCCGAACCTTCCGCCCCCACCGCGCCCCACATCGACGGCGGCGCGGAGAAGGTCGCGCGTACCCGGCCGTTCCGGCTGCTCGCCGCCACCCTGACACTGTCCGCGTTCGCCGTCTCCGCCGCCGTCATCGCCCTCGTGCCCCTCATGACCGAACGCGGCTACACCAGCACCGAAGCAGCCTGGGCACTCGGTCTGGGCGGCGCCGGACAAACCCTCGGCCGCACCCTCTACGCCACCCTCGCCCGCCGCACGAGCCCCACCGCCCGCACCGTTACGCTCGTCGGCCTCGGCGCCCTCACCACCGCGGCCCTCGCCGTCACCCCGGGCCCCTACGCACTGCTGCTCGCCCTCTCCGTCGCAGCGGGCACGGTCCGCGGCAACCTCACCCTCCTCCAGGCCACCGCCGTCACCGACCGCTGGGGCACCACCCACTACGGCCGCCTCTCCGGACTCCTCGCCGCACCCACCACCACGGCCTCCGCCGTCGCCCCCTTCGCCGGCGCCGCGATCGCCGCGCCTCTCGGCGGCCACCCGCAGCTCTTCATCGCCCTCGCCGCCGTCTCAGCGGCCGCCTGTCTGACCGGATTCAGCACGGCACCCACCCGGGCCGGGAGCAGCCACGGCCGAACACCGGGAGCGACCCGCGCTTCTCCCAGGTGAGAACGTGGTCGGCGGAACCGACCACTTACGGCGCGCGGTCACCGCCGCGCCGGGCGCGAGCGGCGGAGGTCGCGCAGCGCCGCCCCGGCCGCGTCGGCACCGCACACGCCGTGCGCGCTTGCTTGGGGCTGCTTGTGCGAGGCCCGGCAGGAGAGGCAGCCGTACGAGGTCTACCCATGGCTCATCGGCTCGGCCTGGAGGCCGCCCCGGGAAACGGCCATCGGCTTCTTTCGGCTCCCGCCGGGGCCGAGGCGATACTGGTCGTGGCAGTCGCCCGACGCCGAACCGGCTCCCGGCCGGGGCGGACCGGTGGGGACCCGCCTTGTCGATGTCTCTGAGGGGAGCCGTTCATGACCACGGCGAAAGACCTGTTCATCATCGCCATGGACCCGGAGCCGGAACACACCGTGGGGCAGGGCGACCTGTCGCTCGCCCTCGCGGGAGCCGAACTCCTCGATCTCGTCGATGCGGGAGCCATCACCGTGGACGGCGACCTCGTCGTGCCGGGCGGGTCCTCGGTCCCGGGCGACCGGCTGCTCCGCGAGGCCGCCGCGCTGATCACCCGGCAACCGCCCTACGAGCGGGTCGAGGACTGGCTGTGGCGTCGCGGCCGCGACCTCTCGGCCACCTACCAGGACGCGCTGGAGGGGGACGGCGAGCTCACGCAGAAGAGAAGCGGCCGGCTGCCCTTCGGCCCCAAGCGCGTGGAGCTGGTCGATACGCCCCGCCGCCGCCACGCCGCCGCCCGCCGGGAGGAGGGCGACCCCGTACTGGCCGCCCTCGCATCGGCCGTCGGCATCGGCGGCGGACCGCCCGGCCAGGACGAACCCCACCTCGGCGACGAGACGGTGACGGCCGTGGTCGCGACCGTCCACGAAGCGGTGATGGAACTGGAGGCCGTACGCCAGCGGCGGACCATCGAGAACACGGCCTTCGCCAACATCTGGCGCGGACCGTGAGCCGGGGACCCGCCGCTCCGGGTTGGCCTTGACACGGTGACAAGCTCTTCACTGCTCGGGGAGCTGCTGGGCGACGCGGACCGCGCCGTCGCGCTGACCGCTGCGTACGTTCTTCGGCTGCGCGACGTGGGGTGACGGACCTCGCCCGGAAGCGGGGCCGGCCGGCCGGTCCAGGAGCAGCGGAATCGCCAGGGCGGGCAGCAGCCAGACGAACACGATGAGGCGGTGGCCGAGGAGCTGGTCCAGGTTCGGGTGGCCCGCCTGGTTGAGGAGGCCTGCAGCCCCTGCCGCCAGGGCGACGGGCAGCACCACGGAGCGTCGTCTCAGCAGCGCCCAGGCCGAGAGCCCGAGCAGGACGGGAAGGACCGGGTAGGTGGCCTGGCGCCGGAGCCACGCCGTCCAGAAGACCCGCTCCTGGACGAAGAACTCGGGCCAGGGGTCGGGCCGGTCGGGGCGCTGGTAGTGGTGGGTCAGCAGGTCCTGGGCGCTGTCCTCGCCCATGGGCCAGGACAGGAGATGCGCCCCGGCGTAGATGAGCGCCGCCAGCACACCGCACAGTCCGGCCGCCCGGAGTACGGGGGTGGGTTGCCGCCGCTTCCGGCGGAGCCACCCGGACCGGAGCAGGAGGACGCCCGCGAGAGCGGCTGCCAGCAGCAGGGCCTGCGAGTAGCGGACGAGGAACATCAGGGCGAGGCCGCCCGCGACGAGCGCCGCTCCCGCACGGGGCCGGTCCCGCAGCAGCAGGGTGCAGCCGAGGACGACCGCCGTGCCGAGCGCCAGACAGAGGCCGTCGCTCAGGGGGTTCATGGCGACGGTGCCGGTGGGCAGGGCGAGGTACAGGGCCTGCCCGGCCAGACCGGCGCGCCGGGAAGCGCCCGCGATACGGAGGGTGAGCAGGACGCAGACGCTTCCGGCCAGGGCGGCGGCGAGCCCGGCGAGCCAGAGGCCCCAGGTGGGGCCGAAGGCGGCCAGGAAGGGGACCAGGAACAGCGGATAGCCGGGCCTGGCCTCGAAGATGGCCATGAACCGCTGGTTGGCGAACGGCGCGGTCATCCCCGAGGTGTTGCCGTGGCGGGTCCAGTACGCGACCGAGTCGTTCAGCCGGCGCACGCACTGCTCCTCCGATTCGCCCGCGGCCTTCCTGCTGGTCCAGGGGATGGAGTGCAGGGGCGCCTGCTGCCCGCTGGCACAGGAGTAGCCGATGGCCAGGCGGCCCGCGTCCTGACGGCTCTCGCCGCTGAGGCTCAGGGCGTAGGAGAGGTAGTTCTTCGTATCGGGCGAGGCACGTCCGGTGATCGCCGTCAGCTGGAGGCCGGCGAAGGCCACGGCGATGAGCAGCATCCCGACGAGGCCACGGTGCTGGTTTCTGCGGATGTTCGGCATCGGACGGACGCTCCCCTGCATACGGCGGTTGCCTCATCAACGAGACAACCCCCGTGGGGTGGCGCTCCGGGGCGGCTGCGCGACACGGCGCGTACGAGGGCCGGGCGGGGCCGGTGCGCTACCGGCCCCGCGGCTTTCCGCGCTTGCCGCTCTGACCGCCGGCCCGGCCGCCCGACTGGGGCTTCCTGCCCGCCGCGGGCTTGTTCCGGGCGCCGCCCGAACCGCCGCCCGTACCGGCCCGCTTGCTCTTGGCCTTCTCCTTGGCCTTCGCCGTCGGGCGCGGCGGGGTGGCCGCGCGGCCCCGGGTGCTGTTGACGGTGCGCCCCCGGACGATCCCGATGAACTCCTCCACCAGGTCGGGGGTGACCTCCGCCTCGGGCCAGGACAGCGCGACGCGCGACTCGGGGGCTCCCGGGACCGGACGGTAGGTGAGGTCCTTGCGGTGGTGGAGGCGGGCCAGGGACTGGGGGACGAGGAGGACGCCCACGCCCGCCGCCACCAGCTCGATCGCGTCCGCCGTGGTCGCCGGGCGCTCGATGGCGGGGCGGCCGGGCAGGGTCTCCCAGTCGAGGAGGTCGTCCAGCGGGTGCAGCACGATCTCGTCGGCCAGCTCGGCGAGCGACACCTCGTCCGCGGTGGTCGCGACGTGGTCCTTGGGGATCACGACGACGGTCGTCTCGGTGTAGAGGGGGATCGCGCTCAGGACGTTCCGGTCGACCGGGAGCCGTAGGAGACCGGCGTCGGCGCCGCCGCCCGCCAGCAGCTCCGGTGCCTCGGCGGCGGTGGCCTGGACGAGCTCCAGGGAGGTGCGGGGCAGCCGCTCGTGCCAGACCCTCACCCACTTGGTGGGCGTCACGCCGGGAACGTACGCGAGCCTGAAGGATGAGGGGATGTCCGAGCCTGTCACGGAACCAGGCTACCGGTCGGTGGTCGGAGGTATGTCCCATGGTCGATACCCTGGACCCATGACGTCGCACAAGACCGCCCAGACCATGAAGCCCGCCACGGCGGCGAAGAAGCTGGGTGTGTACCTCCAGGCCACCCCCGCCGATTTCCAGGAGGGTGCCGTCTCCCGCACCGAGCTCAACGCCCTCCAGACCGACCCGCCCGCCTGGCTGGTGGAGCTGCGCCGCACCGGCCCGCACCCGCGCCCGGTCGTCGCCGCGAAGCTCGGAATCTCCATCGCGGGGCTCGCCCGCGGCGGGGTGACCGAGGCGCTCACCACCGAGCAGATCGACGCGCTGAAGGACGAGATGCCCGAGTGGCTCCAGAAGGAGCGTGCCACGCAGGCCGAGGTACGCAAGGAGACCGCTCGTATCAAGGAGCGCAACGCCGAGCGGGCCGCGCACTCCGGCGACCAGCGCGCCTGACTCCCGCCCCGGGGCACCGGGATCTTCCCCGCGCTCCGTAGTGCGATGCCGATGGCCGAAGCCCGTCCCCCGGGCCTCGGCCATCGTGCGTCCGTCCTCGGCCGAAGCGGTCCCGGCCCGCACGATGTCCGCCCGTGCCACGGGCCCGCGGCCGGTCCGCCCCGCCGACGCGAACGTCGGTGGAACGGCCCTGCCACGGGCCCGTGGGGCTGTCGGACCGGTCAGAGAGCGCCGGACTCGGCGATGGTGACCTTGGCGCGGGTCTTGCCGCTGGGGGAGCCGAGCGCCTCGATCTTGCGGACCAGGGTCATGCTGTCCTCGTCGGCGACCTCGCCGAAGACCACGTGCTTGCCGTCCAGCCACGGGGTGAGCACCGTGGTGACGAAGAACTGCGAGCCGTTGGTGTTCGGTCCTGCGTTGGCCATCGAGAGCAGGCCGACACGGTCGTGCTTGAGCTTGAAGTTCTCGTCGGCGAACTTCTCGCCGTAGATGCTCTTGCCGCCGGTGCCGTCACCGCGGGTGAAGTCGCCGCCCTGGAGCATGAAGTCCGTGATGACGCGGTGGAAGGACGAGCCGGCGTAGCCGAAGCCCTTCTCGCCGGTGGCGAGCGCGCGGAAGTTCTCCGCCGTCTTGGGGACGACGTCGTCGAACAGGTTGAACGTGATCCGCCCTGCGGGCGCGTCGTCGATGGTGATGTCGAAGTAGACCTTGGTTGTCATGGTGACATCCTCACATTCCTGGCAACCGCAGGTGAAACCCGGGTTGGGTCGGTACGACGGATGCCCTGTCCCGGTCACCCCCGGGCGGCCTCCCGGTGGGCCGCGTAGACGGCGTTCACCAGGGCCGTCTTGCGTGGGTCGTCGGCGAGCCCGGAGCCCATCCGGTTCATGACGTAGCCGAGTGCGATTGAGGCATCCGGGTCGGCCAGGCCGCAGGAGCCGCCCGCGCCGTCGTGGCCGAGCGTGCGCGGGTCGGGGCCGTAGGAGCGGTTCGCGCCGCTCAGCCAGAGACCGAGGCCGATCTCCGTCTCGTGGGCGAAGCCGTCGCCGAGGACGAGGTCGCGGCAGGCTCCCTGCCCTTCGCCGACGCGGGCGGCGGCCTTCTCGGAGAGGATCCGGTGGCCGTCGAGACTGCCGCGTCCGGCCAGGATCCCGTAGAGAGCGGCGACCGCGCGGGCCGTGCCGTGGCCGTTGGCGGCGGGGATCTCCGCGGCCCGCCAGGCGGGGGTGTTCGCGGCGGCCCGGCCGGTGGGCGGATTGAGCAGGGAGGCGACGGTGACCGGTGTCATCCGGTTCAGGAGGGCTGCCTGGGCGGCCCGGTCGGGGCGTTCCTGGACGAGTTCGGCGAGCCGGTGGGTCTCGCTCTCCGGGAGGCCGAAGGTGAAGTCGATCCCCAGCGGGCCGGTGATCTCCTGCCGGAGGAACGCCCCGGGCATCAGCCCGGTGATCCGACGGACCACTTCACCGACGAGGAATCCGAAACTGATCGCGTGGTAGCCGGAGCGGGTGCCCGGCTCCCACCAGGGTGCGGTGGCGGCGAGCCGGGCACAGGCCGTCTCCCAGTCGTACAGCTCGTCCAGGGTGAGCGGGGTGTCGGGCCCGGCCACTCCGGAGCGGTGCGAGAGGAGGTGGCGTACGAGGACGGATTCCTTGCCGTTCGCGGCGAACTCGGGCCAGTAGACGGCTACCGGGGCGTCGAGGTCGAGCAGTCCCCGGTCGGCCAGGACATGGGCGCAGAGCGCGGTCGGGCCCTTTCCGGTGGACCAGACGTTGACCAGGGTGTCCCGCTTCCAGGGGCGGGTGCGGGCGGCGTCGGCCCAGCCGCCCCAGAGGTCCACCACCGCTTCGCCGTCGACCAGGACGGTCACCGCCGCGCCCAGTTCGCCGCGGTCCGCGAAGTTCTCCTCGAAGGCCTCCCGGACCTGGGAGTACCGGTCGTCGCAGTGGCCGTGGATCTCCGGCACGGGGCCTCCCTCGTCGCGGGCGCGCGTCCGGCGGCGGAACCGGATGCCCCCGCAACGTACCGACTGGTCGGACCGGAGGGAAGGGGTGGGCGGCGCCGCGCGGGTCAACGGATGCCCGCCTCCAGGCTCAGGCTCCAGCGGCCCGGCAGGCCGGTCAGCGTGATGGTGGAAAGCGGGCGGACGTCGACGTTCCAGTACGCGGACGGCGGGGCGTTCAGGGCGTAGACGAGGGCCGCCCGGATCACGGCGGGTTCGGCGACCGCGACGATGAGGCCGTCGGCGGCCGGGCGGGTGTCCAGCCAGCCGCCCACCCGCCCGATGAAGCCGAGCATCGACTCGCCGCCGTGCGGGGCGCTGGACGGGTCGGCGACCCAGCGGTCCACGGCGGCCGGTTCCCGGGCGGTGACCTCGCCCAGGGTCAGCCCTCTCCAGCGGCCCATGTCGCAGTCGCGCAGGGCCGGTTGCGCCATCGGCGCGAAGCCGAGGGCGTCCCCGGTGGCGCGGCTGCGGGGGGTCGGCGAGCAGTAGCGCAGCTCGGCGGCGCCGAGCGGGACGAGCGTGTGGGCGACGAGCTGCACCTCGTGCCAGCCGGCCTGATCGAGCGGCCGGTCGTCGTCGAAGCGTTCGGCCAGCCGTGAGGAGCTGCGCGCCGCTGCGACCAGGGAGACCCGAAGCGTCATGGCGGGATCGTGGGGCCGAACGCCTGTTTGGTCAAGAGGGCTCGCGATGCCGGTCATGATCCACCGGACACGCTCCGGCGGCCCAGCAGCCCGTCGAAGGCGGTACGGAGGCGGCGGACGCCCTCCGCGATCTCCGGCGCTCCGGAGACCGCCGCGAAGCTCAGGCGGACGTGCCCGGCCGGGGGTTCGGCGCAGAAGTAGGGGCGGCCGGGGGCGATGGCGACCGAGGCGCGCAGGGCGACCGAGACGACGGCCGGCTCGTCGGTGCCCGTTCCCGCGCCGCTGCCCGGGAGCCGGAGCCAGAGGCTGCCGCCGCCCGCCGGGAGGAGCGGAAGCGTGAGTTCCGGCAGCTCGCTGCTCAGGGCGGCCGCCATGGCAGTACGGCGGTGCCCCAGCTCGGTGGAGACGGCGGCCAGGTGGCGGCCCCAGGACGGGGAGCCGACGAGTTCCAGCGCGGCTTCCTGGAGCGGCCGGGGTACGAAGAAGCTGTCGACGACCTGGATGGCCCGCAGGCGCTCCAGCACCGGGCCGCGGGCGGCCAGCGCGCCGACGCGGAGGCTGGGCGAGGTGACCTTGGTCAGCGAGCAGACGTGGACGACGACGCCGTCGGGATCCTCGGCGGCCAGCGGCGCGGGGAGCGGTCCGGCGTCTTCGTGGACGAGCCGGCGGGCGAAGTCGTCCTCGACCACGAACGCCCCGGCCGCCCGGGCGATGGCGAGGATCTCGGGGCGGCGGGCGGGTGCGAGGGTGGCCCCGGTGGGGTTCTGGAAGAGCGGCTGGGTGACGAAGACCCGGGCACCGGTGGCCCGGAACGCGTCGGCGAGCAGTTCGGGGCGGACCCCGTCGGCGTCCATCGGCACGGGGACGGGGCGCAGCCCGGTGGCGCGGGCGGCGGCGAGCATCCCGGGGTAGGTCGGCGACTCCACGAGGACCGGGGCTCCGGGCGGGGCGAGCGCGCGCAGGGCGGTGGCCAGCGCGCTCTGGCCGCCCGCGGTGATCAGGACGTCGGTGCCGGAGACGGCGGGGCCGATCTCGCGGGCGAACCAGGACCGCAGTTCGGGCAGCCCGTCCGTCGGGGGGCGGCCCCAGGCGCCCGGCCGGCGGCCCGCGCGGGCCAGGGCCGCGGAGAGCGCCCGCTCGGGCTGCAGCGAGGCGTGGAGATAGCCGCCGTTGAACTCGATGACGCCGGGCGGCGGTGCGGCGAGCGTGACCAGCACCCCGGAGGCGTCGACCGTACGGGGCACCACCTCGGGTCCTCCGTCGCCGCTCAGCGACACCTCCTGCCAGGACGTGTCGCCCGGGGCGGGCAGTGCGGCGCGGGGGTGCGCCCGGAAGGCACCGGAGCCGGGGCGGGTGGTGACGAGCCCTTCGGCGGCGAGCTGGGCGATGGCGCGGGAGACGGTGACCGGGCTGACCCGGAACCGTTCGACGAGTGCGCGACTGGACGGCAGCTTTCCACCAGGTGAGTAGCGGTTGAGCTCGACTCGCAGGGAAGTGACCAGTTCGGTGACGCTGCTACGCTCTTGCATGAGAGCACAGAATAGCGCTACCACGGCTTCATCGATAGCGGTCGTCGATCCGGCGGTCACTCCGCGGGCAACTGCGGCGATCACCACGGCGGCCGGGAGCGGGTCGGCGAGCGGGCCCGTGCCGGGGCCGTCGGCCGGCCGGAGCGGCGCCGTGCTCGCCGGGCTCGGCGTCGTGGCGTTCTCGCTCACCTTCCCGGCCACGGCCTGGGGTCTGGAGAGCTTCGGCCCCTGGTCCCTGGTCGCCCTGCGCAGCGTGCTCGCCGCCCTGATCGCGGGCAGCGTGCTGCTGGCCGCGCGGGTGCCGCTGCCCGAACGCCGGCACTGGGCCGGTCTCGCGGTCGTCGGAGGCGGGGTGGTGGTGGGTTTCCCGCTGCTGACGACGCTGGCCCTGCAGACGTCCACCACCTCTCACGCGGCCGTGGTCGTGGGCCTGCTGCCGCTGACCACGGCGGTGCTGGGGACCCTGCGCACCGGCGAGCGGCCCTCGCGCACGTTCTGGATCGCCGCCCTCGCCGGGGCGGCCGTGGTGATCGCCTTCACCGTTCGGGAGAGCGGCGGGGCCCTCGCCTCCGGCGACCTGTATCTGTTCGGCGCCCTGCTCGTGTGCGCGGCCGGGTACACCGAGGGCGGCAGGCTGGCCCGGGTGATGCCGGGTTGGCAGGTGATCGGCTGGGCGCTGGTCCTGTGCCTGCCGCTTGCGGTGGCGGGCAGCCTGGTGGCCCTGCCGCTCGAACCCGTGCACCTCAACGCCCGCGGCGTCCTCGGCCTGGCCTGGGTCGCCGCCGGGTCGACCTTCCTCGGGCTGTACGTCTGGTACCGGGGCATGGCGGCGATCGGTGTCGCCCGGGCAAGTCAGCTCCAGCTCGCCCAGCCGCTGCTGACGCTCGTGTGGTCCTTCCTCCTGCTCGGCGAGGAGATGTCGGCCGC
The DNA here is from genome assembly GCF_000721175.1 of Streptomyces anulatus. GTDB lineage: Bacteria > Actinomycetota > Actinomycetes > Streptomycetales > Streptomycetaceae > Streptomyces > Streptomyces anulatus_C. The sequence goes on from NZ_JOEZ01000012.1 coordinate 92,009, forward strand.
GGCTCCGGTCGCGGCGGTGGCCGTCCTGGTCTGCATCGCCGCCACCCAGCGGGCCGGTCGCCGCGCAGCGCGGGTGTCCCGGCCCGTACGGTCATAGACTTGTCGATACGGATCACCGTCTCCCCTGTGAGGAGGTCGCTCCCGATGGAGGCACACACGGGCGACCGGCTGCTGATGCACGGCAGGACCGTGGGACAGCACGACCGGGTTGCCGAGATCATCGAAGTACTCGGCGACGGGGGCGCTCCCCCGTACCGGATCCGCTTCGAGGACGGCCACGAACACCTGATGTCACCGGGCCCCGACAGCGTCGTCCAGCACATGGAGACGCCGAAGGAGGGGCAGCCGCGGTAGGAGCGCCGGGCCGGGGCCGCACGCCAGGGCCCCGGCCCCCGCCCCTCACCCTCCGGAGACCGGCCCCGGCCCCGGCTCACCCCGAAGGGCGGCCTCGGTGCGGGTAGGTGCGGCCACGGTCCGGATAGAGCCGGACGCGGTCCGTGTAGTGGTCGGCCACCACCCGACGCATCGCACCGATCCGGTCCGCCAGCACGCTCTTCCCGGAGAAGAAGACATGGCCGCCCACCTCCTCGTACTCCCGGGCCAGGGTGAGGTGGCGGGAGAGTTCCGCCGGGTCCTGCCAGGGGGCCGGCTGGGCGGGGTCGCCCGCTTTGTAGAGCGCCTCCCCCACGTACAGGCCGACGCCTGTGCCCCGGACGGTCTCGCTCCACCAGGCGAGGACCTTGGCGTAGTCGGCGGCCCGCTGGCCGATGTGCCAGTAGATCTGCGGGCAGATGTAGTCGATCCACCCTTCCTTGACCCATTTACGGGTGTCGGCGTGCAGGTCGTCGTAGGTCTGCACACCCGCCCGGGTGTCCGAACCCAGCGGGTCCGTCTCCGCGTTGCGCCAGACCGCGAAGGGGCTGATGCCGAAGCGGACGTGCGGCTTGATCCGCCGGATCCGCTGCCGCGTCTCCCGCACGAGGCGGTCGATGTTGTCGCGCCGCCAGGCCGCCCGGCCGGCGAAGCCGCCGCCGTACCGCTCGAACGCGGCGTCGTCGTCGAAGGACTGCCCGGCTACCGGATACGGGTAGAAGTAGTCGTCCCAGTGCACCGCGTCGATGTCATAGCGGCGCACGGCGTCCAGCATCGCGTCCTGGACGAAGCGGCGGACCTCCGGCAGCCCGGGGTTGTAATAGAGCTTCCCGCCGTACGGCACGACCCAGCCCGGGTTCAGCCGGGCCGGGTGGGAGGCGATGAGGCGGCTGGGGTCCGTGTGGTTAGCCACCCGGTAGGGGTTGAACCAGGCGTGCAGCTCCAGGCTCCGGTCGTGCGCCGCGCGCACCGCCGTGCCGAGCGGATCCCAGCCCGGGTCCTCGCCCTGGGTCCCGGTGAGGCAGGCGGCCCACGGCTCGTACGGCGAGGGCCACAGGGCATCGGCGGTCGGCCGGACCTGGAGGACCACCGCGTTGAGCCGCGACTCGACCGCCCGGTCCAGATACGCGAACAGCTCGGCCTCCTGCCGTGCCGCCGTGAGACCCGGCACGGACGGCCAGTCGATGTTGGCGACCGTGGCGACCCACATGCCGCGCAGCTGCACCGGCGCCGCCTCCGGCCGCCCGCCGCCCTTCCCCCTCCCCGCCGGTGAGCCGACCGCGCCACCGGCCGTCGTCATCGCCGCCAGCAGTCCTGCCGCGCTCAGCACGAAGGCCCTCCTGGCCACTCCCGTACGCCGCATCCTGGCCCACCTCTCTCCACCACGTCCCGCACCCGAATCCGATGGCTCCACGTAACCGCATCATTCCCATCCGTAGCCACCATGACCCGCGGGACGTCCGCGTCGGCATTCGGAGTAACGTCGTGGGGTCGAGGCGGGCACCGGAACCACACGGGACCCTGCGATACGGAGAACAGTGAAAGGCACGAGGTGACGGACTCTATGGCCGACATTGCACGCGTCGGAGTGGTGGGCTGTGGCCAGATGGGCGCAGGTATCGCGGAGGTGTGCGCGCGCAGCGGCCTCGAAGTGAAGGTCGCCGAGACCACCGGCGAAGCGCTGGAGATCGGCCGCACCCGTCTGCACAACTCCCTCTCGAAGGCCGCCGAGCGCGGCAAGATCAGCGCGGAGGAGCGGGACGAGACCCTCGGCCGCCTGAGCTTCACGACCGATCTCGGGGAGTTCGCCGACCGCGATCTCGTCATCGAGGCCGTCGTCGAGAACGAGCAGGTCAAGACCGAGATCTTCCAGGTGCTCGACCAGGTGGTGACCCGGCAGGACGCGATCCTGGCCTCCAACACCTCCTCGATCCCGCTGGTGAAGCTGGCCGTCGCCACCTCGCGCCCGGACCGGGTCATCGGCATCCACTTCTTCAACCCGGCCCCGGTCCAGAGGCTCGTCGAGCTGATCCCCGCGCTGACCACGTCGGACGAGACGATCGCGCGCTCCGAGGCCGTCGTGCAGGACGTGCTCGGCAAGCACCCGATCCGCGCCCAGGACCGGTCCGGCTTCGTCGTGAACGCGCTCCTGATCCCGTACCTCCTCTCCGCGATCCGGATGTTCGAGTCGGGCATCGCCAGCCGCGAGGACATCGACAACGGCATGGAGATGGGCTGCGCCCACCCGATGGGGCCGCTGAAGCTCGCCGACCTGATCGGCCTGGACACCGTGGCCTCGGTCGCGGACTCGATGTACGCCGAGTACAAGGAGCCGCTGTACGCCGCTCCCCCGCTGCTCCAGCGCATGGTCGACGCGGGCCGCCTCGGCCGGAAGACCGGCTCGGGCTTCTACGCCTACTGAGCGTCCTACTGGCGGGCCCGGCGCTCACGCCGCCGGGCACGCCGGAGCACGTTCTCCGAGGTCAGGACCGTGTGCGGCCCGAAGAACCTCGTCTGCCACTGCCGACCCGACACCTCGCCGGAGCGCTACGGGGCGACGGCACGGATGCGCGGGCCCGAAGCCCTGGGCCTTTCAGCGCTGTCGCAGCCTTCCGTGCTTGTACTGCGAAAAATCCCTCGGATGTCCCTCCGACAGAGCTGAAAGTCCCTGAAAAGTCCCTGGCGACTCGGACCCGGGCCCTACGGATCGCGAGTACGCGAGCGATCCCGACACACCGTGCCCGGGAGTGCCGCCAGATGTCGTTTCGCCTGGTCAGAAGGCACTGGTTAGGGGCGCTCATGTTGTCCTATGTCGGCACGTCCAGAGAGGTCCGCGCTCCCTGCAGTTCGGCGGCTCGTTTGCTCGTTGGCTCACAGAGTCGACGTGGTCCGCGTTACGGGAAGAACATGCGCGCCGTGTGCCGCAGGGACGTGCTCGGGCTGGATATCCTGAGGCGGGTGATCGGACCAGCCGCGCAGCAGTATGCGCGTCAGCGTCGGCGGGTCGAGTTTGCCCCGACCTGATGCGGGCCGGCTACCAGCGGCCAGGAAAAGGAAAGTGGCCGAGAGTGCAGGCCGTCAGGACGATGCCGACGAAGGCGCTAACCGGCCGGGAACACTGCCCCGTGCTGACGCGGCTGCCCATCTTGGCTACCGGACTTCCGTTGAGACCGGATGAAGGAAGAAGAGGCACTGGGCCGCGTTGAATTCGCGCACCTCAGCGATGAAGCGGAACTTGTCGCCCACGCCGACGGTGGCGGGGATCTTCTTGCCGGTCAGGTTCAGGTTCCCGGTGTTGACGTCCTCGTACTTGAAGGCCGGGCCGATCGTCGTGTTCGCCCCCTCGTCGCCTGGGCCCAGAAGGAAGTCGTAGCGGGTCTCGTAGTCACCATGGCGCGCCATGTGCCTGATCGAACCCTTGAACGCGACCGTCTGGCCCTCGTACCCGGTCGCGAAGTCCAGGTTCGCGTCGTCGCACGAGTCCGCCTTCAGCACACTCGGTCAGGGTGCAAGCTGGCCAGCCAGCCGAACACTGCTTTGTGACGGTCCGGAGTTTTGGTCACGGGCTGGGCCCAAAGGCGCAGCGGACGCGGTGCCGCCGAATCGGAGGACGGCCCGAGGTGAGCCTTCTACGGGGTCCATGCGCCGCTGAACAGTGCCAATTCCAGTAGGTCGGGAGCGAGCGGCCAGTGCGTGGACCCGGCCAGCTGCCTGGTGGCGCCGTGTGTCCATCTCAGGTAGACGTCGTAGCGGTGCGGGGTCCACCCACCGTCGCTCCACAGCCAGGCAGCGAGCTTCGCGGGTTCCTCAAGCTGGATTTCCTCCCCCCAGTCGTGTCGTGTAGGCGCGCAGGACACGAGCTATGCGCCGGTCGAGGATGAGCGGGCGCGGCCCCGGCGCATCCGCTACGGCGCCGCCGGCGAAGTAGAGGAACTTGGTAAGAACGCCGGTCCAAGGCCTGCGATCGCGCCGCTCAGCCTGCGGTAGCTCGCCGGGGCCATTGGCCGCCAGCAGCGCAACAGCCTGTGCCAGCGCCGCCTCAACCGGCGCTGGGGCATCCAGCCGGTGGGCCCCGTAGCCGATGTCACCCTGTCCCCAGACGTAGCTGGCGACGAGTGTCTCGGTCCAGCTCGCCGTTGCTGCCCCAGTCCGGGCCACCGCCAGCACCTGCGCCCGGCTCAGCGAGGTTGGCTTACGTCCGACCTGCTCAGCCAACCCCGAGGGCCACGGCCGGATGCCGGCCCAGGGCCCCGGGATGTAGCGAACGGCGTGCTCGCCGGTCCCGTCCGCGTACGGCGCCCCGTCTCCGGCCGGCCACCCGCGCCCGCGACACCCTCCGCATCAGCTGGCACGGGGCACCGAGCCCTTATATCTCCCGATAGCGAAAGATGACGTCCTACTCGTAGGTGATGCCAAAGCCCCCTGTCTGGATGGCCTGCGCCCGCACCCGTATCCGCCCGCAGGCTGCAGCTATGCCGTCCGACTCTCCGACGCCGTCCCTGGCGTTCTCCCGCCCGACGACGCCATGCTCCGGTTGATCGTATGCAACGCCTTCGCATCGGTCCGCAGCGGCGAAGCCTCGTCTAGTGCTGTGACCGGGATGGTTCACCGTGGTCGGGAGACGGCTCACGGGACGAGCGCGGTCGGCGAGGCGACTGGTATTACTGGTGCATGCAGGAGAAGCAGGAAGAGACCGCGCGGTCCGCGATCGACACGTTCATCTCCGCGTTCAACGCTTCGGCCGACAGCTATGTGACATCGCTGCTCTCCCAGGCCCTCACCTCGGACGTGGTCTTCTGGGGACCGTTGGGCCGCAGTGAGGGCATCGAGGCGGTCGAGCGGTTCGTGCTGGACATCCGGCGCCACCCCGCAGGGACCGGCACGATGGTGCGCTGTTCGGCGGTGGACATGCCGGACGAGTGGGCCCGGTACCAGTGGGTCTTCACGACGCCGGATGGAGGCCCCCGCCTGGCGGGAACGGACGCCGTCCATCTGCGGCGGAGCCTCATCGACCAGGTCATCGTCTTCGCGGGGGAGATCAAGCCATCCGCCTCCTGAGTCATTCTCCTCTGGCGCCGCCCTTCTCCTGAACCGGCCCCGTTCGGGGCTCCGGGTCTGCCCAGCCGATATCATCTTCACAGAGCTTCGGTCGTCCGCGCTTGGCCACGAGCGCACCGGTGATGCGCTGTGGCTGTGTAAGTTCGCGGTTGGTCAGGCTGCGGTGTTGAGGGGGCGTCCGCCCCAACGGATGTCCTTCTCGCTTCGGCTGCGGGCGCGCTCCTTGCGTTCGGCGGCCAGGACGTCGCGGTGGCGGGCGTTGGCGTTGCGCCAGCGTAGACAGACGTGCAGGGCTCGTGTCTGCACGGTGTGGTTGGAGGGGCGCCCGGTCTCGCCACCATGATTCGCGTACGCCAGGGCCCGCCCGGCATCGGATGGAGACGCGGGCGGCCTGGCGTACGGGCTCAGTCAGGCGGCCCCGGGCTCCTCCAGCGCCACCACGACCATCACTGGAAGGTCGGTGTCCTGCTGGATCACACCGGCAGTCAGGGTCCGGGCGCCAAGGGTCCACTTCTTCACCGCGATGAACTCGTCCCGGTCCGCCTCCGTCTGCTCGGCCTCGATGAGGAGGCTGGCGAGCGGGGACTCCTCGATCTCGGGGAGGAAGCCGGCCAGCACCTGCTTCCCTTGCTCGTAGACGGCATCCAGGTCGTCGAAGTAGCCCGATTCGTCGACGTCGCGGATCCAGACGGCGAACGAGACGCGGACCGCACCAGTGCGGAACGTCTGGATCCAGCCCCGGACGCCGTCCTTGTGCCACGACGTCTCCACGCCGTCGCGTGGCTTACCTCTGGGCGCCCACTCCTGGGCCCCGAAGCACGCCGCCGCGCTCCCGGCGGCCACCGGGGTGATGTCCCTGAGCTCTTCCAGCATTGCGATCACTTCAGCCATGAACTCATTCCACTCATACCGTTGCCGGGCACGTGATACACCTTCAGCTGCCCACTGGCGTAGGCCTCGGGGAAGGCCTTGGACAGCACTTCGTTCACATGCGCGGCACCCCATTCATGGGTCAGCCCAGTCTCAGGTGGTGCAGCATCAGCAGGGCGGCCGCCATGTTCGCGGCGGGCACCTCACCCCGGGCGATCATGTCCGGGACCACCTTGAGCGGTATCCACTCGCGGCGTGAGGACTCGAAGGCGTCCCTGGGGTGCCCGGTCCAGTGCGCCTCGTCGGACCAGTACAGGTGATGGCGGGCGTCGGTGAGGCCGTTCGACGGTTCCACGGTGAGCAGCGGGCGCAGTTCGCCGGGGCGCCAGCCGGTCTCCTCCTCCATCTCGCGGGCCGCCGCCGCCGCGATGTCCTCGCCGTCCTCGACGACGCCCGCGGCCAGCTCCCACCCCCAGCTGTCGGTGATGAACCGGTGCCGCCAGAGCAGCAGCACCTCGTTCGCCTCGTTGACGACGGTGGCGGCCGCGACGGGGCGCAGCCGGATGACGAAGTGGTCGAGATGGCTGCCGTCGGGGAGCTGGACGTCCGCCAGATTCACCCGGAACCACGGGTTCTGATACACATTCTGTTCGTTTAAGTTCGTCCATTGCACGGTTGTGCCGCCTTTCGACATGTTGGGGTCAACATGCCAGCAGGCTCGACTGCCGGGGGGAACGAACGACGGGGCGTCGGTGGAGCTCACAGAGGCACGCGGAGCGCCTCGTCGATGAGGTCGGTGGTCCCCACCGCGTCGGCGCAGCCGCTCGCGGCCAGTTCGCGCCGGACCTCCCGCAGCCGGTCGCGCAGCCGCTGGGACTCCATCCCCCGGGCTCTCATCGCCATCTCGGCAGCTGTACCGGCCGCGCGGTCCGCCTCGCCCTGCAGCAGCTCGATATGACTGAGCATCGCGAGACGGTGGACGCGCCCCCGGTCGTGCGCCGGGGCGCGCACCGCGGAGGCCGCGTGCTCCCGGGCGGCCGGCAGATCCCCGAGACCGAGCAGCGCCTCCGCCACCTGGACGTCGACGAGGCCCGGCTGGACGTACCCCGTCTCGTCGGGCTCCCGGCCGGTGTGGATCCGGCCTGCCTGGGCCTCGGCCCGCCCGATGCAGGCCCGGGCGCTCGCCGCGTCGCCGAGCCGGGCGTACGCCTTGGCCTGCATGGCGTGCAGGTCGGCGGCGAGCGCCGGGGTGATGTGGCCACCGGCGGCCCGCAGCGCGGCCTCGGCGAAGGCGATGGAACGGCGGTGGTCGCCGAGGAACAGCGACTGGGTGACCAGCAGGGCGATCACATAGCCGCCGAGCCCCCGGTCCCCGCTGGACTTGGCGAGCCGCAGCGCCTGGTGGAAGTAGCGCTGGGCGAGTCCGTGGGCGTCGGAGTCGTAGGCGCAGATGCCCGCCACCGCCACCAGCCCGGCGGTCGCCCGGTGCAGGCTCCGGCCGAGCGCGTCGCTGTGACCGCCGCGCAGCAGCGGCGCGGCCTCCGCGTTGAGGAAGCGGACGATCCGGGACCTGGTCGCGATGCCGCCCGTCTTGCGGTACATCTGCTCGTAGTGGTCGCGGGCCGCCTTGAGCATCGCTATGTCGGCCGCGCTCACCCGGCCCGGCCCCGGCCGTGAGACGTCGGTGTCCTCCGGGGGGTTCTCCCACTCCCAGACCGGCATCACCGCCGGGGTGCCGGTGACGGCGGGCACGGTGGCCAGGTGCGGACGCTGCTGTTCGTCGGAGCGCCACAGGGCGGTGGCCCGCTCGACGAACCCGGAGAGGGAGGCGCCCTCGGCGCCGGCGTCCGTCTCCGACGCGGCGATGGCGCCCATCCCCACGTCGTCGAGCCCGACGGGCCGCCCCAGCCGGCCGGCCAGCACCTCGCAGATCAGGTCGGGCACCTGCCCGCGCGGACGCTGGCCCTTGAGCCAGCGGGAGACCGCCGTGTGTTCGTACCGCAGGCTCAGCCCGCGGGTCAGGCCCGCCCGGTTGACGTGTCCGGCGAGGCCCGCACGGGACACACCGGCCTCCTCGATCAAGGCTTCGAGCAGGACATTGGGCTCCATCGTCCCCCCAGGTGCGTGTCGCAATGAGCCTAGTGGAGCACGATTCACACGGGGTGTGAACGGAATGCCCGAACCCTCCTGCTGTGCGCTCTGCCGCGCGGGTCCCGGGCTCGGTTGAATGAGCTCCCTCGCAAGAGGCGGCCCGGGTCGTCGGCTCCCCCTCGTAAACGGCCCACGACCCGCACCCGCGCCGTCCACGCTGCTGACCTGCCCGACACTCCGAGGCAGCGCGGACGGCGCCCGGACCGCACGGCCCACTGACCGACGACGAAGGAGGGTGGCTGCGGAACGGAGGCCGGAACCGCATTCCTCCCGGTTCCGCTCCGGGTCCGGCGTGTGGTCCCTCCGTCGCTCGGCGGGGACAGGAGAAGGGGCGTATCCGGTGGCCGGATACGCCCCTTCTCGACGTGGCGCAGGTGCTACGCCCCGCGCAGCACCGCGCCCGTGCGCTCGGCGGCCAGGGCCACCGCGCTGTCGCGGGCGGCCGAGGCCTCCTCGACGGTCAGGGTGCGGTCGGCGGCGCGGAAGCGCAGCGCGTACGCCAGGGACTTGTTGCCCCCGCCGATCTGCTCGCCGGTGAAGACGTCGAACAGCCTCAGCGATTCGAGGAGTTCACCCGCGCCCTCGCGCAGCGCCCGCTCCACGTCGGCGGCCGGGACGTCCTCGGCGACGACGAGGGCGACGTCCTGGGTCGCCACCGGGAAGGTGGAGATCCGGGGTGCCTGGAGCGCTCCGTCGACGGCCTGCTCCAGGACGTCGAGCTCGACCTCGGCGGCGCAGGTCCGCTCGGGCAGGTGGAGCGCCTTGATCACGCGCGGGTGCAGCTCGCCCGCGTGTCCGAAAAGGGTCTCCTCGCCGTTCACGGTGACGTACAGCGCGGCGCAGCGGCCCGGGTGCCACGGGGCGTGCTGGTCGGCGCGGACAATGACCTCCACACCGGCCTCCGCGGCGATCGAGCGGGCCGCCTCGACGGCGTCCGCCCAGGTCGCCGGGGTGCCCTTGCCCCACCAGCCGGCCTGCTCGCGGGCGCCCGCGAGGACGACGGCGGCGCGGCGCGGCTGACGCGGCAGGGCCGCGTTCAGACCGGCGATCTCCTCGTCGGTGGGCCGGCGGTCGACGGGCAGGCGGACCGCCTGCTTCTCCTCGCCGGTCGGCCGGAAGACCAGGCCGGTCTCGAAGAGCGCCAGGTCGTGGCTGCCGCGGCCGTCGTTGCGCCGCAGTGCGCCGAGGAGGCCCGGCAGCAGCGTGGTGCGCAGCGCCGGCTCCTCGTCGGAGATCGGGTTGACCAGCTTGACGGTGCGGCGGCGGGCGTCGTCCGCCTCCAGGCCGAGCTGGTCCAGGACCGCGTCGCCGATGAACGGGTAGCTCAGCGCCTCGACGTAGCCGGCTCCGGCCAGCACCCGGCCGATGCGGCGGTGCAGCCGCTGCCGGTCGGTGAGACCGCGCCCGGAGGGGGGCGTCGGCAGGGTGGAGGGCAGGTTCTCGTAGCCCTCCAGCCGGATGACCTCTTCGGCCAGGTCGTTCGGCTCGTTCAGGTCGGGCCGCCAGGACGGGACGGTGACGATCAGCTCGTCCTGCCCGTAGACGTCGCAGCCGACCTGCTGGAGGCGGCGGACGACGGTCTCGCGGCCGTACCCCACACCGGCGACCTTGTCCGGGTGGTCGGCGGGCATCGCGATGGTGCGCGGCGCGGAGGGCGAGGTGATCTCGGTGACCCCGGCCTCGGCGGTGCCGCCCGCCAGGAGGACCAGCAGGTCCACCGTGCGCTGCGCCGCCGCTGCGGCGGCCCGCGGGTCGACGCCGCGCTCGAAGCGCTTGGACGCCTCGGAGGACAGTTTGTGGCGGCGCGCGGTGCGGGCGATCGAGATCGCGTCGAAGTGCGCGGCCTCGATGACGACCTCGGTGGTGAGGGCGTGCTCGCCGTCCGCGTCGGCGATCTCGGTGTCGGCGCCGCCCATGACGCCCGCGAGGCCGATCGGCCCGCGGTCGTCGGTGATGACGAGGTCCTCGGCGTCCAGCACGCGGACGGTGCCGTCCAGCGTGGTGAGCTTCTCGCCCTGTGTGGCGCGGCGCACGCCGATCGCTCCCTCGACCCGGGTGCGGTCGTAGGCGTGCAGGGGCTGGCCGAGCTCCAGCATCACGTAGTTGGTGATGTCGACGGCCAGCGAGATGGGCCGCATCCCGGCCTTCTGGAGGCGACGCCGCATCCAGATCGGGGAGCGGGCCTCCGGCTGGAGACCGGTGACCGTGCGCGCGGTGAACCGGTCGCAGCGAACCGGGTCGGAGATCTTGACCGGGTAGCCGTACGCGTTCGGCGCGGGCACGTCCAGGAGTGCCGGGTCGCGCAGCGGCAGCCCGTACGCGATGGCGGTCTCGCGGGCGACACCGCGCATGGACAGGCAGTAGCCCCGGTCCGGGGTGACGGCGATGTCGAGGACCTCGTCGACGAGCTGGAGCAGCTCGATCGCGTCGGTGCCGACCTCGTGCTCCGGCGGCAGCACGATGATGCCGTGCGTTCCGTCGTCGCCCATGCCCAGCTCGTCGGTGGAGCAGATCATGCCGTGCGAGGTCTTGCCGTACGTCTTGCGGGCGGCGATCGCGAAGTCGCCGGGCAGGACCGCGCCCGGGAGGACCACGACGACCTTGTCGCCGACCGAGAAGTTACGGGCGCCGCAGACGATCTCCTGCGGTTCGCCGGTGCCGTTGGCGGAGCCGACGTCGACCGTGCAGAAGCGGATGGGCTTCTTGAAGCCCTCCAGCTCCTCGATGGTCAGGACCTGTCCGACGACCAGGGGGCCCTTGAGGCCCGCACCGATCTGCTCGACGGTCTCGACCTCGAGCCCGACGGAGACGAGCTTGGCCTGTACGTCACGGCCGGTCTCCGTCGCCGGCAGGTCGACGTACTCCCGCAGCCAGGAAAGCGGGACGCGCATCAGATCTCCATCCCGAACGGCCGGGTGAACCGGACGTCACCCTCGACCATGTCTCGCATGTCTTCGACGTTGTGGCGGAACATCAGCATCCGTTCGATGCCGAACCCGAAGGCGAATCCGCTGTACTTCTGGGGGTCGACACCGCAGGCGGTGAGCACCTTGGGGTTGACCATGCCGCAGCCGCCGAGCTCGATCCAGCCCTCGCTGCCGCAGGTGCGGCAGGGGCGGTCCGGATTGCCGACGGACTCGCCGCGGCAGACGTAGCAGACCATGTCCATCTCGGCGGACGGCTCGGTGAACGGGAAGAAGTTCGGCCGCAGCCGGGTCTTCATGTCCGGCCCGAAGAGCGCCTGGACCATGTGGTCCAGGGTGCCCTTGAGGTCGGCCATGGTGAGGCCCTCGTCGACGGCGAGCAGCTCGATCTGGTGGAAGACCGGGGTGTGCGTGGCGTCCAGCTCGTCGGTGCGGTAGACCCGGCCGGGGCAGACCACGTAGACGGGGGGCTTGCGCTCCAGGAGCGAGCGGGCCTGGACCGGCGAGGTGTGCGTACGCAGTACGACGCCGGACTCGTCGCCCTCGGTCGCCTTCCCGTCGGGCGTGGTGCCCTGCACGAAGAAGGTGTCCTGCATCTGGCGGGCCGGGTGGTCGGGCACGAAGTTCAGGGCGTCGAAGTTGAACCACTCCGCCTCGGCCTCGGGGCCCTCGGCGATCTCGTAGCCCATGGCCACGAAGACGTCCGCGACGCGCTCCATGATGGTCGTCAGGGGGTGGCGGGCGCCGGCCGGGACGCGGTCGTAGGGCAGCGTGACGTCCACCGCCTCCTCGACGAGCACCCGGGCGTCCCGTTCGGCCTCCAGCTCCGCCTGGCGGGCGGCGAGCGCCTTGGAGACGGCGCCGCGGGCCTGGCCCACGCGCTTGCCCGCCTCGGCCTTGGCCTGCGGGGGCAGGGCGCCGATCTCGCGGTTGGCGAGGGACAGCGGCGAGGTACCTCCGGTGTGCGCGGTCTTCGCCTGGGCGAGCGCGTCGAGGTCACCGGCGGCGGCGAAGGCGGCGAACGCCTCGTCCCGCAGGCGCTCGATCTCTTCCGGTTTCAGTGCCTCGACCTCGACTGGGTCGTACGACTTGTTCGGTGCCGACATCTCTTCCCGTGCTTCCGATTGGCTGGTGGCGCGACCCCGCTCGACGACTGGAGGACGCAAAGGTGCCAAAGGTCGAGTCTAAGGGCCGCAGGACGGTCGGGGAGCCTGTGGGCTGCTCACGCCAGGTAGGCGGGCATGCTCACAGGCAGGATAAATCGGAACTCGGCCCCGCCGCCGGGCCCCCGGTCGACGGTGATGGTGCCGCCGTGGGCCTCGACGATGCCCTTGACGATGTAGAGGCCAAGGCCCGTGCCGCCGCGCTTGCTCCCCCGCCAGAAGCGGGTGAAGACGCGGCCCATCGACTCCTCGGGGATGCCGGGGCCTTCGTCGCTCACGGTGACAGCCGTTCCCATCTCGTCGCAGGCACCCGGCGCGGGTGCGGGGGCGATCTCAATGGTGACGGTTCCCTCGCCGTGGCGCACCGCGTTTTCCAGGAGGTTCCCGAGGACCTGGTCGACCTTGTCGGGGTCGGCCCACAGGGCCGGCAGCGGTCCCCTGGCCCGGACCCGGAAGCGCTCGGGGGCCTGGCCGCCCGTGATGAGCGCCTGGATGTGCCGGGCCACGGCGGCGGAGACGTCGACGGGCTGGCGGCGCAGCTCCAGCCGGCCGGAGTCGATCCGGGAGATGTCGAGCAGCTCGGCGATGAGCCGGGTGACCCGGCCGGCGTCGGCGTCGACGGTCTCCAGCATCAGCCGCTTCTGGTCGTCGGTGAACCTCTCCCACTTGGCGAGCAGGGTGGCGGTGAACCCTTTGACGGAGGTCAGCGGGGAGCGCAGCTCGTGGGCGACGGTGGCGATCAGCTCGGCGTGGCTGCGCTCGGTACGCCGGCGGGCCTCGGTCCCCCGCAGCGAGACCACGACCCGGCGCACCGGGCCGAGCGGATGCTCGCGTACGTAGCGGGCGGAGACCAGGACCTCACGGCCGCCGGGCAGCAGCAGGTTGCGCTCGGGCTGGCCGTTACGGGTGGTGAGACCGCCGTACGGGTCGGTCAGCGTCCACCAGCGCTTCCCCTTGAGGTCCTCCAGCGGGAGGGCGCTCTGCAGGGGGCGGCCGATCGCGTCGGCGCGGGGGGTGGCGGTGATACGGGCGGCGGCGGCGTTGAAGCAGATGACGTGCCCGCTCGCGTCGGCGACCACGAGACCGTCGGGAAGGTCGTCCGGGTCGATACCGTGGGCGTCCTGGCCGGGGCCGGCGCCGAGGCCGTCCGGACCGGCCGCCGACCCGGCCGGCTCCTCTTCCGCAGCGCGTGGTGCGGTGGTGTGCGCCGGTCGCGGCGAGCTCATGCCGACAGCCATCTTCCCGTATCCCCACCTCTCGAACCGGTGCAGTGGGCCCCCGAGTTCGTCACCCTACTAGTCGTCGGTGAACCGGCGACACCCTGTGGGGGCGCGGAGGGGAGTGCGCCGGTGGGAGGGGCGCGGGAATGGCCGGGATCGTGTGCTGACGGGCCGTCGGAGAGGCGCGGGTTTACGCGTCGGGGGCGCGCCGCGGCCGCTGCGCGCGGGCTGAGGCGTACAGGCAGACGGCGGCGGCGGTGGCGAGGTTGAGGCTCTCCGCCTTGCCGTGGATGGGGACGCGGACGACGGCGTCGGCGAGCGCGCGGGTCTCCTCGGGAAGCCCCCAGGCCTCGTTGCCGAAGACCCAGGCGGTGGGGGTGCCCATGGTGCCCGCGTCCAGCTCGTCGTCCAGGTCTTCGGCCCCGGCCCCGTCGGCGGCGAGGATGCGCACCCCGGCGTCCCGGAGGCCCTGCACGGCCTGCTCGACGGGGACGCCGACGGCGACGGGCAGGTGGTACAGCGAACCGGCCGAGGCCCGTACGGACTTGGGGTTGTAGAGGTCGACCGAGGCGTCGGTCAGGATCACCGCGTCCGCTCCCGCCGCGTCGGCGCAGCGCAGTACCGTCCCGGCGTTCCCGGGGTCCCGTACGTTGGCCAGAACCGCCACGAGTGCGGGCTTCGCGGCGAGGATCTCCTGGAACGGGGTGTCCAGGAAGCGGCAGACGCCGATGAGTCCCTGCGGGGTGACGGTCTGCGAGACGTCGGCGAGGACGTCGTCGCCGGCCAGGTGCACCCGGGCGCCCGCCGTGTGGGCGGCCTCGACGATGTCGGCGTACCGGTCGGCGGCCTCGGGGGTGGCGAACAGCTCGATGAGGGTCGGCTCCCCGTCGACGCCCCGGTGGGCGGCGGCCTCGCGTACGGCCTGGGGCCCCTCGGCGATGAACCTGCGCTCCTTGCCGCGGAAGTTGCGGCGGGCCAGCCGGCGGGCGGCGGCGACACGGGGAGAACGCGGGGAGATCAGTTCGGGGGTGCCCATGGTCGGCGGCGAGCCTCTCTGCGTACGGCTGTGGCTGTGGCGGTGTACGGATGTCGTCGACGGATCAACGCACCGGACCCGCAGGCGGCGTGCGCCTGCGGGTCCGGTTCGCGTACCTGGAAGGGGGTGCCTGGATCAGGCGGCCTTCGGGGCGTTGACGTCGCTCGGGAGGGCCTTCTGAGCGACCTCGACAAGGGAGGCGAACGCGTTGGCGTCGTTGACCGCGAGCTCGGCCAGGATCTTGCGGTCCACCTCGATGTTGGCGGCCTTCAGACCCTGGATGAGGCGGTTGTACGTCATGCCGTTCTGGCGGGCAGCGGCGTTGATGCGCTGGATCCACAGCTGACGGAAGTCGCCCTTGCGCTTCTTGCGGTCGTTGTAGTTGTAGACCAGGGAGTGGGTGACCTGCTCCTTGGCCTTGCGGTACAGGCGCGAGCGCTGCCCGCGGTAGCCCTTGGCCGCCTCGAGGATTGCCCGGCGCTTCTTGTGGGCGTTGACTGCCCGCTTGACGCGTGCCACTTGTTAACTCCTTGTAGCGGGGCCGTGGGTGTCTTCACACGGCCCGGAAACGAATTGGTCCCGGTGTGATCGAGGTCGTGCCTCCGGGGCGAGCCGGAGGCCGAGCCTCACTTGCCGAGAAGCTTCTTGATCTTCTTGGCGTCGGCCGGAGCCACGACGACCGTGCCGGTCAGCGAGCGGGTCTTCTTGGACGACTTGTGCTCGAGCAGGTGGCGCTTGCCGGCCCTCTCGCGGAGCACCTTGCCGGAGCCGGTGATCTTGAAGCGCTTGCTGGCACCGCTGTGCGTCTTGTTCTTCGGCATCGCGCCGTTCTCTCCTCGTCAGTGGCGCCCCTCACGGTGCGGGGCACCGGACTGCAGGGGCGTCAGATCGCTATGGGATTCCGGGATGACCCGGGGGCGCCTGGATGGCGGCCCCCGAGAGTCACGCCTCGGAAGGTGTCTCGGCCGGAGCCTCGGCCGCTTCGGCCGGAGCCTCGGCGGTGTCGCCCTCGGACGGTGCGTCGGTCGTGCCCTGACGCTCCGCCTTGCGGGCGGCCTGGGCCTCACGGGCCTCGGCCATGGCTTCGGTCTTCTTCTTGTGCGGGCCCAGAACCATGATCATGTTCCGGCCGTCCTGCTTCGGGTTGGACTCGATGAAGCCCAGGTCCTCCACGTCCGAAGCGAGACGCTGGAGCAGTCGGAAGCCCAGCTCGGGGCGGGACTGCTCACGACCACGGAACATGATCGTGATCTTGACCTTGTCGCCCTGCTTGAGGAACCGGACGACGTGACCCTTCTTGGTGTCATAGTCGTGCGGGTCGATCTTCGGCCGGAGCTTCATCTCCTTGATGACCGTGTGCGCCTGGTTCTTGCGCGCCTCACGGGCCTTCATGGCCGACTCGTACTTGAACTTCCCGTAGTCCATGAGCTTGCACACGGGCGGACGGGCTGTCGCCGCCACCTCGACCAGGTCGAGGTCATACTCCTGTGCGAGTTCCAGGGCCTTGGCAAGCGGAACAATCCCGACCTGCTCGCCACTGGGACCGACAAGTCGGACCTCGGGAACGCGAATCCGGTCGTTGATGCGGGGCTCGGCGCTGATGGATCCTCCTCGGTAGCACCACGCGACCGCCTGGCGGACAGCCGCGTAACGTCTTATAACGTCAAGACCAACCGAGCCGGAACCGAAAAATGCCCCGGACGGGACACAGGCGGGGCTCCATGAACTACCGGAGCACCGCCGCGTTCAACCGCGGGGCGCATCGGACGGCTCCATCGTCCGTACGGAACGATGGGGACCGCCTGACCGGTGACCCGCCGTCCGGTGAGGACGGCCAGGTGGGAGATCGGAGCCTCCACTTGTGGGCCGGGCACATAGATGTCCGGCCGGTCGTTACACAAGGTTAGCAGCCCGGCCCCGAGGGCGCTAATCCTGCGTCTCCCCTGCGTCCCGCAGCGGCTCCCGCGCGCGGGAGGGCGGTGGCCTGGCCTTATCGTGTGGGCATGAGTGACGCGACCCCCAGCAGTGAGAACCCCGGCTTCGACGACATGGCCCGCGACATCGCGGAGGTCCCCGCGGTCGAGGTGATCGTGACGGTCGCCGTCAACCTGATGAGCGCAGCCGCCGTGAAGCTCGGCCTCACCGAGGAAGGCGAGCAGCACAAGGACCTCGACGAGGCCCGCAAGCTGGTCCAGGCGCTGGCCGGACTGCTGGACGCTAGCGCCACGGAGATCAGCACCTTCCACGCCTCGCCGCTGCGCGACGGCCTGAAGTCCCTCCAGCTCGCCTTCCGCGAGGCCTCCCTGGTGCCGGACGAGCCGGGTCACGGGCCCGGCGAGAAGTACACCGGTCCCGTCTACGGCTAGCCGCCGCCCCTCCCCCGTACGTCCGGGAGCCCGCCGTCCCCCTGTGGGGCGGCGGGCTCCCGCGTGTACGCGCGGCCGGGACGGTTCGCGGATTCTCGGATTTCTCACGGCGGCGGACGCTTCGCACTCGTCGGGCCGGGGCCGGGGCCCGCCCCATCTGCCCCGACGCGTCAGCGGACGAAAAGGGGCTCGCCCGGTGTGGCCGTGCCGGCGGGGAGAAGGGCCAGGTCCAGGCCGCTCACCAGCCGGGCCCTCAGCACCTCGCTGGCCGACAGCGCACCAGCGATGCGGCGGGCCGCCTCGGCGGGCACCGCGTCCGGGGCGAGGACGAGCGCGAGGGTGCCGTCCGCACTGCCGGGCCCGAGATGGGCGCGGACCACGGCGGGGTCGGCGGCCACGGCCTCCCGCACGGCGTCGATGACCGCGGGGTCCTGGAGCGGGTCGGTGCTGGTGCGGTTCTCGGCGAGGGCCAGGAGCGCCTGCCCGCTGAGCTCGAAGGCGACGGGCCCCGCGAGGTCCAGCACGACGGTGTCGGCCTTCTCGTGGGCGGCGGCCTGGAGGGCCTGGTGCAGCGGTACGGCGACGGGGCGGGCCTGCGGGTCCCAGAGCGCCAGCGACGCGGTCGAGGTGAAGGCCGGGAGCGCACGCCGGTCGCCCGCCTGAAGGGTCGGTACGGCCATGTCGCTGGTCTTCTCGCGCCGGAGACCCTTCTCGTCCTCCTCGACCTCGCCGAGGACGGCGACCACGGGGACCAGGAGCCGGGCGTCGCGCAGGGCCGCGAGGACCGGCCCGACGGCGCTCCGGTCCTGGGACCAGGCGCCCAGGGCCCTGGTCAGGGCGGGGGACGCCGAGCCGTCGTCGTCGGAGAAACCGGGGTCCGGGATGTTCTTGAGCTCCACGGGACGAGGGTAGTGCCTGGCTCCTCGCGGCTCGCCCGCAGGTGGGGCCGGGAGCGGAGTCCAGCGCTCCGCCGTCGAGGGCAGGGCGCGGGCCTCAGCGCTCCGCCGCCTCGGCCAGCGGGGATGCCGCCTCGTCGCGGGCGTGTGCGACGGGGCCCGGGAAGACCTTCAGACCGTGGGCGACCAGGGCCCCTTCGTGCAGCAGTATGAGCGTCCGGCCCAGCCGGTCGGCGGCGTCGGGGCCGATGCCGCCCCCGGCGAGCCGGGTGAACAGGTCCAGCATCCACGCTTCTGGCCGGTGATGACGGGGTGGGCCGGGTGGGCCGGGTCGCCGATCTCCGCATCGGCGTTGACCATGCTGCAGCCCTTGGAGCCGTAGTCCGACATCCGGGCGCGCGAGGCGTCGAAGACGGCCAGGATCCGCGCCCGCGGGTCGGGCGGTGCGGCGTCGAGGCGCTCGGCGAGAAGGGTCCGCCGGCGTGGTGCACCGCGGGGCCGCCCCGCGCGGCGACGGGCCCGCCGGGGATCCGGATCCGGCCCCGCGCGACCGGGCGGAGGCTCTGCCCGGGGCGAGGCGGTGGGCGGTCAGCGGCGGCCGGGGGCGTTCCGGCCGCGCCAGAGGACCACGGCGACGGCCAGCAGCGCCGCACCGAGGCCGCCGGCGAGCGGAGCGGCCCAGTTGGCCGTTTCGTCGGCGGTACGAGGCGGAGCCGGGCCGTCGCCGAAGTACCGCCCCCGGTGTCCTGCCGGGGCGGCCTTGGTGTCCAGATCTGCCGCGCGCAGCCGGGAGCCCGCCTCGATGGCCTCCGCCGGGTCGACGATGCCGTAGCCGCGGGCGTCATCGCGGCCCTGGGCGGGGGCGTCGCGGGCGGTGTCGGCGAGCAGCTTCTTGATCTGGGCCGGGCCGAGGCCGGGGTGCGCGGCACGGACCAGGGCGACCGCGCCGGAGACGAACGCGGCGGCGGCCGACGTGCCCCACTCGATGTAGTAGTGCCCGTCCGGATTGGCGACCACGATGTCGACGCCGGGGGCGCTGACGGTGGCGTACCAGCGGCGGGTGGAGAACGAGGCGTGCGTGCCGTACTCGTCGACGGCGGCGACCGCGATCACTCCGGGGTAGGCGGCGGGGTAGGAGATCCGGTCCCCCTTCTCGCCTCCGTTGCCCGCCGAGGCGACCACGGGGACTCCCTTGGACAGGGCGTACTGGATGGCCGCGTCCTCACCGGGGTCGGGGTGGGCGGACTTGCTGTCGTCGCCCAGGGAGAGGTTGATGACGTCGGCGCCGTTGTCGGTGGCCCAGCGGATGCCGTCGGCGAGGGCGGTCCCTCGGGACTTGCGGGCCTTGGCGCGGGCCGGGTCCTTGGACTCCAGGATCACCCGGACCGGCAGGATCCTGGCCTCGGGGGCGATGCCGAGGATGCCGTCGGCGCGCCCGGGGCCGTTGCCGCGCCCGGCGATGATGCCGGCCATCGCGGTGCCGTGCAGGGCCCAGGAGGAGTCGCCGCGGGTGGCGCCGAAGCCGACGAGGTCCTTGCCGGGGAGCACCTGGCCCGTCAGGTCGGGGTGGGCGTCGTCGACCCCGGTGTCCAGGACGGCGACGGTGACGCCCTGGCCCCGGGTGGTCTCCCAGGCCCGGTCCGTGTGCAGGGCCTCCAGGGCCCACTGCTGGTCGCGGATGGCGTCGGCGTGGGCGGGCGCGACGGGAGTGAGGGCGAGGACGGCGGCGGCACAGACCGCGGCGAGGACGCGGCGGGGGCGTCGGGTCATCCGGGCTGCTCCGTGAGGTCGTCGACGGTCGTGCGCAGTCCGCGCTCCACCCGGTCCGCGATGCCCTTCGCCTCGTGGCCGAGCCCGGCCTGGGCGATGTCCGTCTCCGCGCCGGACGCCATGGCGTCGGGCGCGGGCTGCGGGTCGGCGACGGGGCGCCCGTCGGCGAAACCTGAGACGGCGAGGACGACGACCGGGATCTCGGTGAGCGGGTTGACCGTCCAGCTGGCGCGCTGCCTGTCTCCGAAGGAGGCCGCCGGGGTGCCCTCGGGGGCGTACGTACGGGGCATGAGGTCCTTGCGCCCGCCGAGCTTCTGCTCGGTGAACCGGGTGCGCAGGGCCTGCATGCCCGGGGCGTCGGCCTCGGTGAAGATCAGGCCGACGGTGGTGACGGCGGAGCGGGTGGCGTCGGTGTAGGTGGCGCGCACCAGCCGTTCGCAGCCGACGGAACGGAGCGTGGTCAGGAGCAGCGGGTCGAGCCCCTCGGTGCAGGTGCTGTCGGCGGCGACGGCGAGCCGGGTCCAGGTGCGGTGGGTGCCGCCGGGGCCCGCGCCCTTGCCCTGGAGGGTGCGCGGGAACAGCGTGTCGACGGGAACGCTGTGCCAGGCGTCGCGTGCTGTGGTGTACGGGCTCCGGGTGGTCTCGGCCGAGGAGTCCCCGGTCAGCCAGGCGCCGGTGGCCGCCCCGCCGATCAGCCCGAGGCCGAGCACGACACAGGTGGCGGCCGCCGCGGTGCGCCACCGCTGCCGGGGCCGGACCGGTCGCAGTCGGGTGGTGGTCTCGGCGGGGGTCTCCGGGTAGCCGTAGCGGACCGGCACGCGGTAACCGCCGGGCGGCGGCGGAACGGCTCCCGGCGCGGGCGTCAGGTCCACGGCCCCGACGGGCCTGCGCCGGGTGACGGGCGGCGGGCTCGCGGAGGGCGGGGCAGGCGCAGGCGTGGGCCGTTGGACCGGCGGGGTCGGCGGCGCCATCCGGGCGGAAGGGGCGGATGCGGCCCGCTGGGCGGGAGCTCCGGGACAGGCCGACGGGGCGGGAGCTGCCGGACGGACCGGTGGGGCCGGAAGGGCCGGTGGGACCGGCGAGGCCGGGGCCGGAGCGGCAGGCACTCCCTGCGGGCCCGAAGCTGCCGGACGGACCGGTGAGGCATGTGGGGCCGGAAGGGCCGGTGGGACCTGCGGGCCCGAAGTTGCCGGACGGGCCGGCGGCGCAGACGCAGAGGCCGGCGCCGGAGGTGCCGAAGCAGGAGACGGAGGTGCCGGGGGCGCGGGGGCCGTCGGAGGGGTGGCCGGGCGGGGCGGCACAGGGGCGCGCTGCGCTTCGGTACTCATCCGGCCCCCTGCTCACACGTCCTCGTACCGACCACGGATCACCGCCGCTGACAGGCCCGTTGGTGCTCGCGTGCACGTCACTCTACGGGCTGCGGACGGGCGGCGGGGAACGGGACGCCCCGGTCGGCGGCGGATCTGTCCTGATCGTCCCCCTACCCAGCCGTAGCGGCTCTCTGGCAAGCTGCGGCCATGACTGCCCGCGCCGCTGACCGGACCCGCTACAACCGGGCCACCGCCCATCTCGACGCCCCGATCGCGATCGTCGATCTGGACGCGTTCGACGCCAACGCCGACGATCTCGTGCGGCGGGCGGGCGGGAAGCCGGTCCGGGTGGCGAGCAAGTCGGTGCGGTGCCGGGCCCTGCTGGAGCGGGTGCTCGCGCGCCCCGGGTTCGCCGGGATCATGTCGTACACGCTGGCGGAGTCGCTGTGGCTGGCGCGGGCCGGGTTCGACGACGTCCTGCTGGCCTACCCCTCGGCCGACCGGGCCGCCTTCGCCGAGCTGGCCGCCGATCCGAAGCTGGCCGGGGCCGTGACGGTGATGGTCGACGACCACGCCCAGCTGGAGCTGATCGACGCCTCCAGGGCCGGCGGGCAGGAGGAGGTCCGGGTCTGCCTGGAGCTGGACACCTCGCTGCGGATGCTGGGCGGCCGGGTGCGGATCGGGGCGCTGCGCTCGCCGCTCCGCTCCCCCGCGCACCTCGCCGAGCTGGCCCGCTCGGTGGCCCGGCGGCCGGGCTTCCGGCTGGTGGGCGTGATGGCGTACGAGGGGCATGTCGCCGGGGTCGGCGACGCGCTGGCGGGGCGGCCGCTGCGGTCCCGGGCGATCCGGCTGATGCAGTCCGCCGCCCGCAAGGAGCTGGCGGTGCGCCGGGCCGAGGTGGTGCGGGCGGTCCGGGCGGTCGTGCCGGACCTGGAATTCGTGAACGGCGGCGGCACGGGCAGCGTGCAGCACACGGCGGCCGAGGCCGCCGTGACGGAGATCGCGGCCGGTTCGGGGCTGTACGTGCCCCGGCTGTTCGACAACTACACGTCGTTCACCGGCCGCCCGGCGGCCCTGTTCGCGCAGCCCGTGGTGCGCCGGCCCGGCGTGGGCGTCGTGACGGTGCTCGGGGGCGGCTATCCGGCGTCCGGCGCGGCCGGTGCGGACCGCTCGCCGGTGCCGTATCTGCCGGAGGGGCTGCGCTACGACGCGCAGGAGGGCGCGGGCGAGGTGCAGACGCCGCTGCTGGGCTCCCCCGCCGACGACCTGCTGATCGGCGACAAGGTCTGGTTCCGGCACGCCAAGGCCGGGGAGCTGTGCGAGCGCTTCGACGCGCTGCACCTGATCGAGGGCGACCGGGTCACGGCAAGCGTTCCGACGTACCGGGGCGAGGGGCGGACCTTCCTCTGACCGCGTCGGCTCCGGACCGGGAACCCGGTCAGGGGCCGATCGACGCGCCCACGCCGCTGCTCGTCCCGCTCTCGCCGAGCGGACGGATGCCCTTGGTGATCGTGTCCATCAGGGACAGCGGCAGGCCGGCGACGTCCGCGTCGAAGGCGAACCGGACGATCACCGGGATCTCGGCGCCCACCGAGGACGGGAAGGCGACGGACTGCACGTACCCGCCGGGTCCCTTGCCGGTGGTGACCTGCCAGCGCACCAGATAGCCGGTGCGTCCGGCGACGGTCAGTTCCTGTGCCTTGAGCACCTTGTGGGACGTGATGCCGCCGTGGGTGCGCCGGCCGAGGTTGTCCTCCTCGTAGGCCCGGTCGGCCGCGGTGACGATGTCGCGCTCGGCCAGCACCTTGGGGTCGGTCCCGCCGCCCTGGGCGGTACGGGTGGTGACCGTGCCGTGGTAGCAGAACGACGAGGCGGCGGGGCAGTCGTAGGACTGTTCGGTACGGATGGTGGGGTCGTCGTCGGAGGTGTTCTCCGGCTTCTCCCAGCCCTCGGGCACCGGCAGCGTGACCCCGTTGAGCTGGTCGACGAGGACGGTGGGGTCCTCGTCCGGTTCGGGATCGGCGGAGGTGGAGGCGGTGGCCGTCGGGGTGGTGACGGGGGCCGGGGACGATGTGGTCGTCGGAGCCGCCGGCGTACCGCTGTCGTCGCGGCCCAGCAGCACCGCGCCGGTGACGGCCGCGCCCAGGACCAGCACGCCGGAGACCGTGATCGCCAGGACCTTCGTACGGCCGCCGCCGGATCCGCCGTGGAGGTCGCGCCGGTGCGGGAGCGGAAGCGACGGCGGGCCGAACTCCGCGGGTGCGGGCGGCTGTTGCGGTGGGGCGTGGGCGGCGGCGAGCGGGCGGGTGTGTGCGGTCCAGGCCGCGCCGTCCCACCAGCGCTCGGTGCCGGGTGCACCCGTGTCCGGATACCAGCCGGGCGGCGTCGGGTAACTCATGCCCACACTCTAGGGTCCGGCTCCGACACGGTCGCCGGGGTTCTCGGCCTTCCCGGGGTCAGGCGTCCCGGCCGGTCAGGGACAGCAGGTCGCGGGCGGGGCCGGTGGGGCGGTGGCCCCCGGGCCAGACGGCGCGCAGTTGGCGTCGCAGGCGTACGCCCGCGACGGGGACCTTGACCAGGCGGCGGGAGGACAGTTCCTCGCCCAGGGCCAGTTCGCTCAGGACACAGGGGCCCGCGCCGCTCTCCGCCGCGCCCTTGACGGCCGTGGTGGAGGAGAGTTCCAGCAGGGGCTGCGCCAGTCCGCCGTGTACGGCGAGCGCCGCGTCCAGGACCTGGCGGGTGCCGGAGCCGTGTTCGCGCAGGATCAGCGGGGTGGCGGCGAGTTCGCCGGGCAGCAGGGGGGTGCGGCGGCGGGCCCAGAGGTGGCTGGGGGCGACCACGACGACGAGGCGGTCGTGGGCGATGACGGTGCCGTCGAGGCCGTCCGGTGTCGACAGTCCCTCGACGAAGCCGAGGTCGGCCTCGCCGGTGACCAGGCGGCGGGCGACAGCCGCGGAGTTGCCGACGAGGAGCGAGACGGCGGTGTCCGGGCGCTCCCCGCGCAGGGCGATCAGCCACCCCGGCAACAGGTATTCGGCGATCGTCATGCTGGCGGCGACCCGCAGCCGGGAGTCGCGGCGGTGACGCAGCGCCTGGGTGCCCGCGTCGAAGACCTCCGCCGCCTCGACGACCCGGCGCGCCCAGTCGGTCACCAGCGCGCCGGCGTCGGTGAGCCGGGAGCCGCGCGGAGAGCGGTCCAGCAGGGCGACGCCGAGCTGTCGCTCCATGGACCGGACGCGGCTGGAGGCGGCGGGCTGGGTGATGCCGACGTCCTTGGCGGCCCGTCCGAGGCTGCCGTGCCGGGCGACGGCGAGCAGCAGTTCCAGCGCCCCGAGGTCGGGGACCCGGTGGGAGAGGGGGATGCGGGGTGCGTCTGCGTCGTCGCCGGTCATAAGGCCAGCTTATGACCTCATAGGAACGGGGTCCCTGGTGGGCGGGGGCCCGGCCACCAAGAATCGTGGCATGGCCATCTTTCCGCAGACCCGGACCGCTGTACCGTCGCCCGCCGCCGCGCTGCCGACCCGTCCGGCGGAGGCGTCCGGCGTTGCGACGCGACTGCCGTCCCTGCGGCACATCGGCCCGAACTGGTACGCGAGCGTCATGGGCACCGCGATCGTCGCGAGCGCCGGCGCGATGCTCCCGGTGGACGTTCCCGGTCTGCGCGCCGCGTGCACCGTCGTGTGGGCGCTGTCGGCCGTGCTGCTCCTGGCCGTTCTCGCCGCCCGGGGCGGGCACTGGCTCTTCCACCGCGACCAGGCGCGCGCCCATCTGCTGGACCCGGCGATCGCCCCGTTCTACGGCTGTCTCTCGATGGCGCTGATGGCCGTCGGCGGGGCCACCCTGACGGTGGGCGCGGACGTGGTGGGCGTGCGGGCGGCGCTCGCGGTGGACGTGGTGCTGTTCGTCGCGGGTACGGCGGTGGGGCTGGCCGCCGCGGTCGTGGTGCCGTATCTGATGGTCGTCCGCCACCGTCCCGCGCCCGGGACCGCGTCGCCGGTCTG
This sequence comes from Streptomyces anulatus, assembly GCF_000721175.1. Lineage (GTDB taxonomy): Bacteria > Actinomycetota > Actinomycetes > Streptomycetales > Streptomycetaceae > Streptomyces > Streptomyces anulatus_C. The sequence continues at coordinate 117,146 of NZ_JOEZ01000012.1, forward strand.
GCTGCTGCCGCTGGTCGCCCCGATGGTGTCGGCCTCGCAGGGCGCGCTGCTGGTGCCCCACGTGCCGGCCGGGCAGGCGCGTGAGGCGCTGCTGCTGGCCTGCTACGCGATGTTCGGCCTGTCGCTGCTGGCCACGCTGGTGGTGCTGCCGCTGGTCTTCTCCCGGCTGGTCCACCACGGTCCGCTGCCGCTCGCGCTGACCCCGACGCTGTTCCTCGCACTGGGGCCGCTCGGGCAGTCGACGACCGCCGTCAACCAGCTGGCCGACGTGGCCCCGGGCGCGGTCGGGGCTCCCTACGCCTCCGCGTTCGGCGCGTTCGCCGTGCTGTACGGGGTGCCGGTGATGGGTTTCGCGCTGCTGTGGCTGGCCCTGGCGACGGCGATGGTGGTGCGGGCCGTGCGGAACGGGATGGGGTTCGCGATGACGTGGTGGGCGTTCACCTTCCCCGTCGGTACGTGTGTGACCGGGGCGGCCGGCCTGGCGCGGCACACCGGTCTCGACGCGCTGACCTGGCCGGCGGTGGCGTTGTACGTGCTGCTCGTGGTGGCGTGGGCGGCGGCCGGGACGCGGACGGCTCTCGGAGTGCTCAGCGGAGCGCTGACGGCAGCACCCGTGCCGCCTCGGCCAGCGACGGCCCGTACCACGTGAGCAGCCGCCCGTCGACGAGTGCGACGGGCAGGGTGGGAAAGGCCTCGGGTCCGTCGTCGGCGGTGAAGCGGTAGGGCTCGTCGGGCAGCACGATCAGCTCGGCCCCGGAGTCGTTCAGCTCGTCGAGCGTGATGCGGGGGTAGCGCTCGGGGTGGTCGGCGTACACGTTGCGGATGCCGAGGCGGGCGAGGAGGTCGCCGGCGAAGGTGTCGTGGCCCAGCACCATCCAGGGCCTGCGCCAGATCGGCACGGCGGCGGGGCGCGGGCTCCCGGAGGGCGCGGGCAGGGCGGCCCAGGCGGCCTCGGCGTCGTCCAGCCAGCGGGGCCGGGCGAGCCCGCAGCCGTCGACGAGGACGCGGTGCAGTTCGGCGAAGGCCTGCTCCAGGGTGCGGACCTCGGTGACCAGGACGTCGATTCCGGCGGTCCTGAGCGCGTCGAGGTCGGGGGTCCGGTTCTCCTCCTCGTTGGCGATCACGAGGTCGGGGGCGAGGGCGGTGATCGCGGCCACGTCCGGATTCTTCGTGCCGCCGATCCGGGCGGCGGTGAGGTCCGCGGGGTGGGTGCACCAGTCGGTGACGCCGGCGAGCAGCCCGGGTGCGGTGTGGGCGACGGCCTCGGTGAGCGAGGGGACCAGGGAGACGACGCGCACGGGACGCCTTTCGGGAAGGGAACGGCAGGCTCAGCGGCGCGAGTCGAAGGTGGCGTCGATGTGTTCGGCCACCGAGACGACCAGGAGCCGGGTGCCGGGCACGGTGGCGCGCCAGCGGTGGCGGACCCCGCCGGAGAGGAACAGGGCGTCGCCGTGTTCCAGGCGGTGGACCTGGCCCTCGGCCTCGACGTCGACGGCGCCCTCGACGACGTACATCAGTTCGTCGTTGCGGTGCTGGAACTCGCGGCCGAGGTCCGGCTCGCCGGTGAACTCCAGGGCGCTGAGCTGATGGCGGCCGCGCACCAGGCGGCGTACGCCCTCGCCCTCCTCGGCCCGGACGACGTCCACGGCGCGCGCGGAGTCGGCGGCGGCCCGCAGCCGCCCGGTGGTGGTCTCCAGCGCCTCGGCGACCCGGTCGAGGGAACGGGGGCTGGGGCGGGCGCGCTCGTTCTCGATCTGGCTGAGGAAGGGCACGGAGAGGCCGCTGCGCGAGGCGACCGCGGCCAGCGTGAGCCCCAGGGTTCTGCGCCGTCGGCGGACGGCGGCACCCACTCTCGGTGTGTCCTTGTCGTCCATGTGTCCAGCTCCCTCCCGCCCCCGCCATCCTCCCGGTTGCCAGCACCTTACGCACATGGTTGCGCACGACGTCCGGTGAACGACCACCGGGCAGCCGGAAGGGGTGGCCCCGCCCGAAGGCGGGAGCCACCCCTTTCGACCTGTGCTTTCGTCCCGTGGAAACCCCTACTGGGGTGCCATGGTGTCCGCGATGCCCGGGTTGTCGTCCATCCAGGCCTTCACGGCTTCCTCCTCGTGCCCCACGCCGTGCCTCTGGATCTCGTTCTCCAGTCCGCCGAGCTGCTTCTCGGTGAGCTTGAAGTCCTCGAACCACTTCGTCAGCCGCGGGTACTGCTCCGGGAACTTCTTGGAGGCGATGGTGTGCAGCCGGTCGCCGTCACCGAACGTCTTCTTGGGGTCCTTGAGCTTGGTCATGCCGTACTCGTTGTACGCCCAGTGCGGGGTCCACAGCAGGACCGCGACGGGCTCTTTCCTGGCGTACGCGCGCTTCAGTTCGGCCAGCATGCCGGGCGTGGAGGAGTCGAGGACCTCGAACTCCTTGTCCAGGCCGTACTGCGGCAGGACGTTCTTCTTGAGGTTCTCCATGGCGGCGGCGCCGGGCTCGATGCCGATGATCCGGCCCTTGAAGTCGGAGCCCTTGCCCTTGAGGTCGTCGAGGGACTTGACGTCCTTGACGTAGTCGGGGACGGCGACCTCGACGGAGGTCGGCCCGTACCAGGAGCCGATGTCGGTCAGCTTGTCGCCGTACTTGTCCCAGTAATTCTTCTGGGTGTACGGCAGCCAGCCGTCGAACTGCACGTCGATCTGACCGCGTGACATCGCCGCGTACATGGGACCGACCTCGAACTGCTTGAGGTTGATCTTGTAGCCGCGCTCCTCCAGGACCGCCTTCCACAGGTACGTGGCGGCGATGTCCTCCTCCCACGGGAACCAGGCGACCTCCAGGGCACGGTCGCGCTCGTCCTCGCCGTCGGCGCCCTCGGCGGCCTCCGGGACCGGGGACCACTCGTCGGCGACGCCCGGGTTGGCCTTCAGCCAGGTGCGGACGGCTTCCTGCTCCTTGCCGGAGCCGGACTTCTGGATCTGGGCTTCCAGGCTGGTGAGCTGGTCCTCGGTCATCTTGAAGTTCTTCAGCCACTTGCTGACCACGGGGTTCTCGGCGGAGAAGCCCTTGCGCGCCAGGGTGTGGACGCCGTCGCCCTCGCCCCAGAGCTTCTTGGGGTCCTCGAGCTTGGTGAGGTCGTACTCGTTGTACGCCCAGTGCGGCGACCAGAGCGGAACGACGATCGGTTCCCTCTTGGCGTACGCGCGCTTCAGCTCGGCCAGCATGGAGGGCGTGGAGCCGTCGATGAGCTTGTACTCCTCGTCCAGGCCGTAGCCCGGCAGCAGCTTGTCCTTGAGCAGGCCCATCTCGCCGGCGCTCGGCTCGATGCCGACGATCCGGCCCTTGAACTCGGACGCCCGGCCCTTCAGGTCGTCCATCGACCGGACGTCCTTCAGGTACGCGGGGACGGCGAGCTCCAGCGAGGTCGGGGCGTACCACGCGCCGAGGTCCTCCAGGCGGTCCTGGTACTTCTCCCAGTAGCTGGCGTGGGTGACCGGCAGCCAGGAGTCGGTCTGGAAGTCGATCTGCCCGTTGGCCATGCCGGTGTAGAGGGCACCGGCCTCGTACTGCTTGACGTCGACCTCGAAGCCGCGCTGCTCCAGCATCTCCTTCCAGAGGAAGGTGGAGGCGATGCCCTCGTCCCACGGGATGTAGCCGATGCTGACCTTCTTGCCGTCGCCGATCTGCGCGGCCTCGCCGGCGGTGTCGTCCTTGGAGCCGCCGCCGAAGACGCTCATGCTGCCCGCGACGAGCGCGAGGACGATGATGCCGACGGCCGCGACGCGGGGCTGCGGGCGGTAGGTCCAGATCTTCCAGCCGTCGGCCATGGCCTGGGCCTTGGCGACCGCGCGGCGGCCCAGCGGGGAGACCGCGGTGCCCAGCGCGCCGGTCATCCGGTCCAGGTACATGGCGAGGATGACGATGGAGATGCCCGCCTCGAAGCCGAGGCCGACGTCGACGTTGCCGATGGCCCGGTAGACGGAGCCGCCGAGGCCGCCGCCGCCGACCATGCCCGCGATGACGACCATGGACAGGCCCAGCATGATGACCTGGTTGATGCCGGCCATGATCGTGGGCAGAGCGAGCGGCAGCTGGACGCGCAGCAGGGTGTTGCGCGAGGTGGTGCCGAAGGCCTCGGCCGCCTCTACGAGTTCGCCGTCGACCTGGCGGATGCCGAGTTCGGTCATCCGGACGCCCGGGGGCAGCGCGAAGATGATGGTGGCGATGATGCCGGGGACCACACCGACGCCGAAGAAGATGACGCCGGGAATCAGGTAGACCATGGCGGGCATGGTCTGCATGAAGTCCAGGACCGGCCGGGTGATCGCGCTGACCGTCCTGGACCGGGAGGCCCAGATGCCCAGCGGCACGGCGATGACCAGGGTGACCAGGGTCGCGACGAGCACCAGGGTGAGGGTGTCCATCGCTTCGTCCCACAGCTCGACGGAGTCGATGAGGGCGAACCCGACGAAGGTGAGCAGTGCGGCGGGCAGGCCGCGCAGCCACCAGGCGATGACGGCGACGATGCCCGCGAACAGCAGCGGTGCGGGGGCGGAGAGGACGGCGGCTATGCCGTCGAACATGCCGCTGACGATGGAGCTGACGGCGTCGAAGAGCCAGGCGAGGTGGGTCTGCAGCCAGTCGACCGCGGAGTCGACCCATTCGCCGAGGGGGAGCCTAAACACGTGCCACCTTCTTCACGCCGCCCGCGGCTGCGGGCTCGGCGTCGCGGGGGGCCTCGGCCGGGACCATCGGCTCGCCGAGGACGGCGAGCAGCCGGGAGCTGGGGACGACGCCGACGAGCTTGCCCCTGGCATCGGTCACGGCGACCGGGTTCGCGCTCTGCGAGCAGGGCGTGAACAGGTCGATGACCGGCGTGGACTCCGGGACCGTGGCGGGGGCCGCGGCGAGGACGTCCTGCGGGGTGCGCAGTTCCTTGCCGTCCGCCGCACTGGTGCCCATCACGGTGTGCGGCTCGGCCATGATCGCGCCCGCGGTGAGCACCCGGGAGCGGTCGACGTCCTGGGTGAAGGAGGCGACGTAGTCGTCGGCCGGGGTGATGAGGATGTCCTCGGCGGTGCCGAGCTGGACGATCTCCCCGTCGCGCATCACGGCGATCCGGTCACCCAGGCGCATGGCCTCGTTGAGGTCGTGGGTGATGAAGACGATGGTCTTCTTCAGGCGCTTCTGGAGCTCCAGCAGCTGGTCCTGCATGTCACGGCGGATCAGCGGGTCGAGCGCGCTGAAGGACTCGTCCATGAGCAGCAGGTCGGCGTCGGTGGCCAGGGCACGGGCGAGGCCCACGCGCTGCTGCATACCGCCGGACAGCTCGTCGGGCCAGGACTTCTCCCAGCCTTCGAGGCCGGTGAGCCGCAGCGCCTCGGTGGCGCGCACCTCGCGCTCCTCACGCGACACGCCCTGGACCTCCAGGCCGTACGCGGCGTTCTCCAGGACGCTCCGGTGGGGGAAGAGCGCGAAGTGCTGGAACACCATGCTGATCTTGGTGGAGCGGACGTTCCGCAGCTCGCGGGGGCTCAGGGCGGTCAGGTCCTGACCGTCGAACAGCACGCGGCCCGCGGTCGGCTCGAGCAGACCGTTCAGCATGCGCAGCAGGGTGGACTTGCCCGAGCCGGACAACCCCATGACGACGAAGATCTGGCCCGGCTCCACGGTGAACGAGGCGTCGATCACCGCGGCGGTCGTTCCGTCGGCCCGCAACTCGTCGCGGTCGGTGCCGGACTCGAGCTTCCGCACGGCTTCGTCGGGTCGTCTGCCGAAGACTTTGTACAAGTGTTCGGCTTGCAGCCTGGACACATACACCTCACGCGTCGAACCGAAAACGGTCTGCCACCCCCTCCGGCAGACCGTGGAGCAATGCGGGCTCTGTCCGCGTGTGGCACATGCACTAGTTGAAATGCGACGTGGTCCGCTCCGGTGGCGCGCCTGCCCACGCTTACACCACCCAAACAAGACAGTGACCTACGTCACCGACATGCGACGGAAGGGCGGTGAGCGGTTACCCGGAGCGACTGTGGGTGCGGTGGGGCATCATCGGGTCTGTGACGCGACGCCTGATGCTCCTCGACACCGCCTCCCTGTACTTCCGCGCCTACTTCGGGGTGCCCGACTCGGTGCGCGCACCGGACGGGACGCCCGTGAACGCCGTGCGCGGACTCCTCGACTTCATCGGCCGCCTGGTGCACGACCACCGGCCGGACGACCTGGTCGCCTGCTGGGACAACGACTGGCGCCCGCAGTGGCGGGTCGACCTGATCCCGACGTACAAGGCACATCGGGTCGCCGAGGAGACGCCCGCCGGACAGACGGACGAGGAGGAGATCCCCGACACGCTGTCCCCGCAGGTCCCGATCATCGAGGACGTGCTGGCGGCCCTCGGGATCGCCCGCGTCGGCGTCACGCCGTACGAGGCGGACGACATCATCGGCACCCTCACGGCGCGGGCGACCGGTCCGGTGGACATCGTCACCGGCGACCGCGACCTGTATCAGCTGGTCGACGACGCCCGCCGGGTGCGCGTGCTCTACCCGCTCAAGGGCGTCGGCACGCTCCAGGTGACCGACGAGGCGTGGCTGCGCGAGAAGTACGGGGTGGACGGCGCGGGGTACGTCGACCTGGCGCTGCTCCGCGGCGACCCGAGCGACGGACTGCCGGGCGTCCCCGGCATCGGCGAGAAGACGGCGGCGAAGCTGCTGGACGCGTACGGCGACCTCGACGGCATCATGGCGGCGGTGGACGACCCGAAGGCGAAGCTGACCCCGTCGCAGCGCAGGCGGCTGGACGAGTCGCGCGCCTATGTGGCGGTCGCGCCGAAGGTGGTCCGGGTGGCCGGGGACGTGCCGATGCCCGACTTCGATCCGGCGCTGCCGCGCGAGCCGCACGACCCGGCCGCCTTGGAGGCACTGGCGGAGCAGTGGGGCCTGGGCGGAGCACTTCAGCGACTGCTGACCGTCCTTCAGCACTGAGGTGCTAACTTACTTAGGTATACCTAAGTCTTCAGCATGCGAACCAGGGAGTACCTCGTGGCAGAGCGGCCGGCCCGGCAGGGACCCAAGGCCCAGGGGGCGCAGGTCGTGCGCACCGAGCAGATCACCCCGCACATGGTGCGGGTGGTCCTCGGCGGCGAAGGGCTAGCGGACTTCACCCTCTCCGGCTTCACCGACCACTACATCAAGCTGTGCTTCGCACCCGAGGGCGCGGACTACGCCCACCCGTTCGACATGGCCGCCATCCGCGAGGAGTACCCACGCGAGCTGTGGCCCACCACCCGTACGTACACGGTGCGTTCGTGGGACCCGGCCTCCCGGGAGATGGCCGTCGACTTCGTCGTGCACGGCGACGCGGGCCTCGCGGGACCGTGGGCGCAGCGGGCCCGGGTGGGCGAGCAGGTGACCTTCCTCGGCCCCGGCGGCGGTTACGGTCCGAAGGCTTCGGCGGACTGGCACCTGCTGGTCGGCGACGAGAGCGCGCTCCCGGCGATCGCGGCGGCGCTGGAGCAGATGCCGTCGAGCGCACTGGTGCACGCCTTCGTGGAGGTGTCGGACGCCTCGGAGGAGCAGAAGACCGAGGCGCCCGACGGGGTGGCCGTGACCTGGCTGCACCGCGGCGACCGGCCGGTCGGCGAGCTGCTGACCGCCGCTGTGAAGGGGCTGGACTTCCCCGAGGGCGAGGTCCAGGCGTTCGTGCACGGGGAGGCGGGCTTCGTGAAGGAGATCCGCCGGTATCTGCGCGTGGAGCGGCAGATCCCGCTGGCCCAGCTGTCGATCTCGGGCTACTGGCGCCTCGGCCAGAACGACGACGCCTGGCGCGCCGTGAAGCGCGAGTGGAACGAGCAGGTGGAGCGCGAGCAGGAGAACGGCACGGCCTCCGCGTAGCCCGCCCCGACGACGGCCGCGCCCGGAACATGTACCCCGGGCCGGCCGGCGAGCGGACCATCGGACCCCGTCCACCGCAGTCGCGGCGGGCGGGGTCCGCGCGTCGGCGTCAGGCCTCCGGAGCGCCTCCCTCAGGCGGAGCCGGAGCCGCACGGCCGCCCGCCGCCCCTCCCGGGCCGTCCGCCCGGTCCGCCTCGGCCGGGCCGGAGAGGTGACGCCGGGACTCGAAGCGCCGGAAGGACACGTCGATGTGCGCCAGCCTCCGCAGCGCGCCGAACATCGCCTCACCGAGGACGGTCCCCACGACGACGCTCTCGACCAGGTCCTCGCGGGCCACCCGCCGCTGCACGTAGTCGAGGTCGGCGCGGGCGACCGGCTCGGCGGCGTCCGCGTAGACGTCCAGCAGGTCGGTGTATCCGCCGTGCCCGGCCCTGCGCAGCGCGGCGAGCACCTCCGCCAGTGATTCGGCGGCGGGGCTCTGGTCTTCGGCCTGCCAGCCGCGCCGCCGCAGCAGCTCGGCCACCTCCTCGCGCGCGTCCTCCAGTTCGGGACCCGCCTCCTCCTCGCCGGTCGGCGTGATGCCGTCCGCCGCGACGCCGAGCACCTTGTGCACCGGCTGGTCCGGATCGTCCATGGCTTCCAGGACCTCGCCGATGGCGGCGAGCGAGAGGCCGCCGACGTCCAGCAGCGCCCGGATGAGGCGCAGTCTGCGCTCGTGCCCGGGGCCGTAGTGCGCCTGGTTCGGGCTGGTCAACTCCCCTGCGGACAGGAGCCCTTCACGTAGGTAGTACTTGATCGTCGGTACCGGAACCCCGGACCTGCGACTCAATTCACCGATGCGCACCGCGTGTTCGTCCTTCCGCCCTTGCCAGACACCGCATCCATCATAGATAGTCCCCCTATCGGATAGCGGACAGCGCGGCTATCCATAACGCTCGGACAGCGTCTCAGGGGGTCCCTCATGTCGTCATGGCGTTCCTGGCATCGCCCATTAGTCGTCTTCTCCGCCGCGATGGCCGCTCTCGCCCTCGCCTCCGCCGTGGGTCTCGTGGTCGACGACCGGGTCCTGGTGGGCGCGCCGATCTGGGCGAAGCCGTTCAAGTTCGCCGTGTCCTTCGCCGCGTACTGCCTGACGCTGGCCTGGATGCTGACGCATCTCACGCGGGGGCGGCGGACCGGCCGGTGGGCGGGGCACGTCGTCGTGCTGACGAGCCTGGCCGAGATGGTGATCATCACCGTGCAGGTCGTCCGGGGGAAGCGCAGCCACTTCAATACCGCGACCGCCTTCGACTCGGCGCTGTGGGACGCGATGGGGATGACCATCGTCGTCCTGTGGGCGGCCACCCTGGTGATCGCCGTCCTGCTGCTGCGCACCCGCATCGCCGACCGGGCGACGGCCCTGGCCGTCCGGGGCGGCCTGCTGATCGCCATGGCCGGCGCGGCGCTCGGTTTCCTGATGACCCTGCCGAGCGAGGGCCAGCGGGCGGCCGGGAACCTCGGCACCGCCGACGTGATCGGCGCGCACTCCGTGGGGGTACCGGACGGCGGCCCGTCCATGGCCCTGACCGGCTGGTCGACGACCGGCGGCGATCTGCGGGCCCCGCACTTCGTGGGCATGCACGCCCTCCAGCTGATACCGCTCCTCCTCATCGCCCTGGTGCTGCTCGCGCCCCGTTTCGCCCCGTTGCGCGACGCCGGGATACGGCTGCGCCTCGTACGGGTCGCCGTCGGCGGTTACGCGGCGCTCGTCGCTCTCATCACCTGGCAGGCGCTCCGGGGCCAGCCGCTGATCCACCCGGACGCGGCCACGACGGCCGCCGCCGGAGCAATCCTCGCGGCGGTGGCGGGCGGCGTCCGGGCCGCGCTGCGCCCGACGGCCGCCGCCCGCCGGATCCGTACCGCTGCCGACGACAGGGAACCCGTGGCATGACCGGCGCGCTCTTCGAGATCACGTTCTGTCCGGCCGCCCCGTTCCGGCTGCTGATGATCTTCGCCCCCACCTGGTCCGGCACCGCCCGCCTCGTCGCCTCACCGCTGACCGTGCTGCCGGCTCGCCGTCCACGTCGGCATGGCCGTCCCCGTGTTCCCGGAACTGTGGACGGCGGTGAGCAGTCCGGACATCGACACCTTCCGTGAGCTGACGGCGCCGGCCGACGGAGCGGGAGCGATCTGGGCGCAGGTGACCGCCTGGGATCTCCTGCTCGGGCAGTGGATGTACCTCCGGATCCGGAAGCTGGGGCTCTCGCCGTGGCTGATGGTGCCGCTGCTGGTCCTGACGATCCTCCTGTCGCCGTTCGGGCCGCTGATCTTCCTCGCGGTCCGCGCCGTCCGGCTGCGGCGGCGCGAAACGCCCGCCGGCTGAATCGCGCGTCCTCCCGGGGCCGGGTCTGGAAAGATCGCGCGGACCCGACCAATCCGTACGGCCGTCCGCTCCGAATCACTGCTGGAAGCGACGATCGTCCCGGGAGGAAACCCGCGTGAAGGAAGCCGTACACATCAGTGGGGTGCCCTCGCCCGGTCCTGATCTCCAGGAGCTCCTGGTGCGGGTCGCGCGGGGCGACCAGGACGCGTTCGCCGAGGTGTACGACGCGGTGAGCGGGCCCGTGCTCGGCCTGGTGCGCAGCGTGCTCCGCGATCCGGCGCAGTCGGAGGAGGTGGCTCAGGAGGTGCTGGTGGAGGTGTGGCGGACCGCCCCCCGCTTCCAGGCCTCCCGGGGCAGCGCGATGAACTGGGTGCTGACCCTGGCCCACCACCGGGCCGTCGACCGGGTGCGCTCGGCCGAGGCCGCTGCCGCCCGGGAACACAAGGCGGCGCTGCTGGACCGGACGCCCGCCTTCGACGAGGTGTCCGAACAGGTCGAGACCCGGTTGGAGAGAGAACAGGTTCGGCGCTGTATGCGCACCCTGTCCGAGCTGCAACGGGAGTCGGTGACGCTGGCCTACTACCGGGGCCTGACCTACCGTGAGGTGTCCGAACTCCTCGCCGTACCGCTGGGCACCATCAAGACACGACTCCGCGACGGCCTCATCCGGCTGCGCGACTGCCTGGGGGTGAGCGCATGAGCACGGCCGAGCTGCACACGCTGACCGGGGCCTATGCCCTGCATGCGCTGACCGAGTCCGAACGGCAGGCGTTCGAGCGGCATCTGGAGGACTGCGAGGCCTGCGCCCAGGAGGTGCGGGAGTTGTCGGCCACCGCCGCCCGGCTCGGCCTCGCCGTCGCCGAGACCCCTCCGCGCGAGCTGCGCGAGAGGGTACTGCGGGAGATCACGACCGTACGCCAGGAGGCTCCGGCGCCCGGCAGACGGGAGCGGACCGGCGGGGGCGGACGCACCGGCCGGTGGTACACCTACGCGCTCGCCGCCTGCATCGCCGCGGCTGCCGCGTTCGGCGGGGTCGCGGTCTGGCAGAACCAGGTGGCGCGGGACGCGCGGCAGGAGGCGGATCAGGCGCAGCGGCAGAACGAGCAGCTGGCCCAGGTCCTCTCGGCCCCGGACGCGAAGACCACGTCGAGTGCGCTGACCGGCGGCGCGCACGGCACCGTCGTCGTCTCGCAGAGCCAGAACCGTGCGGTGTTCGTGGCCTCGGGGATGGAACGGCCGCCGAGCGGCAAGGTCTACCAGATCTGGTTCAACGACGAGGGCACGATGCGCTCGGCCGGTCTGATGGACCCGACGGCGAGCGACGACGCGGTCCTGCTGGACGGGCCGGTGGACCGGGCGTCCGGGATGGGCATCACGGTCGAGCCGGCCGGCGGGTCCGCCGAGCCGACCTCGTCGCCGGTGGCGCTGATGGACTTCCCCGCCGCCTGACCGATCGCCCACGAACCCTGCAAGGGAGCGCCCGTTCCATGAGTGTCGCGGTGGTGCTGTTCACTTCCGATCTACGAGTCCACGACAACCCGGTGCTGCGTGGGGCCCTGCGGGACGCGGACGAGGTCGTCCCGTTGTTCGTGCGGGACGACGCCGTCCACCGCGCCGGGTTCGACGCGCCCAACCGGCTCGCGTTCCTCGCCGACTGCCTGGCCTCCCTGGACGCCGGACTGCGCCGCCGGGGCGGCCGGCTGGTCGTCCGCCGGGGCGAGGTGGCCGCCGAGGTGAAGCGGGTGGCCGAGGAGACCGGGGCGGCCTCGGTGCACGTCGCCGCCGGGGTCAGCCGGTACGCGGCGCGGCGCGAGGAGCGGATCCGGGAGGCCCTGGCGGGCACCGGCTGCGAACTGCGCATCCATGACGCGGTGGTCACCGCGCTCGCTCCGGGCCGAGTGGTCCCGACGGGTGGCAAGGACCACTTCGCGGTGTTCACCCCGTACTTCCGCCGTTGGGAGGCGGAGGGAGTACGGGGCACACTGACGGCTCCGCGTACGGTCCGGGTGCCGGACGGCGTGGCGGGCGACCCGCTCCCGGACCGGGACACGGTCAAGGACCTCTCCCCCGGACTGGCCCGGGGCGGCGAGGACGCGGGCCGCAAGCTGGTGACGTCCTGGCTGAACGGGCCGATGGCCGACTACGAGGACGGCCACGACGACCTGGCCGGCGACGCCACCTCCCGGCTCTCCCCCCACCTCCACTTCGGCACGGTCTCCGCCGCCGAACTGGCCAACCGCGCACGGGAGAAGGGCGGGCCCGGCGGCGAGGCGTTCGTACGGCAGCTCGCCTGGCGCGACTTCCACCACCAGGTCCTCGCCGCCCGCCCCGACGCCTCCTGGTCCGACTACCGGCCGCGCCACGACCGCTGGCGCTCCGACGAGGACGAGATCGACGCCTGGCGGACCGGGCGGACGGGTTATCCGCTGGTGGACGCGGCGATGCGGCAGCTCGCGCACGAGGGCTGGATGCACAACCGGGGCCGGATGCTGGCCGCGAGCTTCCTCACCAAGACGCTGTACGTGGACTGGCGGGTGGGCGCCCGGCACTTCCTGGACCTGCTGGTCGACGGCGACCTGGCGAACAACCAGCTCAACTGGCAGTGGGTGGCGGGCACCGGCACGGACACCCGGCCCAACCGGGTGCTCAACCCGGTGATCCAGGGCAGACGCTTCGATCCGCGCGGCGACTACGTACGGCGCTGGGTGCCGGAGCTGGCGGAGCTGGCGGGGGCCGCGATCCACGAGCCCTGGAAGCTTCAGGGCCTGGACCGGGCGGCCCTGGACTACCCGGAGCCGGTGGTGGACCTGGCCGAGGCCCGGTCCCGCTTCGAACGCGCCCGCGGTCTGGACTGACCGGACGACGGCATGGCACGGCAGGGCCCGTCCCGTGGCTGCGGAACGGGCCCGTGTCGATGTGCTCAGCTCCTGCGCGGCGGCCGGGGGAAGAAGCCGCTCGTCCGCGCGACGTACGCGTCGAACCCGGGCCGGTCGGCCATATGACGCTCCAGCAGGGCAGCGCCGCTGCCCTTGGTCAGCAGGAAGCTCATCACCAGCGGGGCGACGACGGTGGCGGCAGCGGCGGCCGGGGCCTGACAGACGAAGAGGAACAGGCCCCACCAGACGCAGAAGTCGCCGAAGTAGTTCGGATGACGGGTCCAGGACCACAGCCCCCGGTCCATGATCTTCCCCTGGTTGGCGGGGTCGGCCTTGAACCGGGCCAGCTGTGCGTCGCCGATCGCCTCGAAGGCGAGGCCGACCGCCCACAGGAGCGCCCCCGCCCAGGCCCACCAGGCCAGCGGCGCGGTGAGGTACTGCGCGGCCTGCACCGGGAGCGAGACGAGCCAGACCAGCGCGCCCTGGAGCAGGTACACCTTGCGCAGGGCGTACAGGTGCGGGTTGCCGGGGGCCTTGGCCAGCATCTTCGCGTAGCGCGGGTCCTCGCCGTGCCCCCGGCCGCGCCGCCCGATGTGAACGGCGAGGCGCAGCCCCCAGATCACGGTCAGCGCGGTCACCAGGAGCCGGCGGCCGTCGTCGCCCGCGCCCGCCGAGAGGCCGTAGGAGACCAGGGCCACGGCGGCGAACCCGACGCCCCAGGCGATGTCGACGATCCGGTGCACGCCCTTGTTCAGGGCGACGGCGAAGGTGACGAGCATGACGCCGAGGGCGGCGACGGCCGCGCCCGCGAGCCCGTTCGCGAACGCCGGCCAGGCGAAGCCGCTCACCGGTCCTCCTCCGGTGCGTACCAGTCGTTCCGGGTGGCCGGCATCGCGGCGGAGCCGACCGGGCCGGGCCGTACGGAGAGGATCTGGTCGACGCCCATCCGCCGCTCCTCGAACGCGAGGGCGCCACCGACGAGGTAGAGCCGCCACACCCGCGCGGTCTCCTCCCCGGCCATGGCGACGAACTCCGCCCAGTGCTCCTCCAGCGTGCGCCGCCAGGCCTCCACCGTCAGGACGTAGTGCTCGCGCAGGGACTCGACGTCACGCACCTCCAGCCCGGCCCCCTCCAGCAGGGCGACCGTGTCGCCGAGCGGCCGCATGTGCATGTCGGGGGCGATGTACGACTCGATGAACGCGCCGCCGCCGGGCGCGGTCGTCCCCCGGGACATCTGCTGGACCATGGCCCGGCCCCGCGGCCGGAGCACGTCGTGCAGGATCGCGGTGAACGCCGGATACTCGGCGTCGCCGACGTGCTCGCCCATCTCGATGGTGGACACCGCGTCGTACGCGCCCCGGGTCCCGGGGCGTTCCGCGATGTCCCGGTAGTCGATGTGTCGCACCTCGACGAGATCGTCGAGCCCGCGTGTCGTGACCTGCTCCCGTACGTACGCGGCCTGTTCGGCGGCGAGGGTGACGGCGGTGACCTGGACGCCGTGGCGCTCGGCCGCGTACAGGGTGAGCGAACCCCAGCCGCAGCCGATGTCCAGCAGCCGTGCGCCGGGCCGCAGTCCGAGCTTGCGGCAGATCAGTTCCAGCTTGTCGCGCTGGGCGTCGGCCGGGCCGTAGCCGGGTGCGTCGCTGGTCCAGTAGCCGCAGGAGTACGCCATCGTCTCGTCGAGGAGCAGCGCGTAGAAGTCGTTGGACAGGTCGTAGTGGTGGCTGATCGCCGCCCGGTCGCGCGCCTTGCTGTGCAGGGCCCCGCGCAGGCCGGCGCGGGCGGCGGGGACCGGCGGGCGGGGGCCGGCCGCACCGAGGCGCAGAGCGAGGCCCGCCGCCTTGACGCGGTCGCCGAGGGCGGGCGCGGGCGCGGTGAGGCCGCGTTCGCGCACGGCGCGGCGCATGGCCCGCAGACCGTCGCCGAGGTCGGCGTCGAGGTCGATGTCGCCGGTGATGTAGGCCTCGGCGAGGCCGAGTTCGCCCGGCTCCCACAGCAGGCGGCGCAGCGCTCTGCGGGTCCGCACATGGACGGTGGGGGCGTCGTGGGGTCCGGTCTCGCTGCCGTCCCACATCCGTACCCGGACCGGCAGTGCACCCCCGAGGAACCGCTCGATCAGCGGTTCGACGCGCTGGGCGGCCCCGGTCGGAGTACGGCGCCGGGCGGGGGGCCTGGTGGCGGCGGTGGTCACGCGGTCTCCTCACGGGTCAGCAGCAGTTGCTGCACGTCCAGATAGCCGGAGCGGAAGCCCGCTTCGGAGTAGGCGAGATAGAAGGTCCACATCCGGCGGAAGACGGCGTCGAAGCCGAGGGCGTCGACCTCGGCGGCCCGTTCGGTGAACCGCTCCCGCCACAGCCGGAGCGTCTCGGCGTAGTGCGCGCCGAAGCGGATGCGCTGGGTGGTGCGCAATCGGGTGTGGCCGGTGGTGATCCGCTCCACGGCCTCGGTGGAGGGCAGCAGTCCGCCGGGGAAGATGTACTTCTGGATCCAGGTGTACGTGGAGCGGCTGGCGCGCAGCCGGTCGTCGGGCATCGTGATGGCCTGGAGGGCGATCAGGCCGCCGGGGGCGAGCAGCCGGTCCAGGGTTCCGAAGTAGACCGGCCAGAACTCCTCGCCGACCGCCTCGACCATCTCGACGCTGACGATGGCGTCGTACTCGCCGGTGACGTGGCGGTAGTCGCTCAGCCGTACCTCGACGCGGTCCTCGTACCCGGCCTGGCGGATGCGGGTGCGGGCCAGTTCACGCTGTTCCGCGGAGAGGGTGACGGTGACGACCCGGGCGCCGCGGGCGGCCGCGCGGATGGCCAGTTCGCCCCAGCCGGTGCCGATCTCCAGGAGGCGGGTGCCCTCGGTGACCCCGGCGGCGTCCAGCAGCCGGTCGATCTTGCGGTGCTGGGCGGCGGGCAGCAGGGCGTGCTCGGCGGGGAAGCCGCGGAAGACGGCGGAGGAGTAGGAGAGCGTCTCGTCGAGGAAGAGGGCGAAGAGCTCGTTGGACAGGTCGTAGTGGTGGCTGATGTTGTCCCGGGAGCCTTCGGGGGTGTTCATCTGCGCGGCGGGCCTGCGCAACGCCCAGATGCCGCGCAGGCGTTGCAGCGGCCGGGGGACGAGGTCGGCGGCGTTGTCGGCGAGCACGGTCAGCACGCCGACCAGTTCCGGCGCGTCCCACTCCCCCGCCATGTAGGACTCGCCGAAGCCGATGAGTCCGCTCGCGCCGATCCGCCGGAAGAAGGCGTCGGGGTCGTGGATGTCCATGAGCGGCCCGCCGAGGCCGATGTCGTCCCTGCCCGCGAGCCGGACACGCAGGGGGAGCCGGGCGAGCGCGTGGCGGACGATGCGTTCGGCGACGGCGGTCCGGGGGCGGGAGGCCCGGGGCAGCGCGACGATGTCGGGCCAGCGTTCCGGGTCGGTCCCGGGGGTGTGTTCAGCCGGCGGCGCAGAGGTGGGAACGGTCACTGCATGCCTTCCTGTGGGCAGTGAGGGGGACGGGGCCGCACGGGGAGTCCGCGCAGGTGGAGCCGGATGCCGTGCAGGCGGATCGCGGCGGAGACGAGGACGGTGGAGAGGGGGTGGCGCAGGGCCAGGCGCACCAGTTCGCGCGGTGTGGCCGGTCGGCGGCCCCCGCGTACGGTCGCGGTGAACGGGCGGTTCCCCTCACGCTCCAGATGGACACTCAGGTCGAGACGGGGCCCGGGCTCGGGCAGCCGCATCCGGTAGCCGCCGTCCACGGGGAAGAACGGCGAGACGTAGAACTCCTTGCCGGTCACGGCCCGGTGGTCCCCGTCGGGACGCAGCAGATAGCCGTGGCGGCCGCCGTACGTGTTGTGCACCTCGGCGACGACGCAGAGGGGGCTGCCGTCGGCGCGGTGGCACCAGTAGACGGTGATCGGGTTGAAGACGTACCCGAACACCCGGGCCTGGGTGAGCATGGTGACGGTCCCGTCGCCGAGCTCCACCCCCCGCGCCCGCAGGAAGCGCTCCAGCCCGGCCCGGATGGTGGGCGCGGTACCGCCGAAGTGGTCGCGGGCGTCGAACCGGGCCAGCGGCCGCAGGGCGCGCGGCAGCCGGGGCGGCCGGTCGGGGTCGATCAGCCACAGATACGTACGGTGCCGGAACGCGTACGTCGTCGGCCGGTTCCGTACGTGCGTGATGGTGCACGGATAGAGGGCGTTCACCAGGCCACCCCGAGGGCGGCGGCGGCCTCCGCCCCCGAACGGCAGCCGTCCTCGTGGAACCCCCAGCCGTGGTACGCCCCCGCGTAGGCGGTGACGGGGCCGGACAGGGCGGGCAGCCGGGCCTGCGCGGCGACGGACTCAGGCGTGCAGACCGGGTGCTCGTAGACCATGCGGGCGCGCACGGAGTCGGGGTCGACCCGGTCGGATCCGTTCAGCGTGACCACGAAGGTCTCGGGCGCGTCGAGCCGCTGGAGCCGGTTCATGTCGTAGCTGACGGTCACCCGGTCGGCGTCGGCGGCACAGGAGGGCATCAGGTAGTTCCAGGAGGCCTTGGCCCCCCGGGCTCGCGGCAGCAGGGCGGTGTCCGTGTGCAGCAGGGTCGGGTTGCGGGAGTACCGGAACGCGCCGAGCGTGCCGCGCTCGGCGTCGGTCGGGTCGGTGAGCAGCCGCAGCGCCTGGTCGGGGTGGGTGGCGATGACGACGGAGTCGTACGGGGTGGTCGTGCCGTCCTCGGTGGTGACCTCGACGCCGTCCGCGTGCCGGGTGATCGCGCGCACCGGGGTCGAGGTGTGCACGGCGGCGAGCTGCTTGACGACACGGTCGACGTAACTGCGTGACCCGCCGGTGACGGTGCGCCAGACCGGGGAGCCGCCGATGGCGAGCATGCCGTGGTGGGCGAGGAAGCGGAAGAGGTAACGGGCCGGGTAGCGCAGGGCGGTGACCGGGTCGCAGGACCAGACGGCGGAGACCATGGGGGTGAGGAAGTGGGCGTGGAAGTACGGCGAGAAGCGCCCGCGCCGGGCGAACTCCCCCAGCGTCATGTCGCTCCCGGCACTTTCCGGCAGCGCCAGCAGGGCCCGTGCGGCGCGGTGGAACCGCGGCACCTCGGCGAGCATCCGCAGATAACGTCCGCGCACGGCGGAGCCCGGCTGCGCGAAGAGCCCGACGGGACCACGCGCCCCGGCGTACTCCAGACCGCAGCCCTCGCAGCGTACGGACATCGACATCTCGGACTCCTGCGTGGCGACGCCGAGTTCGTCGAAGAGCCGCAGCAGACGGGGGTAGGTCCGCCGGTTGTGCACGATGAACCCCGAGTCGACGCGGTGCACCCGGCCGTCGGAAGCGTCCAGATCGTGTGTGTGGGCGTGGCCCCCGACACGGTCGTCCGCTTCGTACAGCGTCACCTCGTGGGCGTCCCGGAGAACGTGGGCGGCGGTCAGCCCCGCCACTCCGGCTCCCACCACGGCCGTCCGCCGCCGTTCCCCTGCCATTCCGGCTCCCTCCGGTCCCTCAACGCGGTTCGGAGCACTGCTGGAGTGCTCCTCACCCTCCATTCGTGGCCGGTGCCCGGAAGGATTGGTCGGTGGCCGACTCTGCTCCGATCGGGTGAATAGGGGACCGGGACCAATCCGCCGGCCGACCGGCGCCGAACCCCCCTGTGTGAGAGCAGACCGGAACAACGCGCGGAGGGACGGGGCACTCCGGCCCCGGCGGTCCCGCTCGGCGCGTGCCCTGGCCGCCGCGCCCGGCGGCCCGGCCGCCGGATGCGCGGTGCGCCGCCGCGTCGCCCCGGTACGCCGTACGGATCCGGCCGGCGCCGGTCCCCGCGGCGTCCGGGGCGGGGCGGTGGGCCCGTCGGTGGTTCCGGTCCGCGGTGCGGCCGGGGGCGTGACACCGCCGGGACGGCCGGGGAGCCGTCCGGGCGGTTCACCGCCGCCGGCCGTGGTGCCGCAGGAGCCGCAGGAGTGCGGTCCCTCCTGGTCGGACGGCTCGTCCCGGCGCCGGGTCCGTCTCCCGCGGCTGGGGAGACGGACCGCGCGGCGCCGACCGAACGGCGGTCGGCACCACCCTCCCATCTCTCACCCCCACTCAGCTCTTCGCACCACACCTTCGATTCAGGAGAAACGCCATGAACACGCTCCTCTTCCGCCGCGCGGCCGTCGCCGTGTCCGCAGCAGCCGTGCTGCCGCTGACGCTGACCGCCTGCTCGTCGGACGATTCCTCCAAGGACTCGGCGGCAGGCTCGACGCCCAGCGCGTCCGCGCCGGCGAGCCCTTCGGCCGATGACTCGATGACCACAAACGAGCCGTTCGGCCCGGCCTGTTCGTCGGTGCCGAAGGAAGGCGCGGGCTCGTTCGACGGCATGGCGAAGGACCCGGTCGCCACGGCGGCCTCGAACAACGAGGAGCTGTCGACGCTGGTGGCCGCCGTGAAGCAGGCCGGCCTGGTCGACACGCTCAACAACGCCGAGAACATCACGGTGTTCGCCCCGACCAACGACGCCTTCGCGAAGATCCCGAAGGCCGACCTGGACGCGCTGCTGGCGAACAAGGCCGAGCTCACCAAGGTCCTCACCTACCACGTGGTGGGCGAGAAGCTGACGCCGCAGCAGCTGGAGAAGGGCTCCTTCGACACCCTGGAGAAGAGCACGCTGACGACGGCCGGCTCGGGCTCCGAGTACACCGTGAACGACTCCTCGAAGGTCGTCTGCGGCAACGTCCCGACCGCCAACGCGACGGTCTACATCGTCGACACGGTCCTGATGCCCCCGAAGTAACCCCCCTGGTCCCCCACGGAGGCGGGGGGGGGGGGGGGGGGGGGGAGTTCGGCCCCGCCGGGGTGTTCTCCGCCCGCTTCCCGGACGGCGTCGGGACGCTGTGCGGAGGCGGCGGCTGGGATCCGGGAGAGGCTACGGACGACACGCAGATGGCCGTGCTGGTCGGGGAGTCGCTGCTGGAACACGGCGGCCTGGACCTGCCGGACGTGTTCGACCGGTTCCGGCGGTGGGCTGCGGGCGGACCGAAGGACATCGGCCTGCAGACCGAGGACGTGCTGACCAACGGGGAGCCGTGGGACCTGGCGGCGGCGCTGCACTTCCAGCTCAACGGGCGGGCCGCGGGCAACGGTTCACTGATGCGTGCGACAACGCCGGCGGTGTACTTCGCGCACGCCGGGCGCCCGGCGACGATGGCGGCGGCCCGCCGGATCGCGGCGCTGACCCACGGCGACCGGGCGGCCTGGGAAGGGACCGCCGTCTTCCACGAGCTGGTCCGGGTGGCACTGACGGGCGACGATCCGCTCGCCGCCGTCCCCGGGGCACTGGCCGAGGTGCACGCCGATCACCGGGCCCGCTGGGCGACGGTGCTGGCACCCGACTGGCACCCCGGCCTGGCGACCGAGTTCAACGGTGCGGTGTGGCCCTGCCTGGGCACCGCGCTCTGGGCGCTGCGCACGACGGGCACCTTCGAGCGGGCCCTGGCGTCCGCCGTCGACGTGGGCGGCGACACCGACACGGTGGCGGCCGTGACGGGCGGTCTGGCGGGAGCGGTGTACGGCATCGGCGCGGTCCCGGACCGCTGGACCGATCCCCTGCACGTGCCGCTGCCCGGCTACGGGGACCGTCGCCTGGCCACGGCGGACCTCCTCACCCTCGCCGCCCGGCTGGACACCGAGGGTCCCCGGGCCACCTGAGAATCCCGCCCAGTGATATCGCCCTAAATATGCACATAAGCACCAGATAAGGGCACTATGGAGGTGAGGGCGCCCGCCGCATCCATCCGCACGGCGGTGGGGCCTGCGGATACGAAGGAGACGAAATCTCATGAGCAACGTCTCACACCCGAGGAGCGACATATCGGGCCACCCCGATGCCTCCGAAATGCGTGCGCGGTACGACCGCGTGATGGGCGGTCGTGATGTGGCACTGGTGGACGCGCCGGTGTTCCTCGTCGGTCTCTACTGCGCCGTTTCCCCGTGGGTGCTCGACTTCACGGCCAGCCAGCCGGCCCTGGTGACGCACAACCTGGTGCTGGGTATCGCCATCGCCGTACTGGCCCTCGGCTTCACCGTGATGCCCGAGCGCATGGCCGGCCTGAGCTGGGCGCTCTGCGCGATCGGTGCGTGGATCATCGTGTCGAGCTGGGTGGTGGGCAGCAGTCCCGACACCGGGATCGTGATCAGCAACATCGTCGTCGGCGGACTGGCGGTCCTGCTGGGCCTCGTCTTCGCGGGAGCCGCGGCCAAGAGCCGAAGCACCTGACCACGACGCACGCCGTCACCCCGACAAGCTCCGCCCCGCTCCAGCCCCTCCGCGTTCGAGGAACGGAGTCCGGGGCGGAGTAGCGTTTCGGGAAGGGGCGTCTTCTGAGCGGGGTCCGGGGCGGAGCGCCGCTTCCGGGGGGGTGGGCAGGGGAGCAAGCCCGCCGCAGGCGGCAGGCCCCGCCCGACCACCGCCCGGTCACCCGACACCACGGCCCACCGCCCGTCACCCGACCGAGCTGTACGCCACGACCCCCCGCAACACCGCATCGACCGCCTTACGCGCGTTCTTCGCCACGCTGGAAGCCCTCGCCCCACCATCGCGAGGAGCCGCCGCAGCCACCTGCCCCAGCACGTCGATCACCTGCTTGCACCACCGTACGAAGTCCCCCGCCGGCATCTCCGCCTCGCGCAGCACCTCGTCCAGCGTCCGGCCGGAGGCCCACATGTAGACCGCCCAGGCGAAGCCGAGATCGGGCTCGCGCTGCCCCACCCCCTCCGTCTGGTTGATCTTGAAGTCCTCCTCCAGGGCATCCAGCCGCCCCCAGATCCGCACCATCTCGCCCATGGCGACCTTGGCCGGTCCGGACGGC
Organism: Streptomyces anulatus; assembly: GCF_000721175.1. Taxonomy (GTDB): domain Bacteria; phylum Actinomycetota; class Actinomycetes; order Streptomycetales; family Streptomycetaceae; genus Streptomyces; species Streptomyces anulatus_C. Next base: position 139,058 of record NZ_JOEZ01000012.1, read on the forward strand.
AGCTTCGGCGCGACCGCGTCATCGGCCTGCCGCGCCTCGTACACCAGCGCCGAGACGCACGCGGCGAGTTCGGCGGGGTTGAGCCCCTCCCACACCCCTTCGCGCAGGCACTCGCTGGCGAGCAGGTCCAGCTCCCCGTACAACCGGGCCAGCCGACGCCCGTTCGCGGTGACCTCGTTGCCCCGGAGGTAGTCCAGCTCGGTGAGGAGCGCGACGATCCGGTCGAAGGTCCGGGCGATCGTGTTCGTCCGCCCCTCGATCCGCTTCTCCAGCTGCCGGGTGTCCCGCTGCAGCCGGTGGTAGCGCTCGGCCCACCGCGCGTGGTCCTCCCGCTCGTCGCACCCGTGGCACGGGTGGGCGCGCAGCTCGGTCCGCAGCCGGGCGATCTCGCGGTCGTCGGCGGCCGGCGCCCGCCCCTTGCGGTGCCGGTCGGGCACGATGTGCCCGGCCTTGGTCCGCAGCGCGGAGGCCAGATCGCGCCGGGACTGCGGCGAGCGCGGGTTGAACGACTTCGGGACCCGCATCCGGTCCAGCGCCTCCACGGGCACCGGGAAGTCCATCGAGGCCAGCCGCTTGACCTGCCGCTCGGCCGTCAGCACCAGCGGGCGGGGCCCGTCGTGGTGGTCGAACCCGCGGTGCCCGTTGGCCCGTCCGGCAGGCAGCCCGGGATCCAGCACCAGGGCAAGCCCCGCGAACTTCCCCGTGGGCACGTGGATGACATCCCCCGGCCTCAGCTTCTCCAGCGAGGAGGCCGCCGCCGCCCGCCGCTGCGCCGCACCCTGCTTGGCCAGCTCCGTCTCGCGGTCCTTGAGGTCGCGGCGCAGGCGCGCGTACTCCTCGAAGTCGCCGAGATGGCAGGTCATGCCCTCCTTGTAGCCCTCCAGCCCCTCCTCGTTCCGCTGCACCTGCCGCGAAATCCCGACGACGGACTTGTCCGCCTGGAACTGGGCGAACGAGGTCTCCAGCAGCTCCCGCGAGCGGTGCCGCCCGAACTGCTGCACCAGGTTGACCGCCATGTTGTACGAGGGGCGGAAGCTGGAGCGCAGCGGATACGTACGCGTCCCGGCGAGGCCGGCCAGCGCCGTCGGGTCCATGCCGCGCTGCCAAAGGACCACCGCATGGCCCTCGACGTCGATGCCGCGGCGTCCGGCCCGGCCGGTGAGCTGGGTGTACTCGCCCGGGGTGATGTCGGCGTGCTGCTCGCCGTTCCACTTGACGAGCTTCTCCAGCACCACGGAACGCGCGGGCATGTTGATGCCGAGTGCCAGTGTTTCGGTGGCGAAGACCGCCTTCACCAGACCACGGACGAACAGTTCCTCGACGACCTCCTTGAAGGTCGGGAGCATGCCCGCGTGGTGCGCGGCGATGCCGCGCTCCAGGCCTTCGAGCCACTCGTAGTAGCCCAGGACGTGCAGGTCCTCGCCGGGGATGGACGCGGTCCGCTCCTCGACGATCTCGCGGACCAGCCGGCGTTTGTCCTCGTCGTTGAGCCGGAGTCCGGCGTACAGGCACTGCTGGACGGCGGCCTCGCAGCCGGCCCTGCTGAAGATGAAGGTGATGGCGGGCAGCAGGCCCTCGTTGTCCAGCCGGTCGATGACCTCGGGTCTGCCGGGCGTCCAGATCCGGCCGCGCTGGCGCCGCTCGCGCTCGCGGTCGGCCTCGCGCACCATCTTGCCGCGGCGGCGGTCACGCGGGTTGTAGGTGTTCTGGCTCTCCTGCCGGGCGAGCCGGACCAGGTCCGGGTTGACCTCACGCCGTCCGGCGCCGCGGCCACCGTGGTCGGTGGCCTCCTCGAAGAGGTCGTACATCTTGCGCCCGGCCATCACGTGCTGCCAGAGCGGCACCGGGCGGTGCTCGGAGACGATCACTTCGGTGTCGCCGCGCACGGTGTCCAGCCAGTCGCCGAACTCCTCCGCGTTGGAGACGGTCGCCGACAGGGAGACCAGCGTCACCGACTCCGGGAGGTGGATGATCACTTCCTCCCACACCGCGCCCCGGAAGCGGTCGGAGAGGTAATGCACCTCGTCCATGACCACATAGCCGAGGCCGGACAGCGACTGGGAGCCCGCGTACAGCATGTTCCGCAGGACCTCGGTGGTCATCACGACCACCGGCGCCTCGGAGTTGACGCTGTTGTCGCCGGTCAGCAGGCCGACCTTGTCCGCACCGTACCGCTTGACCAGATCGGCGAACTTCTGGTTGGAGAGCGCCTTGATCGGTGTGGTGTAGAAGCACTTGCGGCCCTGCTCCAGGGCCAGGTGCACGGCGAACTCGCCGACGATCGTCTTGCCCGACCCGGTGGGGGCCGCGACCAGCACCCCTTTGCCCGCCTCAAGGGCCTGGCAGGCCTCGATCTGGAACGGGTCCAGCCCGAACTCGTACATCTCCCGGAAGGGCCCGAGGGCCGTCGCCATCTCGGCCGCACGGGCCCGGGATGCCTGGTATCGCTCAGCTGGTGAGAGGTCCTCTGTCATCTTGCGTACGAGCCTACCCGTCACCTCTGACACTCAGCGCGATCTTTAAATGCCCGTGGCCTCTCACCCGGTCGGCGCCCGGTCAGTGCCCGGTCAGCGACTCGTCATCGCCCGGTGAGCACCCGCACGGCACCCGGTACACAGGTGGCGGTGAGCGGCAGAGCGCCCAGCGGTTCGCCGTCCGCGTACGCCGTGACCCCGGCCGCCGCCAGCTCGATCGAGGAGACCCGGTGCACGGTGACGGCGGGGTGGCCCAGGTGCGTGCCCTTGTAGACCTTCGGGAAGACCTTGAGGAGCGTGGTGCGGGTGCACTCCCCCACCACGGTCACATCGAGGAGCCCGTCGTCCATCTCGGCGTCGGCGCAGATCCGCATGCCCCCGCCGTACGAGGTTCCGTTGCCCACCGCGATGAGCGTGGCGTCGACCTCGCGGACCTCTCCCCCGTCGAGCCGGATCCGGTACGGGATCGGCCGGAAGGCGGCCAGTTCGGCGAGGATCGCGAGGTCGTACTTGAACCGGCCGCCGACGAAGCGCATCCGGTTGCCCCGGTCGTTGACCCGGGAGTCGAACCCTGAGGCGAGGACGGAGCCGAACCAGCGGTCCCCGACCCGTCCGAGGTCGACGTCGCGGTGGCCGCTCTCCTTGAGCGCCCGCGCGGCCAGCCGTCCGGCGGCGGCCGGGTCGCGGATCGGCAGGCCCAGCGCGCGGGCGAAGTCGTTGCCGGTGCCGACGGCGACGACCCCGAGCGGGGTGGCGGTCCCGGCGACCGCCTGGAGGGCGAGGGACGTCAGCCCGTCCCCGCCCACGGCTATCAGTGCCCCGGTCCCCGCCGCGACGGCCTCGCGGGCCCGGCGCAGCGCGTCGTCGGCATCCTCGCCCAGCACCGTACGGACGGAGAATCCGGCGTCCCGCAACGCGGAAGCGGCCGGCTGCGCGGCGTGCGCGCCCCGGCCGCGTCCTGCGGTGGGATTGACGAAGAGAGTGATCTCGCTGGTCACCCGCCGGACCCTACAAGGTCAGGTGACGTCGTCGTAACCGTTCACCCGGTGCGATCCGGGACCGTCCGCCTCGCCGGACGCCTGCCCCGGAAGTGCGGGCCGGGAGCCGGAGACGTGCTCCACGCTTCCGACGGGCTCGGGCGTCAGATCGAGATCCGAGGCCTCGTCGTCGCTGAGGTCGGCGTCGGGGTTGCGCCGGTTGCGGCGCTTGTCGTTCAGCAGGGAGAAGCCGACGGCGATGAAGTAGAGGACCGCGAGCGGGCCGGCGAGGAGCAGCATGGAAACCGGTTCGCCGCCGGGGGTCGCGATGGCTGCGAAAGCGGTGAGGCCCACGATCATCCCGCGCCACCAGCCGAGCATCCGCTTGCCGGAGACGACACCGGTCATGTTCAGCGCGATGAGGAGCAGCGGCAGCTCGAAGGCGATGCCGAAGACGATCACCATGCGGACCAGCAGATCCAGATAGCTGTCGAGCTCGATCTGGTTCTGCACGTTGTCGGGGCTGAACCCGAGCATGATCTCGGCGGTCTGCGGCAGGATCGCGTACGCGAGGTAGCCGCCGGAGAGGAAGAGGGGCGCACCCACGATGGCGAAGGCGTAGGCGTAGCGCTTCTCGCCCTTGTGCAGCCCGGGGGCCACGAAGGCCCACAGCTGGTACAGCCAGACCGGGGTGGCGAGCAGCACACCGGACATCAGCGCGACCTTGAGGGCGTTGGTGAACGGCGCCAGCAGGGTGTTGGTCTTCAGCAGTGCGCAGGGCTTGCCGTTGACGGCGATGACCACGCCGTCCTTGCACCCGACCGATTCGAGAAGGGGGCGCAGAAGGAAGTCGTAGATCTCCTTCTGGAAGAACGCTGCCACGATCGTCACCACGACGATCGCCAGCACGGCCTTCAGCAGCCGGTTTCGCAGCTCACGCAGGTGATCGAGGAGAGGCATCCGCCCCTCGTCGTCCTTCTCCTGCTTGCGGGCAGACTTGAGCAACCCACTTCCCTCGTCTCGTGCGGCGGCTGTCGGCGGAGCGCGTCAGCTGTCAGCTCTGTGTGGTGGGCTTGGCCTCGCTGACCGGGCGGGAGCTGGTGACGTCTCCCGGGGCGGCCTGAATGGTGCGCGCGGTGGTGGACTGCGGGGGCGTCGAGTCCTCGACGGTCTCCGTCGTGGGCGTCGCGTTCGCCGCGTCGTCCTTCTTCATCGCCTTGGCCTCGCTCTTGAGGATGCGGGCCGACTTGCCGAGCGAGCGCGCCATGTCGGGAAGCTTCTTGGCACCGAAGAGCAGCAGGATGACAGCGATGATCAGAACGATCTCGAGGGGCTTCAGATTGCCGATCATGTGCGACTTCCTTCTCACTGAGGCGGCTGGAGGGTGGGCTCGCGACCCGTTCGACCGGGCATACGTCCGATCGTTGCGCTTGGCAGCGATCGTAACCCGCAGGAGTAAACGCGAGGCAATGCCCGTGCGTACTCCGGCTTGCGGCCCGCACCTCCCTGCCTGGGCCGACCCATGCAGCGTACCCCCCGGTGCGGGCGGACATCAGGCCCCGGGAGCGTTATCGCAGGCCGTCACCGGTGGCCGCGAGGCGGGTCGCCGCCCGTTCCAGGTCCTCCGACGCCTGGTTGATCCGCTCGGTGGTGACCGTGACCTGCCGGCCGAGACGCTGGGCCTCGACGAACACCTTGATGCCGAGCACGCCGAGTACGGCGATGCCCAGGAATCCGAGGGCGATGGCGAGCATGGGCCAGAACATACGGCGGTGCCTCTTCCTACGGGCTTCCTACGGGTGCTGTGGTCGGGGCGGTGTGCAGGCGCAGTGTCCTTACACCGCCGCCGGTGAGCAGTTCGATGACGCGCTCCCCGGCGGGCTTGCGGACCGAGGCGCCGCACTCGGGGCAGGTGAAGGTGTAGAAGGTGGTGCGGCTGGTGGCGCCGATCGCCAGGCGCAGTGCCGCGGCGGCCAGCTCGAAGCGCCCGCGGCAGTCGGGGCAGGCGGCCCGGAAGCGTACGGCGGCGGGTACCGGCACGGTGACGGGACCGGTGCCGGGCAGGGGCGCCGGGCGGACCCCGGTGGCGGCGGCCGGAAACAGGGACGTCCGGTTCATCGTGTTCTCCCCTTCCCGGGTCTCAGACCGCGTCCTCGTAGGCGGCGAGCGCCTCGCGGGCAGCCGCGCGGGCGCTGTCCGCGAGCTCCGGCGGGGTGACGATGCGGCCGTCGCCGCCGAGGCGCAGGGCGAGCCGGCGCAGCGAGGCCGGGTCCGGGGTGCGCAGGGTGATCCGCAGGCCGCCGTCGGGGAGTTCCTCGGCGGAGTCGTGCGGGTAGTACTCGGCGACCCAGCGGCCGCCGGTGCCGACCTCGATCACGACTTCCGGGTCCTCGGCGGCGGGCTGGACCAGTCCCGCGGACAGATCGCGCAGCTCCAGCTCGGGCGGGGCGGCGGGGGCGTCGAGGAGGCGGATCTCGGCGACGCGGTCCAGCCGGAAGGTCCGGCGGGCCTCGGAGAGCCGGCACCAGCCTTCCATGTAGGTGTGTCCGACGGCGAAGAGCCGGATCGGGTCGACCTCGCGCTCGGTGAGTTCGTCGCGGGCCGGTGAGTAGTAGCGCAGCCAGAGCCGGCGGCGCTCGGAGATGGCCCGGTCGACGTCGGCGAAGACACCGCCCTCGGCCTCGAAGGTCACCGAGAGCCGGGAGCTGGCCGCCCCGGACTCGCCGGCGGCCGTCTCCAGCTTGGCGGTCGCGCGGACGAGGGCGAGCCGGTCGCTCTCGCGCAGGCCGGGCAGGGTGGCGACGGCGCGGGCGGCGACGAGCAGCGCGGTGGCCTCGTCGGCGGCGAGACGGAGCGGCTCGGCGACGTCGTCCGGGTTGTGCCACCAGATGCGGTCGCCGTCGGTGTCGATGTCGAGGAGGTCGCCGCCGCGGAAGCTGGTGCCGCACATGGGCAGGACGTCGAGGTCCGAGATCAGCTCGTCCTCGGTGATCCCGAAGGCCCGTGCCACGTCCTGGACGTGGGCGCCGGGGCGCTCCCGCAGATACGTCACGAGGGACAGCATCCGGCGGGTCTGGTCGATCGCGTTCGTGGCCATCGTTTCCGTACCTCTAGGGGGTGTCTTGCCGATCGGGCCGGATCAGGGAGCGGGGTCTGGTGCCGTGCATCGCAAGGCGGAGGAGGGAGTCATGGCGGAGCCATGGCGAGTGACGACAACGCCGCGAAGCGCGGCACCAGGGCACGCGAGCCCGGCATGATCGGCAAGACACCCCCTAGTCCTTGGCCACGGCGCGGAGCCGGTCCACCACATCGGCCCGCAGATCGGCGGGTTCCTCCACGACGACGTCCGGGCCGAACTCGACGAGCCAGGCGTCGAGGCCGTGTCCGTACGGGATCTCCAGCTCGTCCCAGCCGTCGCCGCGTTCCCGCACGGCGGTCGCGCGCGACCGCAGCGGGTAGCCGGCTCCGGCGCGGAGCCTGATTCGGGCGGTACGGGTCGCGGTCTCGCCGGCCCAGCTCTCGACGGTCTCGCGGACGGTGACCACGTCGGGCACCTCGGCGCTGAAGGCCCCGGCGCGGGAGCGGACCTTGCCGGTGATGCGGGAGAGCCGGAAGACGCGCTCGGCGCCCCGCTCACGGTCCCAGCCGGCCAGATACCAGTGGCCGCGCCAGCATTCGAGGGTCCAGGGTTCGACCTGGCGCTGCTCGGCGCGGGCGGAGTTGGCCTTGCGGTAGTCGAAGGTGACGGGGCGTCGGTCGCGACAGGCCAGCATGAGCGGCTCGAAGGCGGCCTCGTGGACGGGGATGCGAGGTTCGAGGGCGCTGTGGACCTCGTAGGCGTCCTCGGCCTCGGGCATTCCGGCGGCCCGCAGCTTCTGCAGGGCGCCGCTGGCGGCTCCGGCGAGGCGGGCCTGCTGCCAGACCTTGGCGGCGAGGCCGAGGGCGGCGGCCTCCTCGGCGTCCAGGGTGATGGGGGGCAGCCGGTTGCTGTCGCGGCGGGCCAGGTATCCGGTGTCGCCGTCGAGGTTCTCGACGGTCTCGATGACGAGGCCGAGCTCGCGCAGATCGTCCTTGTCGCGCTCGAACATCCGGTTGAAGGAGTCGTCGGAGCCCGCTTCGAGGTAGGCCTCGATGGACCCGCGGAGTTCGCGCTTGCTGAGCGGGCGCCGGGTCCCCAGCAGGCACAGCGCGAGGTTCATCAACCGCTCGGCCTTGGCAATCGCCATCGACGCCCTTTCTCTTGTTGCTCTACGACCGTCGACCGTACCGCCCCGGGGTGTGGGGACCAAAGCCGGGCCCGCGGGACCGGAGCGTGGTGGAGAGCCCCGCAGGAGAGAGGTGAGGGCCCCCGCCGTGTGGCGGGGGCCCTCGTTCGCGCAACCGGAACGGATCAGACCGCGACGAGGTCGCAGACGAAGATCAGCGTCTCGCCGGGGGCGATCTTGCCGCCGGCGCCGCGGTCGCCGTAGGCGAGGTGAGCGGGGATGGTCAGCTGGCGACGGCCGCCGACCTTCATGCCCTGCACGCCCTTGTCCCAGCCGGAGATGACCTGGCCGGCGCCGAGCTGGAACTGCAGCGGGGTGCCGCGGTTCCAGGAGCTGTCGAACTCCTCGCCCGTGGAGAAGGAGACGCCCACGTAGTGGACGGAGACGTTCTGGCCGGCCTGGGCGACCTCGCCGTCGCCCTCCCAGATGTCCTTGATCTCCAGATCGGCCGGCGGCTCGCCACCCGGGAAGTCGACCTCGGGCTTCTCGATGCTCACTGAACTGCTCCTAAAAGAATCTTGGGGAAAAACCCCACAAGTTTCGCACGGGTCACCCCGTCGCTCAGACAGTACCGAGGATGTCGACGACGAAGACCAGGTTGTTCTTGGCCAGCTGGCTCGAGGGGTCGGCGCCGTAGGCCTGGTTGGGCGGGATGGTCAGCAGGACGCGGTCGCCGACGTGCTTGCCGACCAGCCCCTTGTCCCAGCCGGAGATGACACCGCCGACGCCGATCGGGAAGGCGCTCGCGCCACCGTGGTCCCAGGAGGAGTCGAACTTCTCGCCGTCCTCCCACTTCACACCGGTGTACTGGACGACCAGGCCCTCACCCGCCTTGACCGCGGCGCCGTCGCCCTTGATCAGCACCTGCTCCTGCAGGTCCTTCGGGGCCTTCTCACCCTTGGGAATGGTGATCGTCGCGGCCTTCTGCGAGGCGGCCTTCACCTCGGGCATCCCGGCCTCACTCGCGGCCTGGGCGCCCTTGGCCTCGCCCTTCTTGTCGACCTTCTTGGCGTTGACGATGTCGACGACCCAGACCAGCGGGTCGGTGGGCTTGATCCCGGACTGCGGGTTCAGCTGCTCGCCCACGATCGCCTCGGCGGTGCCCTCGACCTGGACCCGGCTGCCGACCTTGCGGCCGGTCAGCGCGTCCGCGACCTTCGTCGGCAGCATCTGTCCCTGCTGACCGACCTCCTGCACGACCTGGGTGCGTGGGGCCTTCGGGTCGGCGCCCTGTCGCTTGGCCCACGTGGAGCCGAGCGCCTCGATGTTGCCGGCGAAGTCCAGGCGGACGATGTCGCCCTTCTTCACCTCGGCGCCGTCACCGGTCGAGACGTCGCTCGCCACGACCTCGTCGGCCACCTTGGCGTCCTTGGCGATCTCGATCTTGGGCTCGGCACCGAACTTCCCGGACACCTCGGCGACGGGCCCCGACTTCTTCGGTGCGGCATCGTCCTTGGAATCGGAACCGCAGGCGGCGGTGATCAGCAGAGCGGGCACGACCAGTACGGCGGCGGCACGCCGGGCAGTTTTCGTGGGGATCATCAGTCCAACTCGCGTAGGGGGGCTCCGGGCACTCCCGCCACTCTACGACTTCGCCCCAGCGGCATCACGGGTACCGACACGGCTGTACGCCGGGGCTGGTCCGCCCCGGCGTACAATGTGGCCCTTTTCCCACCGGCATGCTGCCCACGGGCCGTTTTCCGGCCGGTCGCCCACGGGCCGGCCCGGTCACATGCCCGCGATGAGCTTCTCCACCCTCTCGTCCACGGAACGGAACGGGTCCTTGCACAGCACCGTGCGCTGCGCCTGGTCGTTGAGCTTGAGGTGGACCCAGTCGACGGTGAAGTCCCTCCGCTGTTCCTGGGCCCTGCGGATGAAGTCTCCGCGCAGCCGCGCCCGGGTGGTCTGCGGGGGCACCGACTTGCCCTCGAAGATCTTCAGGTCGTTGCAGATGCGGGCGGTCTGCCCCTTGCGCTCCAGGAGGTAGAAGAGGCCTCGGCGGCGGTGGATGTCGTGGTAGGCGAGGTCTATCTGGGCGACCCGCGGGTTCGACATGGTCATGTTGTGCTTGGCCCGGTACCGCTCGATGAGCTTGTACTTCATGACCCAGTCGATCTCGGTGTCGATCCGGTCGAGGTCCTCGGCCTCGACCGCGTCCAGGGTGCGGCCCCACAGCTCCAGGACCTGGTCGACGGTGCCGGTGCGGATGCCCCGGCGCTCGACGAAGTCCACGGCCTTCTCGTAGTACTCCCGCTGGACCTCGATGGCCGAGGCCTCCCGGCCGCTGGCGAGGCGCACCTTGCGCTGTCCGGTGAGGTCGTGGCTGACCTCGCGGATCGCCCGGATCGGGTTCTCCAGGGTCAGGTCGCGCATCACGGTGCCCGCCTCGATCATGCGGAGCACCAGGTCGGTGGCGCCGACCTTGAGCAGCATGGTCGTCTCGGACATGTTCGAGTCACCGACGATGACGTGGAGGCGGCGGTACCGCTCGGCGTCGGCGTGGGGTTCGTCGCGGGTGTTGATGATCGGCCGGGAGCGGGTGGTAGCGGAGCTGACGCCCTCCCAGATGTGCTCGGCACGCTGGCTGACGCAGTAGACCGCGCCGCGCGGGGTCTGGAGCACCTTGCCCGCACCGCAGATGAGCTGCCTGGTGACGAGGAACGGAATGAGGATGTCCGCGAGCCGGGAGAATTCTCCGTGCCGGGCCACGAGGTAGTTCTCATGGCAGCCGTAGGAGTTTCCCGCCGAGTCGGTGTTGTTCTTGAAGAGATAGACGTCGCCCGCGATTCCCTCCTCGTGCAGGCGGCGTTCGGCGTCGACGAGCAGGCCTTCGAGAATGCGCTCGCCCGCCTTGTCGTGCGTGACCAGTTCGGTCACGTTGTCGCATTCGGGGGTTGCATATTCCGGATGCGATCCCACGTCGAGGTAGAGGCGGGCGCCGTTCCGCAGAAAGACGTTGCTGCTGCGGCCCCATGACACAACACGGCGGAAGAGGTAGCGCGCCACTTCGTCAGGTGACAGTCGGCGCTGTCCCCTGAACGTGCACGTGACGCCGTACTCGTTCTCCAGCCCGAAAATGCGGCGGTCCATGACTGAACATTACGCCTTATGGCCTGAGCTGAAACCGGGTTCGACGGCACCGTTTCGATCATTTTCCGATCCCGTCACCACGGCGGGCGTACGGACGGGAGCCGCGAGGACCCTTCCGGTGCTCAGCAGGACCACCAGGGCGGCCACTCCCCCGACCCCCGCGACGGCGAAGCTCCAGGCGGTCGAGCCGAGTTCGACGGCCGGTCCCGCGACGGCCGTCCCCACCGCCGCGCCTACGCCGAACGTGGTGACGAGCCAGGAGAACGCCTCGGTCACCGTGCCGCGCGGGGCGTGCCGGTCGACCACGATGAAGGAGCAGGCGATGGCCGGTGCGAGGAACACTCCGGCGAGGGCGGCGAGGGCGGTCATCACCGGCACCGAGGGGGTGAGCGTCAACGGCAGATAGCCCAGCGCCAGCAGCCCGACGATGACCCGCAGCCGCTTCTCGGGCACCCCGGCCCACTGCCGGGCCCCGTAGCCGAGGCCGCCGATCAGCGCGCCGAGACCGAGGGCCGCCATCAGCCAGCCGTACACGGACTCCCGCCCGTGGTCGTCCGCGTAGGCCACTCCGGCCACCGTGATGGAGCCGAGGGCGAGCCCGACGAAGAAGAACGCGCCGAGGAGGGCGAGGAGTCCGGGCGAGCGCAGGGCACCGAGCCAGTGCGCCTCACGGGGTGCGGAGCGCCAGGTGCGCGAGGGCTCGGACAGGACGACCGACAGCGCACCGAGGACACCGATGGCGTTGATGACGAGCAGGGCGGCGGCCGGGGACCAGAGCGCGACGAGAAGCGTCACCAGGAGCGGTCCGACGGTGAACATGATCTCCTGCGCCACGGCGTCCATGGCGTAGGCCCGGTGCACCTGGCTCTCGCCCTTGAGGACGCTGGGCCACAGAGCCCGCAGGCCACCCTCCAGCGGTGGTGTGGCGACTCCGGCGACGACGACGGCGAGGTAGGCCAGCGGGAGCGATCCGAGGCCGGTGAGGGCCAGCAGGGACATCCCGAGCGCGGAGAGCACGGCGGCCGGCAGTTGGACGCGCGGCTGCCCGTACAGGTCGACCGCACGGCCGAGCAGCGGCTGCCCGACGGCGGTGGCCAGTCCGTAGGCGGCGGCGAGCGCGCCGGCCAGCGTGTAGCTGCCGCCCTCCGCACGGGTGAACAGCACGATCGCGATGTGCGCGGTGCCGTTGGGCAGCCGCCCCACCAGGGTGCCCGTCAGCAGCCGGGCGGCATGCCGCGCCCGGAGGATGTCCAGATATCCCGCGGCCATTCCCGCCCCTCTCCGCCCCGGCCGGCTGTGCCGTCGCCGAGGTGTTACGTATAACGTCGAGGTTCATACGTACCATGTGCGCAGTTCGCGGGTCCACCTCGCGGCAGTACGGCGACATCCCGCACGGAGGCACGAGTGACCAGCGCGCAGCAGCCCGCCCCCGCCCGGCCCACCAGCCGCGACGTGGCCCGTGCCGCGGGCGTCTCCCAGGCGACGGTGTCCCTGGTACTCGGCGAGAAGTGGCCGGGCAGGGTGTCGGAGGCCACCGCCCAGCGGGTCCGGGACGCCGCGGCGGAGATCGGCTACCGGCCCAATCTGGCGGCCCGCAGCCTGCGGCTCGGCCGCACCAGGACCGCGCTGCTGGTGGTGCCCGCGCTCACCAACGAGTTCTTCGCCCGGGTGTACGCCGGAGCCGCGGCGCTTGCCGCCGAGCACGACTTCGGCGTGGTGCTCTATCCCTCACCGGACGGCACGGGACCGGCGCGGGACCCGTTCGCCTCGGCCCGTGCTGCGCTCGACGGGGTCATCGCGTCCTCGATGGCCGCCGACGCGCTGGGCGCGCTGCACGGGGCGGATCTACCGCTGGTGATGCTGGACAGCGATCCCTCGGGTACCGAACCCGCCGCCCATGTGAACCTCGACATCGCCGACGGGATGCGGCAGGTGACGGACCATCTGCTGGGGCTGGGCCACCGCCGCTTCCTGCATCTGGCGTCCGCCGTGGACACCTGGACGTTCGCGGTGCGGGCCGAGGCGCTGCACGACGCACTGGGCGTCGTACCGGACGCGACGGTGCGTACCGTACGGGCCCCGCTGGAGGTACGGGCGGGGCGTGAGGCGGCCGAACAGGCACTGGCGGTCACCGCCGACCGGCCCACCGCGATCGTCTGCGACGACGACATCCTGGCCGCCGGCGCCTGCAAGGCCGCCCGCAGGCTCGGGCTGCGGGTGCCGGACGAACTGTCGGTCACCGGATTCGACGACCTGGCGCTGGCCACCGCGCTGGAGCCGGAGCTGACCACGGTGCGGCTGCCTGCGGAGCAGGTCGGGGAACGGGGCATGGAGGCGCTGCTCGCCGTGCTGGACGGCCGCCCCGTCGAGCCGGGCGGTCTGCCGGTGGAGCTCGTCGTACGGGGCTCCACGGCACCACCACCGCCCGCTGCCAGGGCATGACGGTGCCCCGGGCCGAGGGGCCCGGGGCACCGAGGTGCTCGCCTACTTGTCCGTCTCCTCCGTGGAGTCGGGGGTGCTGTCGGCGCTGTCGGTGGAGTCGTGGTCCTCGGTGTCCGACGGGGCGTCCGTCGGCGTGCTGCCGGCGGCCTCCGTGTCCAGCAGCCGGGCCAGCTGACGGCCGACGATCCGCTTGAACTTGCGCTGCTGGGGTCGGGTGCGGTCCAGGACCGCGACCTCGAGGCGCTCCGCGGGGATCTCCCGCTCGCCGCCGCCCGGCTCCCGCGAGAGCGCCTGGACGGCCAGCTTGAGCGCCTCGGCCAGCGTCATGCCGTCGCGGTGGCGCTGGTCGAGGAAGCTGCTGATCTGTTCGGCGTTGCCGCCGACCGCGACCGAGCCGTGCTCGTCCACGATCGAACCGTCGTGCGGCAGCCGGTAGATCTGGTCGCCGTCGGCCTCGCTGCCGACCTCGGCGACCACCAGTTCCACCTCGTAGGGCTTCTCGGCAGCGCTGGAGAAGATGGTGCCGAGCGTCTGGGCGTAGACGTTGGCCAGCCCACGGGCCGTCACATCGTCCCGGTCGTAGGTGTATCCGCGCAGATCGGCGTAGCGGACGCCGCCGATGCGGAGGTTCTCGTACTCGTTGTACTTGCCGGCGGCCGCGAAGCCGATCCGGTCATAGATCTCGCTGAACTTGTGCAGTGCACGGGACGGGTTCTCGCCGACGAACACAATGCCGTCGGCATACTGCAGCACAACGAGGCTGCGACCACGGGCGATGCCCTTGCGGGCGTATTCCGCCCGGTCGGCCATGGCCTGCTGGGGTGAGACATAGAACGGCGTCGACACCGGCTATCCGTCCCTTTCTGTCAGTGACGAGTGCGTCTGGGGAGGCTCGGGGCCCGGATCAGAGCAGCGCGGCGCGCGGGCCGTCGGGCTGCTCGAGTCGGCGTTCCAGGATGGAGCGCGCGATATCGGCGGACTCCTGGTCGGTCAGCCTCCGGAAACCCTCGTCGGTGATGACGGTGACGATCGGATAGATACGGCGGGCCACGTCCGGGCCGCCGGTCGCCGAGTCGTCGTCCGCTGCGTCGTACAGCGCCTGCACGACCAGGGTGAGGGCCTGCTCCTCCGTCAGGTCCTCGCGGTAGAGCTTCTTCATGGCGTTACGGGCGAAGATCGACCCGGAGCCGGTGGCGGCGTAGCCGGTCTCCTCGGAGCGGCCGCCGGTGACGTCGTAGGAGAAGATGCGGCCCTTCTCCCGGTCGACGTCGTAACCCGCGAAGAGGGGCACCACGGCGAGGCCCTGCATGGCCATGGCGAGGTTGCTGCGGATCATGGTGGAGAGGCGGTTGGCCTTGCCTTCCAGGGAGAGCTGGGCACCCTCGACCTTCTCGAAGTGCTCCAGCTCCAGCTGGAACAGCTTGACCATCTCCACGGCCAGTCCGGCGGTGCCGGCGATGCCCACCGCCGAGTACTCGTCGGCCGGGAAGACCTTCTCGATGTCGCGCTGCGCGATCATGTTGCCCATGGTGGCGCGCCGGTCACCGGCCAGGACCACGCCGCCGGGGAAGGACGCCGAGACGATGGTCGTCCCGTGCGGCGCCTCGATGGCCCCCTGGAGCGGCGGCAGGCTCCGGTTGCCCGGGAGCATCTCGGGCGACTGGTCGGACAGGAAGTCCATGAACGAGGACGAACCCGGCGTCAGGAAGGCAGCTGGTAGACGCCCGGTGCTACGAGTGTTGGCTTCCACGCGTTTCCCTCCACGTATGCGGCTGCACGCCTTATGGCATCCGGCCGATCCTTGAACTGCCCCAGGGCTGCGTTGCAGCTGAAGCACAGTACGCCACGGACCCTACCCGTCTCATGGCAGTGATCCACGTGCTCAGCCGAAGCGATTAGACAGATACAACACACGCCCTGCTGAGCCGCGATCAGCGCGTCCAACTCGGCAGGAGCAAGGCCGTACTTACGCTTGAAGTAGCTGATCCGATTCCGCTCCGCCCTGCATTCGCGGCAGTAGCTCGACCAGCCGTCGGACGACGACTTGTTGCGCTCCCACTGATCGTGCGGCTTCACCTCGCCGCACTGCGGGCAACGCTTGTGCTCCCGCGGCACCGGCACCTTGACCCGGACCGACTTGCCCTTGGCCTCCTGACGCTGCCGGTAGTACTCGGCAGAGCACTTCCGGCAATACGCCTGGAGGCCATCAGGCATGGCCCTGTTGCCAGCGAAGGACTGCCGCGGCAGCTTCTGCCGACAACGGGAGCATTGCCTTTCTGTGGGAATTTAGGACATTTAGCTCTATTCCCCGCCTTTTTGAACAAATGACCTCACGAAATCCTCGGCGTTCTCTTCGAGGACGTCGTCGATCTCGTCCAGGACCGAGTCGACATCGTCGCTCAGCTTCTCCTGGCGTTCCGCGAGGTCCTCGGACGCCTGCGCGTCCTGCGCCTGCTCCTCGGCCTCCTCGGTGGAACGCGTCGCCTTCTGCTGTCCGCCGCCGGTGTCCTTGGTCGCCATGTAGCTCACCCCGCTCGGTTCGAAGCAATCGAAGCTCTTGATCAGACCCTACCCACGGGGTCCGACATTTGGCCCGGTAGTTGTTCAACGTCCGGGCCTTGGGTGATTGATTCCCAGCCCGGAGGCCTTTCAGCCGCCCGACAGCGACCGGACCAGCTCTTCCGCCGTACGGCAACGGTCCAGCAGATCCTTCACGTGCTCCTTCGTCCCGCGCAGCGGCTCCAGGGTGGGCACGCGCTGCAGGGAGTCGCGGTCCGGCAGGTCGAAGATCACCGAGTCCCAGGAGGCCGCCGCCACGTCGTCGGCGTACTGCTCCAGGCAGCGGCCCCGGAAGTAGGCCCTGGTGTCCTCCGGAGGCTTCGTACGGGCCCTGGTGACGTCGTCCTCGTCCAGGAGGCGCTTCATCTTCCCGCGGGCCGCGAGGCGGTTGTAGAGGCCCTTGTCGGGCCGTACGTCCGCGTACTGGAGGTCCACCAGATGCAGCCGGGGAGCGTCCCAGTCCAGCGCGTCGCGGCGACGGTAGCCCTCCATGAGCTCCCGCTTGGCGATCCAGTCCAGCTCGCCCGACAAGCTCATCGGATCCGTCTCCAGCCGGTTGAGGGTGTCCTCCCAGCGGGTCAGGATGTCCTTGGTCTGCTCGTCGGCGTCCGCGCCGTACCGCTCGTCGACGTACTTGCGGGCCAGTTCGAAGTACTCCATCTGCAGCTGGACCGCGGTGAGTGTCCGGCCGCCGCGGAGCGTGATCAGCTGCCGCAGGTCCGGGTCGTGCGAGACCTGGTGCAGCGTGCGCACGGGCTGGTCGACCGCGAGGTCGACGTTGATGAAGGCGTCCTCGATCATGGACAGCACCAGGGACGTGGTGCCGAGCTTGAGATAGGTGGAGATCTCCGAGAGGTTGGCATCGCCGATGATCACATGGAGCCGGCGGTACTTCTCCGCGTCGGAGTGGGGTTCGTCCCGGGTGTTGATGATGGGGCGCTTGAGTGTGGTCTCCAGGCCGACCTCGACCTCGAAGTAGTCGGCGCGCTGGCTGATCTGGAACCCGTGCTCGTGGCCGTCCTGGCCGATGCCGACCCGGCCCGCGCCCGTGACGACCTGGCGCGAGACGAAGAACGGCGTCAGATGGCGCACGATGTCCGAGAACGGCGTCTCCCGCTGCATGAGGTAGTTCTCGTGCGTGCCGTAGGAGGCGCCCTTGTTGTCGGTGTTGTTCTTGTAGAGGTGGATCGGCTGCGCGCCCGGAATGACGGCCGCCCGCTCGGCGGCCTCCGCCATGATCCGCTCGCCGGCCTTGTCCCAGAGCACCGCGTCGAGCGGATTGGTGATCTCCGGGGAGCTGTACTCGGGGTGCGCGTGGTCGACGTACAGCCGGGCACCGTTGGTGAGGATGACATTGGCCAGGCCGATGTCCTCGTCGGTGAGCTGGCTGGAGTCGGCGGTCTCACGGGCGAGGTCGAAGCCTCGCGCGTCACGCAGCGGGTTCTCCTCCTCGAAGTCCCAGCGGGCGCGTCGCGCCCGGTGCATCGCCGCCGCGTAGGCGTTCACGATCTGGGACGAGGTGAGCATGGCATTGGCGTTGGGGTGGCCGGGGACGGAGATCCCGTACTCCGTCTCGATGCCCATTACTCGCCGTACGGTCATGCGGCCCTCCTTGCCCGGCGTCGGTCCCGTCCGGGAGCGACGCTCAAGTACCGCTGCTGTGTCCGGTGCGTGTGCGGTGCCCGTCCCGTCACCGCACTGCGCGACTCGGCGGTACCGCAGAGCCTAGAGCGCCTCTGCGCCGGTGGGGAGATCAATTACGACATTGCTCCGGCATGGCCGGAACGGGGGAATGCAACCGGCTGCGGAGGCCCCTGGGGGCTTCCGCAGCCGATCCGCGTATTACAGGTACTGGCCGGTATTGGCCACCGTATCGATGGAGCGTCCGGTGTCCGCGCCCTGCTTTCCGGTGACGAGTGTGCGGATGAAGACGATCCGCTCACCCTTCTTACCGGAAATCCTGGCCCAGTCGTCCGGGTTGGTGGTGTTCGGCAGGTCCTCGTTCTCCTTGAACTCGTCCACGCAGGCCTGCAGGAGATGAGCGACCCGCAGACCCTTCTGGCCCTGTTCCAGGAAGTCCTTGATGGCCATTTTCTTTGCCCGGTCGACGATGTTCTGAATCATCGCGCCGGAGTTGAAGTCCTTGAAGTACAGGACTTCCTTGTCGCCGTTGGCGTACGTGACCTCGAGGAAGCGGTTCTCCTCGGACTCCGTGTACATCCGCTCCACGACGGACTGGATCATGGCGTGGGCCGCGGCCGGCCGGGAGCCGGTGTGCTCGGCCAGATCGTCCGCGTGCAGCGGGAGCGACGGGGTCAGGTACTTGGCGAAGATGTCCTTCGCCGCCTCGGCGTCCGGACGCTCGATCTTGATCTTCACATCGAGACGGCCGGGTCGCAGGATGGCGGGGTCGATCATGTCCTCGCGGTTGGAGGCGCCGATGACGATGACGTTCTCCAGGCCTTCCACCCCGTCGATCTCGGCGAGCAGCTGCGGGACGATGGTGTTCTCCACGTCCGAGCTGACGCCGCTGCCGCGGGTGCGGAAGAGGGACTCCATCTCGTCGAAGAAGACGATGACGGGGGTGCCCTCGCTCGCCTTCTCCCTCGCACGCTGGAAGACCAGGCGGATGTGCCGCTCGGTCTCGCCGACGTACTTGTTGAGGAGCTCGGGGCCCTTGATATTGAGGAAGTAGCTCTTCCCCGTGGGCTGCCCGGTGACCTCGGCGACCTTCTTGGCGAGCGAATTGGCGACGGCCTTGGCGATGAGCGTCTTGCCACAGCCGGGCGGACCGTAGAGCAGGATGCCCTTCGGCGGCCGCAGCTCGTGTTCCTTGAAGAGGTCGGGGTGCAGATACGGAAGCTCGACCGCGTCGCGGATCAGCTCGATCTGGTCGCCCAGGCCGCCGATCTTGTCGTAGTCGATGTCCGGGACCTCTTCGAGGACGAGCTCCTCGACCTCGCTCTTGGGAACCACCTCGTAGACGTACCCGGACCTGGAGTCCAGGAGCAGGGCGTCGCCGGCGCGGATGGTGATGTCCAGCAGCGGCTCGGCCAGCCGCACCACCCTCTCCTCGTCGGTGTGCCCGACCACCAGGGCGCGCTCGCCGTCCTCGAGGATCTCCTTGAGGGTGACGATGTCCCCGGCCCGCTCGTACTCCATGGCCTCGACCACGTTGAGCGCTTCGTTGAGCATGACCTCCTGGCCACGCCGGAGGTCCTCGAGCTCGACACTGGGGCTCACGTTCACCCGGAGCTTGCGGCCCCCGGTGAAGATGTCACAGGTGCCGTCCTCGTTGGCCTGCAGGAAGACGCCGAAGCCGGCCGGCGGCTGTGCGAGCCGGTCGACCTCCTCCTTGAGGGCCACGATCTGGTCACGCGCCTCACGGAGCGTGTTGGCGAGCCGCTCGTTCTGCGCGGACACGCCTGCCAGGTTCGTCTGCAACTCGACGATCCGCTCTTCGAGAATCCTCGTATGACGCGGAGAGTCGGCGAGCTTACGTCGCAGGACGGCGATTTCCTGCTCGAGATAGGCAACCTGGCCGGCTGGGTCTTCCGACCCTCGCGCGGGCCGGATGCCGCGGTTGATGTCGTCGTCGTGGGCTGCCACGGTCCTCACCTCCTCCATGGGGAGCTGGACGCTTCCTGACCCTACCTGGGTGGGTGGTGATTGAAACCCCTAGATCACAAAGACTGCGGGGTGTGTCCGATCTTCACCCTTGCGCTCTCCCTCACGCCAAGGGAATACCCACCCTGCGGCGCCGGAAAGCCGCCGGTTGTATCGTCGAACTGTTCAACACCCGTCAGGGCTGGCTCCAATTGGTTCAGATACGCAGGAACGGCAGGACACATGACCGTGCAGCAGGACTCGCCGGGCGACAGTGACACGCAGGACCTGGAGGTCTGGATCGATCAGGACCTCTGTACGGGCGACGGCATCTGTGTGCAGTACGCCCCCGATGTCTTCGAGCTGGACATCGACGGCCTGGCGTACGTGAAGAGCGGCGACGACGAGCTCCTGCAGAACCCGGGGGCGACCACTCCGGTGCCGCTGCCGCTCCTCCAGGACGTCGTGGATTCGGCCAAGGAGTGCCCCGGGGACTGCATCCACGTGCGGCGCGTCAGGGACAGCGTCGAGGTGTACGGGCCGGACGCCGACTGACCGGTCGGGGCCCGGCGCCCGGACCCGGCGGTCGAAGGCCCTCGAGGGTCGCTCAGACGCTTCGGGCCAGGTCCCCGGAAGTGCGGACGAAGGACTGTCCCTTCCACCGCCAGGAGGCCTGTTCCTCCTGGTCGGGGCAGCAGCGGGGGACGTCGAGCGAGGAGTAGCCGAGCAGGGTCGCCGAGACCACGCCGTCGCGTACGGCGAAGTCCCCGATCGTCTTCTTGTCAGCGGGGTCCACCAGGGTCGCCACGACCCGGGGTGCGGCCCCGCTGCTCTGTGTCAGGACGTAGATGCCGCCCGGCGGGGTCCCCGATCCGGCGGCGCAGTGCACCACGGCGACGGTTTCCGGCCGCCCGTCGCCGTCGAGGTCTCCGGAGGCCTGTTTCGCGACGGTCGTCCCGGCGCCGCCGCACTCCAGCGGGAAGTCCACGCCGGACGGGTCCGGGGCGGGCGCGGGAGCGCCGTGCTGCGTGGTGGTCCGCTGCTCGGGGGCCGTGGCGGTCGCGGTGGCCGTACGGGGCTGGAGCAGCCCGGCCAGCGCGACGACTCCCGCCATCGCCGCGGCCGTGGCGAGCCAGTGCACCGGCTTGGCGGCGGTGTGGGCGAGATCCGGGAGCGCGGGGGTCTGCACGCGGTATGTCTCCTGATGGTTCCTGGAAGCCCGGTGAAGGGTGGGGAACACCCCCCGAGGGGTGGCCAGCATCGTGCCACACCTCACACCCGGGCGGAACGGCGGCGCCGGTGCGTTGTACGGATCAGCTACGGGAGGCGGCGGAGCCGCTCTGGCTGCCGGGTCCGTCGTAGTCGTCGCCGTAGGCGCCCTTGGACGGGCGGCGGCGGCGCAGCGGCGGCTCGACGCCGTCCGCGAGGCGGCGGGCGGTGACCAGGAAGCCGGTGTGGCCGATCATCCGGTGGTCGGGGCGGACGGCGAGGCCCTCCACGTGCCAGTTGCGGATCATCGACTCCCAGGGCTGCGGTTCGGCGAAGCAGCCGATCTCGCGGATGGACTCGACGGTGCGCGAGAGCTGGGTGGTGGTGGCGACGTAGGCGCAGAGGATGCCGCCGGGCACCAGGGCCTTGGAGACCGCCTCCAGACACTCCCAGGGGGCGAGCATGTCCAGCACGACGCGGTCGACGTCGGTGTCGGAGAGGTTGTCCTGGAGGTCGCCGACGGTCAGCTGCCAGGCGGGGTGCGGCGAGCCGAAGTAGCGCTCGACGTTCTGCTGGGCGATCTCGGCGAAGTCCTCGCGGCGCTCATAGGAGTGCAGCATGCCCTGCTCACCGATGGCGCGCAGCAGGAAGGTGCTGAGCGAGCCGGATCCGACCCCGGCCTCCACGACGCGGGCGCCGGGGAAGATGTCGGCGAAGGCCAGGATCTGCCCCGCGTCCTTGGGGTAGACCACGGCGGCGCCGCGGGGCATGGACAGGACGTAGTCGGGGAGCAGGGGGCGCAGCGCGAGATAGGCGACGTTTCCCGTGGTTCGGACAACACTGCCCTCGGGAGCACCGATCAGCTCGTCGTGCGGGAAAGAACCCTTGTGGGTGTGGAAGTTCTTTCCGGCCTCGAGCGTGAAGGTGTAGTGGCGGCCCTTGGGGTCGGTGAGCTGTACCTGGTCCCCGACCTTGAAGGGCCCGCGTCGGCGGGCGGCACCGGTCGGTTCAGACATGTGACCAGCCTACCGGTGATTCCCGGGCCGCCGACCGCCCGGCCCTCGGGGTGGAACGGGCCCTCAGGCTCCGGGGCGGGCCATGGCCTTGACGAAGGCGCGCTCCACGTCGGCGGTGGACAGGACCCCGTAGATCTGGCCGGTCTCCTCGACGACCAGGTACTCGGTGGCGGGGGTGGCCTTGAGCCGGTCCAGGAGGGCTTCGCCGGCCAGTTCCGCGGGGACCTTCATGCCGTCGGTGAGGTCCTGGGCGAGGCCGCTGACGGCGACCCAGGGGCGGCGGTGTTCGGGGACGCCTGCGATGGCGGCCTCGCGGACGACGCCCTTGGGGTTGCCCTGTCCGTCGACGACGACCAGGGCGCGGGCGCCGGCCTCGTTGGCCCGGCGCAGCGCTTCGGAGAGCGGGGTGGCGGACTCGACGGGGACCGCGCGGCGGGTCAGGGTGCGGGCCCGGAGGTCGGGAAGGTGCTCGCGGAGGCGGGCCATGCGCAGACTGTTCCCGGCGCCCGTCCAGATGATGCCGGCGAGGATCGCGGCGAGCAGCGCGTCCATGACGGTCTCGACGCCGCCGATGTCCTGGGCGGATCCGCCG
The DNA here is from genome assembly GCF_000721175.1 of Streptomyces anulatus. Classification (GTDB taxonomy): domain Bacteria; phylum Actinomycetota; class Actinomycetes; order Streptomycetales; family Streptomycetaceae; genus Streptomyces; species Streptomyces anulatus_C. Next base: position 161,288 of record NZ_JOEZ01000012.1, read on the forward strand.
AGCGTTCCGGTGTGGGTGAGCAGCGGCAGTCCGACGAGGACGACGACGGCGAGGCCGCGGCCGACCCAGGCGGCGGCGATGGTGCCGCTCATGGGCTTGCCGGTGATCTTCCAGACGACGGCGCGGAGCATCCGGCCGCCGTCGAGGGGCAGGCCGGGCAGCAGGTTGAAGGCGGCCACGATGAGGTTGGAGATCATCAGGCCCGCGAGCAGGACGCCGGGGACCGTGCCGGGCTCGACGAACTGCATCGCGCCGTAGAAGACGCCGCCGAGGACCAGGGACAGGAGCGGTCCGACGAAGGCGAGGACGAACTCGCGGCCGGGTGTCTCGCTCTCCTTCTCGATCTCCGAGACGCCGCCGAAGAACTGGAGCTGGATGCGGCGGACCGGCAGCTTGTAGCGCAGGGCGGCGACCGTGTGGGCCAGTTCGTGGACGAGCACGGAGGCGTAGAAGGCGATGGCGAAGAACAGGGCGACGAGGTAACGGGCGCCGCCCAGCTCGGGCAGCACGCGGTCGAGCTGGCCGCCGAACACCCAGGTGATCAGCGCGGCGACGACGAACCAGCTGGGGGCGACGTAGACGGGCACGCCGAAGGGGCGGCCCATGAGCAGCCCGCCGCCCGGTTCCGCGGGGCGTTTCGGCCGGCCGTTCTCGGGGTCGGTGCCGGGGGCCGTTCCCCCTGCGCCGGGCTGCGGCCGCCCGCTGTCGCCGCTCTCGTCCACGGGGTCCCTTCGGTTCGGTGAGTGGCCTTTGCCACGATCATGCAGTGTGCGAGGGTCTGCCGTCGATGGTATGCCGCTGGGTGTCAGTGGCGGGCCGTAGGGTCTGGAGACATGACTTCCGTGCCGCGGCCGCCTCAGCCGCCTTCGTCCCTGTCGCCGTCGCGGGCGAGCGATTTCATGCAGTGTCCCTTGCTCTACCGCTTCCGGGTCATCGACAAGCTGCCGGAGAAGCCCAGCGAAGCGGCTACCCGCGGCACGCTGGTCCATGCGGTGCTGGAGCGGCTCTTCGACGCCCCGGCGGCCGACCGTACGGCGCCGCGGGCGCGGGCGCTGATTCCCGGCCAGTGGGACCGGCTGCTGGAGTCGAAGCCGGAGCTGACCGAGCTGTTCGCCGGGGACACCGGGGGCGAGCGCCTGTCGCGCTGGCTGGGTGAGGCGGAGCGGCTGGTGGAGCGGTGGTTCTCGCTGGAGGACCCGACGCGTCTCGAGCCGGCGGAGCGCGAGCTGTTCGTCGAGACGGAGCTGGAGTCGGGGCTGCGGCTGCGCGGGGTGATCGACCGGGTGGACGTCGCGCCGAGCGGCGAGGTCCGGATCGTCGACTACAAGACGGGGAAGGCGCCGCGGCCGGAGTATTCCGAGGGGCCGCTGTTCCAGATGACGTTCTACGCGCTGGTGATCTGGCGGCTGAAGGGCGTCGTGCCGCGCCGCCTCCAGCTGGTCTACCTGGGCAGTGGGGACGTGCTGACGTACGACCCGGTGGTGGCGGACCTGGAGCGGGTGGAGCGCAAGCTGCTGGCGCTGTGGGACGCGATCGCGCTGGCGACGAGGACCGGTGACTGGCGGCCCCGGCCGACGAAGCTGTGCGGCTGGTGCGACCACCAGGCGGTGTGTCCGGAATTCGGCGGGACTCCCCCGGTCTATCCGCTGTCGGTCCGCCCGGCGGATTCGGGCGAGGACGGCCAGGGCAGAATGGGACCGGTCCAGGCCGAGGCCGGCCGAGCCGTGGCCCTTGAGGGCCCTTAAGGAGTTCCTGTGGCGATCCGCGTCCTTCTGGTCGATGACCAGCCTCTGCTGCGCACCGGTTTCCGGATGATCCTGGAGGCCGAAGGCGATCTGGCGGTGGTCGGTGAGGCCGGTGACGGTCTGCAGGCCATCGATCAGGTGCGGGCGCTGCAGCCCGATGTGGTGCTGATGGACATCCGGATGCCGCGGATGGACGGGGTGGAGGCGACCCGTCAGATCACCGGCCCCGGGAAGGACGGCCCGGCGAAGGTGCTGGTGCTGACCACCTTCGATCTCGACGAGTACGTGGTGGAGGCGCTGCGTGCGGGGGCGAGCGGCTTCCTGCTGAAGGACGCTCCGGCCGCCGAGCTGGTGCAGGCGATCCGGGTGGTGGCTGCGGGCGAGGCGATGCTCGCGCCGAGCATCACGCGCCGGCTGCTGGACAAGTACGCGGACCACCTGCCGTCCGGTGAGGATCCGGTGCCGGACGCGCTGCACACGCTGACGGACCGTGAGGTCGAGGTGTTGAAGCTGGTGGCGCGGGGGCTGTCCAACGCGGAGATCGCGGCGGATCTGTTCGTCAGCGAGACGACGGTCAAGACGCATGTGGGCCATGTGCTCACGAAGTTGGGCCTGCGCGACCGGGTGCAGGCCGCGGTGTACGCGTACGAGAGCGGGCTGGTGCGCCCGGGCGCGCAGTAGCGGTCCACGCCCCGCGCAGAAGCCGTCCGGCCCGCCCCCGTCCTGTCGCAGGAGAGGGGACGGGCCGGACGGCTTTCCGGTCAGGTCTCAGACGCTGGGGCGGTTGAGCTCCCAGAGCTGGAGCTCGGAAGTGGCGCTGACGGAGCGCTCCACCCCGGCGATCCCGTCGCGGGAGGCGACGTACTGCTTGCCCTGCCAGATCGGGAGCACCGGCACGTCGTCGGCGACGATGTCCTGGAGCTTCTCGTAGGTGGTGGCGGTGGCGGTGCGGTCGGCCTCGCGGCGGGACTGCGGGATGAGGACCTTCTGCGCCTCGCGCGACCGGTAGGGCGAGTTGAGGAAGTTGTTCTCGTCCAGGAAGGGTGCGGTGTAGTTGTCCGGGTCCGGGAAGTCGGGGAACCAGCCCATGCCGTACGCGGCGTAGTCGCCACGCTTCTGCTCGGCGCGGTACTTCGACCACTCCGTGCCCTGGACGGAGACCTCGAAGAGACCGGAGCTGTTCAGCTGCTGCCGGATCGCCTTGAACTCCTCGGCGGTGGCCGAGCCGTAGTGGTCGTCGGTGTAGTGCAGGGTGAACTTCACCGGCGTCTTGATCCCGGCGTCGCGGAGGATCGCCCGGGCCTTGGCGGTGCTGGGCTCGCCGTACTTGTTGAAGAAGGCGTTGGTGTGCCCGGCAATGCTGGAGGGGATCAGTGAGTAGAGCGGTTCGGCGGTGGTGCCGTACACCTTGCCCGCGATCTCGCCCCGGTCGATGATCTGCGCCATGGCCTGCCGGACGGACTTGTTGACCACGGGGTCCTTGGTGTTGAACCCGAGGTAGCTGATGGCCAGGCCGGGCATCTCGGTGAGCTCGATGCCTTCCTTCGGTTCCACGAGCATGTCGTGAGCCTGCTCGGGCGACATGGCCCGGGTCATCATGTGGATCTCCTTCTCCTCGAGCGCCTTGCCCATGGCCTCGGCGTCCGGGAAGAGGTCCATCTCGACCTCGTCGTTGAGCACCTTCAGCTCGCCCTTGTACGAGGAGTTCCTGGTGAAGGAGATCTTGACGACCCGGCCGTCCTCGACCTGCGGCTTCATGGTGTACGGGCCGGAGCCGTTCACCTGGAAGCCGGTGCGCGCCTGCTTCGCCGGGTACTGCGCCTTCGGGACGATGCCGGCGGCGGGGGTGGCGAGCTTGTACGGGAAGGTCGCGTCGGGCGTGTTCAGGTGGAAGATCACCTGGTCGTCGCCCTTGGTCTCGATCATGTCGATGTTGGCGAGCAGGCCGACCGGTCCGCTGTCCGAGTCGATGTCGATGACGCGCTGGATGGAGTGCTTCACGTCCTCGGCGGTCACGGGCGTCCCGTCGGCGAACGTGAGGCCCGCGCGCAGGGTGCAGCGGTAGCTCTCGTTCGCGGTGTCGGTGAAGGTGCAGCTGCGGGCGGCCTCGGGCACCGGCTCGCCGCCGCCGTTGGGCACCGTGGTCAGGGTCTGCACGGTCTGCCGCAGGACGTTCCAGACGCCCGCTTCGTAGCCGATGGCCGGGTCGAGCGGCGCGGGGTTCTCCTCGGAGGCCACCAGCTGATCCGTGGTGCCGACGACGATGGCTCCCCTGCCACCGGCGCCGCTGTCCGTGCTGCCGCAGGCGGCGAGCACGGGGGCGAGCAGGCCGACGACGGCCGGCAGCACCAGGGTCTTGCGCTTCATCTGGACGTTCTCCCTCATCCCGGCAGGTGAGGAATCAAAGTTAGTAGCCGTGGGTGACCCCTCCGACCGTCCGGAGGGCGGCTCATGGTCCCCCGGCGCCCGGAGGGGGCGACATACGGCCACCATTACGGACAGCTCACCCGATCCCGGCGGGCTGCCGGGGACATTCAGGTGAGGAAGGTCACCCGTCCGCCCTCTTCACAGACGCACCCCGTAGCTGATCCACGTCCACGGAACGTTGCCGGAACGCACACGCGGGGGAGCAGAAAATCCGCTGTTCGTTCACAAACGCGCCCTCGGTGCGGATGCCCTCCGACGGGGGTCAGCCCGTCCCGCCCGCTCCGGTGACGAGCGTGCGCAGGAAGGCGAGGTCGACCTCTTCGAGGGAGCCGACGACGACGCGTCCGGCCGCGGGCGCGATGGGGGCGACGGACGGTACGGCGACGACCCGGCATCCGGCGGCCTCGGCGGCGGCCACGCCCGTCCCGGTGTCCTCGATGACGGCGCAGCGCCAGGGGTCGGCGCCGAAGCCCGCGGCGGCGGTCAGGTAGGGCTCGGGGTGGGGCTTGGTGCGGGCGACCTCGTCCCCGGCGACCGTGAGCGCGAAGTGGTGGCGGCCCACCGACTCAAGCACCCGGTCGATGATCCGGCGGTGGGAGGCCGAGACGAGGGCGGTGGGCACCTCGTAGGCGGCCAGTTCGGCGAGCAGCCGCTCGGCCCCCGGCATCAGCTCCACGCCGCGCACGAGGTGCTTCTCGAATCCGTCGTTGAGCAGCACGGTCAGTTCGTCCAGCCGGATGTCCGCGCCGGTGACGTCGAGCAGGTAGCCGGCGCTGCGGGTCATCGGACCGCCGACGACCACGTCCCGCCAGGACTCGTCCAGCCGGTGCCCGAGGTCGGCGAAGACCTGCTTCTCGACGTCCCACCAGTAGCCCTCGGTATCGACCAGGGTTCCGTCCATGTCGAGAAGGACCGCCTGCAGGGCGGCGCCTTCGGCCGTGCGGGTCAAGGACGCGGGGACCGTACTGGTCATCCGGCACACCTTCCGTAAGGGACGAGAAGGCCGGCCGCCATTCCCGAAAAGGGAAGGGCGACCGGCCTGCACTGGACCGACCAGTGTACGACGTCTCCGGCCACGGCGCGCGAAGGGCGCGTGACCGCGGGGCGAAGTCCGTCCTACCGGGCGTTGAAGTACTTCGCCTCGGGGTGGTGGATGACGATGGCGTCGGTGGACTGCTCCGGGTGGAGCTGGAACTCCTCGGAGAGGTGCACACCGATCCGCTCCGGCTGCAGGAGGCCGGCGATCTTCGCCCGGTCCTCGAGGTCCGGGCACGCCCCGTAACCGAGCGAGAACCGCGCGCCGCGGTACTTCAGCGCGAACATGTCCTCGACGTCCGCCGGGTCCTCCCCGGCGAAGCCGAGCTCGCTGCGGACCCGGGCGTGCCAGTACTCGGCGAGCGCCTCGGCGAGCTGGACGGACAGGCCGTGCAGCTCCAGGTAGTCGCGGTAGGAGTTCGCGGCGAACAGCTCGGCGGTGGCTTCGCCGATCCGGGAGCCGACGGTGACGATCTGGAGGCCGATGACGTCCGTCTCGCCGGATTCCTCGGGGCGGAAGAAGTCGGCGAGGCAGAGGCGGCGGCCGCGGCGCTGACGCGGGAAGGTGAAGCGGGTGCGCTCGGAGCCGTCGTCGTGCAGGAGGACCAGGTCGTCGCCCTTGGCGACGCAGGGGAAGTAGCCGTAGACGACGGCGGCTTCCAGGAGGTTGTTGGACTGGAGGTGGTCGAGCCAGCCGCGCAGGTGCGGGCGGCCCTCGGTCTCCACCAGCTCCTCGTACGTCGGTCCGTCGCCGGTCCGGTTCTGCTTGAGGCCCCACTGGCCCTTGAACAGGGCGCCCTCGTCGAGCCAGGAGGCGTAGTCCTTGAGCGGGATGCCCTTGATGACGCGGGTGCCCCAGAAGGGCGGCTCGGGGACCGGGTTGGTGGTGGAGACGTCCGAGCGCGCCGAGCCCTCGGGCTCCTCGACCTCCAGCACGGGGACGTCCCGCTTGGGGACCCTGCGCTGCTTGAGCTCGGGCAGGACCGCACCCGGCACGCCGCGCTTGACGCCGATGAGCGCGTCCATGAGGCGCAGGCCCTCGAAGGCGTCCCGGGCGTAGCGGACCTCGCCCTCGTAGATCTCGTGCAGGTCCTGCTCGACGTAGGCCCTGGTCAGCGCGGCGCCACCGAGGATCACCGGGAAGTCGGCGGCCATCTTGCGCTGGTTGAGCTCCTGGAGGTTCTCCTTCATGATCACGGTCGACTTCACCAGGAGACCGGACATGCCGATGACGTCGGCGCGGTGCTCCTCGGCGGCTTCCAGGATCGCCGAGACGGGCTGCTTGATGCCGAGGTTGACGACGTTGTAGCCGTTGTTGGAGAGGATGATGTCGACGAGGTTCTTGCCGATGTCGTGGACGTCGCCGCGGACGGTGGCGAGCACGATCGTGCCCTTGCCGACCGCGCCCTCGCCGTCAGTGACTTTCTCCATGTGCGGCTCCAGATGGGCCACCGCGCTCTTCATGACCTCGGCGGACTGGAGGACGAACGGCAGTTGCATCTGGCCGGAGCCGAACAGCTCGCCGACCACCTTCATGCCTTCCAGCAGCGTGTTGTTGACGATGTCCAGGGCCGGGGTGTCCTGGAGGGCCTCGTCGAGGTCGGCCTCCAGGCCGTTCTTCTCGCCGTCGATGATGCGGCGCTGGAGCCGCTCGTCCAGCGGAAGGGCCATCAGCTCCTCGGCCTTGCCCGCCTTCATCGACTTCATGTTGACGCCCTCGAAGAGCTCCATGAGCTTCTGGAGGGGGTCGTAGCCCTCGCTGCGGCGGTCGTAGATCAGGTCGAGGGCGACCTTGACCTGCTCCTCCTCCAGCCGGGCGATCGGCAGGATCTTCGAGGCGTGCACGATCGCGGAGTCCAGGCCCGCCTTGACGCACTCGTCGAGGAAGACGGAGTTCAGCACGACCCGGGCGGCCGGGTTCAGGCCGAAGGAGATGTTGGAGAGGCCCAGCGTGGTCTGGACGTCGGGGTGGCGCTTCTTCAGCTCGCGGATCGCCCCGATGGTGGCGATGCCGTCGCCGCGGGACTCCTCCTGACCGGTGCAGATGGTGAAGGTCAGGGTGTCGATGAGGATGTCGGACTCGTGGATGCCCCAGTTGGTGGTGAGGTCCTCGATCAGCCGCTCGGCGATGGCGACCTTGTGCTCGATCGTGCGGGCCTGGCCCTCCTCGTCGATCGTGAGCGCGATCAGGGCGGCGCCGTGCTCGGAGGCCAGCGCGCTGACCTGAGCGAAGCGGGACTCGGGGCCGTCCCCGTCCTCGTAGTTCACCGAGTTCAGCACCGCGCGGCCGCCGAGCTTCTCCAGGCCGGCGCGCAGGACGGGCAGCTCGGTGGAGTCCAGCACGATCGGGAGGGTGGAGGCGGTCGCGAACCGGCCGGCCAGCTCCGCCATGTCGGCGACGCCGTCGCGGCCCACGTAGTCGACGCAGAGGTCGAGCATGTGCGCGCCCTCGCGGATCTGGTCGCGGGCCATCTCCACGCAGTCGTCCCAGCGGGCCTCCAGCATGGCCTCGCGGAACTTCTTGGAGCCGTTGGCGTTGGTGCGCTCCCCGATCGCCAGGTAGGCGGTGTCCTGGCGGAAGGGGACCGTCTGGTAGAGCGAGGCCGCGCCGGGCTCGGGGCGCGGGTTCCGCTCGGCCGGCGTGAGCCCGCGGGCCCGCTCGACGACGGCCCGCAGGTGCTCGGGGGTCGTACCGCAGCAGCCGCCGATGAGGGACAGGCCGTAGTCCCGGACGAAGTTCTCCTGGGAGTCGGCGAGGCCTTCGGGGCCGAGCGGGAAGTGCGCGCCGTCCTTGGTGAGGACGGGCAGGCCGGCGTTGGGCATGCACATCAGGGGCGTACGGGAGTGGCGGGCGAGATAGCGCAGGTGCTCGCTCATCTCGTCCGGGCCGGTCGAGCAGTTCAGACCGATCAGGTCGATGCCCAGCGGCTCCAGGGCGGTCAGGGCGGCGCCGATCTCGGAGCCCAGCAGCATGACGCCGGTCGTCTCGAAGGCGAGGGAGCAGATCAGGGGCACGTCGATGCCGAGGGCGTCCATCGCCCGGCGCGCGCCGATGACGCTGGACTTGGTCTGCAGCAGGTCCTGGGTGGTCTCGACGATCAGGGCGTCCGAGCCGCCCGCGAGGAGGCCCTCGGCGTTCTTCTGATAGCCGTCGCGCAGGACGTCGTACGTGGTGTGGCCGAGCGAGGGCAGCTTGGTGCCGGGGCCGATCGAGCCGAGGACCCAGCGCTGGCGGCCGTCCTTTCCGGTGAACTCGTCCGCGACCTCGCGGGCGATCCGGGCGCCGGACTCGGAGAGCTCGAAGATCCGGTCGGCGATCTCGTACTCGTTGGCGGCGGAGTGGTTCGCGCCGAAGGTGTTGGTCTCGACGCAGTCGACGCCGACCGCGAAGTACTCCTCGTGGACGGAGCGCACGATGTCGGGCCGGGTGATGTTCAGGATCTCGTTGCAGCCTTCGAGGTTCTCGAAGTCCTCCAGAGTGGGGTCCTGCGCCTGGAGCATGGTGCCCATCGCCCCGTCGGCCACCACCACACGGGTGGCGAGTGCCTCTCGGAGCGCGTCTGCGCGGGTCCGGCTGTCGGCGGCGGATGTCGGCAACGAGGCCATGGATGATCTCCCAGGGATGCGACGGCTGTCGGCTTTGCGTCCTTCTTGGGGAAGGCGCACCACGCCAGCGTAGCCGGACAGCGCCCGGGGCCGTAGGTGCGTCCATGGGACGGACTGCATGCTGTGCGGGGCGCGGCACGTGCGGCCCGGTGGCGGACACTTTCCCAGGAGTCCGGCGAAGGTCGGCATCGACCGATAGTGTTCAGCATTGTCGAACCGAGGTGGAGGAGTACGGCGCGATGGCCAAGAACATCCAGTCGCTGGAGCGGGCGGCCGCGATGCTGCGTCTGCTGGCGGGCGGCGAGCGCCGGCTCGGGCTCTCCGACATCGCCTCCTCGCTGGGCCTGGCCAAGGGCACCGCGCACGGCATTCTGCGCACCCTCCAGCTGGAGGGCTTCGTCGAGCAGGACGCGACGTCGGGGCGCTACCAGCTGGGCGCGGAGCTGCTGCGGCTGGGCAACAGTTATCTGGACGTCCACGAACTGCGGGCGCGCGCCCTGGTCTGGACGGACGACCTGGCCCGCTCCAGCGGCGAGAGCGTCCACCTCGGGGTGCTGCACCAGCACGGCGTACTGATCGTCCACCACGTCTTCAGGCCCGACGACAGCCGCCAGGTGCTGGAGGTCGGGGCCATGCAGCCGCTGCACTCCACGGCGCTGGGCAAGGTGCTCTCCGCGTACGACCCGGTGGCCCACAGCGAGGTCATGGAGGCGGACCGCCGCTCCTTCACCGGGCGTACCGTCACCGCCGCCGACGAGTTCGAGGCGATGCTCGACCTGATCCGGGCCCAGGGCTGGGCCGCCGACGCCGAGGAGACCTGGGAGGGCGTCGCCGCCGTCTCCGCCCCGATCCACGACCGGCGCAGGATGCCGGTGGGCGCGGTGGCCGTGACGGGCGCGGTGGAGCGGGTGGCCCCGGGCGGCACGCTGCGCCCCGAGCTGATCGCGGCCGTACGCGACTGCGCCCGCGCGGTCTCCCGGGACCTGGGCGCCGGCCGCTTCTGACGGCCGGCACGGCCCGTACCCCCCACTCCCCGTACCGAACCACCCGCACTCCGTACCGAACCCACGTCGGCCCCCGCGCCCGGCGTGTCCGGTACGTCCGGGCCCTTCGCGGTAACGATCGCGTCGCGCACCGAGTCGTGGACCACAGAACCCTTGACGCTTCCTTCACTCGGGGGAAACACTGCCGTTCAACGGTCGGCATTGTCGAACGCCTAACGGCAATACGCGTTAGGGTGTGGCAGTGCCAAGGGCCGATCAAGCCCTTACAGATGGGTTGCCCACGCTTCGTGGATACCCATCTGGGGCGCGGAACACCGGGCGGGACCCGGTGATCCGCTCTCCCCTGGACGAAGGACGAAGGAGTCGCGGGTGTCCAGCTCCGACATTTTCATCGGCGAGACCATAGGTACCGCCGTACTCATCCTGCTCGGCGGCGGTGTCTGTGCCGCCGTCACGCTGAAGCGCTCGAAGGCCCGGGACGCGGGCTGGCTGGCCATCACCTTCGGGTGGGGCTTCGCCGTGCTGACCGGCGCGTATCTCGCCGGCGGCGTATCGGGCGCCCACCTCAACCCCGCGGTCACGGTCGGCCTCGCCATCGAGGGCGGCACCGAGTGGGGTGACGTACCGCTCTATCTCGTCTCCCAGCTGTTCGGCGCGATGATCGGCGCGGTCCTGGTCTGGGCGGTGTACTACGGGCAGTTCCACGCCCACCTCACCGACCCGGAGATCGTCGACCTCCAGCCCGTCGAGGACGGCATGGTCGACCAGAAGGCCGCCCCGAAGGCCGGCCCGGTGCTCGGGATCTTCTCCACCGGTCCGGAGATCCGCAACGGCGTGCAGAACGTGATCACCGAGGTCATCGCTACCACCGTGCTGGTGCTGGCGATCCTGACCCAGGGCCTCAACAACGAGGGCAACGGTCTCGGCGTGCTCGGCGCGCTGATCACCGCCCTGGTCGTCGTCGGCATCGGCCTCTCGCTCGGCGGCCCGACCGGCTACGCCATCAACCCGGTCCGCGACCTCGGTCCGCGCATCGTGCACGCGGTGCTGCCGCTGCCGAACAAGGGTGGTTCGGACTGGGGCTACGCATGGGTACCCATCGTGGGTCCGCTCATCGGCGGCGCCATCGCCGGTGGGCTCTACAACCTCGCCTTCGCGTAGCCCGAGCCGCACCTCTACCACTTCACAGACTTCCGGGAGCACACCGTGACCGACGCACACACCACCGGCACCCACGGCACCGGCCCGTTCATCGCGGCCATCGACCAGGGCACCACCTCCAGCCGCTGCATCGTCTTCGACAAGGACGGCCGGATCGTCTCCGTCGACCAGAAGGAGCACGAGCAGATCTTCCCGAAGCCGGGCTGGGTCGAGCACGACGCGACCGAGATCTGGGAGAACGTCCAGGAGGTCGTCGCCGGGGCCATCGTCAAGGCCGGCATCACCTCCGCCGACGTCAAGGCGATCGGCATCACCAACCAGCGCGAGACCACGCTGATGTGGGACAAGAACACCGGTGAGCCGGTGCACAACGCGCTGGTCTGGCAGGACACCCGCACCGACGCGCTCTGCAAGGAGCTCGGCCGCAACGTGGGCCAGGACCGGTTCCGCCGCGAGACCGGGCTGCCGCTCGCCTCGTACTTCGCGGGGCCCAAGGTCCGCTGGCTGCTCGACAACGTCGAGGGGCTGCGCGAGCGCGCCGAGGCCGGCGACATCCTCTTCGGCACCATGGACTCCTGGGTCATCTGGAACCTGACCGGCGGCACCGACGGCGGTGTGCACGTCACCGACGTCACCAACGCCTCGCGCACCCTCCTGATGAACCTGCACACCATGGCGTGGGACGAGAAGATCCTCTCCTCCATCGGCATCCCGGCCGCGGTCCTCCCCGAGATCCGCTCCTCCGCCGAGGTCTACGGCCACGCCAGGGGCGGCATCCTCGACGGCATCCCGGTCGCCTCCGCGCTCGGCGACCAGCAGGCCGCGCTGTTCGGCCAGACCTGTTTCGCCGAGGGCGAGGCCAAGTCCACGTACGGCACCGGCACCTTCATGCTGATGAACACCGGTGACACCCCGGTGAACTCCTACAACGGGCTGCTCACCACCGTCGGATACCAGATCGGCGACAAGCCCCCGGTGTACGCCCTGGAGGGCTCCATCGCGGTCACCGGTTCGCTGGTGCAGTGGATGCGCGACCAGATGGGCCTGATCAAGTCGGCCGCCGAGATCGAGACGCTGGCCTCCTCGGTCGAGGACAACGGCGGCGCGTACTTCGTGCCCGCCTTCTCCGGTCTGTTCGCCCCCTACTGGCGTCCCGACGCCCGCGGGGTGATCGCCGGCCTCACCCGTTACGTCACCAAGGCGCACATCGCCCGTGCCGTCCTGGAGGCCACCGCCTGGCAGACCCGCGAGATCAGCGACGCCATGACGAAGGACTCCGGCGTCGAGCTGGCCGCGCTCAAGGTCGACGGTGGCATGACGTCCAACAACCTGCTGATGCAGACGCTCGCCGACTTCCTGGACGCGCCCGTGGTGCGCCCCATGGTCGCCGAGACCACCTGCCTCGGCGCCGCCTACGCCGCCGGCCTGGCCGTCGGCTTCTGGCCGGACACCGACGCGCTGCGCGCCAACTGGCGCCGGGCCGCCGAGTGGACACCCCGCATGGACGCGGACACCCGTGCCCGCGAGTACAAGAGCTGGCTCAAGGCCGTCGAACGGACCATGGGCTGGATCGAGGACGAAGAAAGCTGACGAGGAGCATCACCATGACCACCCTGCAGAGCGTTCCCGCCCTCGGAACGCACCCGGCCTCCGGCTCGCTGCCGAGCCGCGCCGAGACCCGGGAGCAGCTGTCCCGGGCCACGTACGACCTCCTGGTCATCGGCGGCGGCATCCTGGGCATCTCCACCGCCTGGCATGCCGCGCAGTCCGGGCTGCGGGTGGCGCTGGTGGACGCCGGCGACTTCGCCGGCGCCACCTCCTCCGCCTCCTCCAAGCTCCTCCACGGCGGTCTGCGCTACCTCCAGACCGGCGCGGTGAAGCTGGTCGCGGAGAACCACTTCGAGCGCCGCGCGGTCTCCCGCGAGGTCGCCCCGCACCTGGCCAACCCGCTCACCTTCTACCTCCCGGTCTACAAGGGCGGCCCGCACGGCGCGGCCAAGCTCGGCGCGGGCGTCTTCGCCTACTCCGCGCTCTCCGCGTTCGGCGACGGCGTCGGCCACGTCATCTCCCCGGCCAAGGCGCAGCGTGACGTCCCCGAGCTGCGCACCGACAACCTGAAGGCCGTCGCGGTCTACGGCGACGACCAGATGAACGACGCCCGCATGGCCCTGATGACGGTCCGCGCGGCCGTCGACGCGGGCGCGGTCGTCCTCAACCACGCGGCCGTCACCGGTCTCCGCTTCACCCGGGGCCGCGTCACGGGCGCCGACCTCAAGGACAGCGTCGACGGCACGGAGTTCGGCGTCACCGCCCGCCTCGTGCTGAACGCGACCGGCCCGTGGGTCGACCACCTGCGGAAGATGGAGGACCCGAACGCGGCGCCCTCCATCCGCCTCTCCAAGGGCGCCCACCTGGTGCTCAAGCGGACCCGGCCGTGGCGGGCGGCGCTGGCCACCCCGATCGACAAGTACCGGATCACGTTCGCGCTGCCGTGGGAGGACATGCTGCTCCTCGGCACCACGGACGAGGAGTACGAGGGCGATCCGGCCGATGTCGCGGTGACCGAGTCCGACACCGCGCAGATCCTCGACGAGGCGGCGTTCTCGATCAAGGACCAGCAGCTGTCCCGCGATCTGATCACGTACTCCTTCGCGGGTCTGCGGGTGCTGCCCGGCGGTCCGGGCGACACGTCCAAGGCCAAGCGCGAGACGGTCGTCACGGAGGGCCGCGGCGGCATGCTGTCGGTGGCCGGCGGCAAGTGGACGACGTTCCGCCACATCGGCCGTACGGTCATGAACAAGCTGGCCGCCCTGCCGGGGCACCCGCTGGCCGAGGACATGGAGCCGATGAACCGGCTGCCGAGGAAGCTGCCGTTGCCCGGCATCGCCAACCCGAACGCGGTCGCGCACCGGCTGCTGATCGACGGCGGCACCCCTGGCCCCCGGATGGCGCCTGACACCGCCCGGCACCTGGCCACGCACTACGGCTCGCTCGCCTTCGACATCGCCCGCCTGGCCAACGAGAGCCCGGAGCTGGCCGAGCGCGTCCACCCGGACGCCCCGGAGATCTGGGCCCAGGTCGCCTACGCCCGCGACCACGAGTGGGCCGAGACGGCGGACGACGTGCTGCGCCGCCGGACCACGCTGACGATCCGCGGCCTGGCGACGGACGAGGTCCGCGGCGGCGTCGAGAAGCTGCTGGCCGACCGGGACTGACCCACCCCCCACGGGTACGGGACGGGGGCGGTTTCCTCGCGGGAGCCGCCCCCGTCGGCGTGGGCGATCGCCCGGCACACGCGCCACACCCGCCATACGCGTGCAACGCGCCGCGGGGACGGTGGAGTTCATCGGATTCTCCGTGCTCTCCCTGATCGTTCACGCCCCGCACCCGCTGACCGGCGACCGTCGCCGCCGACCTGCTCGAAGAGGCTGATCGGCAGTCCTCAGTCCTCAGCACATCATCGACAAGATCCTCGGCCGGCACGAGGTCTACCGCCACGACCTCCGGTCGGTCACCGTGGACGGCTTCGGGCTGAGCCGGCCGGAGCAGTTGGAGACGCTCCAGCGGTTCGCCGCCCCGGTGGTGCGGCGGGAGAGGCGCCGCCCTCGCTGCGGTACTGACGCGGAGCCGGCCACCGCGGTGGCGCGGGGGCCATGATGCACTGATCCAGCCGATGATCCACTCCTGGTGGCAGGGTTCACCCGGCCGTGCACGAGGGCTGCGGCGGGGGGCCCCGGAAGCCGTAAGGTTGCTCCGTACGTATGGAGACATCGGAAGGAGGCCCGGGTGATCGAGCTCGAGTCGGTGCCCGAGCTGATCGACCCGGTCATGGTGGCCGCGTTCGAAGGCTGGAACGACGCCGGGGACGCCGCCTCCACAGCGGTCGGTCATCTGGACCGGGAGTGGAAGGGCGAGGTGTTCGCGGCGCTGGACGCCGAGGACTACTACGACTTCCAGGTCAACCGGCCCACGGTGTGGCTGGACGGCAACACGCGGAAGATCACTTGGCCGACGACGCGGCTGTCCGTGGTGCGGGTCGGCGGGGACAAGCCCCGGGACCTGGTCCTGGTGCGCGGGATCGAACCGTCGATGCGCTGGCGGTCGTTCTGCAACGAGATCCTCGGCTTCGCCCATGAGCTGGGCGTCGAAATGGTCGTCATCCTGGGCGCGTTGCTCGGCGACACCCCGCACACCCGGCCGGTGCCGGTGAGCGGAGTCACCTCCGACGCGGATCTGGCGCGGACGATGGACCTGGAGGAGACGCGGTACGAGGGCCCCACGGGCATCGTCGGGGTCCTCCAGGAGGCGTGCACGCATGCCGGGGTGCCCGCGGTCAGCCTGTGGGCGGCGGTCCCGCACTATGTGTCGCAGCCGCCGAACCCGAAGGCGACGCTGGCCCTGCTGAACCGGCTGGAGGACCTGATCGGGCTGCACATCCCGCTGGGCGAGCTGCCCGAGGACGCGCGGGCCTGGCAGCTCGGGGTGGACCAGCTGGCCTCGGAGGACAGCGAGGTCGCGGAGTACGTGCAGACGCTGGAGGAGGCGCGGGACACCGCGGAGCTGCCCGAGGCGTCCGGCGAGGCCATCGCCCGGGAGTTCGAGCGCTATCTGCGGCGGCGGGACGGTGGACCCGGGCAGGGGCCGGGCGGCCATGCGACGGAGTCCGGGGACGTGTCGTATCTGCGCGACCCCTCCAGCGGCCGCACCCGCCCGCCGAAGCCGCCCCGTCCGGAGACGGGGCAGGGCAGGACCGCCGACGACAAGGGCGGCAGGGGTTCTGACGACGCGCCGGGCAGCGACTCCGACGAAGGCCCCGGGAACACCTCCGAGGAGGACTGACCGGAGCGGTGACGAACGGCGGGGCGCCGCACGGGAGACGATCCCGGGCGGCGCCCCCTTGTTTCCGCGGGCCGTTCTACGGGTCCCGGCTCAGGCGCAGTGGAACTTCGCCGCCGCCCAGTCGCCGTGGTCCCCGGTCCTGGACCCGTTGGTGTCGGTGACCTTCAGCCGCACCTGGCGTACGCCGTCGAGCTTCACGTCCACCGGCAGGGTCGCCGAGGCGCCGGTCAGTTTCGGCGAGGTCCACAGCACCTTGCCGTCACCCTCCACGGAGAACGCCACCTCTCCGTAGCCGTCGATCTCGTCGTCGATCCCGACGTCGGCGGTGAACGCGGTGCACCGGCCGCCGAGGTGGAGCGCGATGTCGGAGTCGGCGTGGGTGCCGATGCCCTTCTCGTACGCCGTTCCCGCGAGCGTCAGCGTCTTCCCGTCGCTCGCGCCCGACTCCCCGTTGGAGCGGTCGCGTTCGGCCGGACCGTAGCCGTTGGTCTCGGAGAGCCAGACGAGATCGCTCGCCCAGGCCTCGCCCTCCGGCGCCGGCGGCAGGACGGAGACGGCGAGCCGCTGCTGACTCGTACGGGCGTCACCGGCGGCCCGGTAGCGGGCCAGCGCCGTCAGCGTCCTCTCGCGTACCTCGGCGTCCTTCGCCGGGGTGAGCGCCACCTCGACCCGGCGGGTGGCGCCTGCCGGAATCCGCCCGGGCACCTTCGCCGTGGCGGTCTTCCAGCCCTCGGGGACCTGAAGGGAGACCGTGGTGTCGGTGAGCGCGGAGCTGCCCGCGGTCACGTCGACCAGGACCGTGCCGGGTGTACCGGCTCCGGCCTCCTGACCCGCGGGGGCCGTGAGGACGGCGGCCGCCGAGGCCTTCTTGCCGCCGACCGCACTGGTGCCGAGGAGGTTCACCGTGAACTTCTTCGCGGTGCTCACGGGCGCGGTCTTCACGTGCACCACGCCGCCCCGGTCGTCGCGGTCGTACCACCAGCCCTGCCGGGCCTTCTCGTACGCGCTCTCCGAGGTCAGCTCGGGCAGCGTCCGGTCCAGCTTCACCGAGCGGGGCTCGGAGCCGGTGTGGACGGTGAACTCGTAGGGGCGCACGGTCTGCTTGCCGGTGAAACTGCCCCGGCTCTCGTTGATCGTGACGGAGACGTCGCCCGGGCCGCGCTCGGGGGCCCGGACGTCGGCACGCTGGGTGGCGTACTCGCCGTCGCGGTGCTTCCGGGTGACGCCGTCGTCCTCGTACAGGGTGAAGGAGCTGTCGCCCTGCGGGTAGACGTCCCAGGCCAGCGGGGAGTCGGCGGTGCGGTCGCGGTAGGAGCGGATACCCGGCCACATCGGGACGGCCGCGCCGGCCTTCACGAAGAGCGGCAGGGTGTCGAGCGGGGCGCCGTAGGTGTCGATGGTGGTGGGGCCTTCGTAGGTGCGGCCGCTCCAGTAGTCGATCCAGGTGCCCTTGGGGAGGTAGATGTCCTGGCGCTCGGTGGTGTCCTGGTAGACGGGCGCGACGAGGAAGTGCTCGCCGGAGAGGAACTCGTACTTCGGCGCCTCCGTGGACGCCTTCGGGTCGTCGGGGTATTCGAGGACCAGCGGGCGGACCATGCCGACACCGGTCTTGGTGGCCTCGTGCGCGTAGGAGTACTGGTAGGGCAGCAGCGACTCCTTGAGCTTGAGGTAGTCGCGGTTGATCGAGGTGTACGGCTCCCCGTAGCGGAACGGCTGCTTGTCCATGGCGGCCCAGCCGTCCATGGTCATCGTCGTGCCGAGGAACATCTTCCACTGGAGGTCGCGGGTGTACGTCTTGGCGCTGCCGCCGAAGATCCCGTCGACGTCACCGGTGGTGTAGGCGAGTCCGGACATCGTGGCGCCCGCGTAGGTGGGGATCTGCCAGCGGATGTACTCCCAGGTGCCGGACTGGTCGCCGGACCACTGGACTCCGCAGCGCTGCGCGCCCGCCCAGCTCTCGGGCGCCCAGGTGAAGCCGCGGGCGTCGCTGTTGTCCTCGATGCCCTTGTACGCGTCCTTGCAGCCGTCGAGGGCGAACTTGTAGCCCTCGCCGACCCAGGCGACGTCCAGCTTGGCGACCCGCTGCCCGGCCTTCACCTGCGCGGCGAGGTTCTCGATGCCGTCCTCGGTCCACAGGCCGAGCTCCATGTTGCGGTCCTTCAGCCCCTGGGCGGTCTCCTCCAGGTCCTCGTAGCCGCAGCCGTAGCCGTCGTTGACGAGCATCCAGCCGTTGGGCATGTCGTTCTCGACGTAGCCGTCGGCGACCTTCAGCGCGTCCAGGGTGCGGCGCTCGCCCCGGTTGGCGTTGTGGAGGTAGCAGTCGGCGTCACCGATCTCCATGCCGTAGACGGGCGGCAGGAACGGTTTGCCGGTGAGGTCGGTGTACTGGCCGATGACGTCCTTGGCCCCGTCGCCCGCGAAGTAGTAGGCGTCGAAGCGCTGTTCCTTCGCGCTGGTCGTCACCGGGTCGGTGAACGCGTAGGTGCCCGGGGCGTAGGTGTTGCGGAAGACGCCGTAGCCGGCCGAGGAGAGGTAGAACGGGACGGAGTTGGGGTGGCCGCCGTCGTCCCAGTTGTAGTCGACGGCGACCTCGACGGTCTGGTCGCGGTGGGAGGTGTTGCCGCGGCCGTTCTGCATCCCGGCCCCGTAGAACTGCTCCCCGGCGCCCCGGGCCAGCGTCTGGACGGTCTGCTCGCCGGTCCAGCTCAAGCCCTTCGCCTCGGACCAGACGAGGCTGCCGTCGGCCCGGTGCAGGGCGAAGCGCAGCGGCTTCTTGTAGGCCCGCAGGGTGACCTCGCCGGTCGACAGCTCGTAGCGGTCGCCGCGGTCCTTCCAGCGGGTGCGGGGCGGGTTGCCCTGGGGCAGGACGATGTCGTCGCCGGTGGGATCGGTGAACTTCCCGTCGGGGGCCAGCTCGATGCGGAAGGTCTCCTCCGAGACGAAGCTGACCTTGGCCTCGGCCTGCCCGGCGCTCAGCCGGTACACCGCCCCGTCCGCCCGGAATCCGGTCACGTCCCCGACCGTGGTGGTCTCCGTGCCCGTCGGCGGGGCCTCGTCGGCGTGGGCCCCGCCGGGCCCCGTGAGGACCGCGATCAGTCCGAGCAGTGCAGCAACCACTGCCGCTCTCATGCGCGTTGATGTTTGCATAGTGAGCTTTTAGCGCAACTTCGAGCACATGACCATGGACAAAAAGGAACCGGCCCCGAACTCCGTAGAGAAGTCCGAGGCCGGTCCGGGTGATCGGATCAGGCCGAGCGGGTGCCGTCCTCCGCCCTACAGTGCGACTCCGAGGAGGGCGTCGACCGTACGCGAGACGAGGCCGGGCGCACCCTCGTCCGTGCCGCCCTCCGCGCCCTGGAGCACGGCCCAGCGGTCGACCGCGGCGAGCGCGGCGGGGCTGTCCAGGTCGTCCGCGAGGGCCTCGCGGACCTCCTCGACCAGCGCGTCGGCGGACGGCCCGTCGGGGCGCGAGACGGCGGCCCGCCAGCGCGCGAGGCGCTCGACGGCGTCGGCGAGCACCTGGTCGGTCCACTCCCAGTCGGAGCGGTAGTGGTGGGAGAGCAGGGCGAGCCGGATGGCCGCCGGGTCCACGCCGTCGCGGCGCACGGCCGAGACGAAGACCAGGTTGCCCCGGGACTTGGACATCTTCTCGCCGTCCAGGCCGACCATGCCGGCGTGGACGTACGCCTTGGCGAACGGGTGCTCGCCGGTCAGCGCCTGGGCGTGGGAGGCGCCCATCTCGTGGTGCGGGAAGGCGAGGTCGGAGCCGCCGCCCTGGATGTCGAAGCCCATGCCGAGGTGGTCGAGCGCGATGGCGACGCACTCGATGTGCCAGCCGGGGCGGCCCGCGCCGAGCGAGGCCCCGTCCCAGCTCGGCTCGCCCGGGCGGGCGGCCATCCAGAGCATCGGGTCGAGGGGGTTCTTCTTGCCGGGGCGCTCCGGGTCGCCGCCGCGCTCGGCGGAGAGCCGGCGCATCGCCTCGGCGTCGAGGCCGGAGACCTCGCCGAAGTGCGGGTCGGCGTCGACGGAGAAGTAGATGTCACCGTCCAGGTCGTAGGCGGCGCCCGCGTCCCGGAGGCGTTCGACGAGGGGCACGATGCCCGGTATCGCTTCGACCGCCCCGATGTAGTGCCGCGGGGGCAGCATCCGCAGGGCGGTCATGTCCTCGCGGAAGAGTGCCGTCTCGCGCTCCGCGAGCTCGGTCCAGTCCTGGCCGTCGCGCACGGCCCGCTCCAGCAGCGGATCGTCCACGTCGGTCACGTTCTGGACGTAGTGGACCTGCCGCTTGGTGTCGAGCCACACGCGCTGAACCAGGTCGAACGCGTTGTAGGTCGCCGCATGACCCATGTGGGTCGCGTCGTACGGCGTGATGCCGCAGACATAGATGCGGGCGACGGGACCGGGGTCAAGGGTGATCCGTCCGCCGGTCGCGGTGTCGTGGATCCGAAGGTCGCGGCCCTTGCCAGGCAGGGCGGGGACCTCAGAAGCGGGCCAGGCATGCATGTCATGAGCGTAACCGGACGATGCTTCCGGATACGAACCGGCACCGGAAACCTGTCCGAAGAGGCCTTCTTGCGGAGCACACCTGGCGGGCGGTAAGGGGGCTTTGCCTCCGCGTTAGACCGGCGGCCAGGGGATGGAGGGCCACCGGCCGCTCGGCTGCGGGTGCACGCCGCTCCTGACCAGCCCGGCGACCCGCTCCCGCAGGGCCTCCAGCTCGGCCGGCGTGATGAGTTCGGCCATCCGGGTGGCGAGGGTGGTCCCCGGCGCCAGCTCCGCGGCGAGCCGGCCCAGCACCGCCAGCGCCTCTTCGGTCAGCGGCTCACCCGCCCAGCCCCAGAGCAGGGTCCGCAGCTTGTCCTCTGCGTTGAAGGTGACGCCGTGGTCGATGCCGAAGAGCCGTCCGCCGGGGGCGGGCAGCAGGTGGCCGCCCTTGCGGTCACCGTTGTTGATCACCGCGTCCAGCACGGCGAGCCGCCGCAGCCGGGCGTCGTCGGCGTGCACCAGCAGCGCGGTCTTCCCCTCCCCCACGTCCGCGAAGCCCACGGCTTTCCAGCCATCGCCCGGTTCGTCGTCCTCGACGAGAGCGAGCAGTTCCCGTACGCCGTCGGTGGGCTCGGGTCCGTCGATCCAGAGCTGGCACATCCCCTGCCCGTACGGCCCCTCCCGCAGGACGGTCGGCGGCACCAGGTCCCAGCCGGTCGCCCGGGAGATCTCGTACGCGGCGACCTCCCGCTGGGCGAGGGTCCCGTCGGGGAAGTCCCACAGCGGCTGCTCCCCCGCGACCGGCTTGTACGCGCAGGTGCGCTCCTCGCCCTCGTACGCCACCGTGCAGTGCAGCACCGCGTTGGACGCCCCGCCGACCTGCCCGAGAACGGTGATCGTGCCCTCGGTGAGCAGGGTCAGCAGCTCGGTGTCCGTCAGGCTCCGCGACGGTATCCGTTCTGGCGCGGGCATACGTGTCCTTCCGGATCGAGCGGCAGGCTGCACAACGGACACGGCGGGCGGCCGGCGTTGACGACGTCCAGGGCCCGCTTGGCGAAGGCGCGCGCCTGGGCGCCGCTGAGCCGGACGCGGAGCATCGGCGGGCCGTTCTCCTCGTCCTGGAGGAGCTTCTCCTCGGCCTCCGCGAGGTCGTCCTCGGAGTCGGCGTCGAGTTCGACGAGGGCCTGTGCCTCGACGATCATGCGCTGTTCCTCGCCGTCCCAGGCCAGGGCCATGGTGCCGACCCGGAACTCCTCCTCGACGGGGACGTCGAGGGGCGCGGTGTCGGAGACGTCGGTGGGGGCCACGGCGGGCACCGGGCTGTTGCCCCCGGTACGGCGCACGACCTCGTCGAGCAGTTCGTCGATCCGCTCGGCGAGAGCGGCGACCTGGGTCTTCTCCAGGGCCACGCTGGTGACCCGGCCCTGAGAGGACGCCTGCAGGAAAAACGTACGGCGGCCAGGCAGCCCGACCGTACCGGCCACGAATCGGTCCGGTGGGTCGTAGAGGAACACCTGACGGGACACGTCCTGCTCCCTTGAGCTTCGATGGTTGGTTGGGCGGCGCTACGGCGCGTCCACCCTACTGCCCGGAGAGATCACGGCGCGCCCGCGCCGCCCCCGACCGTCGCGTCCGCCGCGCCGTCGCCCGTGGAGGACGCGGCGGCGTCCGCCCCGACGGAGTTCTCGCGGGGGCCAAGGGATGCGAGGTCGCCGGTGTCGCCGAGCCTCAGCAGGAAGGGGCGCAGCCGTGTGTACCGGATCGCGGTGACCGAGCAGGGGTCGACGTGGACGCGCTGGAAGAGGTCCAGGTGCATGCCCAGCGCGTCGGCGACGAGGGACTTGATGATGTCGCCGTGCGAGCACATGACATAGGTGGCGTCCTCACCGTGCTCCGCCTCGACGCGGTCGTTCCAGTCGCGTACGGCGTCGACGGCGCGGGCCTGCATCGCGCGCATGGACTCCCCACCGGGAAAGGCGGCGGCGGAGGGGTGCTGCTGGACGACGGACATCAGGGGCTCGTCGGCGAGTTCGGCCAGCTTCCGTCCCGACCAGTGGCCGTAGTCGCACTCGCTGATGCGGTCCTCGGTGTGCAGGGGCAGGCCGGGGCGGGCGTCGAGGAGCGGCTGGAGCGTCTGCCGGCAGCGCTCCAGAGGGCTGCTGACAGCGAGGACCGGGGCCAGGGCGGACAGCCGGGCGGGGAGGGCAGCGGCCTGTTCGGCACCGCGCTCGTCGAGGAGGACGCCGGGGGTGCGGCCCGCGAGCACTCCGGCGGTGTTGGCGGTGGAGCGTCCGTGGCGTACGAGGATCAGCGTGGGCATACTCGCCAGCGTAGAGGGACGGCGAAGGTGCACCGGAGCCGGTCACGGGGAAGAATGCCCGCCGTGATCGTGGACTGTGCCATCTACCGGGACGGGCGCCGCACCGAACGGCCCGACGACTTCTCCGAGGCCCTGGACGAGGCGCGGGCCTCGCCGGAGGCGTTCCTCTGGATCGGGCTGCACGAGCCGACGGAGCAGGAGTTCGAGCGCGTTCATGTGGAGTTCGGACTGCACCCGCTGGCCGTGGAGGACGCGCTGCGGGCGCACCAGCGGCCCAAGCTGGAGGTTTACGACGACTCGCTGTTCGCGGTCCTCAAGCCGATCGTCTACGAGCCCGAGAGCGACACGGTCAGCGCCGACGAGCTGATGGTCTTCATAGGGGACTCGTTCGTGGTGACGGTCCGGCACGGCGAGGGCGCCCCGCTGGCGGCCGTGCGCCGCCGGCTGGAGGCCGACCCCGAGGTGCTGAAGCACGGCCCGACGGCGGTGCTGTACGCGGTCAGCGACGCGGTCGTGGACCACTACATGGACGTGGCGGCCGAGCTCCAGGTCGACCTGGAGGAGCTGGAGGCGCAGGTCTTCGCGCCGAGCGGCGGCAACTCGAAGAACACCGCCGCCCGGATCTACACCTTCAAGCGGCAGGTGCTGGAGTTCCGCCGGGCGACCGGCCCGCTGGCGGTGCCGATGGCGCGGCTCGCGGGGGCGGGCGTGCCGTTCGTCCACGAGCACGCGCAGCCGTTCTTCCGTGACGTGGCCGACCACCTGACGCGCGCCAACGAGCAGGTGGAGGGGCTGGACCGGCTGCTCTCGGACATCCTCGCGGCGCATCTGGCGCAGATGGGCGTGCGGCAGAACGACGACATGCGCAAGATCTCGGCCTGGGCGGCGATGGCCGCCGTCCCGACGATGGTGGCGGGCGTCTACGGCATGAACTTCGACCACATGCCGGAGCTGCACTGGGCGTGGACGTACCCCGCCGTGGTCGCGCTGATGGGCTGCGCCGTGTTCGGTCTCCACCGGCTGTTCAAGCGGCGCGGCTGGCTCTGAGGGCCCGGGGTCGCGAGCCGGGAGCCTCAGACGAATTCGTGTTCCGGTACGGCGGGGCTGCCGAGTGCGTCGCGCCGCTGCGGCATCTCCAGGCTCACCATGCGCCGCCAGCCGATCAGACGCTCGTACGCGTACATCGCGTGGATGCCCGCGGCGAGGACGGCGGCCTTGGGGCGCGACCAGCCGAGCACCCGGCCCATGTTGGCCATCACGGCGAGGCTGACGTCACGGTGGACCCGGATCTCGGCCAGGGCGCACTCGCGCATGATCCGCTGGATGGTCCGGCCGTGTCCGGCGCGGGCGAGGCCGAGGAGTTCCTCGTGGCAGTACGCGAGGTGGTTGTCCTCGTCGTCGGAGATCATCTTCACCGCGCGGCCGATGTCGGGGTGGTCGGCGAAGTAACGGCGCAGCAGGCGCATCTGCTCCGAGGCGCGCTGCTCGGTGACGCGGCTGTGGGCCAGATAGGTGATGATGTCGCGCTCGGTGAGCCGCTCCTCGCCGCGCAGCCGGGAGTGCGCGAGGCCGATGCCCTGCTGTTCCAGGAGCATCGTGTAGTCGGTCTCCGGCGGGACCTCGACGGGCGGCAGCCCGCGCTTCATCAGGAGGGCGTCGAAGATCCGGCCGTGCTTGTCCTCGTCGGCGCCGTGCCGGACGATCTTGGGAGCCAGGTCGCGGCGGCTCTCCGGGACGAGGGCGGCGATGCGGGCGTTCTCCCAGCCGCCCTGGGCCTCGCCGCTCGCGGCGATGGAACAGAAGAGCCGGTAGGACTCGTCGTTGTCCAGAATCTCCTGGAACAGGGTCTGTGCTGAGAGCATGACGGCCACCTCCGTACCCGTTGCCCGCGGAGCCGAAGTCCGCGGGCAGTAGTCCGCACGGAGAGTCAAATGCGCCGCGGGACAGTCGGCAACCGGAACGGTCACGGAGCCGGTCAGCGACCCGGTCACGGGCAGCGCGCGGCGGGCGTAACCCCTGGGCGTGCGGCGCGTTGTTCCAGGTGACGGCCGTGGCGGGGAAGACCCCGAGCCCCCACCACGGCCGTAGTGCTGTCCCGGGACCCGTCAGGCGAGGCCGGAGCGCTCCAGGGCGTCCGTGCCGGCGCGCAGGGCGGTGAGCCGCTCCTCCAGGGTGAAGCCGGCCGGGGCGAGGTTGAGCGTGGTGACCCCGGCGGCGGCGTACGCCTGCATCCGGTCGGCGATCCGCTCGACGGGGCCGAGCAACGCGGTCTGGTCGATGAGCTGGTGCGGTACGGCAGCGGCGGCCCCCGCCTTGTCCCCTCCGAGGTACTTGTCCTGGATCTCGGCGGCCTCCCTCTCGTACCCCATGCGCTGCGCGAGCTGGTTGTAGAAGTTCTGCTTCCGGCTGCCCATGCCGCCGACGTACAGGGCGGTGTACGGGCGGAACATGTCGGCGAGGCCGGTCACGTCGTCGCCGACGGCGAGCGGCAGCGTCGGGCTGACGTCGAAGCCCTCCATGGTCTTCCCGGCCTTCTCCCGGCCCGCGCGCAGTGGCTGGATCGCGGTCTCCTCCAGGTGCTCGGCGGAGGGGAAGATCAGCAGGGCGCCGTCGGCGATCTCACCGGTCTGCTCCAGGTTCTTGGGGCCGATCGCGGCGATGTAGAGCGGGATGTGCTCGCGCTGGGGGTGCACGGTGAGCTTGATCGGCTTGCCCGGGCCGCCGGGGAGCGGCAGCGTCCAGTGCGCTCCCTCGTACGACACGCGCTCGCGGGTCATCGCCTTGCGGACGATCTCCACGTACTCGCGGGTGCGGGCCAGCGGCTTGTCGAACTTCACGCCGTACCAGCCCTCGGAGACCTGCGGGCCCGAGACCCCGAGGCCGAGGCGGAAGCGGCCGCCGGACAGCGAGTCGAGGGTGGCGGCGGTCATCGCCGTCATGGTGGGCTGACGGGCCGGGATCTGCATGATCGCGGAGCCGACGTCGATCGACTCGGTCTGGGCCGCGACCCAGGTCAGCACGGTCGGGGCGTCGGAGCCGTACGCCTCGGCCGCCCAGCAGACGTCGTAGCCGAGCCGGTCGGCCTCCTGCGCGACGGCGAGGTTGTCGCCGTCCATGCCGGCGCCCCAGTAACCGAGATTGATGCCGAGCCGCATAACCGCTCCCCTTACTGATCAGTAACGTCGCTTCCTCCGGACTCTAGCGCGGGTGGCGGCGATCCGGCAGGCCCGGCGGACCTCCGGTTGTCCACAGGCCTCCGCCCGGTGGGGCCATGGCCAGTAATCTCAGCGCCCATGGAGCAGAGGCATCTCGGCCGTACCGGCCTTCGCGTGTCCCGGATCGGGCTCGGCACCCTCACCTGGGGCCGGGACACGGACGAGCACGACGCCGCCGACCAGCTGAAAGCCTTCTGGGACGCGGGCGGCACCCTGGTGGACACCGCCGATGTGTACGGGGGCGGCGAGGCCGAACATCTGCTCGGGCGGCTGGTCGACAGCCTGGTCCCCCGTCAGGATCTGGTCATCGCCACGAAGGCGGGCAACGTCCCGGACCCCTACCGCCGCTTCAACGGCTCGCGCGGGCACCTCCTGGCCGCCCTGGACGCGTCCCTGGAGCGGCTCGGCACGGATTACGTGGACCTGTGGCAGGTCCACGCCTTCGATCCGGCGACCCCGCTGGAGGAGACGCTCCAGGCGGTGGACCTGGCCGTGTCCTCCGGCCGCGTCCGCTACGCGGGCGTGTCGAACTTCTGCGGCTGGCAGCTGGCGAAGGCCGCCACCTGGCAGCTCGCCGCACCCGGGGTGCGCACCCGGCTGGCCAGTACGCAGATGGAGTACTCGCTGCTCCAGCGGGGCATCGAGCGCGAGGTGCTGCCCGCCGCGCTGGACCTCGGGATCGGGCTGCTGCCGTCCTCTCCGCTGGGACGCGGGGTGCTCACCGGCAAGTACCGACAGGGCACGCCGGCCGACTCCCGGGGCGCGTCCGACCGGCTCGCCCCGTTCGTCGAGCCGTATCTCGACGACGCGGCGGCCCGCATCACCGACGCGGTGGCGACGGCGGCGGACGGCCTGGCGACGAGCCCGCTCCAGGTGGCGCTCGCCTGGGTCCGGGACCGGCCCGGGGTGGCAGCGCCGATCGTCGGTGCGCGCAACGCCGGTCAGCTCGCGGAGGCTTTGTCGGTGGAGGCGCTTAGTCTTCCCTACGAGATCTGCCAGGCGCTCGACGATGTGTCGGCGCCCGTGCACCGCTATCCCGATCAGGACTGGAGCACGCTGTGACTGCGCTTCCCGGGGAGACCCCCGGCACCGTCGGCACGGACACACCACAGGACGCCGTGTCCCCGCCGGACACCGGTGCCGAAGGCCCCGCGCACGCCGAAGCGCCCGAAGCCGCCGAGCCGTCGGACACCCGGGTCGGCGCGGAGGGCGCGGAGACCGACGCGGAGGACGACGGGGCCGCCGAGGCGACTGAGACGGCTGCTGACGGACCGGCCGCCGGCGCTGACGGCGCCGGCGGCACAGCCGACAAGACCGCCGACGCGCCGCCCACCGCCGAGCTCTCGGAGGCGCAGGCCGAGCTGGCCGCCCAGCGCGAGCTGCGGGAGCGGATCGAGAAGCGCAAGGCGGAGAAGGCCGCGCCCATCGCCGCCGGCACCGGTCTGAGCGGCACGGCCGCCGATCTGCTCGCGGCCGTCCGGGCCGTGGAGAGCGGCGAGAAGGCGGGCACCGCGTTCTTCGACTCGCCCGCCCCCGCGCCGGCCTCCCGGCGTCCCGCCCCGGCCGCCGCACAGCCGCCCCGGGCCCCCGTGCCCGCCGCCGCCCCGGCGGCGCAGGCCGCCTCGCCGGAGGCCCTGGACGCGGTGCGCGCGGTGCTCGTGGAGGGCGGGGCCCCCGAGGCACTGGCCCGCCCGGCCGTCGGCGCGCTGGGCGAGCAGGCCGCCGAGCTGCTGCGCACCGACCCCTGGCAGCTGCTGGCCGTGCCCGGTGTGCGGCCGGAACAGGCCGACGGCTTCGCCCGGGCCCTGCTGGGCGCCGGCTGCGGCCCGGACGACGGGCGCAGGACATCGGCCCTGGTCGGCTGGCTGCTGGAGCGCGCCGCCCTCCAGGGCCACACGGCGCTGGACGCCGGGGCCGTACGGGCGGCGCTCGCCGAGCGTGCGGTCGGCGATCCGGACGCGGCGGTGCGGGACGCCGTCGAGGAAGGTGTCGCCCTGCTCTTCCAGGAAGGCGACGAGCTGGAGCTGGGCGACGGCGGCGAGGCGGCGGACGGCGAAGGGGACGAAGCAGACGGGGCGGACGGGGCGGACGGGGCGCGCCTCGCGGAGGACGGCGACGCTGTCCGGGAGCCGGTCCAGGTGCTGCTGGGCCTGGACCGCTACGCCCTGGCCGAGGAGAGTCTCGCCGACGGCCTGGCCCGGCTGGTCAACGCCTGTGAGAAGGCCGCCGACTGGACGGAGGCGGCGGCCGCCGCCCCGAGTCCGTCGGCCGCCGAGCTGATCCGTACCACCGCCGCCGCCGGGCTCGTCGCGCACTGCGGCGGTGAGGCGGCGCGGGCCGAGCCCGCCGCGTTGATCGCGGCGGCGCGCGGCCTGGGCCTGCGGGCCCTGGGCGCGACCCACAGCGAGGACGGCCGCCGACGGCTCGCGGCGGCCACCGGCGACCCGGACACGGCGGTCACCCTGGCCGGCCTGCTGTCCGGGGCGCAGGGCCCCGGCCGGGACGAGGACGGGGCCCTGGCCCTGGACCTGCTGGTCGTGCTGGACGCCCCGCAGCTGGACGTGGAGGGTGCGGCGGTCCTGGTCGAGGCACTGGCCGACGGCACCCGGCTGGTGCTGAGCGGCGACCCGGGCGTGCTGGGCTCGGCGGGGGCCGGGCGGGTGTTCGCCGATGTGCTGGCCGCCCGCGCCTGCCCGCAGGTCGTCTCCCGCACCCCGGACCCGGGACCGATCGGCGAGCTGGTCTCCGGGATCGGCGTCGGCGAGCTGAACCAGGTCGACGCCCCGGGCAAGGAGGTGGTGATCGTCCCGGTCCGCGACGCGGGCGAGGCGGTCCACCGCACCGTGCAGCTGGTCGCCGACTCGGTGCCCCGGGCGTTCGGCATCCCCGCCGAGGAAACCCAGGTGATCACGGTGGGCCACGGTGGGGCCGCCGGGACCAGGGCGCTGAACGAGGCGCTGAAGCAGCGGCTCAACCCGGGCCCCGGCCGGTTCGGCGGTTTCGACCCGGGCGACCGGGTGGTCCATGTGCCCGCGCCCGGTCGTGCGGTGCCCGGGGTGGTGCGCTCGGCCGACGCCGAGGGGCTGCGGCTGGACTGCGGGGGCGTCCCCGTCGTCGTACCGCAGGAGCGGGTGGAGTCGTCGGTGCGGCACGGCTGGGCCCTCAGCGCCCATCAGGCGGCCGGGATGCGCTGGCGCGCCGCCGTCGTGGTGCTGCCGGGCGACGCCGCGCAGGGGCTGAGCCGGCCGTGGGTGTACACCGCGTTCGGCCGGGGCGAGCGGCATCTGTCCGTGGTCCACGGGGTCGACCAGGCGCTCCCACACGCGGTGGCGCGGGTTCCGGCCCCGGAGCGGACGACCCGGCTTCGCCCGCTGCTGGAAGCACTCCCCACGGCAGACGCGGCTTCCTGAGCGAACCGGCTTCCTGAGCGGCTACGCGGATGAGCGGAGGAGCTGATCCGGACAGCGGTGGGGCCCCGGTGCACCGGGGCCCCACCGTCACGTCCGGTGCGGGAGAGAAGTCGAAGGAGTGAGGTCAGAGGCCGCCCACCGCCGGGCCGGCGAAGTCCTCGTCCGACTCGTCCTCCTCGTCGAAGACCGCGCTGACGTCGAAGCGGCAGACCACGAGTTCGGGGTCGGCGTCCTCGAACGGGGCGCCGAGCCACTCCCCCGGCTCCGGCGGCGCTTCCCCGGCCGAGACCCAAAGGGTGGAGTCGCCCTCCTCCAGACCGAACTCCTTGTGACGGGAGGCGATCTCGTCCGGTTCGTACTCGCCGAAGAGAACACCGAGCGCGGAGTGGACGCTGGTGCCGACCACCGCGGCCGTGCCGTCTCCCGGACCCGTGTCGAGGTCCGCGAGGCGCTGGGCCTGTGCGAGGAGGCGCGGGGGCTCCGCGACCACGTAGTCGCGCCGGATCAGGACGCTGAGCGCGCTGGGCTCCGCGGGACCGGCGTAGGGAGGCAGGGAGTCGTCCGCACCGGGGATCTCGAAGGGGGTGACTTCGTCGTAGCGGTCGTAGAGGAGCTCGTCGTAGACCTCGGCGGCAGCGGCAAGGGCGTTGAACGCGTCGTAGACGGCGGGGTCGTCGTCCCCGGTACGGCGTTCGACCGCGTCGAGGTGACGGTCGATCGCGGCTTTGACCGCTTCGGCGGCGGCACGTACCTCGGCAGCGGTGGGCTGCGCAGCATCAGACATAGTGCAGACGCTATCCGTACCGGGGCTCCGCCCGCACAATAGATGCGATGCCGGAATACGAATTCGTCGACGTGTACGTGCCGCGCGGGGTCTCCCGCAAGGAAGCGGCCCGACTCCTGACCGACCACGCCGAGTACGGACACTGGGAACTGGACCGCCTGACGCTCCGCAGGGACGGCAGCCGCAGGGTGCGGCTGCGCAGACGGATCATCCGTCAGCTACGGGCCACCTGGTGACATGGAGCGGGCCCCGCGGTCGCGGGGCCCGCTCCTTCTTCGTGGGCTACGCCGTGCGGCGCGCGCCCGGGTCAGGCGGCGCTGCGCGAGCGGCGGTAGAGAACCGATCCCGCACCGGCGAGCAGCAGACCGGCGCCGGCCGGGATGAGCAGGTCGAGCCCGCCCCCACCGGTCTGGGCAAGCTGCGGCTGCTGCGGAATGTTCCGGGGCTCGGGAGCGTTCGGCTCGGGCGGCTGGCTGCCCGGCGGGGTGACCGGCGTCTCCGGCGTGACCGGGGGAACCTCGGGCTCCTCGGGCGGCGGGGGCGGAAGCTCGGCATCGTTGAAGCAGTTGTTGCCGAAGGCGGGGTTCAGCAGCCCGCCGATGGTGACGCTGTTCCCGCAGAGGTTCACGGGGACGTCGATCGGCGCCTGGATCGCGTTGCCGGAGAGGATGCCCGGCGAGCCCTGGGCGGTCCCTTCGGCCGTGGCGCCGCCGCCCGGGGCCCGGTGACGGCCGGTACCGGGCTCGGAGTGCCGGTCCGAGGCGCCGGAGCTCCGGTCCGAGGCGGTGGTGTCGCCGCCCTGGGCGCCGTCGCCGGAGCCTCCGGGGACCGAGCGGGTCTCCGGAGCGGCCGAGCGGTCACCAAAGCGGCCGGATTCCGCTGATCCGTTTCCGCAGTCGTTTCCGCTGGTGGGGTTGAGCAGTCCGCCGACGCTGACGGAGTTGCCGCAGACGTTGACCGGGATGTCGATCGGGACCTGGACCGAGTTGCCGGACAGCACGCCCGGCGAGCCGGACGCCGTACCGGCCGCCCCGGAGTCGGCGTGGGCGTATCCGCCACCGAGCGCGAGCACTCCGCCCGCGGCCGCCATGGTGATCAGGCCTTTACGAGTGACCTGTCGCATAGGTTCGTTTCCTGCCTTCTGGCTTCCGAAAAACCCCCGGACACGACCGTGCGGGAGCCGAATGCCGAACGGTCCCGGAGTGCATGGAGTGCACTCCGGGACCGGTCGAGCTCAAACCCTTACGGGTTGACGTTCAACGTCAGGCGTTGACGCAGGTGTTGCCGAAGGCGGGGTTCAGCAGACCGATCACGGAGACCGTGTTGCCGCACACGTTGATCGGCACGTGGACCGGAACCTGGACGACGTTGCCGGAGAGCACGCCGGGGCTGCCGATGGCAGCACCCTGGGCGCCCGCGTCGGCGGAAGCCATGCCCGCACCCGCGAGAACGAGGCCACCCGTAGCAGCCGCAACTGCGACGACCTTCTTGATCATGATTCCTCCTAGTTGGAAAATGCGGTCCCAGCCGCGGACCGCAAACCTTGTAACGAGGAGGATTTGGCGGGGCTACGTGTGAACGGCCCGTTTCACTCGTTCGGACATGTCCGCACAGGTGGACGAATCAACGGTGAATCGGTCAGGGAGCGGTCAGGAGTGGTCGATGAACCGGTCGAGCACCCGCACGCCGAACTGCAGACCGTCGACCGGGACCCGCTCGTCGACGCCGTGGAACATCCCGGCGAAGTCCAGCTCCGGCGGCAGCTTCAGCGGGGCGAAGCCGAAGCCCCGGATGCCCAGGTCGTCGAAGGACTTCGCGTCGGTGCCGGCCGAGAGCATGTACGGCACGGCACGGGCGATCGGGTCCTCGGCGACCAGCGCGGTCTGCATGGCGTCGACCAGGGCGCCGTCGAACGTGGTCTCCAAGGCCTTGTCCGCGTGCACGTCCTCGCGCCGCACGCCTGGACCGAGGATCCGGTCCAGGTCGGCCAGGAACTCCTCCTCGTACCCCGGCAGGTAGCGGCCGTCGACGTGGGCGGTCGCCTGGCCCGGGATGACGTTGACCTTGTAGCCCGCGCCGAGCTGGGTGGGGTTGGCGGTGTTCTGGAGGGAGGCGCCGATGAGCTTGGCGATGCCGCCGAGCTTCGCGAGCGTCTCGTCCATGTTCTCCGGGTCCAGCTCGGTGCCCAGCGCGTCCGAGAGCTCGTCCAGGAAGTGCCGCAGCGTCTTGGTGACCCGCACCGGGAACTTGTGCCGGCCCAGCCGCCCGACGGCCTCGGACAGCTCGGTGATGGCGTTGTCCTTGTGGATCATCGAGCCGTGTCCGGCGGTGCCGTCCACGGTGAGCTTCATCCAGTGCATGCCCTTCTGGGCCGTCTCCACCAGATACAGCCGCAGGTTCTCGTTGACGGTGAAGGAGAAGCCGCCGACCTCGCTGATCGCCTCGGTGACGCCCTCGAAGAGCCCGGGGTGGTTGTCGACGAGGTAGCGCGCCCCGTACGTACCGCCGGCCTCCTCGTCCGCGAGGAAGGCGAGCACGATGTCGCGCGGGGGCTTGCGGCCGGTGCGCATCCGCTCACGGACGACCGCGAGGGTCATCGCGTCCATGTCCTTCATGTCGACCGCACCCCGGCCCCAGACGCAGCCGTCCGCGATCTCCCCGGAGAACGGGTCGTGCGTCCAGTCCGCCGCGTTGGCGGGGACGACGTCGGTGTGCCCGTGGATGAGGAGCGCCGGACGGGAGGGGTCCTCGCCCTCGATCCGGGCGACGGTGGAGGCCCGCCCCTTGTGCGACTCGAAGATCTGCGGCTCCAGGCCGACCTCCGCGAGCTTCTCCGCGACGTACTCGGCCGCGAGCCGCTCACCGGGGCCCGAGTGGTCGCCGTAGTTGCTGGTGTCGATCCGGATCAGGTCACGACAGAGGTCGACGACCTCCCTCTCGGCGTTGCCGCCGGTGACGGCCTTGCCCGTGCTGCTCTCGCTCACGCTGGTTCCTTCCACTGTCGCTGTGGCGCTCCTCCTCATCCTCCCGCGCCCACGGCGTACGCCCAAGGCCGCTCACCCCCCGTCACGCCCCGTTCACAGCCATCGGGACGTGATCGAGCACCCCGGAAAGTTTGCTATGGTTTTCCACGTCGGAACGGGCACGGGCCCGCGAGACAGACACCTTGTCCGGGTGGCGGAATGGCAGACGCGCTAGCTTGAGGTGCTAGTGCCCTTTATCGGGCGTGGGGGTTCAAGTCCCCCCTCGGACACCAGCAGGAGCCCCACTTCGGTGGGGCTCTTTTGCGTCACCGGCCCGCGACGGAGAGGTACGACCATGAGGGGCCGCAGGAAGCCGCCCGCCTCGCCGCTTCCCCAGCGGGACGGGATCGACGCGGTGCGGGTGCGGTTGCCGGAGGATCCGGACGGGGCCTGGGCATGCGTCGGGGAGCATCTGGTCGCGCGGTTCGGCGGGGCGATCGGGGCGGGCCGGGTGGCGGAGATGCTGGAGGCCGGGCGGTTCGTGGGGGCCGACGGGGTCGCGGTGCGGGGCGATGAGCCGTACGCCGCCGGGCGGTGTCTCTGGTTCCACCGGGACTTCGCTGCGGAGGAGCCGGTGCCCTTCCCGGTCGGGATCGTGTACCGGGACGAGCGGATCGTGGTCGCCGACAAGCCGCACTTCCTGGCGACCACGCCCCGGGGGCGGCACATCACCGAGACCGCGGTGGCCCGGCTGCGGCGGGAGCTGGACCTGCCCGCGCTGCAGCCCGCACACCGGCTGGACCGGCTGACCGCGGGGCTCGTGCTGTTCGTGGTGCGGCCCGAGGACCGGGGCGCGTACCAGACGCTGTTCCGGGACCGGCTGGTGAGGAAGGAGTACGAGGCGGTGGCCCCGTACGACCCGGAGCTCCTCCTCCCCCGGACCGTACGCAGCCGGATCGTGAAGGAGCGCGGAGTGCTCGCCGCCCGGGAGGAGCCGGGTGTGGCGAACAGTGAGAGTCGGGTGGAGCTGGTGGAGCACCGGGGCGGGGTCGGGCGCTACCGGCTGCTGCCCGCCACCGGGCGGACACATCAGCTGCGGGTCCATATGAACGCCCTGGGGGTGCCGATCCTCCACGATCCGCTGTATCCGGTGGTGGAGGAGGAAGGGGCCACTGACGACTTCTCACGGCCGTTGCAGTTGCTGGCTCGCGTGTTGGAGTTCACCGATCCGGTCGGCGGGGAGCCGCGCCGCTTCGCGAGCGGGCTGCGGCTCTCCGCCTGGCCGGAGGGGTGAGGTGCGCGGCGTTTCAGTGGCCGCGCTTGATCCACTCGTCGAGCTGCGGGGCCTCCGCGCCGATGGAGGTGGGGTCTCCGTGGCCGGTGCGGACGGCGGTGTCGCCGGGCAGGGTGAGCAGCCGGTCCCGGATCGAGTCGATGATCGTCGGGAACGACGAGAAGGACCGGCCGGTGGCGCCGGGGCCGCCCTGGAAGAGGGTGTCGCCGGTGAAGACCGTGGCCAGCCCGGGGGCGTACAGGCAGACCGCGCCGGGGGCGTGGCCCGGGGTGTGCAGGACCGTGAGGGTGGTGCCGGCGATCTCCAGCTCCTGGCCGTCGGTCAGGGCGCCGTCGGGGGCGCGGTCCGGGTGGGTCTGCTGCCAGAGCGGCAGGTCGTCCGGGTGGAGGAGGATCGGGGCGCCGGTCGCTGCCGCGAGGGCGGGGGCGGCGTCGATGTGGTCGTTGTGCGCGTGGGTGCAGACGATGGCGCGCAGCGTCCGGCCGCCGAGCGCCGCCTCGATGGCGGCGGCGTCGTGGGCGGCGTCGATGACGATCGCCTCGGTGTCGTCGCCGACGATCCAGACGTTGTTGTCGACATCCCACTCGCCGCCGTCGAGGGCGAAGGTGCCGGAGGTGACGAGGTGGTCGATGCGGGCGGTCATCAGAACACCACCACCGAGCGGAGGACGTCGCCGTCGTGCATCCGGGCGAAGGCCTGCTCGATGTCGCCCAGGCCGATGGTCTCGGTGACGAAGGCGGCGAGGTCGAGACGGCCCTGCTGGTGGAGGTCGACGAGCATCGGGAAGTCGCGGGAGGGCAGGCAGTCGCCGTACCAGGAGGACTTGAGCGAGCCGCCGCGGCCGAAGACGTCCAGGAGCGGCAGTTCGAGCTTCATGTCCGGGGTGGGAACGCCGACGAGGACGACCGTTCCGGCGAGGTCGCGGGCGTAGAAGGCCTGCTGGTAGGTCTCCGGGCGGCCGACGGCCTCGATGACGACGTCGGCGCCGTTGCCGTCGGTGAGGGCGCGGATAGCCTCGACCGGTTCGGTGGAACGGGAGTTGACGGTGTGGGTCGCGCCCATCCTCTTCGCCGTCTCCAGCTTGCGGTCGTCGATGTCGACCGCGATGATCTTCGCCGCGCCGGCCAGCCGGGATCCGGCGATGGCCGCGTCGCCGACGCCGCCGCAGCCGATGACGGCGACGGAGTCGCCACGGCCGACCTGGCCGGTGTTGATGGCGGCGCCGATGCCCGCCATGACACCGCAGCCGAGCAGTCCGGCGACAGCCGGGGAGACCTCGGGGTCGACCTTGGTGCACTGGCCGGAGGCGACGAGGGTCTTCTCGGCGAACGCGCCGATGCCGAGGGCGGGCGACAGCTCCGTGCCGTCGAGCAGCGTCATCTTCTGCTGCGCGTTGTGGGTGTCGAAGCAGTACCAGGGGCGTCCGCGCAGACAGGCCCGGCACTGGCCGCACACGGCACGCCAGTTGAGGACGACGAAGTCGCCGGGGGCGACGTCCGTGACGCCCTCGCCGACCGACTCCACGACGCCCGCGGCCTCGTGGCCGAGGAGGAAGGGGAACTCGTCGTTGATGCCGCCCTGCTTGTAGTGCAGGTCGGTGTGGCAGACGCCGCACGCCTGGATCTTCACGACCGCCTCGCCGGGGCCGGGGTCCGGGATCACGATCGTCTCGACCCTGACCGGCTCGTTCTTCCCCGGTGCGATGACCCCTTGCACCTGCTGCGCCATAACCGTGCTCTCCCTGCTCCTGAGCTTTCGCGAAGATCGATCGCGGACAACCGTACGCCTCGGGGGCGGGTCCCGCGCCGCGTCGCGCGGAAGGGGCGCGGCAGGCCTACGGGGCGAGGACGTCCAGCTCGTGCAGGGCGCCGACCGCGATGTCCTTGGTGATCCGTTCGGCGGCCTCCGGGTCGCCTTCGCGGACCGCCTCGGCGAGCCGGACGTGCAGGGTGACGGCGGCCGGGTCGGGGTCCTCGAACATCACCTGGTGGTGGGTACGGCCCGCGAGCACCTCGGCGACGACGTCTCCCAGCCGGGCGAACATCTCGTTGCCGGAGGCGTTGAGGACGATCCGGTGGAAGGCGATGTCGTGTTCGAGGTAGCCCTCCAGTTGCTGGCCGCGCGAGGTGGCGACCATGCCGAGGGCGCGTTCGGTGAGCTCGGCGCACTGCTCGGCGGTGGCGTGGCGGGCGGCGAGGCCGGCGGCGACGGGTTCGATCGCGGAGCGCAGCACGGTGAGCGAGCGCAGCTGACGCGGGCGGTCGGCGCCGGCGAGGCGCCAGCGGATGACCTGGGGGTCGTAGACGTTCCAGGTCTCGGTGGGGCGGACGGTCACGCCGACGCGGCGCCGGGATTCGACCAGGTGCATCGATTCCAGGACCCGGACCACTTCGCGGACGACCGTACGGGAGACGTCGAAGCGCTGGGCCAGCTCGTCGGTGCGCAGGACGCTGCCGGGCGGGCACCGGCCGGAGGAGATCTCCAGACCCAGGGTGTCCAGCACATGTGTATGCAGCCCCTGGCTCTGTGTGGTCATGGGTCAAGCCTACGGGGCGACCCCCGGAAACAATAAGTACGACGTTTACATCACAGACTCTTGAATAAGTCGTACCTAATGGGTTTCAGTAGCGCGACGGACCGATGTCGAAGAAGACAGCGAGGCACCCCATGAGCACCCCCCGCGTCGTCGTGGTGATGGGCGTAGCAGGAACCGGCAAGACCACGATCGGTCCCCTGCTCGCCGCCGAACTCGGCGTTCCGTACGCCGAGGGAGACGATTTCCATCCCCCGGCGAACATCGCCAAGATGTCGGCCGGCACCCCCCTGGACGACGACGACCGGTGGCCGTGGCTGGACGCCATCGGCGAGTGGGCGCACGGGCGGGCGGGGCTCGGCGGGGTCGTCTCCAGCTCCGCGCTCAAGCGGGTCTACCGGGACCGGCTGCGGGAGGGGGCGCCGGACGCCGTCTTCCTGCATCTGACCGGTGACCGGGCGCTGATCGAGGAGCGGATGGCGGTCCGCCAGGGCCACTTCATGCCCGCCGCGCTGCTCGACTCGCAGTTCGCGACGCTGCAGCCGCTCCAGGCCGACGAGGCCGGGGCGAGCGTCGACGTGTCCGGCACCCCTGAGGAAATCACCCAGCGAGCCGTGGCCGCGCTGCGCCGGCTCGATACCTAAGGACCATCACCGTGACCAGTCTCAGCGTCGAGATGCTGGCAGCGGAAGCCGCCGAACCGATCACCTCGGCAGGCAACGCTCAGCTGGGCATCGCCGTCCTGGCGGGCATCGCCGTCATCGTTCTCCTCATCACCAAGCTCAGGATGCACGCGTTCCTGGCGCTGACCATCGGTTCGCTGGCGCTCGGCTCCTTCGCGGGAGCCGCGCCGGCCGACACGATTCTCAGCTTCACCAAGGGCCTCGGCTCGACCGTCGCGGGTGTGGGCGTCCTGATCGCGCTCGGCGCGATCCTCGGCAAACTGCTCGCCGACTCGGGCGGGGCCGACCAGGTCGTCGACACCATCCTCGCGAGGGCGAGCGGCCGGGTCATGCCCTGGGCGATGGTCCTGATCGCCTCGATCATCGGTCTGCCGCTGTTCTTCGAGGTAGGGATCGTGCTGATGATCCCGGTCGTCCTGCTCGTCGCCAAGCGCGGCGACTACTCCCTGATGCGGATCGGCATCCCCGCGCTGGCGGGGCTCTCCGTGATGCACGGGCTGATCCCGCCGCACCCCGGCCCGCTGGTCGCGATCGACGCCCTGGACGCCGACCTCGGCGTGACGCTGGCGCTCGGCGTGCTGGTCGCCATCCCGACGGTGATCATCGCCGGTCCGGTGTTCTCCCGCTACGCCGCGCGCTGGGTGGACATCGAACCCCCGGAGAACATGATCCCGCAGCGCCCCTCCGAGGACCTGGACCGCCGCCCCAGCTTCGGCGCGACCCTGGCGACCATCCTGCTGCCGGTCGTCCTGATGCTGCTGAACGCCCTCGTCGAGATCGTGGTCGACAACCCCGAGAACGGTCTCCAGAAGGTCACCGCGGTCATCGGCTCGCCGCTGATCGCCCTGCTCGCGGCCGTTCTCGTCGGGATGTTCACGCTCGGCCGGGCCGCCGGGTTCACCAAGGACCGGCTCGCCGGCACCGTGGAGAAGTCCCTCGCCCCGATCGCCGGAATCCTGCTCATCGTCGGCGCGGGCGGCGGCTTCAAGCAGACGCTGATCGACGCCGGGGTGGGCCAGATGATTCTGGAGTTCTCCGAGAACTGGTCGATCCCGGCCCTGCTGCTCGGCTGGCTGATCGCCGTCGCGATCCGCCTCGCCACCGGCTCGGCCACCGTCGCCACCATCTCGGCCGCCGGTCTGGTCGCCCCGCTGGCCGCCGATATGCCGACCTCGCACGCGGCCCTGCTGGTGCTGGCCGTCGGCGCCGGTTCACTCTTCTTCAGCCATGTGAACGACGCCGGGTTCTGGCTGGTGAAGGAGTACTTCGGCATGGACGTCGGTCAGACGGTGAAGACCTGGTCGGTGATGGAGACGATCATCTCCGTGGTGGCCATGGCCTTCATCCTGCTGCTGTCGCTGTTGCTGTAGCGGGGCCCCACCCCCTCGTACACATGTGCACGCCCGCCTCCGGGCTGTCCGGAGGCGGGCGCGTTCATGTGCGTACGGGAGTGGGTCAGCGGCTGGCGGACTCGCTCCCGGCAGCCTTCTCCAGCTGGAACGCCTCGTTGCCGAGCCCGATCCGGGCGTGTACCTCGGGCTTGACCGAGCGCAGCACCGCCCCGTACACGAGACCGCCGACCAGCGCGAGGATGATCACGCCCGGCAGCAGCCAGTTGAGGGCCGAGCCTGGGCCGGAGCCGACGAGGACGTCGAAGTCGCGGACGGTGAAGACGGCGATCGACAGGAGCGCGAGGCCGGCGAGGGCGGAGGCGACCAGGCGCGGGGCCTGCGCGCGGCCCGCGCCGCGCTTGACGAAGAAGGCGATGACGGCGAAGGACGCGGCGGCCATCAGCAGGATGACGCCGAGCGCCCCGACGTTGCCCATCCAGGTGAACAGGCGCAGGACGGGGGCGGTGGGGTCGCCGACCGGGTTGTCGTCGGTGAAGGCGAAGGCCAGCACGATGACGACGGAGACGGCGGTCTGGAGCAGCGAGCCGGTGCCCGGAGCGCCGCTCGCCCGGTTGGTGCGGCCGAAGCGGGCGGGCAGCAGGCCCTCGCGGCCCATCGCGAAGGCGTAGCGGGCCACGACGTTGTGGAAGCTGAGGAGCGCCGCGAACATCCCGGTGACGAAGAGGATGTGCAGGACGTCGGTGAAGGTGGAGCCGAGCCGCTCCTCGGTGAGGCCGAACAGCATGCCGGGGCCCTCCTTGAGGGAGGTGTCGGCGATGGATCCGGGCCCGGCGGCGACGGTGAGCGCCCAGGAGCTGATCGCCAGGAACAGCGCGGCGTAGCCCACCGCGAGGAACATCACCCGGGACACCACGATCTGCGGGCGGCTGGTCTCCTCCGCGTACACGGGGGCCTGCTCGAAGCCGACGAACGCGGCGATGCAGAAGCAGAGTGCGGTGCCGAGCCCGGCGCCGGTGAGGGTCTCCGGGTTGAAGGCGTGCAGCGACAGGCCCTCGGGGCCCGGCTTGCTCACGGCGGCGATGTCGAAGATCACGACGAGGGCGCACTCGATGACCAGCAGGACACCGAGCACCTTGGCGTTGAGGTCGATCTTCAGCCAGCCCAGGACGCCGACGACGGCCGCCGCGAACAGGGCCGGTATCCACCACACCAGCTCGATGTCGAGGTACGTGGCGAAGATGCCGGAGACCTCGAAGCCGAGGATCCCGTAGATGCCGACCTGCATCGCGCTGTACGCCACCAGCGCCACGAGCGAGGCGCCGGCGCCGGCGGTCGGGCCGAGCCCGCGGGCGATGTACGCGTAGAACGCGCCGGCGTTGTGGACGTGCCTGCTCATCTCCGCGTATCCGACGCTGAACAGCATCAGGACGATGCCGAGGATGATGTAGAGCAGCGGCTGGCCGACGATGCCCATCACACCGAAGACCGTGGGCATCACCCCGGCGACCACCATCAGGGGGGCGCTGGCCGCGACCACCGACAGCAGGAGGCCGGGGGTGCCGAGCCGGTTCGCGCGCAGGGCGCGTTCCTCGCCCTTGTAGGTGTTGATCCCGCCGGTATCGGCCGTTCCCCTCGTGGTGCCGGTCTCACTGGAAAATGAACTGCCGGTCGACATGGCGGGGTTGGTCCCTTCTTGGTGAGGCGAGGTGGGGTGGTGTCCTTCGCGCTTCACGCGGCGCCGAGCGCGTAGGTGCGCGCGCCGGTGAACGCGGCGTGGGGCTCCCGCCCGGAGTACGACCAGGGAGCGGCGGTGGCGTACGGGCCGATGCGGTGGAAGAGGGCGGCGGCCTCGGCGGGCCGGCCCTCGCAGACCTTGGCGTGCGCGAGGAAGTTCAGGTCGAGGCGGTGGCGCGGATGGTCATCGCGCTCCCACTCCAGCCACCAGTCGAAGGCGGATTTCATCACCTGGCGGGCCCGGCGCCCGGACCAGTGCTCGGAGGCCGCCGGGTCGTCGGGCTCGATGCCGGCGGCGACCAGGACGCGGTAGCGCTCGGCGTGGGCGACGACCGGGAGCACGGCCAGCGGGGAGTCGGCGGGGGCCAGTTCGGCGGCCCAGGCGGCGAAGTCGTACACCTCGTGGAGGGGGTCGTGGCCGCTTTCGGGGTTGCTCTCGGCCAGCAGGGCGGTCATCACGTGGTGGGCGTGGTGGTGGTCCGGATGGCGGGAGCGCACCTCCTCGAAGAGCCTGCCGGTCTCGTCCGCGCCGTCGTCGCGGCCCCGGTCCAGGAGGAGCAGCGCGAGCCAGGGGGTGGGGTCGTCGGGGGTGAGGCGGGCGGCGGCCAGGCAGGCTTCCCGGGCGCGGACGGCGTCGTTCGGCTTGGCCTTGGGCCGCAGCGCGCGGGCGACCCGGGCGCAGCCGAGCAGGGTGGCGGCGTCGGCGCTCTCGGGTTCGACGAGCAGCCAGTCACCGGCCCAGTCCACGGCGGACGAGGTCTGGGCGAGGGCCAGAAATCGATGTCCGCGGCGGTCCCAGTCACGCCCGGTGGCCACCAGCAGGGTGCGGGCCTCGGACCATCTCCCCTGGGTGAACCGGCCGCGTGCGGCGATGAGTTCGTCGTCGTCGAGGGCCGGGTCGAACACGTGGTCCGAGCGGCTGCCCCGACGGCGGGAGCGGCCCAGGGGCGGCGGAGGCGGGGGCATGCCGCAGACTTCTTTCGATGCGGTGTGCGAGCAGATGATCGCGCACAGCAAAGCGGCAGGCAATGCTCCACGTCAAGGGGCGTTGTCCGGCAACTGCTCCGGCTTACAGGCCAGTTGGCTTGAACTGGCCGAACCGTCGAGGACATCGGCGCAGCGTGCGGGCGGGGAGGGCGGGCCGGGGTGACGCCTGACACACTGAGGTCATGGAACCTCGCGAACCCCTCAGCCCCTTCCTCCTCGCCTTTCCCGGGCCGTTGCGCGATCGGCTGGTGGCGGCGGTCCTCTCCGGCGAGAAGGTGTCCACGACCGGGTTGCTGTGCGAATACGAGCTGGAGCAGGAGGAGTTGCCGCCGGTGGGCCAACGCTCCGCGCTGATCGACTCGGACGGCCGGGAGGTCGCGGTCATCGAGCTGACCGAGGTACGGGTGCTGCCGCTGGGGGCCGTCGATCTGCGGCACGCGCTGGACGAGGGCGAGGGGTACGCCTCGGTGGCGGAGTGGCGGGCGGGGCACGAGGCGTTCTGGCACAGCGCGGAGATGCGGGAGGCGGTGG
Source organism: Streptomyces anulatus (assembly GCF_000721175.1). Classification (GTDB taxonomy): domain Bacteria; phylum Actinomycetota; class Actinomycetes; order Streptomycetales; family Streptomycetaceae; genus Streptomyces; species Streptomyces anulatus_C. The sequence continues at coordinate 203,396 of NZ_JOEZ01000012.1, forward strand.
GGGATCCGTCGTTCACGGTGCACGACGGGACGATGATCGTGGCGGAGCGGTTTCGGGTGGTCGAGCGGCTGGACTGACTGCCGGGGCTCCGCCCGGACCCCGCTCCTCGATCGCCGGAAGGACCGCGGGCCCGGCCCCGTCAGGCGACCGCTTCCGCCGCCGCCCTGCCCGCCGCTCGGCCCGAGAAGATGCAGCCGCCGAGGAACGTGCCCTCCAGGGAGCGGTAGCCGTGGACTCCGCCGCCGCCGAAGCCCGCCGCCTCGCCCGCCGCGTACAGGCCGGGAAGTGGGGCGCCCTCGGCGGTCAGGACGCGGGAGGACAGGTCCGTCTCCAGGCCGCCCAGGGACTTGCGGGTGAGGAGGTTGAGGCGGACGGCGATCAGCGGGCCCGCCGCCGGGTCCAGGACGCGGTGCGGCTTCGCGGTGCGGATCAGGCGGTCGCCCAGGTAGGCGCGGGCGCCGTGGATCGCGGTGACCTGGAGGTCCTTGGTGAAGGGGTTGGCGATCTCGCGGTCGCGGGCGGTGATCTCGCGGCGCAGGCTCTCCTCGTCGATGAGGTCCTCCCCCGTGACCGCGTTCATGCCCCGGACCAGCGCGCCGAGGTCCTTCTCGACGACGAAGTCCACGCCGTGGTCCATGAACGCCTTGACCGGTGCGGGCACGTCCGCGCGGGCCCGGCCGATCACGTCGCGGACCGACTTGCCGGTGAGGTCCGGGTTCTGCTCGGAGCCGGAGAGCGCGAACTCCTTGCCGATGATCCGCTGGTTGAGCACGAACCAGGTGTAGCCGTGGCCGGAGCCCATGATGTGTTCGAGGGTGCCGAGCGTGTCGAAGCCCGGGAAGAGCGGGACCGGCAGCCGCTTGCCGCGCGCGTCCAGCCAGAGGGACGAGGGGCCGGGCAGGATCCGGATGCCGTGCTTGGCCCAGATCGGGTTCCAGTTCTCGATGCCCTCGGTGTAGTGCCACATCCGGTCGCGGTTGATGTGGTGCGCGCCCGCCTTCTCGGCGATGCCGAGCATCAGACCGTCGACGTGCGCGGGCACCCCGGACAGCAGCTTCTCGGGCGGGGTGCCGAGGCGCTCGGGCCACTGGGAGCGGACCAGGTCGTGGTTGCCGCCGATGCCGCCGGAGGTGACGATCACCGCCTGGGCCCTCAGCTCGAAGGCGTCGGTGACCTCCCGGCTGCTCGCGGTGCCGCGCTCGGCCGCGCTGGGCTCCAGGATCTCGCCGGTGACCGTGTCGAGCGCCCCGGCGGTGCGGGCGAGGCCGGTGACGCGGTGGCGGAACCTCATCTGGACGAGCCCCTTGGCGACGCCCTCGCGGACCCGCCGTTCGAAGGGGGCGACGACGCCGGGGCCGGTGCCCCAGGTGATGTGGAAGCGGGGTACGGAGTTGCCGTGGCCCGTCGCGTCGTAACCGCCGCGTTCCGCCCAGCCGACGACCGGGAAGATGCGCAGCCCCTGCTGGTGCAGCCAGGAGCGCTTCTCACCGGCGGCGAAGTCGACGTACGCCTCGGCCCACCTGCGCGGCCAGCGGTCCTCCGTCTCGCGGTCGAAGCCGGCCGTGCCGTACCAGTCCTGGAGGGCCAGCTCCCGGCTGTCCTTGATCCGCAGCCGGCGCTGTTCGGGCGAGTCGACGAGGAAGAGACCGCCGAAGGACCAGTGAGCCTGGCCGCCGATGGACTGCTCGGGCTCCTGGTCGAGGACGATCACGGAACGGCCGGCGTCGACCAGTTCGGCGGTGGCCACGAGCCCGGCGAGTCCTGCCCCGATCACGATCACATCAGCGTCGTACGCCATGGGTTCCATCCTGTCGGGGTGGTTCAGCGGCGGGAGCGGTGTTCAAGTTACCCGTGCGTCAGATCTTGGATACCCGCCGGGGCCACGTCAACCGTCCGGGTGCTGTTGGATGCGGCGTATGACGCCATCCGAAGAGATTCTGGACATCGTCGACGAGAACGACGAGGTCATCGGGCAGGCTCCGCGCGGTGAGGCGACCGCGCGGGGGCTGCGCCACCGCTGCGTGTTCGTCGAGGCGCGCGATGCGGACGGGCGGGTCTTCGTCCATCGGCGTACGCCCACGAAGCTGGTCTTCCCCTCGCGTCACGACATGTTCGTCGGCGGGGTCGTGGGCGCGGGCGAGTCCTACGACGAGGCGGCGCTGCGCGAGGCGGAGGAGGAGCTGGGGGTCTCGGGGCTGCCGCAGCCCGAGCCGCTGTTCCGGTTCCTCTACGCCGACGCCGGGCACACCTGGTGGTCCGCCGTCTACCAGGTGCGGTGCGAGCTGCCGGTGGCCCCGCAGGTCGAGGAGGTCGCCTGGCACACGTTCCTGGACGACGCGGAGCTGGAGCGGCGGCTCGGCGAGTGGTCCTGGGTGCCCGACGGGGTGGAGGCCTACCGGCGGCTGCGGGAGTTCCGGTCCGCCTGATCGCCGCGCACACCGCCCAAGGGCTGTCCCGCAGTTCCCGGTGGATCAGCGCGCGGCGTCAGATGCGGTGCATCGCAAGGCGGAGGGGCATCCGCATACTGGATGTATGTGGATGTTCCGACAACGCGGCGAGGCCTGGATCCGGACGGCTCTGGCCCTGATCGGCGGGGGGTTCGCCGTCGATCAGTTCCTGCCGGAGCTGGTGTGGGGCGTCCGGGCCGGGCTCGCGCTCGGGCTGCTGGCCGCCGGGGTGCTCTGCGCGCTGCGGGCGGTCAACCACTGGGTGCGGTGCGAGCTGGCGATGCGGCGGGGCGAGGACCTGCCGGTGTCCCGGTTCCCGACGCTGCTGAGTCTCGTGGTCGCCGTCGCCGCCGTGGCGATGGTGGTGGTGGTCCTCTTCGGCTGGGAGGGCGTGTGACGGCGGCGGACCGGGATCCCGGGCTGCAGCCCGAGCGCACTCGGCTGGCCTGGCGGCGCACGACGCTGTCCGCCACGGTCGTCGCACTGCTCGCGGTGCGGCAGGCGCTGCACAACGGGGCGACCCCGGCCGCCCTGATCGCGGTGGCGCTGAGCGCGCCGGCCTGGCTGGGGTTCCTGCTGGTGGCCCACCGCCGGATACTGCGGATGGGGGTGGCGCGGCCGGAGCCGCTCGCGCCGCGCGGTGCGCTGACGGCGACGCTGTGCACGGTGGCGCTGGCGGTGTTCGCGGCGGCGATGCTGTTCTGAGCCCGGCAGGACTCCTCAAGGCTCCCGGACTGCACGGGCTTCCCGGAATCCTCAGGCGTCCCAGTCCACCGTCACCACGATCTTGCCCCGGGTCCGCCCCTCCTCGTTGAGCCGGTACGCGTCGGCGGCCTGTTCCAGCGGGAACACCCGGTCCACGTGGACGGTGACGATGCCCCGCTCGGCCAGTTCCGCGACCTGGGCCAGGTCGTGTCCGTCGGGGCGCACGAAGGCGTAGCGGCCGCCGTAGGAGAAGACCTCGCTGTCCGCGATGGAGGCGAGCCGGCCGCCCGGCGCGAGGGTGTCGGCGGAGGCCCGCAGGGCGTCGCCGCCCACCGTGTCGAAGGAGGCGTCGAAACCGTCCGGGACCAGTTCGCGCAGCCGGTCGACGAGGCCTTCGCCGTACTCCACCGGCTCGGCGCCGAGGCTGCGGAGGTGTTCGTGGTTGCGGGGGCTCGCGGTGCCGATCACCCGGCAGCCGGCGTGCCGGGCGATCTGGACGGCGAGCGATCCGACGCCGCCGGCCGCCGCGTGGACCAGGACGGTGTCGCCGTCGCGGACCTTCAGGGTGCGGTGCAGCACCTGGTACGCGGTCAGCCCGGCCAGCGGCAGACCCGCGGCCTCCTCGAAGCTCAGGCGCAGGGGCTTGCGGGCGAGGGTGCGCACGGGGGCGGCGACGTACTCGGCGAACGTGCCCCGGGAGAGGAAGTCCTCGCGTACGTAGCCGATGACCTCGTCGCCCACCGCGAACTCGTCGACGGCGAGACCCGGTTGCACGACGACCCCGGAGACGTCCCAGCCGGGGATCACCGGGAAGACGGCTTCGAGGCCCCCTTGGAGGTAGCCCTCGCGGGCCTTCCAGTCGACCGGGTTGACGGCGGCGGCCCGCACCTTCACCAGGACCGAGTCGGGGCCGACCTTGGGGTCGGGCCGCTCGCCGTACTCCATGACGTCGGCGGAGCCGTACGCGCTGTAGCTGATCGCCTTCATCCCTCGACCTTCCGTGCAGGTCAGGGTCGCCGCAACTCAGGGGGTACGGCCGTGGGGCCGCCCCTCACCAGCGCGGGGCCGCCCACGTCACCCACCGCGGGTCGACGGCGCGCATCGCCGCCGCGTCGTCGCGCTCGGCGGACTTCCCGGCCACCGGTTCCGGGGAGGCACTGGACGACATACCGACTGGTCGGCATCATGGTTCCCGATCGTTCCGTCGCCCCGGAGGTACGCACCATGAGCTCAGTCCCCCCACCAGGTCTCGACCCGGAGCTGCTGCGCGGCCATCTCGACCGCGAGCGGCCGGGGCTGGTGAGCGGACCCCTCGAAGCGCGGCTGATCGAGGGCGGCCGCTCGAACCTCACGTACATCGTCGGCGACGGGACGGGACAGTGGGTGGTCCGCAGACCTCCGCTCGGCCATGTGCTGGCCACGGCGCACGACATGGCGCGCGAGCACCGCGTGATCAGCGGCCTGCACCCCACCGCCGTCCCCGTGCCGGAGCCACTGCTGCTCTGTGAGGACGACACGGTGATCGGCGCTCCGTTCTACGTGATGGAGTACGTCGAGGGCACCCCGTACCGCACCGCCGAGCAGCTCGCCCCGCTGGGCCCCGAGCGCACCCGGGCGGCGGTCCTCGGGCTCGTCGACACCCTGGTCGACCTGCACGCCGTGGATCCGGAGGCGGTGGGGCTCGGCGACTTCGGGCGGCCCGCCGGCTTCCTGGACCGGCAGCTGCGGCGCTGGGGCAAGCAGCTGGACGCCTCCCGCAACCGTGACCTGGCGGGCATCGACGAGCTGCACGCCTCCCTCGGCCGCGAGCTGCCCGCCTCCCCCGCGGCCACCGTCGTCCACGGCGACTACCGCCTGGACAACGTGCTGCTCGGCTCCGACGACCGGATCAAGGCCGTCCTCGACTGGGAGATGTCCACGCTCGGCGATCCGCTGACCGACCTCGGGCTCCTCGTCATGTACAGCTCCGACCTCGACCTGCCGCACTCCCCCGTCTCCACCACCAGCGGCGCGGCCGGGCACCCCTCCCCCGCCGAGCTGATCGAGCGCTACGCGGCCCGCTCAAGCCGGGACACCTCCGCCATCTCCTGGTACACCGCGTTCGCCTGGTTCAAGCTCGCCGTGATCCTGGAGGGCATCCACTACCGCTACACCCTCGGCCAGACCGTCGGCGCGGGCTTCGACCGGATCGGCGATCTCGTCCCCGTCTTCATCGAGCACGGCCTCACCACCCTCCAGGAAGGCTGAACCCCATGGACTTCGCATTCGACGCCCGTACCGAGGAGCTGCGGAGCAGGCTGCTCGCGTTCATGGACGAGCACGTGTATCCGGCCGAGGAGGTCGCCGAGGAGCAGCGGGCCCAGCTCGCCTCGCCGTGGGACACCCCCGCGATCGTCGGTGAACTGAAGGCCGAGGCGCGGCGGCAGGGACTGTGGAACCTCTTCCTGCCCGACGCGGAGTACGGGGCCGGGCTGACGAACCTCCAGTACGCCCCGCTCGCGGAGATCACCGGACGCTCCCCGCACCTCGCGCCGACCGCGCTGAACTGCGCGGCCCCGGACACCGGGAACATGGAGGTGCTCTTCCAGTTCGCCACCGACGAGCAGAAGAAGCAGTGGCTGGAGCCGCTGCTCGCCGGGGAGATCCGTTCCGCGTTCGCGATGACGGAGCCGGACGTGGCGTCGTCGGACGCGACGAACATCGAGACGGGGATCGTCCGGGACGGCGATGATTACGTCATCAACGGCCGTAAGTGGTACATCTCCGGGGCGATGAACCCGGACTGCGCGGTCTTCATCGTGATGGGCAAGACCGACCCGGACGGCGAGGACGTCCGCCGCCAGCAGTCGATGATCCTGGTCCCGCGCGACACCCCGGGCCTCGAAGTGCGGCGCGCCATGCAGGTGTACGGGTACGAGGACCACTCGCACGGCGGCCACGCCGAGGTGGTCTTCCACGATGTGCGGGTGCCCGCGGCGAATCTGATCGGCGAGGAGGGCGGCGGCTTCGCCATCGCGCAGGCGCGGCTGGGTCCGGGCCGGATCCACCACTGCATGCGGCTGATCGGGATGGCGGAGCGGGCCATCGAGCTGATGTGCCGGCGGGCGGTGGCCCGTACGGCGTTCGGCAAGCCGCTCGCCCAGCAGGGCGTCGTGCAGAACTGGATCGCGGACGCCAGGGTCACGGTGGAGCAGCTGCGGCTGCTGGTGCTGAAGACGGCCTGGCTGATGGACACCGTGGGCAACAGGGGCGCGCACACCGAGATCCAGGCCATCAAGATCGCCACCCCGCGCGCGGTGGTGGACATCCTGGACTCCGCGGTGCAGCTGTACGGCGCGGGCGGGGTGAGCCAGGACTTCCCGCTGGCGGAGCTGTGGGCCTCGGCGCGGACGCTGCGGCTGGCGGACGGCCCTGACGAGGTGCACCAGCGGTCGCTGGCCCGTCGGGAGATCAAGCGGTACGTGTGACGAACGGGGTGCGGCCCCCGCCGCTGAGCGAGGGCCGCACCCGTACCCGTACATGTGCCTGTGCTGGTACAGCAGGACTCAGAAGGTGAGCTTCCAGCTGTCGATGTAGCCGGTGTCCTGGCGGGCGATGTCCTGGACGCGGAGCTTCCAGGAGCCGTTGGCCACCTCACCGGAGGCGTTGACCGTGTACGTCGTGATGACGTTGTCGGCCGAGTCGCCGCTGCTGGAGTTCTTCAGCCGGTACGCGCTGCCGTCCGGCGCCAGCAGATCGACGACCAGGTCGCCGCGCCAGGTGTGCTTGATGTCGACGCCGACCTGAAGGGCGGCCGGGGCGTTGCCCGTCCGTCCGGTGACCGCGATCGGCGAGGTCACCGCGGCTCCCGCGTCCGGGATGGCGACATCGGTGGTGTTGCTGAACACGTCTCCGTCGGTGGGCGGTTCGCCGGTGCCGGCGGACAGGGTCCAGATCGCGTGGGCGGCGGCGTCGCTGTTGCGGTCCAGGGCGGTGTCGTTGATGTTGCTCGTGGTGTCGCAGGACGAGTGGTAGCAGCGGTCGAACGCCTGCCCCGCGGTCCCGCCCCACTTCTGCGCCTGGGCGGCGGACTTGGTGTAGCCCGCGCCGGTGAAGAGTCCGCCGACGGGGACGCCGACGTTCTTGAACGGGGCGTGGTCGGAGCGGCCGTCGCCCTCGGTCTCGATCTCGGTCGGGACCGAGATACCGGCGAAGTAGTCCTTGAAGGTCTTCTCGATGACCGGGTCGTCGTCGTAGACGAAGTAGCCGGCGTTGGGCGAGCCGATCATGTCGAAGTTGAGATAGCCGGAGAGCTTGGAACGCTCGGCGGTCGGCAGGTTGTTGACGTAGTACTTCGAGCCGACCAGGCCCAGCTCCTCCGCGCCCCACCAGGCGAACCGCAGGTGCTTGTCGGGCTGGTACTGGGCCCGGGAGACGGCGAGGGCGGTCTCCAGCACGGCGGCCGAGCCGGAGCCGTTGTCGTTGATCCCGGCGCCGGAGGAGACCGAGTCGAGGTGGGCCCCGGCCATCAGGACCTCGTTCGGGTCGCCGCCGGGCCAGTCGGCTATCAGGTTGTAGCCGGTGGCACCGTTGGAGGTGAACTGCTGGAGCGTGGTGGTGTATCCGGCCGCGTCGAGCTTGGCCTTCACATAGTCGACGGAGGCCTTGTAGCCGGGGCGGCCGTGGGCGCGGTTGCCGCCGTTGTTCGCGGCGATCGTCGAGAACTGCGTGAGGTGGGCCTTGACGTTGGCCAGGGGGATGTCGGGCGCCGCCGCGGCGGCTGCCGCCGGTGTCGGCGCCCCGGCCGCCTGGGCTGCCGGTGCTCCGGCGGCGAGGACGGCGGCGAGGGCGACGGCCAGGGCCGCCGCCGGGGATCTGCGCAGGGTGAAACGGTTCGGTCTCATTCACGGGCTCCGGATTCCGTTGGGGACTGACGGAACGTGCGGGGGGTCCCCGGCCGCGTGGTGATCCGGCCGGGTCCTGGAGCGTGGGCCCGCCAAGGGGCCCAGAGGTGCGCAATGCGTGACCGATGCTCAAGGAAGTGACCGTGCTCCGTCAAGAGCGGAAACCGGACAGAACCGTTCTATTAACGAACAGGGGTGTACCCGTGAACCCTGGCGCCTCATCGGGAGGCCGGACATACCGCATATATCCAGGCTCGCCCAGGTCGGTGGAGCGGGCCAGTGGGGTGGACCCGGCCCTGCTCCGTACCGGCGCGACCTCCGCGTTACGGACGCAGGGCCCGCAGCAGCAGGTCCGCGAGGTGGTCGGCGACCTCCTGGCGGCTGAGCGGGCCGTCCGGGCGGTACCAGGTGGAGAGGTGGTGGACCGAGCCGAAGTGGTAGTCGACGACCAGGTCGGCGGGGGTGGCCGAGGAGAACACACCGCTGCGCTGGCCCTCCTCGATCAGGGCCCGGAAGCGCTCGTGGTAGCGGCGGCGCTCGACGCGCACCTGCTTGTTCTTCTCGGGGCTCAGGTGGTGCATGGAGCGGAAGAAGATCGCCGCGTCGTCCAGGTTGTCGATGGTCGTGACGACCACGTCGGCCGCCGCGTCGCGCAGCCGCTGCTCGATGGGCGCCTCGGCGTCCGCGAAGGCGTCCAGGCGCTCCTGCTGGAGCCGCAGCACCCGGGCGTACACCTCCTGGAGCAGGTCCTCCTTGGAGCCGAAGTAGTGGTACAGGGCCCCCTTGGTGACGCCCGCCGCCTCGACGATCTCCTGGACCGAGGTGCGGTCGTACCCGCGCTCGGCGAAGAGCCGGGTGGCGGCGGCCAGCAGCCTCTGAGGGACGGGAGTGCCGTTCTGATCCGTCGCCTTGGCCATGAGCCGCCACCTTCCTTTCGTACCGTGCGTGCGCTGTTTCGACGCGGTTCTAGCGAGAGGAACGCAGTTCCCGCCTGAGGATCTTCCCACTCGCCGTCTTCGGCAGCTCGGTCAGGATCTCCACCTCACGCGGATACTTGTACGCGGCGAGCCGTTCCTCGCAGTACGCCCCCAGCTCGCCGGGCTCCACGGAGGTCCCCGGACGCAGACTCACGTACGCCCGGACGCTCTCCCCCCGGTACGCGTCGGGCACCCCCACGACGGCCGCCTCGCGCACCGCCGGGTGGGTGTAGAGGACGTCCTCCACCTCGCGGGGCCACACCTTGAACCCGGAGGCGTTGATCATGTCCTTCTTGCGGTCGACGACGTACAGCCAGCCCGCCGCGTCCATGAACCCGATGTCGCCGGTGCGCAGCTCGCCGTCCGGGAAGGCGGCGGCCGTGGCCTCGGGGAGGTTCCAGTAGCCGGAGACCACCTGGGGGCCGCGCACCGCGATCTCGCCCTGTTCCCCGAAGGGCACCTCCCGGCCCTCCTCGTCGAGGATCCGTACGACGGTGTCGGGTCCCGGCACGCCGACGGACAGCGCGCCCGAGACCGGGTCGACGGGGGCCTCGTGCTCGGGCGGGACCGAGGCGCAGGGGGCGGTGCACTCGGTGAGTCCGTAGCCGTTGCGGATGTACGGGCCGAAGCCCGCGCGGAACTTCTCCACGAGCGCGGGCGGCAGGGGCGCGCCGCCGGAGGAGATCACCCGGAACGAGGCGAAGTGGTCCGGGGTGGCGTCCGGGTGCGCGGCCAGGGCCATGAACGCGGTCGACGGGCCCACGGTGTAGGCGGGGCGGTGGGCGGCGAAGGCCTCCAGGACGACGCCCGCCTCGAAGCGGTAGGCCAGCACGAGCGTGCCCGCGTTGGCGACGCAGGCGGCGAGCTGGCAGACCATGCCGGTGATGTGGAAGAGCGGGGCGAGCGCGAAGTAGGCGGAACCCTCGGCGACCGGATGGCCGGTGCGCTGGCGTTCGGCGTTGACCATGATGTTGCCGTGGGCGTTCATCGCGCCCTTGGGGGTGCCGCTGGTCCCGGAGGTGTAGCTGATCAGCGCCACGTCGGCGGCGGTGAGCTCCCGGGCCGCCGGGGCCGGGTTCCCCGCGCGGGCGACGGTCAGCAGGTCGTCCGCGACGTCGTCGGGGCCGGGCGCCGGGAGCCGCTCGAAGCCGAGGACGCGGGGGTCGTTCTCGGTCTGGAGGTCCAGCTCGCAGGCGGTGAGGGCGATGGTGAGGGCCGGGGCCGCCGCCGCGGTGTCCCGCAGATACGTCTCCCACGCCCGGTCCGAGCAGATCAGCGCGGTGACCTGGGCGTCCGCGAGGACATGGCCGACCTCGCCGGACTTGTACATCGGGTTGAGCGGTACGACGGTGGCCCCCGCCTTCCACGCGCCGAGCAGCGCGAGGGCGAAGTGCGGGCTGTTCTGCAGCATGATCGCGACCCGGTCGCCCCGGCGCAGCCCCCGGGCGGCGAGGTGCCCGGCCACCGAGTCGGAGAGCTCGTCGGTCTCGCGGTAGTTCAGGCGGCCGTCGAAGTACGCCAGGGCCGGGTGCTCGGGCGCGCGCCCGACGGCGTCCCGGAAGGCGTGCAGCACGGTCGGGGGCGGGGTGAGGGGGGCCCGCTGGGCGTCGCTGAGCAGCGCGAGCCACGGCTGGGCCGCGTAGATGGAGCCGGTGGAGGTCGCGTCGTTCATGCGCCGCTCGCCTCCCACTTCTGCTGGAGGCGGTTCATGTTGCCCATCCACCGGTCGGGATCGGCGGCCCGGGCCTGGTAGTAGCCGGCCACCTCGGGGTGCGGCAGGACCAGGAAGCGGTCGGCGTCCATCGCCTCGAACAGGGCGTCGGCGACGGCGTCCGGCTCGATGGCGCCGGGGGCGAGGACCAGCTCGCCGGCCGAACCCGCGGCGGTGAGCATGTCGGTGCGTACGCCCTGCGGGCAGATCGCGTGGACCTTGACGCCGCGGTGGCGGTAGGTGAGCGAGAGCCACTCGGCGAAGGCGACCGCGCCGTGCTTGGTGACGCTGTACGGGGCCGCGCCGATCATCGTCAGCAGCCCGGCGGCGGAGGCGGTGGTGACGAAGCGGCCGCTGCCGCGCTCCAGCCACTCCGGAAGCAGCGCCCTGGCCGCGCGGACGTGGGCCATCACATTGACGTCCCAGGCGGCGGCCCAGACCTCCTCGTCGGCGAACACGTCGCCGGGCGAGGCCAGGCCCGCGTTGGCGCAGTAGACGTCCACCGTGCCGTCCAGCGCCTCCCGGGCCGCGTCCACGACGCCCGAGGCGTCGCCGGCGACGGCGAAGCCGCCGATCTCCTTCGCGAGCGGCTCGATCCGGGCGGGGTCGAGGTCGTTGACGACGACCCGCGCTCCCCCGGCGGCGAACCTGCGGGCCAGAGCGGCTCCGATGCCGCCTCCGGCCCCTGTGACCACTACGCCGGCGCCCTGCACCGTATCCATCGTCATCCCGCCCTTCCCATCCGGCTGGATCGGCAGACTAACCGGTCGGTATGTGATCCGGGAAGGGCCGGGAACGGGCCGGGCGGCGGGCGGTGAGGAGTCCGGAAGAGTCCGGACGGGGCACGGGAGGAGTGCGGGGACCGGCTGGGGGAATCGGCGCGGCCCAGGTCGTTCCGTGCGGCCCCGGCCCGCGCTAGCGTGCGTGGCCATGACAGTCGGCGCGATCATGGAGGTAGCGGAATGAACCTGTCCCGACGTGGTGTGCTGGCCGCGGGAGGCGCCCTGGGAGCGCTCGCGGCGACGACGGCCGGCACCGGACCCGCCGCCGCGTCGACCGCCCCCGGACGCGGCTCTGGACCCGGGCGCGGCCGGGTGCGTACCGGCTTCGACCGGCTGGCGGCCGACGGCTACCGGCTGCTACAAGGCCAGAAGGCCGGCATCGTCACCAACCCGACCGGCATCACCGCCGACGTCCGGCACATCGTCGACGTGATGCACCCGGACGCGCGCGTGAACCTGACCGCCGTCTTCGGCCCCGAGCACGGTTTCCGGGGCACCGCGCAGGCGGGCGGCTCGGAGGGGCGCTACGACGACCCGGCGACCGGGCTGCCGGTCTACGACACGTACCTCAAGAGCGGGCAGGACCTCGCGGACATCTTCACCGCCTCGGGTGTGGACGCCGTCGTCTTCGACATCCAGGACGCGGGCGCGCGCTTCTACACGTACATCTGGACGCTGTACGACTGCATGGAGGCGGCCGCGCTCGCAGGCAAGCGTCTCGTCGTGCTGGACCGGCCGAATCCGGTGACCGGGCGGGCGGCGCTCGGGCCGGTGCTGGACCCGGCGTTCGCCACGTTCGTCGGCCGCCGGGAGATCGCCCAGGCGCACGGGATGACGGTGGCGGAGCTGGCGCTGTTCTTCAACGCGGAGTTCCTGCACGAGAATCCGGTGCGGCTGGACGTGGTGACGATGTCGGGGTGGCGGCGCTCGGACTTCTTCGACGAGACCGGGCTGCCGTGGGTGCCGCCGAGCCCGAACATGCCGACGCCCGAGACGGCGCTCGTCTACTCCGGCACCTGTCTCTTCGAGGGCACGAACCTCTCCGAGGGCCGGGGCACCACCCGCCCCTTCGAACTCCTTGGCGCGGAGGGCATCGACCGCAGCTGGGCGGCCGCCGCGAACGCGCTGGAGCTGCCGGGGGTGGCGTTCCGCGAGGCGTACTTCGCACCGACGTTCTCCAAGTTCGCGGGGAAGACGGTGGGCGGGGTGCAGGTGCACGTCCGGGACCGGGAGGTCTTCGACCCGGTCCGCACCGGGATCGCCCTGCTGGTGACGGCGAAGCGGACCTGGAGCGGCTTCGCCTGGCGGCCGGACAACTGGATCGACAAGCTCACCGGGAACACCCGGGTCCGCACGATGATCGACGCGGGCGCGGACACCGACGAGGTCGTACGGGCGTGGCAGCGGGACCTGTCGGCGTTCCGGGCGAAGCGGCGGAGGTATCTGCGGTACGGCGGGTAGCGCGGCCGGCCCGGACCCGGACCGGCCGCTCAGCCGCGCTCTTCAGCTGTTCAGCCGGCCAGGTCCAGGTCGCCGAGGTACTCGCCGTCGTCGGTGAGGCCCCGCTCGCGGTAGCCGAGCCGGAGGCAGAACTCCTCGGGGCCGCCCCCGCCGGGCTTCCAGGTCACGGTCGAGACCGTCCCGCCCCGCCGGCGGAGCTCCTCGTTCACCGCCCCCACGGCGAACCGTCCGTAGCCCCGGCCCTGCTCGTCGGCGGCGACGGCGAGCCGCCAGAGCCCGGAGCGGGGCGGGGCGTCCGGCACGTCGGCGCCGGAGTCGAACTTCAGGCCGAAGTACGCCATCACGAAGCCGACGGCGCGATCACCGTCACAGATCAGCCGTGGCCAGGCGAGGTCGGGATGCACAGGGGCCTCGGCCGGCGACCGCGCGACCGGGGCGACGAACACACGCTGCTGGGTGCGACTTCCAGCCGACAGGCGGCGAGCACATTGTCGGGGGTGACCTTCTCCAGGCGCGGGCGAGCTGTTGTCATGGGGGAACCCAACCCCACGGACCGTGACGCCGCCATCGGTTCTGGCCACCCGTGCGAGGACCGGACACCCTCGCACCACCCACCCGTGCGCCGCTCCGCTTCCGCCCGCGGCACCCCGTCCCACATGGGGCGTCTCGGCCAATGGACGGACTTCATCTTTCGATGGAGCCGAAACGGGCAGGCGTACGTCCATTCCTTGACGTCCAAGGACGAGCGACGGAGGTGGCGGTGTCATGGCCGGTTTCCGGAGTCTTGCGAGACAGGTCCGCGATCCGCGGGGCGATCTGGCCCTGCGGCGGTATTCACTGCGCAAGTGTTTGGAGAGGTTCGCCCCGTACGGGCACCGGGCGACCTGGGACCATCTGTGCGCCCGGCACGGGATCGATCCCGAGGACCGGGCGCCCGATCCGGTGCGCCTGGTGGGCGCGCTGGACGAGCTGGAGGAGGCGCGGGCCGTCTGGCTCGCGTACGAGGCGGGGTTCGCCGAACGGCGGCGGCGCGAGAAGCACGCGGGGCTGCGGCGGCCCGGCGCGTTCGACGACTGGCACCGCCGCACCTGGGGCGGTCACGGGGTGGCCCGCTGCTCCGACCCGGGCATCCACCCGACCGAGCCGCTCGCCGAGGTCCTGCGCCGCCTGATCGCGGCGCTCGGCTCCGGGCCCGGCTCCGCCTGCCCGGTCTGCGCGGGCACCGGCATCGAGTGGCGGCAGGAGCGGGGCGACGAGCCGTGGGCGGGCCCGGTGTGCACGGGCTGCGGGATCGCGGTGCCGCAGCCGGCCCTGACCGACCGCACGCTGGCCAGGGCCCGGCTGCCACGGCACCGGACGCCGGCCGCGCACGCGGCGTGAGGCCCCGGGGCCCCGCCGCGACCGCGCCACCGCCCGGCCACTCGTCGGCTTGGCCTCCCGGAAGGCCGGGAGGCCCCAAGCCCTGTGTGACCATTCCCGTCTGCCTCACGACGCGATGCACGCACTCGCGCCGCACCGACCTCAGACCCACGTACGTCCAGCACGAGGGCCTGGGACCGGCACGCCGAGAGCACGCACCTGACGCCGCGCGGCCGCCCTGCGGGCGACGACGGATCGTCAGACAGGCACCCTAGGGGCGCAGGATGGGTTTGACGCAGCGGCGGGCGTCCATGGCGTGGAACGCCTTCGGCGCGTCGGCCAGGGAGAAGGCCGCGTCGAACACATCGCCCGGCCGCAACGCGCGGTCGAGCACGTCGCCGAGCAGCCCCGGCATCGTGGCGCGCACGTTCGCCCCGCCGCCGCCGAAGGTGAGGTTCTTGCCGAACAGTTCCCACAGCGGCAGCGTGACGCCCCAGGGCAGGCCCACACAGCCGATGCGGCCGCCCGGGCGTGCGCAGCCGATCGCCTGCCGTACCGACTGCAGCGTCCCGACCGCCTCGATCACGTGGCCGCTGCCGCCGTCGAGCAGGTCCACCACCTCCGCCGCCCCCTCCTCCCCCCGGGCGGCGACCACGTCGGTGGCCCCGTGTGCGCGGGCGAGCCGTCGGCGCACGGGGGCGCGTGACATGACGACGATCCGTGTCGCCCCCAACCTGCGGCAGGCGAGGACCGCGCACTGGCCGACGGCGCCGTCGCCGACGACCACGACCGTGGCCCCCGGGCCCACTCCGGCGTGCACCGCCGCCTCGTGTCCGGTGGACATCACATCGGTCAGGGCCAGCAGCGACGGGACCAGATCGGGCGGCGGCGTCCCGGGAACGGCCAGCAGCGTGGTGTCGGCCAGGGGTACGCGGACGAACTCGGCCTGTCCGCCGTCGAGTACCGATCCATCGGGTCCGAACTCGCCGAACAGCATGCCGCTCTCACAGGCGATCGGCATTCCGCGGCGGCAGTGCGGACACGTGCCGTCCGAGGTGCTGAACGGAGCGAGGACGAAGTCCCCCCGGCGCAGAGCCGTCACGCCCGCGCCCACGTCCTCGACGACGCCGACGAACTCGTGGCCGCTGCGGACCGGCCGCGGCAGGGGCGAGAGACCTCGCAGCACGGACAGGTCCGAGCCGCAGACACCGGCCGCCACCACGCGTACCAGCGCGTCCGTGGGCTCCTCGACGCGAGGTTCGGGCACCTCCTCGACGCGTACGTCGCCCGGGGCGTGAATGACCACAGCGAGCACAGCGTGTCCTCCTCTCAGATTCCGGCCAGGGCGGTGCTGCGCATGAGGAACTCGGCCAGGTACCCGTCGTGCGGCATCTCCGGCGGCAACCACCAGGTGGGCCGGTCCAGGCCGTAGACGTTGCGGATGGACGGCTCGTCCAGCAACGCGTCCACCAGAGCGGTGTTCCCGCCGGCGACACCGACCACCAGGGATCCGCGCAACGGCGCCGCCCCGTGGTCCGGGGACCAGGGGGCGACCCAGACGCAGGGGAACGGCATCTCCAGGCCCATCTGTTCGGCCGTGGGATCGTCCACCAGGTGCACCGCCGGCCCGAGCGCGGCACTGCCGTCGCCCAGGTCGTGCACGACGGTGTCGCCGAGGACGGGCTCGCAGCCGGCCGCACCTCGGCGCAGGGCGTCCTCGACCCTCCGGGCCTCTGCCAGGGGCAGGCACGGAAGCTGGGTGTCCTCCTCCACCGGCGGCCCCGGCCGCAGGGCCGCGAGCCGCTTTGCCAGGGCCTCGGCGAAACCCCTGGGGTCGTGTTCGACCAGTACGGCGGTCGCGTTGAGACACGAGACGCCGCCCAGTCCGCCGACGGAGTCGGCGACCACGTCGAGATACGGGTCCCACCGGCCCCTGATGAGGACCTTGACCCGGCCGGGCCCCTGGGTCAGGACCGGCGTCCCGTACCGTCCGCCCGCGTAGCGGCGTACGGTCGCGTCCCCGCCGAAGACCATGGCGAGATCGCTGCCGCCGACCAGTTCCTCGGCGGTGCTGTGGTCGCATGGCAGCGTGAGCACCTCGTCGTCGGCGAATCCGGCCGACCGCAGGGCCAGCACCAGCCGGTGGGGCGTGAACGGGTCCCGGCGCGAGGGCCGCACCGCGACCCGGTACCCCAGGGCCAGCGCCTCCAGCCACAGCGAGTGGACGGCTGGGTGGTTCCCGGACGCGTTGACGCCGAGCAGCCTGCCGCGGCGGCGCCAGACGACGGCGCCGGTGTCGGGGACGTCCCGCCGGCCCGGTGGCAGCACCGCCCGGGGGCTGGCCCCCGCCGCGGTGTCGACCACGCCGGCCAGCACGTCCGCGATGGTCGCCGTGGCGGCCCGGATCACCGACACCGGGACGCCGGTCGAGCGGGCCACGAGTCCGTCGTGCTCCTGCCGTGTCAGCCCGCCCAGCGTGTCCGAGGCGAACGCCGCGCCCGCCGACCGGAGCCGGCGGCCGAGCCGGGCCGGAGACCGACCGCCCGAGGGGGCCGGCTCCCGGCGCAGCCGGTCCAGGGTGCGGGCGATGAACAGGCCCGGGACGAGCGACAGTTCCGCGAGCGGCTCCCCCGCCACGTCCCGGACTGTTTCCCGCCTGCCGGTGCGGTAGGCGCCGGCGGGAACGAGGGCGTCGACGAAGGGGAGCGATCCGGTCACGGTCCCCGGCGGTGCGGTGTCCGCCGCGCCCGGTGCGGTCCCCATCAGTAGGCCCCGACGATGACGGGGACGCCGGTGAAGGCTTCGAGCGGGCGCACGTCCGCCACGGAGTGTCCGGCCGCCGCCGGCGGCGCGCTCACCCGCCGCGCCATGTCGCGCTCGCGGTTGTTGGGCAGCAGGGCCGACTTGCTGAGGTGGTGCATGACGACCTGGCCCGTCTCCCCGACGGCGGCCGGCTCGCCGCTTCCGGGGTCGACCACCGCGTACGTGACGTGCCGCGAGGGCGAGTCGAACACGGAGTCGCCGTCCTCGGTGGTCACGCGCTCGAAGGCGGCGCCCAGCGCCATCGTGCTTCCGTAGAGACCGAACAGCGGTATCCCGGGGAAGACCTCGCCGCGCAGCAGGTCCCGGGTGTCCCGGTCCATGCTGGTCCCGCACCAGGTGATGACCTCGACCCGGTCCCGTACGAGGTCGACCAGCCGCTCGTCGCGCGCGAGGCGCTCCAGCACCGGCGGGGGCGCCTGCAGTGCCCCGGTCCGCTGGCTGCGGAGCACGTCGGCCGCCTGGGCGAGCACATGGTCCAGGTACCGGTCGGCCTCCTCGTCACGCCCCTCCCGCAGGCACCGGCGTACCCAGCGGGGGTCGAAGTCGACGGCGAAGCGGAACCCGCCCCGGCGGCGTGCGTGCTGGCCGGTCAGCTCGGCGTAGTCGTGCGGCCCGCTCGGGCCGAGCGACAGCCAGTTCGCCCCCCGCGGGTAGCCCCGCTCGTCCATGGCGGCCATGGCGCCCGCCATCTCGCGTTCCATCCAGTCGGCCAGGTACAGGACCCGTTTGGGCACACCGGTGGTGCCGCCGCTCTCGAACACCCCGATGACCTCGGCGGCTCCTCCGTAGCCCCGGGGCAGCAGATCCTCCACCGGGGTGTACCGCAGGTCGTCGACGACCTGCGGGAACAGATGCAGATCCGCCATGGTGCGCACGTCCGTGCGCGGGTCGAAGCCCAGCGTCTCCTGCCGCCGAAGCCAGAACGGTGTGCCGGTCTCCGGGGAGAAGTGCCACTGCATGGCCGCCCGGACCAGGTCGTCCGGGTCGACGTCCGCGTCGACCGGAGCGTCCAGGACCGCCAGCGCGCTCGCCGTCTTCATCCTGCCTCCCAAAATCCGCCGTCAGGTGCTGGTACCGGGTGCCGCCGGTTCACCGCAGCGTGATCCCGGCAGAGGTGACGGCGCGCAGGAAGTCGCCCCGCTCGACCGCGTCGGCCACGAGTTCCAGCTCGTCCGACATGTACCGGTCGCGGTCGAGGGACGGGGCCAGCGCGCGCACGGCGTCGTAGGCGGCCCTGCCCGCGGTGCTGAGCTTTCCGTAACAGTCGTTCAGGTCCACGGCCTGGGCCGCCGCGAGGAACTCCACCGCGAGGATCTTGGTGTTGTTGGAGAGCACCCGCCGCGCGTTCCGGGCGGAGATCAGACCCATGCTGACGATGTCCTGGTTGTCGCCGTTGGACGGGACGCTCTGGGTACTGGCCGGGCTGATGGTCCGGTTCTCCGCGACCAGCGCGGTGGCCGGGTACTGGGCGCCGGCGAAGCCGCTGTTGAGACCGGGCTCCCCGGCGACGAGGAACTCCGGGAGCCCGTAGTTGAGGTGCCGGTTGAGCAGGCGGTTGGTCTGACGCTCGGAGAGCACGCCGAGCTGGGTGAGGGCGATCGTGGTGAAGTCCATGGCGAACGCGACGGGCTGGCCGTGGTAGTTGCCGCCGTGGAAGACCTCCTGCCCGGGGAAGAACAGCGGGTTGTCGGTCGCGGAGTTGAGCTCCGTTCCCAGGGTGCTCGCCGCGTGCCGCAGGGTGTCGCGCACCGCGCCGAGCACCTGGGGTATGGCCCGCAGGGTGTACGCCTTCTGGAGGTAGACGTCGGTGCGGGTCACGTCGTCGCCCGACCGCTTGCTCTCCACCTCGCCGCGGATCTCCGCGTGCGACACGGCCAGCCGGCTGTCGGCGAGCAGCGTGCGCAGGTTCGCCGCCGAGTCGATCTGGCCGCGGTGCGGACGGGCCAGTTCGTGGCCCTCGGCGAGGAACGGGCTCGTGGAGCACTTCAGGGCCTCCAGCAGCAGGGCGGAGACGATCTCCGCCTGGTGGAGTTGGTCGAGGGCGCGGCCGACCACGAGCGATCCCAGTCCGGTCATCCCGGAGGTGCCGTTGATCAGCGCGAGGCCTTCCTTGAAGCGCATCTCCAGGGGCTCGATGCCCCGCTCGCGCAGCACCTCACGGGTCGGGACCCGGCCGCCGTCGCGGAGCACGTACCCCTCGCCGATCACGGTGATGGCGATGTGCGACAAGGTCGCGAGGTCGCCGCTGGCGCCGAGCGAGCCGATCTCGGGGATCGCGGGGGTGATGCCCTCGTTCAGGTAGAGGGCCAGGCGCTCCAGCACCTCGGGCCGCACCGCGGAGTATCCGCGTGCGAGGGCGTTGAGGCGGGCGGCGAGGATGGCGCGGGCCTCGTCCTCGGCGAACAGCGGGCCGACACCGGCGCTGTGGCTGCGGATCAGGTTCGTCTGCAGTTCCACCTCCTTGGAGGGCTCCACCTGCATGTAGATCATCTCGCCGTAGCCGGTGGTCACCCCGTACACCGAGGCGCCCTGGCGGACGATGTCCTCGAACTGCTTCCGGCTCGCCGCCGCCTTGTCCAGCACTTCGGGGCTCACCGTGACCCGGGTGTGCTCCTCCGCTACGGACCGGACGTCGTCGATGCCGAGGTTCTCCCCGTCGAAAGTAATGGTGGCCGTCGCGGTGTCGATCGTGGTCATGGTGGGCTACTCCTCGCGTCGATCGGGCCCGGTGACGGAATGCGTCGCACCGGGTTCCGGCGTTTTTCGGTACCCGGTGATTCGACCATCGAGGTATCCGATGCCGAAACGCCCGCGGGGACAGCGCGGAATGTACTTCAGGGCATACGCAAACGGATGAATGGCTGTGCCATGACGACTTCGGGGCGCATCGACGTGCCCGGAAGGCGATCGACCGGTAGCCGCCGAACCAGGCATTGAACCTCCCTGACCTGTATGAACGCCTCTCCCCCTCGACTCCGACGCCCAGAGCCGGCCAAAGGGTCCTCGCTCTCACCTTGTTGTCACAGAATCGGAGTCGGGTAATTCTTTCTCCATCGCACCCGGAGAGCGATCCCGACAAGGAGGGGACAGAGAATGAAGCCGAAGACACATGACCGTTTCAGCAGGGACGCCCGCATCGAAGAAATCATGCACAGCATGCGCGAGAACGGATACGCGGTTGTCGAGGACGTGCTTCCGCACGAAACGGTGGACGCCCTGCTGGGCGAGATGACGCCCTGGATCGACGCCACACCGTTCGGGCCGGACGCGTTCGCCGGCCAGCGGACCAAGCGAACGGGAAGCCTCGTCGCCCGTTCGGCGACCGCCCGCGAACTGATCGTGCACCCGCTGATCAAGGGGATAGCGGGGGAAGTGCTCGCGTCGTCGACCGCGTTCCAGCTGTCGCAGACCCAGCTCATCAGCGCCCACCCGGGATCGGTCGCGCAGAAGCCCCACAAGGACGAACTCGTCTGGGACTTCTTCCCGTTCGCGGCCGATCACCATGTGATGTGCCAGTTCTTCTGGGCGCTCACCGACTTCACCGAGGAGAACGGGGCCACCCGTGTGGCGCCCGGCAGCGACACGATCGACCCCTCGGAGATCACGGAAGAGGACACGATCCCGGTCGAGATGCGCAAGGGGTCGGTCTTCGTCTTCAACGGGAAGGTGGTGCACGGCGGCGGAACCAACCGCTCGGACCAGGTGCGACAGGGTCTGATCACGAGCTACTGCTCCGGGTGGGTCCGGCAGGAGGAGAACCAGTACCTCGTCGCCCCGCCGGAGGTAGCCCGTACGTTCTCCGAAGAGGTCCTCAGGATGATCGGCTACCAGCAAGGCTGCTTCGCCATGGGCTACGCCGGGGACATCGAGGAGCCGATGGACGTGCTCTTCGGCCGCAGGACGGCCACCCCGATCGTGCCGTCGGAGGCCACGCGCGGTGCCGCCAGCGAGAGGGCGCGCCAGTGGAGCCAGGACGTCGCCCAGCGCACCGTGTGATCTTTCCCTGCCGCTCCCGCCCCGGCCTGCCGGGGCTCGACCCGCCGCCGTCCGGCGGGCCCGTTTTCCGCACTCCGCGCCGAACCGAGAGGTGACGATGACGTCCACGGAAGAACAACCCGTATCGGTCATGCCGATCATGAACATGGTCTACGGCCTGTGGGTGTCCCAGACACTCGTGACCGCCCACGAGCGCGATCTGTTCGGGCGCTTCGCCGAACGTCCGGGCCTGACACCGGCCGAACTCGCCGGCCTGCTGGATCTGGAGGAACGCCCCGTCGAGCAACTGGTCACCGCGTGTGCGGCGCTGGGTCTGCTGCAACGCGACGGCGAGGGGTACCGCAACACGCCCATGACCACCCGGTACCTGCTCCGCGGTGGCGAGGACTACGTCGGCGGCTGGGTCGAGATCGTCTCCCGTCACGACTACCCCGGCTGGCTGCGACTGGACGAGGCGCTGCGGACGAACCGCCCGACAGCCTGGGACAGCGAGCGCCGCGACTCACTGTTCGACGACGAGAACCCCGTGGTCGTGGAGTCGTTCTGGGAGGGCATGAGCGCGATCTCCCGGCCCACCGCGCGGACCTTGGCCCGGAGCGTCGATCTCTCGGGTGACCTCTCCCTGCTGGACGTGGGCGGAGGCGGCGGCGCCTACGCGATCGAGTTGAGCGGGGCGTACCCGTCCCTGCGCACCACCGTCTTCGACCTGCCCTTCGTCTGCGACCTGACGCAGAAGAAGGTCGAGCAGGCGGGCTACGCCGACCGCATCTCCTTCGCCGCCGGCGACTTCTTCTCCGACCCGCTGCCCGCCGGTCAGGACGCCGTGCTGCTCTCGATGATCCTTCACGACTGGGACGTCGACCAGTGCAGGAGGATCCTGCGGAGCTGCTACGACGCGTTGGCCCCCGGCGGGCGCCTGTTGATCAGCGAACTGCTGGTCTCCGACACCAAGGACGGGCCGCTCGACGCCACGTTGATGAGTCTGTCCATGCTCGTGGAGACCTTCGGCCGGAACTACACCGGCGCGGAGTATCGGGAGTGGCTGTTGGAGACGGGCTTCACCGAGGTGGAGATACGCCGGTTCGACGCCCCGGCCGCCAACGGGGTCGTCATCGCCCGGAAGCCCCGGTGAGCCCGCGGCGCGAACGGTAGCCCCGGCGAAGCGGCTCGGGCCGGCCATGTCTCCGTCGTGCCCTCGGCCCCGGTCCGCCATCGGCGGGCCGGGGCCGAGGGCGTGCCGTCAGATGTACCCCTCTCGCAGGGCGTAGGCCACGGCGTGTGCTCGGTTGCGGAGATGCAGACGGGTCGTCAGTTTGTACATGACGTCCTTGATCGTGCGTTCGGAGTAGCACAGTTCCGCAGCGATCTTCGCGGTGCCGAACCCCTCGGCGACCAGTCGCATGACCTCGACTTCGCGGGGAGTCAGCCCACAGGTGGGAAATCCCGGCCCGCCGGCCGCGGCGGGTGACGCACCCGTACCCATCTGACGGATCAACCGGCCCAGCAGATCGGCAGGGAGGTCCCCGTCGCCGCGTGCGGCGGCCAGCACGGCCTGGATCAGGCGGTTCCGGGTGGCTTCGTGGCGCCAGACGACTGCGCTGACCCCGTAGCTCACGATCTCGTGGAACTCATCGTCCTGCAAGGTGTCCAATACCAGAACAGCCTTCGATCCGTCGCCTCCGACAGCCCTGCGCATCTGGGTCAGCGTGCCCTGGCTGAGCACATGGTCGACCAGGAGGATCACGCCGCCCGGACTCTTCCGCTCGCGTATTTCGATGCGGGCGTCCCGGTCAAGAGCACTCAGCACACCCTCCCGGGATATGGGGTCCCGAGCGTGTACCACCACGGGCACTCGCGGCTCGAATGGTTCCGGATGACGGTCCACAGAATTCACCATTCCCGCAGGGTTCGTGGCGACTGAACTCGACAAGCCTGTCCTCCGTATATGCACACACTGTTGACACATTCGAGCGGATCGATCCCCGTGGTTTCGACGCCGTCAAGGTGGTTGCGACGCCGTCAATGCGTACGGCAGGATTCCACCCCGGTCAGATCGCGTACGATGTCGGCCGCGAGATGACGGCACGCGGTCGCACTCCTCTCCAACCGGGAGGCCGCCTCGTCGAGATGACCGACGATGAGCAGGATCCCCTCGGCCTGGCGAGCGGTGCCCGCCGGCCCGTCGTGCGGCCGGCTGCCGGAGGGGAGCTCTCCTTCACCCGGGTTGGCCTGCAGGGCGAGGGCCAGGGCGTTGTTGACCAGGGAGGAGGCGACCAGGACCGAGGACAGCCGCTCCAGGCTGGAACGTCTGCCGGCGACGGCGGCGAACGTGCTGTTGTGCAGGGCGTTCAGCCGGACGAGGGCAGTGGCGGTCAGGTCCTGCGCCACGAGCAGGAGAGGGCCGATCCGGCGGAGAGCATCGGCTCCCGGGGTGTAGGAGACATCGCGTACACGGACATGGAGAGCCTCGAATTCACTGGCGAGGTCATGAAGTTGCCGTTCATGATGCTGTAATTCGCTTACTGACATGGCGGCATGACTCCAGTGGGTCGCAGCAGCATCGATTTCGGATGGTTACCAACACGCCCGAGAAGAAAAAGTGAGCGGGTGACCCGGCCTCACTCCACCCAGCCTACTGATACCGATCCGAGACATTCCAGGCGTGCCACCAGAACGGCCAGAATGAAATCGATCAGATATCAGCCAGCGACCCCGTGGTATCGCGCCACACTTAACGGGACCTGAGAAAGTTCCGGTCCCTCACTGTTTGTTTGCCGCAGAATCGCTTCCGATTCGGGGCCGCACACTTCCCCTCTCCGCCGCCCCATCGCGCCGGCACCCCGCCCGCGGGCGCCCGTATCACCGATCGGGCGGACCGCTTCTGCCCGTTTCGTTCGGTCGGCCGCCGGGGCCGGGTCCACGTCGGCACGTCGCCGAACCGGCCGGTCGGGGCAAGCCCTTATGGCCGGTCGCACCAGGATCGCGGGACCCACGGTCCCGCGACGGTGTTCAGGAGGACCGCTTGCGCTCGGGCATCAGACGGGAACCGGTGATCCGCTCGCCGTTGATGTCGTCGGGGTTGGAGAGCACGCAGGTCTCCAGCGACAGACAGCCGCATCCGATGCAGTCGGTCAGATGGTCGCGCAGGCGGTGCAACTGCCCGATGCGCTCGTCCAGTTCCTTGCGCCAGGCCTCGGAGAGGCGGGCCCAGTCCTCGCGGTTGGGCGTGCGCTCCTCCGGCAGTTCGGCGAGAGCGTCCCGGATCGTGGCCAGCGGGATGCCTACGCGCTGGGCCGCCCGGACGAAGGCGACCCGGCGCAGCGCGTCCCGCGAGTAGCGGCGCTGGTTGCCGCTGGTGCGGGTGGAGCTGATCAGGCCCTTGGACTCGTAGAAGTGCAGGGCCGAGACGGCGGCGCCGCTGCGCGCCGAGAGCTGGCCGACCGAGAGTTCGTGGAGTGTCTGCGGGATCTGTGGCACCCCTCAAACCTACTGCCATGTCGTTGACAGGAACGCGCCGCACAACGATGCTGAGCAAGCGCTTAGACATCGCGCCGGATGGTGCGTCGAGCCGGAAGGCAGGGACCGGGAACATGGCAGAGCCGAGGATCTTCACGTCCGCGCAGGAGCTGCGGGACGGAGTGGGCGAGCAGCTGGGACACAGCGACTGGCTGGAGATCGAACAGAAGAGGATCGACCTGTTCGCCGAGGCGACCGGCGACCACCAGTGGATCCACGTGGACCCGGAGCGGGCGAAGGACGGGCCGTTCGGCACGACCATCGCGCACGGCTATCTGACGCTCTCGCTACTGCCCGCGCTGGTACCGCAGGTGATGCGGGTCGAGGGCATGAAGATGGGCATCAACTACGGGACCAACAAGGTCCGCTTCCCCTCGACCGTCCCGGTCGGCTCGCGGCTGCGGGCCACGGCGGTGCTCAGCGGCGTCGAGGAGGTCGGCGGCGGCGTGCAGGTCACTGCGGTCGTCACGGTCGAGCGCGAGGGCAGCGAGAAGCCGGCCTGTGTCGCCGAGTCGGTGTCCCGCTACTACTTCTGAACCCGTCGGACCACTGCTGGACCTGCCGGGCTACTTCTGGGCCTGCCGGGCTCCGACCATCCGCAGGACGAGGTCGGCGTACAACTCGCCGACCTCGTCGGGCGTACGGCTGCCCTGGGCGTTGAACCAGCGGGCCACGTCGATGCAGAGGGACAGCACCGCGAGCGTGGTCCCGGGGATGTCGGGGACGTCGAACTCGCCGTCCCGCACCCCTTCGCTGATGATCCGGCGCACCACCGCGTCGCTCCTGCGCCGCAGGGCGACGATCTCGGTACGGTGCTCCTCGCCGAGGGCGTCGAGCTCGTACTGCACGACCCGGGCGGTGGTGTGCCGCTCCGCGTGCCAGCGGACGAAGGAACGGACGGCCCCGGCGAGCCGTTCGGCGGCCGAACCGTCCCGGTCCGCCTCGGCGTCGAGGACGTGCAGCGCCCGCTCGTGGCCGATCTTGCTGATCCGGTGGAGCAGCTCTTCCTTGGTCTTGTAGTGGATGTAGAGCGCTGCTGGGCTCATCCCGGCCCGTCCCGCGATGTCACGGGTGGTGGTCGCGTGGTAACCGCGCTCGGCGAAGGCTTCCACGGCGGCGACGAGGAGCCGCCTGGCCGCCTCGGGAGTGACCTCGCCCCACGGCGCGTCCTCGCCGCTCGTCTCCTCCGCCGTACACATCGCCCAGGGCCCCTCTCCGTCAGCAGGACGAACACCATACCCCGAACCTGAGCAAGCGCTTAGGGGCTGCCCTGCCGGTCTCGCCCTGCGGGCCTTGCCGGGTCAGAGCTTCTGGAAGGGGTCGTGCTCGGCGAGGATCTTCTCCAGCCGGGCCTGGTCCACCCGGCTGACGATCTGCCCGGCCTCCTGGCGGTCCCTGATCACCTTGGCGAGCGTGAAGCAGGACGTGACGAGGTAGAGCACGCCGATGGCGAGGAAGCCGCGCACCCAGGCATCGGCGTCGAGGAAGAAGATACCGAGGGCCACCGCACCGATCGCCACCATGAAGGAGGCGACGGCCTGGCCGTAGAAGGCGGCGGTGCTCTGCTGCTTGACGGATGTCGTGTCACTCATGGGTTCAGCATCCGCCCGACGTGGCGCACGCCACATCCGCGCCCGTACTCAGGTCCGTACTCAGACAACCGTACGAACCCGAGTGCCGGCCGGAAGCCCCGAGTGCCGTTCAGAACGCGGAGACGCCCGTCAGCGCGCGGCCGATGATCAGCTTCTGGATCTGGCTGGTGCCCTCGTAGAGCGTCATCACGCGAGCGTCGCGCAGCAGCTTGCCGACCGGGTACTCGTCGATGTAGCCGTAGCCGCCGAAGACCTGGAGGGCGTTGTTGGCGCAGCGGACGGCGGCCTCGGAGGCGTACAACTTGGCCTTGGAGGCGGCGGTGGCGAATTCCTGGCCCCGGTCGATCAGGTCGGCGACCCGCCAGGTGAGCAGCCGGGCGGCGTCCACGTCCACGGCGATGTCGCTGAGCAGTTCCTGGACGAGCTGATGACGGGCGATGGGCTTTCCGAACTGCTCGCGCTCGCCGGCGTAGCGCACGGCCGCGTCCAGGGCGGCCTGTGCGATGCCCACGCAGCCGGCCGCGACCGACATGCGCCCCTTGGCCAGGGCGGACATGGCGATGGAGAAGCCCTTGCCCTCGGGCCCGAGGAGGCCGGACGCCGGTATCCGGACGTCCTGGAGGACCAGTTCGGCGGTGGCCTGGCCGCGGAGGCCGAGCTTGCCGTGGATGGTGCGGCGGGTGAGGCCGGGGGTGTCGGTGGGGACGAGGAGGGCGGAAACACCCCGGTGGCCGGGGGCGTCGTTCGTGCGCGCGAAGAGCAGGACGACATCGGCCCAGGTGCCGTTGGTGATGAACGTCTTGGTGCCGTTGACGACGTAGTCGCCGCCGTCGCGGACGGCCCTGGTGGCGAGGTTCCCGGCGTCCGAGCCGGTGCCGGGCTCGGTGAGGCCGAAGCAGCCGACCGCCTCGCCGGAGGTGAGCCGGGGCAGCCAGGTCCGCTTCTGCTCCTCGTCGCCCCAGGACGCGATCGTCTTGGCGACCAGACCGAGCGATACGGAGACGATGCCGCGCACCGAGGAGTCGCCGCGCCCCAGCTCCTCGGTGACCAGGCAGTAGGAGAGGTGGTCGCCTCCGGAGCCGCCGTACTCCTCGGGGACGGTGAGACCGAGGAAGCCGAGGTCCCCGAGCTTCTTCACGATCGACTTGTCGACGCTCTCGGCGCGGTCCCACGCGACGACGTGGGGGGAGACCTCGCGGGCGACGAAGTTCTCGGCCAGCTTCCGGACGGCTTCCTGCTCCTCGCTGAGTGTCAGGTCCATCGTGCCCACCCACCGCCTCTCACGAGCGCCACTCGGGCGCACTTTAATTAGCACTGCTAGTTTCTGGTTCGCAGGCCCTACTATGAGCCGCATGGCCCGACCGCGCAAGCCCCTCCTCAGCAGAGACCGCATCGTCGAGGCGGCGAGCGCGCTCGTGGACTCCGAGGGGCTCGACGCCGTATCCACCCGCCGTCTGGCGGCCGTGCTGGGGGTCAGCGGGCCCTCGCTCTACAACCACTTCCGCAACAAGGAGGAGATCCTCGACGCCGTGGCCGACGCGGTCTCCG
Organism: Streptomyces anulatus; assembly: GCF_000721175.1. GTDB lineage: Bacteria > Actinomycetota > Actinomycetes > Streptomycetales > Streptomycetaceae > Streptomyces > Streptomyces anulatus_C. The sequence continues at coordinate 231,196 of NZ_JOEZ01000012.1, forward strand.
TACAGGTCGATCTGTCGATGTTCGAGGAGTCGGACCCGCGCGACTGGCGCGAGGCCCTGCACGACTGGGCGCTGTCCTACCGGGCCGCCCTCGCCGCACACCCGCACATCGTCCCGGTGCTGGCCCGGGGGCCCGGCCGCCGGCCGGCGGGGCTGCGGGTCGCCGACGCGGTGTTCGGGGCGATGACCGGCGCGGGCTGGCCGCCCGCACAGGCCACCCGGATCGGTGCGCTGATGCGCTACTTCATCACCGGTTCGGCGCTGGGGTCGTTCGCCGGGGGTTTCGTCGACGACGAGACCGCCTACGACCCCGCCGACTACCCGCACCTCGGCCAGGCCCACCTGCTGGCCGACCACCGCAGCCAGGTCGACGAAGGGGCCTTCGAGACCGGGCTGCGGGCACTGCTGGACGGGCTGGCGCTCCAGTACGAGGAGTACGCACGGCCTGCGGGCGATCGCACGGTCACGGTTCGACCGGCGCCGAACCGTCCCTGACGCACCCTGGACGCATGGACCGTTCCCCGCGACCACGGCCGCGACCGCATGACGCGGCGGCCCCGCGACTCGCCGCACTGGCCGCCCTCCTCGCGGACGAGACCCGTGCCTCCTTCTGCCTGGCCCTGCTCGACGGGCGGGCCTGGACCGCGGGTGAACTGGCCCGGTACGCCTCCGTCGCCCCGTCCACCGCCAGCGAGCACCTGGGCCGGCTGGTCACGGGCGGACTGCTCGCCGAGGAGCGGCAGGGCCGGCACCGGTACGTCCGGCTGGCCGACGAGCGGGTCGCACACCTGGTGGAGGAGCTGGCCTCACACGCGGTGTCCGGAGCCCCGGAGCGGCCGCGGTCCCTGCGGGCGGCGAGCGTCAGCAGTGCGCTGGCCCGCGGGCGTACCTGTTACGACCATCTCGCCGGACGGCTCGGCATCCGGATCACCGAGGCGATGACCGCCCGGGGACTGCTGCGGCAGGACACCGGATTCGCGCTGACCGACGCGGGCCTGGCGTGGTTCGGCACGCTCGGCATCCCCCTGGACCGGTCCGGACGGCGGCCCCTGGTGCGGGGCTGCCTGGACTGGACGGAGCGGCGGCCGCACCTCGCGGGGGCGGCGGGGGCGGCCCTGTGCGCGCACGTGTTGGAGGCGGGCTGGTGCGAGCGGTTCGGGTCGGGGCGGGCGGTGCGGGTGACTCCGTCGGGGGCGGGGGCGCTGTCGGAGCTGCTGGGGATCGAGCCCGCGTCGATCAGGGACCGCACCTACGGCTGACGCCCGAGCCTGGCCGGCCCGTCCGGCGCTTTGCGGGCCGGTGCCCACTCGGCCCGTCCGGGCGCTCGAGGACGGAACCGGTGCTCGGGATGGGCGGCGCCCTTGCTTCCCGGACACGGAGGGGTCGCCCGGTGCCACCGCCACGGTTTTGTCCTCAAACGCCGGACGGGCCGGGGGTGGCAGCGGCCCGTCCTCAAGCGCCGGACCCGCTGGGGGTGGCCCGGTTCCGTCCTCAAGGGCTGGACGGGACGGGGCGGACGGGTCCGTCCTCACCAGCCGGACGGGGCGGACGGGTCCGGACGGGCGTCGATTGACGGGCATCGACAATTCGGTGGGGGCCGAAGCGTTCCGGGCCTACGGTCGTGGCCATGACGACGACCCCGACACCGCTTCCGGTCTCCCCGCCGGCCCACCGCTGGCGTGCCCCCGCCGCCGCCTGCACCACCGTCGTGCTGTGGGCCTCAGCCTTCGTGTCCATCCGTAGTGCGGGCGAGGCCTACTCCCCCGGCGCGCTGGCCCTGGGCCGGCTGCTGGCGGGCACGCTGGTGCTCGGCGCGATCCTGCTCGTCCGCCGGGAGGGGCTCCCGCGGCGGGGCGCCTGGCCGGGGATCATCGCCTCGGGGGTCCTCTGGTTCGGGCTGTACATGGTGGTCCTGAACTGGGGCGAGCAGGAGGTCGACGCCGGAACGGCCGCGATGCTCGTGAACATCGGACCGATCCTGATCGCCCTGCTCGGCGCCCGGATGCTCGGCGAGGGCCTGCCGCGCCGGCTGCTGCTGGGAATGGGCGTCTCGTTCGCGGGCGCGGTCGTGGTCGGCCTCGCGATGTCCGGGCACGGCGGTTCATCCGTGCTGGGCGTGGCGTTGTGCCTGCTGGCCGCCGTGGCGTACGCGGCGGGCGTGGTGAGCCAGAAGCCGGCTCTCGCGCACGGGTCCTCGCTCCAGATCAACACCTTCGGCTGCCTGATCGGCGCCGTCGCCTGCCTGCCGTTCACCGGTGTGCTGGTATCCGAGGCCGCCGACGCGCCGCTGTCCGCCACCTTGAACATGGTCTACCTGGGCGTCTTCCCGACCGCGCTGGCCTTCACCACCTGGGGCTACGCGCTGGCCCGGACCACCGCGGGAAAGATGGGCGCGACCACGTACGCGGTCCCGGCGCTCGTCGTGGGCATGGCGTGGGTGCTGCTGGACGAGGTGCCGACCCCGCTCGGCATCGTCGGCGGCGTGCTCTGCCTGGCCGGGGTGGCGGTCTCCCGGAGCCGTCAGCAGACTGGGCCCACACGCGGAAATCCGGCCCGGCCGGTGGAGGGACCCCGTCATGACGAGGAGCGCCAAGCGGAACGGACGTAACGGGAAGGCCGGAGGCACGGCGGGCCGGGACCGGGACGCCCCCTCCCCCGGGGCGAGCGGGCCCGAGAACGGTGCCGCCCCCGGGGCGAGCGAGCGGGCGGCCCGTTACGGCGGGCCGTATCTGGACGGGTTCAGCGTGGCCGACAGCGGAGACGACGATCCGGTCCTCGTGACGCCGGAAGGTCACGCCCGCGACGCCTGGCGCGAGGACTACCCGTACGACCGCAAGCTGCTCCGCCGCGACTACGACCAGGCCAAGCGGGCGCTCCAGATCGAACTGCTGAAGCTCCAGCACTGGGTGAAGGAGCGCGACGAGCGGCTGGTGATCCTCTTCGAGGGCCGGGACGCGGCGGGCAAGGGCGGCACGATCAAGCGGTTCACCGAGCATCTCAATCCGCGTGGCGCGCGGGTGGTGGCGCTGGAGAAGCCGACCGAGCGCGAGCGCACCCAGTGGTACTTCCAGCGCTACACGGCGCATCTGCCGAGCGCCGGGGAGATCGTGCTGTTCGACCGCTCCTGGTACAACCGGGCCGGGGTCGAGCGGGTGATGGGGTTCTGCACGACCCGCGAGTACCTGGAGTTCATGCACCAGACGCCGGGCTTCGAGCGAATGCTCGCCCGGGACGGCATCCACCTGGTGAAGTTCTGGTTCTCCGTCTCCCGCAACGAGCAGCGCAACCGGTTCATGATCCGGCAGATCGACCCCGTACGGCGGTGGAAGCTGAGCCCCGTCGACCTGGCCTCGCTGGACAAGTGGGACGAGTACACGGAGGCGAAGGAGCTGATGCTCTTCCACACCGACACGGCGGACGCGCCCTGGACGGTGGTGAAGAGCAATGACAAGAAGCGGGCCCGGCTGGAGGCGATGCGGCATGTGCTGGACCGCTTCGACTACCCGGGCAAGGACCCGGAGGTGGTCGGGGTGCCGGACCCGTTGATCGTGGGCCCGGCCTCCCGGCTGTTCGAGGAGGGCGAGATGGATGCCCGGCTGCTGGGCCCGGTGACGTCGACGTCCCGGACCACGGACTACTAGTAGGGCTCTAGAACACCACCAGCGCGCGGCCGCCCTTGCCCGCGATCATGTTGTCGAAGGCGGCGGGGATGCCCTCCAGGGCGATGCGCTCGGTGACCATCATCGACAGGTCGAAGCGGCCAGCGCGGATGTGGTCGGCGAGGGCGGGCAGATCGCGGGCCGGGTCGCTGTTGCCGTAGACGCAGCCCGTCAGCGACCGGCCCCAGTGGAAGATCTCCAGGGCGTTGAAGGTGACTTCCTGGTCCTTGCCGCCGATCCCCACGACCGTGGTGCGCCCGCCGCGCCGGGTGGACTCCCAGGCGGCCCGGATGGTCGCGGGGCGGCCGACGCACTCCACGGCGACGTCCGTGCCCTGGCCGCCGGTGAGCTTGCGGATCTCGCGCGGGGTGGTGGCGGAGGCGATGACGTAATCGGTCGCCCCGGCCTGCCGGGCCAGCTCCTCCTTGGCCGGGGAGACGTCGACCGCGATGATCCGGGACGCGCCCGCGATCCGGGCGGCCTGGAGCACGGCGAGACCGACGCCGCCGATCCCGAAGACGACGACGCTCTCACCCTCGCGGACCCTCGCGCTGTGGTGGATGGCCCCGTAGCCGGTCAGGATCGCGCAGCCGAGGAGGGCGGCGTCGGTGAGCGGGATGCCGTCGGGCGCGGGGAGCACGCAGTTGGCGGCGACGACTGTCTCCTCCGCGAAGGCCGCGACGTTGAGGCCGGGGTGGAGGTCGGTGCCGTCCGCCGTACGGGCGTGGTGGTTGGCGGTCCCCTTCAGGGCGTCGGCGCAGAGCCAGACCTCGCCGATCCCGCAGTGGAAGCAGGCACCGCAGGAGGGGGCCCAGTTGAGGACCACGCCGTCGCCCGGGGCGACATGCGTCACGCCCTCGCCGACCGCCAGGACCGTACCGGCACCCTCGTGTCCGAGGACGGCGGGCACCGGGACGCGCATGGTGCCGTTGGACAGGGACAGGTCGGAGTGGCAGACCCCCGCGGCGGCGAGCGCGATGCGCACCTGGCCGGGGCCGGGCTCCGGCAGGACGATGTCGGTGATCTCCAACGGAGCTCCGACGGCGGGCAGTACGGCGGCGCGGACCACGAGCAGACTCCTCGGTGAGCGACTTCTCGGACGGTTACGGGGGTCAGAAGACCGTTACGGGGCTCAGAACTGGAGCGACTTGGTCTGGAGGTACTCCGCCAGACCGTGCGGCCCCAGCTCGCGCCCCACCCCCGACTGCTTGTAACCGCCGAACGGGGCAAGCGGGTTGAAGCGGCCGCCGTTGATGTCGACCTGCCCGGTGTCCATCCGGCGGGCGAAGGCCACCGCCTCCTCGTCGTCCGCGGCCCACACGGCCCCGGCGAGCCCGTACACGGTGTCGTTGGCGATCCGCAGGGCGTCGTCGACGTCCTCGTACCGCAGGATCGAGACCACCGGGCCGAAGATCTCCTCGCGGGCGATCGTCATGTCCGGGGTGACGTCGGCGAAGACGGTCGGGCTGACGTAGTAGCCGGTCTCCAGCGGCGCGTCCGGGCCGCCCGCGATCAGCCGGGCGCCCTCCTCGACGCCCTTGGCGATGTAACCGCGCACCCGGGCCTGCTGCTTGGCGTTGACGAGCGGACCGACCCGGTCCCCGGCGACGTACTTGGTGACGGCGTTCGCCGCGAGTTCCACGGCCTCGTCGTACCGCTCGGCGTCCACCAGCATCCGGGTCCAGGCGCTGCACGTCTGGCCGGAGTTGGTCATCACGTTGGCGATGCCGACGTTGACCGCCTTGGCGAGGTCGGCACCGGGCAGGATCACGTTGGCGGACTTGCCGCCGAGTTCGAGGGCGACGCGCTTGATCGCGGCCCCCGCGGTGGCGCCGATCTGCTTGCCGACTGCGGTGGAGCCGGTGAAGGAGACCAGGTCGACGTCCTCGTGGGCGGCGAGCGCCTGGCCGGCGACCGGTCCGAGGCCGGTGACGAGGTTGAAGACCCCCGGCGGCAGACCGGCCGCCTCGGTGGCCTCCGCGAAGAGCTGGGCGGTGAGCGGGGTGTCCTCGGCGGGCTTGAGGACGACGGTGCAGCCCGCGGCGAGCGCGGGCGCGACCTTGGCGACGATCTGGTGGAGCGGGTAGTTCCAGGGGGTGATCGCGCCGACCACGCCGACCGGCTCCAGCAGCACGGTGGAGTTGCCGATCCGCTCCTCGAAGGCGTGGCGGGCGGCCAGTTCGGCGTACGAGGCGGCCACCAGCACGGGCACGCCCGCGTGGACCGTCCGCGACAGCGCCAGGGGTGAGCCCAGCTCGGCCGTGATGGTCTCGGCCAGCACGTCCTTGCGGGCGGCCAGCGCGTCGGCGAGCGCGGTGAGCCGGGCGGCGCGCTCGGCGGGCGGGGTCGCGGCCCAGGCGGGGAAGGCGGCGCGCGCGGCCCGCACGGCCGCGTCGACGTCCTCGGCCGTTCCCGCCGGTACGTGGGCGATGACCTGCTCGTCGGCCGGGTTCACGACCGCGATCGTGTCCCGGCCGACGGCGGGCCGCCACGAACCGTCGATGTACATCTGGTCATGGGCCTTCATGGCTGTTTCCTCCCGGACGTGCTGTGCGGAGCGCCGAAGCCGTGCGGCGCGGGGCACACGTCGCACCCGCCCAAACTAGCGCCGTTAGTTTTCTGACGCCAGGGAGCCTCCCGAGACACCGGTCACGCCCGGCGCGCACGCCCCGGCGCGGGCACCCCCCACCCGGGCCGTCTTGCCGGAACGGCATGGTCCCTTGCCCTGACGGCCGTCCGCCGGGCAAGACTGGACGGGCCCGCGAACCAGGATCATCCACCGAGGAGGCGCCATGACCGCCACAGCCCGCCCCCGGCGCCGCCGGGACACCCCGCCGCCCCGGACCGGGGGAAGCGAGATCGAGGTGCTGCGCGGCTTCCTCGACTATCTGCGCACTTCGGTCTCCGCGAAGGTCGAGGGCGCCCCGGAACCGGAGGTCCGCACCGCCGAGGTGCCGTCAGGCACGAACCTGCTCGGCCTGCTCAACCATCTGGCCTTCGTCGAGCGGGCCGTCTTCCTCGGGGAGCGGGTCGGCGACTGGCCGACGACCTTCCACGCCGCGCCCGCGGACGGCGTGAGCGACGTCGTCACCCGCTACCGGGAGTCGGTCGCTGAGGCGAACGGCGTCCTCGACAGGTGCACCGACCTCGGCGCGCCGGTGCCCCGCCCACGATCTGAGGACCCTGCCCCCAGCGTCCGTTGGGCCCTTACGCACATGATCGAGGAAACCGGGCGCCACGCCGGTCACGCGGACATCCTCCGCGAGCTGATCGACGGCTCGACCGGACGCTGACCGGGCGGTCACCTCGGCGGAGTCGGCGAGCGTCGAGCGGCCGTCCGGGCTGATGGAGCACGGGCGTGGGGACCGCTGGACGAGCCGGTGGGGGCCTGAGGCGGCGGCGGAGGACTTGGCCGACGGGGAAGAGTGGCGGCCCTGCGGGGTGGGCCACCAGTCTGCCTATGCTCAGGCCCATGGCACTGGAATGGGAACAGATCATCGTCGACTCCGCCGACCCCGTCGCTCTCGGGCGCTGGTGGGCCGAGGCTCTCGGCTGGGTTGTGGTGGACGAATCCGAGGAGATCATCGAGATCCGGCCCGAGCCGGACCAGATGCCTGGCCTGCTCTTCGTGCCTGTCCCCGAGGGCAAGGCGTCGAAGAACCGGCTCCATCCCGACTTCCGCCCTGACGACCAGGAGGCCGAGGTTGTGCGGCTGCTCTCCCTCGGTGCCCGGCGCGTCGACACCGTGCAGGACGGGCGGCACTGGGTGACCCTCCTCGACCCGGAGGGCAACGAGTTCTGCGTCCTGAGTGATCGGAAGAGCTGAGCGGGGACCGAAAAGGAGCGGTCGCGGTCCGATGCGCGTGCTCGATCGTCAGCGTCCGGGGCGGACGCGTCCAGGGCAGCTGACCTGGGATGCCCGCCACCCGTCGTTCGTCGTGCTCGCGGATGACGGGATACGACTCACGGAGCCCGCCCTCACCCCGCCGGGGCCGGTGCCGCCCACCGCCGTACCGCAGGACACACCGCCGGGCGGCGGGCCCGTGCGCCGACCGTCCGGAACGGCACCGAATGGAGGCCGAGCCGGAACGGGGTCGCCGAGCCGGTCGCCGGTCAGCCGGAGGGCGAGCGCGGTGGACCGGGCCCGGCGCGGGGGCGGCCATCGACACCGCCCCCCCCCTGCGCGAAGGCGATGACGAGGCGCAGCAGCCGGCCCCTTCCGGGCCCGGTCAGCGGTGCGGGTGCCATCACATGATGCCGAACAGGATCCCCGCGGCGAGCACCACCAGCGAGGTGAGCACGGCCCACTTGACGGTGAAGCGGGTGTGGTCGCCGAACTCGACCTTCGCCATGCCGACGAGGACGTACACGGCGGGCACGAGGGGCGAGGACATGTGCAGGGCCTGGCCGGCCAGGGAGGCGCGCGCGATCTCCAGCGGCGAGACCCCGTGGGCCGCGCCCGCCTCGGCGAGGACGGGGAGGACGCCGAAGTAGAAGCCGTCGTTGGACATGAAGTAGGTGAGCGGCAGGCTGAGCAGGCCGGTGACGATGGCCATGTGCGGACCCATCGCCTCGGGGACCGCGCCGACGACCCAGTCGGCCATGTTCTCCACCATGCCGGTGCCGGTCAGGACCCCGGTGAAGACGGCGGCGGCGAAGACCATGCCGGAGACGTTGAGGACGTTGTCGGCGTGCGCGGCGATCCGGGCCCGCTGGTCGGGCATGTGGGGGAAGTTGACGGTGAGCGCGAGGGCCGCGCCGAGCAGGAAGAGCACCGGGATCGGCATCAGTTCCATGATCATCGCCGCCAGCAGGGCGGCGGTGAGTGAGGCGTTGAACCAGTAGAGCTTCGGACGGAGCGTGGACCGGTTCGGGTCGAGGCCCCGGAACTCGTCGTCGCCCCCGTCGGCCGGGCCGGCGTCGGTGCCGGACCCCGTCCCCGTGCCCGTACCGCCGGTGGAGGCGGATGCGGAGCCGGCGGTGGCCTTGCGGAGGCGGTCCTCGCCACCGGGGCCGCCCGCACCGGTGGACACGGTCTCCGGCTCCGGCTCCGGCTTCCGGGCGAGCGCCTCGTCGAGGGTGAGCGTCCCCAGGCGCTTGCGCTCCCGGAGGCCGAGCACGTACGCCAGCACGAACACGGCGAGCAGCCCCATGGCCAGCGCCGGGATCATCGGCACGAAGATCTCGGAGGCGTCCAGCTCGAGGGCGGTGGCGGCGCGGGCGGTGGGGCCTCCCCAGGGGAGGGTGTTCATGACGCCGTTGGCGGTGGCCGCGACACCGGTCATGACGACCAGGCTCATCTTCAGGCGTTTGTAGAGGGGATACATCGCCGAGACGGTGATCATGAAGGTGGTGGAGCCGTCGCCGTCCAGCGAGACGATCGCGGCGAGCACCGCCGTACCGACGACGATGCGCATCGGGTCGGCCTGGCAGAACTTCAGGATGCCCCGGACGATCGGGTCGAACAGGCCGACGTCGATCATCACGCCGAAGTAGACGATGGCGAACATCAGCATGGCGGCGGTGGGCGCGAGGTTGCCGACGCCTTCGATGACGTAGTCGCCGAGCTGCGCTCCCTGTCCGACGGCGACACAGAACAGTGCGGGGATCAGTACCAGCGCCGCGATCGGCGACATCTTCTTCGTCATGATCAGGACCAGGAAGGTCGCGATCATGGCGAACCCGAGGATTGTCAGCATGGGGATACCTAACGTTCATCCTTGAACTCCCACCGGTCTCGGCGGTCGGTCCGGATGACGTTAGGGGCCCTCTCGCAGCGTTAACAAGATGTCGACGTGTGAGCAATACGAGCAAAACCCCAGGTCAACGCGGTGATGCTAATGAGCTGGGGTGACGGAGACCGGAATGGCGTTCAGCACCGCGGTGCCGGACAACGGATCCAGGAGCGTGCCGTCGAGCAGCTGGTTCACGTTCGCCCCCGGGTGGGCGGCAGCGACCGCCATGCGGGTGCCGGGGCGGCTGTGGCCCCACCCGTGCGGCAGGCTCACCACCCCGCTCCGCACGGTGTCGGTGATCTCGGCGGGGGCCTCGATCCCGCCGCCCGACGACTCGATCCGGACGGTGGCCCCGTCCACGAGCCCGAGGCGGGCCGCGTCGTCGGGGTGGATCTGGAGGGTGCAGACGTTGGACCCGCCGGTGAGCGAGCCGACGTTGTGCATCCAGCTGTTGTTGGAGCGCAGGTGGCGGCGGCCGACGAGGACCAGCGCGGCGGGCCGGTCGCCCAGCGCCCGGCGCAGGCGCGGCAGATCGGCGGCGATCGGCTCCGGGAGCAGTTCGATGTGGCCGGAGCGGGTGCGCAGGACGTCGGGGACGCGGGGTTTCAGCGGGCCGAGGTCGATGCCGTGCGGGTGGGCGAGGAGCTGCTCCAGCGTCAGTCCGTACGGGCCGAGGCGCAGCATGAGGTCGAGGCGGCGTTCGGGGCCGTTCGCGCCGGTGAGCCCGGCGGCCTGCTCCTTCGGGACTCCGGCGCGGGTGAGCGCGGTGTCGATGGCCAGGTCGTCGACGGCGGAGGGCTTGGCGCCGTGCATACCGCTCACCGCGAGGACGAGACGGGCGTGGATCTCGCTCTCGTCCATCCGCCCGTCCTCCAGCGGCACGGCGGCACGGGTGTAGCGGACCTGGTTGTGGACGGCGAAGTTGTTGAGCGCGAAGTCGAAGTGGGCGCTCTGCGAGGGCGGCGGCGGGGGCAGGACGACATCGGCGTGCCGGGAGGTCTCGTTCAGATACGGGTCGACGCTGACCATGAAGTCGAGCCCTTCGGCGAGGGCCGCGTCCAGACGGTCGCCGTCGGGCGCGGAGAGCACGGGGTTGGCCGCGATGACCACCAGGGCGCGGATACGGTCCTCGCCCGGGGTGTCGATCTCCTCGGCGAGGGCGGCGATGGGCAGTTCGCCCTTGGCCTCGGGGTGCCCGGACACCCGGCTCGACCAGCGGCCGAGCGCGAAGCCCTTGCCCGGGGCCGCTTCACGGGTCCCGGGTTCGGCGGCGCGTGGGGCGCGTGCGGTGGCGGAGAGCGGGAACAGCGCACCGCCGGGCCGGTCCAGGTTGCCGGTGAGGATGTTGAGGACGTCCACCAGCCAGCTGGCCAGCGTGCCGTGCTCGACGGTGCAGCTGCCGATGCGCCCGTAGACGGCCGCGGTGGGGGCGGCGGCGAGTTCGCGGGCGATGGCGGTGATGCTGTCCGCGTCCACGTCGCAGGCGGGGGCGACGGCGTCCGGGGTGAAGTCCGCGAGGGCCGCGGCGAGTTCGTCGATTCCTTCCAGGTGCTCGGCGAGCGGGCCGGGGTCGGCGAGCTTCTCCGCCAGCAGCGTCTGCGCGAGCGCGGCCAGCAGCAGGGCGTCCGCGCCGGGCCGGATCGCGACGTGCCGGTCGGCGAGACGGGCGGTGCGGGTGCGGCGCGGGTCGATGACGGTGAGGGTGCCGCCGCGCCTGCGCAGGGCCTTGAGCCGGCCGGGGAAGTCGGGAGCGGTGCAGAGGCTGCCGTTGGACTCCAGCGGGTTGGCGCCGATCAGCAGGAGATGGTCGGTGCGGTCGAGGTCCGGTACGGGGATCGCGTGCGCGTCACCGAAGAGCAGGCCGCTGGAGACGTGCTTGGGCATCTGGTCCAGGGTGCTCGCGGTGAAGACGTTACGGGTGCGCAGGGCGCCGAGCAGCAGGGGCGGGTAGAGGAAGCCCGCCATCGTGTGCACGTTGGGGTTGCCGAGGACCACGCCGACGGCCCCGGGCCCGTGGTCCTTCGTCAGGGCCGGTATCCGTGCGGCGATCAGGTCGAACGCCTCGCTCCAGGCAGCCTCGCGCAGCTCCCCGTCGTCGCCGCGCACGAGGGGGACGCGCAGCCGGTCGGGGTCGGCGTCGAGCCCACCGAAGGAGGCGCCCTTGGGGCAGATGAAGCCCCGGCTGAAGATGTCGTCCCGGTCGCCGCGCGCACCGGTGACGGCGGTCCCCTCGATGGTGAGGGTGAGGCCGCAGGTGGCCTCGCAGAGCGGGCAGATGCGTGGTGCGGTGCGGGATTCGTGGGACATGGGCCCTCCCCGGGCGGCTGCGGCGACGGCACGTGGACATGGGCCGGGCGGGCGTGGGAGCCCCGGCCCGACCGAGCATACCGACCGGTACGCATGGTGGGGAGGTGTTGCGCGGAGGAGAAGACGGCGGAGGAGGCGGACGGGCCCCCGACCTGGGGTCACCCCTCAGGACCGTCGCCCGGACGGGCAGCGGTCGGACGAGCACGGGCCGGAAAGGGCACCGGTCAGAAGGGCACCGGTCAGTCGAGTGTCTGGGCGAGGTAGGACCTGACCAGGGTCCGGGTCTCGGCGACGATGGCCGCGTCCCCCGAAGGTTCCGTACGGAAGGCGAGCTGGAGCAGCGCGTCGGCGGCCTCGACGCTCACCAGGATCGCCCGGGACAGCCCCTCGTCGGGCCGGCGGCCGAGGTGGCCGGCGAGCAGGACGGCGAGCCGGTCCGCCAGCCGCCGGTTGGCGTCGTCCGCCGCACCCTCGGCGGGAAACGGCGGTCCGAAGTCGACGAGCGCGAAGCCGGGGACGCTCCGCTTCATCGCCAGGTACTCGTCGAGCACCGCGTCGATGGCGGCGCGCCAGTCGGCGGCGGGGAGATCCGCGAGCCGGGCGGTGATGCGTTCGGCGTAGACGTCCAGGTTGCGCAGCGCGAGGGCGTCGACGAGAGCGCGCTTGTTGGAGAAGAACCGGTAGACGGAGCCGATGGGCACATCGGCGCGCTCGGCGACGGCCCGGGTGGTGAGCTGCTCGTAGCCGGTCTCGTCGAGGAGCCCGGCGCATGAGTCGAGTATCCGGGCCAGGCGGTCGGCGCTGCGCTGCTGCACGGGGGCGCGGCGGAGATTCGGGTTGACAGGGGGCACGGGCCCCATGATGCCGTGCCCCCTCCGCCCGGAGAACAGCAGCCGTAACCGGCCGGGCCCTCCCCTTCCCGCACCCGCCGCGAAGAGCGGGGCACCCGCCCTGAAGAGCGCGGCAGCTGCCCCGGAGAGTGCGGCACACACCACGAATGGCGCGATGTATGCCGTTGACGCGCCCCGCTCCTATTCCTACGGTGGTGCATAGGATTCGTCGTCCGGCGGATCCGATGGCTTTCTTGGGCACACCGGGAGTGCGGGATGAGCGCGATCGACCAGGCGAGGAAGACGGCCGAAGGGCTGGCGTATTCCTCCGGCTTCGGCAACGAGCACAGCTCGGAGGCGGTTCCCGGGGCGCTGCCGCACGGCCGCAACTCCCCCCAGCGCGCCCCGCTCGGGCTGTACGCGGAGCAGCTGAGCGGCTCCGCGTTCACCGAGCCGCGCGCGGACAACCGCCGTTCCTGGCTCTACCGGATCCGCCCCTCGGCCGCCCACCCGGCGTTCACCCGGACCGACAACGGGGGCCTGCGCTCGGCGCCCTTCACGGAGACCGTGCCGGACCCGAACCGGCTGCGCTGGAACCCGCTGCCCGACCCCGCGCCCGGCACGGACTTCCTGAGCGGCCTGTGGACGCTCGGCGGCAACGGCGACGCCGCGCAGCGCGCCGGCATGGCGATCCACCTGTACAACGCCGACACATCGATGACGGACCGGGTTTTCAGCGACTCCGACGGCGAGCTGCTGATCGTCCCGGAGCGCGGCGGCCTGCTGCTGCGCACCGAACTGGGCCTGCTGCGCGCCGAACCGGGCCATGTCGCGCTGATCCCGCGCGGCGTCCGCTTCCGGGTGGAGCTGCTGGAGGAGACCGCGCGCGGGTACGTCTGCGAGAACTACGGCCGCCCGTTCGCGCTGCCCGACCTCGGCCCGATCGGCGCCAACGGCCTGGCGAACGCCCGGGACTTCCTCGCCCCCGTCGCCGCGTACGAGGACCACGAGGGCCCGGTGGAGGTGGTCAACAAGTTCTGCGGGAACCTCTGGTCGGCGACGTACGACCACTCGCCGCTCGATGTGGTGGCCTGGCACGGCAACCACACCCCGTACGTCTACGACCTGCGCAGGTTCAACGTGATCGGCACGATCAGCTACGACCACCCCGACCCGTCGATCTTCACGGTGCTGACCTCGCCGTCCGACACCCCGGGGCTGGCCGGAGTCGACTTCGTCGTCTTCGCGCCACGCTGGCTGGTCGGCGAGGACACCTTCCGCCCGCCGTACTTCCACCGCAATGTGATGAGCGAGTACATGGGGCTGATCGACGGGGCGTACGACGCGAAGGCGGACGGCTTCGTGCCCGGAGGCGGCTCCCTGCACAACATGATGTCGGCGCACGGACCGGACCGGGAGACCTTCGACCGGGCGAGCGCGGCCGAGCTGAAGCCGCAGAAGATCGACGACGGTCTGGCCTTCATGTTCGAGACCCGGTGGCCGGTCACGGCGACCGCGCAGGCGGCCGCCGCCGGCCATCTGCAGCGCGGCTACGACGACGTGTGGCAGGGTCTGAGCCGCAACTTCCGGCCGTAGACGGCGGACGGCCCAAGGGGACGGGACGGGGACGACGTGACAGAGAGCCACGGGCACGCCGGGGCGGACGCCCGGAGAACCCACGGGGAGACCGGGGCCGGGGCGAGCGACGGGGACACCACGACCGGGGCGAGCGATGGGGACGCGGCGGACGGGCCCGGCTCGGCCGCCAAGACGGACCCGGTACCGCACCCGCCCGCCTTCGCCCCCGACTCCCTCGTCCTGAACCGGAAGCTGCCGCTCTGGTACCAGGTCTCCCAGTCCCTGCGGGCTTCCATACTGGGCCGTCCGCAGGACGCCTCCGCCCGGCTGCCCACCGAGGAGCAGCTCGCCGCGCACTACGGGGTCAGCGTGCTCACCATGCGCCAGGCGCTCAAGGAACTGGAGACGGAGGGGCTGATCAGCCGGCACCGGCGACGCGGCACGTTCATCGAGCCGCGCGCCCGGCGGGTCTCCCCGGTCCGGCTGCTGGGCTCGGTCGACGCGATCGTCGCCCAGCAGTCCGGGGAGGCGACGGCCGTTCTCGGGCACGGCCCGACGGCGGTGCCCGGTGATCTCGCCGAGTTCTTCCCGGACTGCGCCGAGGTGACCTGCTACCGGCGGCTGCGCCGCGACGGCGAGAGCGACGAGCCCACCAACTGGGCGGAGAACGCGGTCCGCCCCGACATCGCCGCCCAGATCGACGTGGCCGACCTCGAACGCTGGCCGATGACCAAGGTCCTGCGTGACGTCGTCGGGGTGAGGATCTCCCGGATCACCGACACGGTGGAGGCCCGGCTCGCCGACCCGGTCACCGCCGAGCTGCTCCAGGTCCCGCTGCTCAGCCCGATCCTGCACTACACGGGCGTGACGTACGACGCGGAGGGGCGCGTGGTGGACGTGGCCCGGATCCGCTACCGGGGCGACCGGTTCTCCTTCTCCGTGACGGTGGAGGCCCACTGACCCCGCCCCCCGGGAACGCCGCCCGCCGTTACGATGCGAAAGGGGCACGGCGGGCAGGGGAGGACGGGCAGGTGACAGCGCACGGGACGGCGGCGGCCGGCGGCGACGGGAACATCCGGTCCTCGTCTCCGGGGACGTCCGTGCCGCCGGACGGGCTCGTGTCGCTGGACGAGCTGATGCCGTGGTCCGTGAGGCCGCTGAGAACCGGCCGCGCCTGGGTGAGCGGCCCCGACCCCGTGGTGCTCCGGGCCCGCTGGGAACGGGTGGCCGCCGCCGAAGCCGCCGAGCAGGAGCGGCTGTTCGCGCCCACCCGTTCCCGTACGCCGCACACCTCGGTGGCGGCCCTGCCCGGCCGGTCCGCCGGAACGGGCCGCTTCGCCCGGGACCCGGGCCCCTGCCCCGACCCCGTACGGATCCTGCACGGCCCCTACGACGAACAGTGGCTGCTGCCCGACCACCGGCTGATCGACGCGGCCCGTCCGGAGCTGTGGCGGGTCGCCGACGGGCAGCAGCTCTTCGCGGTCGACCACAGCTCCGCCCCCGAGGATGCCGGGCCCGCCCTGTCGGTGACCGCGCTGCTGCCCGCCGGGCACTCCCCCGCCGGGCGGCCCGGCCGGATCAGGCCGCTCTACCGCAGGCCCGGCGGCACCGAACCCAATCTGGCACCGGGTCTCCTGGACCTGCTGCGCAGGCGGCTCGGCGGCTCGGAGGCCCCGGACGCGTTCACCCCGGAAGCGGTGCTGGCATGGACCCTGGCCGCCGCCCGGCCCTCCCCCGCCGGCCTCCGGGTCCCGTTGCCGGCCGGCGCCGAGGTGTGGTCGTCGGGGGTGGCGCTCGGCCGGGAGCTGATGCGGCTCCAGTCGCGCGGGGCCCGCGGGGAGCGCCCCCGGCTGCCGGGCGGGCGCAGGCCCTATGTGCGGGCCGCGCTCCCGGCCCGCCCCACGGAGCTGGTGTACGACGCCGGGGACGAGGCGCTGATCGTCGGGGACGGCCGGATCTCACCGGTGCCCGCGGCGGCCTGGGAGTTCACGGTGGGCGGGGTGCGGGTGCTGGAGCTCTGGTTCGGGCGCCGGGCGGCGGCCGCGTCGGGCCGGAGGCCGGACGGGGCGTCCGCGGACGGTCTCGACGCGGTCGGTGCGCGCGGCTGGCCCCGGGAGTGGACCTCGGAGCTGCTCGAACTCATCACCGTACTGGCCCTCCTGGACGGCACGGCGGGGCCCCGCGAGGATGTGCGAGCCCGGCTGGAGTCGGGGCCGCTGATCGGGCCCGCCGAACTGCGGGCGGCCGGCGTACTGCCGGTCCCGCCCTCGGCACGGCGTCCCGCATCGGTGCTCGGACACCAGGAGGAGGGCCCGGAGGGGCAGTTCGCGCTCCTCTGACGGCGGGGCGAGGAGCCGAAGAGGGGCCGGAGGTGGCGAAAGATCCGGTCACCGGGTAAGCACGGGCCATGAACACCTCACCACTCCCCCTCGACGGCATCACCGTGGTGGCCGTCGAGCAGGCGGTCGCCGCCCCCTTCGCCACCCGGCAGCTCGCCGACCTCGGAGCCAGGGTCATCAAGGTGGAGCGCCCGGACGGCGGCGACTTCGCACGCGGCTACGACACGGCGGCGCGCGGTCTCGCCTCGCACTTCGTCTGGTGCAACCGGGGCAAGGAGTCCCTCGCCGTCGATCTGAAGGACCCGCGTGGACTGGCGGTGGTCCGTGAACTCGTCGCCGGGGCGGACGTGTTCGTCCAGAATCTGGCCCAGGGTGCGGCGGCCCGGCTCGGGCTCGACGCCGCCTCACTCTGCGCGGCGCACGCGCGTCTGGTGGCGGTCGACATCTCCGGTTACGGGGCGGAGGGTCCCTACGCGCACAAACGGGCCTACGACATGCTCGTGCAGTGCGAGGCCGGCCTGGTCTCGGTGACGGGGACGGCGGAGCAGCCGGTGAAGGCGGGCGTTCCCGCGGCGGACATCGCGGCGGCCATGTACGCGTTCTCCGGGGTACTCGCCGCACTGCTGCGGCGGGCCACCGCCGGCCATGGGGGCCCGGTGGAGGTCTCCATGCTGGACGCGCTGGCCGAGTGGATGGGGCACCCGCTGCACCAGGGGATGCACGGCTCCGCTCCCCCGGCGCGCACCGGTCTCGCGCACTCGGTGATCGCCCCGTACGACGCCTATCCCACGGCCGACGGCGAGCGGGTGCTGCTCTCCGTGCAGAACGACCGGGAGTGGCGGCGGCTGGCGGAACAGGTGCTCGGGCGGCCCGAGTTGGCGCAGGATCCGGACTTCGCGACGAACGCGGCACGCACCGCGAACCGGGAGCGGACCGATGCGGTGGTGGGCCGGGCGCTGGCAGGCCTGACGGGGCGGGAGGCGCTGGCCGGGCTGGAGGCGGCGGGCATCGCCTGTGCCCGGCTGAACACGGTGGCCGATGTGGCGGCCCACCCGCAGCTCGCGGCACGGGACCGGTGGCGGGAAGTGGAGTCACCGGTGGGGCCGTTGCGGGCGCTTCTGCCGCCGATCACGCTGCCCGGGAGCGAGGAGGCCCGGATGGGTGCCGTACCGGCGCTGGGTGAGCACACCGATGCGCTGCTGCGAGCCCTGGGGATGACGGATGAGCAGGCGTCGGTGCTGCGCCGGGACGGAGTGATCGCCTGAGCCGTCCCGAGCGGCGGGCCGGTCCGGACGGACGATGCCGTGCCGTGGGTCAGCGGCGGCTGCCGAAGAGCGAGCGCCGCAGTCGCCGCAGCGGCGCGAAGAGCGACACGCGTGCGCTCCTGCTCCGGTGGGTGTGCGCGGCATCACGCGAGGTCAGCTCACGCATCAGCAGCGTCGCTTCCGCCGAGTCGCGCTGCGGGACGACAGGGCCGCCGAGCACCGCGAGATGGCGGTCGAGGCGCGTACTGGTCGCACCGCTCCCGCATGTGATGGCAGGCACACGCGGCCTGCTTCGCACCGTTATCTGTTCCATGTCACTCCCCACCCGTACGAGGGCACCCGGTCCGGGCAGGTTAACCCTATCGTCCCGCGGTGACACCCGTGTATCCCGGCCACAGGATTGCGCACACACATACGGAGGTTGACGGCCCGTTACCGAATCCGCGCGATTCCAGGGCGGCTTGGGACAGTTCAGTTGGTTTGCCCCTTGCGTCACCCATCGCCGGGCCGTGCGGCGGGAGGCCTCGGAGGACGAGGTCTCCCGCGTGGGGGACGGCGGGCGGCGGAACGCTCTCCCGGGTCAGAGAGCGGAGTTGAGGACCGGGAGATAGCCGCCCGACTGTCCGGCGGCGGTGGGGTGGTAGGACTCGCCGATGTTGAGCCAGTTCACACTGTGCAGCCAGGCGTTGCCCGAGCAGATCTCGTGCCCGGTGAAGGTCGTCCTGACGTCACCGAAGGTGAAGCCGTGGTCCGCCGCCCGCTTGGCTGTGGCCGTGTTGAGGTGGTCGGACGCCCCGTTGATGGCGGAGCGCTCCTTCTCGCTCAGACCGGCGATGCAGCCGCCGCCGAGCTGGTAGAAGCGGGGGTAGCCGAGGACGACGATCTGCGCGGAGGGCGCCTTGGAGCGGATGGCCGTGTACACGGAGTCGAGCCGGCCGGGCAGGGTGGAGTCGACGTAGGCGCGGGCGGTGGCGATGCGGCTGAGACAGGTGGCTTCGGACTGGAGCACACAGGTCGTCATGACGTCGGCGAATCCCGCGTCGTTGCCGCCGATGGAGATCGTGACGAGGTCGGTCGAGGCGTTCAGCCGGCCGAGCTGACCGCCCGTGACGTCTCCGGTCCTGGCCCCGGAGCAGGCGGCGAAGTCGAAGGTGGACGGGGAGTTGGCGGCCGCCCAGAGGGCGGGGTAGGCGCGACTGCTGCGCTTGCAGCTGGAGCCGTCGTAGCTGCGGGCTCCGACGCCGGAGGAGTACGAGTCGCCGAGGGCGACGTAGTCGACGGCCGCGGCGGACGAGTCGGCGTTCGCGATCCCGGCACCGGTGAGGGCGAGGGCGGCACCGAGCAGGAGAGAGGACGAGAACGCCACGAGTCTGGACATTTTCATGGGACCTCCTTGAGCAGGGGATATCTACCTACTCCGTAGTAGCAGTCCGCCCACCGCACCGGAAGTGTTCATGCCAAAAATAGAAGTGGTGTGCTTCCGTCCGCCCCCGGGGTTTCAACGAGCGCTCCTTGACTTCCCCCTGTCGCCCCGTCGGTTTCCGGGCCGCCGCCCGCGTCCCGCGCGAGCCTGCGAAACCCGGGTGCACGGGGTGCGCCCGTGCCGGATCATGGGCGCCATGCCAGACTCCCCCGAATCCGCTCTGCCGATCCGGCTCACCGTCGACGACAGCGATTCACCGTCCGACGTCGTCGACGCGCTCTTCCTCGGCCGCTTCGCGACGGGCGAGCAGCCGTACTCGCACAGCTCCTCCCTCGACCGGGTCAAGGCCGGGGCGACCCTGCTGCCGCCGGACGCCACGGTGTTGCGGGCCGCCCGTGACGACGACCGCAGCGCGACGCTCGCGGAGGGCGAGGGCTGGACCTTGCTGGCATCCCGGTGGAACCGGGGCGCGGACGTCACCGTCACCGCGACCAGCGAGGAACTGGCGGAGCAGGTCCTCGGCCAGGCCACGGACGGGGCACAGGACGAACCGGAGCCCCAGCCCGACAACGTGACCATGGGCTTCTGGTACGTCTCCCCGCGCCGCGGCCCGTACCGAACCACGCGCCGGATCACCGCCGGCAGCTGGGACGAGGTCCGCCCCAACTACACCGCGCCGGTGGCGGACGCCATGGGCCGGCTGATGAAGGTGACGCCGGACGACATCGCGGGCCGGCTGCTCCTGCTGCACGGTCCGCCCGGCACCGGCAAGACGTCCGCGCTGCGCACCCTGGCCCGTTCCTGGCGCGACTGGTGCCAGGTGGACTGCGTGCTGGACCCCGAGCGGCTCTTCAACGACGTCGGCTATCTGATGGACATCGCGATCGGTGAGGACGACGGCACGGCGAAGGGGCGGTGGCGGCTCCTGCTCCTGGAGGACTGCGACGAGCTGATCCGCGGCGAGGCCAAGCACACGGCGGGCCAGGCCCTGTCCCGGCTGCTGAACCTGACGGACGGTCTGCTGGGGCAGGGCCGCAACGTGCTCGTGGGGGTCACCACCAACGAGGACCTGGAGCGGCTGCACCCGGCGGTCGTCCGGCCCGGCCGCTGCCTGGCCAGGATCGAGGTCGGCCCGTTGACCCGTCAGGAGTCGGTGGCCTGGCTGGGCACGGACGAAGGGGTGAGCCGGGAGGGCAACTCGCTGGCCGAGTTGTACGCGCTGCGCCGGGGCATCGGCCCCGCGTCGGTGCCGAAGCAGGACGCGGGGTCGGACGCGGGACTGTATCTGTAAGGGCTTTGCGGGCGGGCGCCTCAGAGCCTGTCGGGTGGCCTTCGACCGGAAAGCGGACGCGGTCCGGTGCGTGCGGTTCCAAGGCGCCGACAGGTCCTCGTAGCGGAGCTTCCAGGGCATCTCGGCAACGCCGGAAGCGTGCGTGCCAGGGGGTGGCCGCCCGGTCAGAGGCCACCCGACAGGCTCTCAGTCCCCGTACGCGGCGCGTACCGCGTCCTTGGCCAGCGACAGGGCCTGTTGCCGGGTGAGGCCGAGCCGTTCGGCGGTCTCCGCGTACAGCTGTGCGGCGGTCGCTGCCCGCCGTTCAGCCGCTCCACCGGCGGCCGCGACGAAGGTTCCGTTGCGGCCCCGGGTCTCGATCACTCCGTCCGCCTCCAGGGCCCGGTAGGCCTTGGCGACGGTGTTGGCGGCGAGACCCAGCTCCTCGGCGAAGCCGCGTACGGTCGGGAGCCGGTGGCCGACGGGCAGCGCGCCGGAGCGGGCCAGTTCGGAGAGCTGGGTGCGCAGTTGCTCGTACGGCGCGATGCCGGAGTCCGGGTCGAGGACGATCTTGTCAGTCACGGGCCGATTCTCCCCCACCGGCGGAAAAAGGGGAGGCGTCCGGGAGGCGGCGGCGCATACGGTCCACCGCATGACTGTGATCGTGCGTGATTTCCGGCCGTCCGACGCGGAGGCGTGGACCCACGCCCGCCGGGCCTCGGTCCCCTGGATGGTGGCCACCCCCGAACAGGTCGTCCACGACCTGGCCCACGCCCATCCGGACCGGCACTACAGGCTGCTGGTCGCCGAGGAGGACGGCGAGATCATCGCCACGGCGCAGGCGGGCATCGCCCACGACAGTTCGGAGCCGGGGCAGGGGTACTTCACACCGCAGACGCTTCCCGGCCGTACCCACCGCGGCGCCGGCTCGCTGCTGCTGCGCACGGCGGAGGAGCACCTGGCCGAGGCCGGGGCCAGCGTCGTGTACGCGTGGGTCCTGGACAACCCGGAGAGCCTGGAGTTCGCCCGTAGGCGGGGCTACCGGCCCAGCCGCTCCGCGCACTTCCAGCATCTCTGCCTCGGGGCCGGGACCCTGCCGCCGCGTCAGGAGCTCCCGGCAGGCGTCGAGCTGCGTACCGGGTCCGACTTCGCGGACGATCCCCGTCCGCTGTTCGAAGCGGACGCCGAGGTGACGGCCGACGAGCCGGGCGACATCACCTCCGAGCTGGACGACTACGCGGACTGGCTGACGAACACCTGGCGGCACCCTGCCTTCGACCAGGGTCTCACCTCGGTGGCGCTGGTGGACGGGAAGGTGGCGGCGTTCAGCGCCGCCACCACCGACGGCCTGCGGACCTATCTGAGCGCCATGACCGGGACCCTGCGGGACTTCAGGGGGCGGGGCCTGGCGAAGCTGACGAAGAACGACTCGCTGCACCGGGCGCGGGCGGCCGGATACACGGACGCCTACACCTCCAACGACACCGGCAACGGCCCGATGCTGGCCGTCAACCGATGGTTCGGCTACACGGTCTGCGCGACGGAGGTCCGCCATGTCCGCACCCTCCCCTGAGCCCCGCGCCGGCCGGACGAGGGGCGTCGTCGTCGCCCTGTCCAAGGCGGGACGCACCAAGATCAGGTATCCGGCGGAGCTGGTCCGGGACGACGGCGTCCGCGTCACCGTCCGGGCGCCGTGGGCCGCGCCCGGGGTGCGGGACTTCGGCTTCGTCCGGTTCGAGCCGGGCGACGTGTTCACCGAGCACTACTGGCGGGACCGGTGGTTCGCGGTGAAGGAGGTCCGCACCGGCGACGGCCGGCTCAAGGGCTGGTACTGCGACATCACCCGGCCCGCCGCGCTCGCGGACGGGGTGCTGGCGGTCGAGGACCTGGATCTGGATCTGTGGGTGTCGGCCGACGGCTCGTCCGTGCTGCGGCTGGACGAGGACGAGTTCGAGGAGAGCGGTCTGGCCGAGCGCGATCCGGCGGCGGCCGGGGCGGCGGTCTCGGCCCTGGACGAGCTGGAACGCCTGGCCCGGACGGAGGGTCTGGCCGGTCTCCTCGCCTGACCGGCCCGCCTCCGTACGCCCGGCCCGCCTCCGTACGCCTCGGGGGCGGGGCTCGTACGAACCGCCGGGCGGCTCAGAGGCGGGGCCGTACGACTGCCCGGTCCGCAGCACCCGATGGCCGACGCTCCGGCGCACGGAGGTTCACGGAGCAGCGCTCAGCCCTGCGGCCGCGCGCCGGGCCCGTCACGGCGGGCCAGACGCGAAAGAAGCCTGGCGTACACCGTGGTCGCCGCCGCGACGACGGTCGCCATGACCGCCAGCGCGAGGATGCCCAGCAGCGCGGGCCACTGCCGCAGCTCGCTGCGGCAGAGGACGCTTTCGGACGGCGGGCCGACCAACGGGCCCCGACACATCGCTCCGGAGCCTGACTCGGGGCCGTAGTCGGCGAGCATCAGGAACGCGAACCATCCCCAGATCACCAGGGCCAGGAACATCCACGCGATCGACCAGGCGTCGATCCGGCGGGCATCCCGCTGGGCCTGCCCCGGTGCGGCACATGCCGGGGCGGGTGCCGGTGGCGTGGTCTCGTCAGCTGTCATCTCTCCCCATTGACCATCCGTGAACGCACACCAGTCCATCACGGACAGCTCATGGGAAAGACGGCGGCCCCCTGACACCCCGGCACCTTCGAAGTGCACGGACGGGCTCCGGCGTCCTCCTCGGGCAGCTGGATGTGCCCGAACGGCTTAGGCTGCGCGCGCCTGCACGACGTCGCGGACGGGTTGCAGACGGCTTCCGGCCGAGCGCGATCCGGCGGCGGCTCGTACGGACCGCCGGGCGCCTCAGGGGCGGGGCCGGGAGTCGGCGACCAGCTCCACCTCGTACCCCGCCGGGTCCTCCAGATAGGCGGCGTGGTGCCCGTCGCCGCCCGCGTACGGATGGCGGTCGGGGAACAGCAGCCGCCAGCCGTGCGCCGGGGCCTCGGCCGTCAGGGCGTCGAGGGCGGCCCGGTCACCGATGTGGAACGCCAGGTGGTTGAGCCCGGGGCGGCGGCGGTCGTGGCCGCCGGCGACCAGGTCCGGCGACTGTTCGAGCACGACATACGCGTCGCCGCGCCGCCAGCTGCGGCCGTGGGCCCAGTGCTGGTACGGGACATGGCCGAGCCGTCCCAGCAGCCAGCCCCAACTGCGCTCCGCCTCCGCGAGGTCCGCCACCCACAGCTCGATGTGGTGCACCCGGCCGGTGGTCTCCCCGGCGGCGGGCAGCGGGACGGCCCGGCCGGGGCCGCCGGGAACGTACGCGATCGGCTCCCCGTCCCGGTGCCAGTGGATCATGAAGTGTTCGCCCGCCCGGTAACCGTCCAGGCCCGCACGGCAGTACGCGACCATGTCGTCCGGCAACGCGGCCAGCGGGAACCAGGCCAGCTCGGAGCACTTCTCCGGCTCCGCGTTGCGCGGCGGGCGGGCCGGGTCGTACTCCGCGGCGAAGAACCAGCCCATGCGCGCCCCGCCACCGGGGCCCCGGTGCTGCATCACCACGGCAACCCGCAGCTCGTCGGGGTCCAGATCGAGGCCGATCTCCTCGGCGGCCTCCCGGATCATCGCCTCGCGGACGTCCTCGCCGTCCTCCGCGTGGCCGGAGGGCATGTGGAGCAGTCCGTCCGCATATCCGGTGTCGGAGCGACGGGCCAGCAGGACCTCCGGGCCTCGGCGCAGGATCAGGTGGACGTCGACGACCTCGGTGTGCCGGTGCGGCGGCATCGCGCGGGCGACCAGCGCATAGCGCTCGTCGTCGACCTTCTTGCCCCACAGCCGGCTGTCGGGGGCCAGATCCTCGTGGTGGATGCGCTCGGTGTGCGCGGAGAGCAGGGCGGTGAGCGCGGTGGCGGACAGACCGGCGCCGCCCCACACCCCTTCGACGAGAACGAGCCGCCCGCCCGGCTTCAGCAGGCCGAACCAGTGCTCCAGGGCCGCCGCCGGGTCGGGCAGCAGCCAGACGACGTGCCGGGCCACGACGACGTCGAACGCCCGCTCCCCGACCGGGGGCCGGGCGGCGTCCCCGACGAGGACCTCCGCACCGGTCCCGGCGAGCTTCGCACGGGCCCGCTCGGCCATGCGGGGCGAGCGGTCGACGGCGGTGACGCGGTGGCCCTGGCCCGCGACGAGCAGGGAGAGGCTGCCGGTGCCGCACCCCAGGTCCAGCACGTCGCCTCGGGTGGCGGGCAGCCAGCTCTCCAGCCGCCCGGCCCAGGCGTCGCGCACCGCGGGGTCGAGGAGCCCGTGGTCGGGCTCCTCGTCGAAGGATCCGGCAGCCGCGTCCCAGTCGATCGTGGTCATGGTGCCGATGCTCTCAGCCACCACTGACAGTGCGGGACTCCTCTGCCGTCTTCCGGCCACCGCGCAGCCGTACGATCAGCCGGCTGATCAGCGGCCAGGCCACGGTCGTCGTACTCCAGCGGCAGACTCTCGTCCCGCACCGCCTCGTCCTCGCCCCATCGGTTGACCATCGCAGTCCCCCTGGCCTCTGCGCCCTTCGCCGTCGAGTATCGCGGACCTCGCTTTCTGAGCGCCCTCTTAGCCGTGCCTTAAAGCCACCATAAGGATCGCCATCACCCATCCCCAGCAGGCCTTTTCGGTCCTCCGAGCGGCTAGCTTGCTGATCGCCACCCCCCAACAGCCGTGCCTTGGCTGTGCCGTTCAGAAGGAGTCCATCCATGACCGTTCGTCGCAAGGCCGCCGGGATCCTCGCCCTCGGTTTCGCACCGCTCGCGCTGGCCGGCCTGACCGCCGCCCCGGCCGTCGCGCACGGTTCGCTCACCGACCCCGTGAGCCGGGTGTCCGCGTGCTTCGCCGAGGGTCCGGAGAGCCCGAGGTCGGCGGCGTGCCAGGCGGCGGTCGCGGCGGGCGGGACCCAGGCGCTGTACGACTGGAACGGGGTGAACATCGCCAACGCGGCGGGCAAGCACCGTGAGCTGATCCCGGACGGCGAGCTGTGCAGCGCGGCCAACGACAAGTTCAAGGGGCTCGACCTCCCGCGCGCCGACTGGCCGGCCACCGCGCTGTCGGCGGGCGAGCACACCTTCCGGTTCCGCGCGACGGCCCCGCACAAGGGCTCGTTCGAGCTGTACATGACGAAGCCCGGTTACGACGCCACGAAGCCGCTGGCCTGGTCGGACCTGGAGGCGAAGCCCTTCGCCGAGGTCACCGACCCGGTGCTGGAGAACGGTTCGTACGTCTTCGACGGGGTGATCCCCGAGCGCTCCGGGCGGCAGCTGGTCTACACGATCTGGCAGCGCTCCGACTCTCCCGAGGCGTTCTACGCATGCTCCGACGTGACGTTCGGCGGTGCTTCGGCGGGCGGCGGGGCGGAGCAGGAGGACGGGAAGGAGCAGCAGGGTTCCGGCGGTGACTCCGGTGCCGAGGCTCCCGCGCCGGCCCCCTCCGCACCGTCCGAGGAGGCGATCGCCGAGGGTTCCGTGAAGTCGTCGGTCGAGCACAACGGCCACGGCGACGACGACGCGAGCACCGGGGCGAAGGTCAACGCCGCCGCTCCGGCCGCCCCTGTGGTCGAGAACGAGGGCAGGGCCGAGGGCAATGCCCCGGAGGTCAACGCGGCCGGCACCGAGGAGGTGCTGGCCGAGACGGGCGGTTCAGGAAGCAGCACGTACCTGGCGATCGGGGGCGCCGGAGTCCTCGCCGCCGGCGCGGCCGTGCTGTTCGCCTCGCAGCGCCGCCGGGCCGCCGCGTCGATGGGCCGCCACAGCCGCTGATCGCGCAGCACCCCGTTCGGTACCCCTGCCGCGTCCCTCCGGGACGTCGGGCGCGGCAGGCCGTGACGGGCCGGGGTCCGCCGTCCGCCCCATCGGACGCCGGGCCCCGGCCCGCCGTTGCGCGGTGGGTCAGCCGATGACCGAGGCGCAGGTGGTCGGGGTGGCACGGGCCGGGTCGAGGGCGTTGGCCACTTCGTGGAAGGCGATGCGGTCGATGGTCCCGATCGCCACGTGCTCGGAGAGGTCGAGCGGGCACAGGTCCTGGAGGAGGACGTTGCGTACGTTCGGTCCGTCCAGGTACTGCGTGCGGTACGGGGTCACGACCTGGTCGTACTTGGTCGCGATGACGGTGTAGCGGACGCCGGGGACGGTGTCGCCGCCCGCCGTGAGCTTGGTGATGAAGGGCGATCCGGCGACCTGGTCGGCGAGTCCGGGGGTCTTGTCGCTGATGAACTTCTCGACGCCGGGGAAGAACGGCAGCAGCTTGGTGAGGCCGAGCAGCGTGGTGCCGTGGTTGTCCGGGGCGATGCCGACGAGGGCGTTGACCTTGTCGGCGCCGCCGAGGAACTTCAGGTAGTAGTTCGGCATCATGCCGCCCTGGGAGTGGCCGACGAGGTCGGCCTTCGGGGCTCCGGTGGCGTCGAGCACCTTGTCGACGAACACGTCGAGCTGTTCGGCGGACTTGTCGATGGGGCCGAGTCCGTAGAAGAACGGCACGCCGGGGAGTTGGCCGTAGTCGAGGGAGAAGACGCAGTAGCCCCGGTTGACCAGGTAGGGGGCGAGGACCAGCCAGTTGTCGATCGAGTTCCCGAAGGTTCCGTGGACCAGGACGACGGGGCGGGGATGGGCGGAGGAGGGCTTGCAGGAGTAGTCGTTCCAGCCACGCGAAGTGGCCGCGGCGGCGGCTGGGGAAGCCGCGCTCGCGGTCGCCGTGGGGGCGACGAGAACGGTGAGGGAGAGGAGCAGGGCGACGAGCAGGCCGCGCGCGCGGGGAACGCGCGCGGCACGGATCCAGGGCAGCATCGTGTGGTCTCCTTGCGGCTCAAGGGAGGTGCGATGGCGGTGCGCCCTGTGGCCCGGACCACAAGCTTTATGTGCTCATGCCAAATTACGCACGAGTAAGGTGGAGAGGGAAGTTACGCGTCGGTAAAAACTGTCGCGGCCTCACCGCAGATCGAGTAGCGGGGTGGCGGGCGGTCAGGACGCCGCCCTCCCCGCCGTGGACGCCACCTCCCCCGCCTCGTCCCCCGCCCCTTCGCCGTCCGCGCCTCCGTCCGCGCGCCCCACGTTCCGCAGCGGCATCGTGACCGTGACGGCCGGCGCGAGCATGACCGGTACGGCCCCCATCGCGATCCGGGCAAGGCCCTGGGCGAAGGAGTCCCGCGGTACGGCGGTGAGTTGAGCCGCCGTCCGCGCGGGCAGCTCGCCGGCGGCTTCGAGGGCCGCGGGCAGGTTACCGGTGGCCGTCTCGCGGGCGGGGGCGGGTACGCCGTCCGGCACCGAGCCGGCCATCCCGCTGCGGTACGCGACGTTCAGCACGCTGCCGAGGACCGCGATGCCGAGATGGCGGCCGGCGACATCGCGACGCTGGTCACGTCGAGCCGGCCTTGGGGTTAGGGGCCTCCGGAAGCACCAGGGCCCGCAATCAGCGGGGACACCATGACCGGCACGGCCACGAGGAAGACCGACCCCCACCGGAAGGCCTCCAGCAGCACGCCGATCGACTCACGCACCCCAGGGCCGTTTCCGTGTCCGTCGGGTTCTCCGCGGACCGGCCCTGATCCGCCGGACACGCCCTACGCCGTTCGGCCCCGCCCCGCCTGCGCCAACACCGCCCCGCCCGGACCGTGGGGGCATGACTTTCGTCGACGAGGTGAAGAACGCCGTCACCCCACGGGCCGCCCTGCTCGTCATCGGCGTGCTCGGACTCCAGATGCTGTTCATCGCGTCCTACGTCGGAGCGCTGCACAAGCCGAAGCCGACGGATGTCGCCTTCGGGGTGGTGGCCCCGCAGCAGATGTCCCGGCAGCTCGTCGACCGGCTGGACGGGCTCCCCGGCGGACCGCTGGACCCCCGTACGGTGAGCAGCGCGGCCGAGGCGCGCGAGCAGATCATGAACCGCGACATCGACGGGGCCCTGGTCGTCGCGGCGGAGGGCCGTACCGACACCCTGCTGGTCGCTTCCGGCGGCGGAACCGCCCTGGCCACCTCCCTGGAGCGGATCCTCACCGAGGTCGAGGGCTCCCAGCAGCGGGCCGTGCGGACCGTGGACGTCGCCCCGGCTTCCGGCGAGGACTTCAACGGACTCTCGTCCTTCTATCTGGTCGTCGGCTGGTGCGTGGGCGGCTATCTCTGCGCCTCGATCCTGGCGATCAGCGCCGGTGCCAAACCCGCCGACCGGCAGCGCGCGGCGATCCGGACCGGGACCATGGCGCTGTACTCGATCGTCGGCGGCATCGGCGGTGCGATCGTCGTCGGGCCGATCCTCGGCGCACTGCCGGGCAGCTTCTGGGGGCTGGCCGGTCTGGGCGCCCTGGTCGTCTTCGCGGTCGGCATGACCACGCTCGCCCTGCAGGCCCTCACCGGCATCATCGGCATCGGCCTGGCCGTCCTGATCATCGTCATCGCGGGCAACCCGAGCGCGGGCGGCGCCTTCCCGCTGCCGATGCTCCCGGACTTCTGGCGGGCGATCGGCCCGGCCCTCCCTCCGGGCGCGGGCACTTGGGCGGCCCGTTCGATCGCCTACTTCCGGGGCAACGCGGTCACCGGTCCACTGCTGGTGCTCTCCGCCTGGGCGGTCGTCGGCACGGCACTGACCCTGCTGCTGTCGATGCGGAAGCGGTCGGAAGCGGATCCGACGGACAGTACGGGCACGGCTACGGCCGCCGCCCCGGCACCCGGTACCGGCGGGTCGACCGCGGCCTGACTCCGGGCCCATCCCTTGGCGCCGCCCCGCCCCGCCCCGCCCCTCCCCTTTTCAGCCGCGATGATCGGACCGTGGGGCCGCCCTGTTGGCGGCCTCATCTGACGTGTGCCCCAATTCCTGATGTCCGGTCAGCGCTACCCCTAGTCATGACAGGTGCATGACGACATGCTGGAGCGGCCTCGTACCACCCGACGAGGAACACGGTCAGGACCACTCCTTCCACCCCCACGGAGGTCGCTCATGCGTCGTCGATTCATGGCTCCGCTCGCCGCGGTCGCGCTGTCGCTCCCGCTCACCCTGATCACCGCCGGTTCCGCCTCGGCCGCTCCCGCCGACAAGCCCCAGGTGCTCAGCTCCTGGACCCAGACGAGCGCCTCCAGCTACAACGCGTGGAACACCGCCCGCAACAACCAGGGTGCCTGGTCCGCGTACGGATTCGACTGGTCGACGGACTACTGCAGCAGCTCCCCCGACAACCCGTTCGGCTTCCCCTTCCAGAAGTCCTGCGCCCGCCACGACTTCGGCTACCGGAACCACAAGGCCGCCGGCATCTTCCCCGCCAACAAGGCCCGTATCGACTCCGCCTTCTACGAGGACCTCAAGCGGGTGTGCGCCGGCTACTCGGGCGCGACGAAGACGTCGTGCAACAGCACGGCCTGGACCTACTACCAGGCCGTGAACATCTTCGGCGTCGCCCCGGCCAAGGCCGAAGCCGGCCATCTGCCCCAGGCTGCCTGAGCACGGGAAGGGCCCCCGCCGAACGGGGGCCCTTCCTTACGCCGTCATGCGGTGGTGCGTCAGCCGATCTCGGCGCCGTAGGCGGCCAGTGCCTCTGGAACCGGCTGGAAGAAGGTCGTGCCGCCCGAGGAGCAGTCGCCGCTGCCGCCCGAGGTCAGGCCGAGCGCGGTGTCGCCCGCGAAGAGGGCGCCGCCGCTGTCGCCCGGCTCGGCGCAGACCGTCGTCTGGATGAGGCCGTTGACGATGTCGCCGTTGCCGTAGTTGACCGTGGCGTCCAGCGCGGTGACCTCACCGTCGTGCACCTGGGTGGTGGAGCCGCTGCGGGTGACCGCCTGGCCGACCGTCGCGTCGCCCGCCTGGGTGATCGCCTGGGTGGAGCCGTCGTACAGGTCGACCTCGCTCGGGTGCGCGATGTCCGACGTGTACTTGACCAGGCCGTAGTCGTTCTCCGGGAAGCTGGAGCCCTCGTTCGCCCCGATCTCCGAGCCGCCCTGGGTGTCCGACCAGCTGGTGACCGACTCGGTGCAGTGGCCCGCGGTCAGGAAGTACGGCTCACCGTCCTTGACCACGTTGAAGCCGAGCGAACAGCGGGAGCCGGATCCCCAGATCGCGTCGCCGCCCGCGATCAGCGGCTTGAACTCGCCGGCCGTCTTGTTGAGTTCGGCCGTGCCGCCGAGACCCTCGACCACGGCCGAGAGCTTCTTCCAGGCCGCGCCGTCGACCGTGCTGTCGGCGGTGACGAGCACCTTGTTGCTCACCGGGTCGACCGCCCAGGAGGTGCCCGGGATGGTCGCCTTGTCGGTGAGGGTCTGCCGCGCCGACTTCAGCTCGGCGAGGGAGTTCTCCACCATTCTGGCCTTGCCGCCCGCCTGGCGGACCTGTTCGGCGCCGGCCTCGTCGACGACGTTCACGACGAGGGCCTTCGCCGTGCTGTCGTAGTACGAGCCTGCCGCGTCCGCGCCCAGATCACGGTCGAGAACGGTGGCCAGCTTTCCGGCCGCGTCCGCGCTGAGGGTCTTGGCCGTGAACTCCGGCACATCGTCACTGGCGTTCGCAGTCTGGAACGTGAATCCCGCTGCGACCAGCGCGACGACGGCCGAGCCGGCCAGCGTCGCGCGCTTCTTGGATATGCGTCGATGCTTCAACTTCGACCTCCTGTGGGGCCGTGCACGGAGCAAGTGGGGTGCTCGTACACGGAGGATGGGGCGCCCACTATTCCGAGGCCGGGAAACGCACACAAGGCCGACTTCCAGACGTGCACACGACACAGACGCTTCGCACGCGAGGTGTTCACCTACCCCGGGTCATGCCACGTCGGTTCCGTTCGCGAACACCCGGTGCAACCGTCGGCCGCCCCTGGGTGAGGACTAGGCCTGTCCGGTTTTCGCCCCTGCCGGTCCGGATGTTGTGCCCACCCGTCCGGATGCCGACGGAAATCGTCCACCGGGAGCCTCCCAGGACCTTCACAGTTCCTGTCGCCGAACTGTCCCCGTAACGCCTCTGATGGGTCATCATCGAAAAGGCGGCACACGCCCGCCGGGTGGCCGAGCGGAGGAGGCACGGGTGCGCAATCGGGTGCTCGCGGCGGACGGGCGGCATCTGATGGTGGAGCGGATGGGGGACCCGCGGGGAAGACCGGTCTTCCTCCTCCACGGCACTCCGGGCAGCAGGCTCGGGCCCGCTCCCCGCGGCATGGTGCTGTACCAGCGCCATACGCAGCTGATCACCTACGACCGCCCGGGGTACGGCTGCAGCGACCGGCACGAGGGCCGCCGGGTCAGGGACGTCGCCGAGGACGTCCGGGCCATCGCCGACTCGTTGGGCCTCGACCGGTTCGCCGTGGTGGGCCGCTCCGGCGGGGCCCCGCACGCCCTGGCCTGCGCGGCGCTGATGCCGGAACGGATCACCCGGACCGCGGCTCTGGTCAGTCTCGCGCCCCCGGACGCGGCCGGTCTCGACTGGTTCGACGGCATGACCGCGTCCAACGTACTCGCGTACTCCACGGCGGCGGACGACCCGGACAGCCTGGCGGAGTCCTTCATCGTCCGCTCCGCGCAGATCCGGCGGGACCCGGTCAGGCTCCTGGACGATCTGCGCCGGGAGCTGACCGACTCCGACCGGGTGGTGGTCAACGACGCGGGGATCCGGACCATGCTGCTGCGCAACTACAGCGAAGGGCTGCGCGCCTCGGCCTACGGCTGGATCGACGACGCCATCGCGTTCTGCAGCCCCTGGGGGTTCGAGCCGGCCCGGATCACCGGGGAGGTGCTGCTCTGGCACGGGGTGAAGGACGTCTTCGCCCCGGTCGGCCACTCCCGCTGGCTGGCCGGGCAGATCCCGGGCGCCACCACCGTACTGGAACCGAAGGCAGCCCACTTCGACGCGTTCCCCATGCTCCCCCGCGTCCTCGACTGGCTGCTGGACGAGCGGGAGCACCCGGACCGGACGCTGCCGACCTCCGTGCCGGGAGGGTGAGCCCTCCCGGCACGGACGGTCACACCGACATCGGCTCCAGCTCCCGCCGGAACCGTTCCTCGGTCCGGGCGACCCGCGCCAGCGGGTGGTCGTCACCGAGCTGGCGCGACAGCTCCACGACGATCTCCGCCCGCAACTGCGCCGCCTCGTCCTCCCGCCCCAAGGCGTCGAGCGTGACCGCCATGTTCGAGGTCATGGCCAGGGTCTCCGGGTGGTGCGCCCCGAGCGCCCCGCGCATCTGCGCGGACAGCCGCTTCTCGGTCTCCAGCACGATGTCCAGCTCCCCCCGGTCCGCCGTCGCGCTGGCCAGGTTCATCACGCAGAACAAGGTGCTCGGGTGCTCGCGGCCGAACGTCTCCCGCATGGAGGCGACGACCAGCTCCAGCACCCGCTCCGCCCGTTCGGGCTCCCCGGCCCCCGTCAGGTAGACGCCGAGGTTGTTCTGTGCCGCCAGGGTGTACGGGTGCTTCTCCCCCGGCACCTTCATGTACTGGTCGACGACCTCCTGCGCCGCGTCCCTCGCCTCCGCACTCTCGCCCGCCGCGAACAGGTCCGCGGCGAGGTTGAGGTCGCAGGCCAGCGAATCGGGGTTGGCGGTGGTGTACTTCGCCCGGTAGCGGGCGCGGGTCGCCACCGTGAGACGGCGGGCGTCCTCCAGCCGGCCCGCCCTGCGCAACGACACCGCGAGGCTCTTCGCGGCGCTCAGCGTGGCGGGGAAGCTGCGGCCCATCGTCTCCTTGAAGCTGTTGTACGTCGTGCTGAGCAGCCCCACCGAGTCCTCGTACCGGCCGACCTCCCGCAGGTCACGGGCGAGGTTCATGGCGGAGGACAGACTGTAGGGGTGTTCCGGTCCCAGGACCTGGGACCGGAGGTCGTAGACGTCCTGGTCGATCTCCCGGGCGCGGGCGTACTGGCCGACGCTGCGCAGGTTCAGGGCCAGGTTGTTGGCGGCGGCCAGGGTCCGGGGGTGGGAGTCGTGGAAGATCTGCCCGAACCCCTCGTGGGCCTCGGTCGCCATCTCGATCGCCCGGGCGTAGTCCCCCAGCAGGCCGAGGTCGATCGCCAGGCTGCTGGTGGTCATGTACGTGTGCGGGTGCTCGGGTCCCAGCACCGCCCGCTGCCGTTCCAGGGTGATCTCGTCGAGCTCCTTGGCCTCCACGTAACGCCCGCGGGTGCGCAGGATGTTGGAGAGGTGGAAGCAGAGGTACAGATACTGCAGGTCCCGCTCGCCGAGCTTCTCCTGCCAGATCTCCCGCAGCTCGTTGCCCAGCGCCCCCGCGGTCCTGACGTCGCCGCGCTTCCAGAGGTAGCGGACCCGGTCGATCAGGAGCCTGCGGGTCTCGGGCTCCTTGCAGTTGCGGGCGTCGGAGGGGCCGAGGTGCGGCCAGATCGTCGCGAAGCGCGGCCAGGTCTCCGGGTTGTCGATCGGCTCGTCGTCGTCGGGCCGGGCGCCCGCGAGGATGCGGTGGACGACGTGCCGGGCCTCGCGCTGCTCCTCCTCGCTGAGCTGTGCCTTGATCACGGCCTGGACGAGGCGGTGCACCTGGATGGAGTTGGAGACCTGGTCGACCTTGGCGAGCGCGAACCGGCCGATCTCCCGGATGACCCGGCCCAGCACCAGCTTCTCCTGGAGCGAGGAGTCGTACGGCTTCAGCGCGTCGATCATCTGCTTGCTGTAGAGGAGGTTCGCGGAGATCGGTTCCGGGGCGAAGAAGGCGCAGAGCTGGAGCAGCCGTACGGCGGCGGGCGAGCGCTCCTTGAGCCGGGCGATGGAGATGTTCCAGGTCGCGGCGACCGGTTCCGGGTAGCCGGCCGGCTGGTTGAGCGCGAGGACCTGGGGCGCCTGCTGGGCGAGCTGTTCGAGATAGGCGTCGATGGGGGTGGCGGTCTCCGCGATCCAGGCGGCGGCCTGCTCCACGGCGAGCGGCAGGTCGCCCACCGCGGTCGCCACCTGGTCGGCGTCCTCGTCGCTCAGCCCGGGGGCCCGGCGCTGGAGGTGCTCGATCGACTCCTCGCGGAGGAAGACGTCCACGGGCAGCGCGTCCCCGTGCTGCGACCAGCTCTGGTTGCGGGAGGTCACCAGGATGTGGCCGGAGCCGCCCTGCGGGAAGTAGCGGCGCAGTTGCTCGGGGTCGTCCGCGTTGTCGAAGACCAGCAGCCAGCGGTCCGAGGGCACGCCGCGCCGCAACAGGTCGACGGCCTCCTGCGAGGCGGCCGCCATGTCGTCGCCGCCCTGGGCGCCGAGCCGGACGGCGAGTTCGGCGAGCGAGGCGACCACGTCGTCGGGCTGCTCGGACGATATCCACCAGACCAGGTCGTAGTCGGCCATGAAGCGGTGCACGTACTCCAGGGCCACCTGGGTCTTGCCGACGCCGCCGAGTCCGTACAGGGTCTGCGGCTGCGGCAGGACGACGGCCAGGCCGCCGCCGAGCTGGTCGCGCATCCGCTCCAGGACGAGCGAGCGGCCGGTGAAGCCGGGGTTGCGGGGCGGCGCGTTCCAGATCCTCGGCACGGTGCCGGGGAAGCGGGGCCCGGGCGACACCCCGTCGGCCACCTGCACCGGGCGGTCCAGGGCCCGCATCACGGCGGTGGTGGCGTGCACCTCGTCCAGCCGGAAGAGGTCGACCGGGTTGCGGTCGATGTACGGGGCGCTCAGGCGTACGTCCCCGACCCGCAGGGGGACCAGCCGGCGCCGGCCGCTGCCGATGGCCTCGGCGGCGGTGCGTTCCCACAGTTCGACCGCGCGCTGCGACTTCAGGTACGCGCTGGAGAGCAGCACCACGGTGCGCGCGGCGCTCGAAGCGGTGGCGTCGGCGTCCTCCTGCGGGGGGTGTCCGGCGGAGACGTCGCGCGGAACCACCCGGAAGCCGGCCCGGGTGAGGATCGACTCGAGCCAGTCGGCCCACATCCGGTTCTCCGCCACATAGCTGAGGTGGAGGTCGGCGGGCAGGGCGGGCCTGCGCCGGGTGAAGGCGTCGCGGATCCGCAGGCGGACCTCTTCGCCGATCGGGGGCATCGAGGTGATCTCCCGGTCGGTGATGACCGCGGTGAGACGTTCGAAGGCGGAGAGCAGCGAGTTGCTGAGTCCGGCCTCGTCGCCGAAGGTGGCGAGCGTCTCCTCGTAGGCGTAGTAGGGGCGGTAGGGGATCTCCACCGCGCCCCAGTAGGCGGTGAGTTCGTCGCCGGACAGGTCGCGGGGCAGCCGGTCGAACTTGAGCCGGGCCAGCGCCCGCCCGGCGTCCGCCTTCTCCTTCTCGCCCTCGTCGATGCGCATCGGGACGGGGTAGAGGGCGATGGGGCGGCCGGTGTTGCGCTCCGCGATCTGGCGGGCGACGGAGGCCGCGCCGTCGATGGACTGGTCGCTGAGGGTGAAGCAGTCGACGAGGACGTCCGGGAGGTGGACGGTGCAGATGTCGGCAATGTCGCTGAGGCCGGTCCGGCTGTCGATGAGGACGTAGTCGTAGTTGGCCTTCATGTCGTCGCGCAGCGCGTCGAAGAAGTGGCCGCCGCCGAACCGGTCGTAGAAGTTGTCCCAGTCGAAGGTGGAGACGGTCGCGGAGTATTCGCGGTTCTGCCGTCCGGCGGAGACGAAGTCGAGCGTGCCGCCCTGCGGGAACTCCCAGCCGAGCGACTCCGGGGTCAGCGACACGGCGTGCGGCTGGATGCGGGCGTAGTCGCGGTGCCAGTCCTCGGCGCGCTGGGCGGGGCTGGTCGCGGCCCAGGCGTACTCGGTGATCAGGTCGATCACGCCGGTGGTGGCGCCGAGCGTGGCCGGGTCGAGGAAGGGGTGGAAGAACCGGTGCAGCCCGGGGGCCTCCAGGTCCCAGTCGACGGCCAGCACCCGCTTGCCGTTGGCCGCGAGGATCCAGGCGGTGTTGGCGAGCGCCATGGTGCGCCCCGTGCCGCCCTTGTACGAGTAGAAGGTGACGATGCGCCCGTCACGACCGGCACTCATAGGTCCTCCGCTTCCGTCGCAGGGTCGTGCGGGTCGGGTATGTAGCTCGTACTGCCCATGGGGCCGGTGAGCCGGGTCCGCTCGCCGGAGCCGCCGCCGGAGCCGGGAGGGTAGGCCTTCGCGTGTTTGAGGTACTGCTGGGCGGCCACTTCGACCACCTGGGGCAGGAGTTGGCCGAACGCCTCCATGGTGGGCACTCCCTTCGCCGCGGCACGGCAGAGGGCCCGGCCCTGACCCATCTTGATCGGCATGGTCGCTTCGAGCTTCTCGATGAGCTCGGTCTCCGCCGCTCTGCTCTGGTGGTCGTCACGGCTCCACGGCACGACCATGGTCACCCAGGGCCGGTTCTCGGCGTCGAAGGCGGCGAGCCTGCGGCGGTGGTCCTCGTCCCTCAGGACCCAGCGGTCGACGAGCAGGATCTCGGGGGTGCTGGGCGGGGCCTTGCCGTCGTGCCGGTCCTCGTCGAACGAGGTGATGACGGCCTGGTAGTTGAGCGACCGGACCAGTTCCTCCGCCACATAGGCCAGGGGGCGGGCGGCGGCCGGGTAGTAGGGGTTCCAGTCCTGGGGGTGGTCGCCGTAGTGGTCGCTGTTGCGCCCCTCGGGCAGATCGTGCCGGGTGGGCGCCGCGATGGTGATCTGCATCGGCCGGGGTGCGCCGACTCCGCTGCTGGGCGAGCCGAAGGCGCTGGGCGCGAGGCGGTAGTCGACCGGCCGGCCGGTGTCGATGCGGACCGAGTCGGCGACGCTGACGATGCGTTTGGCCAGTTCGTAGACGGCCCGTTCGTACTCCTCGGCGAAGAGCCGCAGCTTGATCAGGCCGTAGAGGCCGTCGCTGACGTACCGTTCCCCGAAGTCGCGGTGGTTGAACTGCAGTCGCTCGGCGGAGCCGGGCAGCTGGCTCGGCGGTACCGGCACCCAGAGCGCCGGGACGATGGCCTCGGCCGGCTGGTTGGAGCGGGCCCGGTGGTGGATGGCCCGCTGTTCGAAGGCGTACCACTCCTTGCCGCACATCTCGCTGGCGAAGTAGCGGGGCGAGAACAGCGGCACGAAGACCCGGCAGGTGGCGAGGACGTCACCGAGCCGCTCCGACCAGCCCTCGCCGGAACGTATCTCCCGGTCCATGAATCCCGCGGGCGCGCCCGCGGGTAAGTCGGTCATGGCCATCACATGGCCGCAGAGATCCTGGAACAGCCGCTCGACCCACATATCGGGGTCCGTGCCGCCGCCGTACCCCGGCGTGTGGGCGTAACTCAGAAAGAAATACGGCCGATGGCCCACCGCTCGCTGTTGCCCCGATGCGTGCACACGACCCCCGTCCTGTGTGAGCACCCGCATCCCGGAAAGGAGGAAGGGAGTGCAAGCGAACTCATCATTCCGGAGCGGACCGCTTTCCACCCCCCTGCCGTTCGGTCATTCGAACGTCACTTTCCGGTCAGACTCCAGGACGTTCGCCGCACGACCGGACGGCGGGACGTTCCTGCCCTGATTCTTCCCGGCCGCACTCCGTGTTCCGCTGATCTCCTTGCGGACAGCGGTGATCAGCTGTTTTCCGTCGACCGTCACCTCCGCCGCGTTCTCGATCATGTCGAGTGCCTCCGGAACGCCTTCGAGGAAGCGTGGGTCGTAAAGCCCGAGCCCCGCCCGTTCGAATGTCTCCGCCAGCAGTCGGGAGAACGTCACGTGACCGCTCCCCCAAGGCGTCCGATGTTCCCAGGTACCGTCCAAGGCGTAAAGATCCGTCACTTCACCGAGCGCCCGCAGTTTCGCCCGGCGGAATCCGCTCAGCAGGCCGAGTGCCAGCTCCTTCCCGTCGGCGGTCTCCCCGACGCCGAGCGCGCCGTGTCCGTGCCGCCCTGGCTCGGCCGCGCCGGCGGCCAGCGGGGTCACCGTGGTGAGCGTCCGGGCCGCCTCGGCCGCCTGGTCGGGAACGGCGTCGGCCAGCAGCGTCCAGGCCCCGGCGATCCGGTGCGCCCAGGCGTCGGCCCGCTCCGCCGCGAGCCGGCCGGTGGCAGGGATGTCGAAGCAGTCGCGCAAGGGATCGAGGTCGTCCAGCAGGAGGGCGGGGGCCGGCGCCTGCCGCAGGACGCGCACGGGCCGCCAGTGCGGGCCCCCGGGTCCCTCGCGTGGGATACGCAGCTCCGCGCCGGGAGCACCGGGAGCGCCTGGAGCTCCAGGCGTGGCGTCCTGCCGCCGGACGAGGAATCCGTCGCCCGTGGCACGCACCACGGCCCCTCCCCGCTCCCCCGGGTCGCCGATGACCACGGTGCCGAGGGTGGGCAGATGCAGGCTTCCGTCCCGGTAGGCCACCGGCACGGGCAGGTCGAGTCCGGCCCGGACGGCGGCGGCGGCCACGGTCGCGGCGAGCCGTTCGGCGGCCGGCTCCGTCAGGCCCCGGCCTGCCTGGACGTCCTCCAGGGCGCCGACCAGCCAGGTGCGGGTGTAGGGGTGCGCGAGCACCGCGTCGAGCGCCTCGGCTCCCGGGGCGTCCGCCTCCACCGTCGCCGCGAGCCGCCAGGCGTCGTCCCAGAGCTCGCCGCCCTGTCCGTCGAGGGTGTCGTGGAGCACCGCGAGCAGGGTGCGGGTCAGGTCCTGGTGGGCGGCGCGCAGTTCGTCCGGCGCCCGGACGGCGGGCGACTCGGTGGCTGCGGCCGTCCGCTCCTCGATGCCCCGGATCAGGGCGGCCAGATCGGCGCAGTAGACCGACGGGTTGTCGAAGCCGCTGTCGGAGCCGTGCTCGGAGCGGTACCGGTGG
Organism: Streptomyces anulatus; assembly: GCF_000721175.1. Classification (GTDB taxonomy): domain Bacteria; phylum Actinomycetota; class Actinomycetes; order Streptomycetales; family Streptomycetaceae; genus Streptomyces; species Streptomyces anulatus_C. The sequence goes on from NZ_JOEZ01000012.1 coordinate 270,224, forward strand.
GTGTAGAGCCCGCCGCCGCACGACCGCACGACCGGGCAGCGGCGGCAGGTCTCGCTGACTCCGGCCAGACCGAGCTGGCGCGCCTGCACACCGGGGTGGGCCGCGACCTCGTCGAAGGTGTTGCGGAAGACGTCGAACCCGGTGGCGGCCGCGCCCTCGTAGGCGCTCTTGAGCGAGTCGACCTGTTCCAGCTTCCCGTCGGTCTCGATGACGACGAGGTCGGTGGGGGCGAGGCCCAGGGACTCGGTGAGGCTGGGTCCGCCGTTCAGGCTGGAGAGCACCGAGGCGAACATCCGGACGGGCATGGGGCGGCCCTGTTCCGTCCAGCGGTCGAAGACCGTCAGGAGCCACTCGGCGTACGCGGTGGGGGATCCGTCCGGCCGTGCCGGCGGGTCGTCCCAGGTGGCGTGCGGCAGCAGGAAGTCGACGAGCGGGGGTTCGAGCCCGGCGAGGGCGTCGTGCACGGCCACCGGATCGTTGTGGATGTCGACCGTGCACAGCAGGCCGAGGTCCAGGTGGCGGTAGCGCTCCTCGCGGAGCAGTCCGACGGCTCGCATCACCATCGGGTGGCTGCTGCGTCCGTTGGCGAATCGGCGGTGGCGGTCGTTGGCCGCGCGGTCGCCGTCGAGCGAGATCCCTACCCGGACGTGGAACTCGTCGAACAGGTCGAGATAACGGGGGCTGAGCTGGACGCCGTTGGTGTGGATCCTGAGGTCCAGCTCAGCGATGCCGTTCAGGGACGAGCCGAGCTCCTCGCAGACCCGTCGCAGTCGCGCGGGCCCTGCCAGGAGCGGTTCCCCGCCGTGCAGGATCACTGTGACGGAGGGAAGCGCATGAGTCCTCGCATGCTCGGCCAGACGCCGGGCAGTCCAGGAAATCGCTTCGTCAGAGATGGTTTTGGGGCGGGTCAGCCAGCTCTGATCTGCATGTTCGTAGACATAGCAGTGGTCGCACGCAAGATCACACCTGCTGTGCACTTTGAGCACGAATTCACGGAAGGGGACCAGGGGTCCTGTCATTCCGCCATTCTAGACACTCCTGACGCCGGCTCAGAGAGCCGAACTGAAAGTGGAGATCCGGGTGGACCGGGCCGTTGTCGAACCGATTGCACGGCTGAGCTTCCTGGCTGCCTCGGCGCTGCGGACGTCGGTCGCCGCGAGGGTCGTACGCGTCGTGCGGGTCTTCGCGGGGGCGAAGGCGGGGGTGGTTCCGTAGGTCTTCACGGCCGTCCTAGGGGGATCCTGAAGGGGTCTGTTTCCGGACATTGAAACGCTGCACGGATTCCGCGTCATCACACGGCCCGGCACGCGCACTTTACTACCGCTGAGGCCCATCCACATGCCGGCGGACGAGCCTTCACACCGGGTTTCGAAAGTCGAATCACGCCTTCCGTCCGGCCGCTCGGGTGAGCGGGGGACGGGCGGCGGAATCGGCGGGCCGGAGAGCCGGCCGCTCTTTCGCCGGCCCTTGCAGGTGGAAGGCTTCCCGCCACCGGCGAAGCCATCAGCACAGGTGCCGGGCGGGCGCATCATGACGCGCCCGGCACGACCCCGGCCGTACGCGCCGGAACGCTTCGGCGGGGAGGGCGGTTCACTCGTTCACCGGTTCCGGGCCGGGCACGTTGTGTTCCGTCCGGGAGCCACGCATGCAGTCCAGGACGCGTTCGTGGCTGTCGCCCACGACGTCCGTGACCCTCACCCGGATGTGGAGCGCCTCGACCCGGTCGACGAACCGCTGCGAGAACACCCCCACCGGCACGGTGTCGTAGTTCCCGGTGCCGACCAGCGGACAGCCCGTCCCGAAGGCGATGAGCTGGTAGTCCCGCCCCACCGTGAGACCGTCCGCCGTCAGGGTGGCCACGACGTCCGGGACGGCGACCCAGGGCGCCCTCGCCGCGCCGGACCCGCCGCAGCACCACGCGGCACTCCCAGCTCTCGATCACGGCGATGTGCTGGCCGCCGTTCTGTAGCCCCACGCGCCACGCGGGTTCTCCCTCGGCGAGCAGCCCCTCGCGCCAGGAGCCGCGCCAGCCGAGGTGGGGCCGGACCGTACGGGCGTACTGCGCCCTCGCCAGCACGGCGCCGGCCGCCACGGCCGGCAGGCTCCCGAGCGCCTCCATGTCCAGCAGTTGCTGGCGCCGGGGCCAGTCGTCCCGGACGCCGGGCGAGACCACTGCGGGGTGCGTCAACTCATATGCCTCTCAGTCCAGTTGGGTTACCTTGCCACAGCGTCGCCGGGCGAGGAAGAACGCCTGCGCGCGGAAGTGGCCGAACCCCGCCGTAGCAGCGGTCCGAGGAGCCGGGACGCTCTTGCCGCGTCCGGCCCTCCCCCCTACTCTCGTGGCCCCGGGCGGGGCAGGCGCGACGACCGGCCGGGTCAAACGACAACTGCAGACGGAGGCGACCATGACGGCGTTGCCCGAGCCGCTGAGATCCATGGTCTTCAGGAACGACGACCTGCCGGCCCTGTTCCATCACACGGACGCGGTCGCCGTGGCGCGCCAGCGCGAGGCCGTGAACACCACCCGGGTGCAGCTGGCGCTGCTCGTGGCAGGCACCGTGCCCGCGGCGCTGCCCTGGCACGCCGAGGACGGTCCGGCGGCCCGGGCCCTGTACGGCGCCGCGGTGCTGGCCTACCTGGGGGTGCTCTTCGTGACCTTCCTGGCCTCCCAGCGCAAAGCAAAGTCACACTGGCAACTGAACCGCTCCGCCGCCGAGTTCATCAAGTCCAACTGCTGGCGTTACGCGGTCCACGGCGCGCCGTTCGACAGCGCGTCCGGGCATCCGGAGGCGCTGTTCGCCAATCGCCTGGAGGACGGCCTCCAGGAGTTGCGGAAGGTGGGCTGGGCCGATCCGCGCGAGGAACTGCCGGATTCCGGCGGCCTCATCACGGAATCCATGCGCGCGTTACGGAACAAGGCCTACACGGTCCGGAAGGAAACGTATGTACGGGACCGGCTCATCGAACAGCGGCGGTGGTACCGCAGACGCCAGCAGGCCTCCCGGCGCGGGGCGCTCCTGTGGTCGGGCGCCATTGTCGCGCTGACGCTCCCGGCGCTGGCGCTGAGCGTGTTCCAGACCTTCGGGGTGGGCCGGTCGTTCGGCCTGACGGGGGCGCTGTCCGCGGCGGCGGCGGCCTGTCTCGCCTGGAACGAGATGCGCCGGCACCATCCGCTGATCTCGGCGCACTCGCTGGTGGAGCAGGACCTGGAGTCGATGCAGGCCGCCATGGAGACGACCCTCACCGAGCGGCACTGGCCGGCGGCGGTGTTCGAGACCGAGCGGATCGTGTCGCCCGAGCACACCGACTGGCTGGTCAGGCATCGCGTATGAGCCGTGCCGGGAGGGCTGAACCGGTCTCTTCCGGCAGGCGCTTCCGGTCAGCCGCGGAGCACTCCGTCGCGCCAGATCACGGTGACCGGGCGGCCCAGCGTGCGGGCGTACGTCACGATGTCGGCCGTGCCGCCGAGGCCCCGGGCCGGGAGGCCGTCCCAGACCGCGAGCAGCCGGTCGCAGTGGTCGGCGATGTAGGCGCCCGCCGCGTAGTAGGCCTCGTCGGTGGAGTGCGGGAAGCCGAGCCGGACCTCCTGCGCCGCGCGGGCCTTGAGCTTCCGGTAGCGGGCGAGGTCGGCGGCGTTCTCGAAGCAGGCCTCGTAGTCGCCGCTGGGGATCACGACGGTCAGTTCGGCGCCGCAGGCGAGGGCGAGGTCGGCGAAGAGCTGGTCGGCGCCGACGGCCAGGCTGGAGAGCGCCTGCGTCGCGCCGTCGAGGCCGCACAGCGCGGCCCGCAGGCCCGCGAGCACATGGGCCTCGGCCTCGGCGGGGATGGAGCGGTGACCGGTCACTCCGATGCGGTTCACGGACCAGCTACCCCCTGATGCCAGCGGAGCGCGCCTCGGGGGCGGGACCGCCCCCGTCGCCCCGTCGCGACGCCCCGTCCTGGCGACATCCTCTCAAGAGCCCCGGGCGAGCGGGAGCCCCCGTCCGGAGTTCCGGACGGGGGCACGTATGTACGGACTGCTCCGTACCTGGCCGGGGCGGGACCGGTCAGTACACGCTGACGCCGTACGCGCTCAGCGCCTCGGTGACCGGCTGGAAGAAGGTCGTTCCGCCGAAGGAGCAGTTGCCGCTGCCGCCGGAGGTGAGACCGATCGCCCGGGTGCCGGAGTAGAGCGGGCCGCCGGAGTCGCCGGGCTCGGCGCACACGTTGGTGCGGATCATGCCGTAGACGACGTCGCCGCCCCCGTAGTTGACGGTGGCGTTGAGTCCGGTGACCGAACCGCTGTGGGTGCCGGTGGTGGAGCCCCGGCGGGTGACGGACATGCCGACCGTGGCGTTGGCTGCGCTGGTGATGTCCTGGCCGCCGACCGTGCCGTCCTTGGGGATGGTGGTGTTGGTGTAGCGCACGATGCCGTAGTCGTTGTTCGGGAAGCTCGATCCGGCGGTCGTGCCGAGCACGGTGGTGCGGGCCGAGTTCGCCCACCAGGTGCTCGCGCCGTCGGTGCAGTGACCGGCGGTCAGGAAGTAGTACGTGCTGCCGCTGCGGACGTTGAAGCCGAGGGAGCAGCGTCCGGTGCTGGAGTAGATCGCGTCGCCGCCGGAGATCAGCTTGGTGAACTTGCCCGGGGTGCGCTCGATGCGCAGGGCGTCGGCGTTGGCGCCCGCCGACTTCTTGATCTGGTTGATCTCCGCCTTCGAGACCGTGCTGTCCACGGTGACGACGAGACGCTTGGACTGCGGGTCGATGTTCCAGGCGGTGCCCGCGATGTCGGCGCCGAGCACGGCGTCGCTCGCCGCGGTCAGCTGGTTGGCGCTGAACGTACGGGGGGTTTCCGCGTTCGCGGTGGGGATGGCCATCGCCGCGACGGCGGCGAGCCCCGCGACCACGGCCGTGGTACGGACGCGTCTGGCCGCGTTGGAGCGGTTGTTGGTGCGCTTGATCCTCACTTCGGGTTCCTCCGAGGGGAATCGGGGGCCCTCCTGTGGGGTGGCGGGCCCGTGAGGCGCAGTCGGGGGCCTGTCCGGATTCCGGAGTTGCCGTGCCCCTGACAATCGCTGACCGGAGTATCGAGGGGGCCGGACAGGAGGCGCAAGAATGCCTTTCGGCCACCTGGATCACCTACGCATCCGGCCCCGGGAGCCGTGGGGCTGCCGGGGCCGGAGGGTCCGCCCGCGGGTCAGGCGTCGATCCGGTTCCGCTCCCCCGCCGGGACCGCCGCGGTGAGCGTGTTGCCCGGGGGCGGGAAGGGGCAGATGAAGTGATCGGCGAAGGCGCACGGCGGCAGCAGCGCACGGTTGAAGTCGACGTCCACCCGGCCGTCGGCGGCGGGCGCGCCGGGCCGCAGGAAACGGAAGCGGTAGCTACTGTTCCCGCTGGTCGCGTCGGCGAAGACGGCCCACAGCGACCCGTCGGGTTCGACCGCGACCTGGAGCGTGTGCTCGTCGCCGTCCACCGTGAAGGCGATCTCGCCGCCGAGCCCGAGACCGCGCTCGGCCCCGTCCGCGTTGGCCACCCGTACGGTCCGCTCCCCGTCGTACGGACGGAAGGTCCCCGGCAGCGCCCAGCGGGGGTCGTACGGGGTGGCTTCGATGGTCGAGAAGGCGTGCCGGGCGGCCGATCCCGGGTCGAAGTCCCGTACCGCCCAGAGCCCTTCGCGGCGGAGCACCACCAGTCGGCGCTGCCCCTGCGCCACCCGGGAGTCGTCGATGGGCCCGCGGTCCGCTCCGAGCCTGATCTCGCCGGTCAGCGGCTTGCCGTCGATGACGATGCCGTCCTCGGCGGCGGCCGTGAGAACCACTTCGTCGCCGCCGTCACGCCAGTGCCCCGGGACGGCCGGAATTCGCCCTTCCGGGTAGTCGGAGAGCCAGTGGGTTCCGGTCAGGGAGAGGGGGCCGTACGGGGCGGCTACGGCGACGACGCGCCCTTCGTGCCACCGCTGCCAGTCCCGTGCGGCGTCCGGCCCGCCGCCCTGCTCCTGCTGCTGTGCGTCCGTGCTCATGCGTCGACCTTTCCATAGCGGCTCCAGCGGAACCCGATGTGGTGATGTGCTACGCGGTGAGCCGGCAGAGGGGCTGCGCTACCTCAACGAGTTCAAGCGGCTCGTCGAGGGCTTGGCCTTCAAGAAGGGCACCCCGTCGGCCCCCGCCTTCCAGGCCGCGGTGAACCGGCTCAAGGAGGACGGGGCCCACGACCGCATCCTGAAGAAGTGGGGCACCACCGAGTCCGCGATCGAGACCTCCGATCTCTCCGCCCGGGCTGAAGTGACCTGACGCCGGCGCGGCGGGCGGCGGGCCCGCGGGCGGGCCTCAGCAGTCGCAGCCGCAGGAGTCCCCGCAACAGCAGCAGCCCTCGCCGCACTGGCCGCAGCAGTTGCACGCCTCGCAGCAGTCGCCGCAGTCGTTGCACGGCGCCTGCCGCCGCTCCCTGCTCCAGGGGTCCTCGAAGGTCCCGCAACACATCTGGCAGGTGCAGGCCAGCCCGGCCCACACCAGGCATCCGGCGATCAGTCCGCGCCGGTCGCGGGGCGGCGGGGGCGGGGCGGCCGGGCCGCCGGGCGGCGGACCGTACGGATGGCCGGGGGTCGGGCCGTACGGATTCCCCGGCGGCGGCCCGAAGGAGCCGTCGGGCGCCAGCAGCCCCTGGCCCTCCTGGTGCGAGCAGGAGGAGGTGCCGAACGCCCGGTCGACCGAGCGCCGCAGCTCATGGGCGAGCAGGAGGTGGACGAGCTTGCCGTCGGTGAACTCCACCTCGCGCAGCGCGAGCCGTACGCCGTGCAGCGCGTCGTCGCAGAGGCGGCGCGCCTCGGACAGCGGGGTGCCGGTGGCGGTGAGTGGGTTCCAGGCGCCCGACGCGGCGTCAGCTTCCCGGTCCTCGACGGCATCCAGCAGATGCGCGAGCCGCCCGAAGAGCCGGCCGGCCTCCGCGAGCGGCGCAGCGTTCTGCGGCTTCCCGGCGAGTACCGCGGTGTGGGCGAAGGCGGCGGCGGTGGCCGTCTCGGTGGGTTCGGTGACCGTCAGCAGCGGGGTGCCGAGCCCGGCGAGCGTCTCGATCCCGGTCTGCCGGTCGACCGCGTCGACCAGGAGCGCGGTGTCGAAGCCGAGGGCCGCCCCGGTCCGCGCTCCCGCCCGGTCCCAGCCCGCGGCCACCCGGCGCGCGGCGGCGGCGACCGGGCGGCGGGCCAGCAGCCCGTCCCGGTCGGCGACGTGGTCGCGGACCTTGGCCGAGGCCAGGACGAGTGAGACGGCTGCGGCGAGCCGCGCCCCCTCCCCCTTGGCTACCGGCGCGGTGCGCATGGCGCGCAGGGGGCAGGGGCCGGCGGTGCGGCGCCCCTCGGGCGTACGGCCCGCCTGAGCCTCCGTCAGGACGGAGACGATCAGACCGTCATAGTTCGTGACGATACGGGCGAACTGTCCGTGATCGGCCCTCAGGGCCAGGCAGAGACCGCAGAGATGAGCCATCCACTCGACCCTGAGGCCTTCGGAGAGCCGGTGGGTACAGGGCCTGACTATTCCGAACACGACGATCCCCCGAGAGCCGTTCAGCCGGTGCGCGCCGCTCGCTGCACCGAAGCGTCGTGCATCGTATCGAGTGAGCAGTTCACCCGTACGTCCCCCGGATCACCCGTACGGCCCGGAGCATCATATTTTCCTTCCGCAAGCCCTCTTATGCAGGAGGAACCCTGACGAACCGCCACATCTTCTGCACCAGTACCGTCACGAATCACCTGCGCGCCGACTATCCACTTGGCGCGGTATCCGCATCATGGACGACCATAGGGTTACGAAAGAGATGCGGAACACCAAGGAACCGCGGTGAGAGGAGGCGTCCATGGGATCGGTGCGCAAGGCGAGTGCCTGGCTGGGCCTCGTAGAGGACAACGACGAGCGGTACTACGACGACGAGTACTCCGAGGGTGCGGAGACCGGTACGGGCAATCAGGCCTGGGTCACCGACCCGCGGGCGCAGGTGGCCGCGGAGGCGGCCGAGGAGCAGGACCGCCGGATCGCCACGGTGACCCCGGACAGCTTCCGGGACGCACGGGCCATCGGCGAGCTCTTCCGGGACGGCGTCCCGGTGATCGTCAACCTCACGGCCATGGACCCCGCCGACGCCAAGCGTGTGGTGGACTTCGCCGCCGGGCTGATCTTCGGCCTGCGCGGCTCGATCGACCGGGTGGCCACCCGGGTCTTCCTGCTGTCCCCCGCCGACACCCAGGTAGTGGCGGGCGAAGCCGGTGGCCGCAAGGCCGACGGCTTCTTCAACCAGAGCTGAGCAGGGCGCTCGCCGGAAAGATCCGGTCAGCGTCTCCGGTCGGCGCGCCCCTTCGGACGTGCTCTCACCGGAAGGCGTCGAGACCGGTGAGCGCCTTGCCCAGTACCAGTTGGTGCATCTCCACGGTTCCCTCGTAGGTGAGCACCGACTCCAGATTCGTGGCGTGCCGCATCACCGGGTACTCCAGCGAGATCCCGTTGGCCCCGAGGATCGTGCGTGAGGTGCGGCAGATCTCGATCGCCTCCCGCACGTTGTTCAGCTTGCCGAAGCTGACCTGCTCCGGCCGGAGCCTGCCGGCGTCCATCCGGCGGCCCAGATGGTGGGCGAGCAGGACGCCCTTGTGCAGTTCCAGGGCCATGTCCGCCAGCTTGGCCTGGGTGAGCTGGAAGCCGCCGATCGGCCGGCCGAACTGCTCCCGGGTCCTCGCGTAGTCGAGGGCCGACTCGAAGCTGGCCCGCGCCGCACCCATGGCGCCCCAGACGATGCCGTAGCGCGCGTGGCTCAGACAGCTGAGCGGGCCGCGCAGCCCCCGCGCGTCCGGAAGGACCGCGTCGGCCGGCAGCCGCACCTCGTCCATGACCAGCTCGCTGGTGACCGAGGCGCGCAGCGACCACTTGTGGTGGATCTCCGGGGCGGAGAAGCCGGGGGCGTCGGTCGGTACGACGAAGCCCGAGATGCCCCGGCCGTCCTCGCCCTCGTCGGTCTGTGCCCAGACGACGGCGACCCCGGCGACCGAGCCGTTGGTGATCCACATCTTGCGGCCGGTGAGGATCCAGTCCTCGCCGTCGCGCTTGGCGTACGTCCGCATCCCGGCCGGGTCGGAGCCGTGGTCGGGCTCGGTCAGACCGAAGCAGCCGATGATCTCGCCGGCGGCCATGCCGGGCAGCCACCGCTGCTTCTGCTCCTCGGAGCCGAAGCGGTGGATCGCGTACATCGCGAGCGACCCCTGTACGGAGACGAGCGAGCGGATCCCGGAGTCGGCGGCCTCCAGCTCCAGGCAGGCGAGCCCGTACTGGACGGCGCTCGCCCCGGCGCAGCCGTAGCCCTCCAGCGACATGCCGAGCGCGCCGAGCGCGCCGAGCTCGCGGGCCAGCTCGCGGATGCCGGGCAGCTCGCCCTTCTCGTACCACTCGGCGATGTGCGGCAGGACGCGGTCGGTGGCCCAGGTGCGGACGGTGTCGCGGATCGCGAGGTCGTCGGGGCCGAGCAGGTCGTCGATGCCGAGGGGATCCGAGGCGTCGAACGGCGGGAGTTTCGACGGCTTCGCGGACTCGGTGCTGGACTCGGTGCTGGACATGAGGGTGCCTCCGGCGGCTCGCACGGTGCTCGGAGGGACCGGGAGACGCCCGCCCTCCGAAAACTAGCAGTGGTAGTCAGGGCGTCGTGCTGACGTTACGGCTCAGTGTGCCGCTCGTCCAGAGCCGGTCGCCTCGGCCGGCTCGCGCCGCGCGGGCAGTATCGGGCGCGGGGCCGGGCGGGCGGCTTCGGGGGCCTGGTGGCCGGAGGCCGCGGAAGCCGTGATCACGGGGGCCGCGACCTCGAAAGCCCCGGGTGCGGCGGCATGGGACCCGGCGGCGTCGGGCCCGCTCCGGAGACGGTCCTCCTTCGGCGGGCAGTCCATGACCTTCGGCAGCCGCAGGGCGGCCAGCGCCCCGAGCAGCAGCAGCCCCGCGCTGACGAAGAGCGTGACGTGGAGTCCGCCGATGAAGGCGTGCCGGGCCGTGGAGCGCAGCAGGTCCCCCATCGGGCCCCCGAGCTGCGCGGCCACCTGGTAGGCCTCGCCCAGCGAGTGGGAGGCCTCCGCCCCGGCCCGGGCGGGGACGCCCTTCTCGTGCAGGGAGGCGAGGCCGGGGGCGTAGGCGGCGTTCATGACGCTGCCGAGCAGGGCGATGCCGAGGCCCGCGCCCAGTTGGTAGGAGGTCTCGCCGATCGCCGCCGCGCCGCCCGCCCGCTCCGGCGGGGCGTCGCTGAGCATCGACTCGTACGCCCCGAAGAGCGTGGTCTGCAGTCCGAAGCCGAGCAGGACGAAGGCGCAGGTCAGCAGCGCGGGCCGGTCGTGCTGGCCCATCGAGGTGAGCAGCAGCACCGAGGACGCCGTGAGGACGAAGCCCCAGCCGACCATGCGGCGGGGGCCGATGCGCCGCAGGGTGTACGAGCCGGTGGCGCCCGCGGCCATCGCCGCGAAGGTCAGCGGCAGCAGCCGCAGCCCGGTCTCCAGCGGGCTGAGCCCCAGCACCAGCTGGAGGTACTGGACGGCGATCAGCTGGAGGCCGACCAGCGCCAGCATGGCGAGCACGATGCAGCCGACGGCGGTGGAGAAGGCCGGGCGGGCGAACATCGCGATGTCGATCAGGGGATGCCTGCGGCGCCTCTGCCTGCGTACGAAGAAGATCAGCAGTGCGAGTCCGAGGGTCAGCGGGCCCAGCGAGACCGGGTCGAGGAGCCCCGCGCCGCCGCCCAGGCGCTTGACGCCGAGGACGACGCAGAGCACGCCCGCCGCGGCGGTCAGTGCGCCCAGCACGTCCCACGGGCCGTCGCCGCCGCCGCGCGACTCGGGCAGCAGCCAGCGGCCCAGCGGCAGGATCACGGCCATCAGCGGGATGTTGATCAGGAAGACCGAGCCCCACCAGTAGTGCTCGACGAGGAAGCCGCCGACGACCGGTCCGGTGGCGGCGCCGACCGCGGCGACCGCGGTCCACACGCCGATGGCGAGCGCCCGCTCCCGGCGGTCGGGGAAGACCTGGCGCAGGATCGACAGCGTGGCGGGCATGATCATCGCGCCGCCGACGCCGAGGAGGGCGCGGGCCGCGATCAGGACGGCGGCTGTGTCGGCCGTGGCGGCGAGCGCGGAGGCGACGCCGAACAGCGCGTAGCCGAGGAGCAGTACGCGTCGTCTGCCGATCCGGTCACCCAGCGTGCCGAAGAGGATGAGCAGCGAGGCGCAGACGAGGGGGTAGGCGTCGACGATCCAGAGGAGGGCCGTGCCGCTCGGGCGCAGGTCCTCGGTGACGGCCGGAACGGCGACGTGCAGCACGGTCGCGTCGAGGGCGACGACCAGGAGACTGAGGCAGAGGACCACGAGGACGACCCAGCGGTTGGCGTCGTCGGCGGCTTTGCGCAGCCGGACCCCGGCCGTGGTCGTCCCGGACATCTGCGTACCTCCCGATGAGTCCCTCGCGCTCGGCGGACCGACGGTGACGTGGGGTGTGCGTCCCTCGGGCCCGGCATCGGCGGGCGAGTGATCCGTCAGCGTACGCGAGTTCGGTGTGGTCAGACGTGGTCCACGTCATACCCCGGTCCGCCGCACAGTGTGGCGTACGCCATTCCGGGCCGGGTCGGGGGCTCCCGTCCGAGGGGCCGCGGAGCTCCGTCGGGGCGGGGGTCCGGGCGCTCGGGGCGGGACGCGGCGCGACGGCGTGCGCCTCCCCCGAATGGCGGGATCAATTGCCGCGGATTCCCGTGCGGCCCCTTTTTCGAGAGATCAAACACGCTTGCGATCGGAACCGGCGGACTATTGGGCGCAAGATCACGGAGATTCTTCGGCGGGCCCGGAAAAGACGCCGTTCCGAGACAAAGTCCACATCACATCGTCATCACAAAGAGCCCGGATTGGCCTGCTCACACACTCACTCGCTGTAACGTCGATTGGGTGCGTACCGACATCTTTGCCCGGCTGGACCGGGAGCCGGAACCGCCGAAGATAGAGGCACCGCGGATGAGCCGTCACCGCATCGCCCTCTTCGGCGGGACGTTGGCGTTCTATCTCGCCATCGTCTGGGCGGTGCTGATCACGTCCTGGCTGGTGGCCCTGGACTGGAAGGTCATGCTGTTCCGGCCCTACCAGCAGTGGCCCGAACTCCACGCCTTCCTGGACTACTACGTCGTGCTCGGCCAGCGCGGCCCCACGGCGGTGATGGTCGCCTGCTGGCTGGGCTGGCGCTCCTGGCGTCAGCACACGCTCCGGCCGCTGCTGGTCCTCGGCACGTCCCTGCTGCTGCTCAATGTGACGGTGGGCGCGGTCAAGCTGGGGCTCGGACGTCTGGGCCCGCACTACGCGACCCAGATCGGCTCGGCCGAGATGTTCGCCGGCGGCGATATATTCCCTTCCGGGCACACCGCGAACGCCGTCGTGACCTGGGGAATCCTCGCCTATCTGGCCACCACGCCACGCGCCAGGCGCTATCTGTCGGCGGTGTCGGCGACGGTCTCGCTGGGCGTCGGCCTGACCACCGTGTACATCGGTACGCACTGGCTGAGCGATGTCGTGCTGGGCTGGGCGGCCGGGCTGCTCATCCTGCTGGCGCTACCCTGGTTCGAGCCGCTGATCGCCCGGACCGAGGCCTGGATCTTCGCGATGCGCGAGCGGTTGCGGGAGCGTCGCGGCGACGCCCGTCCGGCGACCGTGACCGGGGCGGAGGCCGGGCCGCAGCCGGTGCTGCTGCCGCAGTCGATGGCCACCGACGGCCTCACCGCCGAGGCGGTGACCGCCCCGGTCGAGCCGGTGCTCCCCGCCGGACATCCGGCGGCGGGCGCCAGAGCGCGGGCCCACGGGGGGCACCCGGCGCGTCCGGGCGGGATGCCGGTCGCCCCGGCGGGCGTCCGCCGTCCGCCGCCGCACACCGAGCGCGGCCCGCGCGCCGCCGGCAGCCCGGCCCGCCCGATGTCCGGCGGCTGACCACACCGCTCCCCCGGAACCACGGGGATGCCCGACGGCCGAAGGCCCCGACCGCGGTCGGGGCCTTCGGCCGTCGGGGGCACCCTGGTGCGGCCTGCGGGTCAGCCCACCCAGCAGCGCGTCACGGTGCCGTCCTCGACCTGGAAGTTGATGCGGCCGTGGCGGAACTCCATGGTGAGGAAGGTGCCCGGGGGAACGGCCCGGACCGTGTCCCAGCCGCGGCTCCTGGCCTGCCGCTCGGCGGCGTCGACGGCGAGGCCGACGTACGACTCGGCGGCGTCGTCCGGCTGTGCTGGAGGGGTCGGTAGAGATGCCATGCCTTCACCGTAGGCGGCCCCGGACCGTGACGGAAGGCCGGACCGGAACGGGCTTCCCCTGCATCTCCACATGCCGTGGCGGTCACGCTTGTGTCACAGGATCCCCACACACGTATACGCGTTTCCATGCGTTTCCATTCACTCGAACGGCCCGGCCGGAAGCATCTGTACGCAATAACCGAGAACCCCGTTCACCGGCGTGACGGGGGTACCGGAAACCTTCCGGAATCACGGGGCGACCTGCCTCTTCTGCCATCGCGGTGAGTACCGCCCTAAGGGCCGGGACACCGGAATTTCCCGCACCCTTAAACCGGCCTTTCCTTTCGTTACGTTTCCCTCACGCCGCCCGCCGGACGGGGTGAGGGGGAACATCTCACGGGACGGAGTCTCACGGTCCCTCGAGCGCACGCGTGAGCCGGTCCCGCGCCTCCCGCAGGACCTCGGACAGCTCGGGCGGCTCGATCACCTCGAAATCGATCCCCATCATCAGCACATGGATCACCAGCACGGTGAGGTCCGGCGCACCCGCGGTCAGCCGGCAGGTGTCGTCGTCCACGGCCTCCAGCACCCCAGCGGACGGCGACACCCGCCGGGCGGCCTCCGCGAGCGGGGCCTTCAGAAGGATCACGGACCGGGCCGCGTACGCCGAGACCGCGACGCCCCGGGAGACGTACGCCGCCAGATCCTCAGCGGGCGGGGTGCGCGGGGCGAAACGAGGGCCGTGCGGCGGGGTCGGGGTGATCCGGTCCACCCGGAACGTGCGCCAGTCCGCCCGCTCCAGGTCCCAGGCCACCAGATACCAGCGGCGCTCGGTGCAGACGAGCCGGTGCGGTTCGACCGTACGGCGCGAGAGCTCCCCGCCGTGGGACCGGTAGGCGAACCGGAGCTGCTCGGCGTCCCGGCAGGCGCCCGCCAGCTCGGTGAGCACACCGGGGTCGACTGCGGAGTCCTCCGGGCCGCGCAGCATCGGCACGGTGAACGCGCCGAGGGCGCTCACCCTTCGGCGCAGCCGGTTCGGCAGCACCTGTTCGAGCTTGGCCAGCGCGCGTACGGAGGTCTCGCCGATGCCCTCGATGCCTTGCCCGGCGGCCGTGCGCAGACCGACGGCGACCGCGACGGCCTCCTCGTCGTCCAGCAGCAGCGGCGGCAGCTCGGCGCCCGCCCCGAGCTGGTAGCCGCCGCCGGTTCCACGGCTGGCGTTCACCGGGTAGCCGAGATCGCGCAGCTTGTCGACGTCCCGGCGGACGGTGCGCGGAGTGACGCCGAGCCGGTCGGCCAGATCGGCGCCGGACCAGTCCCGGTGGGCCTGCAGCAGTGAGAGCAGGCGCAGCAGTCGTGCCGAGGTCTCCAACATGCGGGCGAGTCTGCCAGGGACAGCGGACAGCATCTGTCCGCTGCCCCGGAATCCCTCTCACCCGGGCATCCCTGTCCGCTGTCCCGTCGTCTCCCCCGTCATCTCTCCCGGCCGGATCGGCGGCGCGGCCGGGAGAGGACGGGAGGGGTCACGCGGGCTTCCCCTTGCGGAGCACGTCGGCGACCTTGTAGCGCAGGGCGTAGGCCCCGTCGAGGACGCCGCCCCGGGTGCGGTGCAGGGCGGTGCGCAGGGCGCTGTGGCCGCTCCCCTGGGTGCCTCGGGCGACCAGCTCGGCGAACAGGCTCTCGTGGCGCTCGGCGATCCGCGCCGGGTCGAAGCGGGCCGAGGCGCTCAGCGCGGCCCCGCCCATCCGGTGGCGCAGTTCGTCGTCCTCGATCAGCTGGAGCAGCGCGGCGGCGATCGCGTCCGGGTCGCCGACCGGCACCAGGCGCCCGTCGACGCCGTCCTCGATGATCTCGGCCGGCCCGTGCGGGCAGTTCGTGGCGACGACCGGCAGACCGCCGCGCATCGCCTCGACGATCGTCATGCCGAAGGACTCGCGGTCCGAAGTGACGGCGGCGATCGACCCCTTGGGCCACTCGGCCTCCATCGGGTTGACCGACCCCATCAGGAACACCTTCTCGTGCAGGCCCAGTTCGTCGATGAGGGTGCGCAGCGCCGCCTGTTCGTTGCCGGTCGCGTCCCCGCCGCCGTAGATGCGCAGCCGCCAGTCCGGGCGGGCCGCGGAAACCTGGGCGAAGGCCCGCACGAGGAGGTCGTAGCGCTTGACCCGGTGCAGCCGGCCCGCCGCGACGACCCACTTCAGGTCGCCGCCCGCGGGCGGACCGGCGGGCTCGGGCACGGCGTTGGGGATGGTCTCGATCCGCAGGCCCGGCAGCTTCAGCCGGCTGCGGTAGTCGTCCGCGTCGGCACGGGTGACGGTGGTCAGCGCGTCGAGCAGCGTGTACCGGTGGGCGATCTCGCGGCGCAGCCGGTAGCTGTGGCTGTCGAGCGTCAGGTGCTCCTGCCCGACGCGCACCGGTCCGCGGCGGGTCTGCCTGCTCAGGTGCACGTTGAGGCCGGGGCGGGTGCCGACGACGACGTCCGCCTCGATGCCCCGGAGATGGGCGGCGACACGGGCGTCGGTGAGCCTGCTGTACTGCTTGTGCCTGCTGTCCCCGCGCGGGAACACCACGGCGGGCCGGGCGTGTTCGGCGTCGCCGCCGTCGTACGTCGCGCTCTTCTTCCGCAGGTCGACGAGGTGACGCATCGTCACACCCTCGGGTGCGCCGAGGACGGGGGCGTCACGGTGCCGGAAGACGGACACGATCTCGACGTCGTGGTGCTCGGCGAGCGTACGGGCGAGCGTGAACGTCGTCCGGATGGTTCCTCCGATTCCATAGGCATTGTGCAGTAGAAAAGAAATATGCATGGTGTCGCTGTTTCCCCCTGTCGACCCGGCCTGTCAGGACCGTACTTCCGGGCGGATTTCCGCCCGGATTGCACCGGGAATCCCGGAGCATCCGAAAAAGCGCGCACGGGATCCCCGTTCCGCCGCCGGAACCCCCACTGACCTGCGGTTTCCGGAATCTGCTGATCCGGATGGCCGCGGGGCCCGGAAGTGACGGGACCGCGTCCGCGGGCCACCGGTGCGGTAAACCAGTCACCTGCCCGCCATCCGTTGGCCAACGCTTTCCTTCGAGCTTGACGTAGGGCAATGCCAGTAGGTTGCCTGCGTCCGGGCAAAACTTCCCGGAGGGACGCGACAGCCGTACGCCGAACGCGCGGAACCCCGTACGTCGACTGCTCGACGTACCGACGTGTCGACCTGTTCCCCACTTCCGTCCGCCCCGGTGCGTGACCCCGGCCACGGATCCCGCGTTGTCTCTTCATGAGCCGGGAACCACCCGGCCCACGCACCGAGTTCGAGGAGCCCCCGTGCCGCGCATGCTCGACGTCAGTCAGGACGTACGTGCCGAGATCGGCGACGACGAAGCCGACCGGCTGCTCGTCGGCGACAACGCCCCGGGCAGTTACGACTGCACCTCCTGCCGCACCCCCGGCGACTCCGACCAGGAACGCACCAGCACGGTGCTGTTCATCGGCGACGAGACCGCCGTCCTCGCGTTCGCCCACGCGACGTGCATCCCCTCGCAGGTCGTCAAGGTCGCGGAGGACCAGCTCCAGGGCGCGGTGCGCAGCATCACCGGCAGCGAGCAGAAGAATACGGAGGGGCTCATGCCCGAACAGGCCGTCCTCGGCATCACCAGCGGACTCGTCCTCATCGAGGACGATCTCCGCCCGGCCCTGGTCGTCGAACCGACCGGCCCGGTCGCCCGGCCCGGCACCGACGGCAGCGGGGGCGACGAGTTCCTCCAGCTGCTGCTGGAGCAGGGCTTCCGTCCCGCCCCCGACCTGAACCGGCTGCCGGAGGTCCTTGCCGGCTGGTCCGTGCTACTGGCAGTGGGCCAGCTGCACGCCGTGCTGCAGCCGAGCGCCGGTGGCGGCAACCCGGTCGCCTGGTGGCAGGCCCACCAGCCGCTCCAGGTGACCGACGGTTGGCGGGCCGCGGTCAGCAAGTCGCAGACGGTCCTCGTCTTCGCCGCCCCGGCCGGCACCATCGGCCAGCAGCCGCGCGAGGACCTGCTCCGGGACGCACTGGAGAAGGCCGCGGTCAACGGTCTCCTGGTCGCCGCCTCGATGCCGCTGGCCGGGACCTGAGCATGTCCGCCCAGCTCGGGCACCCTCGCCGAACAGCGTTTTCTCCGGCGGGGCCGCATCCGACGGGCGGTGAGGTCGTTGGCACCTACGTGCACTCATACGACTCCTCCCGCCAGCATCAGAGTCAGATCCCCGCCATGCGTCCTTCGCAGGATCCGTCGGGGGGCGTGTCCCCCACCCCGATCTACGACGCGCTGTACTCCGAGTACCGGCGCTCGTTCCGGGCGTTGCCTGGCGACCGGAGCGGCGAGGAGAATCTCGGGTTCCCGGCCTTCGGCGCCGGTCTCTTCGCCTCCAGGGCACCGCTGAGCGGTCACCCCGCTCCCTCCGGGCACAGCGGCCACGGCGGGCACAACGGCCAGAGCGCGACCAGCGGGACCACCGGGAGCAGCGGGCAGAGCCAGCACACCGGCAGCCTCGGCTCCTGGCAGCGGGTGGGCCGGCATGCGGGGCGGCCCCGGCCCGCGGTGCTGCCGCCGGGGTCGCGGGATTCCTGACGCCCGCCGGCGAAGGCCGCACGCCCCATGACGAAGCCCCGGACCGCTCGCCTCTCGCGAGCGGTCCGGGGCTTCGTCGTGTGCAGGTGCTACTTGTTGCGGCCGCGCTTCTCGCGGACCCGGACGGAGATGTGGATCGGAGTGCCCTCGAATCCGAACTCCTCGCGCAGCCGGCGCTCGACGAAGCGGCGGTAGCCGTGCTCCAGGAAGCCGGAGGCGAAGAGCACGAAGCGCGGCGGCTTGGTGCCCGCCTGGGTGCCGAAGAGGATGCGCGGCTGCTTGCCGCCGCGGATCGGGTGCGGGTGGGAGGCGACGATCTCACCGAGGAAGGCGTTGAGCCGGCCGGTGGGAACGCGGGTCTCCCAGCCCTCGATCGCGGTCTCGATCGCCGGGACCAGCTTCTCCATGTGCCGACCGGTGAGGGCCGAGACGTTGACGCGCGGGGCCCAGGAGATCTGCGCGAGCTCCGTCTCGATCTCGCGCTCCAGGTAGTAGCGGCGCTCCTCGTCGAGGGTGTCCCACTTGTTGAACGCGACGACGAGGGCGCGTCCGGCCTCCACGGCCATGGTGATGATGCGCTGGTCCTGGACGCTGATGGACTCGCTGGAGTCGATCAGGACGACGGCGACCTCGGCCTTCTCCACGGCGGCGGCCGTACGCAGCGAGGCGTAGTAGTCCGCGCCCTCCTGGAGGTGTACGCGGCGCCGGATGCCGGCCGTGTCGATGAACTTCCAGGTGATGCCGCCGAGCTTGATCAGCTCGTCGACCGGGTCCCGGGTGGTGCCGGCCTGCTCGTTGACGACGACCCGGTCCTCGCCCGCGACCTTGTTCAGCAGGGAGGACTTGCCGACGTTCGGGCGGCCGATCAGGGCGATCCGGCGGGGGCCGCCGAGCGCGGTGCCGAACTTCTGGGCCGGGGCGTCCGGCAGGGCCTCCAGGACCGCGTCCAGCATGTCGCCGGTGCCGCGGCCGTGCAGCGAGGAGACCGGGTAGGGCTCGCCGAGGCCCAGCGACCACAGGGCGCTGGCGTCCGCCTCGCCGCTCTGGCCGTCGACCTTGTTGGCGCAGAGGACGACGGGCTTGCCGGCCCGGCGCAGCAGCTTGACGACGGCCTCGTCGGTGTCGGTGGCGCCGACGGTCGAGTCGACGACGAAGACGACCGCGTCGGCCGTCTCGATGGCGTACTCGGCCTGGGCGGCGACGGAGGCGTCGAGGCCCAGCACGTCCTGCTCCCAGCCGCCGGTGTCGACGACCTTGAAGCGGCGTCCGGCCCATTCGGCCTCGTAGCTGACGCGGTCGCGGGTGACGCCGGGCTTGTCCTGGACGACGGCCTCGCGGCGGCCGATGATCCGGTTCACCAGGGTCGACTTGCCGACATTGGGGCGGCCGACGACGGCGAGCACGGGGAGCGGGCCGTGACCGGCCTCGTCGAGGGCGCCCTCGACCTCCTCGGCATCGAAGCCTTCCTGCGCGGCGAGCTCCATGAACTCCGCGAACTCGGCATCGCCAAGTGCTCCGTGCTCGTGGCCCGAGCCGTCGGAGTGAATCTGGTCGTTCATGAAGTCCGTTCCTCTTTACATCATCATCGATGGACCGCGATCAGCGCGGTCCACTACTCAAGTCTCGCCTAGCGCCCGGTGAGGCGCTTGGCGCTTTCCAGGTGCGCGGTGAGCTTCGCCTGGATCCGCAGGGTCGCCTCGTCCAGCGCCTTGCGCGTACGCCGCCCGTCACCGGCGCTCGCGTCGAACGCGTCGCCGAAGACGACGTCGACCCGGCTGCGCAGCGGGGGCAGCCCTCGTATCAACCGTCCGCGGCGCTCGGTGCTTCCCAGGACGGCGACGGGGACGATGGGCGCCCCGCCCCGAACCGCGAAGTACGCGAGTCCGGCCCGCAGCGAGGCGAAGTCTCCTTCGCCCCGGGTGCCCTCCGGGAAGATCCCGAGGACGCCGCCGTCCTCCAGTACGCCGAGCGCGTGGCTGATGGCGGTGCGGTCGACGGTCGTACGGTCCACCTCGATCTGGCCGATCCCGTGCAGGAACGGGTCGAGGGGGCCGACGAACGCCTCCTTCTTGATCAGGAAGTGCACCGGCCGGGGTGCGGTGCCCATCAGCATCGGTCCGTCGATGTTGTGGGAGTGGTTCACCGCGAGTATGACGGGTCCGGCGGCGGGCACGCGCCACGCGCCGAGGACCCTGGGTTTGAACAGCCCGTACATCAGGCCGATGCCGATGGACCGCCCGACGGCCGCTCCGCGCAGCGTGGGCGCGCCTGTGGCATCGCTCACGCGGCGACCCGCTTCCCCTCGACGAGGGTGACGACGCACTCGATGACCTGCTGGAGGGTCAGCTCGGTGGTGTCCACCTCGACGGCGTCGGCCGCCTTGGCGAGCGGCGAGGTCTTGCGGCCGGAGTCGGCCGCGTCCCGCTTGATCAGGGCCTCGCGGGTGGCGCTCAGGTCGGAGCCCTTGACCTCGCCGCTGCGCCGGGCGGCGCGGGCCTCCGGGGAGGCGGTGAGGAAGATCTTGAGGTCGGCGTCGGGCAGCACGGTGGTGCCGATGTCCCGGCCCTCGACGACGATGCCGCCGGTCGCGGCCGCGGCGATGGAGCGCTGGAGTGCGGTGATGAGCGTGCGCACCTCGGGAACCGCGCTGACGGCGCTGACCTTGGAGGTGACCTCCTGCGTACGGATCGGCCCGGAGGCGTCCTCGCCGTCGACGGTGATCGTCGGGGCGGCGGGGTCGGTGCCGGAGACGATCACGGGCTTGGCGGCGGCGGTCGCGATCTCCTCCGGGTCGCTCACGTCGATGCCGTTGTCCAGCATCCACCAGGTGATGGCCCGGTACTGCGCGCCCGTGTCCAGGTAGCTCAGGCCGAGCGCTGCGGCGACGGCCTTGGAGGTGCTCGACTTGCCGGTGCCCGAGGGCCCGTCGATGGCGACGATCACGGAGGGGCGTGCGGTTTCCACGGTGGTGGACACCTTCCTGGTACACGGGCGGGGCGGACGGGCCTGGGGGCGGCCTCGTACCAGGTTACCGAGTACCGGGCGCGCCCTTGTACCCCGTACGGGGGAGGCGGGCCACCCGGGCGGGGGTGGTGCCGCCACGTCGTGCGGGACCGGGCTCAGAGCCTGTGGGGTGGCCTTCGATCGAAAAGCGGACGCGCTCTGGTGCGTGCGATTCCAAGGCGCCGAGAGGCCCTCGTAGCGGAGCTACCAGGACATTTCAGCAACGCCGGAAGCGTGCCTGCCAGGGCGCGGCCGCCCGGTCAGAGGCACCCGACAGGCTCTCAGCCGCGGATCGACCAGCCCCGCTCCTGGAGGGCCGCGCCGAGGACCGGGGCGGCACTGGGCTCGACCATGATCTGGACGAGGCCCGCCTGCTGGCCGGTGGCGTGCTCGATGCGGACGTCCTCGATGTTGACCCCGGCCCGGCCGGCGTCGGCGAAGATCGCGGCCAGCTCGCCCGGCTTGTCCCCGATGAGGACGGCCACGGTCTCGTAGGCGGCGGGGGCGGCGCCGTGCTTGCCGGGAACGCGGACGCGGCCCGCGTTGCCGCGGCGCAGGACGTCCTCGATGGCGTCGGTGCCCGCGCGCCGCTTCTCCTCGTCGGCGGAGTGCAGGCCGCGCAGCGCGGTCACGGTCTCCTCCAGGTCGGCGGCGACCCCGGCGAGGACGTCGGCGACCGGCCCCGGGTTGGCGGAGAGGATCTCCACCCACATCCGGGGGTCGGAGGCGGCGATCCGGGTGACGTCACGGATGCCCTGTCCGCACAGGCGTACGGCGGTCTCGTCGGCGTCCTCCAGCCGGGCGGCGACCATCGAGGAGATCAGCTGCGGGGTGTGCGAGACGAGGGCCACGGCCCGGTCGTGGGCGTCGGCGTCCATGACGACGGGGACGGCCCGGCACAGGGCGACCAGCTCCAGCGCGAGGTTGAGCACCTCGGTGTCGGTGTCCCTGGTGGGGGTGAGGACCCAGGGGCGGCCCTCGAAGAGGTCGGCGGTCGCGGCGAGCGGCCCTGAGCGCTCCTTGCCCGCCATCGGATGCGTCCCGATGTACGGGGTGAGGTCGAGGCCGAGCGCCTCCAGCTCGCGGCGCGGGCCACCCTTGACGCTGGCGACGTCCAGGTAGCCGCGGGCCACCCCGTCGCGCATCGCGGTCGCGAGGACGGCGGCGGTGTGCGCGGGCGGTACGGCGACGATCGCCAGGTCGACACGGCCCTTTGCGGGCTCGTCCGTACCGGCGCCGAGCGCGGCCGCGGTGCGGGCGGAGGCGGGGTCGTGGTCGACGAGGTGCACGTGGACGCCGCGGCCGGCCAGCGCGAGGGCGGCGGAGGTGCCGACGAGCCCGGTTCCGATGACGAGGGCGGTTCTCACTGGGCGATGTCCTTGCGCAGGGTTGCGGTGGCGCCGAGGTAGACGTGGCTGATCTCGGCGCGCGAGAGATAGGTCTCGACGTGCACGAGGATACGGACGACCCGGGGCATGGCCCCGTCGATGTCCAGCTCCTGGGCGCAGATGAGGGGTACGTCGACGATGCCGAGGCCCCGGGCGGCGGCGGCCGGGAAGTCGCTGTGCAGATCCGGGGTGGCGGTGAACCAGATGCTGATCAGGTCGTCGGCGACGAGCTCGTTGCGCTCCAGGACCGCCGTCAGCAGCTCACCGACCCGCTGGTCCATGTGTCCGGCCTCGTCCCGGTCCAGCTGGACGGCGCCCCGGATCGCTCGTACCGCCACGTCGTGCTCCTCGCTCTTCGCCGATCGTCCACGCCGCCGGCCCGGCGCTCCGCGGCGCGGCCGGCTGCTCCTCCCAGCCTAGTGCCGTGGCAGGCAACGTTTACCCGTCAAGGAGTGGCGTCCGGTGCGTGCTCCCGGTGCCGGCCCGATGCCCTCGTACTGGACGTACTCGGGATTTCGGCCGGCGGCGAGAGTGTGTGCCGGGCGTCGCGACGGGGCGAACGTCGCCTGCCACGGCACTGGATCGGCCGCGGCGGACGCGATCACGGCGTTCCGTCCGTGAGACGCGCGGTGACGTGCGTGGGGCGGCCCGGGGTTCCTCGCTAGTGCCGCGTCAACCTTGGCTGACGCGGCACTAGAGAGGGGCCCGGAGCCATCGTGACCCGTGGGCGGCCCCGCAGCCGTCGGAGCCCCATCCGCCACCCGGTCGGGGGCACGGCCCGCCCGGTTGCTTCATCCGGGGGCCCGCCGCCGCCACGATGGCCCCCACCCACCGCACCACGCCTGCCATCGAAGGAGAGCACATGAACGCACGGCGAAGGACGGTGCTGGCCGCGGGAGCGGCGGGCGCCGCGGCACTGGCCACCGGCTGCGGATCCTCCGACGGGGACGGCGGCGGGGACGCCACCGGCACACCGCCCACGTCGGACGGGGCGTCACCGGGTGCCGCGGGCGGCGTGGAGCTGGCCAGGACCGCGGACATCCCGGTCGGCGGCGGCACCGTCTTCAAGGAGCGGAAGGTGGTGGTGACCCAGCCCGAGGAGGGCGAGTTCAAGGCGTTCTCCGCCGTCTGCACCCATGCGAGCTGTCTCGTCTCGACGGTGAGCGACGGCACCATCAACTGCCCCTGCCACGGCAGCAGATACGGCATCACGGACGCGGCGGTCGAGGCCGGCCCGGCGACCCGGCCGCTGCCCGCCGAGCAGATCAGCGTCTCGGGGGGCGCGATCCGGCTGACCTGAGCGGGACCGGTAGCCTCGCCGCCATGATCACCGCCGCCGACGAGGCACTCGTACGCGACCACACGGTCTACGCCTGCGTGATGGGCTCGCGCGCGTTCGGGCTGGCCACGGAGGACAGCGACACGGACCGGCGTGGTGTGTTCCTCGCGCCCACCCCGCTGTTCTGGCGCTTCGAGAAGCCGCCGACGCATGTCGAGGGGCCTGCGCCGGAGCAGTTCTCCTGGGAGCTGGAACGCTTCTGCGAGCTGGCGCTGCGGGCCAACCCGAACGTGCTGGAGTGCCTGCACTCCCCGCTGGTGGAGTCCGTGGACGACACCGGCCGCGAACTGCTGGCACTGCGCGGGGCGTTCCTCTCCCGGCTCGCGCACGGCACGTTCGTCCGGTACGCGCTGGGCCAGCGGAGGAAGCTGGAGGCCGACGTACGGGTCCATGGCGCGCCGCGCTGGAAGCACGCGATGCATCTGCTGCGGCTGCTGGCGAGCAGCCGGGACCTGCTGCGTACGGGCGAGCTGCGCATCGAGGTCGGTGAGGCCCGGGAGGGACTGCTGGCGGTGAAGCGGGGCGAGGTGCCCTGGCCGGAGGTGGAGCGCCGGATGAACCGCCTAGGCGAGGAGAACGACGAGGCGGCGGCCCGCTCCCCGCTGCCGCCGGAGCCCGGCCGGGCGGCCGTGGAGGACTTCCTCGTCCGGACCCGGCGGGCTTCGGCCGATCGCGCTCCGGGCCGGTCCGGGCTCACACCGTCCGGGGACCGCCCGAAGCGGCCGTGAGCTCGGCCAGCTTCTGGAATTCGCCCAGGTCGTAGTTGGTCAGGGCGGAGTCGAGGTTGGTCAGCGCCCCCAGGTGCTCGATGAATCCCCGGGGGTCGTACTCGATCTGCAGGGTGACGCGGCTCGATGTGTCGTCGAGCCGGTGGAAGGTGACCACCCCCGCGTGGTGGACTCCCTCGGTGGTCTTCCAGGCGATGCGGTCCTCGGTGACCACCTCGGTGAGTTCCGCGACGAAGCGCTTCTCCGCACCGGGCAGCGAGAGCTGCCAGGCGAAGCGCCGCTCGTCGATCGGATCGACGCGCTGGACGTGGCTCAGGAACCTCGGCCACTGGGTGACATCGCTCCACAGGGACCAGGCGACGGCCACGGGCGCCTTGATGTCGACGGTCTCGACGAGTGAGGAGGACATGGACGACCACCGGACCTTCCGTACGGGGAGCAGGTTCCGCTCCCTCGTACCCGGTCGTTATCGGCTCATTCGCGGCTACCTGACCCGACAAACAGCGCATCGAGGAGCATAATCGGTGATAACGGATCGTTTGGAGGATCCCATGATCGTCCTCGGCATCATTCTCCTGGTGATCGGCCTGCTGACCGGCCTTTCCATTCTCTGGACCATCGGAATCATCCTCGTGGCCATCGGTGCCTTGCTGTGGGTGCTGGGCGCCGTCGGGCACGCGGTCGGCGGAAGGCGTCACTACTGGTGACCGCCCCAGCCCCGTGCACCCGCGGGTCCCCGGGGCCGTCGCGGTGACGGTGGCATGACTCAGGCGTCCCAGAGCGCGGCGAGGGACAGCAGGTCGCTGCGGTACTCGATGCGTTCGGACCACTCCTTGGGCCACGCCGCCGCGCCCAGGTGCGCGCCGGCCAGCGCTCCGGTCAGGCAGGCGATGGAGTCGGAGTCGCCTCGGGTGCAGGCGGCGCGGCGCAGGGCGGTGACGGGCTCCTCGGGGAACATCAGGAAGCAGTGCAGGGCGGTGGCGAGGGCTTTCTCGGCGATCCAGCCGTCCCCGGTCCGCTCGCACGGGTCGGTCTCCGGCGACGGGTCGCGCAGCGCGTCCTGGACGTCTCCCAGCGCGGTCAGGCACTCGTCCCAGCCGCGCTGGATGTACGCCTGCGGGGTGGCGTCGCCCGCGTGGCGCCAGAGGTCGCCGAGCCAGCGGGTGTGGTAGCGGCCCCGGTTGTCGTAGGCGTAGCTGCGCAGCCGGCCGATCAGGCCGAGGGGTTCGGCGCCCTGGGCGAGCAGGAACACCGCGCGGGCCAGCAGGTCGGAGGCGGCCAGGGCGGTGGGGTGGCCGTGGGTGAGTGCGGCCTGGAGCTGGGCGGCGCCGGCGCGCTGTTCCTCGCTGAGGCCGGGGACCAGCCCGACGGGGGCGACCCGCATGTTGGCGCCGCAGCCCTTGGAGTGCGTCTGACTGGCCTCCTGCCAGACCGGGTTGAATTCGAGCAGGCGGCAGGCGGTGAGGCAGGTGTTGCCGGGGGCCCGGTTGTTGTCGGGCGAGTGGTACCAGGCGACGAACTCCTCTCGGACCGGGCCCACCAGCCGTTCGGGGGTGAGCAGTCCGCTGTCCGTGGCGGTGCGGATGGCGCGGCCCAGCGCGATCGTCATCTGGGTGTCGTCGGAGACGATGGCGGGCTCCAGGAGAGGCATCTGCCGCCAGGGGCCGAACTTGGCGAGGATCGCGGGCACGTCGTTGAACTCGGTGGGGAAGCCCAGGGCGTCCCCGAGCGCGAGCCCGGTCAGCACACCGGTGGCCGCCTGCTTGGTGAGGGGCGGGGTGGCGATGGTCATCTGTCTCGTCCTTCCGGTGCGGAGCGGGGAGCGTCGGGGCGGGGCGGGCGCAGGAGCGGCGGGTGCAGGGCGGTGGCGTCGCCCGCCCGGTGGAGGGCGGCCGGTTTACCCCGTCCGCCGGTGCGGCGCGGGGGGCCCTCGACGGCCTGGACGAAGCCGGGCACGTTCAGGACCTTGCGCCGGAAGTTGGGACGGTCGAGCTCGACGCCCCAGACGGTCTCGTAGACCTGCTGCAGCTCGCCGAGGGTGAACTCGGCGGGGCAGAAGGCGGTCGCCAGGCAGCTGTACTCGAGCTTGGCGCCGATCCGGTCGTGGGCGTCGGCGAGGATCCGGTCGTGGTCGAAGGCCAGCGGCCCGGTGGAGGCCGCGTCCCACCAGCGGGCGCTCGCCGCGTCGCCGCCGCCGCGCGGTTCGGGCAGGTCCGGCAGGAGTGCGGCGTAGGCGACGGAGACGACCCGCATCCTCGGGTCACGGTCCGGGTCGGTGTAGGTGCGCAGCTGTTCGAGGTGGAGGGCGCCGACGGTGCCGGGGCCGAGGCCGGTCTCCTCGGCGAGTTCGCGGCGGGCGGCGTCCTCGGCGGACTCGCGGGGCAGGAGGAAGCCGCCGGGCAGCGCCCACCGGCCGCGGAAGGGCTCCTGGCCGCGTTCGACGAGCAGCACGTGCAGCCGGGCCTCGCGGACGGTGAAGACCGCGAGATCGACGGTGACCGCGAACGGGGCATAGGCGTGCGGGTCGTAGCCCTCGGGGGCGGGGGTGCTCATCGTTCCTCCGGGAGGGGGGCGGCGAAGTCCCAGCGGGTGGCGAGGAGTTCGTCGACGGCGGTGACAGCGGCGGCGAGCCGCGCATCGGGCGGGCCGGTGATCTCGATGAACCGCAGGACCCTCCCTCGCTAATAGTCACTCTGACTATAAAGGCCGGGCGGGGACGACAAAAGACCCGCGGCCGGTATCTGTTCGAACTTTCCGAACAGATACCGCCCGCGGGCCGTCGACAGGAGCAGCTTTCTAGAGGCCTACCTCGCGCATCAGCATGCCGACCTCGGTGTTGGTGAGGCGGCGCAGCCAGCCGGACTTCTGGTCGCCCAGCGGGATCGGCCCGAAGGACGTCCGCACGAGGCGCTCGACCGGGAAGCCGGCCTCGGCCAGCATCCGGCGCACGATGTGCTTGCGGCCCTCGTGGAGGGTCACCTCGACCAGGTAGTTCTTGCCGGTGTTCTCGACGACGCGGAAGTGGTCGGCGCGGGCGTAGCCGTCCTCCAGCTGGATGCCGTCCTTGAGCCGCTTGCCGAGGTCGCGCGGCAGGGGGCCCTGGATGGCGGCCAGGTAGGTCTTCTTCACGCCGTACTTCGGGTGCGTGAGGCGATGGGCCAGCTCACCGTGGTTGGTGAGCATGATGATGCCCTCCGTCTCGGTGTCCAGCCGGCCGACGTGGAACAGCCGCGTCTCGCGGTTGGTCACGTAGTCGCCGAGGCACTGACGGCCGTCCGGGTCCTCCATCGAGGAGACGACGCCCGCGGGCTTGTTCAGCGCGAAGAACAGGTAGGACTGGGCGGCGACGGTCAGGCCGTCGACCTTGATCTCGTCCTTGTGCACGTCGACGCGCTTGCCCTGCTCGACGACGATCTCGCCGTTGACCTCGACGCGGGACTGCTCGATCAGCTCCTCGCACGCGCGGCGCGAGCCCATGCCCGCCCGGGCGAGGACCTTCTGCAGCCGCTCGCCCTCCTCCTCGGCGCCCGGGTGGGTCTTGGGGAGGTTGATCTCGGGCTTGTTCGCATACCGGTCGCGGTTGCGCTGCTCGATCTTGGCGTCCAGCTCACGGGGGCGCGAGGGGGCCGCGCGGCGGAAACCGCCGCTGCGGCCGCCGCCGCCCTGTGCGGGCCTCGGGCCGCCCTTGGCGCCGCCGCGGGCCGCCGAGCCGCGGCCCTTGCGGGGGCCGTCCTGCTCGGTCCGGGCGCCGGGGGCGTCGTTGCCCACGTCGTAGCGGCGCTCCTCGGGGCGGGGACGGCGGGGGCGCTGCTCCTCGTCGCGTCCGCCCTGGTAGCTGTCACGGCCGCCCTGGTAGCTCGTGCGGCCGTCCTGAGAGCCCGGACGCCCGCCCTGGCTGCCGCCTCGGCCGCCCTGACCGGTGGGCCGGCCGCCCGAGGCTCCTGGCCGCCCGCCCTGGCTGCTGCCGCCGCGTCCGCCGCCGCCCTGGCTGCTGCCGCCGGGGCGTCCGCCCGGGCCGCCGCCCTGGCCCTGGCGGAAGGACCCGCCGCCGCTGCGGCCGCCGCTGTCCGCGCCGCCGCTCCGGGGGTTCCGGTTGCCGCCGCCGCTGCTCCGGCCGCTCCCGCCGTTGCCGCTTCCGCTGTTCCTGCCACTGCTTCGCATCAAAATTCCGTCTTGTCGTCTGCGTGAGTATCCGGGGTGTCCGGTGCGTCCGGATCGAACGACGGCACACCCTCTAGCGTCTCAGCCTCGATCGCGTCCGCCTCCGGGAGGAAGGGCGCGAGCTCCGGGAGCTCGTCCAGGCCGCGCAGGCCCATTCGCTCCAGAAAGTAGTTCGTCGTCCTGTACAGGATCGCACCTGTTTCGGGTTCCGCGCCCGCCTCCGCCACCAGGCCCCTCTGGAGGAGGGTCCGCATGACCCCGTCGCAGTTCACTCCGCGCACCGCCGAGACCCTGGATCGGCTCACCGGCTGCCGGTACGCGACCACCGCCAGCGTCTCCAGCGCGGCCTGGGTGAGCCGGGCGTGCCGGCCGTCCAGGACGAAGCCCTCCACGGCCGCCGCGTACTCGGGGCGGGTGTAGAACCGCCAGCCGCCCGCGACGAGCCGCAGCTCGAAGCCCCGGCGCTGCACGGTGTACTCGTCGGCCAGCTCCCGCAGCGCGTCCGCCACGGCCCTGCGGGGCCGCTGGAGCACCTTGGCCAGGTGGTCGACGGTGGCGGGCTCGTCGACGACCATGAGGACCGCCTCCAGGGCGGGCTTCAGATCGAGCGCGGCGACCGCGGCCTCGTCGTCCGGTCCGCCGTCCTGTGCGGTGGGCTGCGCGCTCATTCCCGTACGTCCTCCTCTTCAGCCGCCCCGTCGAGGTCCTGGTCGAACTCGTCCGTCACCACCGGATCCGCGTCCGCCCCGCCGCACCAGGCCACCGACAGGTCGCCCAGCGCCTCGTCCTGGTCGAGGGTGACGGCCTTCTCGCGGTACAGCTCCAGCAGGGCCAGGAAGCGGGCCACCACGGTCAGGGTGTCCGGCGCGTCCGCGGTCAGCTCCTCGAAGCTCACCGCCTTCCCCGCCTCGCGCAGCCGCTCCACCACCAGACCCGCCTGCTCCCGGACGCTGACCAGCGGGGCGTGGATGTGGTCGACGTACACCTGCGGCTCGGGCTTCGGCCGCATCGCCTTGACCGCGAGCTTCGCGAAGCCGTCGGGCCCGATGCTGATGACCACCTCGGGAAGCAGCTCGGCGTGGTGGTCCTCCAGGCCGACGGTACGGGGGTAGCGGCGCGCCTCGGACTCCAGGCGGCCCTGGAAGATCTCGGCGATCTGCTTGTACGCGCGGTACTGGAGCAGCCGCGCGAAGAGCAGGTCCCGCGCCTCCAGGAGCGCGAGGTCGGCCTCGTCCTCGACCTCGGCGGCGGGCAGCAGCCGGGCGGCCTTGAGGTCGAGCAGCGTGGCGGCGACGACGAGGAACTCGGTGGTCTGGTCGAGGTCCCAGTCGGGGCCCATGGCACGGATGTACGCCATGAACTCGTCGGTGACCTTCGACAGGGCGACCTCGGTCACGTCCAGCTTGTGCTTGGAGATCAGCTGGAGGAGGAGGTCGAAGGGGCCCTCGAAGTTCACCAGCCGGACGGTGAAACGCTTGTCGTCCGGCGCCGGCTCCGCCTCTTGTACGGGCTCCGGCTCCTGTACGGGTACGGGCTCCTGTACGGGTACGGGCTCCTGTACGGGTACGGGCTCCGGATCCGGAGCCACCCCCTCCGCCTCCACGGGCGGCGCCCCCGCCCCCGGCCCCCGCCCCAGGGCACGGCGGCGCGGGGTGGCGGGGTCGGCGGGCGTGGGCATGGTGGTCCAGGGGTGGGGCGGCGGCGCGGACGGGTCCCGCCGGTCGGCGGGCCCTGCGGGGCAGGCTACCCGCGCCGTGCCGCTCAGCGGCCGCGCAGCCGCCGTACGAGGATGCTCGCGTCGCCCCGGGACTCCAGGTCGGCCAGGACCACCGCCACCGCCTCACGGACGATGCGGCCGCGGTCGACGGCGAGGCCGTGCTCGCCGCGCAGGACGAGCCGGGCGTGTTCGAGGTCCATCAGCTCCTCGGCGGAGACGTAGACCGTGATCTTCTCGTCGTGGCGTTCCCGGCCGCTGGGGCGGCGGTTAGCGCCGCGTCCGCCGCCGCGCCTGCGCTGCTGCTGGACCGCCGGGGGCTGCTCGGCCGGGGCGGCGGAGGACGCGGGGCGCTCGCCGGAGACGGCCTTGCCGGACGGGGAACGCCCGCCCTCGCCGCCGCGGCCGCGGGGGTCGCCGCCGTCGGCGTCGGCCGCGGCGTGCTCCTCACGGTCGGCGGACGGGGCCTGGCCGGAGGGGTCGCTCTCCCCGGCGGGTGCGGGCACCCGCGGCTCGCCGTTCGCCTTGCGCCGCCGCTCCGCCGGGGAGGACGACTGGAGGCCCATCCCGCCTCCGGTGGTACGGAACAGTTCGTCGGCCCCCGGCAGACTCACTCGGCGTGACACCGGGCGAGCACCTCCCTGGCGAGCTGGCGATAGGCGGCTGCGCCGACCGAGTTGGAGGCGTAGGTGGTGATGGGCTCACCGGCGACCGTGGTCTCCGGGAAGCGGACCGTGCGCCCGATGACCGTGTGGTAGACGTGCTCGTCGAAGGCCTCGACGACGCGCGCCAGGACCTCGCGGCTGTGCACCGTACGGGAGTCGTACATGGTGGCGAGGATGCCGTCGAGCTCCAGCTCCGGGTTGAGCCGCTCCTGGACCTTCTCGATGGTCTCGGTGAGCAGCGCCACCCCGCGCAGCGCGAAGAACTCGCACTCCAGCGGCACTATGACCTTGTGAGCGGCCGTCAGGGCGTTCACGGTCAGCAGGCCGAGGGAGGGCTGACAGTCGATCACGATGTAGTCGTAGTCGGCCATCAGCGGCTTCAGGGCGCGCTGGAGCGTGGACTCGCGGGCCACCTCGCTGACGAGCTGCACCTCGGCCGCGGAGAGGTCGATGTTGCTGGGCAGCAGGTCCATGTTGGGGACCGCGGTCTTGAGCAGGACGTCGTCGGCCGCCATGCCCCGCTCCATGAGCAGGTTGTAGACGGTGAGGTCCAGCTCCATCGGGTTGACCCCGAGGCCGACGGAGAGCGCGCCCTGCGGGTCGAAGTCGACGAGCAGGACCCGGCGCCCGTACTCCGCGAGCGCGGCGCCCAGGTTGATGGTCGACGTGGTCTTGCCGACGCCGCCCTTCTGGTTGCACATCGCGATGATCTTCGCGGGGCCGTGGTCGGTCAGGGGGCCCGGGATCGGGAAGTACGGCAGCGGCCGTCCGGTCGGGCCGATGCGCTCGCGGCGCTGACGCGCGGCGTCGGGCGCGAGGGTGGCCGCGTACTCCGGATCGGGCTCGTACTCGGCGTCGGGGTCGTAGAAGTGCCCCTCGGGCACCTCGGCGAAGTCGGCGAAGCGGTCGGTGTCCCGGCTGCTCTCGTTGCCGGCCATGGCGTTCACGTGTAGGCCGTCCATCATCTGGGGGGCTGTCGTCATGTGCTGTTGGGTGGCGAAGGTGCGGACAGCGACGGAGCCGACAGCTTCGAGCCCGATCGGGCTCAGACCCCGTGCAGGCATCCCTGGTTGACCACCCCCGGGAGTAATTGTCGACTCATTCACAAGTCGTCTTACCTCCTTGGACGTGACCAGGAAACTTATCGATAGGTCAGCGTGGCACCATGCCGACGATTGGCGACTCTATGGCGTGTCACCGGTCCGCAGCAACACAATCCGCCGGACCCGGCCCGATGTGTCGGCAATCGAACGCCTCGCTGTCAAGGGTGCACAGCGACCAAGCCGCACATTTCACCGCAGCACGAAACGGGTAAAGGGTTATGTTCGACGCGAGTTGCGCAAGGGCCTCACAGGGCCCGATACACGTCCGGCCGGACCTTGCTCGGCAAGGTCCGGCCGGACGTGCGATGTTGACGGAGGGGTTGACCCGTCAGCCGAGGAGCGTGCTCAGCTCGACGTGCGGAAGGTCGTGCGCCTCGGCCACCTCGCGGTAAACCACCTGGCCCTCATGGGTGTTGAGGCCCTTGGCGAGTGCGGCGTCGCGGCGCAGGGCGTCGGCCCAGCCACGGTTCGCGAGCTCCACGATGTAGGGCAGCGTCGCGTTGGTGAGCGCGTAGGTGGAGGTGTGGGGCACCGCGCCGGGCATGTTGGCGACGCAGTAGAAGACCGAGTCGTGGACCTGGAAGGTCGGCTCGGCGTGGGTCGTCGGACGCGAGTCCTCGAAGCAGCCACCCTGGTCGATTGCAATGTCGACAAGTACACTTCCGGGCTTCATCTTGGCGACGAGCTCGTTGGTGACCAGCTTCGGGGCCTTGGCTCCGGGGATCAGGACGGCGCCGATGACGAGGTCGGCCTCGACGACGGCCTTCTCCAGCTCGAAGGCGTTGGAGACGACGGTCTGCACCTTGGTGCCGAAGATCTTGTCGGCCTCGCGCAGCTTGTTGATGTCGCGGTCGAGCAGCGTGACGTGGAAACCGAGGCCCACGGCGATCTGGGTGGCACTCCAGCCGGAGACGCCGCCGCCGATGACGACGGCCTTGCCGGCCGCGGTGCCGGGGACGCCGCCGGGCAGCACGCCGCGACCGCCGACGGAGCGCATCAGGTGGTACGCGCCGACCTGCGGGGCGAGGCGGCCCGCGACCTCGGACATCGGGGCGAGCAGCGGGAGGGCGCGGTTCGCGGTCTCGACCGTCTCGTAGGCGATGGCGGTGGTGCCGGAGGCCAGCAGCGCGTCGGTGCACTCGCGGGAGGCGGCGAGGTGCAGGTACGTGAAGAGCGTCTGGTCCTTTCGGAGGCGGTGGTACTCCTCGGCGACCGGCTCCTTGACCTTCAGCAGCAGGTCGGCGGTGGCCCAGACCTCGTCGGCGGTGGGCAGGATCCGCGCACCGGCGGCGACGAACTCCTGGTCCGTGATGGACGAGCCGACGCCGGCGCTCTGCTCGATGACGACCTCGTGGCCGTGACGGACGAGCTCATGCACTCCGGCGGGGGTGATCGCCACCCGGAACTCGTTGTTCTTGACTTCGCGGGGGATGCCGACCTTCACGTCGATCACGGTCCTTGGCTCGGAGGGTCATCCGGGCACAACGGTGCATACCCGGACATATACAGCATAAATGGGAGACGCCACGGAGGAACGCGGCAGAGCCAGTCTAATGAAGGACTTCGCGCTGTCTAGCCTTACAAAGCATTAACTTTCCGTCGAAGCACTGCGGATTTCGTAGGCAGGGGCCTCCTCACCCAGCAATCTATCGGCCGCAGCCCGGTGCAGCCTGGCAGCCGCGGGGTCCCCGAGCCGGTCCAGCGTGTCGGCGAGACGCAGCTGCAGCGCCGCCTGAAGCCGCACGTCACCGGCACGCCGGGCCAGGTCGACCGCCTCCCGGCAGGTCTGGAGCGAGTCGTGCGGCCGGCCCGCGTACTCCTGGACCCGGGCCGCCTCGCTGAGCGCCCGCGCCTGGGCCGCCGGATCGCCGAGCCTGCGGTGGCCCGCCACGGCGGCGCGCCAGTTCCGCAGCGCCTCGCCGTAGCGCCCGGCGTACGTGTGGACCGCCCCGAGCCGCCCGTACAGCCGGGCCTCGTCCGCGCGCTCCCCCTGGGTCAGCCGCTGGGAGAGCGCCCGGCCGTACCAGTCGGCGGCCCGGTGGTAGTCCCCCAGCTCCTCGTACGCGCCGCCTACGGATTCCATCGCGCGGCCGGTCGCGTACAGGTCCTTCGCGGCCTTTCCGGCGTCCAGCGCGGCCCGGTAGCGGGTCAGCGCGTCCCGGGTGCGGCCGGTGCGGGCGTCCAGGTCGGCGAGGTTCAGCAGGGCAGCCGCCTGCTCGCGGGGCAGCTCGCGGCGGAGCGCCACGTCCAGGACGAGACCGTGCAGCCCGTACAGCTCGGCAGCCGCCTCCTCCGTCCCCCGGTGCGCGGCCAGGGCTCGCACCAGGGCCGCCACCAGCCGCCGCGCCAGGGTGTCGAGCTCGCCGTCCGCCACGGCGAGGCGGGCCGATGCGAGCAGGGCGGGCTGGCGGACCCGCAGCCAGGCGCCCGCCTCCTCCGCGCTCGGGAAGCGCAGCGAGCGGGGCAGTCCGGCGAGCTTGCCGCGAGCGGTGGAGCCCTCCGGTTCGGTGATCGCCCGGCACGCCTGGAGCCGGCGCACGGCCCGCTCCAGCATCCGGGCGCGGGCGAGCTGGATCTCGGCCGGCCGGTCCCGGTCCTCCAGCAGCGCCCGCAGCAGCGGGGCGAGGCAGCCGGGCACCGCGTACTGGGGGTGGGCCGCGTTGTCCGTGCGCAGCAGCCCGAGCTTCACGAAGTCGTCGAGGGTGGAGCGGGCGGCCGAGACCGAGCAGCCGGCCAGCGCGGAGGCCGTGTGGGCGTCGGCGAGCCCGGCGGGGGCGAGGGCCAGCAGGCGCAGTATCCGGGCGGCGGTCGTCGGCAGGGAGTCGTGGACGAGCCGGAACGCGCGGGCCAGCGGCCGGGCGCCGGTGGGCTGCTGCTCGCCGGAGTCGGGCAGCTCGTGCAGCTGCTTGGCGACGTCGGCGACCGAGGCCGTGGGGTGGGCGGCGAGCAGGCCGCCCATCAGGGCGAGCGCCGCGGGCTGTCCCCCGCACACCTCGGAGAGCGTCTCCGCGGTGCGGGGGTCGACGGTGATGCGGACCTGCCCGATGGCGCGGGCGAGCAGCCGCACCGCCGCGCCCGCCTCCAGCCCGCCGAGCGTGCAGGGCCGCACGTCGGGGATGCCGGTCAGCGGGCCGGTCGCGGTGGCGACGACCAGGCAGTCCGGGTTCTCCGGGAGCAGCGGGTCGACCTGCTCGGCGTCGGCCGCGTCGTCGAGCACCAGGACGAGCCGGCGTACGGCGAGGGCCTCGCGGACCAACTCGGACAGCTCGTCCTGATCGGCGCCGGGCGGGACCGCCACTCCGAGGAGGCCGAGGATCTCGCCGGCGGTGCGTTCGGTGGGGACGCTCTCGCCGCCGGGGTCGGTGAGGCCGACCCGGAGCACCCCGTCGGGGTAGTCGCCGGAGCCCGTACCGGGTACGGCCCAGGGCCCTGCGCCCGCGGCCGTCGCGGCGGCCCCGGCGGCGTCGGTTCCGGTGAGCGCCCCGGCCAGTTCCTCGGCGAGTGCGCTGCGGCCGGAGCCGGGGCGGCCGGCGATGAGCAGGACCCGGGCCCGGGGGGTCTTGCGGCCGGCCAGGGTGTCGAGACCGGCACGCTCGATGTCCGCCCGCAGAGCCTTCAACTCGCGTTCGCGGCCGAAGAATCGGGGTGGGGCGGTGCCGGACGGCTCCTCGGCCCCCGGAACCTTCGCCGGGCCGCTGGTGTCCACCGCCTGATCGGTCACGAGCCACGCTCCACTTCGCTGCACGCGGTGCCCGCCGGAACTCCGGTCGGGTGCCTTTCGAGCGTAGTTCAGCGGTGACGACGATCACTGCGGAGCGGGGCGGAGCACGAGGGAACATCCCCCGATCGGATGAGCATTTCTTCACTTCTTACGATCGCGATGTCCTGGCGATCGTCCGACCGGGGGTACGGTGCGCGGCGGCAGACGGGCCGTCAGGCCTCGAAGGGCCGGGCCGGCCAGGGCGCCTCGGCGGGGCGCAGCGAGTCGATGCCGTCGCCCGCGCGTACGGCGGTGAGCGCGAGCGCCCCGACGACCAGGCAGTTGTTGTGCACGTCCCCCGCGATCACCGAGCGGACCAGATCGGGCAGCGGCACCCGGGCGTGCTCCATGTCGGCCTCCTCCTCGGACACCGCGTACCGCTCGCCCTCCGCCTCGGAGAGGTCGCGGGCGAGGAAGATGCGCACGGCCTCGTCGCAGCCGCCGGGCGTGGTGTAGACGTCGGTCAGCACCCGCCAGTCCTCGGCCTTGACGTGCGCCTCCTCGTACAGCTCGCGCTGCGCGGCGTGCAGGGGGTTCTCGCCGGGGATGTCGAGCAGTCCGGCCGGGATCTCCCAGAGCCGGTGGCGTACCGGATGGCGGTACTGCCGCAGCACGATGACCCGGTCGTCCTCGTCGATCGCGAGGACGGCGACGGAGCCGGGGTGGACCTGGTAGTCACGGCCGTGGACGGATCCGTCGGGCATCACCACCTGATCGGTGCGGACGCTGGTCTTGTTGCCGGTGAAGGGGGTGACGGTCGCGGTGACCTGCCACTCCTCGGGCGTGTCCTGGATACCCATGTGCGTCCTCCCACGTACAGAACGAAAAACCGGGGCACGGCATCCGTGAAGGATCCGTACCCCGGTCAACCGTAATGCCTGGGAACTAGGGCGTGTTTCGAAAGTCCCGCCTGCTCGGCGACGCCTGGCACGCACGCTCGCTGCGTTGCCGGGATCACCCCGATACGTCCAGTATCGGGGCGACCCTCCGCCTTGCGATCGCACGCACCAGACGCCGCCGAGCCCGCCCTCCGGGCGGACGGCGCTACTTTCGAAACACGCCCTACTCGCCTGCGCCGACCTTGCGCGCGACGGCGGCCTTCACCAGACCCGCGAAGAGCGGGTGCGGGCGGGTCGGGCGCGAGCGCAGCTCCGGGTGCGCCTGGGTGGCGACCAGGTAGGGGTGCACCTCGCGCGGGTACTCGACGTACTCGACGAGCTTGTTGTCCGGGGAGGTGCCGGAGAAGACCAGACCGGCCTTCTTCTCCAGCTCGGACCGGTAGGCGTTGTTGACCTCGTAGCGGTGGCGGTGGCGCTCCTCCACGTACGGCTGGCCGTCGTAGGCCTCGCGCACCAGCGAGCCCTCGGCGAGCTTGGCCGGGTAGAGGCCGAGCCGCATGGTGCCGCCGAGGTCGCCGGCGCCCTCGACGAAGGCGAGCTGCTCCTCCATCGTCGAGATGACCGGGTGGGAGGTGGCGGCGTCGAACTCGGTGGAGTTGGCGTCGGGGATCTCGGCGAGCGAGCGGGCCGCCTCGATCACGATGCACTGGAGGCCGAGACAGAGGCCGAGCAGCGGGACCTTGTTCTCGCGGGCGTAGCGGATGGCGCCGACCTTGCCGTCGACCCCGCGCTCGCCGAAGCCGCCCGGGATGCAGATCGCGTCGACGTCGCCGAGGTGCTCGGCGGCGCCGGCCGCGGTCCGGCAGTCGTCGGAGGTGACCCACTTGACCTTGACCCGGGCCTTGTTGGCGAAGCCGCCGGCGCGGATGGCCTCGGTGACCGAGAGATAGGCGTCGGGCAGGTCGATGTACTTGCCGACCAGCGCGACGGTGACCTCGTGGTCGGGGTTGTGGACCCGGTCCAGCAGGTCGTCCCAGGTGGTCCAGTCGACGTCCCGGAACGGCAGGTCGAGCTTGCGCACGACGTAGGCGTCCAGACCCTCGGTGTGCAGCACCTTGGGGATGTCGTAGATCGACCGGGCGTCCGGGCAGGCCACCACGGCGGTCTCGTCGACGTCGCACATCAGCGAGATCTTGCGCTTGATGGCGGTGGGGACCTCGCGGTCGGCGCGCAGCACGATGGCGTCCGGCTGGATACCGATGTTGCGCAGGGCGGCCACCGAGTGCTGGGTGGGCTTGGTCTTCAGCTCACCGGAGGGGCCGATGTAGGGCAGCAGCGAGATGTGGACGACGAAGACGTTGTCCCGGCCGACCTCGTGGCGGACCTGGCGGACGGTCTCCAGGAACGGCAGCGACTCGATGTCGCCGACCGTGCCGCCGACCTCGGTGATGACGACGTCCACGTCGTCGGTGGCCATGCGGCGGATGCGGTGCTTGATCTCGTTGGTGATGTGCGGGATGACCTGGACGGTGTCGCCCAGATACTCACCGCGCCGCTCCTTGGCGATGACCTGCGAGTAGACCTGGCCGGTCGTCACGTTGGCGGAGCCGTCGAGGTCGACGTCGAGGAAGCGCTCGTAGTGGCCGATGTCCAGGTCGGTCTCGGCGCCGTCGTTGGTGACGAACACCTCACCGTGCTGGAAGGGGTTCATCGTGCCGGGGTCGACGTTGAGGTAGGGGTCGAGCTTCTGCATGGTGACCCGCAGGCCCCGTGCCTTGAGCAGGGCACCCAGGCTGGAGGCAGTCAGACCCTTGCCGAGGGAGGAGGCGACACCCCCGGTGACGAAGATGTGCTTGGTCGTCGTGGATGTGGGCTGCATAGCCAAAGGGGGCTCCCGTGGTCGCGATTCTGAGGTGCGTACCGGCTGCCGAACCGGAGATTCCGGTGGTGCCGTCGCTGCGGTTCGGGGGCCTCGTACGCTGTCGCGAACGACCACCGGTCCACGGGCTACCAGGGTAACAGCGACGGCGGGAGGCTGCTTCCGGCCACACCCTGCACACGGGCGTCACACCATCACCCCAGGCACTTCACGCCCCACCCGATCAGCTCAGAAATGTTGCGGGGACCGTCGCGCGGATCTTCGTGGTGCGTCGTATCCTGCTCAAACACTCGCTGCCGAGACGGCCGGGCGGCGGCACCACCCAGGCCGCCCACCGGTAAGGAACTCGTCGGATCTTCCCGGGTGAAAGACCCTACGACCCCCTTGACCTGCAGTAAGCGCCCTTTGACGGGGCGACATGGCCGTTCGACTGGAGACGCACGTGGCCGGGCGCATCGAGGATTACGCACTCATCGGAGACATGCAGACCGCAGCCCTGGTCTGCCGGGACGGCACAGCGGACTGGCTGTGCCTGCCCCGCTTCGACTCGCACGCCGTTTTCGCGGGGCTTTTGGGCACCGAGGAGCACGGCTTCTGGCGCATGGGCCCCGCGAGAGCGGAAGGAACCGAACCGGCCTTCGCCGACCGGCGGCGCTATCGCGGTGACTCCCTCGTCCTGGAATCGGAGTGGGACACACCGCGCGGCACCGTACGCGTGACCGATTTCATGCCCCCGCGTGACGGTGCTCCACAGCTCATCCGGATCGTGGAGGGCGTCAGCGGCCGGGTGCCGATGCGCTCGGAACTGCGGATGCGCTTCAGCTACGGCCGGGTGACGCCCTGGGTGCACAAGGTCGACAACCGTACGGTCGCCGTCGCCGGGCCGGACTCCGTCTGGCTGGACACCGAGGCGGACACCTACGGCAGGAACCTGACCACCTACTCCGACTTCACCGTCGGCCCCGGCGACCGGGTGGCGTTCACGATCAGCTGGCAGCCCTCGCACCACGGGCCGCCGGCCCTCCCCGACCCCGAGGGGTCCCTGGAGGCGACCGAGCTGTTCTGGCGCGGATGGGTCGATCAGTGCACGTACCACGGGCCCTACCGGGAGGCGGTCGTCCGCTCCCTGATCACCCTCAAGGCGCTGACGTACGCCCCGACCGGCGGGATCGTCGCCGCGCCGACCACCTCGCTCCCCGAGGAGATCGGCGGCGTACGGAACTGGGACTACCGCTACACCTGGCTGCGGGACGCCGCGATCACCCTCTCCTCGCTGCTGCGCACCGGATACCGCGAGGAGGCCCGCGCCTGGCGCGAGTGGCTGCTGCGGGCGGTGGCGGGCGACCCGGAGAACCTCCAGATCATGTACGGCATCGCCGGCGAGCGCGAGCTCGGCGAGGCGGAGCTGGACTGGCTGCCCGGTTACGAGAACTCCGGCCCGGTCCGCGTCGGCAACGGCGCGGCCAACCAGCTCCAGCTGGACGTGTACGGCGAGGTCACCGAGGCGCTGCACCTGGCGCACATGACGGGGCTGACCCGCAACGACTACGCCATGGGCCTCCAGCTCAAGCTGATCGAGTATCTGGAGAAGCACTGGGAGGAGCCCGACGAGGGCATCTGGGAGGTGCGCGGCCCGCGCCGGCACTTCGTGCACTCCAAGGTGATGGCGTGGGTCGCGGTCGACCGGACGATCAAGCTGGTCGAGTCCGGCGACGTCGAGGGCCCGCTGGAGCGGTGGTACCAGCTGCGCGACGACATCCACCGCGATGTCTGCGAGCGCGGCTACGACGCGGAGCGCAACACCTTCACCCAGTCCTACGGGTCGAAGGAGCTGGACGCCTCCCTGCTGCTCATCCCGCAGATGGGTTTCCTGCCGCCGGACGACAAGCGGGTCATCGGCACGATCGAGGCGATCCAGCGGGAGCTGTCCACGGAGGACGGCTTCATCCTGCGCTACCCGACGGAGGGCGAGGAAGCGGGCGTCGACGGTCTGGCGGGGGACGAGGGCGCGTTCCTGGCCTGCTCGTTCTGGATGGCCGACGACCTCGCGATGATCGGCCGGGTGGACGAGGCGCGCCGGCTGTTCGAGAAACTGCTGGCGCTCCGCAACGACCTGGGCCTGCTCGCCGAGGAGTGGGACTCCAACCTCCAGCGCCAGGTGGGGAACTTCCCGCAGGCGTTCAGCCACGTGCCGCTGATCGACACGGCCCTGCGGCTGACGGCGAGCGGCGCGTACGTGGGCTGAGCCGCGGGTACGCCCTGACGGTGGGCACCTCGGCCTGAGTACGGTCTTTCCCCCTCCCCTGGCAGGCGCACCCCGCCGCCCGGGCGGTAGCGTCCTGAACAGGACAGTCCGGAACAGGACGACCGCCCGGGAAGCGGGCAGGGCACCAGGGGAAAGCGGGCCGGGTACGTGGAGAGCCACAGCGGGATCACCGTGCAGCAGGCGCTTGAGCTGCCGGGGCTGCGCGCCGGGCTCCCGGAGGTGGTGGCCGGCGCCGACCGGCTGAACCGCACGGTGCGCTGGGTGCACGCAGGCGAGGTCCCGAACATCGCCTCCCTCCTCAAGGGCGGCGAGCTGCTCCTGACCACCGGCCTGGGCCTGGGCGCCCGCCCCGCCGAACAGCGCGCCTTCGTCCGCCGCCTCGCCGACCGGGGGATCGCGGCCCTGGTGGTGGAGCTCGGCCCGCGCTTCGGACGGCTGCCCGCCTCCATCGTGGACGCCGCCCGCGCGGCCGGGCTCCCGCTGGTCCAGCTGCACCGCGAGGTGCCGTTCGTCGCGGTGACCGAGGAGGTCCACACCGAGATCGTCAACGGGCACTACGCGCTGCTCCAGCAGGCGGAGGAGGTGCACCGGCGCGCCACCCGGGCGCTGCTCGACGGGGGCGGGGTGCCGCAGGTCCTCGGGATCCTCGCCGACTTCACCGCCAACCCGGTCTTCCTGGAGACGCCCGACGGC
This sequence comes from Streptomyces anulatus, assembly GCF_000721175.1. Taxonomy (GTDB): domain Bacteria; phylum Actinomycetota; class Actinomycetes; order Streptomycetales; family Streptomycetaceae; genus Streptomyces; species Streptomyces anulatus_C. Next base: position 311,597 of record NZ_JOEZ01000012.1, read on the forward strand.
CAGCTCCTGTACGCGGCGTCCACCGGGACCGGCCCGGTGGGCGCGGACCCACTCCAGGTCTGGGAGGGCATGCGCGGCGACCGGGCGGCCCGGGAGAGCCCGCCGACCGGTGCGGTGCTGGTGGACGTGCCCGGCGGCGGGCCCGAGACCGGTTCGGTACGGGCGAGGCTGGTGCTGCTCGCGGTGTCCGGCCCGCTGGCGACCGTGCACCGGATGGCTGCGGAGCGGGCGGCGGGCCTGCTCGCCGTCGTCCTGATGCAGGCCCGGCAGGAGGAGGAGCTGGCCGCCCGGGGCCGGGGCGACTTCCTCACCGACCTCGCGGAGGGCCGGATCGCCCCGCAGGACGCGCCGGCGCAGGCCCGGGTGCTCGGCTTCCGGCCCGGCGACACCCCGCTGCTCCCCGTGGTGATGCGGCTGGCCCCCGAGCTGTCCCCGTCGGGCAACTGGGCGCTGCTGGCCCGTGCGGTCCTGGAGGAGCTGGCCTCGGTCGGCGTCCCTGTGCTGCTCGGCGTACGGCCCGTGGAGGGACGGGTTCCGCTGCTGCTGGGGCTGCGCTCGGAGGGCGAGCGCACGGCGGTCGCGGACCGGGTGTCGGCGGCGCTGCGGGCGGGCGTGGAGCGGGCCGGTCTCGACCGTGCCGGATCGCAGCCGCCGGTGGTCGTGGTCGGCGTCCCGGGCGGCTGGGCCGCTGCGGGCGCGGGGCTGCGGCACGCGTCGGAGACGGCGACGGCCGCGCAGGGCCTGGACGACCGGCCCTGGTACGACGCCCGGCGCCTGGACATCGACCTGCTGCTGTGGCGGTTGCGGGACCATCCGGACCTGGCGGCGTTCGTGAACCGGGCGATCGGCCCGCTGCGCGAGCACGACCGCACCTCGCGCCCGCCGCTGCTCCCGACGCTCCAGGCGTATCTGGCGCACGCGGGCCGCAAGGCGGAGACCGCCCGCGAGCTGCACCTCAACCGCCAGACGCTCTACAACCGCCTCGCCCGGATCGGCGAGCTGCTGGGCACGGATCTGGACGACCCGCAGACGGTGCTGGCGCTGAGCCTGGCGCTGCGGGCCCGCCGCCACACGACCTGACCGGCAGGGGGGAGCCTCAGCGCGCCCGCCCCGTCGCCAGCGGCTGCGCCAACTCGTCGTAGACGCTGAGCACATGGGCGATCGTGTCGTCCTCGGTGGGCCAGCCCGCCGCCTGCACCCGGCCGGCCTCGGCGAGCCGGGCGCGCGCCCCAGGGTCCCCGAGCAGCCTCACGGCCGCACAAGCGAGGGCCTCGGCGTTGCCGTACGGCACCAGCTCGGCGGCCCCGCCGACCAGTTCGGGCACACCGCCCACCGCGGTGGCGACGAGCGGCACCCCGGACCGCAGCGCCTCCTGGGCCAGCAGGGAGCGGCCCTCCCACCGGCTCGGCAGCAGGGCCAGGTCGGCGGCGGCGAGCAACTCCCCCACGCCGGCCCGGCGTCCGATGAGGGTGACGGACAACTCCTCGTCCCTGATCCGCCGTTCCAGGGCATCCCGGTCGCGCCCCTCCCCCGCGATGACGAGCAACGGCACGGGATCCAGACGCCGCCAGAGGCCTGCCGCGTCCAGCAGGGTGCCGAAGCCGTGATGCGGTACGAGACTACCGCCGGCTATCAGCAACGGCCGGTCCACCGCGCCCAGTTCGGCCCGCACCTTGGCGTCGTCGTCGGGGCGGGCCGGGCGTGGGGCCGGGACGGTGACCGGGGCGAGCCGGGCATCGCGTGCACCCCGCTCGCGGGCCCGGTCCACCAGGTCGGAGGAGGGGGCGAGGACCACGGCCGCCGCCCGCGCGGCGCGCCGTTCCAGCAGATGCAGGATCTGGCGGCGGGCGCCTTCCGCGTACCGCCGCGTGTGCCAGGTCATCACCAGGGGGACGGCGCGCCCGCTGAGGGCGAGGGCGGTGCGGGCGGCCGCGTGGAGCCCGTGGGCGTGGACGACGTCCGCACCCGTGCAGGCGGCCCGCAGCGCGGCGACGGCCGCCGGATCGCTGCGCCGGGGCACCGGCAGGAAACGGGCTCCGGTCGCCGTGAAGTCGTAGGCGCGGTCCACCGCGGACGGGGCGCAGACGGTCACCTGAACCCCCCGCGCCACCAGTCCGGCGGCCAGCGAACCGACATGCGCGCTGCTGCCCGCACTGCCGCCGCCCAGGACTTGGACCGTACGCAGCTGTGACACGTTGATTGGCTCCCCGGGGCTCCGGAGTCGGCGGTAAGTACAGCGCCAAGGATGCCAGTCCGTACGCACGTTCCGGGACCGCCGTAACGTTGCTGCCCGACTCACAGCGACAACCGACCACACCGCCGCACACTCACGGGTGAACCTGGAGGCGCACAGTTGCCGCCGATCGGTCACCCCATCGGTCGCCCGCACCCTGCCTGCCCGGGCCGACCGTCCATCTCCCGGAGTCCTGCGCCGGGTGACTCCGCGCCCTCGGGACGCGCCGGGCGAGGCGGCCCGACCCGGTCACCGTCGGCCGCTGCCGCCATGAAGAGCCTGCGCCGCCACGCCGCATCGGTGCGGCGGCACACCGACCCGTACACCCCGGCGGCCGCCGTGGCGGTCCGGCTCATGTCCTCACCCGTCGGCGCGGGCCGTGGCCAGCAGCTCCTCGGCGTGGGCGCGGGCCGTCTCGGAGTCCTCCTGGCCCGCCAGCATCCGGGACAGCTCCCGGACCCGGTCCTCGCCCTCCAGGACGGTGACGCCGCTGCGGGTCACCGAGCCGTCCACGGTCTTCTCCACCAGCAGTTGCCGGTCGGCGAAGGCCGCGACCTGCGGCAGGTGGGTGACGACCACGACCTGCGCGGACCGGGCGAGCTTGGCGAGCCGCCGGCCGACCTCGACCGCCGCCTTGCCGCCGACGCCCGCGTCGACCTCGTCGAAGAGATACGTCGGTACGGGATCGGATCCCGCGAAGACGACCTCGACCGCGAGCATCACCCGGGACAGCTCACCGCCCGACGCGCCCTTGGCGATCGGCCGGGGCTGGGCCCCGGGGTGCGGAGCGAGCAGAAGTTCCACCTCGTCGGCGCCCGAAGGACCGTAGGCGACACTCCGCCCGCCGATGTCGATGCCGGACGCCTCGTCGGCCGCCTCGGTCTGCCGGATCGCGAAGGAGACCCGGGCGTGCGGCATGGCGAGCGAGGCCAGCTCCTCGGTCACCGCCTCCGCGAACCGTGCGGCGGCTTCCGTACGCGCGTCGGTCAACGCCTGTCCGAGCACGGAGAGTTCGGCCCGCAGCGCGTCGCGCTCGGCGGTCAGTTCGCCGATCCGCTCGTCGTCGCCCTCCAGCTCGGTGAGCCGGCCGGCACCCTCCTGGGCCCAGGCGAGAACCGCCGCGATGTCGGTGCCGTACTTGCGGGTCAGGGCGGTCAGCGCGGCCCGGCGCTCCTCCACGGCGGCCAGCCGCAGCGGATCGGCCTCCAGCTGGTCGGCGTACCCGGCCAGCTCACCCGACACATCGGCGATCAGGATGGAGATCTCCCCGATCCGGTCCGCCAGCGCGGCAAGCGCCGGGTCATGGGCCCGGACCCCGTCCAGAGCCTGCCCGGCGGCGGCGACCACGGTGGTGGCGTCGACCCCCTCCGGATCCTCCGGGTTCCCCGCCAGCGCGGTGTGCGCGAGGGAGGCGGCGGAAGCGAGGGCCTCGGCGTGCCCGAGCCGCTCCGCCTCGGCGGCCAGCTCGACGTCCTCGCCCGGCAACGGCTCCACGGCCGCGACCTCGTTCAGGCCGAAGCGCAGCAGATCCGCCTCCTGGGCCCGCTCCCGGGCCCGGGTGGTCAGCTCCTCCAAGGTGGCGGCGACGGTCCTCAGCCGGCGGTAGGCCGCCGCGTACCTGGCGTGCGGGACCTCCACACCCTCTCCTGCGTACCGGTCCAGGGCTCCCCGCTGCCGCGCGGGCTTGAGCAGTCCCTGCTGGTCGGTCTGGCCGTGCACGGCGACGAGTTCGTCCGCGAGCTCGGCGAGGACCCCCACCGGCACGGATCTGCCGCCGAGGTGGGCCCGTGAGCGCCCTTCCGCCGAAACGGTACGGCTGATGAGCAGCGCACCGTCGTCGAGCTCCGCCCCGGCCTCCTCGGCCCGCAGCGCCGCCGCGTCGCCCTCGGACACCGTGATCCGGCCCTCGACGACCGCGGCCTTGGCCCCGACCCGTACGAGAGCGGGGTCCGCGCGCCCGCCGAGCAGCAGCCCGAGGCTCGTGACGACCATGGTCTTGCCCGCGCCGGTCTCACCCGTCACCGCGGTGAAACCGGGTGACAGTTCCACCACCGCGTCGTCGATGACTCCGAGCGACCGTATCCGCATCTCCTCCAGCACGGACATGACCTTACGAGGTCCCGGGCCGGACGCGCGACGGCCCCCGCTCCGGGATTCACTCTCCCGAGCGTTCCCGAGGGGCACGGGGGCCGTGAAGCATCCGCGGCGACCGTCAGTGGGGCGCACCCCGCCACCCCGAGACGGGCAGCGCGAACTTCGCCACCAGCCGGTCGGTGAACGAGGCCTGGTGCAGCCGTGCCAGCCGTACGGGCACCGCACCGCGCCGTACCTCGACCCGCGCCCCGGCGGGCAGCTCCACGGTCCGCCGGCCGTCGCACCACAGCACCCCGTGCGGGGTGTGCGGCTGGACCTCGACCGCGAGGACGGACGTGGGCGAGGTCACCAACGGCTTGGCGAAAAGCGCGTGGGCGCTGATCGGGACCATCAGCAGCGCCTCGACCTCGGGCCAGACGACGGGCCCGCCCGCCGAGAAGGCGTACGCCGTCGAACCGGTCGGTGTCGCGCAGACGATCCCGTCGCAGCCGAACCCGGTGACCGGGCGGCCGTCGATCTCCAGGACGACTTCGAGCATCCGCTCGGGCGACACCTTCTGCACGGCCGCCTCGTTGAGCGCCCAGTCGGTGTGCACGACGTCGCCGTTGCTGTGGACGAGGACGTCCATCGTCATGCGCTCCTCGACCTCGTAGTCGCGGGTGACGACCCGGGAGACCACCTTGTCGAGGTCGTCGCGCTCGGCCTCGGCGAGGAAGCCGACGCGTCCGAGGTTGACGCCGAGCATCGGCACCCCGGAGGCGCGGGAGAACTCCGCGCCGCGCAGCAGGGTGCCGTCACCGCCGAGGACGATCAGCAGCTCGCAGCCGTCCACGGCGGCGGGGCTGGTGTCCGTGACCGTCTCCACCGTGTCCGGCAGCGGCAGATCGGCCGCTTCGGTCGCCAGGACCCGCACGCCGAGCCCGTTGCGCAACAGACCCTGCACGACGAGCTCCGCGCTGCGGATCGCCGCCGGCCGGCCGGTGTGCGCCAAAAGGAAGACTGTTCGTGCCGCATTCGTCGTCAACGAGGCCCCTCCGCCACTGCACGGTCGACATCCGCGGGATCCAGCTCAGGTGCACCGGCCCGCAGCCACAGAAAGTACTCGACGTTGCCCGAGGGCCCGGGCAGCGGACTGGCCGTCACCCCGCGTACGCCGAGCCCGAGCGCCCAGGCCCGCCGCGCCACTTCCCGTACCGCTTCGGCGCGCAGCTCCGGGCTCCGCACCACTCCGCCGCTGCCGAGCCGCTCCTTGCCCACCTCGAACTGCGGCTTGACCATGAGGACCAGGTCGGCGTCGGGCCCGGCGCACCGGGCGAGGGCGGGCAGCACGAGACCCAGCGGAATGAAGGACAGATCCCCCACCACCAGGTCGACCGCCTCCCCGTCGACGGCCTCCAAGGTCAACTCCCGCACGTTGGTACGGTCCTTGACGACGACCCGTTCATCGGACTGCAGCGACCAGGCGAGCTGCCCGTAGCCGACGTCGACGGCGACGACCTGCCGGGCCCCGGCCCGCAGCAGCACATCGGTGAAGCCACCGGTCGACGCCCCGGCGTCCAGCGCCCGCCGCCCCTCGACGGCCAGCCCGAGCGGCACGAAGGCGGCGAGCGCCCCAGCAAGCTTGTGACCGCCGCGCGAGACGTAGTCGGGGTCGCCGTCATCCTTGGTGACGACGATCGCGGCGGCCGTCTCGACCTGGGTGGCGGGTTTGGTCGCGGTGGTGCGGCCGACGGTGACGCGCCCCGCGGCGATCAGCTGGCTCGCGTGCTCGCGCGAGCGGGCGAGCTTGCGGCGTACCAGCTCGGCGTCGAGGCGGCGACGTGCCACTCCTGCCACGTTCGGTTCAGCTCCTGTTGTCGTGATGCGTGTACTGCGAAGGCGTGGGTACGGGACCGGGTGCGGCGGCCGGACGGGTGTCCAGCGAGGTGAGATCGGCCCGCAGCCCACGGTGTACATCCTCGTACACCTCGATGTGCCCCTCAGCGGTGAGGTGGTCCGCGTCGGCCAGACGCTCCAGCCGGGAGTCCACCGCGGCGTGGCCGGTGGGGGTGCGCACGACGCCGAGGGGCGTGGGCTCGGCGGGCTCGAAGGAGGGCGCCTCGGCGGCCGGCGCCTCGGTCACCGGCTCATCGGGCGTGCTCACGGGCGGTGTCCCCGCCTCCGGCGTCCAGTCGCTCATGCCGAAACGCTACATCGACGGGCCGGTGTACCGTCGAGCACGATGGCGACCATGGCGGAGTGCCGCAGCGCACTCAACAGATTTTCCGACAACCTCGCAGCCGCCGAGGGCGGCGTACGCGGCGCCGCGGCGCTCGACCGCTCGCTGAGCTGTCACATCAAGGACCTCGACATCACGTTCACCGGCCGGCTGGCCGACGGCCGGATCAGCGTGCGGGACACGGTCGAGGGGCCGCCCCGGGAGAAGGCCGAGATCAGGCTCGCGATGACGGGCGACGACCTGGTGGCCCTGGTGGACGGCGACCTGAACTTCGCGAAGGCATGGGCCTCGGGCCGCGTCCGCCTGGAGGCGGGCTTCCGGGACCTCCTGAAACTGAGATCCCTGCTGTAGCCCTGTCAAGCAGTTCGAGCCCGTCCGGCGATCGAGGACACAGCGCCCACCGGGGCGCAACCCGCACTCGCCCACAACCTCAGGCGGCAACCTTCCGAGCCTTACGGGCCGCAGGCACGACCAGCGGCGTACCCGTCTCCGGATCATCGATCACCTGACACCGCATCCCGAACACCCGCTCCACCAACTCCGCGTCGACGACCTCCGAAGGCGGCCCCTCCGCGACGATCGCCCCGTCCCGCATCGCGATGAGGTGCGTGGCGTACCGCGCGGCGTGGTTCAGGTCGTGGAGCACGGCGACCAGCGTCCGCCCCTGCGTCTCGTGCAGCTCCGCGCACAGGTCGAGCACATCGATCTGGTGCTGGATGTCGAGATACGTCGTCGGCTCGTCGAGCAGCAGCAGCGGCGTCTGCTGGGCCAGCGCCATGGCGATCCAGACCCGCTGACGCTGACCGCCGGACAGTTCGTCGACATAGCGGTCGGCCAGCTCGGCGACGCCGGTGGAGCCCATGGACTCGTTCACCACCCGCTCGTCCTGCGGCGACCACTGCCGCAGCAGCCCCTGGTGGGGGTACCGGCCGCGGGCGACGAGGTCGGCGACGGTGATCCCGTCGGGGGCTATGGAGGACTGCGGCAGCAGCCCCAGCGTCCGGGCGACCTTCTTCGCGGGCAGCTGGTGGATGGTCTGCCCGTCCAGCAGCACCTGACCCCGGCTCGGCTTCAGCATCCGGGCGAGCGCCCGCAGCAGGGTCGACTTGCCGCAGGCGTTGGGACCGACGATCACGGTGAAGGAGTTGTCGGGAATCTCCACCGAGAGGTTCTCGGTGATGACCCGCTGGTCGTAGCCGAGGGTCACCGATTCCGCGGTGAGGCGCTGCATGGTCGTACTCCCGGAGTCGGTGAGGTGGAGCGGCACGGCGCGGGGCACGGGCGGACCACCGAGCAGCACCAGGTTAGGTTAACCTATCCTCTCCTTGGCGCCACGGGTCCCTGGCTGCCGCTCCACGCCCTCAACACCCTCGCGGACAAGGCACGTCGGGCGCTCCGGGGAGCGGCTCAGAGCCCGATTCCGGCGAGGGCCTTCCCCGTCCTCAGCCCGCACACGCCCGCACCGGCGGAGGTCCAGGCGGCCGCGCAGAGCGCCCGCAGCCCGTCGAGCGCGTCGCCTTCACCTTCCAGGACCAGCTCGTCCCCGCGCACGGCGGCGGTCCAACCCCCGCACCGGTACGCGTCAGCGACCGGCGTGACCTCGGGCTGCCCGGTCAGCAGCCCCCGCAGGTCCCCGTCCACATAGGTCGGCCGGTGCTGCGGCGGAGCGGCCAGCAACTGCGCCGCGTCGGTCACCCCGGTCAGCACCAGCAGCGAGTCCACGCCCCCGTTGAACGCGCCCTCGATGTCCGTGTCCAGCCGGTCCCCGACGACGATCGGCCGCTCGGCCCCGGTCCGCAGCACGGTCTCGCGGTGCATCGGCGGCAACGGCTTCCCGGCGACCTGCGGCTCGGCACCGGTGGCGATCCGGACGACCTCGACCGCGGCCCCGTTGCCGGGCGCGATACCCCGGGCGCCCGGGATGGTCAGGTCGGTGTTGGACGCGAACCACGGCAGCCCGCGCCGGATCGCGTAGCTCGCCTCGGCGAACCGCCCCCACGTCATGTCCGGCCCGCCGTACCCCTGGACCACCGCCGCCGGGTCGTCGTCCGCCGACTCCACGGGCACCAGCCCACGCTCGCGCACGGCGACCCGCAGCCCCTCGCCGCCGATCAACAGCACCCGGGCCCCCGGCGGCAGCTGACCGGCGGCGAGCCGGGCGACGGCCTGGGCGGAGGTGATCACGTCGGCGGGGTCGGTGGGCACCCCGAGTTCCGTCAGGTGCCCCGCCACCGCGTCCGGCGTCCGCAGCGCGTTGTTGGTGACGTACGCGAGGTGCATGCCCCCGGCCCGTGCCTCGGCCAGCGACTCCACGGCGTGGCCGATGGCCTCACCGCCCGCGTACACGACCCCGTCGAGGTCGAGGAGAGCCGTGTCGTACGCCTCGCTCAGCGCCGTGCTGCTTCCCGCCGGCCGGACCCGGCCGTGCTGGTGGCTCATATGACTCGCTCCTCTTCGCTCTGTATCTGCCCCGGCCATCGCGTATGCCCTGTGCACACATACGATGCCCTGATGAACACTTCAGGTCCCGTCGACCAGGGGCTGCGGCTTATCCCGTTCCGCGGACTGCGTTACGTCCCCGAGCGGGTCGGCAGCCTTGCCGCCGTGACCTCGCCCCCGTACGACGTGGTCGTCCGGCCCGACGGGCTGCACCACCTGGAGTCGGCGGATCCGCACAACATCGTGCGCCTCATCCTCCCCCAGGCCGAAACGGCCCGGGACCGGCACCGCCAGGCGGCCGCCACACTGGACCGCTGGCAGGCCGAGGGGGTCATCGCCCCGGACCCGGACCCGGTGCTGTACGTCTACGAGCAGCGGAACGACGAGATCCTCCAGCGGGGCGTGATCGGCGCCCTGGCCCTCTCCCCGGCCGCCGAGGGCGTCGTGCTGCCCCATGAGGACGTCATGGACGACGTCGTCGCGGACCGCGCGGAGCTGATGCGCACGACCGGGGCCCATCTGGAACCGCTGCTGCTGACCTACCGCGGCGAGCCGGGCCCGCCGGCCGGCGCGGCAGCGGTCATCGAGCGCACGGTCCTGCGGGAGCCGCTGCTCGCCACCACGACGGAGGACGGCTTCAGGCACCGGCTCTGGGCCGTGACGGACCCGGCCGAGCGGAGCGAGATCGAGACAGACCTCGCCCGGCACCAGGCTCTCATCGCGGACGGCCACCACCGCTGGGCCACCTACCTCCGGCTCCAGCAGGAACAGACCGCGCCGGGGCCCTGGGACTACGGCCTCGTCCTCCTCGTCGACACGGCCCGCCACCCGCTCCAGGTCCGCGCCATCCACCGGCTCCTGCGCGGACTGCCGGTTCCCCGGGCCGTGAAGGCGCTGACCGGTCTCTTCCGGGTCCAGCCGGTCGAAGGACCACTCCCCCGGGCACTCGACGCGCTGGCCGAAGCGGCGGCCGATGGCAACGCGTTCCTCCTCGCCGGCGACGGCGGCTTCCACCTGGTGGACCGCCCCGACCCGGCCCTGCTGGCCCGCACCGTCCGGACGGACCGCCCCGACGCCTGGCGCACCCTGGACGCGACGGTCCTGCACTCCGCGCTGCTCGACGACGTGTGGCGGATCCCCGACGCGCCCGAGCACATCGGCTACATCCACGACACCGAGGCAGCCGTCGAACAGGCGGAACGCCTCGACGCCACGGCGGTCCTGATGCATCCCGTGCGCGAAGAGGTCGTCCGGGACCTGGCCCGGCAGGGTGTCACGATGCCCCGCAAGTCGACGTCGCTCGGCCCGAAGCCGGCCACGGGCCTGGTCATGCGGAGCCTCACCCTCGGCTGACGGTCGACCGGAACGAAGAAGGGGCGGCACTCCGACTACCGGAGTGCCGCCCCTTCTTCGTCAGCAACTAGCCCTTGACCGATCCGTCCGCAGGACCGTCCTGGTCGTGATCCAGATCCTCGTCCAGGTCCTGTTCCGTGCCGACGGCCTCACGCGCGTCGTCGCGGACCGCGGGAGCATCCTCGTCCGCCTCGTCGTCACCGAGGACGTCGACGAACTCGACGCCGTCGAGCGCGGCGAGCCGGTCCGACGCGTCGGTGGAACCGTCCTTGTCGGCCTCCAGCGCCTTCCCGAACCATTCCCGCGCCTCGTCCTCGCGTCCTGCCTCCAGCAGGGCGTCCGCGTAGGCGTAGCGAAGTCGCGGCGTCCACGGCTGCACGGAGTTGGACGCGAGCTCGGGGCTCTGGAGCGTCACGATGGCGGCGTCGATCTGGCCCATGTCACGGCGTGCCCCGGCGGCCACCAGCCGCATCTCGACCTGCCCGGCCTTGTCCAGCTTCTGCACCTCGGGCTCACCGGCCATGGCCATCGCCCGCTCAGGCCGTCCGAGCCCGCGCTCACAGTCCGCCATGACGGGCCACAGGTCCACGGACCCGGTCATCCGCCTGGCCGCCCGGAACTCGGCGAGCGCCTCGGCGTACTTCTGCGTCGCGTAGGCCGCGAACCCGGCCGCCTCACGCACAGCAGCGACGCGGGACGCGAGCCGGAGGGCGATACGGGCGTACGCGTACGCCTCCTCGGGGTCCTCGTCGATCAGCCGGGCCACCATGACGAGGTTGCGCGCGACGTCCTCGGCAAGGGTCTTCGGCAGGCTCATGAGCTCCTGGCGTACGTCCTTGTCGATCTCGTCGCCCGTGACGTCGTCCGGAATCGGCAGCCGCTTGATCGGCTCGCGGTCGCGGTCATGTTCCCGGTCGTCGCGGCCCCGGAAACCACCGCGGTCCCGGTCGTCGCGCTGGCCGCCACGGTATCCGCCCCGGTCCCTGTCGCCGCCCCGGTCGTCACGACGGAAGCCGCCACCGGAACCACCGGAGGGCCGGTTGTCATCACGACGGAACCCACCACCGGAGGGCCGGTCGTCATCACGGCGGGGACCGCGGGGGCGG
>NZ_JOEZ01000013.1 GCF_000721175.1 Streptomyces anulatus
TTGGCGGACCCGAGAACCACTACAAGGGCTGCACCCGTATCACCAGCCGAAACGCCCAAAGTTGCGCCGCAGACCGAACCCGTAACCGAACGGCATTGGTCCTAGGGCGTGTTTCGAAAGTAGCGCCGTCCGCCCGGAGGGCGGGCTCGGCGGCGTCTGGTGCGTGCGATCGCAAGGCGGAGGGTCGCCCCGATACACGCCCTAGCGCCGCTCGTCCGGACGCGCCGCCGGGTCAGGACGCGGCCGCCTCGAAGAGGGTGTGCATGGCGCGGCGCAGCTCGGTGACATCGCGCACCGGCTCCGGGAACTCGAAGCGGGCGTCGAAGCAGGACCCCTGGACCTCGACGAAGCGGACCCGCAAGCCGAAGCGGTCCAGCGCGACCGGCACGGCCCTGGGCCGGCGGGCGGTGCGCTCGCCCAGCAGACCGCACAGGGTGCGCATCTGCTCGTCGTGGGCGGAGTGCAGATGCTGGAGCAGCTCCGCCTCGTGGGTGACCAGTGGGTCGGGGTCCGCGTCCCGGAAGCCCTCCGGCTCGACGCCCTCGGCGCCCCAGAGGTCGTCCACGTACGCCTCACCGAACTCCAGGCGCAGCATCATCCGGCCGGGCTCGGCGATGCCGGGCACGGAGGTGAGCCAGCCGGAGACCCACGCGCGGCCCCGGATCCGGTGGGGCACGGAGACCGGAGCGACGTCCGTGATCTCCAGCACGGCGGTCAGCTCGTCGCCCTGCGCGTGCGTCGCGGCCCGGACCGCCGGGGAATCCGCGGGGAATTCGAGGAACAGATCGCCCTCGGGTCCCACGCTCCTGCTGTCCGGGACCAGCGGCTCCGCGCGGGCCGGATCGAGCCCCGGTACGACGAGCAGCGCGGAGCAGGTACTCTGTACGAGAGTTCGTGTGCGCTCGGCTGCTGACGGCATCCGAGTGTTTTCAAGCCCGCTGGGACGCGGCTGACCACGATCAGATCGGCCTTCCGTCGTAGCAGCACCTTCTGGTGTGCTGCCGCTGTCTGTGCTGTCCGTGACGTGAGTGGTGTTCCCAGGGCGAGACATGCGATCTCCTTGAGTAAGGTAAACCTAACCTAACCCACAACGGAGGTCTGGAGAACGTGCCTAACCAGTCGCGTCCCAAGGTCAAGAAGTCGCGTGCCCTCGGCATCGCTCTGACGCCCAAGGCTGTCAAGTACTTCGAAGCCCGTCCGTACCCGCCGGGCGAGCACGGCCGTGGCCGCAAGCAGAACTCGGACTACAAGGTCCGTCTGCTGGAGAAGCAGCGCCTGCGTGCGCAGTACGACATCAGCGAGCGCCAGATGGTGCGCGCCTACGACCGTGCCAAGAAGGCCGAAGGCAAGACGGGCGAGGCGCTGGTCGTCGAGCTCGAGCGTCGCCTCGACGCCCTGGTTCTGCGTTCGGGCATCGCCCGCACCATCTACCAGGCCCGCCAGATGGTCGTCCACGGCCACATCGAGGTCAACGGTGGCAAGGTCGACAAGCCTTCCTTCCGCGTGCGCCCCGACGACGTCGTCCAGGTCCGGGAGCGCAGCCGCACCAAGGTCCCCTTCCAGGTGGCCCGCGAGGGTGGCTACGACACCGACGGTGAGACCCCGCGCTACCTCCAGGTGAACCTGAAGGCCCTGGCCTTCCGCCTGGACCGGGACCCGAACCGCAAGGAGATCCCGGTGATCTGCGACGAGCAGCTCGTCGTCGAGTACTACGCCCGCTGATCCAGGCGTAGCCGCTCTCACCAGCGCTCCGGCCCGCCCCTCCCTGTCATCCGGGAGGCGGCGGGCCTTCGCGTTCCCCCGGGCCCGCCCGGCGCCGCCTGCCCGCCCGCGCCCGGCGCGTCCCTCGCCGCGGCCGGGCCGTCGCCGGCCAGCGCCCGGTCGACCGCGGTGTCCGGATCCAGCCGCCGGCCCGCCCGCAGCCCCTCCTCGTACGCCGCGTTCCCCAGCTCCCGGCGTGCCTGCTCCTCGCACTCCGCCCGTGGCCGCCCGTAGAACGCCGAGCCGAACAGCTGCAGACCCACCGACGGCCAGATGGCCTCCGCCGCACCCTGGAGCACGGCGGCCTCCCCGGCGTCCCCCTCCACCACCGTCACCAGGGCCAGCAGCTCCAGCGACAGCACCGTGCCCAGCAGATCGTTGAACGTCCGGCCGATCGTCAGGCACTCGCCGAGCATCTGCCGCGCCCGCGCCGGCCGTCCCCGTCGCAGCGCCGCGTACGCCAGGACGTACAGCGCGTACGCCAGCGCCCACCGCTCCCCGTGGTCCTCGCAGATCTCCCGGACCTCGTCGCAGATCACCGCCGCCGCGTCCAGATCGCCGAGGAACGCCACCGCCATGGCCAGCTCCACCTGCGCCATCAGCACGTTGCTGTTCAGCTCGCCGACCTCGCGGTACCGGCCGAGCGCGTCACGGAGCAGCTCCTCGGCCCGTGGCATGTCGTCCGTCACGATCGCCAGACACCCCGTGCGATGCACCGCGTACGCCAGTGCCGTCGCGTCTCCGGAGCGCTCGGCCTCCTCCCGGCACTCCTGGAGCGCCGAGATCGCGCCGACCGTGTCGCCCTGAAGCACCGCCACATAGCCCAGCACCCACAGCACCTTCAGCCGTGCGGCATCGTGCGGGGTCGGTTCCTCCAGGACGTGGTCCAGCCAGTGCCGCCCCTCGGACAGCCGCCCGCAGCCGGCCCAGTAGAACCACAGGGTGCCCGCCAGATACTGCGCCAGATGCACCTCGTCGGGGCTCTCCATCGAGCACTCCATCGCCCGGCGGAGATTGGGCAGTTCACCGTCGATCCGCGCCGCCACCTCCGCCTGGCGCGGACTGAACCAGTCCAGCTCGCACCAGGTCGCGAGCCCCAGGAACCAGTCCCGGTGCCGCCGGCGCAGCCGCTGGGCGTCCCCGGCCGCCGCCAGCCACTGCGCCCCGTACTCTCTGACCGTGTCCAGCAACCGGTAGCGGGCGCCGGTCGGGCCGTCCTCGCGCTCCACCACCGACTGGGCGAGCAGCTCGTCCAGCACATCGAGCACCGAGTCGGCCGGCAGGTCCGGCCCGCCGCAGATGTACTCGGCGGCCTCCAGGTCGAACTGCCCGGCGAACACCGAGAGCCGCGCCCACAGCAGCCGCTGCTCGGACGTGCACAGCTCATGGCTCCAGCCGATCGCCGTACGCAGCGTCTGGTGGCGGGGCGGCGCGCCCCGTGGGCCGCCGGTCAGCAGCCGGAACCGGTCGTCCAGCCGCAGGAGCACCTGTTCCACCGAGAGGGCGCGCAGCCGCCCGGCTGCCAGCTCCAGGGCCAGCGGAATACCGTCGAGGCGGCGGCAGAGCTCCAGCGCGGCCGTCCGCTCGCCCGCCGTCGGGGCCCAGCCCGGCCGCACCCCGCGCGCCCGTTCGGTGAAGAGCTCCACCGCGTCCCCGTCGGACATCGGGGCGAGCGGGAACGTCCGTTCCCCTTCCACCCGGAGGGGGCAGCGCCCGGCCGCGAGCACCTGGAGGCGCGGGGCCCGGCGCAGCAGTTCGGTGACGAGATCGGCGCAGGCGTCGACGAGGTGCTCGAAGCCGTCGATCACCAGCAGCGTCCGGCGCTCGGAGAGATGTCCGACGAGGACGGCGCGCGGCGGCCTGCTGGTGTGATCGGTCAGGCCCAGCGCTTCGGCCAGGGCGTGTTCCAGCAGGTCGGGATCGCGTACGGCGGACAGCTCGGCCAGCAGGACTCCGTCGCAGTACCGTTTCTCCCGGAGCGCGGCGACACGGGTGACGCACCGGGTCTTGCCCACGCCCGCCACCCCGGCGACGGTGACGAGCCTGGACTCCTCCAGCAGCCCGTCCAGCTCGGCCAGTTCGTCCTCGCGTCCCACGAATCTGTTCAGTTCGGCCGGGAGGGTGCCGGGTGCCGCCGCGGGGCGGGCGTCCGGACCATCGGGATTCGGGGAGGGGTCCTGCAGGCGTCGCATGAAACACGGAGCGTACTGGCTTGAAAGCTCTCCGTACAATCTCGTGAAGCAACTCCCGCTCGGCCCGTGGGGAATGCGGTAGGGGAGGAGATGTGCGGCGCGATAGGCTCGTGGGACAAGGCCCGGCAGGGCCCGAGCGACGAGCAGAGAGCGGTGCACAGTGTCCGGTGGAGAGGTGGCCGGGATCCTCGTGGCCGTCTTCTGGGCGATCCTGGTCTCGTTCCTCGCCGTGGTGCTGGTGAGGCTCGCCCAGACGCTCAGGGCGACCACCAAGCTCGTGGCGGACGTGACCGACCAGGCCGTTCCGCTGCTGGCCGACGCCTCGGCGACGGTGCGCTCCGCGCAGACCCAGCTGGACAAGGTCGACGCCATCGCGAGCGACGTCCAGGAAGTCACCTCCAACGCCTCCGCGCTCTCGACCACCGTCGCCTCCACCTTCGGCGGCCCCCTCGTCAAGGTCGCGGCGTTCGGCTACGGCGTACGGCAGGCCCTCGGCCGCCGCGCCGCCCCCGAGCCCGACCCGGAACCGGCGCGGGGCCGTGGCTCCGCCCGCCGCACGGTGATCGTCGGCCGGACCGTACCCTCGGCGCGCGGACGCAGGCGCGAACGCCGAAACGCCCGCGGACAGAAGGACTGATCCAGCGATGTTCCGCCGCACGTTCTGGTTCACCGCCGGCGCAGCCGCCGGTGTGTGGGCCACCACCAAGGTCAACCGCAAGCTCAGGCAGCTGACCCCCGAAAGCCTCGCGGCGCAGGCCGCGGACAAGGCGATCGAGACCGGTCACAAGCTCAAGGACTTCGCCCTCGACGTCCGTGAGGGCATGGTCCGGCGCGAAGCCGAACTGGGCGGCGCCCTGGGCCTGGAAGCGCCGGTCGACCCCGACCTTCCCGTACAGCGGCACTTCGCCGTCGAAGCGGCCGAACCGCCCGCGAACGCGAGCACGTACCGCAAGCTCCCCTACAGAACGAACAACCGGAATGAGGACCACTGATGGAGTCGGCTGAAATCCGCCGCCGCTGGCTGAGCTTCTTCGAGGAGCGCGGTCACACCGCCGTGCCTTCGGCGTCGCTCATCGCGGACGACCCGACTCTGCTGCTGGTCCCCGCGGGCATGGTCCCCTTCAAGCCGTACTTCCTCGGCGAGGTCAAGCCGCCCGCTCCGCGCGTCACCAGCGTGCAGAAGTGCGTGCGCACGCCGGACATCGAAGAGGTCGGCAAGACCACCCGCCACGGCACCTTCTTCCAGATGTGCGGCAACTTCTCCTTCGGGGACTACTTCAAGGAGGGCGCCATCCAGCTCGCCTGGGAGGCGCTGACCAACTCCGTCGAGGACGGCGGCTACGGCCTCGACCCCGAGAAGCTCTGGATCACGGTCTACCTCGACGACGACGAGGCCGAGCAGATCTGGCGCGACAAGATCGGCGTCCCCGCCGAGCGCATCCAGCGCCTGGGCAAGAAGGACAACTTCTGGTCCATGGGCGTCCCCGGACCCTGCGGCCCGTGCTCGGAGATCAACTACGACCGCGGCCCCGAGTTCGGCGTCGAGGGCGGCCCGGCCGTCAACGACGAGCGCTACGTGGAGATCTGGAACCTGGTCTTCATGCAGTACGAGCGCGGCGCCGGCGACGGCAAGGAGGACTTCCCGATCCTCGGGGAACTGCCGTCGAAGAACATCGACACCGGTCTAGGCCTCGAACGCCTCGCCATGATCCTGCAGGGCGTACAGAACATGTACGAGACCGACACCCTGCGCGTCGTCATGGACAAGGCCACCGAGCTGACCGGCGTCCGCTACGGCGCCGAGCAGGGCACCGACGTCTCGCTCCGCGTCGTCGCCGACCACATCCGCACGTCGGTGATGCTCATCGGCGACGGTGTCACCCCCGGCAACGAGGGCCGCGGCTATGTGCTGCGCCGCATCATGCGCCGCGCCATCCGCAACATGCGTCTCATGGGCGCCACCGGCTCGGTCGTCAAGGAACTGGTCGACGTCGTGGTCGACACGATGGGTCTGCAGTACCCGGAGCTGATCACCGACCGCAAGCGCATCGAGACCGTCGCGCTCGCCGAGGAAGCCGCCTTCCTCAAGGCCCTCAAGGGCGGCACCAACATCCTGGAGACCGCCGTCACCGAGACCAAGGCCGCCGGCGGCCAGGTCCTCGCCGGCGACAAGGCGTTCCTGCTCCATGACACCTGGGGCTTCCCGATCGACCTGACCCTGGAGATGGCCGCCGAGCAGGGGCTGTCCGTGGACGAGGACGGCTTCCGCCGCCTCATGCAGGAGCAGCGCGACAAGGCCAAGGCCGACGCCCGCGCCAAGAAGACCGGTCACGCCGACCTGTCCGCCTACCGCGAGGTCGCCGACACCTCCGGCGCCACCGAGTTCACCGGCTACACCTCCACCGCCGGAGAGTCCACCATCGTCGGCCTCCTGGTCGACGGTGTGCCCTCGCCCGCCGCCACCGAGGGCGACGAGGTCGAGGTCGTCCTCGACCGCACGCCTTTCTACGCCGAGGGCGGCGGCCAGCTCGCCGACACCGGCCGCATCCGGCTCGACACCGGTGCCGTGATCGAGGTCCGCGACGTCCAGAAGCCGGTTCCCGGCGTCCACGTCCACAAGGGCGTCGTCCAGGTCGGCGAGGTGACGGTCGGAGCCTCCGTCTTCGCCTCCATCGACAACACCCGCCGCCGCGCCATCGCCCGCGCCCACAGCGCCACCCACCTCACGCACCAGGCGCTGCGCGACGCTCTCGGCCCCACGGCCGCCCAGGCCGGCTCGGAGAACTCCCCGGGCCGCTTCCGCTTCGACTTCGGCTCGCCCGCCGCCGTCCCCGGCACGGTCCTCACCGACGTCGAGCAGCGGATCAACGAGGTCCTGTCGCGGGAACTCGACGTCCAGGCGGAGGTCATGTCCATCGACGAGGCCAAGAAGCAGGGTGCGATCGCCGAGTTCGGCGAGAAGTACGGCGAGCGGGTCCGCGTCGTGACCATCGGCGACTTCTCCAAGGAGCTGTGCGGCGGCACGCACGTCCACAACACCGCCCAGCTGGGTCTGGTGAAGCTGCTCGGCGAGTCCTCCATCGGCTCGGGCGTGCGCCGCATCGAGGCCCTCGTCGGCGTGGACGCGTACAATTTCCTCGCCAAGGAGCACACGGTCGTCGCCCAGCTTCAGGAGCTGGTCAAGGGCCGTCCCGAGGAGCTTCCGGAGAAGATCGCGGGCATGCTCGGCAAGTTGAAGGACGCCGAGAAGGAGATCGAGAAGTTCCGCGCGGAGAAGGTCCTTGCGGCCGCCGCCGGACTCGTCGAGTCCGCCAAGGACGTCCGCGGCGTCGCCCTGGTCACCGGCCAGGTCCCCGACGGCACCTCCGCCGACGACCTGCGCAAGCTGGTCCTGGACGTGCGCGGCCGCATCCAGGGCGGCCGCCCGGCCGTCGTGGCGCTGTTCACCACGGCCAACGGCCGCCCGCTCACCGTCATCGCCACCAATGAGGCCGCCCGCGAGCGTGGTCTCAAGGCCGGTGACCTCGTCCGTACGGCCGCCAAGACGCTCGGCGGCGGTGGCGGCGGCAAGCCGGACGTCGCCCAGGGCGGCGGTACGAACCCGGCCGCCATCGGTGACGCCGTCGCCGCCGTCGAACGCCTCGTCACCGAGATCGCGTGACGAGCGCGATGACGCAGATGCGCCGGGGCCGACGGCTCGCCGTCGATGTCGGGGACGCCCGGATCGGGGTCGCCTCGTGCGACCCCGACGGGATCCTGGCCACGCCGGTGGAGACCGTGCCGGGACGCGACGTCCCGGCCGCCCACCGGCGGCTCCGCGGACTCGTCGACGAGTACGAGCCGATCGAGGTCATCCTCGGCCTGCCCCGCTCCCTCGGCGGCGGCGAGGGCCCCGCAGCCGCCAAGGTCCGGGCGTTCGCTCAGGAGTTCGCCCGCTCGATCGCACCCGTTCCGGTGCGTCTGGTGGACGAGAGGATGACCACAGTGACGGCCGCTCAGGGGATGCGCGCCTCGGGCGTGAAGTCCAAGAAGGGCCGGTCTGTCATCGACCAGGCTGCCGCTGTGGTGATCCTTCAGAACGCTCTGGAGTCCGAACGGGCGTCAGGCAATCCCCCGGGCGAGGGCGTCGAAGTGGTTGTCTGATCGCGATACGGTAACGTTCCGCGCGATGCGACGGTGTTCGAACAAACACCGCACAGCGAAGCGAAGAGACGGAACGTCGTCTCGCGGCTCTAGGGGATCGATGACTGAGTATGGCCGGGGCCCCGGCTCCGAACCGTGGCATCCCGAGGACCCCTTGTACGGGGACCAGGGATGGGGAGGCCGGCAGGCCGCCCACGGCCAGGGCCAGTACGGCGACCAGCAGCAGCCCTATCCGCAGGACCCGTACGCCCAGCAGCACCAGAACCACCAGCAGTACCCGCAGCAGCAGCCGTACGACCAGCAGCACCAGCAGTACGGGCAGCAGCCGCAGAACCAGCAGTACGGCGCGCCCCAGCAGGACCAGTACATCCAGCAGAGCGGTGCCCAGCCGCAGTACAACGGCGGCTGGGACACCGGGCAGCAGGCCGCGATGCCGTACGGGGGCGAGCCCCAGGACCCGTACGCCCAGCAGCCCGGCGGCTACGACGCATCGCAGGACTACTACGGCACCCCTGAGGCCTACCCCCCGCCGCAACCTCCGGGCCGCCGCGACGCCGCAGCCGAACAGCAGCAGCAACAACAGCAACAGTCGTCGACGGACTGGGACCCGGACGAGCCGCAGGAAGAGACGCACCCCTTCTTCACCGGTGCGGACGAACCGGCCGGCCGCGAGCCGCGCGACGACGACGATGACCCGGACGACGACGGATCGCGCGCCTCGCGCCGCGACCGCGGCGGCAGCGACCGCCGGGGCGGCAAGGGCAAGAAGAAAAAGAGCCGCAGCGGCTGTGCCTGCCTGGTGGTCTCCGTCGTCCTGCTCGGCGGCCTCGGCGGAGTCTCCTACGTCGGCTACACCTTCTGGAAGAAGCAGTTCGGCGCTCCGGCCGACTACGCGGGGGCGGGCACCGGCGAGGTCGAGGTCGAGATCCCCGAAGGGTCGCTCGGCTACGACATCGCCAACATCCTGCGCAAGAAGGGCGTCATCAAGTCCTCCGACGCCTTCGTCGCGGCGCAGAACGACAACCCCAAGGGCAAGTTGCTCCAGGCCGGCGTCTACCTCCTGAAGAAGGAGATGTCCGCTGCCAGCGCGATCGAGCTGATGCTCGACCCCAAGAGCCAGAACGCGTTCGTGATCCCGGAGGGGACCCGCAACGTCAAGGTCTATGCCGAGATCGACAAGCGGCTGGAGCTGGAGAAGGGGACCACGGCGAAGATCGCCAAGACCAAGGCGGAGTCGCTGGGCCTGCCCGACTGGGCGGACGACAACCCGGACGTGAAGGACCCGCTGGAGGGCTTCCTGTACCCGGCCGCCTATCCGGTCGCCAAGGGAACGAAGCCCGAGGACGCGCTGAAGCGGATGGTCACGCGGGCGAACAAGGAGTACGACAAGCTCGGCCTGGCGGACAGTGCGAAGAAGCTCGGTCTCAAGAGTCCGTGGGAACTGATCACCGTCGCGAGCCTCGTGCAGGTCGAGGGCAAGTACAAGCACGACTTCGACAAGGTCGCGCGGGTCGTCTACAACCGTCTCAAGCCGGGCAACATGGAGACGGTCGGGCGGCTCGAATTCGACTCCACGGTCAACTACATCAAGGGTCAGAGCACCCTCGACATCGGTGCGGTCGACGAGGTCCGGAAGATCGACGACCCGTACAACACCTACAAGATCATCGGCCTGCCCTCCGGCCCGATCAGCAATCCGGGCGCGGACGCCCTGCACTCGGCGATGAACCCCAAGCCGGGCCCCTGGTACTACTTCGTCTCGATCAACGAGGACAAGACGGTCTTCGCCGAGACCAACGAGGAGCACGAGAAGAACCGGCGGGAGTACGAAGAGGGGAAGTCCGGCCAGTGAGCGAGCCACGCCGGGCCGCCGTCCTCGGCTCGCCCATCGCACACTCCCTCTCCCCGGTCCTGCACCGCGCCGCGTACGCCGAACTCGGCCTGGAGGACTGGTCCTACGACCGGTTCGAGATCGACGAGGCGGCGCTGCCCGGGTTCATCGAAGGGCTGGACTCCTCCTGGGCCGGGCTGTCGCTGACCATGCCGCTCAAGCGGGCGATCATCCCGTTGCTCGACGAGGTCGGCGTGACGGCCGCCTCCGTGGAGGCCGTCAACACGGTCGTGTTCACGGAGGACGGCCGCCGAGTCGGCGACAACACCGACATTCCCGGCATGATCGCCGCTCTGCGTGAACGCGGCGTCGACAAGGTCGAGTCCGCCGCGGTGCTCGGAGCCGGTGCCACCGCCTCCTCCGCGCTGGCCGCGCTCGCGGCGATCTGTGCCGGACCGGTCACCGCTTATGTGCGCAGCCCCGAGCGGGCGGCCGAGATGCGGGCCTGGGGGGAGCGGCTCGGTGTCGACGTCGTGATCGCCGACTGGGCGGACGCGGCAGCGGCACTGACCGCGCCGCTCGTCATCGCCACCACCCCGGCGGGTGCGACGGACTCGTTGGCCGGATCCGTGCGGGGAACCCCGGGCATCCTCTTCGACGTGCTGTACGAGCCGTGGCCCACCGCGTTCGCCGCCGCCTGGTCGGCGCACGGCGGGGCGGTGGTCGGCGGGCTCGACCTGCTGGTGCACCAGGCCCTGCTCCAGGTCGAGCAGATGACCGGCCGGATCCCGGCACCGCTGGCCGTCATGCGGCAGGCCGGGGAAGCCGCGCTCGCGGACCGCTGACGGGTCCGTCGGCCGGTCCAGGACGTCCGTCTGCTGGACCGGCGGCCGGATCGCGCCCCGGGTCGTGGGAGGATCGGAGGTGGCGGGCCAGGGCCGCGCACCCGGTGGCGCCGTTGGATTTCAGGCGCGAGCATGAGGAGCACCGTTGAGCAGGTTGCGCTGGCTGACCGCGGGGGAGTCGCACGGCCCCGCACTGGTGGCGACGCTGGAGGGTCTTCCCGCCGGTGTCCCGATCACCACGGAGATGGTGGCGGAGGCGCTGGCCCGGCGACGGCTCGGTTACGGCCGCGGCGCGCGGATGAAGTTCGAGAAGGACGAGGTCACCTTCCTCGGCGGCGTACGCCACGGCCTCACCATGGGCTCCCCGGTCGCCGTCATGGTCGGCAACACCGAGTGGCCCAAGTGGGAGCAGGTCATGTCGGCCGACCCGGTCGACCCCGACGAGCTGGCGAAGCTCGCCCGTAACGCCCCGCTGACCCGCCCCCGGCCCGGCCACGCCGACCTCGCGGGGATGCAGAAGTACGGCTTCGACGAGGCCCGGCCGGTCCTGGAGCGCGCCAGCGCCCGGGAGACCGCCGCGCGCGTCGCCCTCGGGGCCGTCGCCCGCTCCTACCTCAAGGAGACCGCGGGCATCGAGATCGTCAGCCATGTCGTCGAGCTGGCCGCCGCGAAGGCGCCGTACGGCGTCCTCCCGGTCCCCGCCGACGTGGAGAAGCTGGACGCCGACCCGGTCCGCTGCCTGGACGCCGACGCGTCCAAGGCGATGGTGGCCGAGATCGACCAGGCACACAAGGACGGCGACACCCTCGGCGGCGTCGTCGAGGTGCTGGCGTACGGCGTGCCCGTCGGGCTCGGCTCGCACGTGCACTGGGACCGGCGCCTGGACGCCCGGCTCGCCGCCGCGCTCATGGGCATCCAGGCGATCAAGGGCGTCGAGGTCGGCGACGGCTTCGAACTGGCCCGGGTCCCCGGCTCGAAGGCGCACGACGAGATCGTCGCCACCGAGGACGGCATCAAGCGCACCTCCGGCCGTTCCGGCGGCACCGAGGGCGGGCTCACCACCGGTGAGCTGCTGCGCGTCCGCGCCGCGATGAAGCCCATCGCGACCGTGCCGCGCGCCCTGGCCACCGTGGACGTCGTCACCGGTGAGGCCACCAAGGCCCACCACCAGCGCTCCGACGTCTGCGCCGTACCGGCCGCGGGCATCGTGGCGGAGGCGATGGTCGCCCTCGTGCTGGCCGACGCGGTCGCGGAGAAGTTCGGCGGCGACAGCGTCCCCGAGACCCACCGCAACGTCCGGTCGTACCTCGACAACCTCCAGATCCGATGAGCGGCCCCCTGGTCGTCCTCGTCGGCCCGATGGGCGTCGGCAAGTCCACCGTCGGCGAACTGCTCGCCGCCCGGCTCGGCACCACCTACCGGGACACCGACGCGGACGTCGTCGCCGAGGCCGGCAAGCCGATCGCGGAGATCTTCTACGACGAGGGCGAGGAGCACTTCCGCGCCCTGGAGCGCCGGGCCGTCGAGGCGGCCGTCGCCGGGCACGCGGGCGTCCTCTCCCTCGGCGGCGGGGCCGTCCTGGACGCGGCGACCAGGGAGCTGCTGGCCGGCCGGCCGGTCGTCTACCTCTCCATGGACGTGGACGAGGCCGTCCGCCGCGTCGGGCTGGGCGCCGCCCGCCCGCTGCTCGCGGTGAACCCGCGCCGACAGTGGCGCGAGCTGATGGACGCCCGCCGCCACCTCTACGAAGAGGTCGCCCGTACCGTCGTCGCCACCGACGAACACACCCCCGAAGAGGTCGCCCAGGCGATCATCGACGCACTGGAACTGCCGGAGGGCCCAGCCGCCCCCGGCGTGGAGAACACCGGCATGACGCAGCAGAGCCCCACCCGCATCCAGGTCGCAGGCTCCGCAGGCTCCGCGGGCTCCGCCCCGTACGAGGTCCTCGTCGGCCACCAGCTCCTGGGCGAGCTGCCCCAGCTGATCGGCGACCGCGCCCGGCGGGTCGCCGTGCTGCACCCGGAGGCGCTGGCCGAGACCGGTGAGGCGGTCCGTCAGGACCTCGCCGACCAGGGGTACGAGGCCATCGCCGTCCAGCTGCCGAACGCGGAGGAGGCCAAGACCGTCGAGGTCGCCGCCTACTGCTGGAAGGCGCTCGGCCAGACCGGCTTCACCCGCACCGACGTCATCGTCGGCATCGGCGGCGGCGCCACCACGGACGTCGCCGGGTTCGTCGCGGCCACCTGGCTGCGCGGGGTCCGCTGGATCGCGATCCCGACCACCGTCCTCGGCATGGTCGACGCGGCCGTCGGCGGCAAGACCGGCATCAACACCGCCGAGGGCAAGAACCTCGTCGGAGCCTTCCACCCGCCCGCCGGGGTCCTCTGCGACCTCGCCGCGCTCGACTCGCTGCCGGTCAACGACTACGTCTCCGGCATGGCCGAGATCATCAAGGCCGGCTTCATCGCCGACCCGGTCATCCTCGACCTGGTCGAGGCCGACCCCGAGGGCGCGCGCACCCCGGCCGGTCCGCACACCGCCGAGCTGATCGAGCGCTCCATCCGGGTCAAGGCCGAGGTCGTCTCCAGCGACCTCAAGGAGTCCGGACTCCGCGAGATCCTCAACTACGGCCACACCCTCGCCCACGCCATCGAGAAGAACGAGCGCTACAAGTGGCGCCACGGCGCGGCCGTCTCCATCGGCATGGTCTTCGCCGCCGAGCTGGGCCGGCTCGCCGGACGCCTCGACGACGCCACCGCCGACCGGCACCGCAGCGTCCTGGAGTCGGTGGGCCTGCCGCTGGCCTACCGCGGCGACCAGTGGCCCAAGCTGCTGGAGAACATGAAGGTCGACAAGAAGTCGCGCGGCGACCTGCTGCGCTTCATCGTCCTGGACGGCATCGGCAAGCCCACCGTCCTGGAGGGCCCCGACCCGGCCGTTCTGCTCGCCGCCTACGGGGAGGTCTCCGCGTGACCCGAAAGGTCTTCGTCCTGAACGGCCCCAACCTCGGCAGGCTCGGCTCGCGCGAGCCCGACGTCTACGGGGCCACCTCCTACGCCGGACTCGTCGACGCCTGCACGACCCTCGGCAAGGAGCTCGGCTTCGACGTCGAGGTACGGGAGACCAACGACGAGGGCCAGCTGATCCGCTGGCTCCACGAGGCGGCGGACGGATCGATTCCGGTCATTCTCAATCCGGGTGCCTTCACGCACTACTCGTACGGCATGCGGGACGCGGCCGCCCAGCGCACCGCCCCGCTGATCGAGGTGCACATCTCCAACCCGTACGCCCGCGAGGAGTTCCGGCACACCTCCGTGGTCGCCGCGGTGGCCACGGGCACGGTGGCCGGGTTCGGCATCGGCTCCTACCGGCTCGCCCTGCGCGCCCTGGCCGACGAGCTGACCGACTGACGGACCGACACCGACGCGATTCCCGTCCGGCCTCCGCGCGGTCGGCGGGCACTTCGCACCCTCCCGGGCCGTTCACCCGAAGACGGCCCGGGAAGGTACGGTAGCCGTCCCATCAGCGTCAGTTGCAGTTACGAGACGGAGTGGCACCGGATGCAGCACGCAGTGGGGGCCCCGCTGCCGCCGCCCCACGGACCCGGTATCGGGCACGTCGGCCGGCCGTACCAGGCCCAGCACCCCGGTCACCCCGGCCCGCCCCCGATACCCCCGCCGCCCCCCGGCCAGGCGCCGCCTCCCCCGGCCCAGGGCCGGACCGGGCAGCCTCCTGCCCCCGGCCAGGCCCCGCAGCCCGGCTGGAGCGGCACAGGGCCCACGCCGCCGCCCGCCGGGCAGGGAGGCGGGCACACCGGGCACATCCAGCTGCCCCCGGGCGGCCCCGTTCCGCTGCCCGCGCCCCCCGCCGAGCCCGGTACCGGCGGCGCGACCCTCGCCGTGCTGCTCATCGGCCCGGCCGGGGCGGGCAAGACCACCGTCGCCAGGCTCTGGGCGGCCCGCCGCCGGGTGCCCACCGCCCACGTCTCCCTCGACGACGTCCGTGAGTGGGTCTGCTCCGGCTTCGCCGACCCGCAGGCCGGCTGGAACGACCACTCCGAGGCCCAGTACCGCCTGGCCCGCCGCACCTGCGGCTTCGCCGCCCGTAACTTCCTCGCCAACGGCATCTCCTGCATCCTCGACGACGCCGTCTTCCCCGACCGCCCGGTCGTCGGCCTCGGCGGCTGGAAGCGCCACGTGGGCCCCGGCCTGCTGCCAGTGGTCCTGCTGCCCGGCCTGGAGATCGTCCTGGAGCGCAACGCCGCCCGCAGCGGCAACCGCAGGCTCTCCGACGAGGAGGTCGCCCGCATCCACGGCCGGATGGCCGGCTGGTACGGCTCCGGCCTCCCGATCATCGACAACTCCACGTACGACGTGGAGACCACCGCCCGCGTCCTGGACGACGTACTGGCCCGGTCCATCGCGAGCCCGCCCGCCTGGTAGCCGCCGGAAGAGCCCGCCCGCCCGGCAGCGCTCGTGCTCCGGCGTCCCGGCCGACCGCGCACCGCCGCGGGCCAGCCCCCCGGTCGGGTGCGCTGGCCGGGCGGGCCGACGCCCTCGCTCGTACGCTCGAACCATGTCAGAGGTGCACGCCGTCCGACGCGGGCTGCTCCGCGACCGGTGCGCCGCCGCGGGCTCCGCGGCCGCCCTGGTCTCCCGCCCCGCCAACGTCCGTTATCTCGCGGGCGGAGCGCCTCCCGGCGCCGTGCTGCTGCTCGGCCCCGGCGAGGACGTTCTGCTCTGCCCGCGCGCCCCGACCGGTGAATCCGCCCACGGGCGGCCCGACGAGGCGCTCCGGATCGACCTCCTGCCCGTCCCGGACAGCGACCCGGTGGTCGCCGCCGCGGGCCTCGCCGCCGAGTCGGGCGCGGGCTCGCTCGCCGTCGAGGAGCACGATCTGACCGTGGCCCGGCACCGTGCCATGGGTAAGGCCGCCCCGCGCCTGGTCCTGGCCGATCTGGGCTTCACCGTGGAGCAGCAGCGGATCGTCAAGGACGAGGAGGAGATCGGCTGCCTCCGGATCGCCGCCGAGATCACCGACCAGGCCCTCGGTGAACTCCTCGAATCGATCCTGGTCGGCCGCACCGAGCGGCATCTCGCCCTCGAACTGGAGCGCCGCCTCGTCGACCACGGGGCGGACGGCCCTGCCTTCGCCACCTCCGTGGCCACCGGCCCCAACTCCGGCCAGGGACGCCACCGGCCCTCCGACCGCAGGGTGGAGGAGGGGGATTTTCTCTCCGTCCGCCTGGGCGCGAGCTACCACGGCTACCGCTGCGAGATCGGCCGGACCTTCGTCATCGGGACCGCCCCCACCGAGTGGCAGATCGAGCTCTACGACCTCGTTTTCGCCGCTCAGCGGGCCGGCCGGGAAGCCCTGGCCCCGGGGGCGGCCTACCGGGACGTGGACCATGCCGCCCGGCACCTGCTGGAGTCCGCGGGGCACGGAGAGGGCCTTCAGTCGAGGACCGGGCACGGTGTGGGGCTCGAAATCGAGGAGGACCCGCAACTGGCACCGACAGCCATGGGTAAACTGGACGCTTGTGTGCCGGTCACCGTCGAACCGGGGGTCCACCTCCCGGGCCGGGGCGGTGTCCGGATCGATGACACGCTCGTCGTGCGCCCCGAGGCGGACGGCGGACCCGAGCTACTCACCATGACGACCAAGGAGCTGCTCGCGCTCTAGCGCGCATCCTCGGTCGTTCCACCAGCTTCAGTCCAGGAGATTCCGCAACCGTGGCTTCCACGAACGACCTCAAGAACGGCCTGGTGCTCAAGCTCGACGGAGGCCAGCTCTGGTCCGTCGTCGAGTTCCAGCACGTCAAGCCCGGCAAGGGCCCCGCCTTCGTGCGCACCAAGCTCAAGAACGTGCTCTCCGGCAAGGTCGTCGACAAGACGTTCAACGCCGGCGTGAAGGTCGAGACGGCCACCATTGACCGCCGCGACATGCAGTTCTCGTACATGGACGGCGAGTACTTCGTCTTCATGGACATGGACACGTACGACCAGCTCATGGTCGACCGCAAGGCCGTCGGCGACGCCGCCAACTTCCTGATCGAGGGCTTCACCGCCTCCGTCGCCCAGCACGAGGGCGAGGTGCTCTACGTCGAGCTGCCCGCCGCGGTCGAGCTGACGATCCAGCACACCGACCCGGGCGTCCAGGGCGACCGCTCCACCGGCGGCACCAAGCCCGCCACCCTGGAGACCGGTTACGAGATCGGCGTGCCGCTCTTCATCAGCACCGGCGAGAAGATCAAGGTCGACACCCGCTCGGGCGACTACCTCGGCCGGGTGAACAGCTAACCGTGGCTGCCCGGAACAAGGCCCGCAAGCGCGCCTTCCAGATCCTCTTCGAGGCCGACCAGCGCGGTGAGTCCGTGCAGAGTGTCCTCGCGGACTGGGTTCGGCACTCGCGGACCGATGACCGTCAGCCGCCGGTCGGCGAGTTCACGATGGAGCTCGTCGAGGGGTACGCGCAGTACGCGGACCGGATCGACGACCTCATCGTCACCTACGCGGTGGACTGGGAGATCGACCGCATGCCGGTGGTCGACCGGAGCATCCTGCGGCTCGGTGCGTACGAGCTGATCTGGATGGACGAGACCCCGGACGCCGTGGTGATCGACGAGGCCGTCCAACTCGCCAAGGAGTTCTCCACCGATGACTCCCCGTCCTTCGTGAACGGTCTGCTGGCCCGTTTCAAGGACCTCAAACCGAACCTCCGCCGGGAGCAGTAGCCCCCGGCCGCGACGGTTCGGTCGCACACACCACGAAGGGCCCACGGTCAGCCGACCGTGGGCCCTTCGGGGTACCCGGCGCCGAGCCGGAACACGGGAGACGGGAACGCCGGGCGGGCGGGGACCCGAAGGTCCCCGCCCGCCCGGCGGCACGTTTCTGCTGTGGGGTCGGGCCCCGCTCGCTCAGCCCTCGTCGTGGGAGACCGCGCGGCGCGCGTCCGCGTCCAGCACGCCCCAGCTGATGAGCTGCTCCGTGAGCACGGAAGGCGACTGGTCGTAGATGACGGCGAGCGTGCGAAGGTCGTCCTGGCGGATCGAGAGCACCTTGCCGTTGTAGTCACCGCGCTGGCTCTGGATGGTCGCCGCGTAGCGCTGCAGCGGACCGACCTTCTCCGGCGGGACGTGGGCGAGGCGCTCCAGGTCCAGGACGAGCTTCGGCGGCGGCTCGGCGGCCCCACCCGGCGTCGTGCCGGGCAGCAGCTCCTGCACCGGGACCCCGTAGAAGTCCGCCAGCTCGGCGAGGCGCTGTACGGTCACGGCACGGTCGCCGCGCTCGTACGAACCGACCACGACGGCCTTCCAGCGACCCTGGGACTTCTCCTCCACGCCGTGGAGGGAGAGGCCCTGCTGGGTGCGGATGGCACGGAGTTTGGCCCCGAGCTGCTTTGCGTATTCGCTGGACATATGGCTCCCCGGACGCTGGAACAGTGTGCGGCTCCGCCGCGTGGCTGGTAACTCACTGTGAGGTTACGCAGCGTTACTTGGATGCGTCAAGCCGAGTGGTCCGGACCGGCACCTCCCGGGGCGGGGCCAGGGCCGAGCGCAAGCCCTGGTAGCGTGGATGACGCAATTTCGACGTCCTTTAACGATCCGTCCCGTGAGGCGGAGAAGGAGGTCCGTTTCTTATGGACGCACAGCACGACGACACCGGCAACGCGGCACGCCCCGTTCTCGAGGCCCCCGACATCGCCCGTGTACTGACCCGTATCGCCCACGAGATCGTCGAACGCGCCAAGGGCGCCGACGACGTGGTGCTGCTCGGCATCCCGACGCGGGGCGTCTTCCTCGCCCGTCGGCTCGCCGACAAACTCGAACAGATCACCGGCCGGAAGACGCCGGTCGGATCGCTCGACATCACGATGTACCGCGACGACCTGCGGATGCGCCCGGCGCGCGCCCTGGCCCGTACCGACATCCCCGCCGAGGGGATCGAGGGCCGCCTGGTCGTCCTGGTCGACGACGTGCTCTTCTCCGGCCGCACGATCCGCGCCGCCCTCGACGCGCTCGGCGACATCGGCCGCCCGCGCGCGGTGCAGCTCGCCGTCCTCGTCGACCGCGGCCACCGGGAACTCCCGATCCGCGCGGACTACGTCGGCAAGAACCTCCCCACGTCGCTGCGGGAGACGGTCAAGGTCCAGCTCGCCGAGGAGGACGGCCGCGACGCCGTGCTGCTCGGCGTCAAGCAGACCGCCCCCGCGGACACGCAGTAGCCCGGGCCCTCCCGTGGGCCCGTCCGGGGCCGTACGGCCGCTCCTGCGCGCCCGCATGCCTGAAACTCCCTCCAGCCACCCGGAGAACCCCCAGATGAAGCGTCACCTCATCTCGGCCGCCGACCTCACCCGCGACGACGCCGTCCTGATCCTCGACACCGCCGAGGAGATGGCCCGGGTCGCGGACCGGCCGATCAAGAAGCTCCCCACCCTGCGCGGCCGTACCGTCGTCAACCTCTTCTTCGAGGACTCGACCCGTACCCGCATCTCCTTCGAGGCGGCCGCCAAGCGGCTGTCCGCCGACGTCATCAACTTCTCCGCCAAGGGCTCCTCCGTCTCCAAGGGAGAGTCCCTGAAGGACACCGCGCTGACCCTGGAGGCGATGGGCGCCGACGCCGTCGTCATCCGGCACGGAGCTTCCGGCGCCCCCTACCGGCTCGCCACCTCCGGCTGGATCGACGGGGCCGTGGTCAACGCCGGGGACGGCACCCACGAGCACCCCACCCAGGCCCTCCTGGACGCCTTCACGATGCGCCGCCGGCTCGTCGGCGCCGACACCGGGCTCGGCCGCGACCTGGACGGCCGCCGCATCACGATCGTCGGCGACATCCTGCACAGCCGCGTCGCCCGCTCCAACGTCCACCTGCTGACCACGCTCGGCGCGCACGTCACCCTGGTGGCCCCGCCCACCCTCGTCCCCGTGGGCGTCGAACAGTGGCCCTGCGACGTCAGCTACAGCCTCGACAACGTGCTGGCGGAGTCCGATGCGGTGATGATGCTGCGTGTGCAGCGTGAACGGATGAACGCCGCGTACTTCCCGACCGAGCGCGAGTACTCCCGCCGCTACGGCCTGGACGGCGAGCGGATGGCGAAGATGCCCGAACACGCCATCGTCATGCACCCCGGCCCGATGGTCCGCGGCATGGAGATCACCGCCGAGGTCGCCGACTCCGACCGCTGCACGGTCGTCGAGCAGGTCGCCAACGGCGTCTCCATCCGCATGGCCGTGCTCTACCTGCTGCTCGGCGGCTCCGACACCGCGCTGTCCGCCGCCCCCGCCCGTACCGAGGAGAACAAGTAACCATGAGCAAGATCATTGTCCGCGGTGCGCGGATCCTCGGCGGCGAGCCGCAGGACGTACTGATCGACGGCGAGACCGTCGCCGAGGTGGGCGCCGGGATCGACGCCGCCGACGCCACCGTGATCGAGGCCGAGGGGCAGATCCTGCTGCCCGGCCTGGTCGACCTGCACACCCATCTGCGCGAGCCCGGCCGCGAGGACTCCGAGACCGTCCTCACCGGCACCAGGGCCGCGGCCGTCGGCGGCTTCACCGCCGTGCACGCCATGGCCAACACCTTCCCCGTCGCCGACACCGCCGGCGTCGTCGAGCAGGTCTGGCGGCTCGGCAAGGAGTCCGGCTACTGCGACGTCCAGCCCATCGGCGCCGTCACCGTCGGCCTGGAGGGCAAGAAGCTCGCCGAGCTGGGCGCGATGCACGACTCCGCCGCCGGGGTGAAGGTCTTCTCCGACGACGGCAAGTGCGTCGACGACGCGGTGATCATGCGCCGCGCCCTGGAGTACGTGAAGGCCTTCGACGGCGTCGTCGCCCAGCACGCCCAGGAGCCCCGCCTCACCGAGGGCGCCCAGATGAACGAGGGCATCGTCTCCGCCGAGCTCGGACTCGGCGGCTGGCCCGCCGTCGCCGAGGAGTCGATCATCGCCCGCGACGTCCTCCTCGCCGCCCACGTCGGCTCCCGCGTCCACATCTGCCACCTCTCCACCGCCGGCTCCGTGGAGATCGTCCGCTGGGCCAAGTCCAAGGGCTGGAACGTCACCGCCGAGGTCACCCCGCACCACCTCCTCCTCACCGACGAGCTGGTCCGCAGCTACAACCCGGTCTACAAGGTGAACCCGCCGCTGCGCACCGAGGCCGACGTCATGGCCCTGCGCGAGGCGCTCGCCGACGGCACGATCGACTGCGTCGCCACCGACCACGCCCCGCACCCGCACGAGGACAAGGACTGCGAGTGGGCCGCGGCCGCCATGGGCATGGTGGGCCTGGAGACCGCGCTCTCGGTCGTCCAGCAGACGATGGTGGACACCGGCCTGATCGACTGGGCGGGCGTCGCCGACCGCATGTCCTTCCGTCCCGCGGCCATCGGCCGGCTCGAAGGACACGGCCGCCCCGTCTCGGCGGGTGAGCCCGCCAACCTCACCCTGGTCGATCCGGCATACCGTGGAGCCGTGGACCCCGCGGGCTTCGCGTCCCGCAGCCGAAACACCCCCTACGAGGGCCGTGAGCTGCCGGGCCGTGTCACCCACACCTTCCTGCGGGGCCGTGCCACGGTCGTCGACGGGAAGCTCGCGTGACAACTCTGATCCCCCTGTACCACCTGGCCGCCGAGCAGAAGTCGGCGGAAGTGACGGACTGGGCCGCCCGCATCGCCTGGGTGGTCGGCCTGTTCGTCTTCATCGCCCTCGTCTACTGGCTGATGCGCCAGGGCTGGAAGTGGCGCGCCAGCCTCCAGTCCGGCCTCCCGGCGCTCCCGGCCACCCCCGAGGGCTTCGCCGGTGACGAGGCGCTGCTGACGCTTCAGGGGCGCTACCACGCCTCCACCACCGCCGGTCAGTGGCTCGACCGGATCGTCGCGCACGGCCTCGGAACCCGCAGCCGTACCGAGCTCACGCTCACCGCCCGCGGCCTGCACGTCGAACGCCCCGGGGCGACCGACTTCTTCATCCCGGCCGACGCCCTGCGCGAGGCCCGTCTCGACAAGGCGCTCGCCGGCAAGGTCCTCCCCGAAGGCGGCCTGCTGATCATCACCTGGGCGCACGGCGAGACGCTGATCGACTCCGGCTTCCGCTCCGACCACGCCGCCGAGCACCAGGCCTGGGTCGACGCCGTCAGCCGCCTCACCGGCGCCCCGGCCGCCACGCAACTCACCAGCACTCCTACGGAAGGCACCGCACGATGACGATCTCCACCCGGGGGGACCAGACCCCCGCCGTACTCGTCCTGGAGGACGGTCGCGCCTTCCGCGGCCGTGCCTACGGGGCCGTGGGGGAGACCTTCGGCGAAGCGGTGTTCTCCACCGGCATGACCGGCTACCAGGAAACGCTGACCGACCCCTCGTACCACCGTCAGGTCGTCGTCATGACGGCCCCGCACGTCGGCAACACCGGCGTCAACGACGAGGACCCCGAGTCCGGCCGCATCTGGGTCTCCGGCTACGTCGTCCGCGACCCCGCCCGCAAGCCCTCCAACTGGCGCTCGCAGCGCTCGCTGGACGAGGAACTGGTCGCGCAGGGCGTCGTCGGCATCAGCGGCGTCGACACCCGCGCGCTCACCCGCCACCTGCGCGAGCGCGGCGCGATGCGCGTCGGGATCTTCTCCGGCGCTGCGCTCACCAGCGTCTCCGCCGCGGGGATCCCCGACGAGGGCACCCTCCTCGCCAGGGTCCGCCAGGCCCCCGAGATGACCGGCGCCGACCTGTCCGCCGAGGTCGCCACCAAGGAGGCCTACGTCGTCCCCGCGATCGGCACGAAGAAGTTCACCGTCGCCGCGATCGACCTCGGCATCAAGGGCATGACCCCGCACCGGATGGCCGAGCGCGGCATCGAGGTGCACGTGCTGCCCGCCACCGCCACCCTGGAGCAGGTGTACGCCGTGAACCCGGACGGCGTCTTCTTCTCCAACGGCCCCGGCGACCCGTCCACCGCCGACCACCCGGTCGCCCTCATGCGGGGCGTCCTGGAGCGGTCCACCCCGCTCTTCGGCATCTGCTTCGGCAACCAGATCCTCGGCCGCGCGCTCGGCTTCGGCACCTACAAGCTGAAGTACGGCCACCGCGGCATCAACCAGCCGGTGCAGGACCGCACCACCGGCAAGGTCGAGGTCACCGCCCACAACCACGGCTTCGCCGTCGACGCCCCGCTGGACAAGGTCTCCGACACGGAGTTCGGCCGCGCCGAGGTCTCCCACGTCTGCCTGAACGACCAGGTCGTCGAGGGCCTCCAGCTCCTGGACCGGCCCGCCTTCAGCGTCCAGTACCACCCCGAGGCCGCCGCCGGGCCACACGACGCCGCGTACCTCTTCGACCGCTTCACCACCCTGATGGAGGGCCAGCGTGCCTAAGCGCTCCGATATCCAGTCCGTCCTGGTCATCGGCTCCGGTCCGATCGTCATCGGCCAGGCCGCCGAGTTCGACTACTCCGGCACCCAGGCCTGCCGCGTCCTCAAGGCCGAGGGCCTGCGCGTCATCCTGGTGAACTCCAACCCGGCGACGATCATGACCGACCCGGAGATCGCCGACGCCACCTACGTCGAGCCGATCACCCCCGAGTTCGTCGAGAAGATCATCGCCAAGGAGCGCCCCGACGCGCTCCTGCCCACCCTCGGCGGCCAGACCGCGCTCAACACCGCGATCTCCATGCACGAGAACGGCGTCCTGGAGAAGTACGGCGTCGAGCTCATCGGCGCCAACGTCGAGGCGATCAACAAGGGCGAGGACCGCGACCTCTTCAAGGGCGTCGTCGAGGCCGTCAAGGCGAAGACCGGATACGGCGAGTCCGCCCGCTCCGTCATCTGCCACACCATGGACGACGTCATCGCCGGCGTCGACACCCTGGGCGGCTACCCCGTCGTCGTCCGCCCCTCCTTCACCATGGGCGGCGCCGGCTCCGGCTTCGCCCACGACGAGGAGGAGCTGCGCCGCATCGCCGGGCAGGGCCTCACGCTCTCGCCGACCACCGAGGTGCTCCTGGAGGAGTCCATCCTCGGCTGGAAGGAGTACGAGCTGGAGCTGATGCGCGACCGACACGACAACGTCGTGGTCGTCTGCTCCATCGAGAACTTCGACCCGATGGGCGTCCACACCGGTGACTCGATCACCGTCGCCCCGGCGATGACGCTCACCGACCGCGAGTACCAGCGGCTGCGCGACGTCGGCATCGCGATCATCCGCGAGGTCGGCGTCGACACCGGCGGCTGCAACATCCAGTTCGCCATCGACCCCGCCGACGGCCGGGTCATCGTCATCGAGATGAACCCGCGCGTCTCCCGCTCCTCGGCGCTCGCCTCCAAGGCCACCGGCTTCCCGATCGCCAAGATCGCCGCCAAGCTGGCCGTCGGCTACACCCTGGACGAGATCCCCAACGACATCACCGAGAAGACGCCGGCCTCCTTCGAGCCGACCCTCGACTACGTCGTCGTCAAGGCCCCGCGCTTCGCCTTCGAGAAGTTCCCCTCCGCCGACTCCACCCTCACCACCACCATGAAGTCGGTGGGCGAGGCCATGGCGATCGGCCGGAACTTCACCGAGGCCCTCCAGAAGGCCCTGCGCTCGCTGGAGAAGAAGGGCTCGCAGTTCGCCTTCACCGGCGAGATCGGCGACAAGGCCGAGCTGCTCGCGGAAGCGGTCCGCCCGACCGACGGACGGATCAACACCGTCATGCAGGCGATCCGCGCCGGCGCCACCCAGGAGGAGGTCTTCGACGCCACGAAGATCGACCCGTGGTTCGTCGACCAGCTCTTCCTGATCAAGGAGATCGCCGACGAGCTGGCCGCCGCCGAGCGCCTGGACGCCGACCTGATCGCCGAGGCCAAGCGGCACGGCTTCTCCGACGCTCAGATCGGCGAGATCCGCGGGCTGCGCGAGGACGTCGTCCGCGAGGTCCGGCACGCGCTCGGCATCCGCCCGGTCTACAAGACGGTCGACACCTGCGCCGCCGAGTTCGCCGCGAACACGCCGTACTTCTACTCCTCCTACGACGAGGAGAGCGAGGTCGCCGGCCGCACCAAGCCGGCCGTGATCATCCTCGGCTCGGGTCCCAACCGCATCGGCCAGGGCATCGAGTTCGACTACTCCTGTGTGCACGCCTCCTTCGCGCTCAGCGACGCGGGCTACGAGACCGTCATGGTCAACTGCAACCCGGAGACCGTCTCCACCGACTACGACACCTCCGACCGGCTCTACTTCGAGCCGCTCACCCTGGAGGACGTCCTGGAGATCGTGCACGCCGAATCGCTGGCGGGCCCGATCGCCGGTGTCATCGTGCAGCTCGGCGGCCAGACCCCGCTCGGCCTCGCGCAGGCGCTCAAGGACAACGGCGTCCCCGTCGTCGGCACCTCCCCGGAGGCCATCCACGCCGCCGAGGACCGCGGCGCCTTCGGCCGGGTCCTGGCCGAGGCCGGACTGCCCGCGCCCAAGCACGGCACCGCCACCACCTTCGGCGAGGCCAAGGCCATCGCCGACGAGATCGGCTACCCCGTCCTCGTACGGCCGTCCTACGTCCTCGGCGGGCGCGGCATGGAGATCGTGTACGACGAGACGCGCCTCGCCTCGTACATCTCCGAGTCCACCGAGATCAGCCCCACCCGGCCGGTCCTGGTCGACCGCTTCCTCGACGACGCCATCGAGATCGACGTGGACGCCCTCTACGACGGCACCGAGCTGTACCTCGGCGGCGTCATGGAGCACATCGAGGAGGCCGGCATCCACTCCGGCGACTCGGCCTGCGCCCTGCCTCCGATCACGCTCGGCGGCTTCGACATCAAGCGGCTGCGCGCCTCGACCGAGGGCATCGCCAGGGGCGTCGGCGTGCTCGGGCTGATCAACATCCAGTTCGCGCTCTCCGGTGACATCCTCTACGTCCTGGAGGCCAACCCGCGCGCCTCCCGCACGGTCCCCTTCACCTCGAAGGCGACCGCCGTCCCGCTCGCCAAGGCCGCCGCCCGCATCTCGCTGGGCGCGACCATCGCCGAGCTGCGCGCGGAGGGCCTGCTGCCGAAGACCGGCGACGGCGGCACCCTGCCGCTGGACGCGCCGATCTCCGTCAAGGAGGCCGTGATGCCGTGGTCGCGCTTCCGCGACATCCACGGCCGGGGCGTCGACACGGTCCTCGGCCCGGAGATGCGCTCCACCGGCGAGGTCATGGGCATCGACTCGGTCTTCGGCACGGCGTACGCCAAGTCGCAGGCCGGCGCCTACGGCCCGCTGCCCACCAAGGGCCGCGCGTTCATCTCGGTCGCCAACCGGGACAAGCGCTCGATGATCTTCCCGGCCCGCGAGCTGGTCGCCCACGGCTTCGAGCTGATGGCCACCTCCGGCACCGCCGAGGTCCTCAAGCGCAACGGCATCAACGCCACCGTCGTGCGCAAGCAGTCCGAGGGCACCGGGCCCAACGGTGAGAAGACCATCGTCCAGCTCATCCACGACGGTGAGGTCGACCTCATCGTCAACACGCCGTACGGCACCGGCGGCCGGCTCGACGGCTACGAGATCCGCACCGCGGCCGTGGCCCGCTCCGTACCGTGCCTGACCACGGTCCAGGCGCTCGCCGCCGCCGTCCAGGGCATCGACGCCCTGAACCACGGTGACGTCGGGGTCCGTTCCCTCCAGGAACACGCCGAGCATCTGACAGCGGCACGCGACTGAGGGGGCACCCGGCGGATCACGGCCGGGTCCGCGACGCGCGGCCTGTCCGGCCCTGATCCCCCGGGCACCCCCGGCAGCCCAGCAGGGGGACACCGGAAACGGTGTCCCCCTCTCTGTGAGGACATCTCTTCATGTACAAGCTCTTCTTCCGGCTGGTCTTCAAGCGGATGGACCCCGAGCAGGCCCACTACGCCGCCTTCCGCTGGATCCGCCTCGCCGCCCGCATCCCCGTCCTGCGGACCTTCGTCGCCGCCGCCCTCGCCCCCCGCTACAAGGAGCTGCGCACCGAGGCCCTGGGTCTGCGGATGCACGGCCCCTTCGGGCTCGCCGCCGGCTTCGACAAGAACGCCGTCGCGATCGACGGCATGGCGATGCTCGGCTTCGACCACGTCGAGATCGGCACCGTCACCGGCGAACCGCAGCCCGGCAACCCCAGGAAGCGCCTCTTCCGGCTCGTCGCGGACCGTGCGCTGATCAACCGCATGGGCTTCAACAACGAGGGCTCCGCCGCCGTCGCCGCCCGCCTGGCCGCCCGTAACCCGGTCTTCCGGACCACGGTCGGCGTCAACATCGGCAAGACCAAGGTCGTGCCCGAGGCCGAGGCCGCCGCCGACTACGTGAAGTCCACCGAGGCCCTCGTCGGCCACGCCGACTACCTGGTCGTCAACGTCTCCTCGCCCAACACCCCCGGTCTGCGCAACCTCCAGGCCACCGAGTCGCTGCGCCCGCTGCTCACCGCCGTACGCGAGGCCGCCGACCGCACCGTCACCACCCGGCGCGTCCCGTTGCTCGTCAAGATCGCCCCGGACCTGGCGGACGAGGACGTCGACGCCGTCGCCGACCTCGCCGTGGAGCTGGGCCTGGACGGCATCATCGCCACCAACACCACCATCGCCCGGGAGAGCCTGGGCCTGAAGTCCGGTCCCGAACTGGTGGGGGAGACCGGCGGACTCTCCGGCGCGCCCCTCAAGGAACGCTCGCTGGAGGTCCTGAGCCGCCTGTACGCCCGTGTGGGGGACCGGATCACCCTGGTGGGCGTCGGGGGCGTCGAGAACGCCGAGGACGCCTGGCAGCGCATCCTCGCCGGGGCCACCCTCGTCCAGGGCTACAGCGCCTTCATCTACGAAGGTCCCGGCTACGCCCGCGCGATCCACAAGGGCCTCGCCGCCCGGCTCGCCACCTCCCCGTACGCCACCCTCGCCGAGGCCGTCGGCGCCGAGACCCGGAAGAAGGCTGCCCTGTGACGCCCGAACCCTTCGGCGCCCGCCTGCGCCACGCCATGGACACCCGTGGGCCGCTCTGCGTCGGCATCGACCCGCACGCCTCGCTCCTCACCTCCTGGGGCCTGAACGACGACATCGCGGGCCTGGAGCGCTTCACCCGGACCGTCGTGGAGGCGCTGGCCGACCGGGTCGCCGTCCTCAAGCCGCAGTCCGCGTTCTTCGAGCGCTTCGGATCGCGCGGCGTCGCCGTCCTGGAGACAGCCGTCGAGGAGGCACGGGCGGCCGGCGCGCTCGTCCTGATGGACGCCAAGCGCGGCGACATCGGCTCCACCATGGGGGCCTACGCGGCGACCTACCTGGACAAGGACTCCCCGCTCTTCTCGGACGCGGTCACCGTCTCCCCGTACCTGGGCTTCGGCTCGCTGCGCCCGGCGCTGGACGCCGCCGCCGTCTCCGGCGCCGGCGTCTTCGTCCTCGCCCTCACCTCCAACCCGGAGGGCGCCGAGGTCCAGCGGGCCACGGCCGCCGACGGCCGCTCGCTCGCCCAGCTGATGCTCGACCACATGGCGGCGGAGAACAAGGGAGCGGCTCCGCTCGGCTCGGTCGGCGCGGTGGTCGGCGCGACGCTCGGCGACGCCGGGGTGAACCTGGCCATCAACGGACCGCTCCTCGCGCCCGGCATCGGCGCCCAGGGCGCGACCCCGGCGGACCTGCCGGCGGTGTTCGGCGACGCGGTGGGCAACGTGGTCCCCAGCGTGAGCCGGGGCGTGCTGCGCCACGGCCCGGACGTGTCCGGGCTGCGCGAAGCGGCCGAGCGGTTCGCGGACGAGGTCCGTCGTGCCGTATCCGGCAGCTGACCCTGACACGTTTACAGCGTGTTGACGAATTACTGACGCGCTACTGACCGGAAACCTGGTCGATATGTCGGGAAAATCCTGGTCGGCCACAGCTGACCAGGACTTTTCGTCTGTTCTCGCTGACTAGAGCGGCCCTTGCCGCTAGTCTCCGTCGAGAGCGGCCGAGCACAGTGTGTTCTCCGCTCACCTGGCGGGTGGCGTCCAGCTTCCCCGCCGGTCCGTATCCGACAGATCGACATCCGAGGTGACGTAGGCGTGGCTCTTCCGCCCCTTACCCCTGAACAGCGCACAGCCGCGCTCGAAAAGGCCGCCGCGGCTCGCCGGGAGCGGGCCGAGGTCAAGAATCGACTCAAGCACTCCGGCGCCTCCCTCCACGAGGTCATCAAGCAGGGCCAGGAGAACGACGTCATCGGGAAGATGAAGGTCTCCGCACTGCTGGAATCCCTGCCGGGCGTCGGCAAGGTCCGCGCCAAGCAGATCATGGAGCGTCTCGGTATCTCCGAGAGCCGCCGGGTCAGGGGTCTTGGCTCCAATCAGATCGCATCCCTGGAGCGTGAGTTCGGCGGCAGCGCCGCCTGACGTTCTCAGGCACTCCTGAGAACCTGGATAATCGCCCCATGGCTGCAACATCCCGG
Organism: Streptomyces anulatus; assembly: GCF_000721175.1. Lineage (GTDB taxonomy): Bacteria > Actinomycetota > Actinomycetes > Streptomycetales > Streptomycetaceae > Streptomyces > Streptomyces anulatus_C. The sequence goes on from NZ_JOEZ01000013.1 coordinate 29,147, forward strand.
GGGACGTCCCCCGTACCCCCGGACGTACGTCCGCGGCTGACCGTGCTCTCCGGCCCTTCGGGCGTCGGCAAGAGCACGGTCGTCGCTCATATGCGCACCGTGCACCCCGAGGTCTGGCTCTCCGTGTCGGCGACGACGCGCAAGCCACGCCCCGGGGAGCGCAACGGTGTCCACTACTTCTTCGTGGACGACGAGGAGTTCGACAAGCTCGTCGCCAACGGTGAACTGCTGGAGTGGGCCGAGTTCGCGGGCAACCGCTACGGCACGCCCCGCCGCGCCGTGCTGGACCGACTGGAGGCCGGGGAGCCGGTCCTGCTGGAGATCGACCTCCAGGGCGCCCGGCTGGTCCGCGAGTCGATGTCCGACGCCCGGCTGGTCTTCCTGGCCCCGCCGAGCTGGGAGGAGCTGGTGCGCCGGCTCACCGGCCGGGGCACCGAGGCGCCCGAGGTCATCGAGCGCCGGCTCGCCGCCGCGAAGATCGAACTTGCCGCCGAGGCGGAGTTCGACACGACGCTCGTCAACACCTCCGTCGAGGACGTGGCGCGTGAGCTGCTAACGTTGATGCTTCAGGCCTAGATCTCCGCGATCGCTCCAGATCTCTTTGATCTTTGATCTACACCCCCTTCGGAAGGCAGAGAGTGTCCTCTTCCATCACCACGCCCGAGGGCATCATCAACCCGCCGATTGATGAGCTCCTCGAAGCCACCGACTCGAAGTACAGCCTGGTGATCTACGCGGCCAAGCGTGCCCGCCAGATCAACGCGTACTACTCGCAGCTCGGTGAAGGCCTCCTCGAGTACGTCGGTCCGCTCGTCGACACCCACGTGCACGAGAAGCCGCTGTCGATCGCGCTCCGCGAGATCAACGCGGGCCTGCTGACCTCCGAGGCCATCGAGGGCCCCGCGCAGTAACGCAGCAGCACCTTCGCTCCAGGCCCGGCGGCCCGTCCGCCGGGCCTGAGGTGTGTCCGGGGCCGGATGAAAGCCCTTCGCGCGGTGAGGCAGCATGGGACCCACATGTTGCCGTTACGTTGCCGAGTGCGGGGAGACGCAGTGGACAAGCCGAAGGTGGTCCTTGGGGTCAGCGGGGGCATCGCCGCCTACAAGGCGTGCGAGCTGTTGCGCCGGCTGACCGAGTCCGGCCACGACGTACGGGTCGTCCCGACCGCCGCGTCGCTGCACTTCGTCGGGGCCGCCACCTGGTCCGCGCTCTCCGGACACCCCGTGTCCGAAGAGGTCTGGCAGGACGTCCACGAGGTCCCGCACGTGCGGATCGGGCAGGGCGCCGACCTCGTGGTGGTCGCCCCGGCCACCGCGGACATGCTGGCCAAGGCCGCCCACGGGCTCGCCGACGACCTGCTCACCAACACGCTCCTGACCGCCCGCTGTCCGGTGGTGTTCGCCCCCGCCATGCACACCGAGATGTGGGAGCACCCGGCCACCCAGGAGAACGTCGCCACCCTGCGCCGCCGGGGCGCGGTCGTCATCGAGCCCGCCGTCGGGCGGCTCACCGGCGTCGACACCGGCAAGGGCCGGCTCCCCGATCCGGGCGAGATCTTCGAGGTCTGCCGCCGGACGCTGGCGCGCGGGGTCACCGAGCCCGACCTCGCGGGCCGCCATGTGGTGATCAGCGCCGGCGGCACCCGCGAGCCGCTCGACCCGGTGCGCTTCCTGGGCAACCGTTCCTCCGGCAAGCAGGGCTACGCGCTGGCGCGCACCGCGGTGGCCCGGGGGGCCCGGGTCACCCTGATCGAGGCCAACACGGGACTGCCCGACCCGGCCGGGGCCGACGTCCTGCGGGTCGGCACGGCCGTCCAACTGCGCGAGGCCGTGCTGAAGGCCGCCCCCGACGCGGATGTCGTGGTGATGGCGGCCGCGGTGGCCGACTTCCGCCCTGCCGCGTACGCCTCCGGCAAGATCAAGAAGAAGGACGGGGAAGAGGCGCCCGAGCTCACCCTGGTCCGTAACCCCGACATCCTCGCCGAGGTCTCCACCGAGCGGGCCCGTCCGGACCAGATCGTCGTCGGATTCGCCGCCGAGACCGACGACGTGCTGGCCAACGGCCGTGCGAAGCTCCGCCGCAAGGGCTGCGACCTCCTCGTCGTCAACGAGGTGGGGGAGCGCAAGACCTTCGGCTCGGAGGAGAACGAAGCGGTCGTCCTCGCCGCCGACGGCCAGGAGACCCCCGTGCCGTACGGACCCAAGGAAGCGCTTGCCGACACGGTCTGGGATCTGGTTTCAGGAAGGTTCCAGCCGATTTCACAATCAACCCTCCGGGCGAGCGAAATCGTCTGATAGGGCCCAAAGTGGCGGCCGGAGAGGGCGGATTGTCCTACTGGCACCCCGCGTGGCGCATGTCACGAACCTCCCAAAGGGCGAGACACCTGGCCCGGCCGCCGGATGCGACCGATAAACTGGCCGACGGTACGCGCCGAGCGCAGCTCTCGGACGTGCCACCCATGATCAGCCAGCAGCCGCTGCAACCCCAGGGAGCGATGTGTCCCGCCGTCTCTTCACCTCGGAATCTGTCACCGAGGGTCACCCCGACAAGATCGCTGACCAGATCAGCGACACGATTCTCGACGCGCTCCTGCGCGAGGACCCCGCCTCGCGCGTCGCCGTAGAGACCTTGATCACCACCGGTCTGGTGCATGTCGCGGGCGAGGTCACCACCAAGGCCTACGCAGACATCCCCAACCTCGTGCGCAACAAGGTTCTGGAGATCGGCTACGACTCCTCCAAAAAGGGCTTCGACGGTGCTTCCTGTGGCGTCTCGGTGTCGATCGGCGCTCAGTCGCCGGACATCGCACAGGGCGTCGACACCGCGTACGAGAAGCGGGTCGAGGGTGCCGCCGCGGGTGGAGACGATGACGAGCTCGACAAGCAGGGCGCGGGCGACCAGGGCCTGATGTTCGGCTACGCCTGCGACGAGACCCCGGAGCTGATGCCGCTCCCGATCCACATCGCCCACCGCCTCTCCCGGCGGCTGTCCGAGGTGCGCAAGAACGGGACCATCCCCTACCTGCGCCCCGACGGCAAGACCCAGGTCACCATCGAGTACGACGGTGACAAGGCGGTCCGGCTGGACACGGTGGTCGTCTCCTCGCAGCACGCCTCCGACATCGACCTGGACTCGCTGCTCGCGCCCGACATCCGCGAGTTCGTCGTCGAGCACGTGCTCGCACAGCTCGTCGAGGACGGCATCAAGCTGGACACCGAGGGCTACCGCCTCCTGGTGAACCCGACCGGCCGCTTCGAGATCGGCGGCCCGATGGGCGACGCCGGCCTCACCGGCCGCAAGATCATCATCGACACCTACGGCGGCATGGCCCGGCACGGCGGCGGCGCCTTCTCGGGCAAGGACCCGTCCAAGGTCGACCGCTCCGCCGCGTACGCGATGCGCTGGGTCGCCAAGAACGTGGTGGCCGCCGGTCTCGCCGCGCGCTGCGAGGTCCAGGTCGCCTACGCGATCGGCAAGGCCGAGCCCGTCGGTCTGTTCGTGGAGACCTTCGGCACCGCCGCGGTCGACACCGAGAAGATCGAGAACGCGATCGGCGAGGTCTTCGACCTCCGCCCGGCCGCGATCATCCGGGACCTCGACCTGCTCCGCCCGATCTACGCCCAGACCGCCGCGTACGGCCACTTCGGCCGTGAGCTGCCCGACTTCACCTGGGAGCGCACCGACCGCGTGGACGCCCTGCGCGCCGCCGCCGGTCTGTAGCGAACCCGCCCGCGTACGACAGCGGGGCGGGCGGCATCGAGTACGACAGCGGGGCCCGGACACCGAGCACGGTGGCCGGGCCCCGCTGCCGTGCCCCCGCCGCTGTCAGTGGTCTCTGGTAGGAATTCAGCTGTGAGCAGCGAGAACGAGCAGTCCGCCGAACCCGGTGCCGGGGCGCCGGAGCAGCTTGCGCTGATCCGGGAGACCGTGCGCCGGGCGAAGGTGCCGCGCGCCAAGCCGCGGACCTGGCGCGGCGCGGCCCTCGCCGAGGAACTGCCCGTCGCCCGCGTCCTGGTCAACAAGGGCGTCCTCCACCTCGACCAGTACTTCGACTACGCGGTCCCCGAGGAGCTGGACGCCGACGCCCGGCCGGGTGTCCGGGTGCGGGTCCGGTTCGGGGCCGGCGGGCGCAACGTCCATGGTGGGCGGCGCGAGGGCGGCGGGCTGATCGACGGCTTCATCGTCGAGCGCCGCGCCGACTCCGACTACCAGGGAGCGCTGGCCGCGATCGCTTCGGTGGTCTCCCCGGAGCCGGTCCTCGGACCCGAGCTGCTCGCCCTCTGCCGCGGCGTCGCCGACCGGTACGCGGGCAGCCTCGCCGACGTCCTCCAGCTCGCCGTCCCGCCGCGCAACGGCCGGGCCGAGTCCAAGCCCTCCCCGGAACCGCTGCCCCCGCCGCCGCCCCCCGAGCCGGGCACCTGGGAGCGGTACGGCCAGGGCCCGGCCTTCCTGCGCGCCCTGGCCGAGGGTGGCGCGCCGCGCGCCGTGTGGACCGCCCTGCCCGGCCCGCACTGGCCCGCCGAGATCGCCGGTGCCGTCGCGGCGGCGCTCTCCTCCGGGCGCGGCGCACTCGTCGTCGTCCCCGACGGGCGGGCCGCCGGACGGGTCGACGCGGCCCTCACCGAGGCGCTCGGCCAGGGCCGGCACGCCCTGCTGACCGCCGACTCCGGCCCCGAGAAGCGCTACCGCCAGTGGCTCGCGGTGCGCCGGGGCTCGGTGCGGGCGGTGGTGGGGACCCGGGCGGCCATGTTCGCCCCCGTCCAGGACCTCGGGCTCGTCGTCGTCTGGGACGACGGGGACTCCAGCCACAGCGACGACAACGCCCCCTTCCCCCATGTCCGCGAGGTCCTGGAACTGCGGGCGGCCCAGGGCCGCTGCGGCTTCCTGCTCGGCGGGACCAGCTGCACGGTCGAGGCCGCCCAGCTCGTGGAGAGCGGCTGGGCCCTGCCGCTCGTCGCCGACCGCGAGCTGCTGCGCCGGGCCGCGCCCCTCATCCGTACGGTCGGGGACGGCGAGCTGGCCCGGGACGGCGCCGCCCGGTCCGCCCGGCTGCCCAGCCTTGCCTGGCAGACCGTGCGCGACGGCCTGCGCAGCGGTCCGGTGCTGGTCCAGGTGCCCCGGCGGGGTTACGCCCCCCGCCTCGCCTGCGAACGCTGCCGGGCGCCCGCCCGCTGCCGGCACTGCGCGGGCCCGCTCCAGGCCCCGGACCAGCAGGATCTGAACTGCGCCTGGTGCGGGCGGGCCGAGCGGGCCTGGCACTGCGCGGAGTGCGGCTCGCCCCGGCTGCGCGCCCAGATCGTCGGCGCCCGCCGCACCGCGGAGGAGCTGGGCCGGGCCTTCCCCGCCGTGCCCGTCCGCACCTCGGGGCGCGACCACGTGCTGGACGCGGTGCCCGACGCCCCCGCTCTCGTCGTCAGCACCCCCGGCGCGGAGCCCGTCGCCGAGGGCGGATACGCGGCGGCCCTGCTGCTGGACGGCTGGGCCATGCTCGGCCGGCCCGATCTCCGGGCGGGGGAGGAGGCGCTGCGCCGGTGGACGGCGGCGGGTGCGCTGGTGCGGGGACAGGACGAGGGCGGCACGGTGGTGATCGTGGCCGAGCCGACGGAGCGTGCGGTGCAGGCACTGGTCCGCTGGGACCCGGCGGGATTCGCCCGGCGGGAGCTGGCGGAGCGGGCCGAGCTGGGCTTCCCGCCGGTCTCCCGGATGGCCTCGGCGACCGGCCCGGCCGAGGCGCTGGCCGCGTTCCTCCAGAACGCCGGGCTGCCGCCGGAGGCGGAGATCCTGGGCCCGGTGCCGGTCCCTTCGGCCGAGCCCGGCAGGCCCCGCCGACCGGGGGACGCCCCGCCGGGGGAGACCTGGGAGCGTGCCCTGATCCGGGTGGTCCCGGGCCGCGGGGCGGCGCTCGCCCGCGCCCTGAAGACTGCGCTCGCGGCCCGCATGGCCAAGGGCGCGACCGACCCGATACGCATCAGGATCGACCCGCCCGACATCGGCTGAAGCCGGCCTAACGGCCCTGCATCGGCCGAGACCACGGGGGAGACCCTGGAGACCCTGGAGACCCTGCGGCCTCGGGCCCGGACAGCGGACTGCCCCGCCGTGCGACCGGCACGGTGGGGCAGCGGGCGGCGTACGGTCAGCCGTTGCGGGGGCCCGGGAAGGCGCCGGGGCGCAGCTCCTCGCGGACCGGCTGCTGGGCCGCCGACGGCTGCGGCGGCATCGAGCGGGCCGCCGGGACCGAGGGCACCGGGGAGCCGGACCCTCGGGCGGAGGACCCGCCCAGGCCGGGACCGACGGAGACCGGGCGCGGCACGGCCGTGGTCTCGCCGCCCGTCTCGGCGGTGGGCTGCGGCGTGGCCCGGCGCGTTCCGTAACGGCGGTGCACGGCCTGCTTGGTGACGCCGAGGGCGGAGCCCACCGCGTCCCAGGAGAAGCCGAGCGAGCGGTCGAAGTCCACCGCGGCCGTGACCAGGGTCTCGACGCTGTCCCGCAGTTCCTGCGCGAGGCGGACGGTGGGGGCCGGAGCCCTGCCGTAGACGACGAAGCCCGCGGAGGGGCCGGAGCGGCGCGGACGGTAGACGTTGCCCAGCTGGGCGGTGAGGGTGCGCAGCGCGTCCACCTGCCGCCGGACCCGCTCGATGTCCCGCACCAGAAGATGCAGACTGGCCCGCGCTTGGGCGTCGTGGGTTGCGTGGTCGGCCATGAAGAAGCCTCTCGAACCGGCGTTGAAAGGGATCGGGCCGCATCGGGGCGGCCCGCTTCGGTCAATCTCCTTTGACCAACGCCCGAGCCGGGTGTGTGGTCACGCTATCGGGGCGTATGTGCATATGCACGGGGCGTGCGCGGCGCGCGTACGCCCCCCGGTCGGCGCCCGTCCGAAGCGGCCTGACCGGCCCTGACCGCAGAGGCACCCCTAGACTGGTGTGCTGCTCGTCACCGTACGTCTTGGCCCGAGAGGCAGTCAGCCACCCATGAAGCTCGTCTTCGCCGGCACCCCCGAAGTCGCCGTCCCCGCCCTGGACGCCCTGATCGCCTCCGACCGCCACGAGGTGGCCGCCGTCGTGACCCGTCCCGACGCCCCCGCCGGTCGGGGCCGCCGACTCGTCGCGAGCCCGGTGGCCGAGCGGGCCCAGGAGGCCGGGATCGAGGTGCTCAAGCCCGCGAAGCCCCGGGACGAGGAGTTCCTCGCCCGGCTGCGCGAGATCGCCCCGGACTGCTGCCCGGTCGTCGCCTACGGGGCCCTGCTGCCCAAGGTCGCCCTCGACGTGCCCGCCCGGGGCTGGGTCAACCTGCACTTCTCGCTGCTGCCCGCCTGGCGGGGCGCGGCCCCGGTCCAGCACGCGGTGATGGCGGGCGACGAGGTGACCGGCGCGTCGACCTTCCTGATCGAGGAGGGCCTGGACTCCGGCCCGGTCTACGGCGTCCTCACCGAGGAGGTCCGCCCCACCGACACCAGCGGCGATCTGCTCACCCGGCTCGCCTTCGCCGGCGCCGGACTGCTCGCCGCCACCATGGACGGCATCGAGGACGGCACGCTGCACGCCGTGCCCCAGCCGCACGACGGCGTCACCCTGGCCCCGAAGATCACCGTCGAGGACGCCCAGGTCCAGTGGTCCGCGCCCGCCCTGCGGGTCGACCGGGTGGTGCGCGGCTGCACCCCGGCCCCGGGCGCCTGGACCCTGTTCCGCGGCGAGCGGCTCAAGCTGATCCAGGCCACGCCGGTCCTGGACCGCACCGACCTGGCCCCCGGCGAGCTGTCGGCCGCCAAGAACAACGTGTACGTGGGCACCGGATCGCACGCGGTCGAACTGCTCTGGGTCCAGCCGCAGGGCAAGAAGCCGATGAGGGCCGCCGACTGGGCGCGCGGCGTCCGCATCGTCCACGGCGAGCTGCTCGGCCTGTAGGGGGCGTCCAGTGGCACCGGGCTGCCGTTCGGGCGTCCGGGGACAGCGACGTACGCTGGGAGGGTTCGCACCTCTCACCATCAGCGGAGCACCTTTCACGTGAACGACCAGCCGCGTCGCCGTCCCGCCAAGCCCCATCGCCGTCCGCAGAAGGACCCGGTCCGGTTCCTCGCCTTCGAGGCGCTCCGGGCCGTCGACGAGCGTGACGCGTACGCGAACCTCGTGCTGCCCCCGCTGCTGAAGAAGGCCCGCGCCAAGGGCGACTTCGACGGCCGGGACGCGGCGCTGGCGACCGAGCTGGTCTACGGGACGCTCCGCCGCCAGGGCACGTACGACGCGATCGTGGCGGCCTGCGTCGACCGGCCGCTGCGCGAGGTCGACCCGCCGGTCCTCGACGTCCTCAACATGGGCGTCCACCAGCTGCTCGGCACTCGTATCCCCACCCACGCGGCCGTCTCCGCCAGTGTGGAGCTGGCCCGGGTGGTGCTGGGGGAGGGGCGCGCGAAGTTCGTCAACGCGGTGCTGCGCAAGGTCAGCGCGCACGACCTCGACGGCTGGGTGGAGAAGGTCGCCCCGGCGTACGACGAGGACGCCGAGGACCACCTGTCCGTCGTGCACTCCCACCCCCGCTGGATCGTCTCCGCCCTCTGGGACGCGCTGGGCGGCGGCCGGGCGGGCATCGAGGACCTCCTCGAAGCCGACAACGAGCGGCCCGAGGTGACGCTGGCGGCCCGCCCCGGCCGCTCCACCACCGACGAGCTGGTCAAGGCCCTGGGCGAGGACAACTCCCTGCCGGGCCGCTGGTCCCCCTACGCCGTCCGGATGGCCGAGGGCGGCGAGCCCGGCGCGCTGGAGGCCGTCCAGGAGGGCCGGGCGGGCGTCCAGGACGAGGGCAGCCAGCTCGTCGCCGCGGCCCTGGCCGCCGCACCCGTCGAGGGCCGCGACACCCGCTGGCTGGACGGCTGCGCGGGCCCCGGGGGCAAGGCAGCCCTGCTGGCCGCCCTCGCCGCCGGGCGGGGCGCCACCCTGCTCGCCGCCGAGAAGCAGCCGCACCGCGCCCGGCTGGTCGAGCGGGCGCTCGCCGGCAACCCCGGCCCCTACCAGGTGATCACGACGGACGGTACCCGCCCGCCGTGGCTGCCCGGCACGTTCGACCGGATCCTGATGGATGTGCCCTGCTCCGGCCTGGGCGCGCTGCGGCGTCGTCCGGAGTCCCGCTGGCGGCGTCGGCCCGAGGACCTTGAGTCCTTCGCCCCGCTCCAACGAGGCCTGCTGCGCGAGGCGTTGAAGGCGGTTCGGGTCGGTGGCGTGGTCGGCTACGCGACCTGCTCCCCGCATCTCGCGGAGACCCGGGTGGTCGTCCAGGACGTCCTCAGGGGCCGGGGCGGCGAGCCGGTGGAAGCGGAGTGGATCGACGCCCGCCCGCTGATGCCCGGGGTACCCGCTCTCGGTGACGGACCGGACGTCCAGCTCTGGCCGCATCTGCACGGCACGGACGCGATGTATCTGGCGCTGCTGCGCCGGACCGGCTGACCGCCGGACGGGCTGGTGCGGCCCGGCTGAATCTCGCCCGGCAAACGGCAAAAGAACAGTAAAGCGCTGGCAAAATGCCCAGAATGTGCGAACTGTGATGGCTGTGCGAGGCTTCGGAGCGCATCGAGGCGGGGAACCGGAGGGAGACGTGGCAGGCTTGGGTCATGGCGCAGATCAACCCCAGCATCCTGTCCGCCGATTTCGCGCGTCTCGCCGATGAGGCGAAGGCCGTCGAAGGCGCGGACTGGCTCCATGTCGATGTCATGGACAACCACTTCGTGCCCAACCTGACCCTCGGCGTGCCGATCGTCGAGGCGCTCAGCAAGGCCACGGACACCCCGCTGGACTGCCACCTCATGATCGAGGACGCGGACCGCTGGGCGCCGCAGTACGTGGAGGCCGGAGCGGGTTCCGTCACCTTCCACGCGGAGGCCGCGGCGGCTCCGGTGCGCCTGGCGCGGGAGATCCGGGCGAAGGGGGCGCGCGCCTCCATGGCGCTCAAGCCCGCGACGCCCATCGAGCCGTACGAGGACCTGCTCCCCGAGCTGGACATGCTGCTGATCATGACGGTCGAGCCGGGCTTCGGCGGCCAGGCCTTCCTGGACATCATGCTGCCGAAGATCCGCCGCACGCGGGAGCTGATCAGCAAGCACGGCCTCGAACTGTGGCTCCAGGTCGACGGCGGGGTCTCGGCCACCACCATCGAGCGATGCGCCGAGGCCGGCGCCGACGTCTTCGTGGCCGGATCCGCGGTCTACGGAGCGGCGGACCCGGCGGCGGCGGTGCGGGAGCTGCGGGCCCAGGCGGACGCGGTCACGGCCGTCGCCCCCTGGGCGTGTGGCCACTGAACCAAGGGCGGATGAACGCGGTCCGACAGGACCGATCAAGGATCGCCGGATCTGACAGTATGAACGGCGTATCGGGCGTGTGAACAGCAGTGAGGAGATCGCGGTGTCTGGCATCTCGGCGGGTCGGTCAGCCATGCGGATGGGACCCGCGGAGCTGGTGCAGGCGGCGGCCATGGCCCGCCGGTTCTACCTGGAGGGCAAGTCCAAGATCCAGATCGCCGAGGAGTTCGGCGTGAGCCGCTTCAAGGTGGCCCGGGTCCTGGAGACGGCCCTGGAGCGTGATCTCGTACGCATCGAGATCCGGGTGCCGGCCGAGCTGGACGCCGAGCGCTCCGACGCCCTGCGCGCCCGCTACGGGCTGCGGCACGCGGTCGTCGTCGAGTCCCCGGCCGAGGAGCAGGAGGACGCCCCCGACCCGGAGAACCTGGGCGAGGTCGCCGCCGACCTCCTCGGCGAGCTGGTGGCCGAGGGTGACGTGCTCGGCCTGGCCTGGGGCCGCTCCACCATCCACATGGCAGCCGCCCTCGACCGGCTCCCGCCGTGCACGGTCGTCCAGCTGACCGGGGTGTACGACGCGGGCACCGCCGAGCGCGGCTCGGTCGAGGCGGTCCGCCGGGCGGCCCAGGTGTCCGGCGGCGAGGCGCACCCCATCTACGCCCCGATGCTGCTGCCCGACCCCGCGACGGCCGCCGCGCTGCGCGACCAGACGGGTATCGCCCGCGCCTTCGAGTACTTCGACAAGGTGACGGTCGCCGCCGTCTCCATCGGCTCCTGGGAGCCGGGCATCTCCACGGTCCACGACATGCTCTCGGACGCGGAGCGTGCCCATTACGCCTCGCTCGGCGTCGCCGCCGAGATGTCCGCGCACCTCTTCGACTCCGACGGCCGCCGGGTCGGCCGTGACCTCGGGGAGCGCTGCATCACCGTCGAGGCGGACCGGCTGCGCCGGATCCCCGAGGTGGTCGCGATCGCGGGCGGTCAGCGCAAGGCGGCGGCGATCGGCGCGGTGCTGCGCTCCGGCCTGGTCACCAGCCTGGTCACGGACACCGCCGCGGCCGACTATCTGCTCACCGAGTCCGCCGCGGGCACGCGCCCGGCGCTGGAGCGGGCCGACCCCGACGGGGAGTGACACCGCGAGGAACACGTGGAGGGCCGTGCACCGCATCCGGTGCACGGCCCTCGTCGCGTCCTGATCCGCGTTCAGCCGGCCGGTGGCGCCTCGGCGGCCGCGCACGGGGCGGGGGCGCCGGCCTCGGCGCGCGCGGGCGGGACGCCCAGCACGGTCTCCTCCAGATACTCCTCGGGCTCCTCGTACTGGCCCACGTCGGCGGGGTTGTAGCGCGGCGTCTGGCGCGACCAGTCCAGGTTGCCGCGCATCCAGCTCCGCATCCCGTCGAGATAGGGCACCAGCAGCCCGGACAGCTCCGGATACAGCTCCAGCAGCTCGTCCTCGGCGGCCAGGAACCGTTCGGTCTCCATCGCCAGGCGCTCCGCGACATGGTCCAGCGCCTGCTGCTCCCCGAAGCCCCGGTGGTGGCGGACCAGGTGGACGAGGTTGTGGATCTCGCCGAGCACCTGCTCCTTCTCGAAGGAGTACACGTCGTTGGCCCAGCACACGTGGTTGCACGCGGCTTCCAGGGCGGTGATGAAGCGGGGGTCGTTGTGGATCGACTCCGGGGCCTCGATCCCCGTCACGATCTCTATGAGGTCCATGCAGACGTGGATGGCCCCGGTGTGCCGCCGCTTGGCGATGTACGCGTCCTCCGAGGGCACCACGTCCTCGGCGCGGTTTCCCGCCTCCCAGGTCGTGGCGGTCGTGAGGTAGGTGACCAGATGCCAGGCGAACCGGGTCCGCCAGTGCGGGGCGGCGTTCGGCGTCGTACGCTCCCACAGGTCGGCCAGGGCGGTCACGGCGGCCGGGACCTCTTCCCCCGCCAGCGGCTCGGGGGCGGAGCCGTCGACCACCGCGCGCATCCGGTCGACGACGTCTCTCACCCGGTCGGGTGAACGACCGAGGTGGCCGTCGTCGAGCTGGTCGTCAACGAGGAAGAGCCAGACGAACCAGTCGGCCACCAGATCGAGGTGGTACTCGTCAGCCGTCGGGTAGACCATGCCGACGAACGCCCCGAAATCGGCTTGTTCGAATCGGTTCCTCGCGGACTCGCGGTGGACCAGACCCGTCCGTCTGGTCCAGGTGTCCAGATGCCCCCGGGTGTGTCCCACGTGCGGGTTGGTCCGCGGCGGGAACGGGCAGTAGATGTACGGCAGTTCGCTGTCCACGGGCGGATCTGGATCCTCTCCGGTCAAACGGTGTGCCCAGGGCTGCCGATGAGCCGGATCGACACTTCGGACACCCCCGAGACCTGCGGGTTTGAAGCTACCTGACCCTTTGTCACCCGGTCCAGGGATGGTGATCACGAATGATTCGAAACCCGTTCGGGTAAGGTTCGTGGGTAAGGCAGGTTCCACTTGCCCGGAGCCCCCCGCCGCCTCCTCGGAGGAACAGACGAACGCGGGGGTCTTTCGTTGTGTCTTCGTGGAGACGACCTGCACCGTTTCGTATGAAAATATGAGCGTTATGCGTTTTCTTGAGCCGGGCACCGGTCGCTACACAGAGTCCCCCGCGGTCCCGTACGACCTCACGTACGACGACGTCTTCATGGTTCCGGGCCGCTCCGCGGTCGGCTCACGGCAGGGTGTGGACCTCTCGTCGCCCGACGGAACCGGCACCACCATTCCGCTCGTGGTCGCCAACATGACCGCCATCGCGGGCCGTAGGATGGCCGAAACCATCGCCCGCCGCGGCGGGCTCGTCGTCATCCCCCAGGACATTCCGATGGAGGTCGTCACCGACGTCATCTCCTGGGTCAAGACGCGCCACCTCGTCCTCGACACCCCGATCGAGCTGGCCCCCGGCCAGACCGTCGCCGACGCGCTGTCGCTGCTGCCCAAGCGCGCCCACGGCGCGGGCGTCGTCGTCGACGCCGACCGACGTCCCGTGGGCGTCGTCACCGAGCACGACCTCACCGGCGTCGACCGCTTCACCCAGCTCTCCGAGGTCATGTCCAAGGACCTGGTGCTGCTCGACGCCGACATCGACCCGCGCGACGCCTTCAACAAGCTCGACGGCGCCAACCGCAAGCTCGCCCCCGCGGTCGACGCGCAGGGACGCCTCGTCGGCATACTGACCCGCAAGGCCGCCCTGCGTGCCACGCTCTACACCCCCGCCACCGACGCCGAGGGCAAGCTGCGCATCGCGGCAGCCGTCGGCATCAACGGCGACGTGGCCGGCAAGGCCAAGCAGCTCCTGGACGCGGGCGCCGACGTCCTCGTCGTGGACACCGCCCACGGCCACCAGGAATCCATGATCAGCGCGGTCCGCGCCGTCCGGGCGCTCGACCCGCAGGTGCCGATCGTCGCGGGCAACATCGTCGCCGCCGAGGGCGTGCGCGACCTGATCGAGGCGGGCGCGGACATCATCAAGGTCGGCGTCGGCCCCGGCGCCATGTGCACCACCCGGATGATGACCGGCGTCGGCCGCCCGCAGTTCTCCGCCGTCCTGGAGTGCGCCGCCGAGGCGAAGAAGCACGGCAAGCACGTCTGGGCGGACGGTGGCGTCCGCCACCCGCGCGATGTCGCGATGGCGCTCGCAGCCGGCGCGTCCAACGTCATGATCGGCTCCTGGTTCGCGGGCACGTACGAGTCGCCCGGCGACCTCCAGCAGACCGCCGACGGCCGCTTCTACAAGGAGTCCTTCGGGATGGCCTCGGCCCGCGCCGTCAAGAACCGCACCTCGGAGGAGTCCGCGTACGACCGCGCCCGCAAGGCGCTCTTCGAGGAGGGCATCTCCACCTCTCGGATGTTCCTCGACCCGACCCGCCCGGGTGTCGAGGACCTGATCGACTCGATCATCGCGGGCGTCCGCTCCTCCTGCACCTACGCCGGTGCCGCCTCCCTGGCGGAGTTCGCCGAGAAGGCGGTCGTCGGCGTCCAGAGCGCCGCCGGATACGCCGAGGGCAAGCCGCTCCACGCCAGCTGGAGTTGATCCCGGATCCACCGCAACGACCCCGCCCTCTCCGGTACTTCGCACCCGAGAGGGCGGGGTCGTTTCCGGACCTCCGGAGGTGGCCGGGGTCCCGCTTCAACTCTGTTGGAATGTAAGTAATATGAAGCGCACTCAGCTGCCTGCCTCTCTGCGGTAAGGGATCTCATGTCCTTCTTCACTGACCTGGCCCACCAGTACATCGACGGCGAGTGGAGGCCGGGGAAGGGGTCCTGGGACATCATCGACTTCAACCCGTTCGACGGGGAGAAGCTCGCCTCGATCCCGGTCGCCACCGCCGACGAGGTCGACCAGGCCTACCGCGCCGCCGAACGCGCCCAGCAGGCGTGGGCGGACACCAACCCGTACAGCAGGCGGGCCGTACTGGAGAAGGCGCTGCACCTCGTCGAGGAGCGCGAGCCGGAGATCGGCGAGGCCATCGTCGCCGAACTCGGCGGCACCCGGCTGAAGGCCGCCTTCGAACTGCACCTGGCCAAGGAGTTCCTCCGCGAGGCGATCCAGCTGGCCCTGCGCCCCGCCGGACAGATCCTCCCCTCGCCCACCGAGGGCAAGGAGAACCGCGTCTACCGCGTGCCCGTCGGGGTCGTCGGCGTGATCAGTCCGTTCAACTTCCCCTTCCTGCTCTCCCTCAAGTCCGTCGCGCCCGCGCTGGCCCTCGGCAACGCCGTCGTCCTCAAGCCCCACCAGAACACCCCGATCTGCGGCGGTACCCTGCTGGCCAGGATCTTCGAGGACGCCGGGCTGCCCGCCGGGCTGCTGAACGTCGTGATCACCGACATCGCGGAGATCGGCGACACCCTGCTGGAGCACCCCGTGCCGCAGGTCATCTCCTTCACCGGCTCGGACAAGGTCGGCCGCCACGTCGCCACCGTCTGCGCCCGGAACCTCAAGCGCGCCGTTCTCGAACTCGGCGGCAACAGCGCCCTGATCGTTCTCGACGACGCCGATGTGGACTACGCCGTCGACGCGGCGGTCTTCAGCCGGTACGTCCACCAGGGCCAGGTCTGCATGGCCGCCAACCGCATCCTGGTCGACCGCGCCGTCGAGGCGGAGTTCACCGAGAAGTTCGTCGCCAAGGTCGCCTCGCTCACCGTCGGCGACCCCGCCGACCCGGCCACCCAGATCGGCCCGCTGATCAACTCCTCGCAGGCCGAGTCCGTCTCCAAGCTCGTCGACCAGACCGTGGCGGCCGGCGCGACGGCCCTCCTGCACGGCCGCGCCGACGGCAACCTCGTCAGCCCCTCGGTGCTGACCGGCCTCGCCGCCGACTCGCCCGTCCTGCACCAGGAGATCTTCGGCCCCGTCGCCCTGCTGATCCCCTTCGACGGCGAGGACGAGGCCGTCCGCATCGCCAACGACACCCCGTACGGGCTCAGCGGCGCCGTCCACACCGGCAACATCGAGCGCGGTGTCCGGATCGGGCAGCGCATCCACACCGGCATGATCCACATCAACGACGGCACCGTCCACGACGAGCCGATCGTCCCCTTCGGCGGCGAGAAGAGCTCCGGCCTCGGCCGGCTGAACGGCGACTCGATGATCGAGGCCTTCACCACCCAGAAGTGGATCTCCATCCAGCACGGCCGCTCGCAGTTCCCCTTCTGAGCACCCCCCTGCACCTTCCGACCGGTCCTGACCGGTCACCCCCTGCGCCGAGCACGCCCGCGACGGCGGCTCATGGTCTACTGCGGGAGGCGGCACGCGCCGCCTCCCGCAAGCCGACCCACCGCAGAGATAGTGAACCGCCCGACGTGCGCCTGAACGACCTCGACGAACGCATCGTCCACGCCCTCGCCGAAGACGCCCGGCGCTCCTACGCCGACATCGGCGCGCTCATCGGCCTCTCCGCCCCCGCCGTGAAACGCCGCGTCGACCGGCTGCGGGCGGAAGGCGCGATCACCGGTTTCACCGTGCGGGTCGACCCGGCGGCGCTCGGCTGGGAGACCGAGGGGTTCATCGAGATCTACTGCAGCCGCAACACCTCCCCGGAAGCGATCAAGCAGGGCCTCGCCCGCTACCCGGAGATCGCCGCGGCCTCCACCGTCACGGGCGACGCGGACGCGGTGGTGCAGGTCTTCGCCGCCGACATGCGCCACTTCGAACAGGTCCTGGAACGGATCGCGGGGGAGCCGTACGTCGAGCGGACCAAGTCCGTCCTGGTGCTCTCGCCGCTGCTGCGCCGGTACTCGGCGGAGGCCCCGCCCGTCTAGGGCGTGTTTCGAAAGGAGCGCCGTCCGCCCGGAGGGCGGGCTCGGCGGCGTCTGGTGCGTGCGATCGCAAGGCGGAGGGTCGTCCCGATACTGGATGTAACGGGGTGATCCCGACAACGCGGCGAGCGTGCGTGCCAGACGTCGCCGAGCAGGCGGGACTTTCGCCCTGGTGGAGATTCAGCGCCGGTGGACCGCCCGGCATGATCCGCCGGACAGGCCGTAGCCAGGGCGTCGTCCCCGGAGCCGCAGCCGGGCTTCGTACCGGACGACTCCCATGCCTTGCAGTCCTTGCGGTTGCCGGGCAGCGGCCGACCGATGACGACAACCGTCCGGCACGCCGGCAGGCCGCACTCCGACCTGAGACAGCCCCGTCCTGACCGTCATCGACTCCACGGTCCGGCGCCCGGTATCTCTTCTGAATCCCTGGCTACCTGATCTGTTCCGGCGGCCCACAGGCCCGTAAGCTACGCGCATAGATTTGGTGCAGACATGACAATGCATGGATGCCCTTGCTCTCGTATGGCGTGGCCGCACGCGTTTCACCCAGCTCTCGCTCCTGTCGACCTGTCAGCGCCCCTCTCGTCCAGAAGGGACACCACCCATGCTCTCCAAGCTGTCCGTGAGAACCACCGTCGCCGCCCTCGCCGCCATCGGCCTGCTCGCCACCGCGCCCTCGGCCACGGCGGCATTCCGTGACTCGGCCGCAACGCCTGCCGGGGCCCCGGCGACCGCCGCCCAGTCGCCTTCCCCCGATGTCACCGTGAAGATGCCGTCCGTGGTGGCCAACCGCCTCGGCACCGGTCGGCAGGCACTGATAGACGCCGTCTCCACAGACGTCCTCTCCCGGTCCCACGACGCCAAGGGGCTCGCCCCGAAAGCCGCCGTCAGGAAACTCGCCGATGAAGGCCGCAAGGTGGTCGTCGATGTCCGTACCGTCTCGGCCGGCTGGGCTCGTGGCGTCGCGTACGTCGAAGCGCCCCGCACCCACCACGGCGAGCCGGAGGGGTGGCTCTACATCGCTCACCGCAAGGACGGGCAATGGATCTCGGGCCTTGAGGGCGACCGTGAGTTCGCCGATCACGTGGCCAGGTCTCCGCTGGTCGGCAAGGCGGAGCGGCGGACCGTGGCGGCGTACGCTCAGCGCAAGGCGACTCCCCAGCAGGAGACGTCGGCAGTGGGGACCACGGCTGCCAACACCAACGGACTGCTGCTGCCCTGGATGCCCGACTACTACATGACTCTCACCGGCGGGGCGCACTCCCACACCGGCTCGACGGGCTACTGGAGCAGCCTCGACTTCGCGGGAGGCAACGCCAGCGGGCGGGTCCGCTCGTCCCGGGAGGGAACGGCGACCTCGATGTGCGGTGCCGGAGGCGGCTGGACCAGGGTGATCCACCCCGGCGGCTTCTCGACGGACTACTACCACATGTGGAACACCACCTACTACAACGGAACATCGATCGCCCGCAGCGCCCTGCTCGGCACTATCGGCACCGACACCTGTGCCGGCGGGGCCGCGACCGGAGCCCACGTGCACTGGAGCCTGCGCACGTACGACGCCAACTACAACGGCCAGTACACCTGGCTCAACGGCCGCACCATCGGCGGCTGGGCCTGGTGGAACGGCTCCAGCCAGTACACCGGGTGCGCAACCCGCTCGGGCGTCACCGCCTGCCCCGGCACGGCGATCTACAACCGCACGAGCTGACCACCGCCCTGTGACTTCGCCCCGGACGCGAGCCCGGGGCGAAATCGCAGGGCTGGACGGGCGGTGGGACCGGTCGGGGTGGCAGAAAGTCGTGGTACGGGATCGCTCTCGCCGGTCGCCTCGCCCTCCCCCCCCTCACCCCCGCTCCAGCCCGCCCCGGGCGATCACCCCCGCATACCACCGCTCACGGTCCTTCACCGTGCGGCGCTGCGACGCGAAGTCCACGTGGACGATGCCGAAGCGCTTGCTGAAGCCGTACGCCCACCGGCGGAATCGCCCGGTGGAAGGGTGTGCGCGGGACTGCGGACGGGAAGGCGAAGTTCGTCATGCTATGCACCCGTGGGCAGGAAGGCGCGAGCGGGGCGACGGACGGCGGGACGGAGAGCAGGCAGTGTCCGACGAGGTACGGGGGTGGCTCTCCCCGAAAGCGGTGGCGGCCGAGGCCGGTGTGAGCCAGGAGTTCGACCTCTCCCAGTGCGTGCGGGAGCCGATCCACCTGCTCGGCGGCGTCCAGTCGTACGGGGCCCTGGTCGCAGCCCGGTCGCACGACGCCGTGGTCGACACGGTGAGCCGGAACGCACGGGAGGTACTGGGGCGGGCGGCCGAGGAGCTGGTGGGGCGGCCGGTCACGGAGCTGATCGGTGAGGAGCAGTGGGCGCTGGCGCGGGAGAGCGCGGAGGCCGTGGCGGGCTTCCCGGTGAACTCCGCGGTGATCCCCCCGGAGAACTCCGGCCCGGCCTCCCCGCCGGACGGGCCCGCTGCCTCCGGTGTGCTGTCCCTCGCTCTTGAGCAGGACGGGCGGGCCCGGCTCTTCGACGTGACCGTCCACCGGGTCGCGGAGCTGCTGGTGCTGGAGTTCGAACCGCGTTCGGCGGACCGGCCGTTCGTGTTCCAGAGCTTCTATCCCCGGGTACGCCGCGCCCTGCAGCGGCTCCAGGGCGCGGCCGGCGTCACCGAGTGCTGTGAGGCCGCCGTCGGCGAGGTCCAGGCGCTCACCGGCTACGACCGGGTGGTGGCATACCGGTTCGAGGGCACCGACGGACCCGGCCAGGTCATCGCGGAGGTGCGCAACGAGGGGCGGGAGCCGTGGCTGGGGCTGTGGTTCCCGGCCAGCGACATCCCGCCGCAGGCCCGCCGCCTCTACGCCCGCAACTGGATCCGGGCCATCGCTGACGTGGACGACCGGACCGTGGGGCTGCTGCCCGAGCTGCGGGAGGAGACGGGCGAGCCGCTGGACCTGTCGGGCTCGATACTGCGGACCGTCTCCGGCTACCACCTGGAATACCTGCGCAACATCGGTGTGACCTCGTCCATGTCCGTCTCGCTCCTGCAGGACGGTGAGCTGTGGGGGCTGATCGCCTGCCACGGTGACGAGCCGAGACGGCTGACCCCCGAAGTACGGGCGGCCTGCGAGTTCTTCGGGATCGCGCTGTCCCTGCAACTGGCGGCCGTCGCGGAGCGCGAGCAGGCCGACGAGCTGTCCGGGTACCGGCGGGCACTCGCCGCGCTGCTGGCCCAGCTCACCTCCCAGGCGCCGGACGCGCTGCCGTTCCCCGACTCCGGGGTGCCCGAACTCATCCACGCGGACGGGGCGTTGCTGATCCGGGGTACGGAGACGCTGGCGACCGGGGCCCCTCCCCCCGAAGGGCTGCCCCGCCTGCTGGAGCGGCTCGCCGACCGGAGTCCGGTCGGCGAGGTGTGGAGCAGCGACCGGGTGCCGGAGGTGCTGGGGCTCGAGCCGGCGGACGCGGAGGCCCGGGAGCTGCCCGCGGGCCTCCTCTTCCTCCCCTTCAACCGGGACGGCGACCTGCTGGCCTGGTGGCGCCGTGAACTGCCCGCGCCCCGGGAGTGGGCGGCGGATCCGGCACGCCCGGTGCGCACGGGGCCGGGCGGTGAGCGGCTGACCCCGCGCGGTTCGGCGGCCGTCCACCGGGCGACCGTACGCGGGCGGAGCGAGCCGTGGAGCCCCGCGCAGCGGGTCGTCGCCGGGGAGCTGTGGCGGGAGATGTCGGGCCTGCTGAGCCGTCGGACGGCGTACCTGGAGGCGCGGAACACCGAGCTGTCCCGGACCAACGAGGACCTGGACTCCTTCGCGCACGCGGCGGCCCACGACCTGAAGGAGCCGTTGCGGGGGATCTCGAACGCGGCGTCCTTCATCGTCGAGGACGCCGGTTCCGAACTGGACGCCACCTCGCTGCGCCGGCTCACCACGGTCGGCCGGCTCGCGGAGCGCATGGACGGGCTGCTCGACTCCCTGCTGCACTTCTCCCGCCTCGGCCAGGTGGGCCTGCGGCGGGAGCTGTTGTCGCTGGACGAGGTGGTGGACGACGCGCTGGTCGTCGCCGGGGCCCGGCTGGCGGAGCAGGGTGTGACCCTGGTGCGCCCGGCCGCCCTGCCCTGGCTGCGCGCGGACCGGGAGCGGCTGCGCGAGGTGCTGGAGAACCTGCTGGTCAACGCGGCCAAGTACGCGGCGGACGAGGGCACGGGGGAGCGGCGGGTGTGGGTGGAGGCGGTGCCGGTGGTGCCGCCGGGCGGGGACACCGAGGTGCCGGTGGTGCCGCCGGGCGGGGACACCGAGGACCCGGACAGCGGCGGGGACGGGCGGCCGGTGACCGCTGTGGTCGTGCGGGACAACGGCATCGGGATCCCGCCCGACCGTCACGAGGACGTCCTCCAGCTGTTCCGCCGACTGCACGCCCGGGGCGAACGGGGCGGCGGTTCCGGCGTCGGCCTCGCCGTGGTCAAGCGGATCGTGGAACGCCACGGGGGCCGACTGTGGCTGGAGAGCCCGGCCGCCGCCCCGGACGGCAGCCGGGGCGGCGGTCCGGGGACGGCGGTGTGGTTCACGCTGGGCGGGGCGGACTCCCCGCCCAGCGGGTGACGCCGGTCCGCCCGGCCGGGGCCCGGGGTGCGGGCTACCCGGCGGCGGACCGCCCGTCGGTCCTCTGCGCGATCCAGAAGTCGACCGCTCCCCGCAGGACCGTCTGGAACAGCTCGAAGTTGACGGGCTTGTAGATGTAGCTGTCGGCGCCCGCCGCGTAGCAGGCGTCCTCCTCCGCCGAGGAGGTGGACGACGTGAAGACGATGACCGTCAGGGACGCGCACTCGGCGTGCCCGCGCAGGTCCGACAGGAGGGTCAGACCGTTCGTGCCCGGCATGTTCAGGTCGAGCAGCACCAGGTCCGGCATCCGGGCGGAGGGGTCGAGGAGGCGGGGCACCACCGCGTCGCTGCGTGGCGCGAACTCCACCTGCAGGGAGGGGTGGGAGCGCGACAGGGCCCGTTGGATGGCCTCCGTGTCCTCCTCCGAGTCCTCCACGACGAGGATCAGTCCATCGCTGTTCATGTGGGACCTGCCTGTTCGCCGGTTCGGTTGTCCGTCGCGGCCCTGCTGGTACGGGTGCTCATCACAGGGCCGCCCGTTCGAGCCGGAGGGCGTGGGGGAGCGGGCCGGTACCGGGTGGGACGCCGGTCCAGCGGGCCACGAGCAGGGCGATGTCGTCCTGTCCGGAGGCGCGGAACCCCTTGGCCTGCCGGGCCAGGCTCTCCGCGATGTGCGCGGCGTCGAGACCGCGGAGGGCGGCGAGCCGTTGCGGCAGGACGCTCTCGAAGAAGGTGCCGTCCGCTTCCCGTGACTCGGTGAGCCCGTCGGTGAACAGCACCAGGGTGTCGTCCGGGGCGAGCCGGTCCTCGTGACTCTCGTAGGAGACGTCGTCCAGGACGCCGAGGAGGAGCCCGTCGCAGAGCACTTCGGACACCGTGCCGTCGCCGCGGAGCACCAGGGGGGCGGGGTGCCCGGCACTGCACGTGCTGACCAGCGCCGTGCCGTCGGCCTGGGGCGTCAGCGTCGTGACGACCGCGGTGAGGAAGCGGCTCGCCCGCTCCTGGCGCAGGGCCCGGTTGAGGCGAATCAGGGCGGTGCCCGCGTCGGTGCCCTCCTCCAGCAGGGTGCGCAGGGTGTGGCGGGCGAGACCGGTGAGGGCCGCCGCCTCCGCGCCGCGTCCGCAGACGTCGCCGATCAGCAGGGCGATGCTTCCGTCGGGCCGGGGCACGGCGTCGTAGAAGTCGCCGCCGACGTCGAGCATGGGGTCGCCGACCTCGTAACTCGCTGACAGGTCCCACTGGTCGGTGACCGGGAGCCGCGAGGGGAGCAGGTGCTCCTGGAGCGAGAGGACGGCGTTGCGGCGGAGCTCGTAGAGCAGGGCGTTGTCGATGGCGAGTGCGGCCCGGGTGGCGAGGCTGCGGAGGAAGGCGCTGTCCGGCAGCCGGGCCTCGGGCCGCTGGTAGACGAAGGTGATGCTGCCGACGACACGGCCCCGGGCGTGGAGCGTGCTGATGCTGACGACGGTCGGGTGGCGGCCGTCCCCGGCCGTTGCGGCGTCGGCGGCGAAGGGCGAGCCGTCGAGTGCGGCGCCGCTCAGGAACAGGGGGTCCTCGTCCTCGCCCCGGCGGGCGAGCAGTGCGGCCAGCCACGGGTCGTCGCGGCCCGCCGCCTCCAGTGCGCGCTGCTGCTGGACGGCGACGTGCGTGGCGGCGACGAACTCCGGGCCCTCACTGCGCAGCAGGTGTACGAGACATCCGTCGGCGACGGCCGGAACGGCGATCCGGGCCACCCGCCGCAGGGTGTCGACCACGTCCAGGGACGAGTCCATCTGGAGCGAGGCCTCGGCCAGCAGCGCGTCGTCCGCGCCCCGGCGGGCCTCACGGCCGCGCTGGAGGATGCCGGTGCGGCAGGCGACGATGACGTCGGCCGCCTGCATGAGCCGGCGCTCGACGGCCGGTACGTCCGCCGAGGCGTCGACGGCGGCACCGAGCGTGGCCCAGCCCCGGCGGTCGAGCCGGAAGGTGCAGGCCACGACGGAGGTCCCGGGCGGCGTCTGGCGCAGGAACTCCGCCTCCGGCCACACCGCGTCGTCCAGGCCGGCCACGGCGGACCGGATGACCACGGGGTCGTCACCCGGCTCGCGTACGGCCGCCGCCGGCACCGTCCGCGGGGCCGTGACGATCACCGGGGCGTCACTCCCGTCGCTCAGGACGCGCGTGTACCGCAGGACCTGCTTCTCGTCCCAGCGGGTGCCCACGACGACGTGGACGCCCGGGGTGGCGAGGAGCGGCGCGTAGACGTCGTCCGCGAGCGCCTCGACCTCCTCGGCCCGTGAAGAGGCCTGCCAGAGCCGGTGCAGCGCACTGGACCAGGCGTCGTCGACCATGTGCCCGCCCTCCGGTGCCGTCGGGTCTCCGTACTCCCGCCAGTATGACCGGCGGGCAGGCATTCATGCCGTGTGAGCAGTTCCGGTGAGCCGCTGGACGTCCCGGCGCCGTCCGACCGCTCAGACCTCCGCCGGGGCCTCCGCCGGGGCCTTCGCCGGGAGCCGGGGTCCGTGCCGTCGGGGGTGCCTCGGTCCGTTGCCGGGGGGGTGTCGACCGGGGCGGCGACCGTGGAGCGGGCCGGCTCCCGGGAGACGTCGAACCCGGTCAGCATGTCCTTGCTGAAGCCGAAGAGGTACGTCGCGAGGAACCCGGCGACGTACCCCACGAGCCGGGCGGCGCCTTAGTCAGGGGACCTGGCGCGCAGTGGTGCACATCACCCCGCTGACCTGCGTAGATCCCCGGCGCAACGATTCGCCGTGCGAGGCGGTTCCCGCGCAACGAATCAACGGTCGGCGCGCAACACTCGCGCCTTGTCCGGGCCGAACCGGGCCACGTACCTTCGATACGTCTCCCCACCCCGCCCGCACCGTCCGAGGTCAGCCATGCCGTCGTTGCGTACCGCCCTGCTCCAGAGCTCCGGACGTCCGGGCGTCGTCGCCGAGAACCTGAAGGTGCTCGACGAGGCCGCCGCACGGGCCGCCGGCGCGGGAGCCCGGCTGCTGGTCACGCCCGAGCTGTTCCTCACCGGATACGCCATCGGCGACGCCGTCCCCGTACTGGCCGAGCCCGCCGACGGCCCCGGCGCCGAGGCCGTCGGCGAGATCGCCGTACGCCACGGCCTCGCCGTCCTGTACGGCTACCCGGAGCGCGACGGGGAGCGGATCTTCAACGCGTCCCAGCTCATCGGCTCCGACGGCGCACGGCTCGCGAACTACCGCAAGACCCACCTCTTCGGCTGCTTCGAGCAGGAGTGGTTCACCCCCGGCGAGCAGGCCGTCGTCCAGGCCGACCTCGACGGCCTCCGTATCGGGCTGCTGATCTGCTACGACGTCGAGTTCCCGGAGAACGTCCGGGCGCACGCCCTGGCCGGCACCGACCTGCTGCTGGTGCCCACCGCGCAGATGCACCCCTTTCAGTTCGTCGCCGAATCCGTCGTCCCCGTCCGGGCCTTCGAGAACCAGATGTACGTGGCGTACGTCAACCGCACCGGCCCGGAAGGCGAGTTCGAGTTCGTCGGGCTCAGCTGCCTGGCCGGCCCCGACGGCACCGTGCGCACCCGCGCCGGCCGCGGCCAGGAACTCGTAGTCGGCGACGTGGACCCGGAGTTCCTGACCGCTTCGCGCGCCGCCAACCCCTATCTGCACGACCGCCGCCCCGGCCTGTACGGCTCCCTCGCCTGAGCCCGCCCCGCCTTCACTTCCTTACCGCGCAAGGAGTCCGTACCCCATGACGTCCACGGTGCCCAACGCCGTCCAGCACACCGAAGCGGCCGCCCCGCCGATCACCATGTTCGGGCCGGACTTCCCGTACGCGTACGACGACTTCCTCGCCCACCCGGCGGGCCTCGGGCAGATACCGGCGACCGAACACGGCCAGGAGGTCGCCGTCATCGGCGGCGGGCTCTCCGGCATCATCGCCGCGTACGAGCTGATGAAGATGGGCCTCAAGCCCGTCGTCTACGAGGCCGATCAGATCGGTGGCCGGCTGCGCACCGTCGGCTTCGACGGCTGCGACCCCTCGCTCACCGCCGAAATGGGCGCGATGCGCTTCCCGCCCTCCTCGACGGCGCTCCAGCACTACATCGACCTGGTGGGCCTGGAGACCCGGCCCTTCCCCAACCCGCTCTCCCCGGCCACGCCCTCGACCGTCGTGGACCTCAAGGGCGAGTCGCACTACGCCGAGACCATCGACGACCTGCCGCAGGTCTACCGCGACGTGGCCGAGGCCTGGAACGCCTGTCTGGAGGAGGGCGCCGACTTCTCCGACATGAACCGGGCGCTGCGCGAGCGCGACGTCCCGCGCATCCGGGAGATCTGGGCGCGGCTCGTGGAGCGGCTCGACAACCAGACCTTCTACGGCTTCCTCTGCCAGTCCGACGCGTTCAGGTCCTTCCGGCACCGCGAGATCTTCGGCCAGGTCGGCTTCGGCACCGGCGGCTGGGACACCGACTTCCCCAACTCCATCCTCGAGATCCTGCGCGTCGTCTACACCGAGGCCGACGACCACCACCGCGGCATCGTCGGCGGCAGCCAGCAGCTCCCGCTCCGCCTGTGGGACCGCGAGCCGCAGAAGATCGTCCACTGGCCGCTCGGCACCTCGCTGTCCTCCCTGCACGACGGCGAACCGCGAGGCGCCGTGACCCGGCTGACCCGCACCGCGGGCAACCGCATCACCGTCACCGACGCCACCGGCGACATCCGCACCTTTCGGGCCGCGGTCTTCACCGGCCAGTCCTGGCTGCTGCTCTCCAAGATCGACTGCGATGACACGCTCTTCCCGATCGACCACTGGACGGCGATGGAACGCACCCACTACATGGAGTCGTCCAAGCTGTTCGTGCCGGTCGACCGGCCCTTCTGGCTGGACAAGGACGAGATCACGGGCCGCGACACCATGTCGATGACGCTCACCGACCGGATGACCCGGGGGACGTACCTCCTGGACGAGGGGCCGGACGGGCCCGCCGTCATCTGCCTCTCCTACACGTGGTGCGACGACAGCCTGAAGTGGCTGCCGCTCTCCCCGAAGGAGCGCATGGAGGTCATGCTCAAGTCGCTCGGCGAGATCTACCCGAACGTCGACATCCGCAGCCACATCATCGGCAACCCGGTCACCGTCTCCTGGGAGAACGAGCCCTGGTTCATGGGTGCGTTCAAGGCGAACCTGCCCGGCCACTACCGCTACCAGCGGCGGCTGTTCACCCACTTCATGCAGGACAAGCTGCCCGCCGACAAGCGGGGCCTGTTCCTCGCGGGCGACGACATCTCCTGGACGGCCGGCTGGGCCGAGGGTGCCGTGCAGACCGCGCTGAACGCCGTGTGGGGCGTCATGCACCAGTTCGGCGGGGCGACCGACGCGACCAACCCCGGCCCCGGCGACGTCTTCGACGAGATCGCCCCGGTGGAGCTCCCGGAGGACTGAGGGCGAAGGCGGCACACCGACGCGCGCGTCACCGGCAGGGCGTGAGCAGGAAACGCGCCACCAGGCCCGCGCCCGCGATGGTCCGCCGCGGCCGTCTGGTTCACCGCCCACGACCCGGACCGGACAGCCGTGCAGGTCCGCGCGGTCACCCGGGGCGCGGCCGCCGCGGGGCCGGAACCCGGTGCTCGTGCCGTACGCGACACCCGACCGGGACTGCGGCGGCGCGTCCCGGGGCGGGGCGCCGGACCTCGCCGCGTACGACGCGTGGATACGGCAGTTCGCCGAGGGGCTCGGCGCGGGCCCGGCGATCGTGATCCTGGAACCGGACTCCATCACCCTCTCCGACTGCCTCAGCGCCTCCGGGCAGGCGGCCCGCTTCGCCTCGCCGGCCCGGGGCCGCCGGGTCAGGACTTCCCGGGCCCCGCACCCTCGTCGCCGGAATCCTCGTCGTACGCGGAGGTGCCCGAGTCCAGCAGCGGTTCCTGCGTCTTGAGATGGGCCGGGGCGAAGGCCCGCAGCACGTGGTAGCCGGTGATCACGACGATCGTGCCGAGCGCGATGCCGCCCAGCTCGAAGTTGTCGGTGATCTTCAGGCTGACCCCGCCGACGCCGATGATGATGCCCGCGGCGGCCGGGACCAGATTGAGCGGATTACGCAGGTCCACCCGGCCGTTGAGCCAGATCTGCGCGCCGAGCAGGCCGATCATCCCGTACAGGATCACGGTGATCCCGCCGAGTACCCCGCCCGGGATCGCGGCGACGACCGCGCCGAACTTGGGGCAGAGGCCGAAGAGCAGGGCGAAGCAGGCCGCCGCCCAGTACGCGGCCGTGGAGTAGACGCGGGTCGCGGCCATCACGCCGATGTTCTCGGAGTACGTGGTGTTGGGCGGGCCGCCCACGGCGGTGGAGAGCATCGACGCCGCGCCGTCCGCCGCGATGGCGGTGCCGAGCTTGTCGTCCAGCGAGTCCCCGGTCATCTCGCCCACGGCCTTCACGTGCCCGGCGTTCTCCGCGACCAGCGCGATCACCACGGGCAGTGCCACCAGGATCGCGGACCACTCGAAGCTCGGCGCGTGGAAGGACGGCAGCCCGATCCAGTCGGCCTCGCCGACGGCGGACAGGTTCAGGCGCCAGTGGTCGGTGGCGGCGCCACCGCCGAGCGGAGAGTGGATCTTGCCGAACACCAGGTCCAGGACCCAGGACAGCGCGTATCCGAAGACCAGCCCCAGGAAGATCGCGATCCGGGAGAGGAAGCCACGCAGACACACGACGGCGAGGCCGGTGAACAGCATCACCGCGAGCGCCGTCCACTGGTCCTGCGGCCAGTACGTCGACGCGGTCACCGGCGCGAGGTTGAAGCCGATCAGCATCACCACCGCGCCCGTCACCACCGGTGGCATCGCCGCGTGGATGATCCGTGCGCCGAACCGCTGCACGGCGAGTCCCACGAGGAAAAGGGCCACCGCGACCACGAACACCGCACCCGTGATGGTGGCGGCATCGCCGCCGCTCGCCCGGATCGTGGCCGCGACGCCGACGAAGGAGAGCGAGCAGCCCAGATAGCTGGGCACCCGGCCCTTGGTCGCCAGCAGGAAGATCGCGGTCGCGACCCCGGACATCATGATCGCGAGGTTCGGGTCGAGGCCCATCAGGACCGGAGCGACGAACGACGCCCCGAACATCGCCACCACGTGCTGTGCGCCGAGTCCGAACGTACGGGGCCAGGAGAGCCGTTCGTCGGGGCGCACCACCGCCCCGGGCGCCGGTGTCTTCCCGTCGCCGTGCAAGGTCCAGCGCACGCCGAGGCTCATGGTTGCTCCCTGAAGGTCTGCTCGGTGTGCCGGCCGGTCTGCGACCCGGTGTTCGGTGTTCACCTGCGGAAAAGATCAGCGCCATGGTAGTGGTGCGGCGGGCGGCGGCCGCGCGGAGGTCACCGCTTCCCCGCTCGTACCGCTCGTGCGCTTCCCGCTCCCGCCGCCCGGGAGCCGTCCGGTCAGCTTCCGGCGGCGCTCTTCGTCGTCGTACCGCCGCCGACCGCCGAGCCGGTGACCGTGCGGTCGGCCGACCGCAGCACCCCGGCGCCCAGCACCAGGCCGAAGGCCAGCACCGTCACCACGCCGAACGACACCACCAGCGAGGTCGCCTCGGCCAGCGAACCGATCGCGGACGGGGCGATCAGACCGGAGGTGTACGTGATGGTGGCGACTCCCGCGATGGCCTGGCTCGGGTTCGGCCCGCTGCGCCCCGCCGCGGCGAAGGCCAGCGGGACCACGACCGCCACGCCGAGACCCAGCAGCCCGAAGCCGCACATCGCGACCGACGGGGAGGGTGAGAACACGACCAGCAGCCCGCCCGCCGTGGCCAGCAGCCCACCGGTCCGCACCGTGCGGACCGCGCCGAACCGGTCGACGATCCGGTCCCCGGCGATCCGGGCCACCGCCATCGTCAGGGCGAACGCCGTGGTGGACGCCGCCGCGAGGCCGTCCGAGCTGTCCAGGACGTCCCGCAGGTAGACCGCCGACCAGTCCAGGCTCGCCCCCTCGGCGAACACCGCGCAGAATCCGATCGCCCCGATGGCCAGGGCCGACTTCGGCGGCAGCGTGAAACGCGGCGGCGGCTCCTCCTCCGGACCGCTCTGGAGGTCGAGGACGCCCTGGCACGCGATCAGCCCCAGCGCCGTGAGCACCAGAGCCGCGATGACGTGGTGCAGACGGGCGTCGGTCCCGGTGTGGGCGGCTACCGTGCCCGCCGCCGAACCGAGCAGCGCGCCCACACTCCACATGCCGTGCAGACCCGACATGATCGACTTGTCGAGACGGTTCTCCACCTCGACGCCCAGTGCGTTCATCGCGACATCGGACATCCCCGCCGTCGCCCCGTAGACGAACAGCGCCGCGCACAACGTGACCAGGCTCGGCGCGAGGGCGGGCAGGATCAGTGCCAGCGTCCACAGCGCCAGCAGTCCCCGCAGGGCGGTACGCGCCCCGAACCGATGGCTGATCCGGCCGGCCAACGGCATCGCGATCGACGCGCCGATCGCGGGGAAGGCCAGCGCCAGGCCGAGCTGACCCGCGCTCACCCCGGCGTGATCCTGGATCCACGGCACCCGCGTCGCGAAGCTTCCGGTCACCGCCCCGTGCACGGTGAAGACCGCGGCGACGGCGATCCGCGCCCGCCTCACCTGTTCCGTGCTGTAGACCGTGACGGTCGAGTCGTTCGTCATGCCGTCGTGTCCCTCCCCTGGGATTTCTCGGATGCCGGCGGTCCCGGCGCTCCCGTGCGACGATGCGGGCCGTAAACTATCAGGAACCCTGCCTGATAAATAGTCGTCGCCTCGCGGCCCGGAAAACGGCGGGGCGACGATCTGGAAGGATCCCGGTATGCCCGCATCACCGAGCACGGCTCGGGCCATCAACGACCGGCTCGCCCTGCGGCTGCTCCAGCAGGACGGCCCGCTGACGGCCACCCAGCTCAAGACGCTGACCGGACTCTCCCGCCCCACCGTCGCCGACCTCGTCGAGCGGCTCCGGGGGGCCGGGCTGATCCAGGTCGTGGGAGAGTCCGGGGCCGTCCGCCGCGGCCCCAACGCCAAGCTGTACGGGATCGTCGCCGACCGGGCCCATCTCGCGGCGCTCGACGTACGCCTCGGAAGCGTCGGCGTGGTCGTCGCCGACCTGCTGGGGGCCACCCTCGCCGAGGGCTCCCTGCCCATCGGGGGCGACACCGGAACCGGACCGGCCGTCGAGCAGGCAGCCGCCCTGCTGGAACGCACCGCCCGCGCGGCCGGATCGGTACCGCTGCACAGCGTCGGCGTCGGTGCGCCCGGGCTGATCGACCCCGTCACCGGCGAACTGCGCGACAGCTCCGGCCTGCCCGCCTGGCACCGGGGCCTGGTACGGGAGCTCCAGCGGCGACTGCCCGCCACCGTCCTGGTGGAGAACGAGACCAACCTCGCGGCCGTCGCGGAACACCGCGAGGGTGCCGCCCACGACCGGGAGACCTTCGTCCTGCTCTGGCTCGGCCAGGGGATCGGGGCCGCCGTGATGCTGGACGGCAAGCTGCGCCAGGGGGCGTCCGGCGGCGCGGGGGAGATCGGCTTCCTCCCCGTTCCAGGGGTGAGCGGGCTGCCCTCGGCGGTCAACTGCGAGGGCGGCTTCCACTCGCTGGCCGGATCGGTCGCACTGTGCGAACTCGCCGCCGGGCACGGGCTCGTGGACCTCGGCGGAGTGGCCGAGGGCCGGGAGGAGGCGGCGGCCGTGGACGCGGTGCGGACGGCCCTGGAGGCGGGGGAGGCGGGCGAGCCCTTCCTGAAGGAGCTGGCGGACCGCCTCGCACTCGGCGCCGCCGCCGTCGTCTCCGTGCTCGATCCGGGTTGTGTCCTGCTCGCGGGGGCCGTCGGCCATGTGGGCGGGGCCGCGCTCGCCGCCCGGGTCGAGGAGCGTCTGGCCACGATGTCCCCGCTGCGCACCGAGGTCCGCGCCGGTTCGCTGGGCGACGGGGCCGTGCTGCGCGGTGCGCTGATCACCGCGCGGGACGCGGCACAGGACGCGCTGTTCGCACCGGAGGGCTGACCGGGCCGCCGCGAGAATTCTGCTGACCTGCTGACCTGCTGACCTGCTGACCTGCTGGCGCGCAGTCCCGCTGGCCGCAGGTGGCCGGATCATGCGGGCTCATGCCGGGGCAAGCGGGCCCGGGCCGGTTCGCACGGGCTCAGGCCGGATGGCGGTGGCGGCGGTCGAGGAACTCCTCGAACGTCACGGTTCCCACGGCGTGTCCGGGCGCGAGATGGTCGCCGCGCCGGTAGCCCGCGTACGCCTCGCCCGCCAGCCGGACCGGCACCACCCGCCGCTTGCGCCCGGTGGCTCGCAGGAACGCGCCGGCCAGGTCGGTCAGCTCACGGACCTCGGGTCCGCCCAGGTCGGGTACCCGGCCCGCCGGTCCGCCCAGCGCCAGGGCCGTCAGCCGGTCGGCGACCTCGCCGCTGTCGACCGGCTGGAGCGACACGCCCGCGGGCACCGGCAGCACGGGCAGCTTCGCCGCGACGGACAGGATGCGCAGGGCCAGGTCGTGGAACTGCGTGGTCCGCAGGATCGTCGAGCCGAGCCCGGAGTCCTCGATCATCCGCTCGACCCGGCGCTTGACCGTGTAGTAGCCCAGCGGCAGCCGGTCCACGCCGACGATCGAGATGTAGAGAACATGCGGCGTCCCGGCCCGCTCCGCCGCGTCGATGAGGAACCCCGCCGCCCGGTCGTCGCCGCCGCGCGGGGTGGTGGCGCAGTGGACGATCACGTCCGCCCCCTCGACCGCCGCGTCCAGACCCTTGCCGTCGCGCAGATCGACGGCGTACGAGGGGGAGCGGCGGCTGAGACCGCGGACGTCGGCCCCCTCGCTGCGCAGCCGCTCCGCGACCTGCCGGCCGAGGGTCCCGGTGGCGCCGGTGACCAGAATCGTCGTCATGGTGTCAGCCTGCCAGAACGGGGTGCGGCCCGCCGGAGGGCCTCCGGGGCCTGTCCACGGACAGACCCCCGGGAAGCCCGGCGGTGGACGCCGGGGCCCGGGGGCCGATGGGGCGGGGGTCCGGCGGTGAGCGGGGGCGATCCGCTCACCGCCGGACGTTCACCGGACGGTCGAAGGAGGGGTCAGCAGGCGCCGAGGTCCTTCCAGACGCCCCATTCGCCGGTGGATCCGGGCGTCTCACCCTTCGTCCACCACGAGGCCTTCCACTCGTGGCCGCCGTGGCTGACGGTGGAGCCGCCGCCGTACTCGGAGGTCGCGTTCCAGGCCGCGGCCGAGCAACTGCCGCCCGGCTGCGTCGGGGTCGGATCCGGCGTCGGGCCGGTCGGGTCCGGCGTCGGGGTGGGGTCGGTCCCGGTGCCGGGTTCGACCACGGTGGTGCCGCGGGCCAGGTCACCGGCGAGGGAGTAGGACTTCCCGCCGAAGGTCACGGTCCAGTTCGACGGGGTGGAGGTGGGCAGGTAGTAGACGAAGTCCAGCTCCACCGAGGCGCCGGGAGCGAGCGTCTGCCAGGCCGGGAGCTTCAGCGAGACGCGGTTGTAGTCGCCCTTGAGGCCGCCGATGTTGTCGGCCGCCGTGTGGTCGCTGCGGATGATCGTCGTACCGAAGCCGGACTGGTCCTTGGCGTTGGCCGGGGCGGAGGTGGAGTAGTCGAACTGGAACTCCGTACCGCCGGGCAGTGTGGCCTCGGTCCGGTTGGTGATCTTCAGCTTGGGGCTGATCGGGTAGTTGGAGTCGCCCAGCGGGAACTGCCCGAAGGAGACGTCGATGTCCAGCGCCTGGGTGGGCAGATCGATCGTGGAGCGCTTCGCGCCGTACGGGGCCGCCGACCTGAACGCGTCGTACATCGCTGTGGTCAGCGTCGATCCGGTCTCGTACTGGCCCTTGGCCGCGTTCCACCGGTAGTCGCCCGCCAGCTCCCAGATCATCGTGCCGCCGATGCCCCGGTCCACGACGTAGTCGGCCTTGGCCTTCACCGACTGCTCGTCCTCGGTGGAGAGGAACACCTTCTTCTGGGCGTTCCACAGCCACGGGGCGACCAGCGTGGAGTCGTACTTACGGGCGTACGTGCCGGTCAGCCGGGTGTCCGCGGGGAAGCCGTAGTCGGTGACGTAGTCCCCGACGATGCCCTTCTCCAGGTTCTTCGCGTGCCACATCGGGTTGGAACCGGCAGGCGATTCCTCGCCGTTGGCGTCCTTGTCGTGCCAGAGGTTGTCGATGCCGACCGCGCCGTCACCGCACTTGGCCAGACCGGCGCCCGCCGGGCAGTCGGTCGTGGCCGCCTTGCCCCACAGGCCGTCGGTGCCGCCCTGCACGTTCTTGAAGCCGCGGGTGTAGTACGGCAGACCGATGTTGATCCGGCCGGCCGGCATCGAGCCGCGGAAGTAGTGGTAGGACCAGTCGGTGTTGAGGTAGCCGGTGCCGCCGTACTGCGAGGTGGAGTACACGCCCGCCTGCGCCAGTTCGGCGTCCTTGCCGTCGTCGAACAGGGAGGCGTTCGGGCCGACGTACTCGTTCCAGGCGCCGTGCAGGTCGTAGGACATGATGTTGACGTAGTCCAGGTACTTCTGCATCTGGTACGTCTCCATGCCCCGCAGCAGGTAGCCGGAGGAGGGGGCGGCGACGGTCAGCAGGTAGTGCTTGCCGTCGGCGGCGCCCGCGCGGTCGAGCTTCTCGCGCAGCGTCTTCATCAGGGCGTCGTAGCCCTTGACCAGCCCGGCGCGGCGGCCGTTGGACAGCGTGTGGTCCAGCGGGTTGCCTGCGTCCTTCATCGTGGTCGCGTACTCGTAGTCGATGTCGACGCCGTTGAAGCCGTACTTCTTGATGAAGTCGACGGCCGAGTCGGCGAAGGTGTTGATGCCCGTCTGGTTGACCGACCCGTCGGCGTTGGTCGCCATCGAGTAGAAGCCGCCCGAGTCGACGCGCTTCCCGTCGGGGCCGAAGTAGCCCCCCGTCTCGGCCCAGCCGCCCACGGAGACCAGGGTCTTCACGTCCGGGTGCTGCTTCTTGTACTTCGTCAGCAGGTTGAAGTGCCCCTTGTAGGGGAGCGCCGGGTCCATCTCCGCGCCGGCGACACCGGGCCAGGTCATGCCCGTGGAGGCGTTGTCGGCGCTGTCGGGTCCGACCGAGAGCTTGTTGGAGCCGTCGACGTGCGCGAAGGCGTAGTTGAGGTGCGTGACCTTGTCCCACGGGATGTCCGGGACGAGGTAGGCGTCCTTGCCGTCCTTGCCGGTACGCCAGTTGGTGAAGTAGCCGATGACGCGGCGCTTGTGGTCGGCGCCCATCTTCTCGCGGCCGTCGGCGTCGTAGACGGAGCAGTAGGGGACGTCGACGCCGGGGGTCCGGTACAGCCCGTCGGGGCGACAGGAGTGCTGGTCGGCGGCGGCCGAAGGACCTGCGGCGAGTGAGCTCAGCAGCAGTCCGGCGACGGCGGCGCCGGCGGCGAGCAGGGTGGCTCTCGCTCGGGTGGGGGACAGCATGTGGTCGTTCCTCCTGGGGAGGTCGGCAGAACACAACTGGCAAAAGGGGGTGGGTCGTATCGGGGTCCCGGTGTGCGCACACCGCCGGACCGGACCTCGGAGGTGACGCAGAGATTAAGAGGACTAGACCAGTGCGTCAATAGGTCTGGACTTTTGACGGGCAACTTTCCGGATGGTGTGTCGATGACTACGTTGTCGACTTCTCGCCGACGGGAATGCGCCACTCGGCTGTGACCCAGCCCACAGTGCTCACCCGCATGGCCGCGAGACGTCCGTGGCAGACTGGTTCCGTACCAGTAGCAGCGCACTCCGGGGTCGGTGCAATTCCGAACCGGCGGTTATAGTCCGCGACCCGTCCGCAGCCAGCGGCCGGTTGACCAGGTGAAATTCCTGGACCGACGGTGAAAGTCCGGATGGGAGGCAGTGCGCGGCGGGTTGTCATCGGTACGCCGCCGTCGGCGGACGCATGGCCGGGAACCTCCCGGCACTCCGTGCGTTCCTGGCGTTCCCGTTCTCGGGTTCCGGCGTTTCCCCTGATGAGCCGCTCCATCTGTCGTCATCGACAGGCCCCGGAGTCCGTGCCCGAAGAGGCAGGAGGACCCGGTGGACACCGCAGCCGACATCACCGCCATGCGCCGAGCGATCACACTCGCGGCGCGCGGTCTCGGCTCCACCAGCCCCAATCCGGTCGTCGGCTGTGTCATCACCGACGCCTCCGGGGCCCTGGCCGGCGAAGGCTTCCACCAGCGTGCCGGAGGGCCGCACGCCGAGGTCCACGCCCTGCGCGCGGCCGGCGACCGGGCCCGCGGCGGCACCGCCTACGTCACCCTCGAACCCTGTGACCACACCGGCCGCACCGGCCCCTGCGCCCAGGCCCTCCTGGCCGCCGGGGTCAGCCGTGTCGTGTATGCGGTCGGCGACCCGAACCCGCAGGCCACCGGCGGTGGCGACACCCTGCGCCAGGCCGGGGTCCGGGCCGAGCAGGGCCTCCTCGCCGAGGAGGCCGAGGCGGGCAACGCCGCCTGGCTGACCTCGGTGCGCCAGGGGCGGCCGTACGTCCTGTGGAAGTACGCCGCCACCCTCGACGGCCGGATCGCCGCCGCCGACGCCACCAGCCGGTGGATCACCTCGCCCGAGGCCCGCGCCGACGTCCACCGGCTGCGCGCCGAGGCCGACGCCGTGGTCGTCGGCTCCGGTACCGCCCGCGCCGACGACCCCCAGCTGGGCGTACGCGGCATCGACGGCGCCACCCAGCCGCTGCGGGTCGTCGTCGACACGAACGCCACCGCCGTGAAGCCCGGCGCCCGGGTCCTGGACGACACCGCACCCACCCTGGTCGCCGTCGCCGACGGCGTCCCGGCCGGTCACCTCCCCGAGGCCGCCGTGCTGCGGCTGCCCCGCGCCGCCGCCGGACCCGGCCTGGACATCGAGGCCCTCCTCGCCGCCCTGCACGAGCGCGGCGTCCGCTCCGTACTCCTCGAAGGCGGGCCCACCCTCGCCGGCGCCTTCGTCGCCGCCGGGGCGGTCGACAAGGTCGTCGGCTATCTCGCCCCGGTGCTGCTCGGCGCGGGCCCCGCCGCCCTCGGCGACGCCGGAATCTCCACCATCTCCCGCGCGTTGCGCCTCGATGTGACCGAGACCGTGCCGGTCGGCCCCGATCTGCGCGTCACCGCCGTCCCCGCCCCTGCTCGGAAGGGAAACTGAGTGTTCACCGGAATTGTCGAAGAACTGGGTGAGGTCACCGCCGTCGAGCAGCTGACGGACGCCTCCCGCTTCCGGCTGCGCGGCCCCGTCGTCACCGAGGGCGCCAAGCACGGCGACTCCATCGCGGTGAACGGCGTCTGCCTCACCGTCGTGGACACCGGCGACGGCGAATTCACCGCCGACGTGATGGCCGAGACGCTCCTGCGCTCCAGCCTCGGCGCGCTCACCACCGGCTCCCGGGTCAACCTGGAGCGCCCGATGGCGCTCGGCGGCCGGCTCGGTGGACACCTCGTCCAGGGCCACGTGGACGGCACGGGCACCATCGTCGAGCGCACCCCGTCGGAGCACTGGGAGATCGTCAAGGTCTCCCTGCCGCCCGAGCTGACCCGGTACGTCGTGGAGAAGGGCTCCATCACCGTCGACGGCGTGAGCCTCACCGTCGTCGACGCCGGACCCGACTACTTCACCATCAGCCTCATCCCCACCACCCTCGCCCTGACCACGCTCGGCCGCAAGCAGCCCGGCGACCCGGTCAACCTGGAGGTGGACGTCCTCGCCAAGTACGTCGAGCGGCTGCTCGGCGACCGGGCGGGACAGGACCCGCGATGAACACCGCGAACTGGCTCAACTCCGAGGCGTTCACCGTCTTCGGCCAGCACATCAAGTGGTCGGACATGATCGGCAACCTCGTCGGCCTGATCGCCCTGGCCCTCGGCTGGCGGCGCTCCATCTGGACCTGGCCCGCCCAGCTCCTCTCCGGCGTGATCCTGCTCGTCGCCTTCGCCTCCGCGCACCTCTCCGGCAGCGCCGGCAAGCAGCTGGTCGTCATCGTCGTCGCCCTGTGGGGCTGGTGGTCCTGGAACCGGGGCAGGCGGCAGGCCCAGGACGGCTCCATCGCCGTCCGCTTCGCCACCTGGCGCGAGCGCGGGGTGCTGATCGGCGCCGCCGTGCTGGGCACCCTCGCCGTCGGCGGCCTGTTCACCGCCTTCCCGTCGCTGTCCTGGGACCCCTGGCCGGACGCGTACATCTTCGTCGGCACCGTCGTCGCGATGTACGCCCAGGCCCGCGGCATGGTCGAGTTCTGGTTCGCCTGGCTGCTGGTCGACCTGGTCGGCGTCCCGCTGAACTTCGCCAACGGCTTCGCCTTCTCCGGCTTCGTCTACATCATCTACGGCGCCCTCGTCCTGTGGGGGATGCGCGACTGGTGGCTGCGTACGCGGACACCCGCTCTGGAAGGAGCCACGGCATGACTGCTCAGCCCACCTGGCTGCACCCCGGCCACGACCCGCTCGCCGAGGACCTCTCCCTGGACCCGGTCGAGCAGGCCATCCGTGACATCGCCGCCGGCCGGCCCGTCGTCGTCGTGGATGACGAGGACCGCGAGAACGAGGGCGACCTCGTCATCGCCGCCGAGATGGCGACCCCCGAGATCGTCGCCTTCATGATGAGCGAGTGCCGCGGCCTGATCTGCGCGCCCATGGAGAGCGACGAGCTGGAACGCCTCGACCTCCCGCAGATGGTCGCCGACAACACCGAGTCGATGCAGACCGCCTTCACCGTCTCCGTCGACGCCTCCGCCGCCCACGGCGTCACCACCGGCATCTCCGCCGCCGACCGCGCCACCACCCTGCGGATGCTCGCGGGCGGCGTCGCAGGACCCGGCGACTTCGTCCGCCCCGGCCACGTCTTCCCGCTGCGCGCCCGCTCCGGCGGCGTCCTCGTCCGCAACGGCCACACCGAGGCCGCCGTCGACCTCGCCCGGCTCGCCGGACTCCGCCCCGCCGGGGCCATCGTCGAGATCGCCGGCGAGGACGGCGTCATGCTGCGGCTGCCCGAGCTGGTGCCCTTCGCCCGCAAGCACGGCCTCACCATCATCTCCATCGAGGACCTGATCGCCTACCGCCGCAGCAGCGAGCCGACCGTCCGCCGCGAGGCGGAGACCCGGCTGCCCACCGCGTTCGGCGACTTCACCGCGTACGGCTACCGCTCCAGCGTCGACGGCGTCGAGCACGTCGCCCTGGTCCACGGAGACATCGGCGACGGCGAGGACGTCCTCGTCCGGATCCACTCCGAGTGCCTGACCGGCGACATCTTCCAGTCCCAGCGCTGCGACTGCGGCCCCCAGCTGCACACCTCCATGCAGCGCATCACCGAAGCGGGCCGGGGCGTCGTCGTCTATCTGCGCGGCCACGAGGGACGCGGCATCGGCCTGCTCTCCAAGCTGCGCGCGTACGAACTCCAGGAGCGCGGCGTCGACACCCTCGACGCCAACCTGGAGCTCGGCCTGCCCGCCGACGCCCGCGACTACGCGGCGGGCGCCCAGATCCTCACGGACCTCGGCGTCACCAGCCTGCGGCTGATGACCAACAACCCCGAGAAGACCGCGGCCGTCGTCCGCCACGGCCTCGCCGTCACCGGCCGGGAACCCATGCCCGTCCAGGCCGGCGAGCACAACCTGCGCTACCTGCGCACCAAGCGCGACCGTATGGGCCACGACCTGCCCTGGCTCGACGCCCACGCGTCGACCTGCGCCAACCAGTGAAGCGAACCACCGAACACCACGACGAGTGACACGAACAACAGGAGAGACATGAGCGGCAAGGGTGCACCCGAACTGTCCGTACGCAACTGCGGCGACCTGCGCGTGGCCGTGATCGCGGCCCAGTGGCACGAGAAGGTCATGGACGGCCTCGTCGACGGCGCCCTGCGCGCCCTGCGCGAGCTGGGCATCGACGAGCCGACGCTGCTCCGCGTCCCCGGCTCCTTCGAGCTGCCGGTCGTCGCCAAGGTGCTCGCCGGACGCGGCTACGACGCGATCGTCGCCCTCGGCGTGGTCATCCGGGGCGGCACCCCCCACTTCGAGTACGTGTCCCAGGGCGTCACCCTCGGCCTCACCCAGGTCACCGTCGACACCGGCGTTCCCGTCGGCTTCGGCGTACTGACCTGCGACACCGAGGAGCAGGCGCTCGACCGGGCCGGCCTCGAAGGGTCCAACGAGGACAAGGGGCACGAAGCGGTCACCGCCGCCGTGGCCACCGCCGCCACGCTGCGGACCGTCAGCGAACCCTGGCGCTGAGTGCCCCTGGGCGACCCCGTATTCTGAGGACCATCATGGCCAACAAAACCTTCGAAGAGCTCTTCACCGAGCTCCAGCTCAAGGCCGCCGAAGGCGACCCCTCCACCTCGCGCACCGCCGAACTGGTGGGCAAGGGCGTCCATGCCATCGGCAAGAAGGTCGTCGAGGAGGCCGCCGAGGTCTGGATGGCCGCCGAGTACGAGGGCAAGGAAGCCGCCGCCGAGGAGATCTCCCAGCTGCTGTACCACGTCCAGGTGATGATGGTCGCCCGCGGGATCTCGCTCGACGACGTCTACGCCCATCTCTGAGCCGGCCCGAGCCCTCCCCGAAACCGCCTGCACGTTCCTCCGTACTCCACCGCACAAAGGAAGCTGACCTCATGCTGCGCATCGCCGTCCCCAACAAGGGTTCACTCTCCGGGCCTGCGATGGCGATGCTCCATGAGGCCGGCTACCAGCAGCGCAAGGAGTCCAAGGAACTGGTCCTGGTCGACCCTTCGAACGAGGTCGAGTTCTTCTACCTCCGCCCCCGCGACATCGCGATCTACGTGAGCTCCGGCAAGCTCGACATCGGCATCACCGGCCGCGACCTGCTGCTGGACTCCGGGGCCGACTCCGAGGAGATCCTCCAGCTCGGCTTCGCCCGCTCCACGTTCCGCTACGCCACCAAGCCCGGCACCGCGGCGGGCCCGCAGGACTTCGACGGCATGACGATCGCCACCTCCTACGAGGGCATCGTCGCCAACCACCTCGACAAGGCGGGCGTCAAGGCGTCCGTCGTCCACCTCGACGGCGCGGTCGAGACCGCCATCGAGCTGGGCGTCGCCCAGATCATCGCCGACGTGGTCGAGACCGGCACCAGCCTGCGCAACGCCGGACTGGAGGTGATCGGCGAGCCGATCATGACCTCCGAGGCCGTCGTCATCCGCCGCCACGGCGCCCCCGCCGACGACCCCAAGGTGCAGCAGTTCCTCCGCCGCCTCCAGGGCGTCCTGGTCGCCCGGTCCTACGTGATGATGGACTACGACTGCCGCGTCGAGCACCTGGAGCGCGCCGTCGCCCTCACCCCGGGCCTGGAGTCGCCGACCATCTCCCCGCTGCACCACGAGGGCTGGGTCGCCGTCCGCTCCATGGTCGCCGCCAAGGAGGCCCAGCGGATCATGGACGACCTGTACGAGCTCGGCGCCCGCGCCATCCTCACCACGGCCATCCACGCCTGCCGCCTCTGACGGCCCCGGCCGTCCGCACCCCCCGAGAGAAGACCCCGATGTCCGCGCCCAGGCCCGAACTCCCCACCCTGCCGGTCACCTTCCGGCCCACCCTCACCCGGGTGGTCCTGCTGAGCGTGGGCCTGGCGATGTTCCTCGTCATCACGGTCATCGCGCTGATGCTGGAGCGGCTCAACCCGGGGGAGCGGGCCAGCTTCGTCTTCGTCGCGGCGCTCTTCTTCGGCGTCCTGGCCCTGCTCAGCAGGCCCAGGGTGACCGCCGACGACACCGGGGTCACCGTCGTCAACCTCACCCGGACCCGCAGGCTGGCGTGGGAGGAGATCCTCCGCGTCAACCTGCGCTCCGGCGACCCCTGGGTCTTCCTCGACCTCAGCGACGGCACCAGCCTGCCCGCCCTCGGCATCCAGCCCGGCCTGGCCAAGCAGCAGGCCATCCGCGACGCCCGCGCCCTGCGCGACCTCACCGAGTCGCACACCGCCGGAGACGACGACACCCCCGGCAACGGCTGAGCCCCGGCCGGCGCGGGGCCTTCTTGTCTGCTCTGGTGGGCAGCGGCCTCCGCGCGGTCCCGCAGCAGATCTGGCGCCCGATGGCGACCGTGCGCGACCCGGCCCACCGGACGGTGTCGGTGCCCGCCGCACGGTGGACGTGCCGATGCCCCCGGAGCTGCCGGCGCCCGGGGCCCTCGTGCACTGACCTGACGCCGTGGCCGCGCCGGGAGCGAACGGCCGGGGCGGCGCCCGGGAGCGAACGCCCCCGGGCGCCGCCTCACCCCACGCCCGGCTCCTGCTTGCCCCGGCCCACCGGACCGCGCCCCGACAGCACCTCGCCGTAGGCCTGCATCAGGTCCGGGAGCCGCAGCGTCGACAGGTCCTCCCGGGTCAGCTCGCCCGGATAGCCGGAGAGCCGCAGGTCACGGTAGGCGCAGCTCTTCTCGTACAGCGTCCGCAGGAAGCGGCCGTTGCCCAGCTCGTCGATCCAGCCCTGCTCCACCACATGGCCGCTGATGGAGCGCAGCTCGTCCACCGCCTCCTCGTCCCACACGTCGTCGTTCTCGGCGGCCAGGACACTCCCGATCGCGGTGAGTTCGAGCGGCCGGTAGCTGGGGAAGTCGACCCGGCTGGTGAAGCGGGAGGAGAGCCCCGGGTTGGTGGCGAGCAGCCGGTCCATGCCCTCCGGGTAGCCCGCGAGGATGACGACGAGATGGTCCCGGTTGTCCTCGGCTCGCTTGAGGAGGACCTGAAGCGCCTCGTCGCCGTACGCGTCGCCCTTGCTGTAACCGGAGTTGGCCAGGCTGTACGCCTCGTCGACGAACAGCACCCCGCCCAGCGCCGAGTCGATCAGCTCATTTGCCTTGACCGCCGTCTGCCCCAGGAACTCACCCACCAGATCGGACCGTTGGGCCTCGATCAGGTGGTCGCCGCCGAGTAGCCCGAGGGCGTAGAAGACCCGGCCGAGGATGCGTGCCACGGTGGTCTTGCCGGTGCCGGAGGGGCCGGAGAAGACGAAGTGGCGCTTCGGCGGCTGAACGGGAAGACCCTGCGCCGCCCGCAGCCGGGCCATGTTCAACTGCGCCGAGAGCGCCTTGACCTGCCGCTTGACCGGTTCGAGGCCGACCATGCGCTCCAGCTGCGCCAGCGCCTCGGCCAGCAGGGCTGGATCGCTGGGCCCGGCCGGGAAGGGCGGCGGCTTCCGGGTCTTGGTGCGGCGTACGCTCTCGACGGGGGCGGGCGGAGCGGGGACCGGGTCGTCGCCGAGCAGCCCCGCGTCGCCCAGCGGCCAGGACTCGCGCCCGTCCACCAGTTCGGTGCCCAGCAGCGCGTCGCCCTCCGGCTGCGGCTCCGCCCCCGCGCCCTCCGAGCCGAAACCGGTCAGGGTCACGGCGGCCACGTCCGCCGACTCGTCGTACCCGTCGCCCTCTACGAGCGCGGCGAGCCGGGCGGAGGTGTCCATGAAGGCTGGGTCGACCCGGTGCACCGCCCGGTACAGGGGCAGGGCGGCCGCGCTGCGCCCGGTGCCCTCGTGGGCCCGCGCCAGCCAGTAGCGCAGCTCCTTGCGCTGAGGCTGCTCGCTGCGGCAGCGCATCAGCGCGGCCGACAGCAGCGGCTCCGCCTGCCCGAACATCTCCAGCCGCACCCGGGCCATCCCGCCGAACAGACCGGCCTCGATGCCGAGCATCGGATCGTCGACGAGCTGCTCGGTGCAGCGCACCAACTGCTCCCAGTCCTTGACCAGATAGGAGCGGCAGGCGTGCAGGAACCGCACCTGCGGATCCGCGTCCACCGGGGGCAGCCCGGCCAACGCCCGGTCCAGCTCGGGCACATGTCGGCCGTCCAGCCAGTGCGAGGCGTGCGCCAGCAGCAGATCGCGCTGACTCTCCAGCACCGGCTGCACCCACCAGCCCAGCCAGTACCAGGAGTTGAGCGTGCGTCGGTGGCGTGCGCGCTGTTCGCC
This sequence comes from Streptomyces anulatus, assembly GCF_000721175.1. Taxonomy (GTDB): domain Bacteria; phylum Actinomycetota; class Actinomycetes; order Streptomycetales; family Streptomycetaceae; genus Streptomyces; species Streptomyces anulatus_C. Next base: position 72,156 of record NZ_JOEZ01000013.1, read on the forward strand.
GAAGCGGTCGCGGTGCCGGTACATGCGTAACAGGGCCGTGGTGGTGTCGATGCGCAGCGCGTGGAGGCCGAGCCAGCCGTCCGCCATGCCGGGATCGAACCGCACCGCGGCTCTGAACTCCTCCTCGGCCTGCGGGTAGGCGCCCATCGTGTAGGCGTCCATGCCGCGCAGCCAGGCGAGGTCGGCAGGGGCGCCAGCGCCCTGTGTGCCGATGTCCATCAGGTCCCCCACAAACCGTGCCCCCAGGATGTCCCGCCCGCACAGCATGCCCACCGGAGCGTGCTGAATCACGGCGCGGAGGAAGGGAATTGACCACACCGAGCTGCATCGTACCCGCGCACGGGGGAGGCGGCCGCTCGTCGGCGGACCTTCGGGGACGGTGACTGAGGGTGAGTGAATGGCTCTGCGTGGTCGCCGGGGCGGCGGTGGGAGCACAGAGCGAAGCCCCCGATCACGGGGGAACAACCGGGGGCTTCGCGTCTGCGGGGGCTCCGAAAAGCCGCACAATGAGAACGTAAGACCAGTAAGGCCCCCCGGTCAAGCAGAGTCGGGGCACTTCCGGGCCGATTTCCGACTGCTCAGTATGGCGGGAGATCCTGGCTACCGTGCGTGACAGTGCGGTTCGCTCCCGCTGTCGCGTGAGGCCCCGGGAGCCACGCGTACCCCTCGGGCAACTGGCTTACCAGCGCGTCGGCGTACGGCCGTGAGGGATCTTCGGCGAAGTGCCGCCCCTCGGCGAGCGTCCACCCGTCCCAGAACCCGGTGAGCCCGGCCCCGTCCCGGCGTCGGCCCCGCTCCCAGGACGTCTCCCGGTCCAGCTCCATCCAGCACAGCGCCGCCAGCCACGGGCGCACCTCCCGGCGTCCCGCGCCGACCCCCTCCACCAGGACGACCGGGGCCGGCTCCAGGATCCGGGCCGGGCCGACGCGGCGCTCCGTCCAGTCGTACGGGGTGTAGCGGGCGGCCTCGCCGCGCGAGAGCGGCAGGATCACCTGTTCCGTCAGCCGGCGCGTCCAGCCGAACAGTTCTTCGTGCGTGGCGAGATCGTCCAGATGGAGGACCGGCGCTCCGCCCAGCGCCGCCGCGAGCCGGGCGGCGAAGGTGCTCTTGCCCGAACCGGCGTGTCCGTCGACCGCGACGAGCCGGACCGGCCCGCAGGAAGGGGGCAGTGAGCAGAGGTCATCGGCGTGGCGGGCCAGGTCGTCCATGGCTCCAGGGTACGTTCCGGCACGAAAGCGTCCGGGAACCGCCGCAGGTCACGCCAGTGGTCCAGACCCATATTGGTCCGGCGGCGGCTGCCGAACCGCTGGCCCGATCCGGCCCGGAAACGGGATAGTTGGCGCACCGCACGGCACCCGCAGACCATCTTCCGCATCCGACCGGGGGTCACGACCATGACCAGTCCGACTTCGCGCAGAACCGTTCTGACCGCCGCGCTCGCCGCGGCGGCGGGCGCCGGCACAGTGGCCTCCGCCGCGTCCGCGTCTGCCGCCCCGCCCGCGGTCCCGTCCTCGTCGGCCGGCTCCTCCGCCACCCCGGAGGTCCTCGTGGACAACCGCTTCTGGCACACCTACACCGACTGGCGCTGCGGCACCGGCGACGGCACCCGGGTACTGCCCGGCGCCCGCCCCGGCCTGGTGATCGCCACCCCGGCCGGCCGCACCGACTACACCGACCCGCACACCGGCGTGACGGCAGCCTGGGACCACGCCACCTGGACCTCCGCCGTCCACCGCTCCGCCGTCCCCGCCACCGAGGTGATCGCCTCCTGGAACGCCCGCACCCCGGCAGGCACCTGGATCCAGGTCGAGCTGAGCGGCGTCTACGCGGACGGCACCGCCACCCCCTGGTTCGTGATGGGCCGCTGGGCGGCGGGCGACGGCGACATCCGCCGTACCTCCGTCGACGGCCAGGGCGACCCGCACAGCTCCGTGTGGACGGACACCCTCGCGGTGGACGACCCCGCGAGCGGCGTGCGCCTGGTCTCCTACCGGCTGCGGCTCACCCTCTACCGCGCCCCGGGCAGCCGCCTCACCCCGACCGTCTGGCGGGTCGGCGCGATGGCCTCAGAGGTGCCCGACCGCTTCACCGTGCCCGCGAGCACCCCCGCGCTCGCCCGCGAACTGCCCGTTCCCCGCTACTCGCAGAACATCCACATCGGGCGGTACCCCGAGTACGACAACGGCGGCGAGGCCTGGTGCAGCCCCACTTCCTCGCAGATGATCATCGAGCACTGGGGCCGCCGTCCCACCGAGGAGGACCTCGCCTGGGTCAAGCCAGGCCTGCCCGACCCCCAGGTCTGCCACGCCGCCCGTCACACCTACGACTACCAGTACGAGGGTTGCGGCAACTGGCCGTTCAACGCCGCCTACGCCGCCACGTACCGCGACATGAACGCCGTCGTCACCCGGCTCGGCTCGCTCACCGACCTGGAGCGGCTGATCCGCGCCGGCATCCCCGTCATCACCTCCCAGTCCTTCCTGAAGGAGGAACTGACCGGCGCCGGATACGGGACGTCCGGCCACCTGATGACGGTCATCGGCTTCACCCCCGGGGGCGACGTCATCGCCAACGACCCCGCGTCACCCGACAACGACGCGGTACGCCGGGTCTACCGGCGGCGCGAGTGGGAGAACATTTGGTTGAGGACAAAACGGTACGACGCGAACGGCAAGGTCAGAAGCGGTACGGGCGGTGTCTGCTACATTTTCTGGCCCGCTGAGTCAGCACCAAGTCAGCACCGCGCGCTGCGGTCGCTCGGCCTGGTGTGAGCATGTGCGTGCGTGAACAGCCGCGGTAGCTCACGGATCAGCTCCGCGGGCAGTTCACCTGCCTTGTAGAGCCGCCCGTCGCCGAACAGCGTCTCGCTGAGGACAAGTTCGACCCAGGCGAGGGAGACCCGCTCCACGAAGAGGATCCAGCCGTCTCGCGACTGCACGAACACCGGCGGATCGTCCTGATCGAGGTCCCGAAGACGAACGCCCCAGAAGGCACATCCTTGGTTCTCGCTACGGAAGACAAGGACTCCTCCAACTCGTCGTGCACGAAGAGCTCGGAGGGTGGCAGCAGCAGATCCTGGTTGCCCGTGAGGTCGTGCCGTGCCGCACCGAGAAGTGAGTAGCCCTCGCCCGGCGCCACTGGCAAGCGGAGCCCGAGGGCTGCCTCGGCCTGCTCCAACCCTGCGGCGGACCGCTGCAGCAGGTCCTCCTCGCTCTGGCCGGCGTCCTCCAGCAGCAGTGTGATCGCGACGAACTTCGGGCCAAAGCGAGGAAGGGCGCCCCACCGCGTCGGGCGCGCGGGGCGGGTGGGGCGTGCGCCACGGGGGGGACCGCCGGGACTGTTTTCTCCTGCCGAACCGGCGATGGGCGTCACGTGTGCTGCCTCTCCCTCATGTCGGCACCGCTCCTCGGCGGTCGTCACGGACCGTCCGGTCATCACATCGCACCGTAATACCGCTGAGTGCCGATTCAGGCAGGCGTGCCGGGGCCCGGAAGCGAGACAGTCCACCGTGCTGCACCTGGGGGAAGTCCCCCTCAGCCCCGCCCCCGCCCCCCGTCCGCCCCGGGTACGCCGATCAGCAGCAGCGTCACGTCGTCGTCGTGCGCGGACATGTCCGGGATGAGGGTGCCGACCACCCGGTCCGCCTCCTGGTCGAGGAGCTCGGGGTCCGCGGGAGCGTCCTTCGGCGCGCGGTCCACGGTGCGGGCGAGGACGTCGATCCGGGCCTCGATGTCAGTGCCGGGGCGTTCGACCAGTCCGTCGGTGTAGAGCACGAGGAGGCTGCCCGGCGGCACCGCGTGCGTGGCCTCCTCGAACGGCACCCCGCCGCCGCTCGCGTCGTTGACTCCCAGGGGCACACCGATCGGTGCCGGCAGCCGGCGGGTGGGCCCGTCGGGGGGCCGGACGAGGACGGGCGGGTGGCCCGCCGAGCAGAGGGTCACGTCGCCGGTGTCCCGGTCCAGAATCAGGTAGACGCAGGTGACGAGCTGGCCCGCCAGGTCGCCCACGAAGCTGTCCAGCGCGGTCATCAGCCCGCTGGGCGTGGACCCTGTGCGGGCGAGCGCATGGGAGGCGGCCCGCAGCTGCCCCATGACGGCCGCCGCGCCCAGTCCCCGGCCCATCACGTCGCCGATGACGACGCCGGTGCGGCGGCCGTCGAGGGGGATGACGTCGAACCAGTCGCCGCCCACCCCGGGGTCCTGGAGGGAGGCCAGGTACCGGTACGCGCTGGGCAGGTACGGGAGGCTGGGCGGCTCCCCCATGAGGCTGTGCTGCAGCGTGTAGGCGATGCGCCGGTGCTGTTCGTAGCGCTCGGCGCGCTCGGCCTCGGCCCGTCTGCGCTCGGTGATGTCCCGGGCGGACAGGACCACCAGCGTCTCCCGTTCGGCCTGCAGTTCGGCCTGGAGGCTGCTGATGCTCACCTCGACGGGGAAGTGCGTGCCATCGCGGTGCAGCCCGTACAGGTCCCGGTCGACGACGGTCGGCTGCGGGTCGCGCAGGCCGAGGTAGGCGCAGAGGAGCGCGCCGTGCCGCCGACGCCACGACTCGGGCACCAGGTCGACGACCTGGGTGCCGACGAGGTCGTCCGGTGTCCGGCCGAACAGGGGCTCCACCTGCGCGTTGGCCATGACGATGGTGCCCTTGCCGTCCGCGATCAGGGTGGCGTCGGGCGCGGACTCCAGCAGGGCGCGGAACCGCCGGTGGGCGCGTTCCAGCTCGCGCTGGGCGGCGGCCCGTTCGGTGACGTCGGTGACCACGCCGCACACGGCGTATGGGGTGCCGGAGGCGTCGTGGAGCGGGAAGAGCGTGGAGAAAAACTCCCGCGGGCCGTCCGGCAGGGTGAGCAGCTCCTCCCGTTGCAGGGGTTTGCCCGCCTGCAGCACGGCCAGGTCGGAGGCCCGCACCTCCTCCGCGAGGGGCGACGGCATGACGTCCTTGTCACGGCGGCCCAGCACCTGCTCCCGGGAAAGGTTCAGGCTCTTCTCGAACGTGGTGTTGACCGCCAGGTAGCGGCCTTCCACGTCCTTGACGAACACCACCGCGGGCGTGTTGTCCATGAACGCCTGGAGCAGCTGGTTCTGGCGCACCTGCCATTCGAGACGGGCGTGCGCCACCTCGACGCGGCGGCCCACGTTCAGCGCCGCGAAGATCAGCGCGGTGAACGCGACCGTGTGGCCGCACACCAGCAGCGCGGTGCCGAGCCGGTTCCCGAACAGCTCCGCGTCCTCGCCCACGAGGATGCCCCAGCCCAGCAGCGGCGGCACGATCAGGGCGGTGACGAACAGCCGGCGCCCCAGCGTTCCCGTCGTTCCCGCGTTCGTCAGCAGGCCCGTTGGCCCTTCGTCCGGCCGGATCAGGAAGAGGGCCCCGCCGAGCAGCACAAGGGCCAGCGCGGTGTGCAGGGCCATGCCCGTGTAGGGGACGAAGCGCTCCAGCTCGGACACCCGGTAGGCGGCCCCGTACAGCCGCAGGGTGCCGAGGGCGAGGACGGCCAGGCCCGCGATCTGGCTGATCCAGGCGGGGACGCGGCGTGCGCTCGCGCAGAGGGCCGCCGCGCCGCCGAGGGTCAGTGCCGCGGCCGTGTTCGGGGCCATCCGGCCGGGGGCGCCCGGGTCGGCGGTGTTGTCGTTGAAGAGCAGCTCGTCGACGTGGAGGTCCGCCCCGGTCACGTACTCGACGAGGACGAGGGCGCCGATCACCGTCGTCAGGGCCGCCGCCGCACGGGCCGCGGCGGCGGTCCGCGAGCGGACGGGCCCGCGGCCGACGACGTAGAGGGACAGGCCGAGGGCGATGACGGCCACCGCGGTGTTGGCCTTCATGGCCGGCGTGACGCCGGGCAGGACGCGCTTCAGCGCGACGATGTCGAAGATCCAGCCGGTCAGGCTCAGCACGCCCACCCCAGCGGCGATCAGCGCCGCCGCACCGGCCGCCGCCCGAGTGGCGGCCAGTGCGTGCGGCTGGAACGGCAGGCCGTCGGCCCGCTGGGCGCGGGGCAGACCGGGCACCTGCTGGTTGCTCGTCACCGCATTCTGTCCTTGCCGGATGACACCCCCGCCCGCCTCCATCAGCTTACGTACTGCGGACGGTCCGCGCCCGGCGCGATGCGGGGTGCCGCACAGCGGCCGGAAGCCTACGCGCACAGCGGCACGTGCTCAGGGGCGGCACCCGTACGCTCGCGGCGGACCCCCGCACGCGCAGGCCGGCAGGACCCGCACGCGCAAGGCGCAGGACCCGCACGCGCTCGGCGGCAGGGCCTTACGCGCACAGCGGCACGGGCTCAGGGGCGGCACCCGTACGTTCGCGGCGGAGCCCCGCACGCGCAGGCCGGCAGGACCCGCACGCGCACGCCGGCAGTCCCCGCGCGCGCTGGGCGCAGCCCCCGCACGTGCTCGGCGGCGGGGACCGCACGGGGCGCGGCGCCCGCCGGCAGCCTCCGTCCGGCCAGGGCACGCGACCGTGTCGTCCCGGCGCCCTCCGCCAGGACACGCGACCCGGCTCGTAGGACGGTAGAAGTAGAAGAGACGCAGGGGGCGACAGACCCGGCTTCGGGGACCGGCGCGACCGGATCGTCACGTCGGCCGACGCGTGGCCCCGACGGCTTCACCCGTCGGCCGGGCCGGCTCCGAGGACAGAACGGGCGATGATCGACATGCGCGACGCCATCCCGCTCGACGGCGACGCCGGCGACCTCCCGGATCCGACGATGTCGGCCACGGCCGTCGTCGACGCCCGGGGCGTGGTGACGGGGTGGAGCGAGGGTGCGGAGCGCCTGCTCGGCTATCCGTCCCGGGCGGCGATCGGGCGCCCCGCGGCCCGGCTGCTCGGCACGGACCGGGACACCGGCGGGGCGGTCCGCGCGGTCCTCGGCGGCCGGAGCGTGACGGCGGCGCTGCGGCACCGGGACGGCCGGCGCGTGGCGGTGCGGCTGCGGACGTTCCCGTGGTCGGACCGAAGCGGCACGGGCGGGGTGTGTTACGTCTACTGGCCGACCTGGCCGACGCCCTCCCAGCAGCGGGTCCTGCGGTCGCTCGGACTGGTCTGAGCCGGTGGTCAAAGTGCCACAGGCGTAAAAGAGTTGGCGGCGGGGCGCGCTATGTTGAACGCGTGACCGACATCGCATCGCGCATCGACACGTCCCGGCCGCACACCGCCCGGATATGGAACTACTGGACCGGCGGCAAGGACAACTACCCGGTCGATCGGGAGGCCGGGGACCGGATCCGGGACATGCACCCCGGGATCGGTGAATACGCCAAGGCGGACCGCTTGTTCCTGGGACGGGCGGTGCGGCACCTGGCCGAACAGGAGGGCATCACACAGTTCCTGGACATCGGAACGGGGCTGCCCAGCGCGGACAACACCCACGAGGTCGCCCAGCGGGTGGCCCCCGACGCCCGTGTCGTGTACGTGGACAACGCCCGCTCGTGCTGGTGCACGCCCAGGCACTGCTGGTCGGGACGCCCGAGGGCCGCACCGACTACCTGGACGCCGACCTGCGGGATGTCGACGGCATCCTGGCCGCGGCGGCGAAGACGCTCGACTTCTCCCAGCCGGTGGCGCTGATGCTGCTCGGGGTCGTCATCTTCATCGAGGACGACGAGGAGTCGTACGCGATCGTCCGCCGGCTCATGGACGCGCTCGCCCCCGGCAGCCACCTCGTCCTGTCCCACACCGTCACCCACCCCGACATGCCGGACGTGGACGAGGCGGTGGAGTTCTGGAACGAGCACGGCACCCCGAAGCTCACGCAGCGGACCCCGGCCGCCGTCGCGCGCTACTTCGAGGGCCTGGAGCTGCTGGAGCCCGGGGTGGTGTCGTGCTCCGCATGGCGGGCCGGGACGCCGGCGCCGGACGTCGCGATGTACGCCGGCGTCGGCCGCAAGTGAGGACAGGGCCGGGTGGCCCGCCCTTCACCCGGCGGCCGGCGGCACGTCGTCGGCGTACCGCTCCCACCACCGCGTCGACCACGAGGAACCCGGCCAGCGGCACCCCAGGACCGGCAGCGCCCAGCCCAGGGCGGCCACGGCCGGGACGCACGGGGCGTGGCGGCAGCGGCAGCCGCCGTCACGCCCCGTGCTCCGGGGCCCTGTCGACCGGCGCCGGCCGGTCGCCCCGGGTGGGCCGGCGGAGCAGGCCCCTGGCCGCTCGCCTCGGGAGGCCGCCCGGTGCACGCATGGGCACAGGGCAGCCAGATGGCCGGCCGCCTCTGCGGGCTCGGCGGCAGGCTCGGTGCCGCGTTCTCTTCCCAGGGGGCAGCAGTCGGCCGGGTGGCCGAAACAATCCCGTGTCCTGATTCGGGAGCCGGCCCGGACCCGGTGTGGTGTCGCCCACAGCGCGCCTCATCCGCACCGTCCGCCCCGGCGACGGTTTCCGTGCCGTTGCGGGGGGAGCGGGGCGCCCACGGACGCTCGGGCCGCGTCCGGCCGTGACCGGGATCTCGTTCTGTACGGCACGGGGCCCTGGCACTCTGGTCGGGTCACGGGGGACCCCAGCCGCAGCCGTACGAAGAGCGAGACGCCATGACCGCGACCACCGCCGCAGGAAACGCCCACCACGCCCGCCGCGCGCGCACGGGCGGCCCCGAGGACGGCTCGAAGCTGATGGAGCACATCGCGGGCTGGGCGTTCGTGGTGGTGTTCGCGATGCTCGTCACCCAGCTCGGCCTGCTGTGACGGCCTGACGTGATCTCCAGGGGCAGGGCGTGAAAGGCGGGGCGCGGGCACGCGAAAGGACGGGGCGCCCGCCCGGCACCCCGCCCGTTCCGTCCGTCTGCCCCGTGAGAGCTAGTTGATCGCCTTGATCAGCTCGCCGTTCCCGGTGTCACCGCTCAGCTCCCAGAAGAACGTGCCTCCCAGACCCTGCTCGTTCTTGTAGGTCATCTTGGTGCCGATGGTCTCCGGGGTGTCGTAGCTCCACCAGTTGTTCCCGCAGTGGGCGTACGCCGTGCCGGCCACCTTGCCCGTGGCGGGGCAGCTGCTCTTGAGGACCCGGTAGTCCTCGATGCCCGCTTCGTACGTACCCGCCGCCGCGCCGGTCGCGCTGCCGCCCGGCTCGGACCGGGTGACGCCGGTCCAGCCGCGGCCGTAGAAGCCGATGCCCAGCAGCAGCTTCTCCGAGGGGATGCCGAGGGACTTCAGCTTGGAGATCGCGGCGTCGGAGTCGAAGCCCTCCGCCGGGATGCCCGGGTAGGAGGTCAGCGGGGAGTGCGGTGCCGTCGGGCCCTTGGCCTCCCAGGAGCCGAAGAAGTCGTACGTCATCGGCAGGTACCAGTCGAGGTGCTTCGCAGCCCCCGCGTAGTCCACCGCGTCGATCTTGCCGCCGTCGGAACCGTCCGCCGTGATCGCCGAGGTGATCAGGTTGTCGTTGCCGAAGGTCTTGCGCAGCTCGCCCAGCAGGTTGCCGTACGCGTCGCGACCGCTGGTGTCACAGGTGAGACCGCAGGCGTTGGGGTACTCCCAGTCGATGTCGATGCCGTCGAAGACATCGGCCCAACGGGGGTCCTCCACCAGGTCGTAGCAGGACTTCGCGAACTCGGCCGGGTTCTGGGCCGCCTGGCCGAAGCCGCCGGACCAGGTCCAGCCGCCGAAGGACCAGAGGATCTTGAGGTCGGGGTGGAGCTTCTTCAGCTTGCGCAACTGGTTGAAGCTGCCGCGCAGTTCCTGGTCCCAGGTGTCGGCGACCCCGTCGACCGACTGGTCGGCGGTGTAGGCCTTCTCGTGGTCGGCATAGGAGTCGCCGACCGTGCACTTGCCGCCGGTCACGTTGCCGAAGGCGTAGTTGATGTGGGTGAGCCTGTCCGCGGAACCCGACGTCTCGATGTTCTTGACGTGGTAATCGCGGTCGTACGTACCCCAGTTGGTGAAGTATCCGATCACCTTGTCGCCCGCCGCCGTGGGGGCGGCCTCGGCGGCGGCGGGGGCCGCGGCCGGCTGTGCGGCGGGGGCCGCGCCGGCCGGGGACATCCCCGCGACGCCGAGCAGGGTGGCGCCGAGGGCCGCCGTACAGGCGGCCGCGGCGAGGGCCCGGAGCCGGGCGCGGGGACGGGGACGGTGCAGCTTGAGCATCGTGGCTCCTCGTGGGGGAGGGCTGGTGCGTGGGGGGTGTGGGCCGAACGCCGGGCAGCCGCGCCCGATTTGACATGAACGCGGTAGGGCATTCAGTGGAACCGTAGAAGGACTAGACCAGTTGGGTCAATGGTTCGGACCAATTCGGCGGTCGTCCGCCGGCCCTCCAGGCCGTCCGACCTGCCCGTTGCCCCGTGACGGGAGGCATCCGATCGGGCATACTCAACCCGCCACGGCCGATGACCGCGCTACCCGTGACCCGGGAGGGCAGGATCGGCGGGGCAGTCTGTTTTTCCCGGGGCACTCCGGGAGATCACCCGGCGGCGCCTCTCCGACCCCGAGCGCGCGACCGCCGCAAAGCCCGACAGGGAGGAGAGCGCCGTCATGTCCGACCGTGCCCCGCAGCCGGTGGAACGCCGTCTGCCCACCGAGGAGTCCCGGCAGCTCGTCGCGCTCGTCCGCGACATCGTGTCGAAGGAGATCGCTCCCCGGGCGGCCGAGGAGGAGGAAACGGGCGTCTTTCCGCGCGAGGTCTTCACCCTCCTGTCCGAGGCCGGACTCCTGGGACTCCCGTACGACTCCGCCCACGGCGGCGGTGACCAGCCCTACGAGGTCTACCTCCAGGTCCTGGAAGAACTGGCCGCCGCCCGGCTCACCGTCGGACTCGGCGTCAGCGTCCACTCCCTCGCCTGCCACGCCCTCGCCGGCTACGGCACCGACGATCAGCGCGCCGCGCACCTCCCGGACATGCTCACCGGCGGCCTGCTGGGCGCCTACTGCCTCTCGGAGCCCGCCTCCGGCTCCGACGCCGCCTCGCTGCGGACCAAGGCCGTACGGGACGGGGACGAGTGGGTCATCACCGGGACCAAGGCGTGGATCACTCACGGCGGCGTCGCCGACTTCTACACCGTGCTCGCCCGTACCGGCGTCGAGGGCCCCCGCGGTATCACGGCCTTCCTCGTCCCCGGCGACGCCGAAGGGCTGAACGCCGCCCTCCCCGAGAAGAAGATGGGGATGAAGGGCTCGCCCACGGCGCAGCTCCACTTCGACGGCGTACGGGTCGGCGACGACCGGCGCATCGGCGAGGAGGGCCAGGGCTTCGCCATCGCCCTGTCCGCACTCGACTCCGGGCGCCTCGGCATCGCCGCCTGTGCCATCGGGGTCGCACAGGCGGCCCTGGACGAAGCCGTCCGGTACGCCACCGACCGGCGCCAGTTCGGCCGCCCCATCGCGGACTTCCAGGGACTGCGGTTCATGCTCGCCGACATGGCCACCCAGATCGAGGCCGGCCGGGCGCTGTATCTGGAGGCGGCGCGGCTGCGCGACGCGGGGGAGCCCTTCTCCCGGCAGGCCGCCATGGCGAAGCTGTTCTGTACGGACGCGGCCATGCGGGTGACCACCGACGCGGTCCAGGTGCTCGGCGGATACGGCTACACGCTCGACTTCCCGGTCGAACGGCTGATGCGCGAGGCGAAGGTGCTCCAGATCGTGGAAGGCACCAATCAGATTCAGCGCATGGTCATCGCGCGCCATCTCGCGGGTCCCGAGACGCGCTGAACCGCAGCGAACGCCTCGGACCAGGAGGGCAGCGCCGCGGCCTGGTTCCACTCCGCGTCGCGGCGGTCCGGCAGCGTGCGGCCGGCGCTCTCCCGCTGTCCGAGCAGCGCGCTGTAGATCGGCGGGCCCACGGGGGAGCCCATGGGCGACGCCCCCGCGGAACGGGGCAGTGGCTGTAGGGGCGCACCCGGCTGCGGAACCGATTCTTCGGGGGCGGGTGCGGCGAGCCGGCGGCGACCCGAACCGACTGGTGCGTGCAGCGGGTCATACAGGGCCAACGCGGCAGGACCGGCCGGGGGCACTGGCACACCGATTCGAGCGCTCGTTCGGTGGGGGCCGGTACCCCGCGTCGGCGCGGGGGGTGGCGAAACCACGGGCACCACGACGGCCGGGCCGCCGTGGTGCCGGGCGGGGCGTACGGCGTACGGGTCAGGCGGCCTCGCGCCGCATCCGCGGCACGCGCACCGGACGGGAGCCGGGCCCTGAGGCGTGCGAGAACGGCTGCATCCGCCAGTCGAGGCCCTGGGGGAGCGTCAGCAGCAGCCCGGCCTCCTGCTCCTGGAGCTCCAGCGTCTCGTCCGCGGGCCGGGCGTCGCTCACGCCGCGGCCGGTTCCGGCGCAGACGGTGAGGACGAAGGGGTTCCACGGCGTGGGGCACCGGGCGTGCTCCGGCAGGACGTCCTCGTCGGCCAGCAGCGCGATGGGCTGGGCGCAGTCCGGGCAGATCACCCGGACCATCTCGAACATGTCGTACGCGTCGGCGGTACCGTCGTCGTCCGGATCGACAGGCTCCGGTTCGGTACGTCCGGTGAGCTTCAGGCTCTGCATGGGAATTCCCCCCTCGGGTGGGCCGGCAAGGCGCCACGGCCTCGACCACAGCAAGCACTTCCCGTCGCGCACGGCCGATAACCACGAGGCGGCCCGCTACCGCCCCACAAGCCTGTGGCATTCGTCACATGCCGCCCGCAGGTGCCGTTCCGTGACCCGCGCGACTGTGCCGAGGGACGCCCTGGGCCATAGGTTGATCCGCATGGAGGAGTTGGACCGTCAGATCGTTGAGTTGCTCGTCAAGGACGGGCGGATGAGCTACACCGACCTGGGCAAGTCCACGGGCCTGTCCACCTCGGCGGTTCATCAGCGCGTCCGCCGACTGGAGCAGCGCGGGGTGATCCGCGGCTATGCCGCGGTCGTCGACCCCGAGGCCGTCGGGCTGCCCCTCACCGCGTTCATCTCGGTGAAGCCGTTCGACCCGAGCGCACCCGACGACATCGCCGAGCGGCTCGCCGGGGTACCCGAACTGGAGGCCTGCCACAGCGTCGCCGGGGACGAGAACTACATCCTCAAGGTGCGCGTGGCGACCCCGCTGGAGCTGGAGCACCTGCTCACCCGGATCCGTACCCTCGCCGGCGTGTCCACCCGGACCACCGTCGTCCTGTCCACCCCGTACGAGGCCCGGCCCCCGCGTATCTGAGCGGCGGGCCCGGGGGATGTCCCGCCCGCTGCGGAGGGGGCCGGGGACCGGGCGGCGGCCGGCAGGCGCGAGACTGGTCCCATGAGCCAGAGCACCGCCCCCCAGAGCGCCCCCGAACACCGCACCGTGCTGTTGCGCGGCGGCGACGTCCACAGCCCGGCCGACCCGTTCGCCACCGCGATGGTCGTCGAACGCGGGCACGTCGCCTGGGTGGGGTCCGAGGGGGCCGCCGACGCCTTCGCGAGCGGCGTGGACGAGGTGGTCGACCTCGAAGGCGCCCTGGTCACCCCGGCGTTCACCGACGCCCATGTGCACACCACCGCCACCGGCCTGGCCCTGACGGGGCTCGACCTCTCCGGCGCCCGTACGCTCGCCGAAGCCCTCGACCTCGTCCGTGCGTTCGGACGCGGCCGCGCCGCCGGGGACGTCCTGCTCGGACACGGCTGGGACGCCGCCCGCTGGCCCGAGCGGCGCCATCCCTCGCGCGCCGAGCTCGACGAGGCGGCCGGCGGCCGGGCCCTGTATCTGCCGCGGATCGACGTGCACTCCGCGGTCGTCACGACGGCCCTGCTGGACCTCGTCCCCGGCGTCACCGGGATGACCGGGTACCACCCCGACGCGCCGCTGACCGGCGACGCCCACCACGCGGTACGGGCCGCCGCCCACGGCGCGCTGTCGTCCGCCCAGCGGGCCGCAGCCCAGCGCGCCGCCCTCGACCACGCCGCCTCCCTCGGCATCGGCAGCGTGCACGAGTGCGGCGGGCCCGAGATCTCCGACGAGGAGGACTTCACCGGCCTCCTCACCCTCGCCGCCGAGCGGCCCGGGCCGCGCGTCTTCGGCCTCTGGGCCGAGGAGATCGCGGACGAGAAGGACGCCCGGCGCGTCCGTGAACTCGGCGCGATCGGCGCCGCCGGCGACCTGTTCGTCGACGGCTCCCTCGGCTCGCACACCGCCTGCCTGCACCAGCCCTACGCGGACGCCCCGCACACCGGCACCGCCCACCTGGACGCCGCCCGGATCGCCGCCCATGTCACCGCCTGCACCGAGGCGGGCCTCCAGGCGGGCTTCCACGCCATCGGTGACGCCGCGGTCACCGCCGTGGTGGACGGGATCAGGGCCGCCGCCGGGACGCTCGGCCTCGACCGGATCCGGGCCGCCCGCCACCGCGTCGAACACGCCGAGATGCTCACCCCCGAGACCATCGCCGCCTTCGCCGAACTGGGCCTCACCGCCTCCGTCCAGCCCGCCTTCGACGCCGCCTGGGGCGGGCCGGAGGGCATGTACACCGAGCGCCTCGGCGCTGAGCGGGCCGCCGGCCTCAACCCGTACGCTGCGCTGCTGCGCGCCGGAGTGCCCCTCGCCTTCGGCTCCGACAGCCCGGTCACCCCGCTCGACCCCTGGGGCGCCGTGCGGGCCGCCGCCCACCACCGCACCCCGGAGCACCGCATCTCTGTCCGCGCCGGGTTCACCGCCCACACCCGGGGCGGCTGGCGGGCCGTCGGCCGCGACGACGCGGGCCTCCTGGTGCCCGGCGCCCCGGCCGACTACGCCGTCTGGCGCACCGCCGAACTCCTGGTCCAGGCCCCCGACGACCGGGTGGCCCGATGGTCCACCGACCCCCGGTCCGGGACGCCGGGCCTGCCGGATCTGACGCCCGGGGCCGACCTTCCCGTCTGCCTGCGGACCGTGGTCTTCGGACAAACTGTCTACGTGCGACCGAAGGAGTGACGTCGGGACATTTCGTACCGCCGATCGATGGCCCGACGGCTGGTCCGCGACCTGGGTCCCCTCGGCACTGACCAGGCGATTTCGGAAGAAGTCGCAGGTCGCACGGCTGTTGACAGAACGCGCCCACGGGCCGGTAGGTTCGGCCGGGTCCACCACAGGACGTCCGACCGGTCAAACCTCCACGCAGTCGTCGAACGCCGCTGGGTCATGAGGTGGTGTGCCGCACCGGCCACCACCGCTGACAGCCAGGTTCAGCGCCCGCGCCTCGGGGGCGAGGGAAGGTTGCGGCCGGCCGGAGGGTGGGACCCGGGTGGGGCCCGGACGTTCAGTAGACAACGGCTTTCGGTCGACCCGCAGCCAGCGGGTCCCAGGTCGGCCCGAAGGGCGCCGGGCCCCGATCCGCAGTTCCGCCGTGGGGGCGCGTTCTGTCGGCCGGTGTGCTGGATATGGTGTCCCCCTGTGTACGGACTCTAAGGGGCAGTAGTGAACGACGGCGGTCAGAGGCGGTTCGGCCCGCTCGGCAAGGTCCTGGTGATCATTCCGACCTACAACGAGGTCGAGAACATCGGGCCGATCGTCGACCGGGTGCGCACCGCCGTCCCGGATGCCGACATCCTGGTGGCCGACGACAACAGCCCCGACGGCACCGGCAAGGCGGCCGACGAGATCGCAGCGGCCGACGACCGGGTGCACGTCCTGCACCGTAAGGGCAAGGAAGGTCTCGGCGCCGCCTACCTCGCGGGCTTCGCCTGGGGCTCCGAGCACGGCTACGGCGTGCTCGTCGAGATGGACGCCGACGGCTCCCACCAGCCCGAGGAGCTTCCCCGGCTGCTCACCGCGCTCAAGGGTGCCGACCTGGTCCTCGGATCACGCTGGGTGCCGGGCGGCCGGGTGGTCAACTGGCCCAAGAGCCGTGAGGTGATCTCGCGCGGCGGCAGCCTCTACTCCCGGCTCGCCCTCGGGCTCTCCGTCCGGGACGTCACCGGCGGCTACCGCGCCTTCCGCACCCAGACGCTGGGCGGCCTCGGACTGGGGGAGGTCGCCTCACAGGGCTACTGCTTCCAGGTGGATCTCGCCCGCCGCGCGGTCGAGGCGGGCTATCACGTGGTCGAGGTCCCCATCACCTTCGTCGACCGGGAGATCGGCGACTCGAAGATGAGCCGGGACATCCTCGTCGAGGCGCTGTGGCGGGTCACCGGCTGGGGCATCACCTCCCGCGCGAACAAGGTCCTGGGCCGCAAGACCCTCTGACGGCCCCGCCCCGGCCGCTGCGATCGGGGCTGACCGGACCGCTTCATGATCACCCCCTTACGCCGCTTGCACGCCGGTACGGGCACACTGGGGACATGACGACCGGCACTCCGCCCCCGACCCGTCCCCGGCGCTCGCGCGCCCGTAGATTCCTGCCGCTTGCCCTGGCCGCCTGGCTGGTCCTGGAGATCTGGCTCCTGACCCTGGTCGCCTCGGCCGCGGGCGGCCTCGCCGTCCTGCTGATCCTGGTGGCCGGAGCCGCGCTCGGCGCCGTGGTCATCAAGAGCGCCGGCCGGCGCGCCTTCAAGAACCTGACCGAGACCCTCCAGCAGATGCCTGGACAGCCCGGCGCTCCCGCCACCCCGCCGGGCGCCCCCGCGGGCGGCAAGGGCTCCCGGGGCAACGGGCTGCTGATGCTGGGCGGGCTGCTGCTCCTGATCCCCGGCCTGATCTCGGACGCGGCCGGGCTGATCCTGCTGGTGCCGCCGGTCCGCACCGTGATCAGCCGTTACGCGGAGCGCTCGCTGGAACGCCGGATGCGGGCCGCGTCACCGGGCAGCCTCTCGGACGCGTTCCAGCAGGCCAGGATGTACCGGCCGGACGGAAAGGTCGTCCCCGGCGAGGTCATCCGCGAGGGCGGCTCCCAGGCGCCCTCCGGGTCCGACGACGATCCCCGGGGCCCTCGCCCGCCCCTCACGTCCTGACCGGGGAGGGCATACGAGAGCCGCGGGCCGTGACACCTGTTCTGTGTCACGGCCCGCGGCTCTTGGCACTGTGCTGTCGTGCGGTGCTCTGTGCTGCTGTGCGGTGGTACGCGGTCAGGCAGACTTCCTGCTGTCCCGCGGGTGCACGGCGATGTTCATGGCTCCGGAGCGCAGAACCGCCAGCCTCTCGGCCAGCACCTCCTCCAGCTCCTCGCGGGTGCGCCGCTCCATGAGCATGTCCCAGTGCGTACGCGCAGGCTTGCCCTTCTTCTCTTCGGGGCCATCCCCGTCCACCAGGAGTGCCTGGGCGCCGCACGCCTTGCACTCCCACTCCGGCGGAATTTCCGCCTCTACCGAGAACGGCATCTCGAATCGATGTCCGTTCTGGCATGCGTACTCCACCGCCTGGCGCGGGGCCAGATCGATGCCGCGGTCCGTCTCGTAGCTGGTAACCACAAGTCGCGTGCCGCGGAGAGCTCGCTCACTCATGAATCGTGCCTCCCGGGCTTGTCGCCCACAGGACAAAATGTCGCTGTCGTCGTCATCCGGTCAACGTCCGGTCGGCGGTAAAGATTCCCGTTGCCGGTCATGCGTCGCCCGTCGTGCCGCTGCTTTGTCTGGGTTGAATACCCGCCCATGCCCGGTTTGTCACCTCTGTTGGGTGTTGTCACCCATCGGTTGAACCGCTTCCACTCGCAGTAGCGGTCCTCCGGGCAGGCCAAAGACGTATACTACCGCCCTTTGACTTCAACGTCTAAATCCTTTCCGGTACCGGGTTGCCCGCGGCCTGGATCGCCCGCCTCACCGGGACCCGCGCGAGCAGTACGGCGCCGAGGACGAAGAACACGATCAGCGAGATGATCGCCTCCCGGTAGCTGCCGGTCAGCTGGTACGCCAGACCGAACACCAGGGGCCCCAGCCAGCTCAGTCCGCGGTCGCTCATCTCGTACGCGGAGAAGTACTCCGCCTCCTTCCCACGCGGCACCAGATGCGAGAACAGCGACCGCGACAGGGCCTGGCTGCCGCCCAGCACCAGGCCGATCGCCGCCGCCAGAACGAAGAAGAACACCGGCGCGTCGGCGGGCAGCAGGTAGGCGGAGACCAGGATCAGGGTCCAGATGACCAGCGACCCCAGAATGGTGCGCTTGGCGCCGTGCGTCCGGGCGAGCCGCCCCATGCCGAGCGCCCCCGCCACCGCCAGGATCTGCACCAGCAGCACGGCGATGATCAGCGTCGTCTGATCCAGGCCCAGCTCCTCGGAGCCGTACAGCGAGGCCTGCGAGATCACCGTCTGGATCCCGTCGTTGTAGACGAGGTAGGCGAGCAGGAAGGAGAGCGTCAGCGGGTGGCGCCGCATGTCGCGCAGGGTCGCCCGCAGTTGCTTCCACCCGGATCCGACCGCCCCCTCACCGCCCGGCGGAACCCGGCGGTCGCGCAGCCGGCGCAGCGGTACGAGGGTGAACGCGCCCCACCACACACCGGCCGATGCGAGACAGATCCGTACCGCGTCGGACTCCGCGAGCCCGAAGGACTCGTGGCCGGTGTACAGGATCAGGTTGAGGACCAGGACGAGGGCGCCCGAGGTGTAGCCGAAGGCCCAGCCGCGCGAGGAGACCGCGTCGCGCTCCTCCGGCCCGGCGATCTGCGGCAGGTAGGCGTTGTACAGGACCATCGACACGGAGATCGAGGCGTTGGCCACGATCAGCAGGAACGCCCCCAGCAGATAACGGTGGCCGTCCAGGAAGAACATCCCGGCCGTCGCCGCGGCCCCCGTGTAGGCGGCCGCCGCCAGCAGCGGCTTCTTGCGCCCCGTACGGTCCGCCGCCGCGCCCACGATCGGCATCAGGATCACGGCCACCACGATGGAGGCCGAGACGGAGTACGCGAACAGCGAGCCCGCGCGCACGGGTATGCCCAGCGGGTGCACGAACCCGTCGGGACCGGCCGCCGCCTTGGCGATCGACGTCAGATACGGACCGAGGAAGACGGTCAGCACGCTGGTGGAGTAGACGGAGCAGGCGAAGTCGTAGAAATACCAGCCGTGCTGCTCCCGTCTGCGGGCGGCCGTCGTCCCGTCGCCCGGCGGCTGCCCGGACGGATCGGCCTTCCCTGTGATCCCGGTGCTCATCCCGCGCCCCCTCGGTCGTCCCCTGTGGACGCGGACGGACCGGGCGTCAGGACCATGCCCCCCGCTCGCTCAGCACCGTTCGCAGCGTCTCGATGTGATCGGTCATGATGCCATCCACGCCGAGGTCGAGGAGCGCCGCCATCCGCTCCGGTTCGTTCACCGTCCAGACGTGCACCTGGAGCCCCAGCGCGTGCGCCGTGCTGACGAAGCGGGCGTCCACCACCGGGATGCCGCCCTGCCGCTCGGGCACCTGGGCGCAGACAGCGCCCGCGCGCAGCGCCGCCGAGATCCCGTACGAACGCAGGCGCAGTCCCAGGACGCCGCGCACCCCGTACGACGTGGCCAGCCGGGGTCCCGCCAGGCGGTGGGCGCGCGCCACCCGGGCCTCCGAGAACGAGCCGACGCAGACCCGGTCCCAGGCGTCGGTGCGGCGGATCAGGCCGAGCAGTGGCTCCAGCGCGGATTCGGCCTTGAGATCCACGTTCCAGCGGGCCTCCGGGAACTCCTCCAGCAGCTCCTCGAGAAGCGGGAGCGGTTCGCTGCCCCCGACCCGGGCCCGGCGTACCTCGCGCCAGGGCAGTTCGGAGATCCGGCCCCGGGCGTCGGTGACCCGGTCCAGCGTCGCGTCGTGGAAGGCGACCAGCCGGCCGTCCGCCGTGGTGTGCACATCGGTCTCGAAGTAGCGGTAGCCCGCCTCGGACGCCCGGCGGAAGGCGGTCGCGGTGTTCTCCACGCCGTCCGCCGCCCCGCCACGATGGGCGAAGGCGATCGGGGCGGGGTGGTCCAGATAGGGGTGGCTCGGGTTCACTGCGGCAGTATGGCCTGCCCGGATGCCGGGGCGGCGACGGGGCCGGAACGGGCGGGCGGCGCGGTGGTGGACGGTTCCTCGGAAGCCGTGGTGGCCTCGGCGCCGGCGGGCACGGGCAGCGCGAACATCCGCAGGAAGAGCTGTGCCAGCGGGCCGATGGCGAGGGCGTACAGCACCGTTCCGGCCCCCAGCGAGCCGCCCAGCACGAAGCCCGTCGCCACGACGGCCACCTCGATCGCGGTGCGGACCAGCCGGATCGAGCGGCCGGTGATGTGGTTCAGCCCGGTCATCAGCCCGTCGCGCGGGCCGGGGCCGAACCGGGCCGCGATGTACAGCCCGGTCGCCACCCCGTTGAGCACGATGCCCAGGACCATCACCGGGATGCGGAGCCCGAGGCCCTCCAGGTCGCCGACCACGGCGAGCGTCCCGTCCATCGCCAGCCCGACCACGAAGACGTTCGAGACCGTGCCGAGCCCCGGCCGCTGGCGCAGCGGGATCCACAGCAGCAGCACCACCGCGCCGATGATGATCGACACGACGCCGATCGAGATCCCGGTCAGCTCCGCGAGGCCCTGGTGCAGCACGCCCCACGGCTCGAGGCCGAGCTCCGCCCGCACCAGGAGCGCGGAGCTCGCCCCGTACAGCGTCAGGCCGACGTACAGCTGGACCAGCCGCCGGGTGAGATGGGTGGTGCTCCGGCCGGTGGTCCTGGCCACGTCATGCCCCCTGATGTAGTGGTAGTGGACTGCTTCGTGCCACTCTGTGGCAGGGGATCGGTCATCAACTATGGCCAATTCGAGGAAGGTGGACTGATCTCGGTGACACAGTGGACATCGACAGTGGGGGCGGCCCAGCTCGCCCGGCAGCTCCGGTCGCAACAGGCCCGGCCCACCGGACCGGGCTGCCGCAAGCCGCCCGCCTACCGCGCGCTCGCCGACGGCGTACGGCTGCTCGTCCTGGAGGGCCGGGTTCCGGTCGCCGCCCGGCTCCCCGCCGAACGCGAACTGGCCCTCGCCCTTTCCGTCAGTCGGACGACCGTCGCGGCCGCCTACGAGGCGCTGCGCGCCGAAGGCTTCCTGGAGTCGCGGCGCGGCGCGGGAAGCTGGACCGCCGTCCCGGCCGGCAATCCGCTGCCCGCCCGCGGCCTGGAACCGCTGCCGCCGGAGTCGCTCGGCTCGATGATCGACCTGGGCTGCGCCGCCCTGCCAGCGCCCGAGCCCTGGCTGACCCGCGCCGTCCAGGGGGCGCTCGAGGAGCTGCCGCCGTACGCCCACACGCACGGCGACTACCCGGCCGGGCTGCCCGCCCTGCGCCAGATGCTCGCCGACCGGTACACCGCGCTCGGCATCCCGACCATGCCCGAGCAGATCATGGTCACCACCGGCGCGATGGGCGCCATCGACGCGATCTGCCACCTCTTCGCGGGCCGCGGCGAACGCATCGCGGTCGAGTCCCCCAGTTACGCCAACATCCTCCAGCTGATGCGCGAGACGGGCGCCCGTCTCGTCCCCGTCGCGATGGAGGAGGGGATCGGCGGCTGGGACATGAACCGCTGGCGGCAGGTGCTGCGGGACGCCGCACCCCGGCTCGCCTATGTGGTGGCCGACTTCCACAACCCCACCGGCGCGCTCGCCGACGAGCAGCAGCGCCGGGACCTGGTGGAGGCGGCCCGCTCCGCCGGAACGGTCCTGGTCGTCGACGAGACGATGAACGAACTCCGCCTGGACGCCGACATCGACATGCCGCGCCGGGTCTGCGCCTTCGACCCGGCCGGCAGCACGGTCCTGACCGTAGGCTCGGCCAGCAAGGCCTTCTGGGCCGGGATGCGCATCGGCTGGGTCCGCGCGGCCCCCGACGTCATCCGCAGCCTGGTCGCGGCCCGCGCCTACGCCGACATGGGCACCCCCGTCCTGGAGCAGCTCGCCATCAACTGGCTCCTGGGCACCGGCGGCTGGGAACAGGCCGTCGAGGTCCGGCGGAGCCAGGCTCGCGAGAACCGGGACGCCCTGGTCGCGGCGGTGCGCCGGGAGCTGCCGGACTGGGAGTTCGCCGTGCCGCGCGGCGGTCTGACGCTGTGGGTGCGCACCGGCGGCCTCTCCGGATCGCGGCTGGCCGTGGCGGGCGAACGCGTCGGGGTCCGGGTGCCGTCGGGCCCTCGGTTCGGGGTCGACGGGGCCTTCGAGGGATACGTACGGCTGCCGTTCACGGTGAGCGGGCCGGTCGCCGACGAGGCGGCCGTACGCCTGGCCGCCGCGGTGGACCTGGTGCGCTCCGGGGCGGGTGTGGGGGCCGACACCCCGCGCAGCTTCGTGGCCTGAGCAGCTCCTTCGCCGGAACTACCGCGGGCGGGGAGCGGACCGTTGACGGTCCGCTCCCCGCCCGCAGTGCCGCGTCAGCGTGCCGGGCTCAGCTCTCGGCGCCCGCCGGCTGCGCCTTCGCGAGCGGCTCGGACGGCCTGGCCTCGGCGGCCATCGTCTCCACCGGAACCGCCTCGACCGGTCGGGTCGCGGCTTCCACCGCCACGGGGACCTGCTCCGTCGCCGGGCCCTCGTCGGCGGGCTCCCGCGGGGGCGTCGCCGCCATCGGGGCGCCCCGGTCGGGCAGCAGGTCGAGCACCGCCCGCCGGTGCGCGTCGCTCGTGGCGTCGTCGTACGGGTCCGGGGTGGCGGGCACCTGGAGCCGCAGGACCGGGCCCGCGCCGAGGCGGACGTAGCCACGGCCCGGGGGCACCTCGGGCGGTGGCGTGGTGTGCGGTTCGGCGCCGAGTACGGCTTCGACCTGTTCGCGCGAGGCCGGTCCGAGGACGGCGCGGGCGCGGGTGTGGGTCCGCACGGTCTCGGTGAGCGTGTCCAGCGCGTCGAACTGCTCGGCCAGCACGACCGTGACCTGGGCCGCCCGGCCGTGCCGCAGCGGGATCCGGAGCAGGTCCTGCGGGTCGGGCCTGCCGTCGGCCGCCGCGAGATGGCCCAGCACACCGGGGCGGTCCAGCAGGATCCACAGCGGACGCCGGATGTCGTCCGGCGCCGGGCGGCCGGTCTGGCGGGCCAGGTTGGCGGTGATCAGGCGCCGCTCCGTCTCGTGCGCGGCCCACTCCAGCGTGGCCAGCGCCCCGCCGAGCCCGGACTCCACGGCGAGGACGCCGGGACGCCCGGAGAGGGCGGCGTACTCACCGGTCCCGCTGCCGTCGACGACGATGACGTCGCCGTTCTGGAGAGCCTGGAGGGCGATCGAGCGGACCAGCGTCGTGGTGCCGCCACCGGGGTGTCCGACGGCCAGCAGGTGCGGTTCGGTGGAGCGGCCGCCGGTCCGCCAGACCACGGGCGAGGCGTCCACCGTCGTGTCGCCGTCGCGCACGGGGACGGTGCGCGAGACGGCGTCCGGGTCGGTGAAGCCGAGGACGCTCTCGCCGGGGGCGGTGACGAAGCGCTGTGCGGCGATCGTCGTGGGGAGCGCGTCCAGCACGGTCATGACGAGGCGGTTGGCCTCCTCGTCCCAGCCGAAGTGGTACTCGCGGCCCCGGCCCGACTTGGTGTGGAGCAGCTGCTCGATCCGGGAGCGGGCGGCGGCCTCGCCGTCCGTGAAGTACGCGGGGTAGGAGATCTGGAGGCGGGTGAGCCGTCCGTCGTCGTCGAAGACGTACCCGTCGAAGGCCTTCGTCCAGTCACCGCCGTGCGCGAACAGCGGATCGGGGTCGTCGGCCGTCGAGAAGTACGGCACGAGCGCTTCGTACAGCGACCGCAGGCGTGCGGTCTCCGCGTCGTCGGGCCCGGTCCGCACCGGGGTCCGCTCCCGCCCCTTCCACGCGGCGGCGCCCATCACCGTGATGAGGGCCAGGATCGGCCCGTAGGGGACGAGTGCCACCACCAGCACGCAGGCCGCGCCGAGGAACAGCTTGGGACCTCGCCGTTCCTTGGGGGTCGCGACCCACTTCCGCCGGCCGGACACGGCCAGCAGCCGCAGTCCGCGGACCACCGTGATCAGCGGATGGAGGACATCGGTGGCACTGTCGGCGGCCGTGCGCGCGATCTCTCTGCTGCGAGTGATAGAAGCGCTGCCGCTGCTCAGAATGCGGGGGAGTGGTCGCCGGGCCACATCGGTCTCCTGGAAGGGTGGGAGCGGTTGCGGAGCGTCAGAACTTGATCCCGCCCAGCAGGCCGGCGAGGCTCGCCCCGCCCGCCGTGATGCTCGGTGCGATGGCGGTGCCGGCCAGGTAGAAGCCGAACAGGGCACAGACGATGGCGTGGGAGGCCTTGAGCCCGTCCTTCTTGAAGAACAGGAAGACGATGATGGCGAGCAGTACCACGCCCGAGATGGAAAGGATCATGAGCGGTTCTCTCCTGGTTGAAGGGGACAGTCACCATGAGTCCTTCCAGGATCACGGGAAGTATCTATACGACAAAAGGTGCAATCGAGTGAATATCTCGCGCTTTCACTTGACTGGCCCACGGAAGTCGGCCTCCAGGGAGCGGCATCACCTCGTCCGTGCCGGGCAGGATCAGCCGCGGTGATCCCTTGCCGTATCCGAGCCGGGTCATGTCGGCCCGGGAGCAGTACCCTGTCGATTCACTCGTACGGCCCCCCGTGCCGTACTCCCCACCAGGTCAACCGCGGCGGTGACAGCCGCGGCAGCAGTCAAGGAAGGCGGTCCGTCCGATGAGCGAAACCCCCGATCCCGAGGTGGTCGAGCTGGCGACCAAGGTCTTCGACCTGGCCCGCACCGGCGACACCGAGGCGCTCACCGCGTACGTCGAGGCCGGAGTCCCCGCCAACCTCACCAACGACCGGGGCGACACCCTGCTGATGCTCGCCGCCTACCACGGGCACGCCGGCACCGTCGCCGCCCTCGTCGCCCGCGAGGCCGACCCCGACCGCGCCAACGACAGGGGCCAGACCCCGCTGGCCGGAGCCGTCTTCAAGGGGGAGGACGCCGTCGTCGACGCCCTGCTCGCCGCCGGCGCCGACCCGGCCGCCGGAACGCCGTCCGCGCTGGACACGGCCCGGATGTTCGGCAAGTCCGACCTGCTGGAACGCTTCGGTGCGCGGTGAGACGCCGGCGGACGCGCTTGTCGACGCGTCCGCCGTGGGCTCCGCTGACCGGTCCGTCGTAAATGTGGTCGCGGTGGCGAAATGGCTGGGTCATCATGACGTCGCGGGCCCGCTCAGGGCCACCGACGAGAGGCAGAGGAAGATGCTCTACACCAGGCGGAAGACGGCGGTCGGCCGATCATGTCACTGCGCGGCGTAGCGGTGTCCCCCGGACACCCCCGCGTGCCGAGAGGCACGGGGCCCTGCACAGTCCCGGTTGCGTCGACAGCTTGATGTGAGGCTTTCTCCCATGTTCGATCCGTTCATAGCGCCGAGCGGCACCCTGCTCGGCCTGTTGCAGAGGGGCCGCGGCGACGGCACGCTCCACGCGCTCGCCGCACCACGCCCCGAGGCCCTCGCGGCTCTCAACCACTGCGTCGTGAGCGACCCCCGTCACGACTGGCAGGTGGAGAACCGCTCCCTCTACTACGCGCGCCTCTACCTCGACCTCGACGGCGGTATCGAGGAGATCGAGCGACACCTCGCCGATCCCGACGACCACATCGATACCGACGACTCGCGCACCGGTCTGGCGCTCTCCGTCCTCGGCCACCTCGCCTCCTACGGACGCGACGACGCCCTGGCCCTGCTCCGCCGCTACGCGGCGACCGGCGCCAACTGGGCATGGGCCCTGGACGAACTCGCCCTGCGCGACGACGACGCCGGCCTGCGCTCCCTCGCGCTGCCCGTCCTCGCCCGCTTCCCGGACACCGACCAGGGCGCGGCCGACCTCGCCGCCGCCGTACGGGACTCCTTCGAACCGCGCCCCTGGCGGCTGTGGGCCGACGACCCGCGCGAAGCGGTCGGCGCCCGGGTCAGGGCCGCCGGTGAACAGGGCTCGTTCGACCGATGGCAGCGCCAGATGCGCCCCGGGGGTCCCCGCCCCGGCTGGAGCGTCCAGGCCGTCTTCGACTGGGCCCAGCAAGCCCTGGAACGCGGCAGCGAACTGCACGTCCCCGCCGCCCGCTGCCTCTCCGCCGTCGCCGGACCCGACGACCTGCACCTGATCGTCGAGGCCGCCCGCAGCGGCCCCGAAGGCGCCCGCTGCGCCGCCCTGCACTACCTCGCGGAGGCGGGCGGCCCCGCCGTCCTCGACCTCATCGAAGCCGCCGCCATCAGCCCCGCCCGCACCGTCGCCGACACGGCCATCGCCGCCTTCGAACGGATGACCTGCGACGACGCCGTGGAACGGGCCAGGCGCTGGGTCCACCGCCCCGACGCCCTCGGTGCCTCGGCCGCCGGAGTTCTCGCCTGCCGAGGCACCGCCCAGGACGCTCCCCAAGTCCTCGGCGCGCTGCGGGAGGCCGTACGCGGCGACGGACCCGACGCCCCCCTGCTGTGGACCCTGGTCGACGGAGCAGGACGCCTCGGCATCGCCTGCGCCGCCCCCGTGCTGCGCCACGTCTACCGCGAGACGTCCTCCTCGCAACTGCGGGGCAGGGCCGCCCGCGCCCTGGCCGCCACCGACCCGTCCTTCGCGACCGGGTTCGCGGTGGAGTGCCTCTGGGACTGCGAGGAGACCACCCGGGAGGTGGCCGCCCTGCACGCCGAGACCGGAGACATACGGGTCGCCGAACGCCTGCGCCGCCTCGCCGCCGACCCGGCCGAGGAGGCCGAGGTCCAGACGGCGGTACGGAGCCGGATCGGACCGGACGCCCCCGCGGTCTGACCGCACGGTCCGTGGGGTGCGCACGGTCCGTGGGAGGAGGGGGCGTTGTCAGACCCTCCTCCCAGGCTTCTCACCATGGACATCAACGAGTGGTGGGGGCTCGTCGAGCGGGCGCGCGACAGGGTCGGGGGCCGGGCGGACGACCGGGACCCGCCCGGCGACCCCTTGCCCGGCGCCCTGACCGATGTGCTCGCGGACCTGAAGCCGGAGCGGATCGCCTCCTTCGCCGTCACCGCGGTGGAGGTGACCCGCTCCGCCTGCCGATGGCCCCTGTGGAACGCGGCCTACCTCATCGAGGGAGGCTGCGGCGACGACGGCTTCATGGACTTCCGCGACGGGCTCGCCCTGCTCGGACGGGAGACCTTCACCCGGGCGGTGGCCGACCCCGACTCCCTGGCCGGACTGCCGGTGGTGATCCGGATGAGCCGCGGGGAGAGCGGCTGGATCGGATACGAGTCCCTGGACGCCCCGGTCGCCGAGGCCTACCGACGCCTCCGGGGCGAGACCGCCTCCCTCGACGCCGCCGTGGAAGCGGCTCTCCGCGACCGCATATTCCCGGCGGGCCCGGCGGGCGAGACCTGGGACGCCGCGGACGCCGACGCGACCCGTCGGCATCTGCCCCGGCTGGCTGCGCTCTTCTCGGACTGAGCTCCTGCCCGCGCGCTGCCCCTGCGGGGCCGGGAGGGCGGGCACAGAATGGCGCCATGACCGGACGCTGGGAGTTCTGGATCGACCGGGGCGGCACCTTCACCGATGTGGTGGGCCGCCACCCCGACGGCCGCCTGATCACCCGCAAGCTCCTCTCCCACGACCCCGACCGCTACGACGACGCCGCCGTCGCCGGGGTCCGGCTGCTCCTCGGCCTGGACCCCGGCGAACCGGTGCCCGCCGACCGCGTCGCCGCCGTCCGGATGGGCACCACCGTCGCAACCAACGCCCTGCTGGAGAGACGGGGCGAGCCGACCGTCCTGCTGATCACCGAGGGCTTCCGGGACGCCCTGCGGATCGCGTACCAGAACCGGCCCCGCCTCTTCGACCGGCACATCGTCCTCCCCGAGTCCGTCCACGAGCGTGTGATCGAGGTCCCCGAACGCGTCGACGCCCACGGCCGCACCGTACGACCCCTGGAAATCGCACCCGTACGCGAACAGCTGAGCGCCGCCCGCGCCGACGGGCTGCGCAGTGCCGCCGTCGTCCTGATGCACGGCTACCGCCACCCCGCCCACGAGCGGGCCGTCGCCGAGGCGGCCCGGGAGGCGGGCTTCACCCAGGTCAGCAGCTCCCACGAGGTCAGCCCGCTGATCAGGCTCGTCCCCCGCGGCGACACGACGGTCGTCGACGCCTACCTCTCACCCGTCCTGCGCCGGTACGTCGACGAGGTCGCCGCCCGCCTCGACGGGATCCGGCTGATGTTCCTCCAGTCCAACGGCGGTCTGCGCGAAGCCGCCAGGTTCCGCGGCAAGGACGCCGTCCTCTCCGGCCCGGCCGGAGGCGTCGTCGGTATGGTCCGCACATCCCGGCAGGCCGGATACGACCGCGTCATCGGCTTCGACATGGGCGGCACGTCCACCGACGTCTCCCACTACGCAGGCGCGTTCGAACGGGAACTGGGCACCGAGGTCGCCGGGGTCCGGATGCGCGCCCCGATGATGAGCATCCACACCGTCGCGGCAGGCGGCGGCTCCGTCCTGCACTTCGACGGCAGCCGCTACCGCGTCGGCCCCGACTCGGCCGGCGCCCACCCCGGACCCGCCTGCTACCGCCGGGGCGGCCCCCTCACCGTCACCGACGCCAACGTGATGCTCGGCCGGGTCCAGCCCGGCCACTTCCCGGCGGTCTTCGGGCCGGACGGAGACCTTCCGCTCGACGCCGCCCTGGTGCGCGAGCGGTTCGCGGCGCTCGCCGACGAGGTGGGGCGCGCCACCGGGCGACGGCCGGACGAGGCGGAGGTGGCGGCGGGCTTCCTGGAGATCGCCGTGCTCAACATGGCCAACGCCGTCAAGAAGATCTCCGTGCAGCGCGGCCACGACATCACCCGCTACGCCCTCACCGGCTTCGGCGGTGCGGGCGGCCAGCACGTCTGCGCGGTCGCCGACGCCCTCGGCATCGACACCGTCCTCGTCCCCCCGTTCGCCGGAGTGCTCTCCGCGTACGGCATCGGCCTGGCCGACGCCACCGCGATGCGCGAGCAGTCGGTGGAGGAGGAACTCGACGAGGCCGCCCGGGAGCGTGTGGAGAGGCTCTGCGCGGAGTTGGCCGACCGTACCCGCGAAGCCCTGCGCGCCGACGGAACGCCGGACTCCGCGATCACCACACAGGCCCGCGTCCTGTTGCGGTACGCCGGGACGGACGCGGCGCTGCCGGTGGACCTGGACACGGAGACCGCCATGGCCGAGGCGTTCGCCGCCGCCCACCGGGCCCGGTTCGGCTTCACGATGGACAAGCCCGTGGTCGTCGAGACGGTCTCGGTGGAAGCCACCGGGGCGACCGGGGCCACGGGTGGGGCCGACGCCGCCGCGCCCGCAGACGGCCCCCACGACACCCCGCCGCGCCCGGCCGACACCGTTGACCTGTACGCCGAGGGCCAGTGGCAGCGGGCCCCGCTCCACCGCCGGGCGGACCTGCACCCCGCCGACACCGTCACCGGGCCCGCCGTCGTCGCCGAGGACGACGCCACCACCGTCGTCGACCCCGGCTGGACGGCAGAAGCAGTTCCGGCCGGACACCTCGTCCTCACCCGCAGCCGCCCCCGGCCCGAACGCACCGCCGTCGGCACCCGGGTGGACCCGGTGATGCTGGAGGTCTTCAACAACCTCTTCATGTCCATCGCCGAGCAGATGGGCGTCCGCCTGGAGAACACCGCCCACTCGGTCAACATCAAGGAGCGCCTCGACTTCTCCTGCGCCCTGTTCGACGCCGAGGGCAACCTGATCGCCAACGCCCCGCACATCCCGGTGCACCTCGGCTCGATGGGCGAGTCGATCAAGGAGGTCCTGCGGCGCAACCAGGGGGACCTGCGCCCCGGCGACGTCTACGCCGTCAACGACCCGTACCACGGCGGCACGCACCTGCCCGATGTCACCGTCGTGACCCCCGTGTTCGACGAGGGAGAAGGACACGAACAGGGCCGGCTGCGCTTCCTGGTCGCCTCGCGCGGCCACCACGCCGAGCTCGGCGGCATCACCCCCGGCTCCATGCCCGCCTTCAGCCGGACGATCCACGAGGAGGGCGTGCTCTTCGACAACTGGCTGCTCGTCCGCGACGGCCGGCTGCGCGAGGACGAGACCCGCGACCTGCTCACCTCCGCCCCCTACCCCTCCCGCAACCCGGACACCAACCTCGCCGACCTCCGCGCCCAGATCGCCGCCAACGAGAAGGGCATCGCCGAACTGCGGCGCATGACAGACCAGTTCGGGACCGACGTCGTGGACGCCTACATGGGCCACGTCCAGGACAACGCCGAGGAGTCCGTACGCCGCATCGTCGCCGGACTGCACGACGGCCACTGCCGCTACGAGACCGACAGCGGGGCCGTGATCCAGGTCCGGCTGACCGTGGACCGGGACGCCCGCGGCGCCCACCTCGACTTCACCGGAACCTCACCCCAGCAGCCCGGCAACGCCAACGCCCCCCGGTCCGTCGTCATGGCCGCCGTCCTCTACGTCTTCCGCACCCTCGTCGGCGAGGACATCCCGCTCAACAGCGGCTGCCTCAAGCCCTTGGAGGTGACCATTCCGCCCGGGTCCATGCTCGACCCCGTCCACCCGGCGGCGACCGTCGCGGGCAACGTGGAGACCTCCCAGGCGGTCACCGGAGCGCTGTACGGAGCGATCGGCGGCCAGGCCGAGGGCTCCGGCACCATGAACAACCTCACCTTCGGCAACGAGAACGTCCAGTACTACGAGACGATCGCCAGCGGATCCGGAGCAGGGGACGGCTTCGACGGCGCCGACGCCGTACAGACCCATATGACCAACTCCCGGCTCACCGACCCCGAGATCCTGGAGTGGCGGCTGCCCGTCCGGCTGGAGAGTTTCGCGGTCCGGGACGACAGCGGGGGAGCGGGGCGGTGGCACGGAGGTGACGGCGTCGAGCGCCGCATCCGCTTCCTGGAACCGGTCACCCTCGCACTGCTCTCCGGTCACCGCCGCGTCCCGCCGTACGGAGCGGAGGGCGGGGAGCCGGGGGCACTCGGCGAGCAGCACATCGAGCGGGCGGACGGCGGAACGGTCCCGCTGGAGGGCTGCGACACCGCCGAACTGGCCGCCGGTGACGTCCTGGTGGTGCGCACGCCGGGCGGCGGAGGATACGGGCCCGCGGCTCACCGGACCGCCGCGCGGGACCGGTCGCATTAGCGCCGTTTCGACCCTTGTCAGTGCGAGGACCTAATCTGTCCCACGTGACTTCGCCTGCCTACCCGGACAACGCCTCGCCGCAGCTCAGCGCGGGGCCGCGGCCTGCCCCCGGCCCCGCCGCCGACGAGGGACTCTCGCGGCGGCTGCGCGCGCTCGCGTGCACGGCGCCGCTGCACGACCTCGACGTCCGCAAGGCGAATCTGGCCGGCGAGTACACCGTGTACGCCATGGCGGAGGTCGCCCTCGCCGCGATCGACCTCGTCACGCTCAACATGGACTTCGACACCGGGGCCGACCACGACCAGATAGTGGCCAGACTGCTGCCCCGGGTCGGCGCCCAGGCGCCCGGCCGCCCCGTCGCCGAGCACGAACGGGTCGCCCGCTGGGTCCTGGAGAACCTGATCAACGTCGGCAGCGTCGACCGCGGCTTCCGCGCGGTCTACGGCACGTTCAACCCCGACGGGGTCTACGTCCGCCGGGACTACGACTTCAAGCTCATCGAAGAGGTCCCGGGCTACGGCGGCACGGTCTACCTCCGCGCCACCGACGAAGCGGTCAACGTCCTGGTCGGCGCGCTGGACACCGACGTCACCAGCGCCCAGATCGCCGCCGAGGTCAAGCTGGAGGTCCTCATCAGCCGGGGCCGCCTCGCGGACGCCCAACTCGCCGCCGAACAGGCCCGCTACCGCACCGTGCAGTACGCCGAGACCCTTCGCCGCACCCTGGAGGCCACCCGGCGCAACGTCCGCGCCGTCGACTGGCTCCACACCGTCCCGGACATGATCGCCGAGGCCCTGGACCACGTGGCCGACCGCTACCGCCACGAGAACGCGATCCTCACCAACATCCGCAAGGCGCGCGACGAGGCCGAGGACCCCGAGCACAAGCGCCGGGCCGCCGAGCTCGTCGACATCGTCAAGGACTGCATCCGCCGGCACACCCAGCTCCAGTCCCGGCTCCTGGAGGCGGGCCCCCTCTTCCGTGCGGAGCAGGACCGGCAGGCGTTCGCCCCGCCCACCGCCCACGCGGGCCTCGATCTGTACGGGCAGCTCCTCGCCCCGCTCCTCCCCCTCCCCGTCGAACAGTCCACCCGGGCCACCGACGCCTTCTTCGCCCACGGCACCGGACTGCGCACCCCCACCTCCGTACGCGTCGGGGACCTGGTCGACATGCTGCTCACCCCGCCGCTGGAGCGCGAGCACCTGGGCGCGGAGATGCCCGAGCCCGACCTCATCGCCACTCCGGACGACAGCCGGTTCAGCGACGAGCAGCTCGCCCGCGCCATGACCCTGCTCGACCTGGAGCACGACGCCCCGCGCCGGCTCTCCGGACTGCTCGCCGAGGCCCGCCGCACCGGCGACACCGACCTGCCGTACCTGGTCGCCCTGCTCGCCGTCCACGCCGCCAGCCCGCCCGTCGGCACCGCCTACCGCCAGGGCGAGCGACGCCTGCTGTTCGCCGTGGACGACGGGGCCGAGCTGGACGACCCGGAGTTCGGCGGCGCCGACCTGATCGTGGGTACCGCCCTGCTGGACGCCGTCGGTATGGCCGCCGACCGCAAGGAGATCTCATGACCGGCCCCGTGTCATCCTCCGCGACAGGCCCCGCCGCCTCCGTCATGGACGGTCCCGCGCCTCCTGCCACGGCCGGCCCCGTTCTCCCTCCGCACCCGCACGTCTTCCGTACCGAGGAGTCCCAGCCGTGAGCGACCACGACGCCGAGCGCCCCGACGCGTGGACCGAGCCCTCCGCGTACGCCGGGCCCGCCACCCCGTACGCGGGCGACTCCACGCACCCGGGCTCCGCCGAGCCCGCCGTACAGGCGCCCGTCACCCCGGCCGACGCCGCCGACGCGGCACGCCTGGTCTCCTTCGGACTCCAGCCCAAGCTGCTGCCCGCCCGCGACGCCGAATACGCCGACCTCCTGCGGCGCTACCGCGAGGAGAGCGCCTTCGCCCGGCTCGCCGACGCCGTCGCCACCGGCCTCGGCCTCATCGTCCTGGAGGTCTCCCCGCGCGCCGGGATGGCCGTGACGGCGGGCGAGGACTCCGTCTTCGCCGTCCGCATGGGCGACTACGCCCGCCGCGCCTCCTCCGACGCTGCCGACCGCTTCCTGCACGGCCTCGCCCACCTCGCCGTCGCCGCCCTGGCCTTCCCTCGCCCCGAGGATCTCGCCGACGACGCGTACATCGGCCGCATCACGGTCAACGGCGTCGACGCCTTCGTACGCCAGGCCTGCCGGCGGCTGGAGGAGCGCGCCGAGGAACAGGGCGACAACACCGACCCGGCCAGCGACGCCCCCGGACTCGAAGCCGGCTGGCGGATCTACGCCCGCCGCAGCGCCACCGGCGCGACCAAGGACGCCCGCCGGCTCGCCGGATCCACCACCGGCATCATCGGCAAGGCCGTCGCCTTCCTCACCGACTCCGGCTTCCTCCAGCGCACCGGCGACGACGCGGGCGGCGCCTACCGCACCACCGCCCGCTACCAGCTCCAGGTCCGTGACATGGCGGGCAGCGCCGCCATGACCGAACTGCTGGAGCTCGGCGTCGTCCCCGTCACCGACGGTTCCGCCACCCTGCTGCCGCCGCCCGACCCCGACAGCATGGAGCTGGCCGCCGACGCGGGTCTGCCCTTCCACTCCTGACCCGGCCGGCCGTCACCGACAGACCGCCCCGCACCTGCCGCTCCGCCCCCGCTCACCGAACGACGAGAGTCCGCCGCCATGTACGAGTTGTCCCGGGTCCGCCTCTACTCCATCGGGCCTGCCGGTGCGCGCTACGCCGACACCGTCCTCGACCTGCGCGGCGTCGGCGCCCCCGTTCCCAGCCCCGCCCCCGCCCAGGCGGAGTTCTTCGAGGAGGAGCCGGTAGGCCCGCCCCGCCGCCCCGCTCCTGCGGGCGTCCTCTTCCTGGAGAACGGCGGCGGCAAGTCCGTCCTGCTCAAGCTGATCTTCTCGGTGATGCTCCCCGGTCACCGCAACACCCTCGGCGGCGCCAGCTCCGGTGTGCTGCGCAAGTTCCTCCTCGCCGACGACTGCGGGCACGTCGCCCTGGAGTGGCAGCACACCCTCACCGGTGAATGCGTCGTCGTCGGCAAGGTCAGCGAGTGGCGCGGCCGCCAGGTCTCGGGCGACCCCCGCAAGTTCGCCGAGGCCTGGTATTCGTTCCGCCCCGGCCCCGGGCTCAGCCTGGACAGCCTGCCCGTCGCCGAGTCCTCCGCCGTGGGCCGCCCGGCCGAAGGCGTCTCCGGGGCACGCGGCAGGCGGCGCACCATGAAGGGCTTCCGCGACGCGCTGATGGACGCGGGCAAGTTCTACCAGCACCTCGACGTGCACTGGGAAGAGATCCACGACCGCTGGAACGAACACCTCGGCGACCTCGGCCTCGACCCCGAACTCTTCCGCTACCAGCGCGAGATGAACTCCGACGAGGGCGAGGCCGCCGGACTCTTCGCGGTCAAGAAGGACTCCGACTTCACCGACCTGCTGCTCCGCGCCGTCACCGACACCCGCGACACCGACGGACTCGCCGACCTGGTCAGCGGCTTCGGCAACAAGCTGGGCCGCCGCGCCGAGCTCACCGCCGAACGCGACTTCACCGCGGGATCCGTGGACCTCCTCGGCCGGATCGTCGAGGCCACCGACACCCGCGCCCGCGCCCGCGACATCCACGCCGGCGCCGAACGCCGCACCCGCACCCTGGTCCGCCGCCTGACCGCCCGCGCCGCCGAGGAACGCGGCCGCACCACCGAGCTGGCCGAGCGGGTCACCGCCGCCGCCCACACCGTCACCGAAGCCGAAGCCACCCGGGGCCGCCGCGCCCTGATCGCCGCCGAACTCGCCTACCGGCACGCCTCGCTGGCCCTGACCGCCGCCGAGAAGAGCGCCGCCGCCGGACGCAAGGAGCTGGTCGAGGCCCGCACCCTGCACGCCGCCTGGCAGGCCGCCGAAGCCGTCCTGCGCCACCGCGCCGCCGCCGACCGCTCCGCCAGGGTCGCCGTCGCCATCCGTGAGGCCGAACGCGACGCCGCCCCGGCCCTCGCCGCCCGCAGCGCCGCCGCCACCGACCTCGTCCGCGCCCTGCACAAGGCCGCCGAGGAAGGCGAGCGCGTCGCCAACGAGCAGGAGGAGCGCTCCGACACCCTCCAGGCCACCGGCGAGCGCGCCCACCGCGATGCGACGGTCGCCGCCACCGAGGCGCAGCGCGCCCGCAGCGAGGCCGGACACCTGCGCCAGCGCCTCGCCGAGGTCGGCCAGGAGACCGCCGAAGCCGTCCGGGCCGGCTGGCTCGACGACACCGCGCCCGACGCCGACCCCGCCCGCGCCGCCCTCGCCGCCAGCGACGCCGAACAGTCCGCCGTCGCCGCCTGGGACACCGCCCGCGAAGCCGCCCGCAGTGCCGCCGACACCGCCCGCGAGGCCGCCGCCGCCGAGAACCGCGCAGACCTGGCCGCCGCCCGCGCCGCCGACGGGGCCAGGGCGGCCGAGCAGAGTCACGAGGACGAGCTCCGCGCCGCCGCCTCCATCGCCGCCGACCCCCGCCTCGGTGACCTGCTGGGCCTGCCCTCCGGCACCGGCGTCCCGCACCCCCGCCGGGAAGCCGCCGACGAGGTGTCGCCGCCCGCGCAGAGCGCCACCGCGCGCACCGGCCCGGGAAGCAACGACGACGGCACGGCCACCACCCCCGAACCGGCCGCCGACCGCGCCGTGGCCCTCGCCGCTCAGCCCGCCGCCACCCAGCAGCCCTTGACCGCCGAGGAGTTCGACCGCAGCGCCGACGAGCTGCGCGACCTCCTCGACCAGTCCGTCGCCGCCGCCGAGCGCCGCCTCTTCGACCTGCGCACCGCCGCCGCCGACGACGCCCGCATCCTCGGCGCGCTCGGCGAGGGCGGGCTGCTGCCGCCAGGACCCGACGTCCTCGCCACCGTCGAGTACCTCGGCGAGCACGGCATCCCCGCCCTGCCCGGCTGGCGCTACCTCGCCCAGGCCGTCGACCCGGCCGACCACGCCGCCGTACTCGCCGCCCGCCCCGAGCTCGTCGACGGCGTCGTCATCACCGACCCCGACGCCCACAGCCGCGCCCGCGAGGTCCTCGGCGGCGCGGCCCTGCTACCCCGCTCGACCGTGGCCGTCGGCACCGCCGCCGCCCTCCTCGCCCCCGTCCCGGCCCCCGGCACCGGCTCCGACGAGCAGAACAACGGCGTCTTCCTCGTCCCGCCGAACCCGGCCATGCACGACGAACACGCCGCCGACGAGGAACGCCACGCACTGCGCAGCCGCGCCGCCGCCCGCGACGAGGACATCAGGACCCTCGCCGCCCGCCTCTCCGGGGACCGCGCCCTCGCCGCCCGCATCGGTTCCTGGCGCGACGACTGCCCGCCCGGCATGCTCGCCGAACTGGCCGAGGCCGCCGCCGCCGCCCGTACGGCCGCCGAGAGTGCCGAAGCCGTCCTCGCCGAGGCCCGCACCGCTCGCGCCGAAGCGGACGAGGCCGCCGCCGACACCGCCCGGGTCCGCGACGAGCGCCAGGAAGCCGCCCAGCGGGCCCGCCGCGCCGCCGACGCGCTGGCCGGCCTCGCCCACCGGCTGCGGGAGCGGGCCGGCTGGCAGGCCCGGCTGCGAGAACTGGTCGACGAGGCCGCCGAGTCCGAGGCCCGCGCCGCCGTCTGCCTCGACCTCGCCCGCGCCGCCGACGAGGACCGCAGGGCCGCCCAGCGCGCCGGGGACGACGCCCGGCGCACCGCCCGCGCGCTGCGGGCCGAGCGCTCCGAGATCGCCGGCGTCCCCGAAGTCCTCCCCGAGCCCGACGAGAACCGGGCCCGCACCGCCCTGCCCACCCTGCGCGAGGCCTACCGGGCCGCCTCCCAGCTGTACGAGAAGGTCGGCGTCGGCGCCGACCTGCGCGCCGAGCAGGCGCGAGCCGAGAGCGACGAGAGTGCGGCCCTCGCCGAGCTGGACCGCCTCACCAACAAGGTCCGCACCCGCGCCGCCCAGCTCCTGGAGGGCACCGACGGAGCCGACGGCCCCTCCCGCCAGGCCGCCGCCTCCCGCGCCGAAGCGCACGTCCAGCTCCTGGAGACCCGCGCCTCCACCGCCAGCGAGCATCTGGGACGGCTGCGCGGCGAGGCCGAGCGGCTCGCCCCCGACGACGAGCGGCAGCACCACACCGACCTGCCGGACGACCTGGTCCCGGCCGACGCCGAAGGCGCCCAGGCCCTCCTGCGTACGGCCACCGCCGAGCTGGCCGCCGCCACCGGGGCCCTGGACACCGCCCGCGCCGCCCACAGCGAGCTGCTGCACGCCCACCGCACCGCCGAGGACTCCGCCGGCGGCTTCGACGAGACCGCTGCCCTGCTCCGGGACCTCCTGCGCGACCACGGCACGGAGGACGGAGCCGAGGACCCCGGCCCGTACCCCGGCACCCTGGAGGAGGCCCGGCAGTCCGCCGCCGAGTCCCGCCGCTCCCTGCGCGGCTGCAACGCCGACCTCTCGGCGGCCGAGAGCGCCGTCCGCGAAGCGAGCGACATCCTCGTCCGGCACGCCAACTCCACCCGGTACGAACAGGTCCGCACCCCCGCCCGCCAGCAGATCCGCGAGCTGCCCGCCTCCGCCCTGCCCGAGCACGCCCAGAAGTGGGCCGACGCCTTCGCCCCCCGGCTGCGCGTCCTCACCGACGAGCTCATCCAGCTGGAGCGCAACCGCGACTCCATCGTCGACCGGCTGCGCGGCCTGGTCGACTCCGCGCTCACCACCCTGCGCTCCGCCCAGCGGCTCTCCCAGCTTCCCGAGGGCCTGGGGGAGTGGTCGGGTCAGGAATTCCTCCGGATCCGCTTCGAGGAACCCGACCAGGCCACCCTCACCGAACGCCTCGGCGAGGTCATCGACGAGGCCACCCACGCCGCCCTCAAGAAGAACTCCGACCTCCGCCGGGACGGCATGTCCCTGCTGCTGAGGGGCGTCGAGGCGGCGCTGGAGCCCAAGGGCATCGCGGTGGAGATCCTGAAGCCGGACGCCGTGCTGCGCGCCGAGCGCGTCCCGGTCGGACAGATGGGCGATGTCTTCTCGGGCGGCCAGCTGCTCACCGCGGCCATCGCCCTCTACTGCACGATGGCGGCCCTGCGCAGCAACGACCGGGGCCGCGACCGCCACCGGCACGCGGGCACCCTGTTCCTCGACAACCCGATCGGCCGCGCCAACGCCACGTATCTGCTGGAGCTCCAGCGGGCGGTGTCGGACGCGCTGGGCGTACAACTGCTTTACACGACCGGCCTGTTCGACACGACCGCACTCGCCGAATTCCCCCTCGTCATCCGACTGCGCAACGACGCCGACCTGAGGGCCGGGCTGAAGTACATCAGCGTGGAGGAGCATCTGCGCCCCGGCCTGCCGCAGCAGGACCCGGACGGAGAGACGGTCCACGGCGAGATCACGGCGACCCGCATGTTCAGACGGAGCGAGCAGCAGACCGCCACCGTGGTTCCGGCCACGCAGCCCGAGGCGTAGGCCGGCCCTTCAGCAGGACCGGCCGGCGGGTCAGGCCCGGGAGAGGTCGCCGGTGTTCCGGCGGCCGGCTATGGCCCCTCCGGTGTCGTCCCGCTCGGCCGCCCGCTCGGCCCGGCGGGACCGGCGCCGCTCGCGACGTATCTGCCGTGCCGAGCTGCTCGGCAGGGACACCACGCCGTTGCGCTGGTTCCACACCTGCCGGGTCACCCAGACGTCGAGCACCGACCAGGTGGCGACCACCGTGCTGGCCACACTGCTGAGCACCATCGGGAAGGCCAGCCAGGACCCGGTCAAGGTGCTCAGGAAGGCGACCATCGCCTGGATGATCGTCAGCGACATGATGAGAACGGCGCGCACGGCGGCCGTCCGCACCGCATCGGGCATACGCCGCTTCGAGGCCGGCTCCTCCACCCACAACTGCCGCGGGATCCGTGCCCCGTCCGCGGCTTGCGTACTCGCGGCCGCCGGTACTCTGGCGCTCCCGCGTTCCTGCGTGCTCAAGGTCCTTCAACTCCCCACCACTGTCCGACTTCAGGGTGGCTGCCCGGCTTGCGCCGGTTCTACGCGGGCGGAACCCGTCCGTCCTGCCGCGCACGACCCCACCGTGCGTCTACCCCGTACATATGGACGAACCACGCGTCCCGAAGATTCCCCTGAAAAGCGCCCGCAGGGCGCAGAAGGTCACGGAGCGAAGAATTCCAGCCAACTGAAACGTGCCGGTAGCGACAGGTCGGGCCGGCACCCTCTGTCGCTTTCGCGAATTTCATCTCCGGGGATACCGGGACAACTCATGATCAAGCCCAACCGGGACGGCTGAAAATCATCCGGACGTGTCTTCGAGTTGTCTCTGTGTCAGTAGTAGGCTCGCGCCGTTTATTGACGCAGGACGGACCTCGCCCGCGTCCGCCCGATGCGCGCCGGTGTACGCACGGTGCGTAGAGGTGCGGGGCCGAGGGACGACCGGGAGAAGACCACCCCCGCGGTGCGGGGCCGATCTGGGGGAGGCCATGCGCTTTCGCGGGAAGTCCATCCGCAGGAAGATCGTGGCGTTGCTGCTGGTGCCGCTCGTCTCCCTCACGGGCCTCTGGGTCTTCGCCACCTACATCACCGGCCGTGAGGCCGGCGAGCTGATGAGCGCCGGATCCATCGTGGAGAAGGTCGCCCACCCACTGGACGACGCCGTTCGTGCCGTACAGGCCGAGCGACGGCAGACCCTGGTCTTCCTCGCCGACCCGCGGGCCTCCGACGCGCTTCCCGTCCTCATGGGCCAGCGCGCCACCACCGACCGCATCGTGGGCGAGGTCAGGGAGAACGCCCGGGCGCAGGACGTCCGGGAAGCGCTGAGCGCCGCCGACAGCAGCCGCCTGGACGCGATCCTCAGCGCCGTCGACGGTCTGGACGCCCTGCGCGGCTCCGTCGAGAAGCGCACCATCAGCCGGGCGAAGGCGCTCGACTTCTACAACGGCCTCGTAGACCCCTCCTACCGCTTCCTCAACGGACTCCACACCCTGGAGAACGTGTCGATGGACAAGCAGATGCGGGCGCTGGTCGGGGTCGCCCGGGCCCGGGAAATGCTCTCGCGCGAGGACGCGCTCATCGCCTCCGGCCTCGTCGCCGGCCGCTTCACCACCTCCGAACTGCGCCAGATATCCGGCCTCGTGGCCCAGCGCGAGCTGCTCTACGAAGTCAGCCTGGAGAACCTCCCCGCCGCCGAGCGCCGACGTGTCGAGCAGTTCTGGGGCAGCCCCGACACCGAACCGCTTCGCAGCGCCGAGGACACCCTGATCGCCGCCGGAGCGACGAAGCGCCCCGGCGCCGTCGACGCCGACCGCTGGGAGGAGGCGGCCGTGCCCGTCCTCGACCGGCTGGCGGGTGACTCCACGGAAATGGGCAACCGTTTCCAGGACCGCGCCGAACCGGCCGCCTACCGGGTCCTCGCCCAGGCCGGGATCGCCGGAGTCCTCGGCTTCCTGGCCCTGATCGTCTCGGTCTTCGTCTCCGTACGCATCGGCCGTGAACTCGTCCGCGACCTCTCCCGGCTGCGCAAGGACGCCCACGAGGTCTCCGGCGTCCGGCTGCCGAGCGTCATGCGCCGACTGGCCGCGGGCGAGCAGGTGGACGTCGAGACCGAGGCCCCGCACCTCAGTTACGAGCCCGACGAGATCGGCCAGGTCGGACAGGCGCTCAACACCCTCCAGCGGGCCGCCGTCGAGGCCGCCGTCAAGCAGGCGGACATGCGGCGCGGCGTCTCCGAGGTCTTCGTCAACCTCGCCCGCCGCAACCAGGTCCTCCTGCACCGCCAGCTCACGCTGCTGGACGCGATGGAGCGCCGTACCGAGAACAGCGACGAACTGGCCGACCTGTTCCGCCTCGACCACCTCACCACCCGCATGCGGCGGCACGCCGAGGGGCTCGTGATCCTCTCCGGCGCCGCGCCCTCCCGCCAGTGGCGCAAGCCCATCCAGCTGATGGACGTGGTGCGGGCCGCCGTCGCCGAGGTCGAGGACTACGAACGCATCGAGGTCCGGCGCCTCGCCCGGATCGGCGTGGGCGGGCCCGCCGTCGCCGACCTCACCCACCTGATCGCCGAACTCCTGGAGAACGCCACCGTCTTCTCACCCCCGCACACCGCGGTCCAGGTGCACGGCGAACGCGTCTCCAACGGCTTCACGCTCGAAATCCACGACCGCGGTCTCGGGATGCCCCCCGAAGCCCTCCTCGACGCCAACCTGCGGCTCGCCGAGACCCCCGACTTCGAGCTCTCCGACACCGACCGGCTCGGCCTGTTCGTCGTCAGCCGGCTCGCCCAGCGCCAGAACGTCCGGGTCTCCCTGCAGAAATCGCCGTACGGAGGCACCACCGCGGTCGTGTTCATCCCCGCGGCCCTGCTCACCGAGGCCCCCGACACCCACGGCACCGGGTTCCGCCTCGACCGCCGGGCCGAGCGGGCGATCGGCAGCGGGCGGAGCTCCGACGCGGCGCAGGGCGCGCAGAAGACGACCCCGGGCGGGGAGCGCCGCGTCAACGGCAGGTCCGCGGTCCTGTCGCCGGTGCCCACCGGACTCACCGGACCGGGCGTCCTGGACGGGCCGGTCGAGCTGGAGGCCCCGGTCGGCCCGCTGGACTTCGCCGCCGACCCGCTGGACGGTTCGCCGGATCCGGCCCTGGACCCGGCCCTCGGACCCGTCCTGGACGGCGTCTCCGACCTGGAGGACACCGAGAGCGAGCGCGGCGGCATCTTCCGCGCCCGGGACCTGCGCCGCGAGGGCGACCGCGAGCCCCGCCGCGACGAGCCCGGCGGCCCGCGCCGCGACACCGACCGGGACCAGCACCAGCAGGCCCGCGACCACGGCGACGAGCCCACGGCGGAGGTCCGCCCGATGCGCCCCGCCGGCCCCGCGCCGCTGCCGCGCCGTACCCCGCCGACGCTGGTCACCGACCGGGGCCGCCGGGTCGACGGCGCGGGCGACGACCCGGTCGTGACTCCCGCGAGGGCCACCGGCCCGGTCCCGCACACCGCCGACCGGGCCTCCGACCCGGCCGACAGGCCCCGCACCGCTGATGCGCCCTGGACCACGCGAGCCGCAGCACAGCGCACGACGGAGGCAGCCCGCGCCACGGAACCACCCCGCGCCACGGAGCCGGAGACCCCGGCGCCGGCCGCCCCACCGGCGCCCGACACCGTGGGCGGCCTGCCGCGCCGGGTCCGGCAGGCCAGCCTCGCCCGCCAGCTCCGGGAGGAGTCCGCGGACCGGACCGCGCACCGTGCGTCGCCCGTGGACATGCTCGACGACGCCGAGCGCGACGCGGACGAGGTACGCGACCGTATGGCCTCGCTCCAGCGCGGCTGGCAGCGCGGCCGTCGGCAGAACGCCGAACCCACCGAACCCACCGAGACCACCGGGATCACCGAACCCACCGAGACCACCGGGATCACGGACAACGCCGGGATCACGGACAACACCGAGGACACCGGCGGCCCCGGTGGCACAGCACCAGGAACCACTCCGGGAGGGGACGGTCGATGACCGCACCGAACGCCGCAGCACACAACCCCGCACGCCACGGCTCGGGCGAACTGAACTGGCTGCTCGACGAACTCGTCCAGCGCGTCGCCAGCATCCGCAAGGCGCTGGTGCTCTCCAGCGACGGACTCGCCACCGGGGCCTCGGGGGACCTGACCCGCGAGGACAGCGAGCATCTCGCCGCCGTGGCCTCCGGGTTCCACAGCCTCGCCAAGGGCGTGGGCCACCACTTCGACGCGGGCCGGGTGCGCCAGACGGTCGTCGAACTGGACGAGGCGTTCCTCTTCGTCACCGCCGCCGGCGACGGAAGCTGCCTCGCCGTGCTGGCGGAGGCCGACTCCGACGTGGGCCAGGTCGCGTACGAGATGACCCTGATGGTCAAGCGCGTGGGGGCCCACCTGGCCAACGCCCCACGGACGACCGGTCTGCCCGCCGGAGGGTGAGTGTGGCGGGCATGAGCGCCGACTCCCCCCGGGGCACCGGCCCCGGATCCCCGGACGCGTCCGTCGACCCCCAGGCCTCTCGGTGGTACGACGCGGAGGCGGGACCGGTGGTCCGCCCCTACGCGATGACCCGGGGGCGTACGAGCAGCGCCTCCCGTCACCGCCTCGACCTGATCGCGCTCGTCGTACCGGAACCGGCCGCCGACGATCCCGGCCGGGACCAGACGCTCGCCCCCGAACACGTGGCGATCATCGAACTCTGCAGCGACATGCCCCAGTCCATCGCCGAACTCGCCGCCGAACTCGACCTCCCCGTAGGGGTGGTACGGGTCCTGGTCGGCGATCTCGTCGAGGACGAGCTGGTGCACGTCACCCGTCCCGTTCCGCCGGCCGAACTGCCGGACGTGAACATTCTTCGCGAGGTTATCAATGGCCTTCGGGCGCTCTAGGCGCGACAAGCAGCGGGTGGTCGAGCCCGTCACCCTGAAGATCCTGGTGGCGGGAGGGTTCGGCGTCGGCAAGACGACCGCGGTCGGCGCGGTCAGCGAGATCAGGCCCCTGCGCACCGAGGAACGCCTCAGCGAGGCGGGCCGCCCGGTGGACGATCTGGACGGGGTCGAGTCCAAGACCACCACCACGGTGGCGATGGACTTCGGCCGGATCACGCTGCGGGAGGACCTGGTCCTCTACCTGTTCGGCACGCCCGGCCAGGACCGCTTCTGGTTCCTGTGGGACGAACTGGCCCAGGGCTCCCTGGGCGCGGTCGTCCTCGCCGACACGCGGCGTCTCGAGGACTGCTTCGCCGCGGTCGACTACTTCGAGCGCAGGCGGATCCCCTTCACCGTCGCGGTCAACACGTTCGAGGGCGCCGAGCGGTTTCCCACGGAGAGCGTGCAGGCCGCTCTCGACCTCGACCCCCTGGTTCCGGTGCTCGTCTGCGACGCGCGGGACCGGTCCTCCGTGCGTGATGTCCTGGTCGCGGTCGTGGAGCACGCCCTGGAGCGTGCCGCGCGGGCCCGCGAACCCGTCGCCACCTGAGCGACGCGAG
This sequence comes from Streptomyces anulatus, assembly GCF_000721175.1. Lineage (GTDB taxonomy): Bacteria > Actinomycetota > Actinomycetes > Streptomycetales > Streptomycetaceae > Streptomyces > Streptomyces anulatus_C. The sequence continues at coordinate 115,995 of NZ_JOEZ01000013.1, forward strand.
TCCGGTACGCGTACGGCCCGTACCCCCGCCGACAGGGGTACGGGCCGCACGTCGTCCGGCGGGCCGGGCCCCGAGTGTTCTGCTGCGGTGACGGCCAGTCAAGTGGGGTGCAGGGAAAACCCGTTCGGGACGCTCCGGTTCAACGGAGCGCCACCACCGCCGACCCGTGCCCGAACAGTCCCTGGTTCGCCGTGATCCCGACCCGCGCGCCCGGTACCTGCCGCTCCCCGGCCCGCCCGCGCAACTGCCGGGTGAGCTCGCAGACCTGCGCGATGGCCTGGGCGGGGACCGCCTCGCCGAACGAGGCGAGACCGCCGCTCGCGTTCACCGGAACCCGGCCGCCCAGCGCGGTCGCCCCCGTACGCAGCAGCTTCGCCCCCTCGCCGGGACCGCACAGCCCGATGTCCTCGTACCACTCCAGCTCCAGCGCCGTGGACAGGTCGTACACCTCGGCCAGCGAGAGATCCTCCGGCCCGACCCCCGCCTCCTCGTACGCGGTCCGCGCGATCGAAGCCCGGAAACTCATGGAGGACGGGCCCACGGCCACCGCCGAATCCGTGCCGATGTCCGGCAGGTCCAGGACGGTCCTCGGGAAGGTGGGCGTCACTGTGGAAACCGCCCTGATCCGCACCGGATCACGCACTCCGCGCCGCCGCGCGAACTCCACACCGCACAGCACCAGGGCTGCTGCCCCGTCGGAGGTGGCGCAGATGTCCAGCAGCCGCAGCGGATCGGCGACCATCGCGGAGGCGGCGACCTCCCCGGCCGTCACCGGCCTGCGATAGCGGGCGAACTCGTTCAGCGCCCCGGCCGCCGCGTTCTTCACCTTGACCAGCGCGAAGTCCTCCTGCGTGTCCCCGTACAGTGCCATGCGGCGGCGGGCGTACAGCCCGAAGTACGCCGGGTTCGTCGCCCCGAGCACCCGGAAGCGCAGCCAGTCCGGGTCGTCCGGCCGCTCCCCGCCCGCCGGGGCGAAGAACCCCTTGGGCGCCGCGTCGGCCCCCACCACCAGGACCACGTCCGCCAGCCCCGCCAGGATCTGCGCCCGCGCCGTGTCGATGGCCTGCGCCCCCGAAGCACACGCGGCATACACGGACGCCACCCGCGCCCCCTGCCACCCGAGCGCCCGGGCGAACGTCGCCCCCGCCACGTAACCCGGATAGCCCCCGCGCACCGTCTGCGCGCCGACGACCGACCGGACCTCGGGCCAGCCGATGCCCGCGTCGGCGAGGGCGGCCTGCGCGGCGATCCGCCCGTACGTGACGAAGCTGTGCCCCCACTTGCCCCACGGGTGCATCCCGGCCCCGAGGACGGCCACGTCGCCGGTCATGAACCGGCCTCCGTCGCCGCGACGGGGCGCCAGTGCCACGTGGTGTGAACGGTGCCCGTCGCCCGGTCCTCGTCCAGGACGCCCGGCACCACCTCCACCACCGAGCCGACGGGCAGATCGGCCACGCCCACCCCGGGCACGGCCTGCCCCAGCACCACCATGCGCTCGGCGGCCAGCTCGACGGCGACCAGCGTGTACGGCTCCCAGGGCGCCTCGGGGTCACTGACGTACGGGGGAGGCGGCCGGTAGCGCCCGTCGGTGCAGGACCACACCGTGCCCCGCTTCGACAGCGGTACCTCCTCCAGCTCACCCCCGGGGCAGCCCGGATTGCGGCAGTGGCCGTCCTCCCGGGGGAAGTGGACCGACCGGCAGCCGGAACAGCGGGTGCCCAACAGGCGGAAGTCCTCCTCCGTGGTGTTCTCGGTGAACCAACCGGCCACCGCGGGTATGCGCGTGCGCGACAAGGCCCCTCCCGGCACTGGATCTGACGGAACGTCAGAAGTGTGCCACGGGTGTCCGCCGCGAGCGAGGGGTCCGGCCCGCCCTCCTCAGCCGCACCCGTTCCCGCCGCATCCGTCCCGGCCGTGCTCGGCCAGCCACTTCGCCGCGGTCTCCGCCAGCTCCGCGTCCCGGCCCGCGAGCATCGTCCGGATCATCTGCGCGTCCCCGCGCAGCGACCACACCGGATGCCCGAACGTGGCCGGGTTGTTCCTCTCGATCAGGAAGTGCGCGGGCCACGCCGTGCCGTACCCGATCAGCGGCAGGGCCGCCAGATACCGCTTCCGGCCCCGCGCCAGCCCGTACGCGGAGATCGCGAGCCCGGTCAGGGTGCCGGTCAGATGGACCCAGCGGGTGGCGGCACGGGAGTGCATCGCGACGTAGTAGGGCCAGAATTCCTCGTACGAATCGAACGTCTGCTGTGACATACGGGCACCGTAGCCGCCCGATCGGCAACCGAACACGCCCCTTTCGCGTCCGAAATGAAGAACGGGCGGCCGGAGCCCACGGGGGTGGTCCCGGTCGCCCGTTCCCCGTCCCCCGAGGCGGCGCGTACCGTCAGTGTCCGGCCACCGGCCGGCGGTGCACCGGGAAGTCGAAGTAGGTGTCCGGGAACGGCTCGGGCCTGAACGTGAAGTGCCACCACTCCTCCGGCAGGTTCACGAACCCCACCTCGGTCAACGTCCGCTTCAGGAACTGCCGGTTGGCGCGCTGAAGCCCCTGGACCCGGGGATCGTCCGTGTGCGACAAGGTGTCGAAGCAGTCGTAACCCGTGCCCATGTCCACCGAGCTGTCGGGGAACCGCTCGCCCTTGGGCGCGAAGCAGGGGGACAGCGGCTCGCCGGGACGGTATGGCCGGGTCGGCAGAGCCGGCAGTCGCACCAGCGTCAGGTCCACCGTACTGCCGCGGCTGTGCCCGGACTTCTCCGCGATGTAACCGTCCTCGAACAGCCGCTCCTTGTCGACCAGCGGATAGAACTCATCCTTCATCACCTGGTCGTCGAGATCCTTCGCCCACCGCACGAAGTGGTCCACCGCCCGCTGCGGCCGGTAGCAGTCGTACACCTTCAGCGAGTACCCCTGACGCAACAGCCGCTTCTGCGCCAGCTGCAGGGCACGGGCGGCGGGCCGGGTCAGGATGCAGACCGGCTGCCGATAGCCGTCGACCCGCTCACCCAGGAAGGTGTGCGCCGTGGTGTAACGCATCTCCTGGATGATCGTCGGGTCCACCGAGCGCAGCGCCACGAACTCCTCGGGAGCTCGCGGTTCGGGGCGCGCCTGTGCCGCGGGGGAGAGGGCGGTGACGGCGAGGAGGGCGGCGGCCGTGGCGGCCAGAGCACGCAGAGCGGTACGCATTCCTGTCATGGGCACATCGTCTATCAGCTTCGCGGCCTCCAGGAAAGGACGCGGCTTCGCGGCGCCCGGAAGGCGGCCCCCGGAATCGCGGTCCCCGGGAGACGGGAAGGGACGGTTCGATACAGTCCGCCCGTGTCCGAACTCGGCAAGGCCTCTTCCCCGACCGCTCGGCAGTCACCGCGGTACGTACGGGACTCCCACTGCGGCACGTGCGGAGCCCCGTACACCGCGCTCCCGTCCACCGACGCGTGGCCCCGCACCTGCACGCACTGCGGAACCACCGCCTACCGCAACCCGCTCCCCGTCGCGGTGGCCCTGCTCCCCGTCGTCGGCCCGCGTACCACCGGGCTCGTCGTCATCACCCGCACCATCGAGCCGCGGAAGGGCGGCGTGGCCCTGCCCGGCGGGTTCATCGACCACGCCGAGGAATGGCGACACGCGGTCGTGCGCGAGCTGCGCGAGGAGACCGGCATCGAGGCCGCCGAACAGGACGTCCGCCTCGCCGACACGCTCAGCGACACCGACGGCCACCTCCTGGTCTTCGGCCTCCTCCCGGCACGCCCCCTCGCGAGCCTCCCGCCTTCGGTCCCGACCGACGAGACGAGCGGTTACGAGATCCTGTACGCGCCCAGGCCGCTCGCCTTCCCTCTCCACACGGAAGCCGCCAACGCCTGGTTCGCCGGACACCACAGCTGAGGCCGCCCCGGCCGGGGCGCGTGGGCCGAGACCGCCGGGGCTGCCGGCGTCCGGGTCGGAGGCGCTGGGGGACCGGCGCCGGCTCAGAGCCTGTCGGGTGACCTCTGATCGGGCGGACACGCCCTGGCTCGCACGCTTCCGGTGTTGCCGAAATGCCCTGGTAGCTCCGCTACGAGGACATCTCGGCGCCTTGGAACCGTACGCACCGAAGCGCGTCCGCTTTCCGGTCGAAGGCCACCCGACAGGCTCTCAGCCCGGGGACGCCACCCCCCGCACCCGCACCGGACAGTCGACCCCGCCCTCCGCGCCGTCCCGCTCCACCACCACGCGGTCGCCCTCCCAACGCGTCACATACCGCTCGACCTCCGCCTCCGCCCACCCGTCGCCCGGGTCCCGCACCACCAGCCCGCCGCCGGTACGTCCCGGCGCGGGCGCCCACACCTCCAGCTCCGGCCCGCCGTCCGCACCCCGCACCGGAATCACCGCGCCCGCCCGCGCCAGCACCGGCACCCGCGACAGGGGAGCGTCGACCAGGACCTGGCCCGGACCCTCGTACGCCCGCCCGGTCACCGTGTCGTACCACCGGCCCCGGGGCAGCCGCACCGCCCGCCGCCGCGCCCCGGGCTCCAGCACCGGAGCCACCAGCAGCGCGTCGCCCAGCAGGAACGCGTCCTCGCACTCCCGCAGCGCCCGGTCGCCCGGCGCACCCCACCACGCCGGCCGCGCATAGGGCGCACCCGTCAGCCGCGCCACGTGCGACAGCGTCACGAAGTACGGGTGCAGCCGCTCCCGCTCCTCCAGCGCGGCCCGCGCGTGCTCCAGCACCTCCGGCCCGAACTCCCACGGCTCCCGCCGCCCCGCGTCGATCGCCGAATGGGTCCGGAACAACGGCAGGTACGCGCCCAGCTGGAACCACCGCAGATACAGCTCCGGCGACGGAGACCCGTCGAACCCGCCCACATCCGGACCCGAATACGGCACCCCGCACAGACCGAGCCCCACCACCAGCGACAGCGAGGCCCGCAGCCCCGGCCACCCGCTCGTCACATCACCGGACCAGGTGCCCCCGTACCTCTGCATCCCCGCCCAGCCCGACCGCGAGAACAGGAACGGCCGCTCCTCCGGACGGAACCGGAGCAGCCCTTCATAACCCGCCCGTGCCATCGCCAGGGCGTACACGTTGTGCGCCTCGCGATGATCGCCACCGGCGCCCTCCAGGACATGCCGGGCCGAGCGCGGCAGCGAAGGATCCCCGAACGCCGCGAAGGACACCGGCTCGTTCATGTCGTGCCAGACCCCCGAGAAGCCCTGCGCAAGCCGCTCCTCGTACAGAGATCCCCACCAATCCCGCACAAGCGGATCGGTGAAGTCCGGATAGACGCAGGCCCCCGGCCACACCTCCCCGACCACCACCCGCCCTCGCGCGTCCCGGACGTACGCCCCACGCTCACCGACCGCCCGGCCCCCGTCGAACACCGCGCCGCCCGGCTCCGCCTTCACCGCCGGATCCACGATCGACACCAGCCGCACCCCGTCCTCGCGCAGCTCCTTCGCCAGCGCGGCCAACGCGGGGAACCGCGCCCGGTCCACCGTGAACACCCGGTGCGCGTCGTAGTGGTCGATGTCCAGATGCAGGACGGACAGCGGAAGCCCCCGCTCCCGGTACCCGTCGACGACCCGCCGCACCTCCCGCTCACCGCCGAACCCCCACCGGGCGTGCTGCGGCCCCAGCGCCCAGGACGGCGGCAGCGCCGGCGCACCCGTCAGCGCCGTCCACCCCTGGAGCACCCGGGCCGGCGTCCCCGCCACCACCCAGCAGCGCAGCGGCCCGCCCTCCATCCGAACCTCGCAGGTGCCCGGCCGGTCATGCCCCGAACCGGCGCCCTCCTCGCCCTCCCGCAGCACCACCCGCCCCGCCCAGCTGTTGTCGTGGAACACCAGATGCGACCCTGCGTCCGAAACCACCACCTGCACCGGCATCGTCAGATACAGCGGATCGTCCCCAGGCCCGAACCGCCCGCCGGGATCGGTGTTCCACAGCCCGTACACCCCGTCCCGCAACCGGGGCCCGCCCGCCCGGCCGCCCAGACCGAAGAACCGCGCGTCCGCCGGTACCTCCGAGCGCTGCACCCACCGCACCGGGCCCCCGCCCGCCGGCTCCCACCAGCGCGGCGGCAGCTCACGCCGCAACAGCAACCCGCCCGGCGTCCGCAGCTCCACCGCCCCGGTCCGCGACACCACCACCGTCAGCCGCTCCGAGACCACCTGCCAGCCGCCGTCCTTGTCCGGCTCCAGCACCGCCCGCGGATCCGGCGCGGGAGCCTCACCCGCCACCGCGTACGACGGCAGCGGTTCCGCCCCGTCCCACGCCCAGAACACCGCACCGCCCACCGACACACGGATACGCAGCTCCGAACGGGCGAACCGCACCACGCCCCCGCCAGGACCCGGCTCCGCTCCCGTCAGCGCGCCGGGCACCCGGGCCCGCTCCGCCCCGCGCCCCGGCAGCGCCGCCGCATCCGCGGACCGGCGCCGCCACGCCGAACGCACCATGCGCAGCCCTCGCACCGAACCGACCAACCTCACCCGACGCACCAGGTCACGACCGTCCATGGCGCACACCCTGCCACCCGCCCGACCGGCAAAACCTTCCGTTCAACTCCCGTTCACCCATGCCGGCCCGGAAGGGACGGAACCCCTCATGGAGGGGCCACCCTGGTGCCGACGACGATCACATGGCATCGTCCGTGTCAGCCGCTCACGCGCACACCCCGGCCCGTGCGCGTCGACACGCCCACCCCGCGTACCCGTACAGCCAGGGAGCAGCCCTCATGACCGCAGCCACGCCCGACGACGCCCCGCTCTGGCAGCCCGGCCCCGACCGCATCGAGGCCGCGGCCGTCACCCGCTTCCAGAACTGGGCCGCGACCCGGTACGGCGCCCCGGCCGACGGCGGGTACGCGGCCCTGCACCGCTGGTCCGTCGACGAGCTCGACACCTTCTGGCGCGCCGTCGCCGAATGGTTCGGCATCCGCTTCTCCACGCCGTACGAGAGCGCCCTCGGCGACCGCGCCATGCCGGGCGCCACCTGGTTCCCCGGCGCCACCCTCAACTACGCCGAACACGCCCTGCGCACCGCCGAGGACCCGTCACGCGCGGACACCCCCGCCCTGCTGTACGTCGACGAGACCCACACGCAGCTCCCCGTCAGCTGGGCCGAACTCCGCCGCCAGGTCGGCGCGCTCGCCGCCGAACTCCGTGCCCTGGGCGTCACCCCCGGCGACCGCGTCAGCGGCTACGTCCCCAACATCCCGCAGGCCGTCGTCGCCTTCCTCGCCACCGCCGCGGTCGGCGGAGTCTGGACCTCCTGCGCCCCCGACTTCGGCGCCCGCAGCGTCCTCGACCGGTTCCAGCAGATCGAACCCGTCGTCCTGTTCACCGTCGACGGCTACCGCTACGGCGGCAAGGAGCACGACCGCACCGAGACCGTCGCCGAGCTCCGCCGCGAACTGCCCACCCTGCGCGCCGTCGTCCACATCCCGCTGCTCGGCACCGACGCCCCCGAAGGCGCGCTCGCCTGGGCCGCCCTCACCTCCGCCGACACCGAGCCGGTCTTCGAGCAGGTCCCCTTCGAGCACCCGCTCTGGGTCCTCTACTCCTCCGGCACCACCGGCCTGCCCAAGGCCATCGTCCAGTCCCAGGGCGGCATCCTGCTCGAACACTTCAAGCAGATCGGCCTGCACTGCGACCTCGGACCCGAGGACCGCTTCTTCTGGTACACCTCCACCGGCTGGATGATGTGGAACTTCCTCGTCTCCGGCCTCCTCACCGGCACCACCGTCGTCCTCTACGACGGCAGCCCCGGCCACCCGGACGTCAGCGCCCAGTGGCGGGTCGCCGAACAGACCGGCGCCACGCTCTTCGGCACCTCCGCCGCGTACGTCATGGCCTGCCGAAAGGCCGACATCCACCCCGGCCGCGACTTCGACCTCTCCCGCGTCCAGTGCGTCGCCACCACCGGCTCCCCGCTCCCGCCCGACGGCTTCCGCTGGCTCCACGACGAGGTCGCCGAAGACCTCTGGATCGCCTCTGTCAGCGGCGGCACCGACGTCTGCAGCTGCTTCGCCGGAGCCGTACCCACCCTCCCGGTCCACATCGGCGAACTCCAGGCGCCCTGCCTGGGCACCGATCTCCAGTCCTGGGACCCGTCGGGCAAACCCCTCATCGGCGAGGTCGGCGAGCTGGTCGTCACCAACCCCCTGCCCTCCATGCCGGTCCGCTTCTGGAACGACCCCGACGGCAGCCGCTACCACGACAGCTACTTCGACATGTACCCCGGCGTCTGGCGGCACGGCGACTGGATCACCATCACCGACCACGGCTCGGTGATCATCCACGGCCGCTCCGACTCCACCCTGAACCGCCAGGGCGTCCGCATGGGCTCCGCCGACATCTACGAGGCCGTCGAGCGGCTCCCCGAGATCCGCGAATCCCTCGTCATCGGCCTCGAAGAACCCGACGGCGGCTACTGGATGCCGCTCTTCGTCCACCTCGCCGAAGGCGCCACCCTCGACGACGACCTGCGCGCCGCGATCAAGCAGACCATCCGGGAGAACCTCTCCCCGCGCCACGTACCGGACGAGGTCATCGAGGTCCCCGGCATCCCGCACACCCTCACCGGAAAGCGCATCGAGGTGCCGGTCAAGCGCCTGCTCCAGGGAACCGACATGGCCAAGGCGGTCAACCCGGGCTCCGTCGACAACCTCGACCTCCTCCGCTTCTACGCCGAACTGGCCGAGAGCCGCCGCAGCTAGGGCGTGTTCCGAAAAGTCCCGCCTGCTCGGCGACGCCTGGCACGCACGCTCGCCGCGTTTGTCGGGATCGCCCCGGTACATCCGGTATCGGGGCGACCCTCCGTCTTGCGATCGCACGCACCAGACGCCGCCGAGCCCGCCCTCCGGGCGCGCTACTTTCGAAACACGCCCGAGTGCCGTGGCAGGCGACGTTCGCCCCGTCGCGACGCCCGGCACGCACGCTTGCCGCACCGGCCGGAATCCCGAGTACGTCCAGTACGAGGGCTTCCGGCCGGCACACCGGGAGCACGCACCGGACGCCACTCCTTTACGGGCAGACGTTGCCTGCCACGGCACTCGGCCGCCTGTCAGTCCCCCTGATTACGCTGAGTGAGCAAGGATTCACCGCGCACAGGGGGACACATGGCGCAGACCGGCAACACCCAGCACGGCTCCACCCACCACACGAAGCCCGGCACCCGACCCGGGGCCACCATGCGCCGCACGTTGCGCCGCGAAGCACCCAGCACCATCGGCCTGCTGGTCGACGCACAGGACTTCGCGGCCATGCGGCGCTACCGCACCTTCGCCTTCGACGACCACACCGTCTATCTCCAGCAGGTCGAGAGCCTGCTCAAAGCGCTCGCTGCCCAGGGCGTGCACACCACCGTCGCGCTCTTCGATCCGGATGACTACGCGGAGTTCTGCGCCGAATCGGGCCTCGACGCCGACACCGGCGCGAGCCGCAGCCGCTTCACCGCTGAGATCGCCGCCGCCGGAGCCACGGTCGCCTACACCGGCCAACGCCTGAGCGAGCTCATCCCCGTCCTCGTCTCCCGCGCGGTCCGCCAGGCCACCTGGGAGTACGCCACCCTCCTCCTCGCCGACCTCGGCACCTGCGCCGACTGCGGCCAGGACATCGGACGCGCGGCCTTCGACCGCGCCTCGCACCTCCTCATGCGCCTGCTGGAAACGGCGGGACCGGGCACCCACCACCTGGTGTGCAGCACACCGACGGAGAACGACCAGCTCCTGGCCGCGCTCCACACCCACCGCGACACCACAGGACCGGCCCGGCTCGACAGCGCGGAGGGCGCGGAGTTCGCCACCGTCCTCGCGGTGGCCATCGCCCTGGAATCCCGCGGGGGAGTAGTCGTGCGCACCAGCGCCCCCGACAGCCCGGACCGCGTCCACGGCTGGCGTCTGGCCCACGGCGCCCTCGCCCCGCTCACCGCCGGCGAGGTCTTCAACGCCTACTGCACCGACGCGGACACCGGAGAGCCCGTCTCCCCGGAATCCGGCGTGGAGTACTGCGCGGGATTCGACATCGGAGCCGACCCGGCGGAGCCCCACCACTGAGACAACACACAGCGGGAGGGGCTTCCCGCCACCCGGCGGAAAGCCCCTCCTTCGATGCGCCTGCTTCGGCCTGTCCGGCTACTCGCCTGACAGCACAGCCTGAGCGGCGCTGCGCGCCTCGTCCGCGGAGTCGGCGGAACGAGCGGCGTTCGCGGCCCGCTCGCACTGCGCCAGCGTGTACTTGGCCAGCGTGGCCCGCACATAAGGAATGGACGCGGCGCCCATGGAGAGCGAGGTGACCCCCAGACCCGTCAGCACACACGCCAGCAGCGGATCGGCCGCAGCCTCGCCGCACACACCACAACTCTTGCCCTCGGCACGAGCTGCATCGGCGGACAGCGCCACCAGATCCAGCAGCGCAGGCTGCCACGGGTCCTGGAGCCGCGACACCGCGCCCACCTGACGGTCGGCCGCGAAGGTGTACTGCGCCAGGTCGTTGGTGCCCAGCGACAGGAACTCAACCTCCTGGAGGATCGACCGCGCCCGCAGAGCGGCCGACGGAATCTCCACCATCGCGCCGAACTTCGCCCGCAACCCGGCCTCGCGGCACGCGTCCGCGAACGCCTTGGCGTCGATACGGTCGGCCACCATGGGCGCCATGACCTCCAGGTACACAGGCAGACCCTCGGCGGCCTTCGCCAGCGCGGTCAGCTGGGTACGCAGCACCTCGGGGTGGTCCAGCAGGCTCCGCAGCCCACGGACACCGAGCGCCGGGTTCGGCTCGTCGGCCGGCGTCAGGAAGTCCAGCGGCTTGTCCGCCCCGGCATCCAGCACGCGTACGACGACCCGCCCCTCGGGGAACGCCTCCAGCACCGCGCGGTAGGCCGCGACCTGCTTCTCCTCGGAAGGAGCCTGCTTGCTGTCGTCCAGGAACAGGAACTCGGTCCGGAACAGCCCGACACCCTCGGCCCCGGCCTCGACCGCCGCGGGGACATCGCCAGGGCCGCCGACATTGGCGAGCAGCGGCACCTTGTGCCCGTCGGAGGTGGCGCCGGGACCGGTCGAGGCGGACAGCGCCGCCTTACGAGCAGCGGCTGCGCTCTCCATCTCGGCGCGCTTCTCGTCGCTCGGGTCGACGAAGATCTCGCCCGTGCTGCCGTCCACCGCGACGACCGTGCCCTCGGCCAGCTCACCGGCGCCGGGCAGCGCCACCACGGCCGGAACGCCGAGCGCCCGCGCCAGGATCGCGCTGTGGCTGGTCGGCCCGCCCTCCTCGGTGACGAAGCCGAGCACCAGCGTCGGGTCGAGGAGCGCGGTGTCGGCCGGCGCAAGGTCGCGCGCGATCAGCACATACGGCTCGTCGCTGTCCGGCACGCCGGGCATCGGCACACCGAGCAGCCGCGCCACGATCCGGTTCCGTACGTCGTCGAGGTCCGCGACCCGCCCCGCCAGGTACTCCCCGGCATTGGCGAGCAACGCCCGGTACGCGGCGAACGCGTCGTACACACCACGCTCGGCGGTACTGCCCACGGCGATGCGCCGCTCGACATCGGACATCAGCTCGGGGTCCTGCGCCATCATGGCCTGCGCCTCGAGCACATGCTGTGCCTCGCCGCCGGCCAGGTTGCCGCGCGCGATCAGATCGGCGGCGACCGCCTCCACCGCCTGCCTGGCGCGCCCCTGTTCGCGACCGGCCTCCTCGGCGGGAATCGATTTGGCGGGCGGCTCCAGCACCGCCGTACCCATGTGCCGAACCTCGCCGATGGCCACACCGTGGCTCACGCCGACGCCTCGCAGCGTTGTCTCCATTTCACCCGTCTCCGGTTGTGCGGCGACCTAGTCACCGCGGTGGTTGTGCAACTGGCCTGTCACTGCGCCCGGGGCGTCACTGCCAGCCGAACAGCGTGTCGCCGGTCTTCACGTCCCCGTCCTCACGGACGTCGGAGAGCGACTCGGCGGTGGCCTCCAGGGCCACGATCGGGCAGATGGGTGACTTGCCGGCGACCTCGACCGCGGACGGGTCCCAGCGCACGATGCTCTGGCCCCGTGTCACCGTGTCCCCTTTGTTCACGAGAAGCTCGAAGCCCTCGCCGTTGAGCTGGACGGTGTCGATGCCGAGGTGCGTCAGGACCCCGTGCCCGTCCGCGTCGACGACGACGAACGCGTGCGGGTGCAGGGAGACGACGATGCCGTCGACCGGAGACACGGCCTCGGAGGGCTCACGTACGGGGTCGATGGCGGTGCCGGGACCGACCATCGCGCCGGAGAAGACCGGGTCGGGAACCGCGGTGAGTCCGATGGCGCGTCCAGCAAGAGGGGACGTCACGTTGGTCATGGGGAGCCTCCCAGGGGGGTGGAGATTCAGGTGTCGCCGCCGCGGCTGATGGGGGACGGCGTACTGCTCAGCAGAGTAAGTCATATGAAGTCCCGGTTCCGCCCGAGACCTACCGCTTGGCAGACCTAGGAGTGCACCAGAAAGGATTTGCCTCGACTCCCGGCGGCCTGTACTGTCGTACTCCTGCCTGACCCCAACGCGACTTTGAGTCGGGGGTCGGCGGCGACCTTCAAGCCCAAATCCTAACCCTGAACCTTTCTTCGGCGTGCCCGCAGGACGTGGTCAAGGGAAAGGAAAAGGCCTGATAGAGTCGGACTCGCCGGAAAGGGAAAACGCGAAAGCGAAGAACCTGGAAAGCGAAAACTGCTTGACCCGCTTCGGCCGGGAATCGGACACGAAA